>NZ_JARUXC010000049.1 GCF_030433855.1 Agreia sp. PsM10 | reverse complement strand
CTTACCTTTCGGGAAACGATCCAGTGACGCTTTCATCTCCGGCACCAGCAGCATGTCATCCACCGCTTTGCCCTGATTACGCTTCTCTGAACCGATCTGCTCACGGAAGGCAAAATTGTTGGCATTGATGTTGTCGTAGAACCAGACTTCGCTCTGCATCGCAAACAGCTCAGAGGTGAAGCCCAGCTCTTTCATCACCGCAAACACATTCTGCTCTTTCAGCGTGCGGCCCGGATTATCCATAGTGCCGCCTTCGCGCACGAACATGCAGCGC
>NZ_JARUXC010000048.1 GCF_030433855.1 Agreia sp. PsM10 | reverse complement strand
GAGTTACCTGGTGAAGTTTCCGGATCACTACAATATACGCGGCCGTTGGATCAAGCAACGACCTCGTTTGGTCAAGGGATTAACGTCAATGTGATGCAAATGTTACAAATGACGAGTGCGATTGCCAATAATGGCACGATGATTCAACCACAAATTTTGGCGGGTGTTGGTAAACGTAAAACGATTGAACCGATTAAAGTCGGCCAACCGATTAAGGCCAGCACGGCTAAAGAAGTCCTTCAAAATATGGAAGATGTTGTTTATCAGGATTATGA
>NZ_JARUXC010000047.1 GCF_030433855.1 Agreia sp. PsM10 | reverse complement strand
GATCAATTGCTTGGAAATCCACACGCAGCCGGGTTCCATTCCCCGCGCGCGCAGGTCTTCCGAGAAGCTGGTGAGCGTGGAAAGCGATTTTTCGACGCGCGAGCCGATCTCGCTGCGCGCGCCCTGCCGTCGGCTCAGCATACCTTCTTCTTCCAGCATGGCCAGCGCCTTTCGGACGGTGACGCGCGACAGCGACAAGGCCTCCGCGAGCGATCTCTCGCCGGGCAACACGGAACCGGATTTGAAGGAATTGCTGCGGATGGCTGCCTCGAGAGC
>NZ_JARUXC010000046.1 GCF_030433855.1 Agreia sp. PsM10 | reverse complement strand
GCTGAAATATTTTCTAGAGCATTTGATATTGAAGCAAATAAAATGTTTAAAGTAGGACTACCCAGAAATGATGAATTAGTACAAGGGTCATCTAAACGCAGCATAATTAGAGAGCAGTTTGGTTTCTCAAAATCGGATAAAATTATATTATATACACCGACTTTTAGGGAATTCGAACATAATTCACTACATCAAATAACCAGTAGTGCTGATGTGTTAATGACTGACTTAGTAAAGAAATTACCGGATAATTATAAAATTTTATCTCGCTCACAC
>NZ_JARUXC010000045.1 GCF_030433855.1 Agreia sp. PsM10 | reverse complement strand
CTTTCTCGATAGCGTCGTGGCCAAGGAGTCCACCTGGGGCGAGTGGGCAGACACAGCATTCGACCTGCACCTGGTGCCCCAGTCTCCGCGCTTCGCTTGTATCCGTCCGGCCAACTCACTTTGAACGCCCGGAAGACGGCGGCCAAGCTCAACGGGTTTGACCCGTATGCCTACCTGCGTGACGTGTTGGAGCGGCTGCCTCACCGCTGGGCGCCAACGCCCCGATGCCGGCTCGCGAACGCCGATTCCCGTCCCCTGCCTGTGGGGATGAGAATC
>NZ_JARUXC010000044.1 GCF_030433855.1 Agreia sp. PsM10 | reverse complement strand
CACCCAGGTCGTAATGCTTATACTCATCACTCAACCAATCTGATCCTCCGCAACATGACTCACCCCACATCCATCGAAAAAAGATCTCACCCAATGAATTAATCATTCGTTATGATGGTTAGTAATTTGAATAATTTATTCCTTTGCGGAGCCCGCCATGAAACTCGACCTCAGCCAGATGATCACCGAAGGCCGCAACCCGGCCAGCCAGAATATTGACGAACTCTCCACCGAAGCGATGCTTCGCGTCATCAATGATGAAGATAAAAAGGTGGCGC
>NZ_JARUXC010000043.1 GCF_030433855.1 Agreia sp. PsM10 | reverse complement strand
GTGTTATGTTGGGAATGTTGAAGATTAACAATGAATTTATGGATAGTATCAGAGAGGCGCAGAAGTTAGATGTGAAACTGGTAGATGTGCAAGGTGTGTTGATATTTCATAATCAGATTTATATTACTGATGATGCGGAGATGAAAAAAGTGATATCTTGAAGAGAGTCATAGGAGCAAGTTAAGTATTCATCCATGAGCTACAAAGATGTATCAGGATTTGAAGATTTTGTTTTGGTCGCCTGGGATGAAGCGTGATAAGGCTCGGTTTGTGTATGCA
>NZ_JARUXC010000042.1 GCF_030433855.1 Agreia sp. PsM10 | reverse complement strand
CATAATAGCTTGATGTGATACGGTGGGAGAACTGACTTGGGATTTCGCGTTTGTTTTCGCACTTGTTCGGTTTAGCAAGAGTCGCCACCGACTTTTTATTTTATCCTAAGGAAAGGTCAAAAAAGCACAGGAAAGACCTTTGAGATGTTTTCTTGGGTTCGGGGGGTAGATTATGAAAAGGGAAGGTGCTACCACCCTTTTCATCCATGGTTATCCATGGACTCTTAGTTACTTATTTTAGATCACTTGCCTTCGCTTCTCAATTGTTTGAAATGGTGCTTTGTGTGTGTAG
>NZ_JARUXC010000041.1 GCF_030433855.1 Agreia sp. PsM10 | reverse complement strand
GCCCAGGGCCACGAGCACCGCGGGATCTGTGGTGTCGAGCGCCGCATACTCCTCTCCGAGACCGGCGGTCACGAGCCGGAAGACGGCCTCGTCGAAGTCGGCGCCGCCCAGCCGGTCGATGCCCGCGGGAGCGCCGACCACCTCGAACACCTCCGCGGCGGCCTTGCGCAGCACGGCGATGTCGAACGTGCCCCCGCCTAGGTCGTAGACGGCGATCGAACTGCGGG
The DNA here is from genome assembly GCF_030433855.1 of Agreia sp. PsM10. GTDB lineage: Bacteria > Actinomycetota > Actinomycetes > Actinomycetales > Microbacteriaceae > Agreia. The sequence continues at coordinate 86 of NZ_JARUXC010000041.1, read as the reverse complement.
CATCCACCCGCTGTGGGGCTGCGTAAGGCAGCGCGGCGGCCTCGGGCTCACTTACGAGCACGACGTCGGCCAGGCCGACCCCGGCC
>NZ_JARUXC010000040.1 GCF_030433855.1 Agreia sp. PsM10 | reverse complement strand
GCTTCTTCCTGCACCTTCGCGGGGTCTTGCCGGTCTTTCTTCGGCATGGTGCGCTCGAGTTCGCGCAACTGGCACCGAGTCAGCGGCTGCTCGTCGGGAGACAACGTCATTCAATACTCCGATATAGATGGTGCTTGGTGATGTACTGTACGACACCGTCGGGTACCAAGTACCACACCGGAAAACCCCGGCCCACCCGGCCGCGTAAGTCAGTGGACGATATCGCTAGAGCCGGAACTTCCAAAAAGCTTACCTCTTCATGCGGCAAACCGGAAATGGAGAGCGGATGTCCGGGCCGCGAGACGGCGACGAAGT
>NZ_JARUXC010000003.1 GCF_030433855.1 Agreia sp. PsM10 | reverse complement strand
CGCATCTTCCACGACCTCACCACCGACCTCCGAACACCCCACATCACCACTTGACATCCATAGGACCATCCGGCGCACGGGGACGAGGCGAGGATGGGTGAGCCCTTCGACAGGCTCAGGGGACGCGAACCCCGACAGGCTCGAGGGACGCCGGCGGGCTCGGCACGCGGCCGTGCCGTCAGGCTGAGCGGGGCTTCAGTTCGTCGGTGATGTCCGCGACGGTCGCGCCAAAGGCATCCAGAAGCGCGTCTGCGTCGACGAAGGCCGACAGGCCGTGCGCGCCGGCGCCCAGCGCGATGCGCCGACCCACGATGCGCTCGTCGGCGAAGATCGGCCATGCCGTGGTGCTTCCCAGCGGGGTGATCGTGCCGCGCTCGTAGCCCGTCGCGTCGCGCGCCACATCCTGGTGGGGCAGCGAGAGCTTGTTGACCCCGACGACCGCGCGCAGCTTCGCCCAGCTGATCTGCCGATCGCCCGGCACCAGCGCGAACACGAAGTCGCCGTCGTGTCGCTTCACGACGAGCGTCTTGACGATGCCCGACGGTTCGAGGCCCAGGCCGGCAGCCGCCTCTTCGAGGCTGTTCGCGGGCGGGCGCTCGACGATCTCCACGGAGAGCCCTCGGCTCGTCGCATCCTCGATCACCCGGTCGCGTCCTGACGTCGTCATGAAAGAAGTCAACCATGCAGGCGCGAGAACCTTCCCGAGACGTCGGTCAAGACCGCGACGATCGACACCGCGACGATGATCCGGACCACGACGTGGGAATAGCGACGATCCTCCTGCCGTTGCCACCCGTGTGACCGATCTTCAGAATCCCGCAGCCCTCACTCCCATCAAGGTCGACGTCTGGAGCGACATCGCGTGCCCGTGGTGCTACATCGGCAAGCGCAAGCTCGAGGCGGGCATCGAGGCATTCGCGGCCACGCCCGGCACCCCGTCCGTCGAGATCGAGTACCACAGCTTCGAGCTCTCGCCCGATACGCCCGTCGACTTCGAGGGCGACGAGGTCGAGTTCCTCGCGAACCACAAGGGCATCCCGGCGGAGCAGGCCCGGCAGATGCTCACCCGCGTGGTCGGCATCGCCGAAGACGTGGGACTGCACTACGACTACGACGCGCTGCAGCACGCGAACACCGTGAAGGCCCACGAACTCATCCACTACGCGAAGGCGCACGGCCTGCAGCTCGAGGCGAAGGAACGTCTGCTCAAGGCGTACTTCGAGGAGGGCCGCAACGTCGGCCGCATCGACGATCTCGCCGACCTCGCCGCCGAGATCGGACTCGACCGCGACGACGTCGTGCGGTCGCTGGAATCGAGCGAGTACCTCGCCGCAGTGAGGGCCGACCAGCGCCAGGCGCAGGAGTACGGCATCCAGGGCGTGCCGTTCTTCGTGATCGACGGCAAGTACGGCGTCTCGGGTGCTCAGGATGCCGCCACGTTCTCCGAGGTGTTCGGCCAGGTGGCGGGCGAGCGCGCCGACGCGCCGGCAGCACGATGACCGAGACGTCGAGCACGGTGATCGGCACGACAAGCACAGCGACCAACGCAGCGAACACATCGGCCGACGCCCCGGCGGGCGAGACGATTGCCGTGCCCGCCCCCGCGCTGCGACTCCTGGGAGCTGCCGGTGCCGTCTGCGTTGATGGCACCTGCAGCTTCGAACCGACCGTCGGCGCCGACGCGCAGTGACCCGGCCACAGCGCCGGCCCGCGCTGACGAACCCGACGCACCGGCCGTCGTCCACGGTTCGGCGGCCTCCGGCACGATGCGCCGATTTCTCTGGGAGAATCGATCAGTCATGACTTCCTCCCTCGCCACCGCCACCAAGACAGCTCAGGCACCGAAGCTCTCCATCGGTCCGATCGAGCTCGATGTTCCGGTCGTCCTCGCGCCGATGGCCGGCATCACGAACACCGCGTACCGCAGGCTCTGCCGCGAGTACGGCGCCGGTCTCTACGTCAGCGAGATGATCACCAGCCGCGCCCTCGTGGAACGCACCCCCGAGTCCATGCGGCTGATCCGGCACCACCCGTCGGAGACCCTTCGATCCATCCAGCTCTACGGTGTCGATCCGGCCACCATGCGCCAGGCGGTCACCATGCTGGTCGACGAGAACCTCGCCGACCACATCGACATGAACTTCGGATGCCCCGTCGCCAAGGTCACGCGCAAGGGCGGCGGCTCCGCCCTTCCCTGGAAGCTCGGGCTGTTCCGCCAGATCGTCGAAGAGGCGGTCGACGCCGCCGGCGACATCCCCGTGACCGTGAAGATGCGCAAGGGCATCGATGACGACCACCTCACGTACCTCGAGGCGGCCAAGGCGGCCGAGGGCGCGGGCGTCAAGTCCATCGCGCTGCATGCCCGCACGGCGGCCGACTTCTACTCCGGCCAGGCCGACTGGTCTGCCATCGCGACCCTCAAAGAGACGATCACGAGCATCCCGGTGCTCGGCAACGGCGACATCTGGTCGGCCGACGACGCGATACGCATGGTCGACGAGACCGGATGCGACGGGGTCGTCGTCGGGCGAGGGTGCCTCGGTCGTCCGTGGCTGTTCGGCGACCTCGCCGACGCGTTCCGTGTGCGCAGTGGCGAGCTCGACGCGTCGGTCGCGTCCGCATCGCGGGCGGCTCCCACGCTCGGCCAGGTGGCATCGGCGATCCGCCGACACACCGAGCTTCTCAGCGAGTTCTTCGACGACGAAGACCGCGCCTGCCGCGACATCCGCAAGCATGTGGCCTGGTACTTCAAGGGCTACCCCGTGGGCCACGAGGTGCGTGCCAGTCTCAGCATGGTCTCGTCGCTCGCCGAGATGGACGACGTGCTCGCCACCCTCGACGGCTCCCTGCCGTACCCGGGCATAGACGCCGAAGGGCCGCGCGGCCGCGCCGGCTCGCCCAAGCGACCGTCCCTGCCCGACAAGTGGCTCGATTCCCGGGAGCTCGCCATGCCCGAGCGCGCCGAACTCGCCAGCGCAGAGCTGCACCACAGTGGCGGATAGCACCGTGACCTCCCTCTCCGACACGGCATCCCCGATGACCGTGCTGCCCCTCGGCTACGAGTCCAGAGACAGCGACCGCATCGTCGCCGAGCAGCACTCCTCGCGCCGCAGCGACTTCGCCCGCGACCGCGCCCGCATCCTGCACTCGAGCGCATTCCGCCGTCTCGCCGCCAAGACCCAGGTGCTGTCGCCGGCAGACCTCGACTTCGCCCGCAACCGTCTCACCCACTCCCTCGAGGTCGCCCAGGTCGGCCGCGAACTGGCGACGAGTCTCGGGCTCGACCCCGACGTCGTCGACACGGCCTGCCTAGCCCACGACCTCGGACACCCGCCGTTCGGGCACAACGGGGAGCGTGCACTGGCCGAATGGGCTGCCGACATCGGCGGTTTCGAGGGCAACGCGCAGAGCCTCCGCATCCTCACTCGGCTCGAGCCCAAGGTGGTCTACGCCGACGGCACGAGCGCCGGGCTCAACCTCACCCGCGCCAGCCTCGATGCCAGCTGCAAGTACCCCTGGACCATCGACGACGCCATCGGCGATCCCAGCGGGCGGGCGAAATACGGGGTCTACCCCGAAGACGACGCCGCGTTCCGCTGGCTGCGCGACGGCGCACCGGTGGGCCAGAAGTGCATCGAGGCCCAGGTCATGGACCTCTCGGACGACATCGCGTACTCGGTTCACGACTTCGAAGACGCCGTGCTCACCGGCTACATCGACGTGGGAGCCCTGGGTGCTCGAGCCGACCACGACGACCTTGTGGCCGCCATCTCCTCGTGGGTGGGCGGCGAGTTCAGCCGCGACGAACTGACCGCGGCGTTCGACGAGCTCACCTCCCTCGAGATCTGGCTCGACGGCTGGGACGGCTCCCGGCTCGCCCAGGGCAGGCTGAAGAACCTGACCAGCCAGCTGATCGGCCGCTTCGCCGGACGATCCACGACGGCCACCCGCGAGGCGTACCCGGCCGAGGCTCTCGCCCGGTTCGGCGGCAGCGTCGTCGTACCTCGCCCCGTGCAGGCGCAGATCGCCGTGCTCAAGGGCGTCGTCGCCGCCTACGTGATGGCCAGCGATTCGCGCCAGCCCCTCTACGTCGAACAGCGCGCCATCCTCACGTCGCTGGCCACAGAACTCCTCAGGCTGGGCGAGGGCGCGCTCGAGGTGGCGTTCGCGGCCGACTGGCGCGAAGCATCCGACGACGCCGCCCGCAAGCGCGTGGTGGTCGACCAGGTGGCCAGCCTCACCGACCAGTCCGCGATCGCCTGGAGCAGGGGACTCCTCGGCTGATGGCTGGACTCATTCTCCGGCGCGATATCGATGAGGTGCGGTCGCGCATCAACCTGGGCGATGTCGTCGGCGAGTACGTCACGCTCAAGAGTGCGGGCGTCGGCTCGATGAAGGGCCTCTGCCCGTTCCACGACGAGCGCAGCCCCAGCTTCCACGTGCGGCCGCAGGTGGGCTACTACCACTGCTTCGGCTGCGGCGAGGGCGGCGACGTCTTCACCTTCCTGCAGAAGATGGACCACGTCTCGTTCAGCGAGGCCGTCGAGCGCATGGCCGCTCGCATCGGCTTCGAACTGCACTACGAAGACGGGGGAGCACCGAGCGACTACTCGAGCAGGGCGAGGCTCCTCGCCGCCAACGACGCCGCGCGCGAATTCTTCATCGAGCAGTTGATGACGCCCGACGCCGAGATCGGTCGGCGTTTCCTCGGCGAGAGGGGTTTCGACGCCTCTGCGGCCGAACGCTTCGGCGTGGGGTTCGCCCCGAAGGGGTGGGACATCCTCGGTACGCACCTGAGGTCGAAAGGGTTCACAGCCGAGGAGCTGAGCGCGGCCGGGCTGACCAGTACCGGCGAGCGCGGCAGCTACGACCGCTTCCGCGGGCGACTCATCTGGCCCATTCGCGACCAGACGGGCCAGACGGTCGGATTCGGCGCGCGCCGTCTGCTCGACGACGACAAGGGCCCGAAGTACCTGAACACTCCCGAGACCCTCGTTTACCACAAGTCTCAGGTGCTGTACGGGCTCGACCTCGCCAAGCGCGACATCGCCCGCAGTCGTCAGGTCGTGATCGTCGAGGGCTACACCGACGTCATGGCATGCCACCTGGCCGGGGTCACGACCGCGGTCGCCACCTCCGGCACCTCCTTCGGCGTCGATCACATCAAGGTGTTGCGCCGCGTGCTGTCCGATGACGCGGCCGGGCTCGGCGAAGTGATCTTCACCTTCGACCCCGACTCCGCGGGCCAGAAGGCGGTGCTGCGCGCCTTCAGCGAGGAGCATAGATTCGCCGCCCAGACCTACGTCGCTGTCGCGCCCGACGGGCTCGACCCCTGCGATCTGCGGCTGGGCCGAGGCGACGATGCGGTGCGCAGACTCGTCACGGGCAAGAAGCCCATGTTCGAGTTCGTGATCAAGCAGCGGCTGTCGACGTTCGACCTCAACTCGGTCGAGGGCCGCGTGGCCGCTCTGCGGGCCGCGGCTCCTGTCGTGGCCGACATCCGTGACCCGTCGATCCGGCCCGGCTATGCACGCGAGCTCGCCCGACTGCTCGGCATGGACCTCGGCGAGGTCGGCCGAGCGGTGGATGCCGCCGGCAGGTCGAGCGAGCACGCCACGTCCCGCGAACTGGAATCTCCACGACTGGCACCGGCCGCCGAAGGCGGGCCGGCATCCATCACCTCGCTCGAGGTCGCGCCGCCCGTCGCGATATCCCTCACCAGCCTGCCGAGCACCACGGCGACCCGCCTCGAGCGCGACGCTCTCATGGCGATGCTCCAGTTCCCGACCAGCGTCGGAAAGGACCTGCTTGCGCGCGGAACGGCGGTCGCGTTCAGCAACGGCGCGTTGGCGGCCGTGCGCGACGCGGTGGCCATGCGCTTGAACTCGTTCGACAGGCCCGACTGGGCGTCGATCATCCAGGAGACCGTTCCCGACCCCGTGAAGACGCTGGTCGCCCAGCTGGCGGTCGCCCCCGTGCCGGAGCGCCCGGAACGAGAACTCGACGTCTATCTGCAGCAGGTCGTGCTGTCGCTCGTCGAACGCGACCTGGTCCGTCGCAAAGAGGAGCTGCTCGGGCAGTTCCAGCGCACCGATGCGGCCGCCCATCCCGACGAGCATCGCTCGCTGCAGCGCCAGCTGATGCAGGTCGAGGCCGACAGGCGCGCACTGCGCGAATAGTCGAGGTTGGCAGCAAAGCGACGCTGCCGGACAGAAACCGACTTGTTTCGATCCGGTAAACATGTCGGCTGCCGCTCGCTGTCAGCTTGGTGACAGTTCATGCGCTGCGGTATGACTGGGATACAGCAATCACGGAAAGCCCCATTCGGGGTACATCTGTGTCTGAAATATCACTCCAGAGAGGTAGACGGATATGAGATCCGCATCCACACGCACGAGAAACGTCGTCGCGTCGCTCGCCGGAACAGCAGCGGTGGCCCTCGTGCTCGCCGGGTGCTCCGGCGGTTCGACCGGCGGCAGCACGAGCGGCAGCGCAATCACCATCGGCACGACCGACAAGGTCACGGTGCTCGACCCGGCCGGTTCGTACGACAACGGCTCGTTCGCCGTGATGAACCAGGTGTTCCCCTTCCTGATGAACACGCCCTACGGCAGCCCCGACGTCGAGCCCGACATCGCCGAGTCGGCCGAGTTCACCTCGCCCACCGAGTACACCGTGAAGCTCAAGCCCGGACTGAAGTTCGCCAACGGCAACGACCTCACGTCCTCCGATGTGAAGTTCACGTTCGACCGCCAGGTCGCGATCAACGACGAGAACGGCCCCGCGTCGCTGCTCTACAACCTCGACTCTGTGGCCGCCCCCGACGACACCACCGTCGTGTTCACGCTCAAGTCGGCCGACGACCAGGTCTTCCCGCAGATCCTGTCGAGCCCCGCCGGCCCGATCGTCGACGAAGACGTCTTCTCGGCGACCGAGCTCACCAGCGACGAGGACATCGTGGCGGGCAAGGCGTTCGCCGGACAGTACGAGATCACCAACTACGACTTCAACAACCTGATCTCCTACAAGGCGTTCGACGGTTACGAGGGTGTACTGGGCGCTGCCAAGAGCGACCAGATCAACGTGAAGTACTACGCCGACTCGTCGAACCTCAAGCTCGACATCCAGGAGGGCAACATCGACGTGGCGTTCCGCAGCCTCTCTGCGACCGACATCGATGACCTCAAGGGCAACGACAAGGTCAAGGTCGTCGACGGACCGGGTGGAGAGATCCGCTACATCGTCTTCAACTTCGACACGCAGCCGTTCGGCGCGAAGACCCCCGAGGCCGATCCGGCCAAGGCTCTTGCCGTGCGCCAGGCGGTCGCCGACCTCATCGACCGCGACGAGATCGCCGACCAGGTCTACAAGGGCACCTACACGCCGCTGTACTCCTACGTTCCCGCAGGTCTGACCGGAGCCACCGAGTCGCTCAAGGCGCCCTACGGCGACGGAAACGGCGGCCCGGACGCCGACAAGGCGAAGTCCACGCTCGAAGCAGCAGGCGTCACCGGCCCGGTCTCGCTGTCGCTGCAGTACAGCAACGACCACTACGGCCCGTCGTCCGGCGACGAGTACGCGCTCATCAAGGACCAGCTCGAGTCGAGCGGCCTCTTCACGGTCAACCTCGAGACCACCGAGTGGGTTCAGTACTCGAAGGACCGCACGACCGACGTGTACCCGGCCTACCAGCTCGGCTGGTTCCCGGACTACTCCGACGCCGACAACTACCTGACGCCGTTCTTCCTCACCGAGAACTTCCTGGCCAACCACTACGACAACCCGGCCGTCAACGACCTGATCCTCAAGCAGGCCGTGACGACCGACCCGGCGGAGCGCACGGCGATCATCGAGCAGATTCAGGATGCCGTCGCGGCGGACCTCTCGACGGTTCCGTACCTGCAGGGCGCCCAGGTCGCCGTCACCGGAACGACCATCGAGGGAACGTCGGACACGCTCGACGCCTCGTTCAAGTTCCGCTACGGAGCACTGACCAAGGGCTGATCGGCCACCCGCTAGAGTCGCTCTAGCATTGTGGCTCAGGGGCGAGGCGCACAGGCGCTTCGCCCCTGAGTCACGTCACCCGTCGTTTTTATCAAGGGACACAAGCACGTGACTGCAGAACTCAGCTCTCCGGATCCGGCATCGGCCGCACCTCCGGCCGTTCTCCGACGAAGGTCGTCGGGCGGGGGAGGACTCGGCCGCTACATCCTCGTGCGGTTCCTGCTCATCATTCCGACGGTGTTCATCCTCGTCACGCTCGTCTTCCTCCTCATGCGCACGACGGGAGACCCCATCACCGCGGCCCTCGGAGGCAAGCTCACGGGGCCGCAGCTGCAGGAGCGCATCCATGAGGCCGGATACGACCGGCCCCTGATCGTGCAGTACCTCGAGTACCTCGGCAACATCGTCACCGGCAACTTCGGCAGCACGCTCAGCGACAACCGGCCGGTCACCCAGGTTCTGCTGACCTACGGCGGTGCGACTCTCGAGCTCGCGTTCTACGCCCTCATCGTGGCGTTCATCGTGGGCATCCCGCTCGGAATGGTCGCCGCCTACTTCCGCGACCGGGCTCCGGATGCCTTCCTGCGCATCTTCGCCATCCTCTGCTATGCCACCCCGGTCTTCTTCGCGGGGCTTCTGCTCAAGCTCGTCTTCGCCGTCTGGCTGCAGGTGCTTCCGGTCGCGGGTCGCGCATCCACCGGGGCCGAACTGCAGATGCAGTTCCTGCAGTCGAAGACCGGCATCTATCTCATCGACGCCCTGCAGACGGGCAACCCCGAGGTGATCGGCGACGTGCTCTCGCACGCCGTGCTTCCCGGCGTCGCGCTCGGTCTCCTCACGGCCGGCGTGTTCCTCCGGCTCGTGCGCACCAACCTCATCGGCACGCTCGGCACCGACTACGTCGACTCGGCCAGGTCGCGCGGCGTGACCGAGTTCCGGCTCGTGCGCAAGCACGCCTACCGTCCCGCGCTGATCCCGATCATCACGGTCATCGGCCTGCAGATCGCCCTGTTGCTCGGCGGCGCCGTGCTCACCGAGACGACCTTCGAGTGGAAGGGCCTGGGGTTCCAGCTGGCCCATTACCTCCAGGCGCGCGACTTCGTCGCCGTGCAGGGCATCGTCGCCCTCCTGGCCGTGATCGTCGCCGTGACCAACTTCATCGTGGACATCATCGCCGCGCTCATCGACCCGAGAGTCAGGTACTAGTCGTGACGGCAACCACCGCTCAAACCCGCCCGAAGCGCAGTCTCGTGTCGCGCATCCCGCTCTTCGAGCAGGTGCGATCGAGCATCGGCCTGCAGCGAGGCATGCTGATCGCCGGCGTCGTGATCACCGGCCTCTTCGTGATCACGGCCGTCTTCGCCCCACTTCTCGCGCCCTACGGGTTCGCGCAGCTCCGCAGCGACGGCACCCCGTTCGGCGCACAGGAGGCCCCGAACGCCGAGCACCTGCTGGGCACGACCGTGGGCGGCTACGACGTGCTCTCGCGAGTCATCTGGGGGGCGCAGACCGCGATCCTCACCATCGTCGTCTCGGTCATCCTGTCGATCTTCGCGGGAATCTTCCTCGGCCTCGTCTCCGGCTATATCGGAGGATGGCTCGACCGTGTTCTGGTCGTCGTCTGCGACGCGATCTACGCGTTCCCGTCGCTGCTGCTGGCCATCGTGATGTCGATCGTGATCTCGGGTGGGCGGAGCGACCTCTTGGGGGGAATCCTGGCCGCATCCATCTCGATCACGGTCGTGTTCATTCCCCAGTACTTCCGGGTCATCCGCGCCGAGACCGTGCGCATCAAGAGCGAGGCCTATGTCGAGTCCGCGAAGGTGATCGGAACGCGTGCGCCCCGTATCGTCTTCAGGCACGTTCTGCGCAACGCCACCCGCTCCCTGCCGCTCCTGCTCACCCTCAACTCGTCGGAGGCGCTGCTCACGCTCGCAGGCCTCGGCTTCCTGGGCTTCGGCATCGAGCCCACGGCCGCCGCCGAGTGGGGATACGACCTCAACAAGTCGCTCTCCGACGTCACCAGCGGAATCTGGTGGACATCGCTCTTCCCGGGTCTCGCCATCGTGCTCGCCGTGCTCGGCATCACGCTCCTGGGCGAGAGCCTGAACGACCTCGCCGACCCGCGACTGCGCGGCCGGCGTGCGGCTCTCGACACCGGTGCACCGACCGCGGACAACGGGGCGGAACCGCACGGAGCCGGAGCCACCGGTGAGCGGATCGTCGCCGACGACGCATCCACAGCAGACGACGAGGAGCGGGTCTCATGAGCGCAGAAACCACCGATGCAGTGACGAACGACTCCGACATCGTCTCGATCGTCGACCTCCGGGTCACCTTCGCCACCGACGGAGGAGCGGTGCGGGCCGTCGACGGCGTCTCCATCGCGGTGCGGCCGAGAGAGATCGTGGCGATCGTGGGCGAGAGCGGCAGCGGAAAGAGCGTGACCGCGAAGTCGATCCTCGGACTCGTGCCGTCGACCGCCACATCGAGCGGGTCGATCCTGCTTCGCAGTCGCGACCGCAGTCGCACGACCGACATCGTGGATGCCTCGCAGAACGCTCTTCGGAGTCTTCGCGGCGAGGACGTGGCGATGGTCTTCCAGGAGCCGTCGACCGCGCTGAACCCCGTCTACACGGTGGGCTGGCAGATCGCGGAGGGCATCCGCGCCCACGGATCCGTGTCGCGGAAGGACGCGAAGAAGCAGGCGGTCGACATCCTGCGTCGAGTCGGCATCCCCGACCCCGAGACACGGGTCAATTACTATCCTCACCAGTTCTCGGGTGGTCAGAAGCAGCGCGTCGTGATCGCGATGGCACTCGTCCTCAACCCCGGCCTCATCGTGGCCGATGAGCCGACGACCGCCCTCGACGTGACGGTGCAGGCCGAGATCCTCGACCTGCTCCGGCGCCTCCGCGACGAGTTCGACACCGCGATCGTGCTCATCACGCACAACATGGGTGTCGTGGCCGATCTCGCCGATCGCGTCGTCGTCATGTACCAGGGCAAGGTCGTCGAGGAGGCGGATGCCCGCACCCTGTTCGCGTCGCCCCAGGCCGACTACACGAAGCAGCTGCTCGCAGCGGTTCCGCACATCGGTCAGGGCGAGGCCCGTGCGGCGGTGCGCACCCAGGAGCGTCTCGCGCGCGATTCGTCGACCACGCCCGTCGTCGTGGCTCGCGACCTGGTCATCGAGTACCCGGGGCGCCTCGGCCGCGGAGGATTCCGTGCCGTCAACGGCGTCTCGTTCGAGATCAAGGAGGGCGAGGTTCTCGGCCTGGTGGGGGAGTCCGGATCGGGGAAGACCACGATCGGACGGGCGATCGCGGGTCTCTCGAAGGTGACCGGCGGGTCGCTGAGCGTGCTCGGCCGCGAGATGCTCGGTATCCGGGAGCGGGCCTTCCGCAGCGCGCGGGTCGATATCGGATTCGTCTTCCAGGACCCCGCCTCGAGCTTCAACCCTCTGCTGACGATCGCCGACTGCGTCGCGGAACCGCTGGTCGTGCACGGTCGCGCCGCCGATTCACGCGACGCTCGGGCCCAGGTCGACGAGCTCCTCGAGGCCGTGCAGTTGCCCAGGACGTTCGGTGACCGCTATCCGCACGAACTCAGCGGAGGTCAGCGACAGCGCGCGAGCCTGGCCCGTTCGATTGCTCTCCGGCCCAAGCTCCTCATCGCCGACGAACCGACGAGTGCACTCGACGTGTCGGTTCAGGCGCGGGTTCTCGAACTGTTCACCGAGCTGCAGCGGGAGTTCGGCTTCGCCTCGTTGTTCATCAGCCATGACCTCGCCGTGGTCGACCTGCTGGCGGATCGCATCGCGGTTCTCTACAAGGGCGAACTCGTCGAAGAGGGCACGGGCGCCGAGGTCCTCGGTGCGCCGCAGCATCCGTACACCCAGCGTCTGCTGGCGTCGCTTCCGGTGCCCGACCCGATCGAACAGCAGTCCAGGCGCGAGGCGCTGCACCGACTCCAGGCGGTCGACGGCTAGGGTCGGTATCCATGAGCGAACGGATAATGACGGCGTCTGACGTCACGATCGAATATCCGGCACACAGCGTGAGCGCCGCCCACACGGCGGTCAAGGGTTTCACGCTGAATGTCGAGCCGGGCGAGATCATCGGACTGGTCGGATCCAGCGGATCGGGCAAGTCGACGATCGCGTCGGTGATCTCCGGCTCGGCGGCCATGGCGCCGTCGCGCGAGGGCGCGCCCCGCATCGTCGGAGGCGCACTCTCCGTGCTCGGCTACGACATGAAGCGAACGCGCGGCCGCAAGCTGGGCAGGCTCACGTTCGGCATCGGCCATCTGGCTCAGGATGCCGGTTCCACGTTGACGTCGAACATGACGGTCGCCGAGATCATCGCCGAGCCGTTGTTCCTGCGCGACAAGCACTTCGATGCCAACGATGCCGGCCTGAAAGCCGCGACCCTCGTCGACAGGCTCCTGCTTCCGGTCGGCATGCTCAACATGCTCCCGCACGAGCTCTCGAGCGGCCAGCGCCAGCGCGTCGCCGTCGCTCGCGCCCTGGTGATGGACCCCGTCTTCCTCGTCGCCGACGAACCGACCGCCGGCATCGACGTGTCCGTTCGGGGCCAGGTCGTCGACGTCATCGCCTCCCTGCAGCGCGATCGCGGCGCCAGCGCGATCATCATCAGTCACGATCTCGACGTGCTCCGCCGATCCGTCGATCGGATCGCCGTTCTGCACGAGGGCATGGTCGTGGGGCTGGGAACCATCGACGAGGTCCTCGACGACCCGCATCACCCCTACGTTCAGGGCCTGGCCCGCACGGTGTCGGGCGATCAGCGGTGAGCGATCCGCAGCATCGCGAGATCCTCGCCTCGCCCGCCTTCGTCCCCTCGGGCGATGCTCGACCCGTTCCGGGTCCGATCGCGGTTCTGCCCGAGCCGGAGCCCCTGTTCGTCGATGCCGTCGAATCGGCCGGGGGCGAGGTAGCGCCGCTCTCGGCGGCGACCCGCGGCCTGATCTGGCTCGACCCGAAGGGCGCGGAACGCTTCGGTACGGTCCTCGACGAGAACCCGCAGCTCAGCTGGATCCAGCTGCCCTACGCGGGCGTCGACGCCTTCGCCTCCATCCTCGCGTCGTCTGCGCGGCCATCGTTGACCGTCACCAGCGCCAAGGGCGCATTCGCCCAGCCCGTCGCCGAGCACGCCCTCATGCTCTCGCTCGCACTGCTGCGCCGCCTTCCGCTCCGCATGTCCGCGCGCTCCTGGGGTGACGGCACGCTCGGAACGTCGCTGTACGGCCTCCACGTCGTGATCGTGGGCGCCGGCGGAATCGCGCTCGAACTCATCCGGCTACTGCAGCCGTTCGGAGTCTCGGTGACGATCGTGCGCAGGGGAAGCACTCCCGTCGAGGGCGCCTCCGCGACCGTCTCGACGGATCGACTCGACGCCGTTCTCCCGAGCGCGGACGTGCTCGTGCTGGCGGCGGCCCTCACCGACGACACGCGCGGCCTCATCGGCGAGCGGCAGTTCGGTCTGATGAACGACTCCGCCATCGTCGTCAATATCGGACGGGGCGGGCTCGTGGTGACAGATGCGCTGGTGGATGCCCTGCAGACAGGTCACATCGCCGGCGCCGGCGTCGACGTGACGGACCCTGAGCCGCTTCCCGACGGGCATCCGCTCTGGACCGCGCCGAATGTCATCATCACGCCGCACAGCGCCGACACGCCCGACATGACCCGTCCGTTGCTCGCCCGGAGGGTGGCGAACAACACGCGCGCCTTCCTCGGCGAAGGCGGTTTCGACGGAGTGGTCGATGAGGTTGTGGGATACTGATGGAGGTCGATGCGCGTGACAAAGGCATCGCCGAATAGGTGATAGTGTAACTACGCTGTTTCCAGCAATCCTCGATAGCTCAATTGGCAGAGCAGCCGGCTGTTAACCGGCAGGTTCTTGGTTCGAGTCCAAGTCGGGGAGCGAAAAGGCCACCACGGGCTCCACCCCTGGTGGTCTTTTTTGTACCCTCCGAAGACTCAGTGGAACGATGACCCGATGAAGATCCGAAGCGCGGAGGACACCCGTGCCATCCGCGCGGCCCTCGCCGTGGGCCTGCCCACTGCGGCCTACGGCATCTCGTTCGGGGCCCTCGCGACGCTGGGTGCAGGCCTCGACCTGTGGCAGACGATGGTGCTCAGCCTCGTCATGTTCACGGGCGGATCGCAATTCGCTCTGGTGGGCGTGCTCGCGTCCGGCGGCCTGTCCGCGTGGCCGTCAGCCGTGGCATCCGCGGTGCTGCTGGGTTCGCGCAATGCCGTCTACGCGATCAGGATGTCTCCCGTCATCGGTCGGGGATTCGCGCGTCGGGCCGTTGCGGCCCATCTGACGATCGACGAGTCGACCGCGGTCTCGACCGCCCAGGGGTCGCTCCGGTCGCAGAGAATCGGATTCTGGGTGACCGGGCTCGTGGTCTATGTCGGGTGGAACCTCACGACGTTCATCGGCGCGGTCATCGGCGATCTGCTGGGAGACGTCAGCGCCTACGGGCTCGATGCGGCCGCTGCGGCCGCCTTCCTGGGGCTGCTCTGGCCGCGTCTGGCCACGCTGCAGGCACAGGCCGTCGCCGTGGCGGCGGGGTTCGTGGCCGCCCTCCTGACCCCCGCGCTCATGCCCGGCCTGCCGGTGCTGGTGGCCGCCCTCGTCGCGGTGATCTTCGGTGCGACGAACTGGCTGGGGTCCAGCCGCCGTTCGCCGCGTGCCTCATCGGAGGGCACGTCATGACCACCTGGCACGTCGTGCTTCTCGCGTCGATCCTCTGCTTCGGCCTCAAGACGCTCGGCTATCTCGTGCCGGCCAGTCTCCTCGAGAGGCCGACTCCCGCGCGCATGGTCGATCTGCTGACCGTGGCCCTGCTGGCAGCGCTGATCTCGCTGCAGACCTTCGCCCACGGGCAGGAGCTCACGCTCGACGCCCGGGTGCCCGCCGTCATCGTGGCCGCGGTGATGTTCGCACTGCGGGTGCCGTTCATCGTGGTGGTCGTCAGCGCGGCCGTCGTCGCCGCAGGCATCCGAGCCCTGACCTGACGAACGACCAGGCCGCGGGCGTCCGTTACGCGTCGAGGTCGTCTACCCCGGGCAGCCAGCTGCTGCCGGGCGAGGTCCAGCCCTTCTTGCGGGCGACCTTCGCGGCCCGGCGCCCATAGATGAACTCGAGACGGTCGACGTAGAGGATGCCGTTCAGGTGATCGAACTCGTGCTGGAAGATGCGGGCCAGCCATCCGGATGCGGAGATCTCGAAGGGCTTCTGGTCGAGATCGACGGCGCGAAGCAGAGCATCGGCCGAGCGCACGAGGGGAAACCGTTCGCCGGGGAACGAGAGGCAGCCCTCGGCGTCGGAATCCTCGTCGCTCTCCACCACGGGAGGCGGGCTGATCAGCAGCACCGGGTTGATCGCGACGCCACGGTGCTCGACGTCGTCGTCATCGGTCCAGCCGAAGGTGAACAGCCGAAGCGGAACGCCGACCTGGGGAGCGGCGAGCCCGACGCCCGGCGCCGCATCCATGGTCTCGAACATGTCGGAGACGAGCTGGCGCAGGGAGTCGTCGAACGACGTCACCTCGGCGGCGGGGGAGTGGAGAACGGGGTCGCCTGAGATGCGAATCGGAAGAACGGCCATTCGCTAAGCCTATCGGCGCGGACGTCAGGGTAACCTCGGGGGGTGCCTCCCGAACTCACCGACATCCAGGACCAGTTCGCACTCGATCCGGCCCAGTTCATCGGCATCCCGATCGCTATCGTCGGCGCCGTCTTCCTGAGCCTGGGAGCCCAGTTCCAGTCGCGCGGCGTCGCCAAGGTCGAGAAGAACAGCAATGTGTCCGCGTCGAGCGGGCTCAATCTGACGCAGCTGTGGTCTTTGCTCTCCCGGCCGTCGTGGGTGTTCGGAACCCTGATGCTCGGGCTCGCCGTCGTCTTTCAGCTCACGAGCCTCGGTTTCTCGCCGATCATCGTCGTTCAGCCGCTCGGTGTCGTCGCGCTCGTGATGACGGCGTTCCTGAACTCGCGCCTGAGCAAGGTCAAACTCGATCGCAAGTCGGTTCTCTCGATCGTGCTCTGCGTCGGGGGAGTGTTCCTCTTCGTGGTACTGGCCGCGTTCACGGCGCGCGACCGGCCGATCGACGAGCTGCAGCTCGCTGTCATCCTGGTGATTCTCGCCGTGGTGCTCCTCATCTTCGGTGCGGGATTCATCGTCTTCCGCCGCCGGGTGCGCGCGGTCGGCTACATCATCGGCGCCGGTGTGCTCTACGGCTTCGTCGCGACCCTCGCAAAGGTCGTCATCAAGCGATTCCAGCAGGGCGACTTCGAATGGCTGACCCTCATCTGCGTGGCAGGCCTCGTCGCCGCCTTCGCCCTCGGCGGCTACTTCGTGCAGACGGCGTACTCGTCGGGTCCGCCCGACCTCGTCGTGGCCGGGCTCACCGTCGTCGACCCGCTCATCGCGGTGGGAATCGGCATCATCGTGCTCGGCGAGGCGGCCCAGGCCCCGTGGTGGGCCATGATCGGCTACGTCATCACGGGTCTGATCGCCATCGTGGGCGTCTTCGGACTCGCCCGCTATCACCCGCAGATCGAACGCTAAGGTAGTTTGTCCCTTTAGCCCCGACCGCGCACAACTCCTCGTCTCCCAACAGAAGGCTCATTCCGTGTCAGATTCCTCCGACCCACGTCCCGCCTCGGCGGAGGTGCCGTCGCCGGCTTCCCCCGAACGGCCCCTGCGCATCGTCATCGGTGCAGACACCTTCTCGCCCGACGTCAACGGCTCGGCCCGCTTCTCAGAACGCCTCGCATCGGGCATGGCCTCGAGGGGCCACGACGTGCATGTGGTGGCGCCGGCCGCGTCCAAGAAGCACGGCACGTGGACGGAGACATATGACGGTCACGACATCACGGTGCACCGGCTTCGCAGCTGGCGCTGGTACCCGCACGACTGGCTGAGATACGCGCTTCCCTGGGTCATCAACCAGAACAGCGCCAAGATCCTCGACGCGGTCAAGCCCGACGTCGTGCATTTCCAGTCGCACATCGTCGTGGGCCGTGGGCTCTCCATCGAGGCGGCGAAGCGGGGAATCCGCATCGTGGGCACCAATCACTTCATGCCCGAGAACCTGCTGGAGTTCACGCTCCTTCCCAAGTCGTGGCAGGACTGGGCCGTCGGTCTCGCGTGGAAGGCCGCCAAGCGCACCTTCGGCCGCGCGAGCGCGATCACGACGCCGACCAGGCGTGCGGCGGAGTTCCTCGAGAAGTCGACCGGACTCAGCAACGTCTACGCGATCTCGTGCGGCATCAACGCCGACAACTACACTCCCGACTTCACGGTTCGGCCGAGGAACCGCATCCTGTTCGTCGGTCGCGTCACGGGCGAGAAGCAGATCGACGTGCTCCTGAAGGCAGTGTCGCTGCTGCCCTTCGACCTCGACGCCCAGCTCGAGATCGTGGGCGGCGGCGACCAGAAGAAGAACCTGGAGGCGCTGGCCGCCACGCTCGGCATCGAGGATCGCGTCACCTTCACGGGCTACGTCACCGAGCAGGAGCTCCGAGACGCCTACACCCGCGCCACCGTCTTCGCCATGCCGTCGATCGCCGAGCTGCAGAGCATCGCCACGATGGAGGCCATGGCATCGGGTCTGCCGGTCGTCGCGGCCGACGCGATGGCTCTTCCCCACCTCGTGCACGACGGCGAGAACGGGCACCTGTTCGCTCCCGGCGACGCACAGCAGATGGCCGACAGGCTGGCCGACGTCCTCACGCTTCCGCAAGACGATCTCGACCGTCTCAAGAACGCGTCGCTGCGACTCATCGCGGCCCACGACATCCAGCGCACCCTCACGACGTTCGAGAAGCTGTACCGCGGCGAGGTCGTCACCGACCCCCTTATCGTCTCGCCGAGTGCCTCGCACGAATAGCGGTAATGTGGTGAGTCGGCGTCCAGCCAGCTCGTGAGGGTTCCGGATTCCGCAGGGGGCGTTAGCTCAGCCGGTTAGAGCAGCGGACTCATAATCCGTCGGTCGTGGGTTCAAGTCCCACACGCCCTACCCTTGCCGCATTCGACACGGCGCGCCGCTCATGTTTTATCGGGCGTAGTGCAAGCGTTAGAGTCAGATCATTCGTCTGCCGGGGAGGAGTCTCGTGTTCAGTTCGTTCGAGATCCGCATTCCCGCGCCCATTCCGAGGGCACTGCAGTTTCCGATGCCCAAGTCGGTCACCTACATCAGTACCTATCGATTGCTCGACCCGGAGACGCCCAGCCTCACCATCGGCATCGGCATCGCCAACGCGAACTACTGGGTCATCGACGGCGAACTCAAGTACCGCTACTTCTCCGAGAGCGACAAGACCCTGCGCAACTGCCCATGGGACGCGAAGACCGACTTCGACCTCGTGGCCTGGGCTCAGGGCGTCTTCCAGGACGGAGAGGACTACGGACCCTCTTTCACCGTTCATCTGCAGGCGGCACAGGCGGCCTATCGTCGCGGCGCCACGAGCTACCTCCCCGTCGAGGAGGGACTCGTCACCACCGCGCTCATCGATCATCCCGACCTGGGCGAGGTGCAGATCCGCGACGACATGGTGATGCTGTTCACCGAGTGGCTCACCGACCCGGCCGAGGGCGCGAAATACCTCACCACGGGGCATCCGGCGCACCGGTCCTGACACTCGGGGTCTCCCGACCCACATGAGGAACACCCATGTTTCGCGGTTACAATCGAGCGAAACGAGGGAGTTTCCTGTTGCCCGATACGACCGCCCAGTCCAGTGCCCGCGCCGCCACGCCCGACATAGATCTCGACGAGTTCGCCCGTCTCTCCGGCTCGATCATGTCGAATCTCGAAGCGGTCATCAACGGCAAGACCGAGGTGGCGACACTGTCGCTCATCGTTCTCCTCGCTGAGGGCCACCTCCTCGTCGAAGATGTTCCCGGCGTCGGCAAGACCACCCTGGCGAAGGCCCTGGCCCGTTCCGTGAGCGCGTCGGTGAGCCGCATCCAGTTCACCCCCGACCTGCTGCCCTCCGACGTGACCGGCGTCTCGATCTTCAACCAGCAGGAGAACAGGTTCGAGTTCAAGCCGGGCGCCGTGTTCGCGAACATCGTGATCGCCGACGAGATCAACAGGGCGTCGCCGAAGACGCAGTCCGCCCTGCTCGAATGCATGGAGGAGCGACAGGTGTCGGTCGACGGTGTGACCCATCAGCTCGACACCCCGTTCAGCGTCGTCGCCACCCAGAACCCCATCGAGATGGAGGGGACCTTCGCGCTGCCCGAGGCGCAGCGCGACCGGTTCATGGCTCGGGTGTCGATGGGCTATCCCGATGCCGAAGCCGAACTCGCGATGCTGCACAACCGCGAGCTGCAGAGTCCACTCGACGATATCCAGGCCGTCGTGGGGCGCGACGAGCTCCAGTCCATGATCCGCAGCGCCCGTGAGGTCTTCGTGTCGCGCGCGGTCGAGCAGTACGTGGTGAACATCGCCCAGGCGACGCGACGCGATCCCGAGGTGCGTCTCGGCGTCAGCCCGCGCGCCACCCTGCACCTCGTTCGCGCCGCCAAGGTCGCCGCCGCCCTCGACGGTCGCGACTTCGTTCTGCCCGACGACATCGATGCACTGGTGGTGCCGGTGCTCGGCCACCGCATCGTGCCCACCCGCAGATCGGTGAGCGACCACCGCAGCGGGGTGAGCGCCATCGAGGAGACCCTCATGAGGATCGTCCAGGCGACACCCGTGCCGCTCGTCGCCGCCCGGTCGCTCTGAGTGATGGCCGCTCGCACGAAGCTTCGCCAGCGCATCGAGCGGTGGCCGTCGCTCACCATTCGCGGGTATGGATTCCTGGCGGCGTCCATAGCCCTGTACATCGTCGCGCCCATCCTCGGCCAGCGCGAGATCGCGTTCGCCGCCTCCGCCGCCCTCGCGCTTCCCCTGCTCTCGCTGATCCTCGTCTCCGTCAGGCATCCGAAGCTCACCGTCGTGCGCCGATTCGATCCCGAGACAGCCAGTGCGGGAACCGACTGCGAGGTCAGTCTGGCCATCCAGAACTGGGGCATGGCCCCGACGCCGGCGGCGAACTGGTACGACGATGCCGCGCCTCCCGTGCACCGCAGCGCCCTCGCCCCACTCCCCGCTCTGCCGTCGTTCCGGTCGCTGGAGACGGATAAGCCCCGGGTGACGACGGTGCGCTACCTCATCGAGTCCCCTCGGCGGGGACAGCACTCCATCGGTCCGCTCTGGATCCGCTTCGGCGATCCATTCGGTCTGGCGGCCCGGCGCCTCAGCGTGGGTGGAACTGACACACTCACCGTCACGCCCGAGGTGGAGACGCTCACCCGGGGATCGTTCCGGCTTCCGAGCGGTGACGGACAGGCCATGCAGTCCCGACGACCGGCTGCGAGCGGCGAGCAGGACGTGATCGCGCGCAAGTATCAGACCGGTGACAGCATCAGGCGGGTGCACTGGCCGGCGACCGCGAGGCATTCGGAGCTCATGGTGAGACAGGACGACCAGCACACCGACCACGAGGCCGTCATCGTGCTCGACACCCGCCTCGAGAGCTTCTCGAACGCCTCGGGTAGACAAGTCGCAGACACCCCTTCCGAGGCCTTCGAATGGGCGGTCTCCATGGCCGTCTCGATCGGCCTGCACCTGCAGCGCGAGGGATACCGGACGATGCTCGTGGAATCGCCCGAGTCGACGGCGCCGCGCACACCGGAGCACGCGGCCGGCGGCGCGGCCGAGCTGCTGCTCCGGGGCGCGCGCGCACGACTCGACGCCGGGCATCCGCCCCTCGCCGTTCGTGACATCGTGGCGGATGCCGGACGCGTGTCGGGCGAATTGGCCCCGCTTTTCGCCGTGCTGGGCGATATCGACGCGGAGTCCGTCGACGCCCTGCGGCGGTCGGCGGCAGCGACATCCTCTGCCCTCGCCTTCGTCGTGCACGATGCTGCCGCACGGAACACCGTGCCGGCGTGGGCGGAGAGGCTCCGGGACGACCTGGTGCAGGCAGGCTGGGTCGTCCGGCTCGTCTCCCCAGACGAAGCCCCGTCCTCCGCGTGGGAGTCCGAGCCGGCGGGAGCCCTGCGATGACGGCCCGCGGCCGCGCCGACCGACGGCGGCAGCAGCGCGGCTCGTGGATGGTGTCGATCGCTGTTCTGGTGACGATCGGCGTGCCCCTCGCCGGCCTCGGGCCGTTCGTGCAGGGGGATTCGTGGTGGTTCGCGGCGATGGCCATGGCCGTCGCGTGCATGACCGCCTCGTGGGCCGTGCGGGCCTCGGGTCTGCGCCCCGCTCTGGGGATCGTCGCGGCGGTCGTCGTGTGGATCGTCGCCAGCGAGACGTTCTTCGCCCCGGGGACGGCCTTCCTCGGCATCATTCCGACACCCGAGACGATCAACACACTGATCTCGGGCTTCGTCGACGCCGGCGCGCAGATTCAGGTGCAGACCATTCCCGCCGATCCGGTCGCGTCGCTCGTGCAGCTGATCGCCATGGCCTGCGGGCTTCTCGCCATCCTCGCCGATGCGGCCGTCGTCGTCCGGTTTCCGGCGTTCGTGGGCGTGCTCGCGCTCGGTCTGTTCGTCGTTCCCTCGGCCGTGCAGGTCCGAGACGTCGATGTCGTGCGGTTCGTCGCGACCGTGGCGTCGTTCCTGCTTGTGCTGTGGCTCGCGGCACGCACCGATGGCCACCGTTCAGGGCTGCATCGTGGTGCCACCCGTGCGGGCCGTTCTCCCCTTACCGCACTCGCGCTGGGAGCCGCCGCCATCGTTTGCGCCCTCCTGATCCCGGCGGTGACACCGGGGTTGACCGCCCAGGCCTTCGCCGACTCGAGAAGTACCGGCCGTGTCCCCTCGATCTACGGTGCAGGCATCGACCCCGTCATCCAGCTCGGTCGAGATCTTCGTCGAACGGCCCCGATCCTGTCACTCAGCTACGTGACAACGGCCGAGACACCTCTCTATCTCAAGATGGTCGATCTGAACGACTTCTCGACGGGCTCCTGGCAGCCGGAACAGACGGACGGCGGAACTGTGGAGCAGCTGACGGCCCCACCGGGGCTCGCCGACGATGTGGAGCGCAGCACGGTCAGCACCGACGTCTCGATCGAGGGACTCCGAAGCGAATGGCTGCCTCTCCCATCTCCCGCGACCTCGTTGGACAACGCGGGCCGCGGGTGGAGCGCCGATCCCGAGACCGGCGTCGTCACGCTCCCCGGCAGCCGTAACGACAGCAGGGGAGACGACTACACCGTCGAGAGCCTGGTCGTCACGCCCTCGGCCGAGCAGCTCGCCGAGGCCGGCAGCATCGTGCCCGTCGCATTGAATCCGCTGCTGGAACTGCCCCCGAACCTTCCGCCGGTCGTCTCCGACGTGGCCCGGGAGGTCACAGCCGGCGCGACGGCGAACTACGACCGTGCCGTCGCCCTCCAGTCCTATTTCACGTCGGGCGAATTCGACTACTCGGTCGAGACGCCCGTCGACGGCTCGTTCGACGGAACCAATGCCGAGGCGCTGGCCGAATTCCTCGAGGTGAAGAGCGGATACTGCGTTCACTTCGCCGCGACCATGGCCACGATGGCACGGGTCCTGGGCATTCCCTCGCGCATCGCCATCGGATACTTCCCCAGCTCTGCGGCGACCCGCTACGTCGACGGCGAGCCGCAGTACGAAGTTCTTACAGACCAGCTGCACTCCTGGCCCGAGCTGTACTTCGACGGCATCGGATGGCTTCCGTTCGAGCCGACACCGAGCCTCGGCATCTCCGTCCCCGAGTACACCCTTCCCGCGTTCGCCCAGCAGAGCGCCGGGTCGCAGGCCCCGTCGCCTCAGGCAACCGACGTGGCGCCCACGTCCCAGGCACGCGACGAGGTCGATCCCACGGCGGCGTCGTCGACGGGGGAGGCGCGGTCACTCGCCCAGCTGCGGGGATGGCTCACCGCCGCCGCCGTGGCTGCCGGTGTCGTTCTCCTGGGACTCGTGCCCGCAGGCATCCGCTATTGGCGTCGGCGCCTCTCGCTGGCCGCGATCGACGGCTCGCAGAGGCCCGCGACGGGGGCGTGGCTGGAGCTGCAGAACTTCGCGAGAGATTACGGGATCGAGGTGTCGCGCGGCGACACGCCCGCGGTGTTCGCCGGACGCCTGCAGAGAATCCGCCGGGTCGCTCGTGATGACGTGGACGCCCTTCGTCGGGCCGTGGAGCGCGAACAATTCGCTTCGGCGCGAAGCGCGCCCGTGGGTGGCGTCGAAAGAGGGGCAGTGAAGGCTGCGGTCCTCTCGATCGAGAAGTCGATCGCCGACGAGGCCGACCAGTCGGTGCGTCGACGGGCGAGACTGCTGCCCGCCTCACTCTTCGTGCGCCCGGAGAAGCGGACCTAGCTCATCTGTCGCGGACGGCGGCCACGTCGGGGACGCATGCTGCCCAGCGGCCGGGCATGGTCTGTCGTCGACAGAACCCGCTGCACGTCGTCGAGCCACGCCAGCGCAGAACTCGAGAGCACGCGGGTCGCCCTCTCGCCGAGCGCTGCAAGCGGCTCGTCCGAGCTGTCGGTCGTGGGGACGGCCTCCTCGCCGAACACGTGGCGATAGGCCTGCACCAGGTCATCGACGGGTGCGCCGGGAAGCGACGCGACCAGAAGCACGTGGCCGACGAAATCCGACCAGGTCGATCCGGCATCAGCCGTGCTCACCCACGTGTCGACCTCCGCTCGGCCGCGTGCGCTGAGGGTGTAGAGCGGCAGTCCGTCGCCCGTCGTGCCTTCGCCGATCACGAACCCCTGTGACTGCAGCCTGTCGAGGGTCGAATAGATCTGCCCGACGTTGATCGATCCGACACGGTGCATGCGCGTTTCGACCTCGCCGTGCACCTGCGAACCGTAGGCCGGCCCGAGGCTCAACACGGCCAGGATTCCCGACCTCACCGACATGTCGCACTCCATCGAAGTAATTGTCTACTCAGTATGCCCGTTGTGATCAGGGGACCAGGCACGGCGCGCCGCGCCGCTGCGGCAATTCGTCTGGCAGTACGCAGCCCTATCGTGCATAATGCAAGAACAACTTCACATCAGTGCTGCCGCAGTTCCATTTCACAGGTCGTTGGGGAAGACGTACCTCAAGAGATGGAGAAAACAATGGTGGCACCCGTCGCACACGGAATGATCTTCGTTCATTCCGCCCCCCGCGCGCTCTGCCCCCACGTCGAGTGGGCCGCAGGTCGCGCCATTGGTCGTGCCGTCAACTTCAGCTGGCGCGAGCAGCCCGTGCTCCGCGGATCCCAGCGAACCGAGTTCTACTGGGAGGGCCCGGCCGGCACCGGCGCGGCCATCGCCTCCGCGCTCCGCGGCTGGGAGCACCTGCGCTACGAGGTCACCGAAGACCCCGCCGCCGGCTCGGACGGCGGACGCTGGGTGCACACGCCCGACCTCGGAGTCTTCTACGCGCAGACCGACAGCGCGGGCAACACCGTCATTCCCGAAGACCGCGTGCGCGCGGCCATGGAGGCTGCCGGCACCGACGCCCTCGAACTGCATCGCGAACTCCGCCTGGCCTTAGGACAGGCATGGGACGACGAGCTGGAGCCCTTCCGCCACGAAAGCGATTTCTCGCCCGTGGTGTGGCTTCACTCCGTCGGTTAAATAGTTCGGTCCCCTCCCTCCAGACGACGGAAGTCGACTGGGGGGAGGGGACCGAACGACAACCTCGTTGCCGCGACGCGGCTCAGGCGGTCTTGAAGGCGACGACGGCGTTGTGACCGCCGAAGCCGAACGAGTTGCTGATCGCCACGAGATCCCCGTCGGGCAGGGTGCGGGGAGCCGTCACGACGTCCATCTCGATCTCCGGGTCCTGCTCGGTGAGGTTGATCGTGGGCGGGGCCGTGCGCTCGTGCAGCGCGAGGATGGTGAAGATCGCCTCGATGCCGCCTGCACCGCCGAGCAGATGCCCGGTGGATGCTTTCGTCGCCGACACGGGGATTCCCGCGAGCGAATCGCCGAACACGTGCCGCAGAGCCTTGTACTCCGCAATGTCTCCCACCGGGGTGGAGGTGGCGTGGGCGTTGATGTGCGCGACGTCGGAAAGGGAGTAGCCGAAGTTCTCCACGGCGGCGATCATCGCACGGGCCGCCGCCGACCCCTCGGGGTCGGGAGCCGTGATGTGATACGCGTCGCTGGTGACGGCACCGCCCACGACCTCGGCGTAGATGCGTGCGCCACGGGCGAGAGCGTGCTCCTCGGTCTCCAGGACGATGGCGGCACCGCCCTCTCCGAGAACGAAGCCGTCGCGGGTCACGTCATAGGGACGCGAGGCGGTGGCCGGGTCGTCATTGCGCTTCGACAGTGCCTGCATGGCGGCGAAGGATGCGATGGGAAGCGGGTGGATGGCAGCCTCGGATCCACCGGCGATGATGATGTCGGCATAACCGGCCTGCAGATGGTCGTACGCGTTCGCGATCGACTCGGTGCTGGATGCGCAGGCCGAGACGACGGTGCGGGCGCCGGCACGAGCACCCAGGCTC
Organism: Agreia sp. PsM10; assembly: GCF_030433855.1. Lineage (GTDB taxonomy): Bacteria > Actinomycetota > Actinomycetes > Actinomycetales > Microbacteriaceae > Agreia. The sequence continues at coordinate 383,696 of NZ_JARUXC010000003.1, read as the reverse complement.
ATCTCGATGGCCGCGGCCGGACCGTTAGGCATGAGCATGGGCACGGTCATGGGGAGCACCCGGCGAGGACCACGTTCGCGCAGCGTGTCCCACGCGTCGAGCAGTGTCCAGACGCCGCCGATACCGGTCGCCCAGTCGACGCCGAAACGCTCGGGCACGACTTCGGGCGAGCCTGCATCCGCCCACGCCTCGCGGGCAGCCGTGAGTGCGAACTGGCTCGAGGGGTCGAGACGCTTGGTCTCGATGCGCTCGAGCACCTCGCTCGACGGCACCTTCGCCTGGGCGGCGAACGTGATGGGGATCTCCCATTTGGCGACCCACTCCTGCTCGAGGGTGGTGGCGCCCGAGACTCCGGCGAGAAGCGCGTCCCACGTTTCGCGGGCTGTGCCGCCGAGGGGGGACGTCGCGCCGATTCCGGTGACGACGATTCGTTTGGAACTCATGGAAAAACTCTCTTGCACGTGGTCAATCGTGGGCAGGATCAGGTGCGTGGACGACGGGCCCGGGCCAGATGCCCGGGCCTGCCGTCTGCGCTGCAGCGGTGGAGTATCAGTCCTGTGCTGCGACGATGAACGTGACAGCGTCGCCGACGGTCTTGAGGTTCTTGACCTCTTCGTCGGGGATCTTCACGTCGAACTTCTCTTCAGCGTTGACGACGATCGTCATCATGGAGATCGAGTCGATGTCCAGGTCGTCGGTGAACGACTTGTCCATCTCGACTGTGTCGGTGGCGATACCGGTCTCGTCGTTGATGAGTTCGGCCAGGCCGGCCAGCACTTCTTCGGTGGACAATGCCATTGTGTTTCTCCTTGAGGGTTGAATTGACCGTCACTTAGTTTAGGTCAGGCCGTGCGCGTTCTTGACTAAGCAACGCGCGATGATGACTAGGGCAGTACGACGACCTGCGCGCCGAACACGAGGCCGGCTCCGAAGCCGATCTGCAGGGCGAGACCGCCCGAGAGCTCGGGGTTCTCCTCCAGCAGTCGATGGGTGGCCAGAGGAATGGACGCCGCCGACGTGTTGCCGGTGGTGGCGATGTCGCGTGCGATGGCGACAGACTCGGGCAGCTTGAGCTGCTTCGCGAACTCGTCGACGATGCGCATGTTCGCCTGGTGGGGAATGAACGCCGCCAGGTCTGCGCTCGTGATGCCTGCGGCATCCAGAGCGCGCTGGGCGACCTTCGCCATCTCCCAGACGGCCCAGCGGAAGACCGTGGCGCCTTCCTGGCGCATGGTCGGCCACACGTCGATCTCGCCGTCGCGGAACTGCGCGTGGGTGCCGGTCATGTAGATCGTGTCCCACTTCGAGCCGTCGGAGCCCCAGATGCTGGGGGAGATGCCGGCGAAATCGCTCGGACCCACGATGGCCGCGCCGGCGCCGTCGCCGAGGAGGAACGAGATGGACCGATCGGCCGGATCGATGAACTCCGAGAGCTTCTCCGCTCCCACCACGAGCACGTACTCGGCAAGCCCTGCCCGGATGAGCGAGTCGGCCTGGGCGATGCCGTAGGTGTACCCGGCGCACGCCGCCTCGATGTCGTAGGCGGCCGCCGGATTGGCTCCGACGCGCTCCGCGAGCAGAGACGAGATCGACGGGGTGACGACCGGGTTGCTGATCGTGGCGACGATGACGGCGCCGATCTGCTGGGGGTCGATTCCGGCGCGCTCGATGGCCTCGAGGGAGGCCGTCGTCGCGAGGTCGACCGCCAGGACGTCTTTGCCTGCTCGGCGACGCTCGATGATTCCGGTGCGCTGCCTGATCCACTCGTCGGACGAGTCGATCGGGCCGATGAGGTCGTCGTTGGGCACGACGTTCTCGCCGCGAGCCGCACCGACGCTATGGATGCGCGTGAACTCGCTGCCGCGATTCTGGTTGAGAGGGGCGTGCTTCATATCGTCTCCGGGACTGTCGAATCGGGTGTCGTGCTCACGCGTCGGCGTCGAGCAGCGCGAAGGCCGCCTCGAGGTCGTCGGGTGTCTTGACCGCCACGGTGGGTGTACCGCGAAGGCCCCGCTTGGCGAGGCCGGTGAGTGCGCCCGCGGGCGCGACCTCGATGATGCCGGTGACGCCGGAGTCGGCGAAGGCCTGCATGTCCAGATCCCAGCGCACGGGCGAGGAGACCTGACCGACCAGGAGATCGACGAATTCTCGGCCGCTCGAGACCACGCTGCCGTCCCTGTTCGTCCAGAGGGTCGTCGTCGGGTCGGCGGGCCCGAGTCGGGACGCCACCTCGGTGAGGGTGGCGACCGCGGGCGTCATGTATCGGGTGTGGAACGCGCCGGCGACCTGGAGCGGGATGACCCAGGCCTTGGCCGGAGGGTCGGCCGCAAGGGCGGCAAGCGCATCGGGCTCACCGGCCACGACGATCTGCCCGGCGCCGTTGAAGTTGGCCGGCTGCAGTCCGAGCGATTCGAGACGGGCGAGGAGCTCCTCCTCGTCGGCGCCGATGACGGCACTCATGCCGGTGGTCGTCTCGGCCGCGGCCGCGGCCATCGCGAGCCCGCGCTGGCGAACGAACGCCATCGCATCCGTCTCGCTGAGCACCCCGGCGCCGGTGGCGGCCGTGATCTCGCCGACTGAATGCCCGGCGATACCGCCGATGCGGGCGGCGCGGCCGTCGGCGAACAGGGCGCGCAGAGTCAGGATGCCGGCGGCCACGATCAGAGGCTGGGCGACCGCCGTGTCGCGGATCGTGTCGGCGTCGCTCGTCGTGCCGTGGGCGACGAGGTCGAGGCCCGCGGCTTCTCCGAGTTGATCGAGGTGTTCGCGGTAGCCCGGAACATCGAGCCAGGGGGAGAGGAAGCCGGGGGTTTGCGAGCCCTGGCCAGGACAGACGATGACGATCACTAGATCATCCTCCCAAGAGTTGAGCCGAAAGGTGTGTCGAGATCACACCAACAATGACGGGAACTGCTGTCGAAAGGGTACAGCGGCATCACTTGCGACTGATGGCGCCGTCGTGATCGTGCATGGTGCCGAGGATGAGCGCCGACTGCAGGATCAGGGCTTCACGCGCTCCGGTCGCGTCCCACCCGATCACCTGCGACACCCGCTTGAGACGGTAGCGCACGGTGTTCGGGTGCACGTAGAGCTCACGAGCGGTCGCCTCGAGCGAACGGCCGTTGTCGAGATAGCACCACAGCGTCGCCATGAGTTCGGGCGACTGGTCCTGCAGGGGGCGATACACCCTGTTGACCAGCGTGGAGCGAGCCAGGGGATCACCTGCCAATGCCCGTTCGGGAAGCAGGTCGTCCGCCAGTGCGGGGCGGGGAGCGTTGCGCCAGGCCCTCGCCACGGCGAAGCCGGCGAGAGCCGCCTTCGCGCTGCGGGATGCGTCGACGAGGCTCGGCACCTCGTGTCCGAGCACGAGATGGCCGGGACCGAACCCCGGCTCGAGCGCTCGGGCGATGTCCATGAAGCTGAGGGTGGGCTCGCTCGCCTGCTCGCCGGCGTCGTGGTCACCGGAGCCGGCCGCAGCCGGCCCAGACGCGCTGCCGGGAGCGGGGATCGAGCGACCGATCACCAGAACGAGCCGATTGCCCTGCACCCCGATGAGCACATCGGCCTGCAGGTGCCGTGCCGTGCGGCGAAGCTGATCGACGTCGAGCACGCGCGGGGTCGTGCCGACGAGAACGCTCACCTCGCCGTGTCCGTGCCAGCCCAGGGCGGCGATGCGGGACGGAAGCTCGTCGTCGTACTCGCCGCTCAGGATGGAGTCGACGACCAGGGCCTCGAGTCTCGCGTCCCAGAGTCCGCGTGCCTCGGCGGCCCGAGCGTAGACATCGGCCGACGCGAACGCGATCTCGCGAGAGTAGAGCAGGATGGCCTCGCGCAGCGAGGCGTCGGCGCCCTTGACCCTGTCTTCGACGACCTCGACGACCACCCTGATCAGCTGCAGTGTCTGCTGCAGCGTGACCGATCTCAGCAGCTCGCGCGGTGCGGAGCCGAACACGTCCGATGCGATCCAGGTGGTCGTCGAGGGATCCTCGTACCACTGGATGAACGACTTGATGCCGGCCTGCGCGACGAGCCCGACCGCGCTGCGCCGCCCTGGCGGCATGTCGCCGTACCAGGGCAGCGTCGCGTCGAGTCGCTTGATCGTGGCCGTCGCGAGCTCACCCGATATCGTGCGGAGCCACGCGAGTGTCTCCGCCTTACTCTTGGGCATGCTCGCACGATCCTGCGATCGGTGTGCCTGATCTGTTCACGGAACGGTTCGACTGACTCGCGTTCGTCAGCTCTCTCCGCCGGCCGAACCCGAGGTTCCGGCCGTCACGTCGTAGAGACGGTACTTCTCGATCGCCCAGGCGGGCGCGGATGCGTCGACCTCACCCTTCGCAGCGAGCTGCTCGAGCGTGCGCACAACGACCGACGGTCCGTCGATCTTGAAGAACCGGCGCGCGGCCGGTCGGGTGTCCGAGAAGCCGAAGTCGTCGGCGCCGAGGGTCGCGTACTCGCCGGGGACGAACTGCCTGATCTGATCGGGCACGGCGTGCATGTAGTCGGTCACCGCGACGAACGGACCGGCCGCGTCGGCCAGCTTCGTCGTGACGTAGGCCGTCTGCTTCGGGGCGTTCGGGTTGAGGAAGTTGTGCTCCTCCGCCTTGAGCCCGTCACGGCGCAGCTCGGTCCACGAGGTCACACTCCACACATCGGCGGAGACGCCCCAGTCGTCGGCGAGCAGCTGCTGGGCTTCGAGCGCCCACGGAACGGCGACACCCGAGGCCAGGATGTTCGCCTTGGGGCCTTCGACCGTGCCGTCCTTCAGCTTGTAGATACCGCGCACGACGCCGTCGACGTCGAGCCCCTCGGGCTCCGCCGGCTGCACGTGCGGCTCGTTGTAGACGGTCAGGTAGTACATGACGTTCGGGTCGCTGTGCGCACCGCCGTACATGCGCTCGAGGCCGTCGCGCACGATGTGGTTGATCTCGTAACCGTAGGCCGCGTCGTACGACACGACGGCCGGGTTCGTGGATGCCAGCAGGAGCGAGTGGCCGTCGGCGTGCTGCAGGCCCTCGCCCGTCAGCGTGGTGCGTCCGGCGGTCGCGCCGATCACGAATCCACGGGCCATCTGGTCTCCGGCGGCCCACAGCGCGTCACCGGTGCGCTGGAATCCGAACATCGAGTAGAAGACGTAGACCGGGATGAGGGGTTCGCCCTGGGTGGAGTACGACGTTCCCACCGCGGTGAACGCGGCCAGCGCGCCGGCCTCGTTGATGCCGACGTGGATGATCGTTCCCTGCGGGCTCTCCTTGTAAGCGAGAAGCAGGTCGCGGTCGACCGAGGTGTAGTTCTGACCGTTGGGGTTGTAGATCTTCGAGGTCGGGAAGAACGCGTCGAGCCCGAAAGTGCGTGCCTCATCGGGAATGATGGGCACGATCCGGTGCCCGAAGCCCTTGGCCCGCGTGAGGTCCTTCAGCAGTCGCACGAACGCCATCGTCGTGGCGATCTCCTGCGTTCCCGACCCCTTCTTCAGGGTCTGGTAGGCAGAGTCGTCGGGCAGGGCGAACTGCTCGTACTTCGAGCGGCGCTCGGGCAGGTAGCCTCCGAGCTCGCGGCGACGCTCGTGCAGGTACTCGATCGCCTCGTCGCCTTCCGCCGGCTTGAAGTACGGCGGCAGGTAGGGGTTCTCCTCGAGCTGGGCGTCCGTGATCGGAATGCGAAGCTCGTCGCGGAACGCCTTGAGGTTGTCGAGCGTCATCTTCTTCATCTGGTGGGTCGCGTTGCGGCCCTCGAAGCTCTTGCCCAGGCCGTAGCCCTTGATCGTGTGGGCGAGGATGACGGTGGGCTGGCCCTTGTGCTCGGCCGCGGCCTTGAACGCCGCGTAGACCTTGCGGTAGTCGTGTCCACCGCGCTTGAGGTTCCACACGTCGTCGTCGGTGTAGTTCTCGACGAGCTTGAGCGCGCGGGGATCGCGCCCGAAGAAGTTCTCACGAACGTAGGCGCCGTCTTCGGTCTTGTACGTCTGGAAGTCGCCATCCGGTGTGGTGTTCATGAGGTTGAGCAGCGCGCCGTCGGTGTCGTTGGCGAGCAACGAGTCCCACTCGCGGCCCCAGATGACCTTGATGACGTTCCAGCCGGCACCGCGGAAGAAGCTCTCGAGCTCCTGGATGATCTTGCCGTTTCCGCGAACCGGGCCGTCGAGACGCTGCAGGTTGCAGTTGATGACGAAGTTCAGGTTGTCGAGACCTTCGTTGGCTGCGACCTGAAGCTGCCCGCGGCTCTCGACCTCGTCCATCTCGCCGTCGCCGAGGAAGGCCCAGACCTGCTGGTCCGACGCATCCTTGATGCCGCGGTTGGTGACGTACTTGGCCAGCTGCGCCTGGTAGATCGCATTGATCGGGCCGAGACCCATCGACACGGTGGGGAACTGCCAGAAGTCGGGCATCAGACGCGGGTGCGGGTACGACGAGAGTCCTCCGCCCACATGCGACTTCTCCTGGCGGAAGCCGTCGAGCTGGTTCTCGCCGAGGCGACCCTCGAGGAAGGCCCGCGCGTAGGTGCCGGGGGAGGCGTGGCCCTGCACGAAGATCTGGTCGCCGCCGGACGCGTGGTCCTGGCCGCGGAAGAAGTGGTTGAAGCCGACCTCGTAGAGCGCTGCGCTCGACGCGTAGGTCGAGATGTGGCCGCCGACGGCGATGCCGGGGCGCTGCGCGCGGTGCACGAGAACGGCGGCGTTCCACCGGATCCATGCACGGTAGCGGCGCTCGATCTCCTCGTTGCCCGGGAAGGCCGGCTCGTTCTCGGGGGCGATCGTGTTGATGTAGTCCGTGGTGGGAACCATCGGTACACCGAGATGCAGTTCCTTGCTTCGCTTCAGCAGGCTCAGCATGATCTCGCGCGCACGCCCGTGGCCGTGAGCCGCAACCAGCTGGTCGAGCGACTCGTTCCACTCCGCCGTTTCGTCGGGATCGGAATCGTTCGAATTAACCGAGTACGGGTCCTGGTCGTTGACAGTCAACGTCGACCTCTTTCTGTGGGTGACAGATTTTCAAGTGCGGAGCGTGCCGTGCCCGGATTCGTGTCCGGGGGTCGGCGATGCGCGCCACCCTCCAGCCTAGTGAATGTTCCTGGCGTTCCGGCCGCGCGCCGGTTGGTACTCACGAGGATCAGGCGTAGGATCGGCGAAGTTCAGCGATCGGGCATCCAGGTCGGGGCCCACAAGGCGTCCATCCCCGCTCGCGAAAGGAAACAAGAACCCTCATGGCTTTGGAGAACGACACCCGCGCTCCCGATTTCGACCTCGCCAACCAGTACGGCGAACGAATCCGGTTGAGCCAGTTCCGAGGCAAGAAGGCTGTCGCCCTCGTCTTCTTCCCCTTGGCATTCTCGGGAACGTGCACCAGCGAACTCTGCGCTCTCGAAGAGAACCTCAACCTCTTCAAGGACAACGACGTCGAGCTTCTCGGCATCTCCGTCGACTCCAAGTCCGCTCTGCGGTCGTGGGCCGAGGTGCAGGGGTACGACTTCACTCTCCTGGCCGACTTCTGGCCCCATGGCGCTGTCGCCAAGGAGTATGGAGTCTTCCTCGAGGGCAAGGGCTTCGCGAACCGCGCGACCTTCCTGATCGACATCGACGGCATCATCCGCGAGAGCTTCATCACGGCTCCCGGCGAGGCACGGTCGATCGAGGCCTACCGAGCTGCACTCGACGAGATGCGGTCGGTCGCGGTCTGAGTCGACGCATGCCCGCATGGACAGAGCACGTCATCTGGTGGCACGTCTACCCGCTGGGTTTCGTCGGTGCCGACACCACCTCCAACCCGCACGATCCGGTTCAGCATCGCCTCGGTGACGTTCTCCCGTGGCTCGACGACGTCGTCGACCTGGGCGCGAACGGACTCGCACTCGGACCGATCTTCGACTCCGAGACGCACGGCTACGACACGATCGACCATCTCACCCTCGATCCCCGGCTCGGCGACGAGGCCGACTTCGATCAGCTCATTGCCGCGTGTCGCGAACGCGGCATACGAGTGCTGCTCGACGGCGTGTTCAACCACGTCGCACGCAGCAACCCCCTCTGGCAGGCGGCCGTCTCCGCAGGGCCCGGGTCCGCCGAAGCGGCGTGGTTCCGCCTCGAGGCCGAGCAGACGCCGGGCGGCGAACTGAAGCCGGCCGTCTTCGAGGGCCACGGCCATCTCGTGGAACTCGACCTCGCGCATCCACCGGTCGCCGACTACGGTGACGCGCGTCATGCGGCACTGGCTCGACCGTGGGGCCGACGGCTGGCGGCTCGACGCCGCGTACGCGGTGGCGCCGGATGCCTGGCGGCCGATTCTCGACGCCGTCCGGTCGACGCATCCAGACGTGTGGGTCGTCGGTGAGGTCATCCACGGCGACTACGCGCAGATCGTCGACGAGTCCGGCATGGATTCCGTGACCCAGTACGAACTGTGGAAGGCGATCTGGAACTCGCTCAACGAGAAGAACTTCTTCGAGCTCGCCTGGTCGCTGGAACGCCACCAGGAGTTCGTGGAGCGTTTCGTTCCGCTCACCTTCGTGGGCAACCACGATGTGACGCGCATCGCGTCACTCGTGGCCGACCGCAGGCACGCGCTGCTCGCGCACGCGCTGCTGTTCTTTGTGCCTGGTGTGCCGAGCGTCTACTACGGCGACGAGCGCGGTCTGACGGGCGTGAAAGAGGACAGGGCCGGGGGAGACGACGCGGTGAGGCCGCACGCCGACCGCGACGCCGCCGAGTGGCAGCGCAACGAAGTCTTCGCCCTGCACCAGAGCCTGATCGCCTTCCGGCGCCAGCACGCGTGGCTGTACGACGCCCGCATCGAGGTGCAGGAGCTGGCGAACGAGACCCTCCTGCTCGAGGCGACAGCCCGCTCGGGCGACGGTCACGCGGCCCTTGCGCTCAACCTGACCGATGAGCCGGTGACCGTGCGCGGTACGCACGTGCCGGCCCACGGATACGCGCTCGTCGTCTAGGGCGTGAGTTCCGGGATGGGCCCACCGCCGTGTAACCTGTAGTCCGCACGAGATCTCTACTTCTCTCGTGATGCAGGGGCCTTTAGCTCAGTTGGTAGAGCGCCACGTTTACACCGTGGATGTCATCGGTTCGAGCCCGGTAGGGCCCACCCCAAGAAAACCCTGGCACTGCCGGGGTTTTTTGCTTTAAGGGGTATGTGCTTTCGGTCTCAATGAGCCGTGAGTGTGACCGTGCTGTCGTCGGGGAATGTGAACTCGACCGTAACGGGTCGGGCGGCGGGGGCTGAGGCGAGTGCGAATTCCGTGGCGGTGGGGTGGGCGACGAGATCACAGATGCCCTCGGGATTGGGCACCACGAAGTCGAAGGTGACCGTGTAGGTGCTTTCGCCATCGAAGCTGAACGCTGTCGGTTCGGTGATGCAGTTACTGTCGATTCTGCTGATGGTCAGTGTCCTACCGTTTTCGGACAGTTCCGCGATGGGCCCCAGAGTCGTGTCGAGTCGCTCGCTGTCTGTTGGGCTCTCACGGTATGGGGGCATCTCATCGGTCACCGCCGGCGCGGACGCAGGAGGAGAGTCGGAAGGGGAAGCAGCGGGAGGAGTTGAGGTGCAGGCGGAGGAGACGACGAGCGTGAAGAGCATCACGAACGCGGCTTGAGCGAAGCTGTGTGCGCGTTGTCGCCTGTTCTTGCCGAGGTCAGTCATTGGTAGGACCCACCCCCAGAAAACCCTGGCAATGCCGGGGTTTTTGTTTTATCAGTTCCGCGCTCGTTCTCATTGAGCAGTGAGAGGGACGGTGTTGCCGAAGGGGCCCGTGAACTCGACCGTGATTGGTCGAGCGGCGGGGGCCGAGGCGAGGGCGAATTCTGTGGCGTACGCGATGCCGACGGTGTCGCAGATGCCCTCCGGGTTGGGCACGACGAAGTCGAAGGTGACGGCGTAGGTGCTCTCGCCATCGAAGCTGAACGCTGTCGGTTGGGTGATGCAGTGACCGTCCACTCTGCTGATGGTCAGGGTCGTTCCATCTTCTGACAGCTCCACGATGGGCTGCTGCATCCTGCCGAAGCGATTGAAATCTGCAGGCCCCTCGCTGTGCGGCGGCATCTCATCGCTCGCCACTGGTGCGGCTGCAGTCGTTGCGGCAGGCGTGGGGGAGGACGTGCAGGCCGTCGAAGCAAAGAGTGCAACAAGCAGCACGAAGGCCGCCGATGCGAGACGGGGTGCGCGACGTCGCATGTTCTCGCCGGGGTCAGTCATGGGTGAACTCTCCGATCTGAGTTGTTCCGTCCGAGTCGTACAGGGGGAGTGAGGATCCGCTGGCGGCGTCTGCGTACAAGTCGGTGATGCCGTCCGTCGGACCTGCAGCTGAGTTCCCGACGACGGTCCCCACTGCCCGTTCGAGGTCGGTGCGGCGGATGTAGCCGGTTGCACCGTCGGCGTTCCTCACGGCGATGAGATCCGGCGGGCCTGTCTCGCTGATGACGCCATAGCTTTCCCCATTTCCGTTCCTGGCCCACGCCGAACTCGAGGACGTGGAGTAGGCCGCCAAGACAATCCAGTTGCTTTCGAGGGGTGCGGTGACGATCAATGCGCCGTCGCTCGCATCGGTGAGGGGGATGACCTCGTAGACGAAGTCCGGCTGCACATCGCTGCCGGTCAGGTCGTCGGCTGCGCAGGTCACGACGGTCCCCCCGGGAAGGCCGAGGTCTCCAGGAGTGAGGCAGTGCAGAGAGACGACGATACCGTTCGCGTCGTCGGGCGCTGGGCCCAGGTGCACGGTCTCCGTGCCGACATAGGTGCCCGTCACGAAAGAGCTCACCGGTGTGACCTGGGTACTTCCAGGCAGGACGAGCACGCCGGTTGCCGCGGCGGCCGCAGTGCTGGCAAGCAGAGCGACCGCGGCGATCGCGCTGCCGAGCACCCACCGGCGTTGTCGTCGGCGTACACGAGTCGGTGCGTCGACGTGGGTGACGAGTGCTCTGCGGAACGCGTCAGCGAAGCTGTCGCTCATCTGCGGGGCTGTCATGATGCATCTCCTAGGGAGGACTGGAGGTAGAGCGCGAGGGTGGGATGGCCGAGGTACCGGCGAAGTGCCGTTCGGGCGCGGTGCAAGCGGGTGCGGGTGGCTCCGGTTGACAGGCCGAGGATCGGGGCGGCGGAGGACACGCTGTAGCCCTCGATCATGACCAGCGTCACGAGCTGCAGGTCGGTCGATGAGAGCTGGGCCAGAGCACCGGCGAGCTGCGTGTCCGCCACAACATCATTCAGCGCTTCCTCCTCGGCGGAGCGGTGGTGGCTCTCGTGGGGAAGCGCCTCCAGGAGGGCCCGGTACCGACTCCTGCCTCGGTTGAGGTTTCGGGCGGAATTGGTGGCCGTGACCAGCAGCCACGGCAGCACCGAACCGTCTACGACCCGCACAGACGAGCGGCACCGCCACAACTCGAGGAACGCGATCGCCGTCGCATCCTCGGCTTCGCTCGCGTCGACCAGCAGGCGGTACGAGTGCCGGTACACGCGACCCCGGTGCAGGTCGAAAATCGATCCGAACGCCGAACCGTCGCCTGACAGACCGCGCTCCCACAGGGCGGCCTCATCGATCCTGGTTGCGTCCACACTTCATAGTGTCCGCCCAAGCCCGAAACGTTACGTCGTGACACCGATCATGAGTCACTCAGCCGAACGCGCTTCGTGGTCTTCCCTGCGGAGGTGCGTCATGCCCGCAGCAACTCCGGGAGCGTCGCCAGCGTCTGCAGCATGCGATTCTCGGAGTCGACGTCGCCCGCGGCCGCGAAGAGTGCCGCCGCCTCTTCGAGGCGCAGCCGGGCCTGAAGGCCGTAGCCGTCTTTGATCGCGTGCCCGGCGAGGAGGGTGGCCGCCCGGGCGCACCAGATGCGATCGCGCTGCTCGTCTGACGAGGTTCTCAGGACCTGGGCGAGGGCCTGGCCGCCCGATCGATCGGCGTCGTCGAACTCGTCGGTGGCCGTGCTGTAGAGCCGGTTGCGCAGCGATTCCATCACCTCGTCGAACGGGGTCCGGGTATCGCCCAGCGACGTCGATCGAATGCCTCTGCCCGACACCGTCTCCAGTCGCCACATGCCCGACACGGCGGCGAGCCGAACGGAGTACGGGGCGTCGACATCGAAGTCGATCGACTGATCGTCTGTTCGCTGCCAGGCGAGGTGGGCCGCGTTCTCGGCCGCCCAGCGCATCAAGGCGTCTACTGCGTGCGCGTCGTTCGTCATGTGTGTTCTCCCGTGGTCGGCCCCGGGAATCGACGATAGCGAGAGCCGCCGACATCCGGTTGCTGCGACACTGCGGCAGGGAGTCGGAGGCGGCGTCGGACTCGGAGGAGCGCACAGGCACCTCGCCGGTAGGCTGGGCGGGTGATGCACACGCTCCAGGAATTCCAGGCCGCCGTCGAACGGCTCTGGCCGACGCGGTTCGCCGAGGACTGGGATCGTCCGGGACTGACCACGGGTGACGCGACGGCTTCTGCCATGCGCATTCACCTCGCCGTGGATGCCGTGGCCGAGACGGTCGCGGAGGCTCTCGAACTCGGGGCGGACGTTCTCTTCGTTCACCACCCGCTTCTGCTCAGGGGCGTCACGTCCATCTCGACGGATCGGTACAAGGGCGCCCTGCTCACCGACCTGATCCGCGGCGGCTGTGCTCTGGTCGCCGCCCACACGAACGCCGACATCGTCGACGACGGCACCTCGTCGGTTCTCGCGAAACGTCTCGGACTCGTCCATTCCGCGCCCATCGTCGCCGGCGAACGCTCCGGCACCGGCCTGGGCCGTGTCGGGGACCTGGCCGAGCCGACGACTCTCGGCCGGCTCGCGCTGGCCCTCGGCGAGATCCTCCCGGCGACCGCCACGGGCATCCGGGTGTCGGGCGACTACGACCAGCAGATCTCTCGCGTCGCCCTGTGCGCGGGCGCCGGAGATTCGCTCCTGGCCGATCCCGCCGTCACCTCCGCCGACGTCTACGTCACGAGCGATCTACGCCACCATCCCGCGTCGGAGTCGAGACAGCAGTCGATGCTGTCGACCGGCCCTGCGCTCATCGACGTGTCGCACTGGGCCAGCGAGTGGCTCTGGCTCGAGACCGCCGCGGCCGCCCTGCGTGCGGAGCTTCCGCAGGCCACGATCACCGTCAGCGAACTCCGCACAGACCCGTGGGACTTCGTCGTCACCCAATGACCCCCATCTCTCGCCGTTGCACGGCGATGAACACCGTTTGCCCAGGAAGGCACCCATGAAGGCACCGATCGCCGAGCAGCTCGCCCTGCTCGATCTGCAGGCCGCAGACACCCGACTCGACCAGCTCGCCCACAGCGTGAAGACGCTGCCGCAGTCGCTGGCACTCGCCGAACTCGCCAAAGACGTCGCCCGCTCCCGAGCGCTCTCCGCGTCGATCCGCGGCGAACTCGAAGACACGAAGGTCGAGATCGGTCGGGTGGAATCCGACGTCGAGGTCGTGGCGGCCCGCATCGCCCGAGACCGCGAACGGCTCGCGATCAGCTCGTCGCCGAAGGACATCCAGGGCCTCGAGCACGAGCTGGCCTCGCTCCTCAAGCGACAGTCCGACCTCGAAGACATCGAGCTCACCGTCATGGAGCGGCAGGAGGAGATCGACGCCCGCTTCCAGGCCGCGTCCGCTCGCCTCGACGAGCTCCTGGTGACAGAGAAGGAGCTCGTGGCCGACCGCGACGACAAGCTCGAGCAGATCAACGCGGAGATCGCGCTCGTCACGGAACGACGAAGCCGTATCGCCTCGTCGATCAGCGCCGAGCTCGTCGCGCTCTACGACAAGCAGCGCTCCCGGTACGGCATCGGTGCCGCGTTGCTGACGCGGGGAGTCTCCGGCGGCAGCCACGTCAAACTCCACGAGTCCGACCTGGCCGTCATCCGGGCCGCGGCGCCCGACGATGTCGTGCTCGACCCCGACAGCAGCTGCATCCTCGTCCGCACCGAGGAGTCTGGCCTGTGATCGGCCCCGCTGTTCTGCCGTAGACTTCGAGGCGAATGGGTCGGTGAGACGGTCGCGTCAGTCACGCATCTTCGGATGCTCGGCTGCCGAGGAACGTCCGGGCTCCACAGAGCAGGACGGTGGGTAACACCCACCCGGGGCAACCCGCGAGACAGTGCCACAGAGAACAGACCGCCGCAGGCATCAGCCTGGGGTAAGGGTGAAACGGTGGTGTAAGAGACCACCAGAGGCCAGGGTGACCTGGTCTGCTTGGTAAACCTCGTCCGGAGCAAGGTCAGACAGGGAACGTTCGAGACGGCTCGTCGAGTTCCCGGGTAGACCGCTGGAGGGCTGCGGCAACGTAGTCCCGAGATAGATGGCCGTCACGGATCGGTGGTATCGCTGATCCGGACAGAACCCGGCGTACGGCCGACCCATTCATTCCCTCGCCTGGGCGCTGCCGACGCTGCCGCCGGCGCCGCCCTACAGGGCGGCTGCGGGGTGGCCATCGGGCGAGCCGTCAGCCCCCGCGGTCACGCGGGGCTGGGATGCGAGTGCCGCAGACCCGAGGATGCCCGCGTTGTTGCGCAGCACGGCCGGCACGATCTCCGTCGTGAGGTCGAGCAGCGGCAGGAACTCCTGGTAGCTCTTCGAGACGCCGCCGCCCACGATGAAGAGGTCGGGCGATAGCAGCTTCTCGAGCTCGGTGTAGTACTTCTGCAGGCGCTCCGCCCACTTCGACCAGGACAGGTCTTCGCGCTCCTTGGCCGAGTAGGCCGCCTTCAGCTCGTAGTCGCCTCCCTCGATCTGCAGGTGGCCGAGCTCGGCGTTCGGCACGAGGACTCCGTTGTAGATGATCGCCGTGCCGATACCCGTGCCGAGCGTCGTCATCAAGATGAGACCCGACCTGTCTTTGGCCGCGCCGAACCGCACCTCCGCATAGCCGGCCGCATCCGCGTCGTTGACGAAGAAGATGTTGCGTCCCAGCGCGTCCTCGAACAACTTCTCGGCCTCGAGGCCGATCCACTTCTTGGAGACGTTGGCGGCCGACATGGTGCGCCCGTTGCGCACGACGGCGGGGAAGCAGATGCCGATGGGCGCGTCCTTCGGAGCGTCGGTCAGCTTCTCGAGGATCTTCGTGACGGTTCCGACGATGTCTTTGGGCTTGCCGCCCTCGGGCGTCGACAGCTTGACCCGGTCGCTGAGCAGCTCACCCGAGTCGAGGTCGACGATCGCCCCTTTGATTCCCGTGCCGCCGATATCGATGCCGATGGCCACGTTGGATGCGGAAGGGGTGCTCATGGTCGGTCTCCTCGAACTATCACCGTCGACGCGTCCGGCGCGCCTGTGCGTTTCCTACCGAGCCTAGGGCAGTCTCGCCGCCCGCGACGCCTCGGCATGTGGGCCTAGGATCTGAAGTAGCCGAAGCGCCGACCGTCGGAGGTCGGCGCGATATCCCGGGAGTTGACATGTCGGAAGACGCCTCGAAGCAGTACTGGTACAACATGAAGACCGGCAAGGTCGAGCACGGCTACGAGTCTTCTGTGGTCGACCGCGTCGGCCCGTTCGCCACGGAACTCGAGGCGTCGCACGCGCTCGAGAAGCTGCGCGCGAACAGCGCGAAGTGGGCCGAGGAAGAGGCCGACGAGCAGCGCTGAGCTACTCGTAGGAGTGTTCAGGACCCGGGTAGCTGCGGTCGGCGACGTCTGAGCGGAACTGCGTCACGGCATCCGTGAGCACACCGCGCAGGTCGGCGTACTGCTTCACGAACTTCGGGATGCGTCCGGTCGAGAACCCGGCGAAGTCCGTCCACACGAGCAGCTGGCCGTCGACGTGAGGGCCGGCCCCGACTCCGATGGTAGGAATGCGAAGCCTCTCTGTGACCAGGCGGGCGGCTTCGCTCGGGACCATCTCGAGGACGACGGCGAATGCGCCCGCCTCTTCCACGGCGAGGGCATCGGCCATCAGCTGGTCGAGACCGGCCCCACGGCCCTGGATGATGTGGCCGCCGAGACCGTGCTCGCTCTGCGGGGTGAACCCGATATGGGCCATCACCGGAATGCCGGCGCCGACGATGCGCTTGATCTGCTCGACACTGCGTACGCCGCCTTCGAGCTTCACCGCGTGGGCGTGCGTCTCCTTCATGAATCGCACTGCCGTGTGAAGGGCCTCGAGCGGACCGCTCTCGTACGAGCCGAACGGCATGTCGGCGACGACGAACGCGCGGCTGACGGCCAGGGCGACCGCACGGGTCAGGGGTATCAGCTCGTCGACGGTCACTGGCAGGGTGGTGTCGTACCCGAAGACCGTGTTGCCCGCGGAGTCGCCGACCAGGAGGAAGTCGATGCCGGCCTCGTCGAAGATGCGGGCGGAGAGCTGGTCGTAGCTCGTCAGGCCCGTGATCGGCGTTCCCGCCTCTTTCGCATTCTGGAAATGGCGCGTACGCACGCGCTTCGGCACGGCGGGGGGCATGGACGGTGGCGTCTCTGACATCGTTCCAGTCTACTGACGCGCATACCGAGACACTCTGCTCGGGCGAGAGGGCCGGAAGGGCGATCACTGTATCGTGTGGCTGACTCGATAGTGACGGTGATGTGAAGTGATAGGTACCAATCGACTGCGGCTGCGGCTGCCGCTCGTCGCCCTCGTGGTGGGAATGACGCTCGCTTTCGGCGCGCCGGGAATCGCCAGCGCGGCCGACGGCGACGGATGTCCGGAGATCGCAGGGAGCGACGCCGACTGCGGTGTGCTCACGGTGCCCGAGAACCGGCTCAATCCCGCGAGCCGGACCATCGACATCCCCTATGCCGTCATACCCGCCCGCGTGCAGCCGGCCACGGGAACACCCGTGATCGCGCTCGCGCCGGGCCTCGGCGAGTCGGCGGAGTCGCTGGGCCGGCACCTGTCTCGCGACCTCGGCTTCGGAACCCACCGCGACATCGTCGTGCTCGAGCAGCGCGGGGGACAGGCGTCCACTCCGACCCTCGACTGCCCCGGTGTCACGCGCACGTGGGTCGACGCGTTCACGTCGACCGATGACAGCCTGAAGGCGGAGGGCACCGCTGTAGGCATCGAGCTCTCGGACTGCCTGGCCGAGTTCGCTGAGGCCGGGGGAGACTCGAACGGCTACACCATCGCCCAGACGGCGGCCGACGTCGTCGACCTGCGGAACACCCTTCAGATCCCCGCGTGGACGCTGTTCGGATCGGGTTGGTCCTCCAAGGTGATGTCGGCGGTGGCGGGCCTCGACGCGGCCGGAAGCGATGGCGTGCTCCTCGACTCGCTGAGCCCCGCGGCAGCCGACACCAAGGCGGAGGCGTATGCCGCGCTCAACGCCTCACTCGCAGAGCTGTCGTCGCGATCGGGTGTCGAAGGCACCGACTACGCGAAGACCGTTGCGGATCTCGCCGCGGGCTTCGACGACGACCCCTTCACGGGCCCGGTGACCAACCCGTTCACCGGCAAGCAGCGCTTCGTCGAGCTCGACGGAAACGACTTCGTGAGCCTCGTGCAGCAACTGCTCACCGATCCCGCGGTGACCAGCACGCTGCCGTTGCTCTTCGATCGTCTGGAGGACGGCGATTCGGGAGCACTGGCCCCCTTCGTCGTGCTGGGCGCGGATGCGCTCGGAACGGTCGACTGGGGACAGTACCTCGTCTCGACCTGCCTCGACCAGAAGGCGAGTTGGTCGGCCGACCCCGTCGCCCCGGAGGCGGCAGCACCGGCCGAGGGCGAGGAGCCCGTCGTCCCCGTCGATCCGCCCCTGCTCGTCACCTATTCGCTGGCAGACGCGGCGTGCGCGCAGGCCGGCATCTCTCCGGCGGCAACAGAGCTGCGGGCCGCCCCGTCGTTCACGCAGCCCACGCTGATCCTCGCCGGCTCCGACGATCCCATCTCGCCGGCCGCGTCGGCAGAGGCGGCGGCAGGATCCATCCCCGGCAGCCAGTTCGTGTCGTTCACCGGAGCGGGACATCGGGTCGTCGACACGAGTGCGTGCGCGGCGAAGACAGCCGTGGCCTGGCTCGACAAGCCGGGCGACGACGTGTCGGCGGTGTGCGACCACGACGACGCGATCACCCCGATCGTGACAGCCTCGTCGATCCACGAGACCTCTCGTGCCGCATCGGTGGTTCGAGCCGTCGACGACCTCAACTGGTTCGAGCTGCTGATCCCCCTCATCTTCCTGGGCTTCTGCGCCCTCTGGCTGGTGGGATGGATCATCACGATCATCGTGCGGGGAATCCAGCGCGAGCGACTCGGACTCCTCATCGCATCGGGCATCTCGCCCGTCACGGGCCTCGTCTTCGGCGCAGTGGCCGTTCTGGGCATGCAGGCCGCGATGTCCGCGCAGCCCGCCGTGGCCCTCGTGGGTGTGCCCTCCTACTTCCCGTACCTCGGCATCCTGCTCGCCGTGGGGCTCTTCGCCCTGATCGTCGTGTGGAAGCTCGGAAGCAGGGGCGCCGCGCTCCTCGCCTCCGCGGGTGTGCTCGTCTGGCTCGGCATGCTGGCGTGGTTCGCCTGGATCGTCCTCGTTCCGAGTTGACCGATTCGATCAGGGGTCGTGCACTAACCTGTAACTGGTTGAAAGACCCCGTTCGAAAGAGAGTGCCCATAGATGGATAAGCAGCGTGACTTCGTTCTTCGCACCATTGAGGAACGCGGCATCAAATTCATCCGCCTCTGGTTCACCGACGTGGTCGGCACGCTGAAGTCGGTCGCGATCGCGCCGGCCGAGGTCGAGGGTGCGTTCTCCGAAGGCCTGGGATTCGACGGCTCCGCCATCGAGGGGCTGACGCGCTCCTATGAGGCCGATGTCCTGGCGCATCCCGACCCCACCACCTTCCAGATCCTTCCGTGGCGGGGCGAGATCGACCCGACCGCCCGCATGTTCTGCGACAT
The DNA here is from genome assembly GCF_030433855.1 of Agreia sp. PsM10. Taxonomy (GTDB): domain Bacteria; phylum Actinomycetota; class Actinomycetes; order Actinomycetales; family Microbacteriaceae; genus Agreia. Next base: position 364,887 of record NZ_JARUXC010000003.1, on the reverse strand, counting down.
CACCACGCCCGACGGCCTGCCCGCGGTGGCGGATCCTCGCAACGTCCTGAAGCGCACCCTCGCGAAGGCCGCCGACCGCGGATTCACGTTCTACACGCATCCTGAGATCGAGTTCTACCTCCTCAAGTCGTCCCAGTACGGTGCCGACGGCCCCGAACCCGTCGACTCGGCCGGCTACTTCGACAACGTTCCCGGAGGAACCGCCCACGACTTCCGTCGTCGCTCGGTCCGCATGCTCGAGGATCTGGGCATCTCTGTCGAATTCAGCCACCACGAGGCGGGCCCGGGCCAGAACGAGATCGACCTCCGCTACGCCGATGCTCTCACCACTGCCGACAACATCATGACGTTCCGCACGGTCATCAAGGAGGTGGCCATCGAACAGGGCGTCTACGCCACGTTCATGCCCAAGCCCCTCGCCGGACATCCGGGATCGGGAATGCACACCCACCTCTCGCTCTTCGAGGGTGACGGCAACGCGTTCTACGAGGCCGGTGCCGAGTACCAGCTGTCGAAGATCGGCCGCCAGTTCATCGCCGGGCTCCTGCACCACGCGCCCGAGATCACCGCGGTCACCAACCAGTTCGTCAACTCCTACAAGCGCCTCTGGGGCGGCGACGAGGCGCCGAGCTTCGTGTGCTGGGGCCACAACAACCGGTCCGCACTCGTGCGCGTGCCGCTCTACAAGCCCAACAAGGGCCAGAGTTCACGCATCGAGTACCGAGCCATCGACTCGGCCGCGAACCCGTACCTCGCGTACTCGCTGCTGCTCGCGGCGGGCATGAAGGGAATCGAAGAGGGCTACGAGCTGCCGCCCGAGGCGGAGGACAACGTGTGGAGCCTGAGCGAGGCCGAGCGCCGAGCGCTGGGCTACAACCCGCTGCCCGCCAGCCTCGATCGGGCCATCACGCTCATGGAGGGTTCGGAGCTGGTTGCGGAGACGCTCGGCGAGCACGTCTTCGACTACGTTCTACGCAACAAGCGCCAGGAATGGCAGGCGTACCGCGCCCAGGTGACGCCGTTCGAACTCAAGAGCAACCTGGAAATGCTCTAACCCCAGTCACTGCACGGCAGTGCGGCGAGGTCGCCGCACTGCCTGCCGGAGGACCATGCGCGAAACGAGATCACTCACCTATCTGGCCCGTCTGGGCTTCGCCGATCTCGACTGGGCCGACGAGCAGCTGCACGTCGTCGCCACGCTGGCCGGCCTCGATGTCGACGATCTCATCGCGGCCATTCCCTCCGCGGCCGACCCCGACCAGGCGCTCGGCTGCCTGGCCCACCTTCTGCGGCGGTCGCCCGACCATGTCGCGCCGATCCTTGCCGACGAACGCTATCGGCTTCGGCTGATCCGGGTTCTCGGCGCATCCAAGGGACTCGGCGACTTCTTCGCGCGGCATCCGTCCGAACTCGACGTCCTCGTCGATCCACGCCTGCAGCTCCCCACCGCGGACGACTCCCGATCGGCCCTTCTCGAGTCCGTGGGCTCCGTCGACGGGTTCGCGTCGGCATCCGGTGAACAGGCCTGGACCGCCCTGCGTGTGCGGTATCGCGGTCTGCTCGCACGAGTGGCCGCCTACGACCTCGAGCAGGCCGACCCGGTGACCGGGCTCGACCGCATCGCGTCCGCGCTCGCCGACCTGGCCGCCGGAGCCCTCGAGGCCTCGCTCTCGGTGGCTCGCACGACCCTGTCGACGAAAGGCCTCGGACTCTGGTTCTTCGACCACGACAGCGTGTCCCAGACCCGTCTCGCGATCATCGGCATGGGCAAGGCCGGAGCTCGCGAACTCAACTACGTGAGCGACGTCGATGTGATCTTCGTGGGCGAGGGCGAGCCCGACAGCGAGCTGCCGCCGGAGCGGTCGATCGAGATCGCGACGCGACTCGCGATGCTGACCATGAGGGGCATCTACGAATCGGGGTTGGAGCCTGGCCTGTGGGAGGTCGACCCGAATCTTCGTCCCGAGGGCAAGGACGGGGCCCTCGTGCGCTCGCTCGAATCGCACGTCGCGTACTACGACCGATGGGCGAAGAGCTGGGAGTTCCAGGCCCTGCTCAAGGCGAGGCCGTTGGCCGGCGACGCGGAGCTCGGCCGCCAGTACGTGGCGGCGATGGCGCCCCGCGTGTGGTCGAGCGCCTCTCGGGAAGGGTTCGTCGAGTCGGCGCAGAAGATGCGCGAGCGCGTGACCCAGCACATTCCCGCCGACGACGTGCACTACCAGATCAAGCTCGGGCCGGGCGGCCTGCGCGACATCGAGTTCACTGTGCAGCTGCTGCAACTCGTGCACGGACAGAACGACGACGAGATCCACCAGGCGGGCACCATCGCGGCTCTGACCGCCCTCGCCGATCGCGGCTACATCGGTCGGGCGGAACAGGTCGAGTTCGCCGAGGACTACCGGATTCTCCGGCTTCTCGAGCACCGCCTGCAGCTGCGCTTCCTGAAGCGCACCCATCTGATGCCGCGTGACGAACTGGGCCAGCGCGTGCTCGCCCGGGCCACCGACCTCGAGCCCTCCGCTGCCCAGCTGATCGAGCGCTGGAACGGCATCAAGCACCGGGTCCGCAACCTCCACGTGCGCCTGTTCTACCGCCCGCTCCTCGCGGCCGTCGCCGGACTCTCGGCCGACGACGTGGCTCTCACCAGCCAGCAGGCCGAGGCACGGCTCGCGGCCATCGGCTTCATCGACCCCAGGGGTGCGCTGAAGCACATCGAGGCGATGACCTCGGGCGTGTCCCGCAAGGCCAGTATCCAGCGGCATCTGCTCCCGGTCATGCTGCAGTGGTTCGCCGACGGAGCCGACCCCGATTACGGACTGCTCGCATTCCGGCGCCTCAGCGACTCGTTGGGCGACACGTACTGGTTCCTGCGCATGCTGCGCGACTCGTCAGGAGCCGCCGCGCGGCTCACCCACGTCCTGTCCGCCTCGCGCTACGTCGGCCAGCTGCTGCAGGGCATACCGGAGGCGGCCGCCTGGCTGGAGAACGAGGAGGAGCTCAGGCCCCGGCCGTACGCGCTGCTCGACGAGGAGATGCGCGCGATCATCGCACGTCACGACACGCCGGATGCCGCGGCCAGCGCTCTGCGGGCCGCTCGCCGTCGTGAGGTGCTGCGGTTGGCCATCTCCTCCATCCTCGGAATCATCACGGTCGACGAGCTCGCCCACGGACTGACCGACGTCACGACGGTGCTGCTGACCGGCATCGTCTCCGTCGTGCGGCAGTCCTCTGCAGCGCAGGGCGGAGACGGAATCGAGTTCGCCATCATCGGCATGGGCCGGCTGGGCGGTCGGGAGGTCGGCTTCGGTTCGGACACCGACGTGATGTACGTCTACCGACCCGTATCGGTCGAGAGCGAGGTGGCCGCGGCTGCTGCTCGGGCCATCGTCACCGAGATCAAGCGCCTCACCGAAGACCACCGCCTTCCGCTCGACATCGACATCGATCTGCGGCCCGAGGGCAAGAACGGCGCGATCGTGCGCTCCCTCGATTCGTACAGGGCCTACTACGCACGGTGGTCTCTCACCTGGGAGGCGCAGGCGCTTCTGCGGGCGCGCGGACTCACCGGTGACGAGGCGCTCGTGAGGGACTTCGAGCAGCTCGCCGACACGGTGAGGTTCCCTTCCGAGATCGCGGAGAAGGAGGTGCGCGAGGTCAAGAGGATCAAGGCCCGGGTCGAGAACGAACGCCTGCCCCAGGGAACCGATCCGCTCAGGCACCTCAAACTGGGGCGGGGCAGCCTCAGCGATGTCGAGTGGCTCGTTCAGCTGACCCAGCTGCAGTGGGGGAGCAGGGTGCCCAGCCTGCGCACGACGTCGACGCTCGAAGCTCTGGATGCGGCCGTCGCGGCCGACCTCGTGAGCGGCACCGATGCATCCGTTCTTCGTGCGGCCTGGGTCTTCGCATCACGGGCCCGATCGGCCGTGACCCTGTGGGCGAACAAGAACTCCGACGTGCTCCCGAGCGACCGGAAGGCGCTCGAGGGCATCGCCCGGCTGCTGGAGTACCCACCGGGATCGGCGACCACGTTGGAGGAGGACTACCTCGGGGTCACCCGACGGGCCCGCGCCGTCTTCGAAAGACTCTTCTACGGCTCCTGACCCGCTGCAGACGACGAACAGGGCCGCACCCTCCGATGAGGATGCGGCCCTGTCTTGGTGAGCTCGGTGCTTAGACGCCGTAGTACAGCTCGAACTCGAACGGGTGCGGACGCTGCTGGAGCGGCTTGATCTCGTTCTCGCGCTTGTAGCTGATCCAGTTCTCGATCAGGTCGATCGTGAACACGTTGCCCTGAAGCAGGAACTCGTGGTCTGCCTCGAGCGCGTCGAGCGCCTCGCCGAGCGACGCGGGGCCCTGCGGGATGAGCTTCGCCTCTTCGGGCGGCAGCTCGTACAGGTCCTTGTCGACGGGCTCGTGGGGCTCGATGCGGTTGACGATTCCGTCGAGGCCGGCCATCAGCTGAGCCGCGAACGCGAGGTACGGGTTGCCCGAGGCATCCGGCGTGCGGAACTCGATGCGCTTGGCCTTCGGGTTCGTGCCCGTGATCGGGATGCGGATCGACGCCGAGCGGTTGCCGGCCGAGTAGACCAGGTTGACCGGGGCTTCGAAGCCGGGGACGAGGCGGTGGTAGCTGTTGACCGACGGGTTCGTGAACGCGTAGACGGCGGGGGCGTGAGCCAGGATTCCACCGATGTACCAGCGAGCGATGTCGCTCAGTCCGCCGTAGCCGGCCTCGTCGTAGAACAGCGGCGCGCCGTCGTTCCAGAGCGACTGGTGGGTGTGCATGCCGGAACCGTTGTCACCGAAGAGCGGCTTCGGCATGAACGTCGCCGTCTTGCCCCAGCGCTCGGCCACGTTCTTGACGATGTACTTGAACTTCAGGATGTCGTCGGCCGCGTGGACCATCGTGTCGAACTTGTAGTTGATCTCGCCCTGGCCTGCAGTGCCGACCTCGTGGTGACCGCGCTCGACCTCGAGACCGGCAGCCATCAGTTCGAGCACGATGTCGTCGCGCAGATCGGCGTGCTTGTCGACCGGGCTGACGGGGAAGTAGCCGCCCTTGTAGGGGGTCTTGTTGGCGAGGTTTCCGCCCTCTTCCGTGCGGCCGGAGTTCCAGGCCGCCTCGTCGGAGTCGACCGAGTAGGAGCTGGAGTGCTGGTTCACTTCGTACTTGACGTCGTCGAAGATGTAGAACTCGGCCTCGGGAGCGAAGAACGCGGTGTCGGCGATGCCGGTCGACGCGAGGTACTTCTCGGCCTTCTTGGCCACCTGGCGCGGGTCGCGGTGGTAGATCTCGCCGTTGCGCGGGTTGTAGATGTCGAAGATCATGATCAGCGTGCGGTTGACGCGGAACGGGTCGATGTAGGCCGTCGAGACGTCGGGGATGATCTGCATGTCCGACTCGTGGATCGAGGCGAAACCGCGGATCGACGATCCGTCGAACATCTGCCCGACGGTGAAGAACGACTCGTCTACCGTGGAGGCGGGGATGGTGATGTGCTGCTGGACACCGGGAAGGTCGGTGAACCGAATATCAAGGAACTTTACGTCCGTGTCCTTGATGAACTTGAGCACCTCGGAAGAATCACTGAACATGTGAGAGACTCCAAATGGCTTGGTACAGAGGAACAGCTGCGAACGCAGCCGTCCCGAGCCTACGGGGAAGCCATTACCCAGCAGTGACACAATTGTTTCGAGCATGTTACGGCTTGCCCTCAATGCGCCCACGACGACGGTCGTAAACTCGTCTGGTGCCCACTTCAACCGTCTCGTCATCGCCCAACGGGGCGCCTCCCAGCAACTGGCCGGGGGAGCGGATGGGCTTTCCGCGAACGGGCATCGGGTCGGTCGCTCGCAGCGGTCGACGACTCGTCGCGATCCTGATCGACTTCGCCGCCTGCTACGTCGTCTACTTCGCCTTCTTCTTCGGCAACGACTGGGCGAGCCTGGTCATCTTCGCCGTCGAGCAGATCGTTCTGCTCACGACTCTGGGCAGTGGCCTGGGGCATTTTCTGCTCGGCATACGCCTCGTCAAAGTCGACGGGAGCTACGCCGGGGTGTGGCGCCCGATTCTGCGCACGGCGCTGCTGCTGCTGCTCATACCCGCGCTCATCTGGGACTCGGACCAGCGCGGCCTGCACGACGTGTTCGCCGGCACGGTTCTCGTCATGCGTCGCTGAGTCGGGTCAGCGACCTCGCTGGGGGCGAACCTTGAAGGGATCGACGCCCTTGGGGATGGGCATGCCCGTCGACCCCAGTGAGGTGAGTCGGTTGCTCACGGCCATGACCTCGGCCTTGTTCAGCGCGGGCTTCACCTTGGCCATGCGGCTGGCGACCTTGTGCAGGGGGAGGGCGTCGGGGTCGTGGGAGTCGACGTAGAGGAACGTGACCGGCACGTTGGGGAGCACGCGCAGCACCTTGCGGCGCTCTTCTTCGAGCATGCGCGTCGTGCGGGTCTTGGACCCTTCGCTGATGAGCACGACACCGCCACGGCCGACCGCGCGGTATACCGCGTCCTGGGTCTTTCCGTTCACGGCCACGGGCATCTCGCTGCCACGCCAGCTGCGCTTGAGGCTGGAGCGGAGAACGGCGCCGACTGCACCGGGCTGGCCTGCGATCTGACCGTAGGCGGCACGTTCGGCTCGACGGCCGAGGATGATGAGCGCGACGAGGAAGCCCGCGAGGACACCGGCGACGATCCACATGGCCATGGCGAAGCCGTTGCCGTCAGACAGGAGAAGGGCGACGATCAGGCCCGCGGCGACGGGGAGCAGAAAGCCCAGCGCCATGATCCAGACGACGTTCTTGTCGTAGCGACGGGTCATCGTGAAGACCTGCCACATCTGCTTGATGCGGCCCGGCTCTTTGGGGGGCTTGGGGGTGGATTGCTCAGTCTTGCGTGCCATGCGTCAAGGATACCGAGTCGGCTTCGATCGTGCGGACACGTTCGCTCATGGCAGCGGCACCGCTCCTCCACACGCTCCGCGCGTGGTCGACTCTGCACAGATCGTTCGCCCAACCGGGCAGCATGGTCCCGCCGAACGGCACTGTCGAGAGATGAGATACGGCCGCAGTCTTCCGACAGCCCCGCCACCGGGCACCGAGCGGGCGGCGAACGAGCGGCGCACGCCGGGCGAGCCGCACGGATCGCGGCTCGACGACGTGGCAGGGCACAGGGTCATGAGACGGTTCGCCGTCGGTTCGAGGGCCACTCTCCTGCTTGCGCGTCCGACTTCGCCGAGCGCCGAGCCGCACCCTCGCGCACGGCTCGTCAAGGTCTTTCACGCCGAGACGTCCGCGAGCAGCATCGACGTCGAACTCGCCGCGCTGAGTGCGCCGGCGACCACTCATGTCGTGCGGCTCATCGACATCGCGACGGTCGAATCGGGCGAGCCACCCTGCCTCGTGCTCGAAAGACTGCCCGGCCCCGCGCTGTCTGCCTATGTCGACAACCCACAGAGGCTGACCGCGGGGCAGGCCGTGACGATCCTCGCACCCCTGTGCGCAGCGGTGCAGGCGCTCCACGAGGCCGGCGTCACGCACGGCGCCATTCATCTCCGCAGGATCGTCTTCGATCAACGCGGAGCTCCGGTGCTCACGGGATTCGGTCGCGGAGTGCTTCGCGCCTCGCCGCTCGCGCGGGGAGCGAACTCCAGGTCGCATGCACGATTGCGCTCCGAGACATCGGCGGAGTCGCCTGAAGCAGTCTGGCGTTCCGCGGTCCTCGCCGACCACCGGGGCCTCCTCGCCGTCGTCGAGGGAGTGCTCGCCCACGTCGACCCGACCGAGCTGAGAGGCTTCGACATCGTGGCCTCGGCTGCCGAGGTCGGCGTCGGGCCGAGCGCGGACTTCCTCCCACGGCTGGAAGGGCGGCTCTTCGCCGTCGCGTCACCCGACTCCGTCATCCTGCCGAACCACGCCCTGGGTGGCGGACGGCCTCGCTCGGCCGCACGCGAGCCGACCGAGCCCGATGCCGTCGTGCCGACGACTCGGGAGACTCAGCAGACACAGACCGCAGAGTACGACTGGCAGGCATCGACTGCCGCACCCCCTCCCGCGCCGGCGGAGAACAGGCTCATCGCCGCTCTGCGCATCCTCGGTGCGTCGTCGTCGGCGCTCGAGGTCGCCTCCCGCATCGTCGATGCGACGGCGCGAGGGTCGAATCGGATCGCCTCGGATGCCTCGGCGTCGGTGGCCGACACACGCAACGAACAACGGCAACCGACCAGCCGGCACCCGACGGCGAGACGAGTGGGCCGCCGACCGCTGCTCGTCGGGGCCCTCTGTGCCGTGGTCGCAACGACAGCGTTGCTGCTGGCGCTTCCTGTGCCGCGAGATCAGGCCCAGGCGGGAGTCGATGTGGTGCCGTCGAGCGAGCCGTCCGAGGCACCTGCTCCGGCCCGCGAACCGCTGGCCGAGACGAACGGCGAGGACGCGAGCCTCGCGCAGTCAGAGGATCCCGCCGACGCCCTGCGCGGTCTGTCGGCCGTCTCCGAAGGGTGTGCCGCCTCTGCGGAGCAGGAGGCCTGTCTCACTGACGTCTTCCAGCCCGACTATCTGGCATCGAGGGCCGATGTGACCGTTCCGCTCGTGATCGACGCCTCGGAGGCGATCGTGACGGGATCGTGGGGCGGCTCAGCGCTTGTCGCGGCCCGGTTTAACGACCAACCGGCCTCGTTCCTTCTGATGAAGGAGGAGGCCGGTTGGCGGGTGCGTGACGTGTTCGTCAGCGATCAGTAACCGAGGTTGCCCTCGAACGCGCCTTCTTCGAGGCGGTTCTTCACGGCGACGAGGAAGCGGGCCGCGTCGGCACCGTCGACGATGCGGTGATCGTAGCTGAGCGCCAGGTAGACGGTCGAGCGGATGGCGATCGCCTCGCCCTCGTCGGTCTTGATGACGAGCGGCTTGCGCGAAACGATGCCGGTGCCGAGGATCGCGACCTGCGGAAGGAAGACGACCGGTGTGTCGAAGAGCGCGCCGCGCGAACCCGTGTTGGTCAGCGTGAACGTGCCACCGGCAAGCTCGTCGGGCTTGAGCTTGTTGTCGCGGGTCCTCGTGGCCAGGTCGGCGATCTCGCGAGCGAAGCCGGCCAGGTCGAGCTCACCGGCATTCTTCACGACGGGCGTCAGCAGTCCGCGCTCGGTGTCGACGGCGATGCTCACGTTCTCGTGGTCGGGGTAGACGATACTGTCGCCATCGACCGTGGCGTTGATGATCGGGTAGGCCTTCAGCGCCTCGGTGGCCGCGAGAGCGAAGAAGGGGAGGAAGCTGAGCTTGTTGCCCGTCTTCTCCTGGAACGTCGCCTTGACCTTGTCTCGCAGAGCGGCGACGCGGGTGACGTCGACCTCGACCACGCTGGTCAGCTGAGCGGTGGACTGCATGGACTCGACCGCACGCTGCGCGACGACCTTGCGGAGGCGCGACATCGGCTGCGTCGTTCCACGAAGGTCGGACACCGGCAGCGTCGTGGAGACGGCCTTCGGTGCCTCTGACGTGGCTGCAGCGGGGGCGGCCTTGGCCGCTTCGGCCGCGGCGAGAACGTCTTCCTTGCGGATGCGACCACCGACGCCGCTGCCGGTGAGCGTCGACAGGTCGATGCCGTTGTCGCCAGCGAGCTTGCGGACGAGCGGAGTGACGTAACCGGCGTTGGCGGCACGCGAAGAGTCGTCGGACGACGCGGCAGGTGCAGCTGCGGCGGGCGCAGGTGCAGCGGCGGGAGCAGGAGCAGGCGCGGCAGCGGCAGGCGCGGCAGCGGCGGGAGCCGGTGCTGCGGCAGCAGGAGCGGGAGTGGGCTCGGGCGTCGCGGCCGGAGCAGCCTCGGGCTCGGGCGCCGGAGCGGGAGCCTCGGCTTCCGTCTCCGCTTCGGTCGACGGTTCCTCGGCGGGGATCTCCTCAGGTGCCTCAGGGGCGGGTGCAGCCTCGGGTTCGGCAGCCGCTGCGGGCTCGGCCGGAGCAGCGGACGGCGCTGCCGAGCTTCCGTCTCCGATGCGCACGAGAGCTGTGCCGACCTCGACGGTCTCGTCCTCCTGAACCAGGATCTCCTCGATCACACCGGCTACGGGTGACGGGATCTCGGTGTCCACCTTGTCCGTTGACACTTCGAGCAGGGGTTCGTCGACCTCGACGCGGTCTCCCACACTCTTGAGCCAGCGGGTTACCGTTCCCTCTGTGACACTCTCACCGAGTGCTGGAAGGTTGACGGATTCGCTCATTAGCTTGTCTCCTTTAGAAACCGATCGTGGTTTTTAGCTTACTTGTATTGAGTCTGTGCGGAACGCGGGGCGGTCAGAGCGCGTGCAGGGGCTTGCCTGCGAGGGCGAGGTGTGCCTCGCCGAGAGCCTCGTTCTGAGTGGGGTGGGCGTGCACCAGTTGCGCGACGTCCTCCGGGTAGGCCTCCCAATTGACGATGAGCTGCGCCTCGCCGATCAGTTCTCCCACTCGGGCCCCGATCATGTGGATTCCCACGACAGGCCCGTCGGCCACTCGCACAACCTTGACCGACCCGGTGGTTCCGATGATGTGGCTCTTGCCGTTGCCGCCGAGGCTGTAGTCGTACGAGGTGACCCGGTCCTGTCCGTATTGGGCGATCGCCCGCGCCTCCGTGAGACCGACGGACGCGACCTCGGGGTCGGAGTAAGTAACTTTGGGGATGTTGACATCCTCGACGATCTGCGGCGCGAGGCCGGCAATCTCCTCGGCCACGAAGATTCCGTGCTGGAATCCGCGGTGGGCGAGCTGCAGACCGGGAACGATGTCGCCGACCGCGTAGAGGCCGGGGATATTCGTCTCGAGGCGCTCGTTGGTGATGACGAATCCGCGATCGATCTCGACACCGACCTCTTCGAATCCGAGGTTCTGCGTCGACGGCCCGCGTCCGACGGCCACGAGAAGAAGCTCCGCCTCGATGCGGCGGCCGTCCTCCAGCGTGACGACGACGCCGTCGTCGTTCTGATCGACCGACTGGAACCGGGTGCCGAGCGAGAACTCGATGCCGCGCTTGCGGAAGGCGCGCTCGAACTGCTTGCTGATCGATTCCTCCTCGTTGGGCACGAGGTGGGGCAGCGCTTCGATGATCGTGACGTCGGAGCCGAACGACTTCCACACGCTGGCGAATTCGACACCGATGACGCCGCCGCCGAGGATGGCGACCTTCTTCGGCACGAAATCGAGTTCGAGCGCCTGCTCGCTGGTGATGACGCGGCCCCCGATCTCGAGGCCGGGAAGCGAGCGGGCGTAGGAACCCGTGGCGAGCACGACGTTCTTGCCGGTGACGACATCGTCGCCGACACGCACCTGCGTGGGGGAGACCAGACGCCCCTCACCCCGGATGACCGTGATCTTGCGCGCCTTGATGAGCCCTTCCAGACCCTTGAACTTGCTCGAGACGATGCTCTCGCGGTAGGCGGTGACGCCGTTCATGTCGACCCCGTCGAACGAGGTCGAGATGCCGTACTTGGCCGCGCCGCGTGCCACATCGGCCACCTCGGCCGAGTGCAGGAGGGCCTTCGTGGGGATGCAGCCGCGATGCAGACAGGTTCCGCCCAGTTTGTCCTTCTCGATCAGGCCTACGGTGAGGCCGAGAAGACTGGCTCGGAGTGCGGCCGCGTAGCCGCCGCTTCCGCCGCCGAGGACGACCAGGTCGAAATTCTGTTCAGACACTCGCGGTGACTCCCTCGTGAAGCTGCATCTCTGCCCGCACTCCGCAGGATGGGCGGAACGGACGGCGGCGACGTGTTTTTTCGCCTTGTCGAGCCTACTACGGTCACATCACTCGGACCGCACGGGAGCCGGTGCGGCCGCCAGAGCGAGCAGCGTGCGCACCGTCACTCCGGTGGGCCCCTTGCCCGTGTAGCCGTAGAGGGCGTCCTTGTTCGTGCCCGCTCCGGCGATATCGAGGTGCACCCACGGAATGCGTCCGGATCCGTCGGCCGCCTCCCCGATGAAGTCGTTCAGGAAGGCGGCGGCGATCAACATGCCGCCGGCCGTGTTGCCCGGCTTGATGTTCGCGATGTCGGCGATGTCCGAGTTGAGCATCGACCGGAACTCCTCGCCGATGGGCATGTGCCAAAAGAGCTCGCCCGCGTTCGACGCGGCGCCGAGAACCTCTGCCACGAGCGGCGAGGTGCCCAGGGTCCCCACGTAGCGGTTGCCGAGCGCGACGCTCGCGGCTCCGGTGAGAGTGGCCACGTCGATGATGGCGTCGGGCGACTCCTCGCTCGCGGCGACGAGCCCGTCGGCGAGAACCAGGCGGCCCTCGGCGTCGGTGTTGAGCACCTCCACCGTCTTGCCGCCGCGGATGCGGAGGACATCCCCGGGCCGGATCGCCGTGGCCGACGGCAGGTTCTCGGCGAGGCAGAGCCAGGCGGTCACCTTCGTCGGCAGTGCGAGGCGGGCGGCCGCGAGGACGACCGACAGCACGGTGGCCGCGCCGGCCATGTCGTACTTCATTCCGATCATCGATGCTGCGGGCTTCAGCGACAGTCCACCCGAGTCGAAGGTGATTCCCTTGCCGACGAGGGCGATGTGCCTGGCCTTCTCGCCGTCTGCGGGGGAGTAGGCGACCTTGACGAGGCGAGGGGGTCGCGACGATCCCTGGCCGACTCCGAGGATTCCGCCGAAGCCATCGTTCGCCAGCTGGGTCTCGTCCCACGTGGTGACCTCGACGCCTGGCAGGTCGGCGAGCTCGGATGCGCGTTCGGCGAACGTCTCCGGGTACAGGTCGAGCGGCGATTCGTTCACGAGGTCGCGAACCAGGTGCACGGCCCGTGCCACCTCGGTCGCATACGAGATCGCCTCGGACGAGACGGCGACCGACGTCACGAGAGTGAACGACGCAGCCGGGCGGGAACGCGGGCTGCCGCCTTCACTGCGGTACTCCACGTACTCATAGGCGCCCAGCAGGCAGCCCTCGAGAACCGCCTGCGCCTGCGCCTCGTCTGCGACGGGCAGGGCGAGCGCGATCGACTCGACCCCGAGCATCCGGCGCGCGGCCGAGCCCGCGGCATACCGCAGATCGTCTGCGCCGGGGTCGGCTGAGGCTAGGCCGACGAGTGCGATGGACCGGGCCTGGATGCCGGCCGGCGCGGGCAGACGAACGAGGTCGTCCTTCGACCCTGTGATGCCGAGCACGGAGAGATCCGAGAACGCCGGATCCGCTCCGAGCAACGACGCGGCCGCCCCCACCAGGGCGGGCCCGTCGCCGGTGCGGGTCACCCCGAGCACGAGAACGTCGACGGCGATGTCGTCGGGGTTCGAGGAGGAGGTGGCAAGTGAGGCGAGAGTCATGCTCCAACCCTAGGCCGGGCGTTGTTCGCTCTCGGCATGCCGAGTCGGCGGGGCTCCGACTCCTGCCGCGATTAGAGTTGAATCCATGACGGATTCGAGCGAGCTCTACGAGATCACCGGCGAGCTCGGCAACATTCCCGAGGGACTCGACCTGGTGATGTCGCTCACCGGTTTCACCGACGCGGGCGGCGCCAGCGCGCAGATCGGCGACTACATCCTCGACAACCTCAGCAATCGAGTGATCGCCGAGTTCGACACCGACTCGCTTCTCGACTATCGAGCGCGCCGTCCCATCATCTACTTCGACCAAGATCACCTGAGCGACTATCAGCCCCCGGCGCTCCGGCTCTATCTCGTGCAAGACGAGCTCAACCAGCCGTTCCTCTTCCTGAACGGCTTCGAGCCCGACTTCCGGTGGGAGGGCTTCTCCAAGGCCGTCATCGACCTGATCGGTCGGCTCAAGGTCAAGACCACGACGTCGGTCCATGCCATCCCCATGCCCGTTCCGCACACCAGGCCCATCCGGGTCACCGTCAGCGGCAACCGCATCGAGCTCATCGACGCCCTGTCCGTGTGGAAGCCGCACACCCAGGTGCCCGCCAATGCGATGCACCTCGTGGAGTTCCGCCTGCAGGAGTTGTCGCATCCGGTCGCCGGCTTCGCGCTCCTCGTTCCCCACTACCTCGCCGACACCGAATTCCCGCTGGCGGCACTGTCGAGCCTCGAGAGCATCAGCGCGGCCACCGGCCTCATCTTCCCCACCGACAAACTCCGCGAAGAGGGTCGGGTCTTCCTGTCGAAGATCGACGAGCAGGTCGGAACCAATGTCGACCTCGAGAAGCTCGTGGGCACGCTCGAGGAACGTCACGACGCCTACATGCAGGGCACGCCGCTCAAGTCGCCCCTGACCGACGAAGACGGCGAGCTGCCTTCCGCCGACGAGATCGCCGAAGAACTCGAGAAGTTCCTGGCCATCAGGCGCGCGGGCGACGACGACGCAGGCCCCTCACTCGGCCTCTGACGATTCCGGCCTCCTGCGTCGCCGTACGATTGAGTACGTGAATTCCCGACGCGCGTGGCTGGTCTTCGGTGTCGGCGTCTTCGCCTACATGATCTCGGTGATGCAGCGCACGACGCTCGGCGTCGCCGGAGTCGACGCGGCTGAGAGGTTCCACTCGTCGGCCGCGCTTCTCTCGACGCTCGCCGTCGTGCAGCTCATCGTGTACGCCGGCCTCCAGATCCCGGTCGGCATCCTCATCGACCGCGTGGGGCCGAAGTGGCTGATCACGATCGGCTGCGCGTTCATGGTCACCGGACAACTCGTACTCTCGATCGCACCCGACATCCCCACGGCCGTGCTGGGCCGCATCTTCGTGGGCGCCGGCGATGCCGCGGTGTTCATCTCCGTGATGCGGCTCGTCAACTCGTGGTTCGCCGGCCCGATCGTTCCCCAGCTGAGCCAGTGGGTCGGCAACATCGGCCAGCTCGGCCAGGTGCTCTCGGCTCTGCCCTTCGCCTGGATCCTTCACGGATTCGGGTGGACGCCCGCGTTCTCGGTCGCCGCGGCGGCGTCCTTCTGCGCCCTCGTGCTCTCGGCGGCCTTTCTCAGGAACCGCCCGCAGGGTGCCCCCGACGACGGTCGCGTCGCCAGCATGGGCGAGGCGATCCGGATGCTGGCGCCCACCCTGCGCAGGCCCGGAACGCAGTTGGGGTTCTGGTCGCATTTCGTCAGCCAGTCCTCGGGAACGGTGTTCACCATCTTCTGGGGCTTCCCGTTCCTGGTCTCGGCCGTGGGGCTCGATCGTCCGGTGGCCGCGGCGTTTCTCGTCGTGATCGTGGTGTCGGGCATGATCGCGGGCCCGATCCTCGGCATCCTGAGCGCCCGATTCCCTCTCCGGCGATCGAACCTCGTACTCGGTATCACCGCATCGCTCGGGCTCGTCTGGGCGGCCGTCCTCCTCTGGCCCGGCGTTCCGCCGATCTGGCTGATCGCGATCCTCACGATCACCCTGGGAATCGGAGGGCCGGGCTCCCTCATCGGATTCGACTTCGCACGCTCGTTCAATCCGGCTCGGTCGCTCGGATCGGCCAACGGGGTCGTGAACGTGGGCGGATTCATGGCGAGCTTCGTCATGCTGTTCCTGATCGGGCTCATCCTCGACGTGCAGTTCGACGCCGGCCTCAGCACCGCGCTGTATTCCATGGACGCGTTCAGGCTGGCCTTCGCAGTGCAATACCTCGTCGTCGGCACCGGCGTGTACTTCCTGCTCCGCGCTCGTCGCCACACGCGACGGCGACTGCAGGAGGACGAGGGAATATCCGTGGCCCCCTTATGGGTTGCACTTGCAGGGAAGTGGTCACGCCGGCGCCGCTAGTCGGCAGGGCTCTCCCACATTCCGTGCAATAATTGAGAATCGAGACCCGTTCTTGTGCAGGGTGTCCGGTCAACCGGGCGCAATCAAAATCCCGCACTTGACATGGGTCTTAGTAATGTCAGAAAACAACTCCAGCCTCCAATTGGCATCGACTCGCGAAGTCGACTCCACCCGGTGAGACCGGCGTGAAAGGTGATCGTATGGCCACCCGCAAATCAACCACAACACTCGAACCCACCGCAGACGAGCCTGCCGCCTCAGCGGCCAAGCCCGTGACGAAGGCCGCAGCCGCGAAAGCTGCTGCAGCTGCGAAGGCGCCCGCCGGCAAGACCGCCGCCGCGAAGGCACCTACCAAGGCCGCCGCCGCGAAGACCGCTGCCGCCGCCAAGAAGGCCAAGGCCGCCGCCGAGGCAGACGGCCCCGGATCCGATGACGACGACGCCGATGGCGGCGTGATCGTCGAGGTCGTCGTCGACGAAGACGAGACCACGACCGACGACGAGTCGGACGACAGCGCCCCCAAGGCAGCCGCCGAGATCGTGCTGCCCGCGGGCGCGCTCGTCATCTCCGACGCCGACGACGACAGCGATGTGCCGGTCTACTCGACCGCCATCACCGGCGCCACCGCCGACCCGGTCAAGGACTACCTCAAGCAGATCGGAAAGGTCGCGCTCCTGAACGCGGCCGAAGAGGTCGAACTGGCCATGCGCATCGAGGCCGGCCTCTTCGCCGAAGACACCATGTCGACGATGAGCGAGGCCGAGAAGAAGTCCGCCTACGGCCGTGAGCTGCAGTGGGTCGCCCGCGACGGCGCCCGGGCCAAGAGCCACCTGCTCGGCGCCAACCTCCGACTCGTCGTGAGCCTCGCCAAGCGCTACACGGGCCGAGGAATGCAGTTCCTCGACCTGATCCAGGAAGGAAACCTGGGCCTCATCCGTGCCGTCGAGAAGTTCGACTACACCAAGGGCTTCAAGTTCTCGACCTATGCCACGTGGTGGATCCGCCAGGCGATCACCCGCGCGATGGCCGACCAGGCCCGCACCATCCGCATCCCGGTGCACATGGTCGAGGTCATCAACAAGCTCGCCCGCGTTCAGCGCCAGATGCTTCAAGACCTCGGTCGCGAACCGACGCCCGAGGAGCTGTCGCGCGAGCTCGACATGACCCCCGAGAAGGTCGTCGAGGTGCAGAAGTACGGCCGCGAGCCCATCTCGCTGCACACACCCCTGGGTGAAGACGGCGACAGCGAGTTCGGTGACCTCATCGAAGACACCGAGGCCGTCGTCCCTGCCGACGCCGTGGGCTTCACGATGCTTCAGAAGCAGCTCGAGTCGCTTCTCGACTCGCTCTCCGAGCGTGAGGCCGGAGTGATCCGCATGCGCTTCGGTCTGGGCGACGGAATGCCCAAGACGCTCGACCAGATCGGCGACACCTTCGGCGTCACGCGTGAGCGCATCCGCCAGATCGAGTCGAAGACGATGGCGAAGCTCCGCCACCCGTCGCGGTCGCAGTCACTGCGCGACTACCTCGAGTAGGCCGCGGATGCGTTATATCGCGCCCGTCCTCGTCGGTCGCGCCGTCCGGGCTGTCACCCGGGCGCGCGGCGGAGGGTCGGCGCTGCCCGGATACGTCGTCAACAAGATGGCGCCGGGGTTCATCAAGAATGTCGTCGCCCAGTTCGAGTACGGCATCGTGTTCGTTCTCGGTTCCAACGGAAAATCGACGACGACCCACATGCTCACCGAGGTCCTCCGGGCCCACGGCCTGACGGTGTTCACGAACCCGTCCGGTGCGAACCTGCCCCAGGGCATCTCGTCGGCCCTGCTCTCCGAGGTCGGCGTGACGGGAAAGCTGAAGGCCGACATCGGCATCCTCGAGGTCGACGAGGCGTTCGCGCTCGAACTGTCGAAGACGCTGCTCCCATCGACGATCCTGATGCTGAACGTGCAGGTCGACCAGCTGTACCGGTTCTTCGAGACCGAGGTCGTGGCCGACATGATGCTCGACACCGCGGCCGTCGCCACCTCGCACGTGATCAGCAATCGAGACGACGCGTACCTGTCGAAGATCGGCGAGATCCTCGACGCCAAGGGCGCTCAGGTTCCCGACGTCACCTACTTCGGGGCATCCCCGAAACTGGTGGCGAGCTCGGCGCACGGGCTCTTCAACGCGGCGAATCATCGAGAGAAGGCGTCGGGCGCGACGCTCGATGCCCTCGCCGAGCTCGAATCCTGGGACAGCACGGGCGCACGCATCCGCGTCGATGGCGCCCTCGCCGACATCTCCCTCCCCGCGAAGGGCCTGCACTACGGAGTCGACGCTGCGGCGGCGCTGGCCACGGCGGCGAAGGTGCTGGGGGCCGACTTCGACCTCGCGAAGGCGTCGGCCGCCTTCTCGGCCATGACGCCCGCCTACGGGCGCGGCGAACTGCTCGACTTCGGTGACGAGAAGGTCGAGTTCGTGATGTTCAAGAACGCCGCGAGTCTGCAGCTCAACCTCGATGCGCTGCCCGCAGCGCCGGAACAGGTGATGGTCGCCATCGACGAGGGGACCCCCGATGTCTCCTGGCTCTACGACATCGACTTCGCCCAGCTCGACCATGTCGACGTGCTGACCGGCGCGAAGGCCTGGCAGTTCGCGCTGCGTCTCGAGCACGAGGGAATCCCCGTGGGCACCATCGAGCCCGATCTCAAGAAGGCGATCGAACTGATGCGCGCACTGCCCGCGCCCCAGACGGGTCACAAGACCTGGGTGGTCAACTACGAGCAGATGATGCTCGCTCGAAAGATCATCGGCTACGGCGACATGGAGGTCTCATTTTGAGCTCGTCATCCGGAATCTCTGTATCGATCCTCGAGCTGTATCCCGAAGAGCTCGAGGCGAGCGGCGAACGGGGCAACGTGACCGCCCTCAAGACGAGGCTCGAGCGAGCCGGGCACCGCGCCGATGTCGTGCAGCACACCGTCGGCCGTCGACTGCCGAAGGACCCGGACATCGTCGTCATCGGCAACGGACCGGTCTCGGCCGTGCGCGCGGTGCACGACGACATTCTCGACAACGCGGCGGCCCTCCGCTCCCTCGCCGATGACGGCGTGCCGTTCTTCGCCGTGGGCGCCGGCGCCGAACTGCTCGGCGCGGGTATCACGCTCGCCGACGGCACCGTCCTCGAAGGGGTGGGCATCTTCCCCTTCTCCGCCCGCCGGGGAGTCCCGCGGCAGGTCGGCTACATCGTCGTCGAGACCGCACAGGGCACCGTCGTCGGGTTCGAAGACAACGCGTCGGAATGGAACCTCGAGGCCGGAGCCGTTCCGCTCGGTGCCGTCACATCGGGCGGGGGCAACGGCAACGGCCGGGAGGGTGTGCTCGCGGGTTCATCCGTGGCCACGCAGACGAAGGGTCCGATCCTTCCGCTCAACCCGTCGCTCAGCGATGCCCTCATCCGCGCGGCACTCGAGCGCCGAGACGAGGCGTACGCGCCATCCGCCCCCCACGCCGAACTCGATCGTCTCGCGGCGAAGTCCCGTGAAGTGATCGTGGCGAACGTCAAGAGCGTCTTCACCACGATCTAGTGATGTCCGGGTCTCACGAGGTGCATCCGGCACCGCCCCGCAGAGCTGTGATCAGCCTCGAGACGGTGCGCAGCAACACGCGCCTCCTCCTCGCCGAGCAGTCCTCCGGCCGGGTCGTCGCCGATCTGCGGGGCGACGCCTACGGACACGGGATGCCCGCTGTGGCGACCGCGCTCGACGAACTGCAGCTGGATGCGTTCCTCGTCTCGAACGAGAACGACGTACAGGCCGTCGACGCGCTCGGACTCACGACGCCGGCGGTCCTCCGGTCGCAACTCGCGACCGATTCGACGACGGTCCTCGGCCCGCAGCTGTTCGGTCTCGACTCCGCCGAGCTGGCGGATCCGCGGGCCCTGGGGCTGCTTCCGGCTCTCACCCTCTCGGCACGCATTCTGTCGGTCAAGAAGGTCGGCGCAGGCGAGGGGGTGTCGTACGGCTACGTCTATCGCACGCCGCGGGCGACCACGCTGGCAATGGTGTGTCTGGGCTACAGCGACGGCATCGACCGCCACGCCTGCGACGGGGCACGGGCGTGGTTCGCCGGCACCACCCACCCCATCGCAGGACGCGTGGCCATGGATGTCTTCATGCTCGACGTCGACGAATCGCCCGTGTCGCCCGGCGACGAGGTCGTGCTCTTCGGCGACGAGCAGCACGGGTACCCGTCGCCCATCGCCTGGGCGGGCGCCCTCGGCAAGACCGGTGCCGAGGTCACGGCCTCGCTCGGCGACAGGATCGTTCGGAGCTACCGATGACAGAGGTCACGAGCGAGATCGTCATCGATCTCGACGCGCTGCGGCACAACATCCTCGCACTGTCGGCACGGGTCGCGCCGGCGGAGGTCATGGTCGTCGTCAAGAACGACGCCTACGGGCACGGCCTCCTCGACGTGGCCACGACATCGGTCGAGGCAGGCGTGGCCTGGATCGGCGCCCTCGACGTGCCCACGGCCCTGGCGCTTCGACGGCACGGAATCACACCGCGCACACGGATCTTCGCCTGGCTGATCGACCCGGAGGAGGATCTGGCGCCCGCGATCGCGGCGGGTGTCGACTTAGGCATCTCCACGGTGCCGCAGCTCGAGACGGCCGCCGCGTCCACCGACGCTGCGCCGGCACGCATCCACCTCAAGATCGACACGGGCCTGCACCGCAACGGCGCCACCGCGGAGGACTGGCCCCGGCTGGTGGAACGCGCCCTGGAACTCGAACAGCGAGGTGCCGTCGAGATCGTGGCCGTCTGGACCCACATCGCGGAGGCCAGCGACGACGAGGACACGCTCTCGATCCGTCGCTTCGAAGCGGCGGTCGACGTAGCCCGCGAACTCGGTGTGCGTGCGCCCATTCGTCACCTGGCGGCCAGTGCGGCCGCGTACGCACGCTCGGATGCGCGATTCGACCTGGTGCGCCTCGGCGCCTTCGTCTACGGTCTGCCGCCCGGTGACGGGCCGAGCGCGGCCAGCATGGGTCTGCGTCAGGCGATGACCCTGCGCGCCCGTGTCACGACCGTCGAGAGCGATCCGGATGGCCGCCGCCGGGCGTCGATCGACCTCGGCTACGCCGACGGCATCTCGACGTTCGCCCCGGGTCGAACCGAGGTGGCGATCCACGGCCGACGCCGCCCCATGATCGCGCCTCTCGAGGTCGACCGCGCATGGATCGATCTCGGCCACGACACGGATGTGTCGGTCGGAGATGTCGTGACGCTCTGGGGCGACGGCAGTGCGGGGGAGCCGACCCTGCAGGAGTGGGGGGACGCCACGTCGACGATGTCCGAGGAGCTCGTGGTGCGGCTGAGCCCCCGCATTCCCCGTCGCGTCGTCTGAGGCGTCGCACTCAGGCGACCGAGCACGCGATCAGGTGTCGATGCGCTCTCGCGACATGCCCTCGGATCCGGCGATGATGAACTCCTTGCGAGGGGCGACGTCGTCGCCCATCAGCAGGTCGAACGTGCGCTCCGCCCTCTCGGCGTCGCTGACGCCGACCCGGCGCAGCGTGCGATGCCGCTTGTCCATCGTCGTCGTCGCCAGCTGGTCGGCATCCATCTCGCCCAGGCCCTTGTAGCGCTGGATCGGATCCTGGTAGCGCTTCTTGGCCTTGTCGAGCTGCGTGAGCAGCGTGTGCAGCTCGGCCTCGGAATAGGTGTAGATGGTCTCGTTGGGCTTCGTGCCCGGGTTCATGACCACGACCCGATGCAGCGGGGGAACGGCGGCGTAGACCCGACCGTCTTCGACGAGAGGCCGCATATAGCGGAAGAACAGTGTGAGCAGCAGCGTGCGGATGTGCGCGCCGTCGACATCGGCGTCGCTCATCAGGATGATCTTGCCGTAGCGCGCGGTCGACAGGTCGAACGACCGGCCCGAGCCGGCGCCGATGACCTGGATGATCGACGCGCACTCCGCGTTGCCGAGCATGTCGGCGACGGAGGCCTTCTGCACGTTGAGGATCTTGCCCCGGATGGGCAGGAGGGCCTGGAACTCGCTGTTGCGGGCGAGCTTCGCCGTGCCGAGCGCCGAGTCGCCCTCGACGATCATCAGTTCGCTCAGTGCGACGTCGTTGGAGCGGCAGTCGACCAGCTTGGCGGGAAGCGACGACGACTCGAGGGCGTTCTTGCGGCGCTGGGTCTCTTTGTGCGCCCGTGCAGAGATGCGGGACTTCATCTCTGCCACGACCTTGTCGAGCACCAGGGCGGTCTGCGCCTTGTCGTCGCGCTTCGTCGACTCGAACCTCTCTTTGAGGCCCTTCGTCACGACCTGCGAGACGATGTTGCGCACGGCCGGGGTTCCGAGGATCTCCTTGGTCTGTCCTTCGAACTGCGGCTCGGGCAGGCGCACGGTGAGCACCGCCGTGAGCCCGGCGAGCACATCGTCTTTCTCGAGCTTGTCGGTGCCCGCCTTCAGGCGCCGGGCGTTCGCCTCGACGGTCTGGCGCAGGAACTTGAGCAGGCCCGCCTCGAAGCCTGCCTGGTGAGTGCCGCCCTTCGGGGTCGAGATGATGTTCACGAAGCTGCGGAACGTGGTCTCGTAGCCCGTTCCCCAGCGCAGCGCGAGGTCTACTTCGCACTCCCGGGTCAGCTCGGTGGGAACCATGGCTCCCTGCGGCGAGAGCACGGGCACGGTCTCGGTGAACGACCCGGTTCCCTGGAGGCGCCAGGTCTCGGTCACACCGGAATCGGTGGCGAGGTGTTCGACGAACTCGGCGATGCCCCCGTCGAAACGGAATGCGTCGCGCCGGGTCTCCTCGCCGCGCTCGTCGGTGATGCCGATCGAGAGACCGGGAACGAGGAACGCGGTCTGGCGGGCCCGGTCGAAGAGCTCCTCCGTCTGGAAACGCGCCGTCGTGCTGAAGATCTGCCGGTCTGCCCAGTACCGGATGCGGGTGCCGGTCACACCCCGCTTGACCTTGCCGACCACCCGGAGTTCGCTGCCGTTCTCGAACGGCGTGAACGGCGCATCCGGTGTCGGTGCCGAACCGGAGTCGTCGAAGACGCCCGGCTCACCGCGGTGGAACGACATGGCGTAGGTCTTGCCGTCGCGGTCCACCTCGACGTCGAGGCGCTCCGACAGTGCGTTGACGACCGAGGCTCCCACGCCGTGCAGGCCACCGGATGCCGCATACGACCCCGAACCGAACTTTCCACCGGCGTGAAGCTTGGTGAAGACGACCTCGACGCCCGACAGTCCTGTCTTCGGTTCGATGTCGACGGGGATTCCTCGAGCGCGGTCCCGCACCTCGACACTGGAGTCGGCGTGCAGCTGGATCTCGATCTCGGTGCCGTAGCCGCCCAACGCCTCGTCGACCGAGTTGTCGATGATCTCCCACACGCAGTGCATGAGTCCGCGCGAGTCGGTCGATCCGATGTACATGCCCGGACGTTTGCGAACAGCCTCGAGTCCTTCGAGTACCGACAGGTGCCGTGCGGAATAGTCGGCCGATGCCACGTGTTCTCCCAAGTAAGCGTCAGGCCTACGGAACCGGGCCCAACGTTCAACTGTAGTTACCTCAGAGGGTGCGCCCGTTCATTGACACGAATGCCCGAATCCGACATACGCGCAGAGCGAAACACGAGCGAAAGACGCACCCGCGAAACACACACGTGATTTGATGAGGAGACCGGTTGTCGACCAGCGAGGCGTGAGGAGCATCACATGCACACAACAGCAACGGAGAACGGCATCATCACCGAAGAGACCACCTACCAGCTGACCGGCGCCGATCGCTGCGACAGCTGCGGCGCCCAGGCGTACGTGAGAGTCGAGATGGAGTCGGGCAGCGAGCTCTTCTTCTGCTCGCACCACGGCAAGAAGTTCCACGACAAGCTTTCGCCGCTCGCGAAGAGCTGGCTCGACGAGTCGGCCCGTCTGCTCGAGAAGTAGACCTAGATAAGGCGGCACCGACCCGACGAGAAGAGAGGCCGTTCCCCGAGGGGGAACGGCCTCTCTTCATGTCTGCGCCGGTCGACGGCGACGGCCGTCAGTCGGCGTCGACCGCGTCCACCTCATCGGTCTCGCGCGGCCCCTGCGGCATCCTCGACTGGATCGACGAGCCGATCGACCCGACGATGGCCTCGAGCGGCAGTCCGGAGGCGTCGCGTCGGGACCCGCCGTCGGGCAGCTGTCGCACCGTTCCGTCGGTTCCCACGGCGAGTGCCGGCTTCGGTCCCACCCAGGCGTGCAGCATAATGTCCTCGCCTTTCAGAAACCGCTGCGCGCGCACGCCGCCCGTGGCCCGTCCCTTGGCGGGGAACTCCGAGAAGTCCGAGACCTTGCCGCTGCCCGGATCAGTGCCGGGGAGCACCGACGTGCTGCCGGCGATCGTCGCGACGGTCGCGTCGTCGCTCGACGAGACCGCACCGAAGAAGATGCAGCGTGCGCCGGCTCCGAGCTTGATTCCCGCCATTCCGCCGGCCGTGCGCCCCTGCGGCCGTACGGAGTTCACCGAGAACCGCAGAAGCTGGGCGTCGGAGGCGACGAAGACGAGTTCACTCGCCTCGTCGGGCTGCGCGACACCGACGAGCTGGTCGCCCGGCTTGAGGGCGATAATCTCGAAGTCGGGCTTGTTGGCGTAGTCCTGGGGAATCAGGCGCTTCACCACACCGCTGATCGTGCCCACGGCGATGGGCAGAGTCGAGTCGAGAGACACGAGGCCGACGACGCGTTCCTTCTTGGTGTCGAGACCGAGATACTCCGCGATCCGCACACCGGCCGCCAGCTGCACCGAGTTGACCGGCACTACAGGAAGGTCGAGCACGGGCATCCGGATGAGCCGGCCGAGAGTGGTCACGGCCCCCACCTCGCTGCGCGTCGTCGTGGTCACGAGCGACAGCACAGCGTCGTGACGCGCGCGACGGGCCGCGGCGCCCGGCAGCGGTGCGGCATCCACGCCATCGGGATAGTCGATGCGGATGGCCCTGCCCGTCGTGCTGAGCACGATCACGCAGGCGGTGTCGGCGAGCTCCAGCACCACGGGCTGCGCCCGGCGGGAGGCGGGGGCATCGCCCGGCCGCGCCTCGGTGAGGACGGTGCGGCGAGGGGTGCCGAGCGCCTCGGCGACGGCGTCGAGTTCCGTCGACACGGCACGGCGAATGAGCGCGGGGGAGCCGAGGAGCTCCGTGAGCTGTTCGATCTCCCTGCGCAGGGAGTCGCGCTCGGCCTCGAGCTCGATGCGCGAGAACTTGGTGAGACGCCGCAGGCGCAGCTCGAGGATGTAGTCGGCCTGGAGCACGCTCAGCTCGAATACGTCGATCAGTCGTACGCGGGCCGCCTCGGTGTCGTCGCTCGCGCGAATGACCTGAATGACCTCGTCGATGTCGAGGATCGCGATGAGCAGACCCTCGACGAGGTGCAGGCGCTCGGTGCGACGGGCGAGGCGGAAGCGGGTGCGCCGGGTGATCACGTCGATGCGGTGATCGATGTAGACCTGCAGCAGGTCACGCAGCCCGAGGGTCTGCGGTTCGCCCTTCACGAGGGCGACGTTGTTGATGTTGAACGACTCCTCGAGAGGGGTGTACCTGTAGAGCTGCTCGAGCACGGCGTCGGGGCTGAATCCGGTCTTGATGCCGATGACCAGGCGAAGTCCGTGGGTGCGGTCGGTCAGGTCGGTGACGTCGGAGATGCCGGCCAGCTTCTTGCTGGTGACTCCGTCTTTGATCTTCGAGATCACCTTCTCGGTGCCCACGAGGTAGGGCAGCTCCGTGACCACGAGCCCCACCTTGCGCGCCGTGAGGTTCTCGATGCTCACTCGAGCCCTGGTCTTGAAGCTTCCACGACCGGTCGTGTAGGCGTCACGGATGCCGGCGAGCCCCACGATGGTTCCTCCGCCGGGCAGGTCGGGGCCAGGGATGAACGACATCAGGTCGTCGATGGATGCGTCGGGATTCTCGATCAGGTAGCGCGCTCCCGCGACGACCTCCACCAGGTTGTGCGGCGCCATGTTCGTCGCCATGCCCACGGCGATGCCCGCGGCACCGTTGACGAGCAGATTCGGGAAGGCGGCGGGCAGCACATCGGGCTGGGTCAGCTGATTGTCGTAGTTCGGCACGAAGTCGACGACGTCTTCGTCGAGACCATCGGTCATGGCGAGCGCCGCGGCCGCAAGCCGGGCCTCTGTATAGCGAGGCGCGGCAGGGCCGTCGTCGGGAGACCCGAAGTTGCCGTGTCCGTCGATCAGGGGAACGCGGAGAGTCCACGACTGCGCCATGCGAACGAGGGCGTCGTAGATGGCGGTGTCGCCGTGGGGGTGGAGCTTTCCCATCACCTCGCCCACGACCCGGGCGCTCTTCACGTGGCCGCGATCCGGCCGGAGTCCCATGTCGCTCATCTGGTAGAGGATGCGGCGCTGCACGGGCTTGAGGCCGTCGCGGGCGTCGGGCAGGGCGCGAGAGTAGATGACCGAGTACGCGTACTCGAGGAAGGAGTCCTGCATCTCGGTGGAGACGTCGACGTCGAGAATCTTCTCGGGTGTCTCGGGGGAGGCGTCCGGTGTCTGTGGGGTCATTCCTGAATAGGGGCTTTCGTCAAGAGAAAGGCGGCGCACCGATGAGGCATCGGAGGACGTTCGGGTCGTGATCGGGACGACTCGTCCGGCAGTCACCTGTGCCAGACTTGGCCCGATGCCCCCCATGCTACCGGCGACCCGATCCGACGAGCCCCGTCTGTCAGACGTGTTGCCCAGTTGCCTCGCGGCGGTCCACGGCGAGGAGAATCGCCTGGGGCTCCCGGCCGTGTCGAAAGCGGTGGTCGTCCTCGTCGACGGCCTCGGAGCATCCGCCCTGCGTCAGCGCACCGGTCACGCCCGCTTCCTCTCGTCGCGATTCACCAAGAGGGCGACGCTCGTCAGCGGATTCCCCACGACCACCGCTGCAGCACTCGCGTCGCTCACCACCGGTGCATCGCCCGGTGAGCACGGGCTCGTCGGATACTCCGCCCTCGTGCCGGCCACGGACAGGGTCGCCAACCAGCTCACCGGGTGGGGCCCTGACATGGAGCCCTCCGTGTGGCAGAGGCGGGCCACGGTGTTCGAGAGGGCAGCAGAGTCGTCGATCGACGCGGCGGCGATCGGGCCGCGGCGGTATGAATCGTCGGGCTTCACCCATGCCGTGCTGCGCGGCGCCCGGTATGTACCGGGCGACTCGATCGCCGACCGGTTCGATGCCGCCCGCGCTGTACTCGACGCGCCGGGGCGGTCCATCTCCTATGTCTATGTTCCCGAGCTCGACATGACCGCCCACGCCGAGGGGTGGCAGTCGGATCGCTGGACGCACCTGCTCGAGGAGCTCGACTCCGCCGTGCACTCCTTCGCGCGCACGCTGCGCGCGGGGGAGGGAATGCTCCTCACCGCCGACCACGGCGTGATCGACGTGCCCTCGACATCCCACGTGCTCTTCGGCGACGACGAGTCCCAGATGCGCGGGGTCAGCCATGTCGCCGGCGAGCCGCGCTGCCTCCAACTGCATCTCGACCCCGACCTGCCGGCCGACGCGCGTCGGTCGATTCTGGATGCGTGGCGCGCGTCAGAGGGCGACCGCGCGTGGGTGCTCACCCGCGACGAAGCGATCGAGGCCGGCTGGTTCGGCGAGGTCGACGACGAGGTGCGGCCGCGCATCGGCGACATCATCGTCGCGGCGGCGAAGAACATCGCCTACTACGACGGCCGGAAGCTCAACGACTCCGCCCGCCGCATGGTCGGCCAGCACGGATCATGGAATTCCGACGAAGTGACGGTGCCCCTGATCAGATTCGGTGGCTTCGAGCGCTGAGGGCTGCCCTCAGGACCGGGTCAGGCCAGGTCGTCGTCGGTGCGTGCCCCGAACACGATCTCGTCCCAGCTCGGCATCGCCGCGCGACTCCGGCGAGGAGGCTTCGGCTGCGAGGCCGCCGACGGCGGCGTGTCGGACTCCGGCGCATCCAGCCCATCGAGCGTGGACTCGGTTCGAGCAGCCGAGGCCCAGATGGACGACGTGAGAGTGGGTCGGCCTTCGTTCGGCTGCGGCTTCTTCTCCTCATCGCGATCCGTGGATGAGGACTCCCTCGACGGGGATCCACTGTCGTCGAAGTCGTCGACGAACACGGCGGCCTCGCGCTCTCCTCTGCGGCGCCGGAGCGCCTCGAGCAGGTCGGCCGTCTGGTTGAGGTTCTCGGACGGCCGCTCCTCCGCACGGGAGATGGCAGCAGACGTCGCGGCAGCCGAGGACTCGCCGGAGGACGAGCTGCGCCCGTAGGGAATCACCTCGGGGTTGGGAGCCGTGTCATTCGTCACGGTGGCGGGGGGCGCATCGACGGGGGCCTCAGTCTCGGCACGGGGCGCGACGACGCGCAGCCGAGGGATGAGTCCCTCGGTGATCTCGCCGTTCTGCGACAGGGTGACGGCCTCTGTGTTGAGCGGCGTCAGAGCGTGGCGTTTCGGGTCGTACTGCCAGCGGGCGTCGTGATCGATCTCGTTCGCGGTGAACGACAGCTTGACGATCCACCCGGACTCGTCCTTCCAGCTGGCCCACCGTTCATCCGACGCCCCCAGGCCTTCGAGACGCTCCTGAATGGCTTCACCGAACGTGGACGTCGGCTCCTCGCCGAGGGGATCGAGTGCGGAGTCGACCTGCACGGCCACCTTGAGAGCCGAATTGACGACGTAGGCGCGTTCTGCGAGAACCGGGCCCTCGAACCTCTCGACATAGTCGAGGTCGGCACCCGTGAGCCGGCTCACCTCTTCTGCGGACAGCCCGGACCGGATGTGGCCCTGGATTTCGCGCGGAGAGATGCGCTTGCCGCTCGTCGACGGCGTCAGGGTCTGCCTGATGCGGCTCTGAAGCACGTCGTCGATGGCGATGCGATATCGCTCGCCGGCATCGGATGCAACGAGGAGGGCGCCGTCTTCGACGCCGATTACTGTCAATTCCTGCATGGTGAAGGGGCCTCCAGCGGTCACTGTTGCTACGACCATGCCACGACCCCGACCCGAATACGGGGAATGTAATGGGCGTGCCGCGAGTTGATGGCGTCGATGAGCAGGACGGCCGAGAATCCGAATTGCTATTCCGGTGGCTTTCGTGCAAACTAACGCCGCCGATTTGGTTTTATCAATCTCCTCAGAAGTGGATGGGCATGGCAACTGATTACGACGCTCCGCGCAAGAACGACGACGATTCGGAGTCGATTGAAGCGCTCAAAGAGCGCGTTCCAGACAAGATGTCTGGTGTCGTAGATGTTGACGACGCCGACAACCCCGGTGGCTTCGAGCTGCCCGGAGCCGACCTTTCCGATCTCGACCTCGATGTCGTCGTCCTGCCTCCGCAGGCCGACGAGTTCACCTGCGTCAACTGCTTCCTCGTGAAGCACCGTTCGCAGATCGATCACGAAGAGAAGCTCGGCCCCATCTGCGTGGAGTGCGCCGCCTGACGACAGCGAGCACCACGCATGGCCGCCGCCAGCTAGACAGACAGGGCGGCCTTCAACCCCTCGGGATTCCGGGACGACACGAGCCAGTACGGCGTCGGGTCGTCCGGATCCTCGAGGGGTATTTTTACGACAGGATCGACCCATCCCCGCAGGCAGAGCCACGCCCGCGCATCCAGTCGCTGGCCGCGCTGCAGAGTCGCAGCATCGCCCCTGAAGATGGCCGGCGTGCCCAGCAGCCCTACGGGGATGCGCGCCTTTCCCGCCGTGAGCGTGCCGTCCTTCACCTCGATGACGGGGGCGAGCACGACGAAGATTCCCGAGAGTCCGCCGAAGAGCACGGCAGCCGCGACGACCCCCGCGACGATGTTGACCGGAGCGAGCACGAGGATGCTGGCCGGGATGACGAGTGCGGTGGCGAGGTAGATCCAGATTGAGGGCCAGAGCCGCTCACGATACGAAGACATGCTCCTATTCGACCAGACAAACTGCACTACCCTCGACTTCGTGACCCAGTCAGTGGAAGTACTCATCCAGGCCGCCGACGTTCCCGAGTATTCTCACCCCGGTGACGCGGGTGCAGATCTCACGTCGATCGAGGCTCTCACCCTCGCCCCGGGCGAACGACGGCTCGTCGGCACGGGCGTGCGGATCGCCCTGCCCGACGGCTTCGCCGCGTTCGTGGTTCCCCGCAGTGGGCTCGCCGCAAAGCACGGCATCACGATCGTCAATTCGCCGGGCACGGTGGATGCCGGGTACCGGGGCGAGATCAAAGTGGCCCTTCTGAATACCGACAGCACCGTGCCGTACGATATCGGCGTCGGGGATCGTATCGCCCAGCTCATCGTCATGCCCGTCACGCGAGCCGTATTCATTCCCGTCGACACCCTTCCCGGCAGCGACAGGGGAGCGGGAGGCTTCGGTTCGACCGGCTACTCGTCGCCTCTCGCAGCGGGCGGGCCTGTCACACCCGAACTACAAGGAGAGAACGCATGAGCGATCTGGAAAAGCCGAACGCCGACGGAGTCGACTCTTCGATCGATGACCTCGAGGACGAGCAGCCTCTCGATTCCAAGTCGGCGCCCGGGAATCGCGCGGAAGAGGGGCCGTTCGACGCGGACGAGGCCAACCCCGCCAGGCCGTATGTCGACCTCGGTGGGCTGAAGATCCTTCCCCGCGAGGGCCTCCACCTCAGGCTGGAGGTCGAAGAGGGAACCAATCGGGTCGTGGCCGTCGGCCTGGACTACGCCGGTTCGACGCTGCAGGTGCAAGCGTTCGCCGCGCCTCGGTCGACCGGACTCTGGCACGAGATCCGAGCCCAGATCGAGGACCAGATCATCAAGCAGGGCGGCACGAGCACGGCGCGCGAGGGGACGTTCGGGCCCGAACTGGTGGGCGAGGTGCCCGTCGCCGCGGGTACGACGGCCGACGCGTCGTCGTCACGTCTCGCCCGTTTCGTCGGCGTCGACGGGCCCCGGTGGTTCCTTCGCGGTGTCATCGCGGGCGACGCGTTGACCAACCCCGCCGCCGAGCTGGCGATCGAAGAACTCTTCCGCAGCGTCGTGGTGGTTCGCGGATCGCAGCCGATGCCGCCACGCGACCTCATTCCTCTGAGCATGCCGAAGACGGCCGCGACGGCCCCGCCCACCACGAGCGCCTGATGACCGAACCGCAGTCTGACGGCAGAGAGCCGGCGCCCAGCCTGTCGCAGACCTTCGCCGATGCGGCCCGGCGGGCCGGCATCGGACAGGTCACGCCGGGGGAGACCCCGACGGCCGCGTCGTTGCTGCGGGCCGTCGGCGGGGTGCGCGGACTGATCGAGTCGCTGCTGCCCGGACTCGCGTTCCTCGTCATCTACACGGTGACGAGCGACCTGACCCCCAGCGTCGTCGCCCCCGTCATCGTGGCGGTGCTGTTCATCGTGGTCCGGGCCATCACGCGAAGCCCGGTCATGCCGGCGGTCACAGGCCTTCTCGGGGTGGCCGTGTCTGCGGCCCTCGCCCTGTTCACCGGCCGGGCCGAGGACAACTTCCTGCCGGGCCTCATCATCAACGCGGTCAGCCTCGTCGTGCTCCTCGCGTCGATCATCGCCCGCTGGCCGCTGATCGGCATCATCGTGGGCCTCCTCACCGGTGACGCCACCGGGTGGCGCTCCGATCGTGCGAAGTTCCGCGTCGTTCTGGTGGCGACCTGGTGCTGGGTCGGCCTTTTCGCGTTGCGTCTCGGCGTGGAGGGTCCGCTCTATCTGGCGGGCAATGCCGCCGCTCTCGGCTCCGTCAAGCTGATCCTCGGGGTTCCTCTCTACGCGGCGATGCTGTGGGTCACCTGGCTGCTTGTGCGCGCGGCCTTCGGCCACAACAAGACCACCGTCGACTCCCGCGCCTGATCGCCGTGAGCAGCACTCTCGGGTGTTACTATTTATCTTGACGTCAAGATACATTACGGACTCTCCACGGAGCCCGACCCCGCCGATGCGGTTAGGTTAGCCTTGCTAGCCCTCACACCTTCTCCGGGGCAAAGATTGACTTCAGGACTGCGAAGGAGAAGGCGACGTGTCGAAAGTCAACAGCTTTGGATCGAAAGATCAACTGAAGGTCGGGGATGACTCGTACGAGGTCTACCGCATCGACAAGGTTCCGGGATACGAGAAGCTCCCGTTCAGCCTGAAGGTTCTTCTCGAGAACCTCCTCCGCACCGAGGATGGCGGCAACATCACGGCGGAGCACATCAACGCCCTGGGCAACTGGGTTCCCACGTCGGAGCCCGACACGGAGATCCAGTTCACGCCCGCCCGCGTCGTGATGCAGGACTTCACCGGGGTTCCCTGCATCGTCGACCTCGCCACCATGCGCGAGGCGGTCGGCAGTCTGGGCGGCGACCCGACGAAGATCAATCCTCTCGCCCCGGCCGAGATGGTCATCGACCACTCGGTGATCGCCGATCTGTTCGGCTCCGACGACGCACTGGAGCGCAACGTCGACCTCGAGTACGAGCGCAACGGTGAGCGCTACCAGTTCCTGCGCTGGGGCCAGACGGCCTTCGACGACTTCAAGGTCGTGCCGCCCGGAACGGGCATCGTGCACCAGGTCAACATCGAATACCTGGCACGTGTCACGATGACGCGCGAGGTCGAGGGAGTCCTGCGCGCCTACCCCGACACCTGCGTCGGCACCGACTCCCACACCACGATGGTCAACGGACTCGGAGTGCTCGGCTGGGGCGTGGGCGGCATCGAGGCCGAGGCCGCGATGCTCGGCCAGCCCGTGTCGATGCTCATCCCCAAGGTCGTCGGATTCAAGCTCTCGGGCGCGATTCCCATGGGCGTGACCGCGACCGACGTCGTGCTCACCATCACGCAGATGCTGCGCAAGCACGGAGTCGTCGGCAAGTTCGTGGAGTTCTACGGCGCCGGAGTCGCCGAGGTTCCCCTCGCCAACAGGGCGACGATCGGCAACATGAGTCCGGAGTTCGGTTCCACGGCGGCCATGTTCCCCATCGATGACGTGACCCTCGACTACCTGCGGCTCACGGGCCGCAGCGAGGAGCAGGTCAAACTCGTCGAGGCCTACTCCAAGCTCCAGACGCTCTGGCACGACCCGAGTGTCGAGCCGGTCTTCAGTGAATACCTCGAACTCGACCTCGCCACCGTGGTGCCCTCCATCGCCGGCCCCAAGCGCCCGCAGGACCGAATCGAGCTCAGCGAGTCGAAGAGCCAGTTCGAGCACGACCTCAACGACTACGCCCGCGTCGAGCACGACATCGTCGACCTCGTCGGCACGGGTTCCTTCCCGGCCTCCGACCCGGGCGAACTGTCTCCTGAGGATGCGGAACCGGCGCACGCCCACAGCCACTCGCACGCCAGCCATGCGCCCAAGACGGCATCCAAGCCCACCTCGGTGTCGCTCGAAGACGGCACGAACTTCACCCTCGATCACGGAGCGGTCGCCATCGCGGCCATCACGTCGTGCACCAACACGTCGAACCCGTCGGTCATGCTCGCGGCCGGGCTCCTGGCGCGCAACGCCAGCCAGAAGGGCCTCAAGGCGAAGCCGTGGGTCAAGACCACGCTCGCTCCCGGGTCGAAGGTCGTCACCGACTACTACGCGAAGGCCGGCCTCACGAGCTACCTCGAGGACCTCGGGTTCTACACCGTCGGCTACGGCTGCACGACGTGCATCGGAAACTCCGGCCCCCTTCTCGACGAGATCTCTTCCGCGGTGCAGGACAACGACCTCGCGGTCACGGCGGTCCTCTCCGGCAACCGCAACTTCGAGGGACGCATCAACCCCGACGTCAAGATGAACTATCTGGCGTCACCGCCGCTGGTCATCGCGTACGCCCTCGCCGGGTCGATGAACTTCGACTTCGAGACGGATGCTCTCGGCACGGACACCGACGGCAACGACGTGTTCCTGAAGGACATCTGGCCCGACGCGGCCGAGGTGCAGTCGACCATCGATTCGTCGATCGACACCGACATGTTCCAGCACGAGTACGCCGGAGTCTTCGACGGCGACGAGCGCTGGCGCTCGCTCCCGACCCCTGAGGGTGCGACGTTCGAGTGGGACTCCGAGTCGACCTACGTGCGCAAGCCCCCGTACTTCGACGGCATGACCATGGAGACGACCCCGGTCGCCGACATCGTCGGCGCCCGCGTGCTGGCCAAGCTCGGCGACTCCGTGACCACCGACCACATCAGCCCCGCCGGTTCCATCAAGGGCGACAGCCCCGCAGGCCGCTACCTCGACGAGCACGGTGTGGGCCGTAAGGACTACAACTCCTACGGGTCGCGGCGTGGAAACCACGAGGTCATGATCCGCGGAACGTTCGCGAACATCCGCCTCAAGAACCAGCTGCTCGACGGAGTGGAGGGTGGCTACACCCGTGACTTCACGCAGCCCGACGGCCCGCAGTCGTTCATCTACGACGCCGCTCAGAACTACGCGGCTGCCTCGACGCCCCTCGTGATCTTCGGCGGCAAGGAGTACGGTTCCGGATCGTCGCGCGACTGGGCGGCGAAGGGCACGAGCCTCCTAGGAGTCAAGGCCGTCATCACAGAGAGCTTCGAGCGCATCCACCGATCGAACCTCATCGGCATGGGCGTCGTCCCGCTGCAGTTCCCCGCGGGCGAGTCCTGGGCGTCGCTCGGCCTCGACGGCACGGAGATCGTGAGCATCGCGGGTATCGAGCAGCTGAACGAGGGCGTCACGCCGCGCACCGTGCGGGTGACCGCAGCCCCCAGCGATCAGTCGCCCGAGGGAAAGCAGACGGTCGAATTCGACGCTGTCGTGCGCATCGACACCCCCGGCGAGGCGGACTACTACCGCAACGGCGGGATCCTGCAGTACGTTCTGCGCAGCCTCGTAGCCTGAGCAGAGGGAGCGCCCCCGACGGATGCCGCATAGCATCCCGGGGGCGCTCCGTCGTTCCCGAGGGCTGTCCGAACGATCCGTCATAGACTCGGATGAGGGGCCGACCGGTCCTGCACCGAATGGAAAGGCCATCTGCATGAGCCTGCTGGAGAACATCTCGGGTCCCCGGGACCTCGACGCTCTCACCCAGGAGCAACTCGTCGAGCTCGCGGCCGAGATCCGCCAGTTTCTGGTCGCCGAGGTGTCGAAGACCGGGGGACACCTCGGACCGAACCTCGGTGTTGTCGAGACGACCCTGGCCATCCATCGCGTGTTCGACTCGCCCCGCGACGCGATCGTCTTCGACACCGGGCACCAGTCCTACGTCCACAAGCTCCTCACGGGGCGCCAGGACTTCTCCCGTCTCCGCCAGCAGGGCGGGCTCGCCGGCTATCCGCAGCGCTCCGAGAGCGTGCACGACGTGGTCGAGAGTTCGCACGCGTCGAGTTCTCTCTCGTGGGCCGACGGAATCTCGCGCGCGTTCGAGATGACCGGGCAGAACGACCGGCACGTGATCGCGGTCGTCGGCGACGGAGCACTGACGGGCGGCATGACCTGGGAGGCGCTGAACAATATCAGCGACGACAACACGCGCAAGCTCGTCATCGTCGTGAACGACAACGGCCGCTCCTATGCGCCCACCATCGGCGGCATGGCGCGCTACCTGAACTCGGTACGCACCAACACCAAGTACCGCAACCTCCACCAGTCGTCGCGGCAGCTCTTCGACCGCTTCGGCGGTCCTGGCCGGGCCATCTACCGCGGAATCCGCGGCGGAACGCACGGCTTCCTCAGCCGATTCTCGAACAACGAGGCCCTGTACTCCAACCTCGACATCAAATACATCGGCCCGATCCACGGGCACGACCTCCAGGCGATGGAGGAGGCTCTTCTCCAGGCTAAGCGCTACGCGCAGCCGGTGATCGTGCACGCGATCACCGAGAAGGGTCGCGGCTACGAGCCCGCCCTGAGCGATGTCGCCGACCAGTTCCACGCCGTGGGGCAGATCGATCCCGAGACCGGTGAGTCGCTCGGAGGCCCGAGCGCGCCGTCGTGGACGGGTGTCTTCAGCGACGAGATCGTGGCCCTGGCCGAGAAGGACCCGACCATCGTCGGAATCACCGCGGCGATGCTGCGACCGACCGGCCTGCACAAGCTCGCCGAGAGATTCCCCTCGCGCGTCTTCGACGTCGGCATCGCCGAGCAGCACGCCGTCACCTCTGCCGCGGGCCTCGCCTTCGGCGGTCTCCATCCCGTGGTGGCCGTCTACGCGACGTTCATCAACCGGGCGTTCGACCAGGTGCTCATGGATGTCGCGCTGCACCGCGCCGGTGTGACTTTCGTCCTCGACAGGGCCGGGGTCACAGGCCCCGACGGTCCGAGCCACCACGGCATGTGGGATCTGGCCATCCTGCAGGTCGTGCCCAACATACGCCTGAGCGCTCCACGCGACGCGGCGCGGCTCCGCGAGGAGCTGGGCGAGGCCGTGGCCGTCTCCGACGGACCGACGGTCGTGCGATTCCCCAAGGGAAGCGTGGGCGACGAGATCGCCGCCGTGCGCCGACTCGACGACGGCGTCGACGTGCTGGTGGAGCACGAGCGCAAGGACGTGTTGATCGTGACCGTGGGACCGATGGCCACCACGGGCCTCGAGGTGGCCGAGCGACTGGCGGCACAGGGCATCGGCTCGACCGTGATCGACCCGCGCTGGGTGGTTCCGGTTCCGCGCAGCGTGCTCGACCTCGCCGCGGAGCACCGCATCGTGATCTCGATCGAGGACGGCATCCGCGTCGGTGGCGTCGGCACACGCATCCGGCAGGACCTGCGCGAGGCCGGCATCGACACCGCCGTGACCGAGCTGGGTCTGCCCGACGAGTTCCTCGACCACGCGGAGCGCGCGCAGATTCTGGAGCGCGTGGGTCTCACCCCCCAGCACATCGCGCGCGACGTCGTGGCGCAGGTGCTGGGCAGCAAGATTCCGATCGCCCGCCCGCTCGAGGGCGAGAACGAGGACGAGCGCCGGATCACCCGCTAGGTGTCGCGAGACCCCGTGACGGCATAGGTGAGCTCGACGGCTCCCTGCGGCAGCGGCACCGAAGAGACAAGCTCGAGTTCGAGCAGCTCCGTGACGGGCAGTACCCGAATGCCTGAGCCGAGCACGACCGGCATCATCGTGACGATGACCGTGCTCAGCAGGCCCGCCGAGGCGAACTGGGCGGCGACGTCTCCACCGCCCACGACCCAGACGGCACGGTCGCCCGACAGGGCGCCCAGCTCGGCTGCGACGGCCTCGATCTCACCGCTCAGGAACCGGATGTCTGCACCTGAGACGGCGATCGGAAGGTCGCGACGGGTGAGCACGACGGTGGGCACGGAATAGGGCCACTCGCTCATGCTCTCGGAGAGAAGGAACTCGTATGTTCGCGACCCCATCACGATCGCCCCGATGCCGGCCAGAAACCGCTGGTAGCCGTCGTCGAAATCTGCTGTGCCGAAGCGCAGGAGCCAGTCGATGCGGTTGTCGGAGTCGGCGATGAAACCGTCGAGGGAGCTCGCCACGTAGTACTGGATGGTCATGCCATCAGACTAGGACGAGCCCCCGACAGGGTTCGGGTCAGTCGGTACCGACAATGGGCGGGTGATGGAACGTGTCGCCGAAGACTCGCTCGCTCGCTCCGACGCGATCGAGGTACGGGGTCGCTCCGCCCATCTGGAACGGATAACCGGCCCCGAGGATGAGGCACAGGTCGATGTCCTCGGCCGCGTGCACGACCTCGTCGTCGAGCATGCGCTTGATCTCGTCGGCCAGTCCGTCTTCGACCCTGCGCAGGAGCTCGGCCTCCGTGAGGGCGGTTCCTCCCGGCCCTCCGTCTGCGACGATCTTGACGGCGGTCTTGTCGAAGCCCTTGATCGCGCCCTTCGCGTCTCGATCGAAGATCTTGCCGTGCTCTGCGAGCTTGTGCAGGTTGGGGCTCTCGAAGAACCGATCGGGGAAGGCCGAGTGGTGGGTGTCGAGCACGTGCGCCCCCACCTTCAGTCCCACGAGCTCGAGCAGCTCGAACGGGGTCATGGGCAGCCCGAACGGCTTGAGGGCGTCGTCGACGACCTGGAACGGGGTTCCGGTGTCGACGGCATGCATCGCCTCGCCGAGCAGCTTCGCCAAAATGCGGTTCACGACGAATCCGGGGGTGTCCCTCGTGATGACGGCGTTCTTGCGCAGCTTGGCGGCCGTGACCATGGCCGTGCTGAGCGTGGCCTCATCGGTCGACGGCGTGTTGACGACCTCGATGAGCGGCATCACGGCGACGGGGTTGAAGAAATGGAAGCCGACGAGGCGCTCGGGGTGGGCCAGCTTCGCACCGATCTGCTCGACCGACAGCGACGAGGTGTTGGTAGCGAGCACCGCGGTGTCCGATACGTACTTCTCGACGTCGGCGAACACGTCCTGCTTGACGCCGAGCTCTTCGAAGACCGCCTCGATCACCCAGTCGGCATCAGCGAAGTCGGCCTTGTCGGTGGTGCCCGAGACCAGGGCGCTGAGCCGGTTGGCCTCGTCCGACCCGATTCGACCCTTGTCTTTGAGCGCGGTGATCTCGTCGCGGATGTAGGACAGGCCCTTGTCGACCCTGGCCTGATCGAGGTCGGTGATCACGACGGGAACGCGCAGCCGACGAACGAACAGCAAGGCGAACTGGCTGGCCATGAGCCCGGCGCCGATGACGCCGACCTTGGTCACGGGCTTGGCCAGAGCCTTGTCGGGCGCGCCGGCAGGCCGCTTGGCCCGCTTCTGCACCAGGTTGAAGGCATAGATGCTCGCTCGGAACTGGTCGCCGGAGATGAGGTCGGCAAGCGCGTCGTCCTCGCGCGCGAACCCATCTTCTGCCGACCCGGACTTCGCCGCCTTCAGCAGGTCGAGTGCGGCGTAGGGGGAGGCCGCGACCGAGCCGATCTTGGACTCGAGCATCTTGCGCGCGATCGAGATGGCCGCGTCCCATTTGACGAGGCGCTCGAGCTTGCCCGGCGCGTTCGGACGCTTGACCGTGATGCGGCCCGCGAGAACCTCGTCGGCCCACACGAGCGACTGCTCGAGATACGACGCAGGTCCGAAGATGGCGTCGGCGATGCCGAGGTCGAACGCCTGCTGGCCCTTGAGCGTGCGGTTGTTCTTCAGCGGATTCTCGACGACGACCTTGAGCGCGTTCTCGATGCCGATGAGGTTCGGGAGCAGGTAGGCGCCGCCCCAACCGGGAATGATGCCCAGGAAGACCTCGGGGAGGGCGAGGGCGGGGATCGACGAGTCGATGGTGCGGTAGTCGGCGGCGAGGGCCACCTCGACCCCGCCTCCCAGCGCCAGTCCGTTGATGAACGCGAACGTCGGAACGCCGATCGTGGCCATCTTTCCGAAAGTGAAGTGCCCGAGCTGGGCCATCTGCTTCGCAAGTTCACGACTCGGGATGTCACTGACCTTCGAGAGGTCGGCACCCGCCGCGAGGATGTACGGCTTGCCCGTGACGGCGACGGCCTGGATCTCGCCGGCCGCAGCCCTCACGGCCAGGGCGTCGAGGGCGGCACCGTACTCGAGGAGCGAGTTGGGCCCGAGAGTCGACGGACGCGTGTGGTCGCGATCGTTGTCGAGCGTGATCAGGGCGAGCACCTTGCCGCTCGGCAGAGGAATGTCCCGCACATAGGAGTGGGTAACGACCTCGTCGGCGGAGAGCTCGGCCAGGCCGGAGAAATCGATTGTCGAGTAGTCGGTCATCGCTGTGCCGCCTTCGCCTTCTTGTTGTAGTGCGGGTTCTCCCAGATGACGGTTCCGCCCTGTCCGAGCCCGATGCACATGGCCGTGAGGCCGTAGCGCACCTCGGGGTGCTCCTCGAACTGGCGCGCGAGCTGGTTCATCAGCCGAACGCCCGAGGAGGCGAGCGGGTGGCCGATCGCGATGGCACCCCCGTATTCGTTGACCCGGGGGTCGTCATCGTCGATGCCGAAGTGGTCGAGGAAGGAGAGCACCTGCACCGCGAACGCCTCGTTCAGTTCGAAGAGTCCGATGTCGGTGATGCTCAGACCGGCCTTGCGAAGCGCCTTCTCGGTCGACGGCACGGGTCCGATCCCCATGATCTCGGGCTCGACGCCGGCGAAGGCGAAGCTCACGAGTCTCATCTTGGTCGTGAGGCCCAATTCCTTGGCCGTCGCGCCGCTCGCGAGGAGGCAGGCTGTCGCTCCGTCGTTGAGTCCCGACGAGTTTCCCGCTGTCACGCGCCCGTGCGGCCGGAACGGCGTGCGCAGGCCGGCGAGACCCTCCATGGTCGTCTCGGGGCGTGGTGCCTCATCGCGGGTGGCGAGGCCCCAGCCAGCGGCGCTGCGCGTGGCGACGGGAATGAGATCCGGCTGGATCTTGCCGGCCTCGTATGCGGCCGCGACCTTCTGCTGGCTGCGAAGCGCGTAGCGGTCGGAACGCTCCTTGGTGAGAGAGGGGAAGCGGTCGTGGATGCGCTCAGCCGTCGAGCCCATGTTGAGCGCCTCCTCGGAGACCAGCTTCTCCGCGAGGAATCGCGGGTTGGGGTCCGCGTTGAATCCCATCGGGTGCCGTCCCATGTGCTCGACGCCGCCGGCGATGGCGAGGTCGTAGGCGCCGAAACCGATTCCGCTGCCCAGCGTCGTGACGCTCGTCATCGCACCGGCGCACATGCGGTCGATCGCGAATCCGGGAACCGACTGGGGGAGTCCGGCGAGGAGGGCGGCAGTGCGCCCGAGCGTGAGCCCCTGATCGCCCTGCTGAGTCGTAGCCGCGATGGCCACCTCGTCGATGCGGTCCTTGGGCACGGCAGGATTTCTCTCGAGCAGGCCGATGATGGCCTTCACGACCAGATCATCGGCACGGGTCTGCCAGTACATGCCCTTTTCGCCCGCACGCCCGAACGGCGTCCGCACTCCATCCACAAATACGACTTCGGCTATTTCGGCCACTTTGCCTCCTTCTCGTTGAGAACCGAGACGATCCTAGGCCGGGGCTTTTGAGCCGCCGAAATCCTTTGACTCTTCCTACGACGAGGCTTCGGACTCGTTCTCCGGCTTTTGGTGGGCATCCACAAAGGCTTGAGCGATCGGCTGTGCAGTTAGTTCAAGCTGCCAAGGACGTGCGCCCAGCTCGGACAGCGAGGCGGCGACGCCCTCCGCCGCCATCGGCTCGGGCGGTGTCCAGGCGATCCGACGCAGGATCTCGGGGGTCAGAAGGTTCTCGACGGGGATGTTGACGAACTCCGACAACGCGGCCAGGGCGGCCCGAGCAGCTTTGAGGCGGGCGTCGGCCTCGGGGTTGCGGTCGGCCCAGCTTCGGGGCGGCGGCAGGGTGTCCTCGCTTCGACGGTTCACCGGAAGATCGGTGGCCGCCTTGCCCTCCTCGAGGGCAGCCCACCAACGGTCGATCTCCGTGCGGCTCGCCCGGCCCGAGAACTCCTTCAGGGCCGCGAGCTCGCGCTTGGACTCGGGAAGCACCCGCGCTGCCGCGACGAGGCTGGAGTCGGGCACGAGCCGGCCGGGTGACACGTCGATCTCCCGCGCGAGCGCGTCCCTGGCCATCCAGAGCGCTCGAGCCACAGCCACGTTGCGGGGATTGCGGAGGGAATGCACGCCGGTGAGTCTGCGCCACGGTTCGGCCGCGACAGGTTTGGGCTCCTTCGCCCTGGTGGCCTCGAACTCCTGCGCGGCGATCACGGCCTTCGAGTTCTCGATCAGGAGCTCGGCGAGCTTGTCGCGCAGATCGGGCAGCAGCTCCACATCGAGCGCAGCGTACTCGAGCCAGGACTCCGGAAGCGGGCGGCGGGACCAGTCGGCTGCCGAGTGCTCTTTCTTGAGGTGGATGCCGAGGAACTCCTCGACGACGCTGCCGAGTCCGACCCGGGGGATGCCCAGCAGTCGCGCAGCGAGTTCGGTGTCGAAGATGACCCGCGGGTCGAGTCCGACCTCCCGAAGGCAGGCAAGGTCCTGACTGGCGGCGTGGAGGATCCACTCCTCACGGGAGATCGCGTCGTTCAACTCCGAGAAGGAGCCGATCGCCGGGGGATCGAAGAGGAAGCTTCCGGCACCTCGCCGGTACAGCTGGATGAGGTACGCGCGCTGCGAGAACTTGAACCCGGATGCCCGCTCCGCGTCGACCGCGATCGGCCCGTATCCCGCCGCGATCTTCTCGACGGCATCGAGGTAGGCCTCGCGCGTGTCGATGACCGTGAGAGCCAGTGTGCGCGGCGTCGGCTCGGCCGGCGCGGCAGTGGTCTCGACGTCGGAGGCGGACTCGCCGTCTTCAGTCAGATTGTCGTCAGTCACGCCCGAAGCGCCTCGCATTCAATTGGGTGACTCCGTCGACCGCCGGGGGAAGACCGGCGAGCATGCAGAGCAGTTCCCCCCAGCCTTCCACATGGGCCGTCACGTCGAAATCGTGCGGGGTCCAGGATGCGCGGAGCTCGATCTGCGCACCGTCACCCTGCGACTTCAATTCGCCGAATCCGCTCGAGATGATCTTGGTGGCGGTGCCGGATGCCGCGGAGTACCGTGCGCCTCGCGTGTCGAGCGCGTCGACCAGCCACGACCAGGTCACGTCGGCCAGGAACGGGTCGAGTCCGATGTCGGTCTCGAGGGGGGCCTGCGCGAAGCAGACCACCCGGAAGGCTCCGCCCCAGGCCTCGGGTTCGTCGGGATCGTGGAGAAGGATGAACCGGCCCGTCCCGAGCTCGGAGTCGGAACCGTGCCGCTCCGGGTTGACGTCGGCCGCGAGGGCGAGCGAGTACGGGGCGAGGTTGGCCGGCGAGGGAATCTCGTTCACGACGAGTTCCGGGCGGGTCACAGCTGCACGAACCGCTGCCACGGCAGCTGCGAAGGCTGCGGGGAGTTCGGGCGTGGTTGGAGTGTCGGACACGTCTGCAGACTAGAGTTTCCCGCATGCTGCGCGCCGCAGGCACGCCGACGAGGCCCGTTGCGGGTGCCGTCCGGTCGAATTCCGCAGCGGTCGACACGGAAGACGAGAACGCATGACCGCACCACACCAGCACCGACCTGTTCCGGCCTGGGCCGTCGTGGCCATCGCGGCGGGGGCCCTTGCCGCGGCCGCCGCGGCCGCGGGCGCCGTGCTCACGACACTCGTCTCCCGATCGGTCGTCGTGCCGCCGCGGCACCCTGCGGAGGACGCACGGATAGAGTCGGTCGACGTCGAGGCCGGAACCATCACGTTCGAGGCCACCGCGGACACCCTGCTGCCCGGCCGCTACAGCATGTGGTTCGACCGCAACGGCGGCCACGCGCGTATCGGCGAGATCATCTCCGTGTCGGATGGCCTGGTCACCCGATCGCTGCTCGAGGTCGACTACGGCGACATCGAGGCGGCGACGACGGGGCGCATCAGCGGCTGGTATCACCTCCACCCGCGCGAGTTCCCGTTCCCCTACCGCGATGTCTCCATAGCAACGCCGCTCGGCGACGCACCGGCCTGGCTCATTCCCGCCGCCGACCCCGATTCCACCCGCTGGGTCATCCAGGTGCACGGCCGCGCGGTGCGGCGCGGCGAGACGCTCCGCGCGAGCAGGGTGTTCCACGAGAGCGGCTACACCTCGCTGCTCGTCTCGTACCGCAACGACGGGGATGCGCCGCGCAGCCCCGACGGACGGTTCCGGCTGGGCGATACGGAATGGGAGGACGTCGACGCGGCCCTCTCCTATGCCGTGAACGCCGGCGCGACGAGTGTTGTCCTCATGGGCTGGTCGATGGGAGGCGCCACCGTTCTGCAGGTCGCCACCCGCTCATCCATGCGCCACGTGATCGACGGCATCGTGCTCGATTCGCCCGTGATCGACTGGCACGAGACGCTCCGCTACCGCAGCACGCAGCTGCACATCCCTCGGCCCGTGCAGAACGCCGCCCTGGCCGCGCTGACGCACGAGTGGGGCAACGTCGCGACCGGGCTGCAGACATCCGTCGATCTCGACCGGCTCGACTTCGTGGCGCGCAACGGTGATCTGGAGACCCGCACCCTGCTTCTGCACAGCGACGACGACGGCTACGTGTCGAGTTCGTCGAGCAGGCGGCTGGCCGAGCTCCGACCCGACATCGTGACGTTCGTTCCGTTCTCGATCGCCCGGCACGTGAAGCTCTGGAACTACGACCCGGAGCGCTGGACCGAATCGATCAGGACCTGGCTCGAGCGGCTCTGATTCACGCCGCTCCGAATCAGGCCGTGCGTTCGCGCACCTGCCGTTTGATACGCGCGAGCATGGCGGTCATTCCGCGGATGCGCAGGGGCGAGACGGCGGCCGTGAGACCGAGCATGCTCGGATAGTCGTCTGCGAGCTCGAGCACCTGCGAAGCGGAGAGCCCCTCGATGCCCTGCACGAGGATCGACGCGAAGCCTCTGGTCGTGGGCGCCTCCGGGGGAGCGGTCGCGAACAGGTGAACCGAACCCTCTCCATCCACCTCCACGACGATGAAGATGGGCGACTGGCACTCCTCCACCCGTTCGAAGAGATCGGGGTGGTCGCGATACCGCTCGGGCAACTCGGGCAATTCGTTCGAGAACTCGAGCAGCAGCTGCAGCCGCTCCTTGACCTCGAGTCCGAGGAAGTCGTCGCGGATCTCAGCAAGGGAGTCGGGAAGTTCTGTCGCATCCATGTCAGTGAAATTATGACCCACGAGGGCGGGTCCTAGCGCGCCGGCGCCTCTCCCGGTTCCGCGCCCGTGGTGATGGGAACCCGCACGGCGCTTCCCCACTCTGTCCACGAACCGTCGTAGTTGCGCACGCCCTCGAACCCCAGGAGGTGGGTGAGCACGAACCAGGTGTGGCTCGACCGCTCGCCGATGCGGCAGTAGGCGATGATGGCATCGCCGTCGGCGAGGCCTGCGCCCTGCCGGTAGATCTCGTTCAGCTCCTCGACCTCGCGGAAGCGGCCGTCGGCGGCGGCGGCGCGTGCCCAGGGCACGTTCTGCGCGGTGGGGATGTGCCCGGCCCGCAGCGCACCCTCCTCGGGGTAGGCGGGAGCGGTGGTGCGCTCTCCGGAGAACTCCTCGGGCGAGCGCACATCGA
Source organism: Agreia sp. PsM10 (assembly GCF_030433855.1). GTDB lineage: Bacteria > Actinomycetota > Actinomycetes > Actinomycetales > Microbacteriaceae > Agreia. The sequence continues at coordinate 320,293 of NZ_JARUXC010000003.1, read as the reverse complement.
TCAGCGGGCTGCCGAAATGGTCGAGGACGTCGTCTTTGAAGGCACGGATGGCCGCGTCGTCGCGGTCGACGACAGGGTAGGAGGCGGGCGCGACCTCGGTCTCGTCTGTCGTGACGGCCCTGCCCTCGGCGATCCAGGCATCCCGGCCGCCGTCGAGCAGGCGGACGTCGGTGTGACCGAACAGGGTGAACACCCAGAGCGCGTAGGCGGCCCACCAGTTGTTCTTGTCGCCGTAGACGACCACGGTGCTGTCTCGCGAGATCCCCTTCGACGATGCCAGAGCGGCGAACTGCTCACCCGAGATGTAGTCCCGCACGACCGGATCGTTGAGATCGGTGTGCCAGTCGACCTTGACGGCGGTCGGAATGTGGCCGGTCTCGTAGAGGAGCACGTCCTCGTCGGACTCCACGACCACGAGGCCCGGTTCGCCGAGGTGCTGCTGCAGCCAGTCGGTGCTCACGAGACGCTCCGGATGCGCGAAAGCGGCGAAGCGGGGCGACGGATCGGCGGCGACGGCCATGGGGGTTCCTCCTGGGAGTGCACGCGGACGGCAGGGCCGTCCGACAGGGTGTTCGCGGTTTAGTCTGGAGAGACGTGTCTCCCTCTCGAATCTATGCCGTTCCGGTGGTCGTTCTCCCGGAAATGTCTTCGTTCGACACAAACTCACCGGAAGAGCTCTCCCATGGCGTCATCGCTCCCGACCACACTCGTTCGACTCGTCGATCGCGCGCCGAGCCTGTCGGGAGCCGAGATGGCGGCGGTCCTGGTGCCGCCGCGCCAGTTCGACGGGGCCTCGTTCGATTCCTACCGGCCCGACCCCGAATACCCCTCCCAGACGGAGGCGCTCGAGATCGTGCGCACCTTCTCGGCATCGTGGGCCCCGGTCGGCCGCACCGGAGGCTTCTTCTCCCGGCAGAAGAGGGCGGCGCCGGGGCCGACCGGGATCTACCTCGATGGCGGCTTCGGCGTGGGCAAGACCCACCTGCTCGCGGCACTCTGGCACGCGGCTCCGGCGCCCAAATACTTCGGCACCTTCATCGAGTACACGGCGATCGTGGGAGCGATGGGGTACGCCGCGGCGCTGAAACTGTTCACCGGGGCCAAGCTGATCGCCATCGACGAGTTCGAGCTCGACGATCCGGGCGACACGATGATGATGACGCGCCTGCTCGGCGAGCTGAGCGCATCCGGCACCCGTCTGGCGGCGACGAGCAATACGCCGCCCAACGCGCTGGGGGAGGGCCGCTTCGCCGCCGCCGACTTCCTACGCGAGATCCAGTCGCTGTCCGATCGGTTCGATACCGTGAGGATCGACGGGCTCGACTACCGCCGCCGGGACATCGAGGGTCATGCCCGGGTGATCGGGGAGGCGGAGATCGACGACGCCGTCTCCGCCGTCATCGAGAAGAGCTCGCCCGGGTCGGTCTCGCGCGACGACTTCAGCGAGCTCGTCTCGCACCTCGGCACCATCCACCCGTCGAAGTTCGTGAAGCTTCTCGACGGCATCGAGGCCATCGTGCTCGACCGCGTGGTGCCGCTGCACAGTCAGACCGACGCGCTGCGCTTCGTCGCGTTCATCGACCGTGTCTACGATGCGCAGGTTCCCATCCTGGCCACGGGCAGCCCGCTCGACGAGGTGTTCGCCGGCGACATGATGTCGGGCGGGTATCGCAAGAAGTACCTTCGCTCGGTGTCGCGACTCATCGCATCCACCCAGGCCTGAGCCGGCGGGGCGAGTTCGCAGGCATCTCTGCGCTCTTCGCCAGTCACGCGAAACACAGTTGTTACATTTCAGCCACGAGCGTTACGCCCCGGAAACATTCAGGCGCATGTTTTGAAACTTCTTCACACGATAGTTGGGCATACCCGAGTGAGGCGCGCGCGCTGGTTTCCTCCTAACAGCACCCCCGTTCGTCATCATCTCTCGGTGCACTTTTGCAACAACTAAGAGAGGTAAATTCAATGGAGCTGGACCAGGGCAATACCGCCTTTTTGCTCATAGCAGCGGCCCTCGTACTTCTGATGACGCCAGGACTTGCGTTCTTCTACGGAGGACTCGTCAAGGCCAAGAGCGTGATCAGCATGATGATGCTGAGCTTCGGAGCCATGGGGCTCATCGGCGTTCTCTGGGTGCTGTACGGATACGCCATCGCCTTCTCGAACGGGGGCGTCGGAAACTACGTCGGCATCGACGGCTTCATCGGAATCGACCTCGACCAGCTCGGTCTGAACGGAGTCTTCGCGACGGCGAGCGACGGTGACGCCGCGTTCCCGGCCATCGCCTTCGCCGCGTTCCAGGCCACCTTCGCGATCATCACGGTCGCCCTCATCTCCGGCGCCATCGCCGATCGTGCCAAGTTCGGCGCCTGGATGATCTTCGCCGGTGTCTGGGCCACGGTCGTCTACTTCCCCGTCGCCAGCTGGGTGTTCAACTTCACCCTCGGCGACGAGGGTGTGGTCGACGGCGGTTTCATCGCATACAACCTCGGCGTGATCGACTTCGCCGGCGGTACCGCGGTGCACATCAACGCCGGTGCTGCGGCCCTGGCCCTGGCGCTCGTCCTCGGCAAGCGCGTGAACTTCGCCAAGGGAATCCACAAGCCGCACAACCCTCCCTTCGTGCTCCTCGGCGCCGGCCTCCTGTGGTTCGGCTGGTTCGGCTTCAACGCCGGTAGCGAGCTCGCTGCCGACGGCATCGCCGCCATCGCCTTCCTCAACACGATCGCCGCTCCCGCCGCCGCCATCCTCGGCTGGCTCGTCGTCGAGAAGATCAAGGACGGCAAGCCCACCTCCGTCGGTGCAGCTTCCGGTGCCGTCGCCGGTCTGGTCGCGATCACCCCGGCCTGTGCAGCGCTGTCGCCCTTCTGGGCCATCGTTCTCGGTATCGTCGCCGGTGCCGTCTGTGCACTCGCCATCGACCTGAAGTTCAAGCTCGGCTTCGACGACTCGCTCGACGTCGTGGGCATCCACCTCGTCGGTGGTGTCATCGGTACCCTCTACATCGGCCTCCTGGGCGAGGGTGTCGGCCTGTTCTTCGGTGCCGGCCCGGCCCAGCTCGGTGTACAGGCCCTCTCGGCCCTCATCGTGATGGTCTACTCCTTCGTGCTCTCCTACGTCATCGCCCTCATCATCGAGAAGACGATGGGCTTCCGGGTCAAGAACGAAGACGAGATCGCCGGTATCGACACGGTGGTTCACGGCGAAGAGGGCTACATCCTCCTCGAAGAGACCCGCTGACCTCTCCGCATCACAGACACAGCCAAGAACGGCGTGTCACTCCCTCAGGGAGTGGCACGCCGTTCTTCGTTGTACGGAGAAGGCCTAGGACTTCTTCGTTGCCGTGCGGTTCTCGGCAGAGACCATCCAGGCGTACTGCTCGAGCTTCTCGATGATGCCGTGCAGGATGTCGGCGCTCGTGGGGTCGGCTTCGTCGACCTCGTCGTGCACGTCGCGCATGGTTCCCACCACGGCTTCGATGCGCACAGTGATCAGATCGACGGTCTCGGCCGTGTCGACCTCACCGTTCGGGTACTCGGGCAGCGTGGTCGTCGCAGCGACGGTGTCGCTGCGCCCGTCTGGCACCGCGTGCAGGGCCCGGAGGCGCTCGGCGACCGTGTCGCTGAACTCCCGGGCGGCGTCGATGATCTCGTCGAGCTGCAGGTGGAGGTCACGGAAGTTCTTGCCCACGACGTTCCAGTGCGCCTGCTTGCCCTGGAGGTGAAGCTCGATCAGGTCGACCAGGACCTTCTGCAGGCTGTCGGTCAGCGACTTCGAGGCCTTGAAGCCACGCTCCGCGTTCTGGCGTCGGGTGCTCTTGGCTCCCGCGTCGCTGGGGGCTTCGGTCGGACGTTCGATTGTGGTTGTCATGGTCTCCACGATAGGCACCGCCGCCGACAGTCGTCAGCGGGTTGCATCACCATCGAAGTCGTGCTGGGATACGTCTCCGTCAGTCGAGCCCGGAGAGCTCCTCGATCGTGATCGCAGCGTTCACCAGGGCGAGATGGCTCAGAGCCTGAGGCAGGTTGCCGAGGAACGACATGTCGTCCGGGTCGATCATCTCGGAGAAGATTCCGACGTCGTTCGACAGCGCGATCATGGCGTCCATCTGGGCGACCGACTCCTTCGTACGACCCACGCACGCGAGGGCGGAGGCCAGCCAGAACGAGCAGGCCACGAACGCGCCCTCCTCCGCCTCGGCACCCGAGTAGCGATAGAGGAGGGGCCCGCGGCCCAGCTCATGCCGCAGCGCGTCGATGGTGCTCGACATCCGGTCGCCGCGATCGAAGCCGCTGGGCCCGTGCAGCAGCACCGACGCGTCGAGCTCATCCGATCCGGGGTAGGCGACGTAGCTCTGCAGCTCGTCCGACCAGCAGTTCGCCTCGATCCACTCCCTGGTGTGCCCGCGCTCGGCGATCCACCGGGCCGAGTCGCCCGGGATCTGGCCCTTCTCGCACAGCTCGACCGCGGCATCCAGAGCCTGCCAGCAGCCCATCTTCGACGAGGTGTAGTGCTGCTCGTCCTCGAGCTCCCACATGCCCGCGTCGCGTTGCCGCCACGCGTCGCAGGCGCGATCCGCGACCGATGCGAGTAGCCGGCCCGTCTCTGCATCCAGGACGTTGCCGGCCGAGACGTACAGCCTCATGACGTCGAACAGGTCGCCGTAGACGCCCAGCTGCAACTGGCCACTCGCCGGGTTGCCCGTCACGACGGGGCCTGCGCCGTTCCATCCGGGGGCGTCGTGCTTCGTCACGCCCGACGGCAGTGATCCGTCGAGCCGGTAGAAGATATGCAGCTCGGGGCCGTTCTGCCTGATGGTGGTGAGCAGCCACGCGACGGCGGCGTGGGTCTCCTCGCGCAGCCCGAAGCGGATGAGCGCGTGCAGCGTGTAGGCGACGTCTCGCACCCAGGCGAAGCGGTAGTCCCAGTTCTTACCGCCGCGCGGGTTCTCGGGCAGGGATGTCGTGCCCGCGGCCGCGATGGCGCCCGTCGGACTGTAGATGAGCAGCTTCAGGGCCAGGGCGCTCCTGTGCACGTCGAGAGACCACGGGCCGTCGTAGCTGAACTCCCGAGACCAGAACTGCCAGTTCTCGATCGTGCGGTCGATGCCGCGGTCGACGTTGGCCGCATCCGGCAGGTGCAACGGTTCGTTCGCCGTGCCCACGACGGTGATCACATGACGGGAGCCCTTCTCCGTGGTGAACGAGCCGGCGAACGCCGCGTCGCCGCCGCCGCGCGGGCCGTGGCTGACGCCGCGCACCGCGATTGTCACCCCGTCGACCCGGATGACGGGGCCGTGGGTCGTGGCCTGCTTCCAGGGCGAAGCCGTCGACAGGCAGGTTCCCGGGGCCACCCTCCAGCGGAACCGCACACTGCCCGACGTGCCGTCGACGCGCCGGGCGATCTCCGTCCATGGCAGTCTGCCGGCGATGCCCGTCACGAGCGCGTCGGTGAGGACCGCGACGCCCGACGCCGTGGTGAACGTGGTCTCGAGCACGTTGGTGCCGTCGATGTAGCGCCTCGACACGGTGTAGTCCTCGGCCGGAGCCAGCTCGATGGCTCCGCCGTCCTGCGCGTCGAGCAGGCGGGCGAAGACGGGTGTCGTGTCCATTCCCGGCATGGGCATCCAGTCGACGCCGCCGTCTTCGGCGATCACAGCGATCGTCCGGCCGTCTCCGATGACACCGTAGGAGCGAAGGGGGACAGTGCCGTCGGTACGAATCGTCATTCGATCTGTCTACCAGCGACGCCGCCCGGCGCCCCGGGGCTTGACGACGCTGTACGCTCGGCGACATGAGACTCGTGGGAGTGACGGCAGTCGTGCGCAGCATCCTGGCCGTGTTCGGCTCGGGCGCGACGACCAGGTCGCGGCCGACCGTCGACCGACGCCCGGCCGCCCGAGGCCCCGCTGGTTCGAGCGGCCGCCGCGCATCCGATGTCGCCTCGGCGACGTCGCCGGGACGCACCGGACCCGAGGCCACGATCGAGGTGCCGGCGGCAGCGCTCGCACGAACCCGGGTCGAGTTCGATCCGCGGGTCGATGCGGAGCCCGACCCGGGCGAGGTCATCTGGACCTGGGTGCCCTACGAGGAGAACGACGGGCGGGGCAAGGACCGGCCCGTGCTCATCGTCGCCCGGGACACACCGCAATCCGTCCTCGCGCTGCAGCTCACGAGCAAACCCCACGACGACGACTCGCGGCACTTCGTCTTCGTCGGCGCCGGCCCCTGGGATTCGCAGGGGCGACCGAGCTGGGCGAGGCTCGATCGTGTCTTCCGCGTGTTCGAATCGGGCATGCGCCGGGAGGCATCCTCTGTGAACGCCACCCAGTTCGCCGCGGTCTCGACGGCCCTGAAGGGCCGCCGTTCGTCGTAGGCGGAACTAGGCCGGCGCGTCGATGTGCTCCACGTCTTCGACCCGGGCCGGCGGCATCACGAGCGCGGCCACGATGGTGAGCGCGACGCACACGAGCACGGCGAGGAAGACTGCGCCCGACGCGTTCGTCAGAACGGCGGGATCGTCCTCACCGCGCGCACTCGCGGCGAAGATGCCGTTCGCGATCGCGCCGAAGACGGCCACGCCCACGGCGCTGCCGATCGAGCGGGAGAACAGGTTCGTACCGGTCACGACGCCGCGCTCGTTCCACGGCACGCTTGACTGCGCAGCGATCAGACTCGGGGTGGCGACGAGGCCCAGCCCGAGGCCGACGAGGAAGCAGCTGGCGGCGATGAGCACGACCTGCGGATCGGTGTAGCTCAGGAGCAGCGACACCGCGCCCAGCACGGCGAAGCCCATGCCGATGAGGACCGTCGTGCGGAAGCCGAGGCGCAGATAGAGCCTGCCGGAGAGCGAGGCGGAGATCGGCCAGCCGATCGTGAGGGCCGCCAGGGCCAGACCCGCGAGAAGGGGGGACGCGCCGGTCACCCCCTCGAGGAAGGTCGGCACGTACGACGTGAGCCCGATGAGGATCGACCCGACGCCGAGCGAGATCAGGGTCGTCGTGATGAGGAGCCTCCGGGAGAAGACCCAGAGGGGGAGTATCGGTTCGGCCGCGCGCCGCTCCACGAGCACGAACGCCGTGAGCAGCGCACCGCCCGCGCCGAAGGCCGCGATGCTCGGAACGGAGTTCCACGCCCAGGCCTGGCCGCCCTCGAGGACGGCGAGGATCACCAGGCTGAGCCCGGCCGTCAGCAGCGCCGCACCGGCGATGTCGAGCCGATGCTCGCGCGGCGTGATCTTCTCGTGGAACCGGGTCACGAGCATCCACCCGGCGACCAGGCACAGCGGCACGTTGACGAAGAAGATCCACCTCCACGACACGAACTCGGAGAACACCCCGCCGAGGGTCGGCCCCGCGACGGAGCTGATGGCCCACACGCTCGCCAGGTAGCCCTGCACCTTGGCGCGTTCGGCCACCGAGTAGATGTCGCCCGCGATGGTGACGGCCATGGGCTGCACGGCGCCGGCCCCCAGGCCCTGCACCGCTCTGAATGCGATCAGGGCGGGCAGGCTCCAGGCGAAGCCGCAGAGGACGGAGCCCAGCAGGAAGAGACCGACGCCGATCAGGATGATCGGTTTGCGTCCCACGGTGTCGGCCAGCTTCGCGTAGAGCGGCACCGACACCGCCTGCGCGAGCAGGTAGATGGAGAACAGCCAAGGGAACTGTGCGAAGCCGCCCAGGTCGTCGACGATGGACGGCACGGCGGTGGCCAGGATCGTCGAGTCGATCGCCACGAGCCCGGTCGTCACCATGAGGGCGATGAGCACGGGGCCGCGCTTGGAGCGGAAGCCGACCCCGCTCGTGTCGACCGCCGTCATTCGGCGAGCAGTTCGCGAACGCGGGGGATGACCGCCGTTCCGTAGAGCTCGATGCACGTCATGAGTCGCTCGTGCGACAGGGGGCCGGCGCTGTACTTGAGGTCGAAGCGGCTCGCGTCGATCGCGCGCACAGTGGAGGCGATCTTCTGCGCGACGGTCTCCGGCGATCCCACGTACAGCGATCCGTGCGGGCCCGCCTCCCGGTCGAACTCCGACCGCGCCATGGGCGGCCATCCGCGGTCGGCACCGATGCGGTCGCGCATCTTCTTGTACTCGGGCCAGAACTCCTGGCGAGCCTGCTCGTCGGTGGCGGCGACGTAGCCGGGGGAGTGCACGCCGATGGGAAGCTCCGGGCTCTCGAGCTGGGCGAGCGCGCGGCGGTACAGGTCGGCGTAGGGCGCGAACCGCACGGGATCCCCGCCGATGATCGCGAGCATCAGGGGGAGTCCGTACCTCGCGGCCCGAACGACGGATTCGGGGCTTCCACCGACTCCGATCCACGTCTTCAGCTTTCCGGACTCGGTGGTCGGGAACACGCGCTGGTCGACGAGCGCGGGCCGAGTGCTTCCCTGCCAGGTCACGGGCTTCTCTGTCAGCAGGCGCGTGAAGATGTCGAGCTTCTCTTCGAAGAGTTCCTCGTACTGGCTGAGCTCGTAGCCGAAGAGGGGAAAGGACTCGGTGAACGAGCCGCGACCGAGGATGACCTCGGCCCGGCCATCGGATGCGGCGTCGAGGGTCGCGAAGCGCTGGAACACCCGCACGGGGTCGTCCGAACTCAGAACGGTGACCGCAGAACCGAGCCGGATGCGCGACGTCTGTCCCGCGATGGCCGCAAGCGCGACATCCGGTGCCGAGATGGCGAAATCGTCGCGGTGGTGCTCGCCCAGGCCGATGAAGTCCACGCCGACCTGGTCGGCGAGCACTCCCTCCGCGATGACGTCGCGGATGACCTGCGCATAGGAGCGGGGCGTTCCGCCCGGGCCCGTCGTCACGTCTCCGAACGTGTCCAGTCCGAACTCGACCTGCTGTGACATGGCATCCCCTCACGTGGTGCAGCCGGCGTCGTCACCTCGCTGCCGAACAGAGAAAGCCCCGAACAATCTTGCGATTGATCAGGGCTTCCGACGGGTGGGCGATACCGGACTCGAACCGATGACCTCTTCGGTGTGAACGAAGCGCGCTACCAACTGCGCCAATCGCCCGTCACGCGCCGCACGAAGCAGCGCGGAATGATCCTAGCCGACGCGACGGCCGCATCGCACATCGACGCTCGGATCCGGCCCGACACGCCCGGGAAGCGGGGTGCACACGGGTCGCCCGTTCGGCATGATTACCGGGGACGAAAGCGGTTCGGATGCCGTTTGTGACGCCCCGCGGATGCCTCGGTTTGGCCAAGCCGCGATCTATCGGCTAGAGTCTTCAACGCACGCTGAAAAGCGAGCAAATGCGGATGTGGCGCAGTGGTAGCGCATAACCTTGCCAAGGTTAGGGTCGCGAGTTCGAATCTCGTCATCCGCTCGAGTGAGAAGATTCACGACATGCAGTTCTAATGTCGTGTAGCTCAAATGAATGGTGGCGTGGCCGAGAGGCGAGGCAGCGGCCTGCAAAGCCGTCCACACGGGTTCAAATCCCGTCGCCACCTCCACTCAACAGGGTTTCACAGACTCAGTCTCCGAGTGAGACGAACGAATGGGCGATTGGCGCAGCGGTAGCGCGCTTCCCTGACACGGAAGAGGTCACTGGTTCGATCCCAGTATCGCCCACAGAGAAACCCCCGGGAAACCGGGGGTTTTCCTCGTTTCTGGGGGGTCGTGCTACATACGTGCTACTTCACTTCTTCCTTCAACCTCTCGCATTCATCACAGATGAACAGTTCGGGCGTGTCGCCGGTCGGTTGAATGAGAACTCCCGTGAATGGTCCGTGCTCGGGGCAGTCTCTCGGCGTGATATCTCGTGTCGTCATGGCGTCACGCTACCGCCCCGCAAACACGAATAGCGCCCCCACCTCGAAAGGTGGGGGCGCTGGTGTCTAGCGGAGTGCTTTATCGAACTTTCGAGCGATACGGTCGGTCAGCGCGTCTTCGTCCATCCCGGGGGCGGCGTGGATGGTGAAACTGTTGTTTACTGTCGTCGTGCTGCCGCCTGTTGTGGAGCCTTGCGAGCTGCGGAGGTAGGTCGGGGTCCCGTACACGCCGTTATCGCCCCACGATGGCTCCTGGCCCGCGTTGATGGCGATCAGGTCGGAGAGATGCGCGGCGGTCTGCCTCGCGTTCACAACGAACTCACCGGGGGAAAGGTTCGCCTTCACCTTGTCGTCACGAGATCCGCCGGGGCCGGTGACGACTCCATTGCCGAACCATGAGGGCGAACCGCCGGCCATGTTCGGGATCAGCCCACCGTCGGCCTTGCTCGTCGCGGCATCAACTACCGCCGAGATCGCGACGGAGATCGACTTGAACGTGTCGAGCGAATCGAGCGCGGTCTGCACGCTGTTGATGGACGCGACTGCTGCGTCCGTCTTGGCCGTAACCGTGACTTCGGGTTTGATTGACTCGATTGTGATGCCGTAATCGGTCATGATCTGGTCGACCGTGGAAGTCCCGTTCGCGAGCTTCGTCGCGATCTCCATCGCGGCGCCCTGCCCGAGCTGCGCGCCTGCCGCGGCGATCACCGGAGCGGCGTTGTTGAGGGTGCTCGCGAACTGGCCCGTGGCGCCGGCCGCGCGCTGCCCGAAGTTCGCTTCGACGACCGCAAGCTGTTCGTCCGTCATCGTGTTGAGGAGCGCCACCTGGTCGGCACCCTCGGGGCCGAGGTCACGCAGTTCATCGATCATTCCGGTAGACACACGCCCAGAGAGGGCGATCATGTTCGCTTCCCAGTTGGTCTGCGCGTCGACCTGCCTCTGCAGGTCGGCCATGTAGTCCTCGATCGACACGCTCATGCCGTCGTAGAAGTCGCCCCATTCCTGAGCGGGCTCATCCGGGTTGGCTTCGTTCCACGCATCCGCGAGGCCTTCGGCCGCGGCCTTGTTCTTCTCGCGGACGTTGTCCATGATCGAACCGAGATCGACGAACGCAGCGTCGGCGTCCGAGGTCGCCTCGATCCATTTCGCGAGCGCTTCCGATGCCTCTTCGGATGCCTGTGCCTGTGCCTGCGTGCTGTCGGCTAGCGCGGTGGTGCCGTCCGTAAGAGTCTTCGTGGCGTAGAGCCCGGTTCCCTGGGCTAGCTCGAGAAGTCGCTGCTTGTTGACGGCGTCATCTGTGGTGTCGACGTTGATGCCCAGCGCCTCCGCTTGGGTACGGAGTCCGGCTTCGTAGCCCTCGGTTGCCCGGAGGAGTCGCCACTGTGACTGCTCGCTGCCGTCGGTCTTCTCCACGAGAAGAGAGAAGGCTTTCTGGGCTGCTGGGAGGTTTGTTTCTGCCAGGGTGCCCAGTTGCCCGCCGATGGCTTTTAGCGCCTTCTCCGCGTCGCTGAACGCGTATCCTTCGACGCCAGACGGCGCGCCACCGTTGTTGAGGGCACCCCAGAAGTCCTTCGACCGAGCTGCGGTGATGTCCAGAACGCCATCAAGGTTCTCGAGCTTCGCGGCTGCACGGTTGAACGAATCCGATCCCGACTCGACATTCGCGATTCCGCTTTTCAGGATCGCCGTGCCGCTTGACGCGCGCTCGAGCGCCGCATCCATCTTCGCGAGCTCGGCCGTCGACGGTTTCAGGCTCGCTTCGAACATCTGGAACAGGCCAACGAGGAGCGAGAGCGCGAGGGCACCGCGACCGATCGCACCGAGAGCAGAGGTGACCCGGCCCACGTTCGCGGCCACACCTGGTGCGGTCTCGCTGATCGTTGCGAGAGCCGCCCGGAACGCGAGAACCTTCGGGACTCCCAGGATGAATGCGCCTGTCGCGATGAGGAGACCGGCACCGAGCGCGCCGAGGACGAGCGTTGTCGCGAGCACAGGTGCGGGCACGGCCCCGACGACGTCGAGGAGCCCCGTGGCACCCTGGACAAGTCCGCGGAGGATGTCGTTCGCGCCGGATCCGGCTTTGATGAAGTCGCCCTCGAGGGTGGCGTTGAATTTCTTCCAGTCGCCATCGAGGTTGTTCAGCTTCGCCGTCGCCATCTCCTCGGCGTAACCGGCATCGTTGACCATGTCGGTCCACTTCTCGATTCCGGCCGCGCCCTGCTGGTAGAGCACGGTTGCGGATCGAATCGCGTCCTGGCCGAAGATGATCGAGAGCGCCGCCTGCCGGTTCTCGTCGCTCACTCCCTTGAAACTGGTCTGTAGGGCACCTGCCGCGGCGCTGAGGCCAATGAAGTGGCCTTCCCCGTCGTAGAGGTCGAGGTTGTACTTAGCCATCTCCTTGGCCGCAACACCCGTAGGCGACGCCATGGAGAGAAGCATCGACTTGAACGACGTACCGGCGTCCGAACCGATCAGGCCCGCGCTGGCGAACGCACTCAGCCCGCCGACTGTCTCATCTAGGGAAAGACCGAACTGGCTGGCGACGAGCCCGGACTGTCGAAGTGCCGCTGCGAGGTCTGAGACTTCACCGACGGCTTTGCCCGCACCCGCGGCGAGGAGGTCGGCGATGTGGGGGACGTCCTTGCCAGAGAGCCCAAACTGGGTCATGGCGATGGCCGCGGTCTCGGCAGAGTCGCCCACGCTCATGTTCCCGGCCGCGGTGAGTGTCAGGGCACCGTTTAGAGCGCCACCCATGATGTCGGCGACCTCTACGCCGGCCTTCTTGAGGTCGGTTGCGCCGGCGATCGCGTCGGATGCACCTACACCGTATTTCTTGCCGAGGGTAACCGCCGTGTCGCCGAGCTGCGAGAGGGTCGCGTCCGACACTTGGGCCACGGCGTCGAAGCCAGACAGCGCCTTGTCGTAGCGCGCATATGCGGTTACCACCAGGGCCACACCAGCGCCGATAGCGAGACCGCCGACGAGAAAGCCTTGGCCGACCTTCTGCACAGCCTGCTGCATCGCCTCTTGACGATTAGCCGTAGCAACGGTCTCGGCCCCGTAGGCCTGAACTCGTTCCCTGGCTAGATCGATGTTCTTGTTGTGCTCCGCGACGTTGGCGGTAAGTCTGATCGCGATAGTGCGGTCGGTCATGTGGATTCCTTCGAAGTGTTGGGGTCGCCCGGGATCCGGGTACGACAAAGCGAGCGAGACCCGTAGGCGTGTGACTGCCGTCTACGGGGCTCGCTCGAGGCGCTGGCAGGTCATCGCGACGAAAGGAGGGTCGCTCGCTAGCCATCCGTTCCGGTGCTCCGAGAAATGACGAACTCGGCGGTGCGGTTGACGCTGTGAGGAGAAATTCAGGGCTGGAAGAGGTGCCGTTGTTCCCAGCTCAACCCGTGGGCTTGCAGGAACTCGGCTTCGGGAACGTTCTTCGGCTTGGTGGTGCAGGTGGCGAGGAAAGCGCGACGAGCCGTGGCATTTTCCGCTCGAGCCGTGCCGTACTCATCGTTTGTGAGGTCGCCGGCGAGAAGCGCCAGCCGCCAAGCGCGGGGAGAGATTTCGAGCGCGGCAGGCATCACATTTCCGGTCGCGGCCTTCGGAACGCGGCGCCTAGGCACGGTTCCGCTTGCTGTGCCGAGCATTCGCGGCGGCTCGCCCATGGATCGACGCGAGCGTTTGAAGAGACGCAACCGAGTCGATGCTGTCGAGGTTCAGAATCCCCATCAGACGGGCGAGCGACTGCTGTTGCTGCCTCAGTTCGGCCACGGCCGGATTTATGACGCTCTGTCCCTGTGAGCCCGTGATCATGACGCCGTCGCGCTCGATCGCGTCTGCGAGAGCGTCGATTGTGTCGACTGTGCGGCATGTTTCGAGCAGAACGGGCGTTTCGTGGGGGTCGAATTCGGCTTCGCGTTGGAGATCGCGCCAGAGTTTGCGGCCTCGATCCTTGAGAATTCGGGGGATAACTGCCATGGCCTCGGCCTTTCGGGGGCTGGAAAAAATGGGATGCGGGCATGCATGCCAGGGGCAAAGCCCTCCGTGGCGGTGATCTGCTGTATCAACATCGGGGGATACCCCCCACATCGGGGGTCAGCTGTCTGGCCGCTCGCAGTGCGTTGGCTGGGAGCCGTCAGGGTGCCGGGTGCGTGTGCCCTGTGGTGTGCGGTAGGTGCTGAGATGCGAGAAGGTCTCGCGCTCGTGGTGTGTGAGCGTGAGACCTTCTCGTGTGTGCTGGTGGCTAGGACGTGAGCTTGATGCGAGCGATGCTCTTCGGGTGGCTGTACCCGAAGCCCACGCGGCTGAGTACGCGCACTGCTACCTCGTCGGTCTGGTGGAAGACGCTGCGATCCAGGTCGATGGTCGTGCCTTTACGAACGACAATGTGGAGGTTCTGTGCGTCGATACCGTAGATGGTGCCCGCGGGCACCCGCAGCGAGGTGAACAAGGGGAGGCCTGACAGCACGCGCTTGGTGGGGCTGGTGGCATCCGTAGCCAAGAGCGGTTCGTTGCTTCCGGCTTCCTTCTTGAGCTTGGCGATGATCTTCGCATCAGCGGGGTTCGCGATGAAGGATGTCAGCGTGCCGCCGGCGGTGTCGACGTCGTAAACGGCATCGGAGAACGGATCTACATTCGTCCATGCGGCACCGGCGCTCAGTGTCGTGAGGGCCGCATCGTTGAAGGCGCCCAGTCCCTTGGGGATGTTGCCCGCGCCGTCTGCGGAGCCGAACAGAGCTGCGTCGATGATGTCAGCGAGCGCCCGCGAGCCCGACAGTCCAACGTTCTCGGCTGCACCCGGGTCCGAGTCGTCCACGAGCTCAGCCGACAGGCGAGAGTATGCAATGGTCTTCTTGGGCTTGACGATCTCTTCGCCGGTGCCGATGTTGCTCTCTGTCGCGGGCTGGGCCTCACCGACCCATGCGGCCTGCAGCTCGCTAGTTACCAGGGGGATGCGGAACTCATTGCGCTCGGTGACGTGCGTTACGCCTACTCGGAGCGCAACGGAGAGTTTCGAAGCCGTGGCGACGACGAGCTGACCGTAGTCGGTGGGGGTCCAGGTCTTTACGAAAGAGGTGGTGGTGGAGGTAGCCATGAATGGGCCTTCTGCTGATGCGCGGCGGGCGCGCCGATGATGGGGGGAATGCAAGAGGCTCCGCCTCGAATTGCGTTTCTGCCCCACCGGGGCCGTTCACTGACTAGTTCAGACCGCCGGCCGTGGAACTAGTACCTCACTAGTATACACGACCGGCGGCGGATTATATCACTTCTGTTCCACGAATTCCGACCATGTCGGCTGATCTGGGTGAGTCTGCGCCGGAAGGTGTGCCCCCTGCGCGATGCCCCCCTGGAATCTCCCGATTCCGAGCGTCGATCGCGCATGAGTTACGGCCTGTCGAACTGCGTCCGTGTTCACGGTGCCGTCCTCGGCGAGTAGGCCAGCGATATCGGCACCCGCGGCCCAGAACGCGTTCGTCTTGATGCCTTCTCTGGTCACCTGCTCTTCGATGATTTGGCGCTGCAATCCTTCAACCGCTGCCGCTGCCGTGTCTCGCTCCTGCGTGACGCTACGAATCTGGTCGCGATACTTGAACTTGATGCGTTCGCGCCACGCCGTCGACCCTTTGTCGTCGGCGCTATCCTCGGCGTCTTCGATGTCGTTGTCGTCGGTGGCGTCGTTCTCGTCTTCGTCGACCTGCTCAGCGGTGGCATCCGTCGTTGAGTTGCGCTCGAGCTCGGCCGCGGCCTGATTGAACTCAGACTTTAGAAAGTGGTCGGTGAACTCCTCGGGCTCGAATTCGGCGGGAGCTGCCTGGGGGGCATCAGTCATTGTGGGAATCCTTCGTTTTGGTGTTGGGTCTTGTATCCATGAATTTCCGTACGTCTGCGCGCCAGGTGTCGAGGTCGCTCAGCGCCCTGGTCAGGACAGCTACGGTGTTTTCCGCCGCATGAAGTTTGAGCTCGAGCTGGGCATTCTTGCGTCTGAAATAGTCGACGCTGTTTTCTGCGTTCCGTGCTCGGCGGATGAGCAACGCGGGCGGGGTGTCGGTCATCGATCGCGTCCGTCTGCGTCGTGTCGTGTATTGATTGCCCCGGCTAGATCGGTCTGCCACGTGGTCAGGTGCTCGAGTGCGGCGCGCACCGCCATGAGCTTCTTTTCCGCGTTCCTGGCCCTACTCCGGTATTGCCGTTTCGACGCACGTTCTGATTCGATAACGGCGAGAAGACGAGCGCGCTCTTCCACATCCATAGGGGTACTCAATCGATCACCCCGTGCTCGCCGTCAATCATCCGCTGTCGCTCGAGGATCGGAGCGAGCTCGGCGGCAGCGAACTGAGTTTTCTTGTCGTGGTCGACCAAATCGACCTTGGCTAGGGCTGTCTTCATGTCGGAGCCGTTGAGGAGACCGCCGACGGCGTGCCATCCGAGGATGCCGGCGACTTCGGCGTAGAAGGCGGAGCGTTCGCGGTCGGTGCGCACGTGGCGGAGAGAGCCGTGTCTGAGAATGGTGAGGGGGTCGCCGGCTTCACCATTGATGAGCAGATCACGGACGATGGCTGAGGCGGTCGAATGAGTCGCGGCGTCGCGCCGGCTGTCTCGGGGACTTGTCATGTTTGCCTTTCGAGGGGGATGGATATTTCGTTTTGGGTTTGTCGGCCCCATGGGCCTAGTCACTAGATCACTGGTCACTCACTGGTCACTCACTGATAAGCGGCCACCGTGGCAGGTGCGATTGGCCAATCTGGCCGCTTCACGTGGCCAAGGTGGCATTCGGTTTGGCCACGGTGGCAGGTGGTTTCAAGACCAAGCACTTTTTGGCCAATCTGGCAGGTAGTGCACCGGCCAAATTGGCAGGTCTTGGCCAAGGTGGCAGGTGTTAGGTGTTGTACCGTTTCCACTCAGCGTCCTGCGCTCGGAAAGCAGGACCGACGTTCAGCACATACACGTTGTTCAGCCACTTGCCGCTCTTGCTCTTTCGCGTCTTGTGAATCTCAATCGCCCCGATGTTCTCGAGGGACTTGAGATGTCGACGTACCGAGCGCAAACCCTGGCAGGTTTCCTCTGCGATGAGCTCTTGCCCCGGGAAGGCATAGCCCTCCTCTGCGTTCTCCATCTCAGCCAGGAACGCGAGCGTCAGCTTCTCTTGGGGGAGTAGCGGAACCTGTGCGCCGGTCTCCGGGTCGGGATAGGTGAGCACCTTCCACGCCCACTTTCGTGCCGAAATTGTCATGCGTGCCCTTCTTGCCCATATTCAGTTGTGTTGATGTCACGACCAATCGGGGCCGGTCCGTTCTGCCTGCGCAGCAGCTTCCAGAAGGCGGGTAGCCAGCCGGCGCGCCTGGTCTGGTGATAGTTCTTCCTGGGCCGTGGAACCTTTGAGGCTCACGTTCGAATTGATGACTTGCACGAGCATGGTCAGCCTCTCCGGCGCTTGAGTCGGCCACGGATGTTTTTGCCCGTTCGGGTCATCTGGAAGTTGTAGAGCGTTAGCACGGGCGCCAGGTTGGCGGCGTCTATCCAGAGCGTGAAGCCAGACGAGTCAGTGATGGCGTAGTCACCCGGCATGAGGCGTCGAACGACGGCTTCGCCCGTGGGATCCCGATACGTCAGAGAGTTGATGCCCAGCGCCGCAGTGGCTTCCGGGTTGGTGGTCGACACGCGCGCTAGTCAGCTATGTCGATGTACTGCAGCGGTCGACCGAGGGCACGCACCGAGTCGAGATTCACTCGAATCAGGCGCGGGCCGAACCGGTACGCCTCGACTTTCCCGTCGGAGATGTAGCGCCTCATGGTCTGCTTGGTTACGCCGCCGATCTCGGCGCCCTCCTGCAGCGTTCCTTCGTTCTTGTAGCGGGTGCTGGACATGCGTTCTCCTTCGATATGAAAAGCAACGATTGGCCGTCGCGGCCGATCCTTGCGGCCCGTGGGAATAGGTATGTAACCCCACTTACAGCTCTTGTTTTCAATATAGAAGGCACGAGAACACGTGTTCGAATTTAGCCCCCTAGCGCACTTTTGCGCGGAGGAACATTAGAAGATATGTTCTATTTGGGTGCCGCGAGTTCGCTCATCCGAGCCGCGAGTTCTTCGTCACGGCCAGCCGTGTGCTGGTATCGCATTGCCGCCTCCACCGTCGAGTGTCCAAGGCGTTCTTGGATCTCCTTGAGGGTGGCTCCGGTTTGGGCGAATCGAGTTGCACCGTAGTGACGGAGGGCATGGAATGGCATGTCTTCGCGTCCTGCTGCTCGTCGTGCCGGATACCAGTGCTTGACGAACGTCGACTGGGCAAGATGCGAGATGCCATCAGCCGCGGGGAAGAGCAGTGAATCCGGTTCCGGCCCCACGTTCTCCCGGAGATGCTGCACAATCACGTCGTTCATGTGTGGGGGGAGCGTCACTACGCGCACGCCCGCCTCGCTCTTGGTTTTACCAACAATGAATCCGAGGCCCGTGGTGTGAGTGACTGCCCTCGAGACACCTATCGTGACGCTCTTCACTGAGCCCTCGAGGGTCGTCACGAGGATGTCTTTTCGGCGCAGCTCGGTCAACTCCCCGAAGCGGCAGCTTGCCCATGCCGCGATCGCAACAGCGGCAACATATCGGGGCGTGATCGAGTCGAAGATCGTCTGGAGTTGCGTCGGCGTGGGTGGCGTCACCTTGCGGCCCGTTGTTGCGTTTTGCGCGCCGCGCACCATGCAGGGATTCACTTTGATGATGCCATCTTGCGCCGCCGTAGCGAGGATGGAATTTAGGAGACCATACGCTCGAGCGGCCTGGGTCTTCTTGCCGGTAGCCATCTGGTCGGAATACCAGTCCCGAACGGCCGCGGGGGTGAGGCTAGTCACTCGCTGGTCCGCGAATGCCGCCAACGACGAACGCAACAACCGTTCGTTCTCCACCCGCGTCCGCGGTCTCAGAGGTTCACCGTGGCGATTGATGCGGGTTGCGATCCAGCGCTCGGCGTATGGGCCGAACGTGACGCCCTTCGCCTTCTGCCCCGCTTCCGTGCGCGCCGCATCCGTCGCGCTCCATTGGCCCTGATGAATCGACGCCTGTTGAATCGCGAGCCAGCCGCGGGCGTCGGTCTTCGTGTCGAAGGTGTGCGGCGCCAGATAGCGTTTCCCGTCCAGCCCGGTGTACGAAGCTTGGAACCGCTTACTCGGGAGCTCCCGCACCCACCCGAACGCCGCGCGGCCCTTTTGCGGCTTGCGGCCTTTACTCGTCGACGTCGTCACCGAACACCACTTCGAAAACCTCGGAGAACGTGACCGGCCAGGTTGCGAGCACGGATGCGATGAACTGCGCGTTCGGGGGAGTCTTCCCGTTCAGAATCGAGTGGGTCTCGTGTTCGTCCATACCGATGGCGGCGGCGAAGAGCTCGAGCTCGGCCGGCGCGACGGTGTCGAGACTTGCGGTGCGGATTGCGAGTGTGCTAGTGGTCATTTTGTCCCCCTCAGTAGTCGTATCGACGCTCTGGGCGCGTCAATTCCGTGCTGTAACGTGCTACATCCTGTGATAACTCATGGTCAGATGTGAACAACAGTGACGCTAGCACGGTGGGGGTCACATGCGCTTTATTCCGGCGATTGCGGGACAAGAATGGCGGAGATTCAGGCATCGGCCCAGTAACCTAAATACTGGTTCGATCCCAGTATCGCCCACAGAACGAAAAGCCCCCGGGAGACCGGGGGCTTTCGTCGTTAATGCCATCTGAGGGGCATGGGCCGTCCGAGGGGCACGAGCCGTCTGGAGCGACCTGTCTGCGCCCGGCACTACAGTGGATAGGTCGGTGACATAACGAGGAGCAGGACTGAACGTGGTTGACGGATTCGAACTCTTTCCGGACCGGTCGATCGTGGCCATGAGGGTGAACGGCGATCTGCGCGACCTCGCCACGACGGTCGATGCGGGCGACGATGTGCAGCCCGTCGCCATCGATTCCGCCGACGGCCTCGACATCCTGCGTCACTCGGCCGCCCACGTGCTCGCCCAGGCCGTGCAGACCATCAACCCCGAGGCGAAGCTCGGCATCGGTCCGCCCATCACCGACGGCTTCTACTACGACTTCGACGTGGCCGAGCCGTTCACCCCCGAGAACATCAAGGCCATCGAGAAGGCCATGGAGCGCATCATCCGTCAGGGTCAGCGCTTCACCCGCCGCGTCGTCACCGAAGACGAGGCCCGCGCCGAGATGGCCGGCGAGCCCTACAAGCTCGAGCTGATCGGACTCAAGGGCGCTCCCGAAGAGGAGACGGCAGACGAGTCCGTCGAGGTCGGGGGAGCCGAGCTCACCATCTACGACAACGTCGATCCCAAGACGGGGGAGACCCTGTGGAAGGACCTGTGCCGAGGTCCGCACCTGCCGTCGACCCGCCTCGTCGGCAACGGCTTCTCCATCACACGCCTCGCTGCCGCGTACTGGCGCGGATCCGAGAAGAACAAGCAGCTCCAGCGCATCTACGGAACCGCGTGGCCGAGCAAAGACGAGCTGCGCGCGTATCAGGCGCGCCTTGAAGAGGCGGCCAAGCGCGACCACCGCAAACTCGGCAACGAACTCGACCTCTTCTCGTTCCCCGACGAGATCGGATCGGGCCTCGCCGTCTTCCACCCGAAGGGCGGCATCATCCGTCGTGAGATGGAGGACTACTCGCGCCGCAAGCACGAGGAGGAGGGGTACGACTTCGTCTACACCCCCCACATCACCAAGGCGCACCTCTTCGAGCAGTCCGGTCACCTCGGCTGGTACGCCGACGGCATGTTCCCCCCGATGCACCTCGACGAGGGCCGCAACGACGAGGGCGAGATCACTCGCCAGGGCGCCGACTACTACCTCAAGCCCATGAACTGCCCGATGCACATCCTCGTGTACCGCTCCTCGGGCCGCTCGTATCGAGACCTGCCCCTCCGCCTGTTCGAATTCGGCACCGTCTATCGCAACGAGAAGTCGGGAGTGGTGCACGGCCTGACCCGCGTGCGCGGTCTCACCATGGACGACGCGCACATCTTCACATCGCGCGAGAATATGAAAGAGGAGCTGACGAAGACCCTCAACTTCATCCTCGCGCTCCTCCGCGACTACGGCCTGACCGACTTCTACCTGGAGCTCTCGACCAAAGACCCGGAGAAGTACGTCGGAGACGACGACGTCTGGGAGGAGGCGACCGCGACCCTGGCCGAGGTCGCCGCCGAATCCGGCCTCGAGCTGGTGCCCGATCCGGGCGGGGCCGCGTTCTACGGCCCGAAGATCTCGGTGCAGGCGCGCGACGCCATCGGCCGCACCTGGCAGATGTCGACCGTGCAGCTCGACTTCAACCTGCCCGAGAGATTCGAGCTGGAGTACACGGCGTCGGACGGCACGAAGCAGCGGCCCGTCATGATCCACCGTGCCCTCTTCGGCTCGATCGAGCGCTTCTTCGGGGTGCTCACCGAGCACTACGCGGGCGCGTTCCCGGTCTGGCTCGCGCCGGTTCAGGTCGTGGGAATCCCGATCGCGGAACAGTACGAGGACTACCTCGCGGAGGTCGTCTCGACGCTCAAGAAGCAGGGCGTGCGTGCCGAGCTCGACGTGTCGGCCGACCGCATGCAGAAGAAGATCCGCAACCACACGCTCCAGAAGGTGCCGTTCCTCCTCATCGCCGGCGAGGAGGACAGGGCTCGCGGTTCGGTGAGCTTCAGGTTCCGCGACGGAACGCAGGAGAACGGTGTGCCGATCGCCGACGCCGTCGCCCGCATCCGTGCTGCCATCGACTCACGAGCGCAGGTCACCACCCAGGGACAGGCGTGATTCCCGCAGACCGCGAGTTTCCCGACGTTCCCGTCGAACGATCGGGCTCCTTCGCCGCCGTTCCCGACGCCTACCAGCGCCTGTGGACCCCGCACCGCATGGTCTACATCGAGAACGGGCCCGTGTCCGGCGAGGAGAGCTGCCCGTTCTGCCGCGCCCCGCAGCTGAGCGATGAAGAGGCGCTCATCGTCCACCGTGGCGAGCACGCCTACGTCCTCCTCAATCTCTTCCCGTACAACAGCGGCCACCTCCTGGTCTGCCCCTATCGCCACGTCTCCCTCTACGACGACGCCACCGAGGCCGAGGTCGTGGAGATCGCGGCGCTCACCCAGACGGCGATGAGGGTCGTTCGAGAGACGTCGCAGTGCCACGGCTTCAACATCGGCATGAACCAGGGCCGGGTCGCGGGTGCGGGCATCGCCGACCACCTGCACCAGCACATCGTGCCCCGGTGGTCGCAGGACGCCAACTTCTTCCCGATCATCGCCCAGACCAAGGCACTGCCCCAGCTGCTCGGAGACGTTCGCTCGTCGATCGCAGCGGCCTGGCCCACGGCGGCCTAGACACACATCACCCCGAGTAGAATCGGGCCCGAGAGGACACCAATGAGCACCGTAGAGACACCTTCCCAGAATGGCCGTTCCGAGCATGGATCGAGCCGCGTCAAGCGCGGCCTCGCCGAGATGCTCAAGGGCGGCGTGATCATGGACGTCGTCAACGCCGAGCAGGCGAAGATCGCCGAAGAGGCGGGCGCCGTGGCCGTCATGGCCCTCGAGCGCGTTCCCGCCGACATCCGCTCGCAGGGCGGCGTGGCGCGCATGAGCGACCCCGACCTCATCGACGGCATCATCGGCGCCGTCTCCATCCCCGTCATGGCGAAGGCGCGCATCGGCCACTTCGTCGAGGCCCAGGTGCTGCAGGTGCTCGGCGTCGACTACATCGACGAGTCCGAGGTTCTGAGCCCCGCCGACTACGTCAACCACATCGACAAGTGGAAGTTCCAGGTTCCGTTCGTGTGCGGTGCGACCAACCTCGGTGAGGCCCTGCGCCGCATCAACGAGGGCGCGGCCATGATCCGTTCCAAGGGCGAGGCCGGCACGGGAGACGTGTCCGAGGCGACGAAGCACATCCGCAAGATCAAGTCGGAGATCGCCGCCCTGTCGTCGATGTCGAAAGACGAGCTCTACGTGGCCGCGAAGGAGCTCCAGGCTCCCTACGACCTCGTCGTCGAGATCGCCGAGACGGGCACGCTTCCCGTGGTGCTGTTCACCGCCGGCGGTGTGGCCACCCCGGCCGACGCGGCCATGATGATGCAGCTGGGAGCCGACGGCGTGTTCGTGGGTTCGGGCGTCTTCAAGTCGGGCAACCCCGCAGAGCGCGCGGCCGCCATCGTCAAGGCGACCACCTTCTACGACGACCCGTCGGTCGTGGCCGAGGTCTCGCGCGGTCTGGGCGAGGCGATGGTCGGCATCAACGTGGCAGACGTGCCGGCTCCCCACCGCCTCTCCGAGCGTGGCTGGTAGCGTCGGCGCCGCCCCGCGCGTCGGAGTCCTTGCGCTGCAGGGCGATTTTCGGGAACACCTGAGTGTGCTCCGGTCGCTCGGGGCGGACGCCGTTCCTGTGCGTCGCCCCGAGGAGATCGCCGATCTCGACGGCCTGGTGATTCCGGGCGGCGAGTCGAGCGTCATGGACAAGCTGTCCCGGGCATTCGGACTCGCCGAACCTCTGAAGTCGGCCATCGCCGCCGGCCTCCCCGTGTACGGCACGTGTGCCGGCCTGATCATGCTGGCCGACACCGTGCTCGACGCGATAACCGGCCAGCAGACCCTCGGAGGCCTCCCGATCTCGGTGAGGCGCAACGCGTTCGGCAACCAGATCGATTCGTTCGAGACCGACCTCGCGATCCCCGAGCTCGGAGATCCGGCCGTGCACGCCGTCTTCATCCGCGCACCCGTCGTCGAGGCCGTCGAAGACGGAGTCACCGTACTCGCGCAGCTCGACGACGGCCGCATCGTGGCGGTCGAGTCGCAGAACCTGCTCGGAACGGCCTTCCATCCCGAGGTCACCGGCGACACGAGGTTCCATCAGTACTTCCTGCAGAAGGTTCGAGATCGGGTCGTCCTCCCGGCCGACTGAGCACAGCCGCCGATTCGTCGCCAAGATGGACGCATGACTCTGTACTCCGACTTCGCTCGTCGACGAACCCTCCAGGTGCTGGCAGACTGCGCAGCCGTCCTCGGCATCGTCGGATCCGTCGTGCTGGGCGTGACCCTGCACGGCGCGATCCTGGCGTTGCAGGAGGTGGGAACGCGCCTCGCCGACGCGGGCTCGAGCTTCGAATCGACCATGAGCGAGATCAGCGAACGGCTGGGCCAGGTGCCCTTGATCGGAACCGGGATCAGGGCTCCCTTCGACGAGGCATCCGGTGCCGGCGGCACGCTTCAGGAGGTCGGCCGAGCGCAGCAGGAAGCCACCCAGCAGCTCGCCGTCGGGGTGGGCCTGGCTGTCTCCGTGATCCCGATTCTCGCCATCCTGCTGCTCTGGCTCGTTCCCCGCATTCGCTTCGCGCGCCGGGCCCGCTGGGCACTCGCCGCATCCTCGACGCCCGCCGGAATCGACCTGCTCGCCTCTCGGGCACTCTCCACGAGGCGCCTGCCCGACATCCTGAAGGCGCATCCGGATGCCGCGGGCGGGTGGCGTCGACACGACCCGGATGCGGTGCGTGCGCTCGCCAGTCTCGAGCTCCGCGCATGCGGCCTCCGACCCGAGCGGGCGGCGGTTCTCCGGGGCCAGGGCACGGCCCTCGCTTAGACTGGTCGTTGATTCGACGACAGTACGCAGGGAGCAGAACAGTGTCCGGGCATTCCAAGTGGGCGACCACCAAACACCAAAAGGCCGTCAAAGACCAGCGCCGAGCAAAGTCGTTCGCCAAGCTGATCAAGAACATCGAGGTGGCCGCCAAGATCGGCGGTGCCGATGTCAACGGCAACCCGACCCTCGTCGACGCCATCCAGAAGGCCAAGAAGACCTCGGTTCCGATCGACAACATCAACCGGGCCGTCAAGCGCGGGGCAGGGCTCACCGGCGAGTCCGTCGACTACCAGACCATCATGTACGAGGGCTACGGCCCCAACGGCGTCGCCCTTCTCATCGAGTGCCTCACCGAGAACCGCAACAGGGCGGCCGCAGAGGTGCGCACCGCCATGAGCCGTAACGGCGGGGCTATGGCAGACCCCGGAAGCGTGGCCTACAACTTCGCGCGCAAGGGAGTCATCGCCGTGCCCCACGCAGACGGCGTGACAGAGGACGACGTGCTTCTCGCGGTGCTCGACGCCGGGGCCGAAGAGGTCATCGACCACGGTGCGCAGTACGAGATCGTGACCGACCCCAGCGAGCTCGTCGCCAACAGGGAGGCCCTCCAGTCCGCCGGCATCGAGTACGACTCGGCCGACGTCGAATTCGTCGCCTCCCTCAAGGTCGAGGTCGACGCGGAGGGCGCGCGCAAGGTGTTCAAGCTCATCGACGCCCTCGAGGACAGCGATGACGTGCAGAACGTCTACAGCAATGTCGACCTCAGCGACGACGTGCGCGCCGAACTCGACACCGACGAGGAGTAGGACCCGCCCCGACGTGCGCGTACTCGGAATCGATCCAGGGCTCACCCGCTGCGGCGTCGGTGTCGTCGACGTCACGGCGAACAGGGTCGCGACCCTGGTGGCGGTCACGGTCGTGCGCACCCCTCCGACGATGGACCTCGACCAGCGGCTGCTCGGCATAGCCCTCGGGCTCGATGAGCTGATCGCCGAGCACCGGCCCGAGAGCATCGCCATCGAGCGTGTCTTCGCGCAGCACAACGTGAGCACGGTGATGGGCACGGCGCAGGTGAGCGGCATCGCACTCCTGGCGGCCGCTCGGCACGGCATCCCGGTGAGCCTGCACACGCCGACCGAGGTCAAGGCCTCGATCACGGGTTACGGTCAGGCCGAGAAAAGGCAGGTCGGCACGATGGTCGCCAAGATCCTCGGACTCGCCGAGATCCCCAAACCGGCCGATGCCGCCGACGCCCTCGCCCTGGCGATCTGCCACGCGTGGCGCTCGCCCGCGACCTCCAGCGCCCGCCCCTCGGCCGACGCGGCATCCGGTTCGGGGATGACCCGCGCGCAGCAGGCGTGGCGCGCCGCAGAGAAAGCGGCCGGGGCGCCCCGTAGGCTGGCACGGTGATTTCCGCCCTTCGAGGAACAGTTCTCCGCGTGAGCGGTTCATCCGCCGTCATCGAGGTCGGCGGCGTGGGACTCGACGTCACCCTCACGCCTGCGCACACCCTCTCTCTGCGAGTGGGGCACGAGGCCTCCGTGGTGACGAGCCTGATCGTGCGCGAGGACTCGCTGTCGCTGTTCGGCTTCGTCGACCACGACTCTCTCGATCTCTTCACCTTGCTCACGGGAGTCACGGGCGTCGGACCGAAGTCCGCGATGGGCGTGCTCGCAGAGCTGTCGCCCGCCCAGATCGCCATCGCCGTCGCCCAGGAGGACGACGCCGTGTTCCGCAGGGTGTCGGGCATCGGGCCCAAGACCGCGAAGCTCATCGTTCTGTCGCTGGCGGGCAAAGTCGCCGTCTACGCGGCGGCTCCCCCCGTGGCGAAGCACATCGAGTCGACGGTGCGCGATGACGTGCTCGCCGCCCTGGTCGGTCTCGGATGGAACGAGAAGGCGGCCGAGGCAGGGTTGGATGCGGTGCTCCTGCACGCCGCAGACGACGAGGCCGCGTCGGTTCAGGCGCTTCTGCGTCTCGCCCTCACGGAACTCGGCCCGCGCAACCCGGGAGGTGCACGATGACCCCCGCCGATTCGGCACTGCCGCGCGATGCGAGCCCGATCGTGAACCCCGAGCCGCTGTCGGAGGGCGAGATCGCCTTCGAAGGCGCGCTGCGACCCAAGAGCCTGGCGGAGTTCGTCGGGCAGGCCCGTGTACGCGGGCAGCTCCAGCTCCTCATCGAGGCCGCCGGAATCCAGAACAGGACTCCGGACCACATCCTTCTGGCCGGACCTCCCGGGCTCGGCAAGACCACGCTCGCCATGATCGTGGCCCATGAGAGCGACCGGCCGCTCCGGCTGACCAGCGGTCCCGCCATCCAGCACGCGGGCGACCTCGCGGCCGTGCTCTCCTCGCTCGTTCCCGGCGAAGTGCTCTTCGTCGACGAGATCCACCGCATGGCGCGCACGGCGGAGGAGATGCTGTACCTCGCCATGGAGGACTTCCGCATCGACATCATGGTCGGCAAGGGCGCGGGGGCGACCTCGATTCCGCTCGACCTGGCGCCCTTCACCCTCGTCGGCGCGACGACCCGCTCCGGGCTGCTGCCGAACCCCCTCCGAGACCGGTTCGGCTTCACCGCGCACCTCGAGTTCTACTCCACGGAGGAGCTCGTGCACGTGCTTCGGCGCGCCGCCGCGCTGATCGAGCTGTCGATCGACGAGGCGGCGCTGATCGAGATCGCGCAGCGCTCCCGCGGAACGCCGCGCATCGCCAACCGCCTGCTGCGTCGAGTGCGCGACTACGCCCTCGTGCACGGCGGACGGGCGAGCACCGCTGTCGTGGATGCGGCGCTCGAGCTCTACGACGTCGACGTCCTCGGTCTCGACCGGCTCGACCGGGCCGTCATGGACATTCTCATCACCCGCTTCAACGGGGGGCCGGTAGGCCTGAGCACCCTCGCCGTGTCGGTGGGGGAGGAGGCCGAGACCATCGAGAGCGTCGTCGAGCCGTTCCTGGTGCGAGTCGGCCTCATCACGCGCACGCCGCGCGGTCGGGTCGCGACTCCGGCGGGCTGGCGGCACATGGGAATCGGGCGCCCGTCCGATTCCCTCTTCGACGATGACCTATAATTCACTGTGGCCCATAGGCACGTCTTCAGGCGGCGTCACTAGTATGAAGCCCACAATCACCCCCCATTGCTGGAAGGCTCGACTTTTTCATGGCTTTTGATCCCCTAACCATTGGCATGCTGGCGGTACTGGCCATCCTCGTGTTCTTCATGTTCCGCAACAGCCGCAAGCGCCAGCGCGAGGCTGCAGAGCTGCAGCAGAAGGTCCAGGTCGGTGCCGACGTCATGACCAACTTCGGCGTCTTCGGAACGATCCTCGACATCGACGAGGAGAACAACAAGGTTCAGCTCGAGACGACCCCCGGAACCGTGCTGACGGTGCACCGCCAGGTCGTCACCCGCGTCATCGACGACCACGATGCAGACAACGGCGTCGACGAGTCCGACGACACCGTCGCCTCGACGACCGAGCCGGCATACGGCGAACGCGTCGAAGAGACCCACGAGGTCGAGGCGTCGTCCGACTCGACGCCCACCACCCCCGGCACGACGCCGTCGAAGACCGACAAAGTCGACGAGTAACCTTCCTCCTCCCAACCCCTCGCGCACCAGAGACACCCGGTCGATCACGGCCTCGGGCGTGCGCTAAAGAAAGCTGAGTTCGCCGGTGGCATCAACTCTTACCGCGGTCAAGCAGGCGTGGCGAACGCTCATCTGGCTCGTCGTGATCCTCGCAGTGCTTGCAGGAACCATCGCCGGAGGCGTGCTGTTGAACGCTCCCGGTGCCAGCTGGGGTCTCAAGCTCGGACTCGACCTCGAGGGTGGAACGCAGATCATCCTGGCGCCGAAGCTCGAGAGCGGCCAGCAGGTCAACGGCGAGCAGCTGTCGCAGGCCGTGTCGATCATCCGGCAGCGCGTCGACGCCTCGGGTGTCTCCGAGGCCGAGATCAGCACCCAGGGCGGACAGAACATCGTCGTCTCCATTCCCGGAACGCCCGACCAGGACACGCTGAACCGCATCGAGTCGTCGGCGAAGCTCGAGTTCCGTCCGGTGCTCGTCGCCGACGCCGCCCCGACCGCCGCGGTCACTCCCACGGCGACGCCGGCAGAGGGTCTCTCCGACACCCCCACGGTCGCTCCCACGAACGCCAGCGACCTGAACTGGATCACCCCCGCGTTGCAGGACGAGTTCACGAACTTCAGCTGCGGCTCGGATGACGCGCAGGACGCAGGACAGGCACCCGCCGACAAGCCGTTGCTGGCCTGCGACGACACCGGTGCGGCCAAGTACATCCTCGGGCCGGTCGAGGTGACCGGTGAGATGATCGCCGACGCGACCAGCGGCGTCGCCACCACCCAGACCGGCGCGTCGACCGGCCAGTGGGTCGTCAACATCGTCTTCGACGGTGAAGGCACCGAGAAGTTCGCCGAGGTCACGACGCGACTCAATGCCCTGACCGGTTCGCAGAACCAGTTCGCCATCGTGCTCGACGGCAAGGTCATCTCCGCGCCGACCACCAACGCCGTGATCACCGACGGCCGACCGCAGATCTCCGGGTCGTTCACCGAGGACACGGCCAAGTCGCTCGCCGACCAGCTGAAGTTCGGCGCACTGCCGATCGGATTCACCGTGCAGAGCAACGACTCCGTCTCTGCCACGCTCGGTTCCTCTCAGCTGCTCAGCGGTCTCATCGCCGGCCTCATCGGTCTGATCCTCGTCGTGATCTACTCGCTCTTCCAGTACCGCACCCTGGGTCTCGTCACCGTCGCCTCCCTCGTCGTCGCCGGAATCATGACCTACCTCGTGATCGCCCTCATGTCGTGGCGCATCGACTTCCGCCTCTCGCTCGCGGGCGTGGCAGGTCTGATCGTCGCCATCGGATTCACGGCCGACTCCTTCATCGTCTACTTCGAACGAATACGAGACGAACTCCGAGACGGCAAGGGACTGGCGTCCGCCGTCGAGGCCGGATGGCGTCGCGCCAAGCGCACCATCTACGCGGCCAAGGCCGTCAACCTCCTGTCCGCCGTGGTGCTCTACGTGCTGGCCGTCGGAAACGTGCGCGGTTTCGCGCTCACGCTCGGCGTCACCACCATCATCGACGTGCTCGTCGTCATCCTGTTCACGCACCCCGTGCTGCGCCTCCTCGCCACGACCAGGTTCTTCTCGAGCGGGCACAAGGCATCCGGTCTCGACCCGACCGCCCTGGGCGCCATCTACCGGGGGCGGGCGGAGTTCCGCAAGCCCGTCGAGGGTGTCGCCACCAAGAAGGCCGGCGCCGGACGCGAGGCCGCCATCCGGCAGACCATCGCCGAGCGCAAGGCAGCCCAGCTCACGGCTGAGAAGCCCGCCGATAGCAAGAATGACGGGAAGGACTCCTGATGGCCAGTTTCGCGCAGTTCGGAAACGACCTCTACACCGGCAAGCGGTCCTTCGACTTCATCAAGCATCGCCGCATCTGGTACTCCATCGCGATCGTGCTCATGATCGCCTCGGTGGCCATTCCTCTGATCAAGGGCGGATTCAACTTCGGCATCGAGTTCCGCGGCGGATCGCAGTTCGTCGTGAGCGAGGTCGCGAACACCCCGCAATCCGCAGCAGAGGATGCCGTCGCATCCGTCGTTCCGCAGGCTGTCGCCCGCGTCTCGACGCTGGGCGCATCCGGGCTCCGTGTCCAGACCGACCAGCTCACCGGCGACGAGACCAACGAGGTGCGCACGGCCCTGGCCGAGGCCTACAACGTTCCCGAGTCCGAGATCACGGCCTCGTTCATCGGCGCCTCGTGGGGCTCCGACGTGACCGGGCAGGCTATCCGAGGCCTGGTCGTCTTCCTCATCCTCGCGGGAATCGCGATGGCCATCTACTTCCGCACCTGGAAGATGTCGGCCGCCGCCATGCTCGCGCTTCTCCACGACCTCGTGCTCACGGCCGGCGTCTATGCCGCCACCGGGTTCGAGATCACACCGGCCGCCGTCATCGGCTTCCTCACCATCCTCGGCTACTCGCTGTACGACACCGTCGTGGTGTTCGACAAGGTTCGTGAGAACACCGCCCGACTGGGCAAGGATTCGCACCTCACGTTCGGTGAGGCCGTCAACCTCGCGGTCAACCAGACCCTGGTGCGATCGATCAACACGGCGGTCGTGGCGGCCCTGCCGGTCGCGGCCATCCTGTTCATCGGGGCGTTCGTGCTCGGCGCCGACACCCTCCGCGACATCTCCCTGGCACTCCTCGTCGGAATCCTCGTCGGCACATACTCCACGATTTTCGTCGCGGCGCCTCTCTACGCCCAGATGAGGGAGCACGAGCCGAAGATCAGGAAGCAGAACGAACGTACGCTCACCGAGCGCGCCCGCGCCTCGGCGGGTGCCCGTCCGACCGATGCTGTCATCGAGGGTCAGCCCACGGCGTAACCCGCGTGTACTCGACGACGTCGCGTACAGGGGATAATTGACCGTGGAGGCCCCACTATGACGGACAGCACGACGACGTCGAACGCCAGCCTGCGCCGTCTGGTTCCGCGCATCTTCTCGCGGGCCCAGCCGACCGGTGCCGTCGATGCGCTGATGCGCACGGTGCGCCTGAACCATCCCAAGGCAGACCTGACCGTCATCGAGCGGGCGTACGCCACGGCCGAACGTGCCCACGACGGGCAGAAGCGCCGCAGCGGCGAGCCGTACATCACGCATCCGGTCGCCGTCGCCCAGATCCTCGCCGATCTCGGCATCGGTTCGAAAACCGTGGCAGCGGCCCTCCTTCACGACACCGTCGAAGACACTGCGTACTCGCTCGACCAGCTTCGCGCGGACTTCGGCGACGAGGTCGCGATGCTCGTCGACGGCGTCACCAAGCTCGACAAGGTCAAGTACGGCGACAGCGCCCAGGCCGAGACCGTTCGCAAGATGATCGTCGCCATGTCGCGAGACATCCGAGTGCTGATCATCAAGCTCGCCGACCGCCTGCACAACGCGCGCACCTGGGGTTTCGTACCGGCGGCATCCGCCGAACGCAAAGCCAAGGAGACCCTCGAGATCTATGCGCCCCTGGCGCACCGCCTGGGCATCCAGACCATCAAGTGGGAGCTCGAGGACCTCAGCTTCGCCGTGCTCTACCCGAAGCTCTACGTCGAGATCGAGAACCTGGTGCGCCAGCGCACGCCCCAGCGCGAAGCCTATGTTCAGCAGGTCATCGACTCGGTCAACGACGACCTCAAGAGTTCGAAGATCCGCGGCAAGGTCGTCGGTCGTCCGAAGCAGTACTACTCGATCTACCAGAAGATGATCCTGCGCGGTCGCGACTTCGACGAGATCTACGACCTCGTCGGGATCCGGGTCCTCGTCAACTCACTGCGAGACTGCTACGCCGTCCTCGGATCGATCCATGCTCGCTGGAATCCCATCCCCGGTCGCTTCAAGGACTACATCGCGACGCCCAAGTTCAATCTCTACCAGTCGCTTCACACCACCGTCATCGGACCGGACGGTCGTGCCGTCGAGATCCAGATCCGCACCCACGAGATGCACCGGCAGGCCGAGTACGGCGTCGCCGCGCACTGGAAGTACAAGGAGCGCGTGAACGGTGGTCGCACCGCCCAGGTCGACCAGGGCGCCGACAACGACATGGCCTGGCTCGCGCGTATCTCCGACTGGCAGGCCGAGACGGTCGACCCGGGGGAGTTCCTCGACTCCCTGCGTTTCGAGATCGGCGCAAAAGAGGTCTATGTGTTCACCCCGAAGGGCAAGGTCATCGGTCTGCCCGCGGGCGCGACACCCGTGGACTTCGCGTACGCGGTGCACACCGAGGTCGGTCACCGCACGATGGGCGCGAAGGTCAACGGGCGCCTCGTGCCCCTCGAGTCGACGCTGAACAGCGGCGACTCCGTCGAGGTCTTCACCTCGAAGAATCCCGACTCCGGCCCGAGCCAGGACTGGCTCGCCTTCGTGCAGAGTCCGCGTGCGCGCAACAAGATCCGCCAGTGGTTCACCAAGGAACGACGCGACGAGGCGATCGAGCAGGGCAAAGACGCGATCGCGCGCGCGATGCGCAAGCAGAATCTGCCCCTCCAGAAGCTGATGAGCCAGGATTCGTTCGCAGAGGTCGCCTCGCAGATGCGATACGACAGCGTCTCGGGCCTCTACGCGGCGATCGGCGAGGGCCACGTCTCGACCCAGTCGGTGATCGAGAAGGTGCTCGCCGGCCTGCAGAACGAGGCGATCAGCGAGGACTCCGACCTCGATGTCGTCGTGCACGGGCGCCGACGCAGCAAGCTCAGCGACTCGGGCGTGCTCGTCAGAGGAGCACCCGACATCCTGGTGAAGCTCGCGAAGTGCTGCACGCCCGTTCCAGGCGACAAGATCGTGGGATTCGTGACGCGCGGCTCCGGCGTCTCGGTGCACCAGTCGGACTGCCACAACGTCGCCTCGCTGCTCACCGAGCCGGAGCGCATGATCGACGTGGAGTGGGCGCCCTCATCGAAGAGCCTGTTCCTCGTGCAGATCCAGGTCGAGGCGCTCGACCGTTCGGGGCTGCTCTCCGACGTGACGCGGGTTCTCTCCGAGCACCATGTGAACATCCTCTCGGCCACCGTCAACACCTCGTCCGACCGTCTCGCCATCAGCCGGTTCGTCTTCGAGATGGGCGACACCACGCATCTCGATCGGGTGCTGAATGCCGTGCGTCGCATCGACGCGGTCTACGACGTGTACAGGGTCAGCGACGGCTGACGCCGTACAGGGTCAGCGACGGCTGATGCCGTCGGAGGTCGGCGATTCGTCGACCCATGCGCCCGTCGCCTCGATCATGAGGGCGTCGGTGATGCGCCGCAGCGCGAGCGCCTTGTGGGGAAGGTTTCGTGCACGGTCGAGGTAATCGCGGCACTCGGGCAGCCCGGAGGATGAGAGCAGTCTTGCCACGACGGGGGAGTCCCGTGCGGAATCGAAGCCACGATCCCGAGCGAGATCGACTGCTGTGCGCAGAGGTGTGGTGACCTCGATGCCGGCGATGGTCATCGTGTCTCCCCGGCGCAGCACCACCTCGCGAACGGTCGCGAGGTCGTGCGAGGCACGCGATCGATGCTCGTAGCGCACGGCCACCGTGTGGATCCGGGGAGCGCGCCGGAGCGCGCCGTGCACCCACGCGGCGCTCCGACGCTCGATGATCATGCGGTGGCCGAGCACCGGCTGCACGGCGAGTGCGCGCACCGCCGGGGTCTGCGGCAGGTCGGCGAAGATGAAGGCCGACGACGACAGCGGCACGAGTTCGCCGTCTCGACACGCCGCCCACAGCTCGCTCAACGGAAGGTCGGCTTCGGTCAGAACGGGTTGGAGTCGCACCATGGGACTACTGTGACGCCTCGCCCGACACCGCTGCCGCGGCGAGCGGAATCTGTGGAGAACTCGCGGTCAGCGCCGCACGGCCGGATCAGCCGAGGGCGTCGAGCCAGACCTTGCGGGCATCGAGAGACTCCTGGAGCTCCTTCGCCTTGCGAGCGTCTCCCGCGGCCTGGGCCTCGGCGATCTCCGACTGGAGCTTCTCGATGGCGTCGTGGAGCTGTCCGGCAAGACCCTCTGCACGAGCCTTCTTCTCCGGGTTGTTCTTCTGCCAGAAGTCCTCGTCGAGTTTGCGAACGGCGGCCTCGACCTTGCGCAGCCGATCCTCGATCGGCTTGACCTGGTCGCGCGGCACCTTGCCGATCTCGTCCCAGCGACGCTGGATGCCGGTCAGCTTCTCTTTCGCCCGCGTACGGTCGGTCTCGGTGAGGAGGGGCTCCGCCTCGGTCAGCAGTTCGAGCTTGAGCTGCAGGTTTCCGGCGAACTCCTCGTCGTCTTTCGCGACGATCTCGCTGCGCGCACCGTAGAGCACGTCTCCCGCAGCCTTGAACTTCTCCCACAGGGAGTCGTCGTAGCGCTTGCCGGCCCGGCCCGCCTTCTTCCACTCGTCGAGCAGGTCGCGGTAGGCGTTGACCCCGTCGGCACCCTTCTCGGCGAGGGCCTCGGCGGCGACGACGAGCTGCTGCTTCTTCGTTCGGGCATCGCGGTGCGCGTTGTCGAGCTCGGAGAAGAACGCCTTGCGGTGCTGCTCGATGATCGTGCGGGCATCGCGGAATCGCTTCCACAGCTCGTTCGCCTCGGCGCGCGGAAGGCGGGGACCCTCCTGCTGGTGCTTCTGCCACCGGGAGAAGAGCGAGTCGAGTGTGCTGGTCACCTGCTTCCACTGCGCCTTTGCAGGGTCTTCGGCGGCCAGGGCCTCGATCTCGGTCACGATCGCGGTGCGGTATTCGACGGCCTCGGCCAACTGCGCCTTCGCCTCGGCGGACTGCTGCTCGTTCAGGGCCCCGAGCGTCTCCGTGAGCGCCGCGAGGCGGGTGGAGAGGGCCTCGAGGTTGCCCAGTGCGTTCGCGCTCGACACGGCCTCGCTGAGGGCCTTGACGGCCTTGCCGATGTCAGCGGCCGATGCGCCCCGCTTGGCGCGCTGCTCGAGCAGGGTCACCTGCCCGGCCAGATCGGTGTATTTGCGTTCGAAGTACCCGAGGGCCTCCTCGGCCGTGCCATCGGGATACTGCCCGATCACACGCTCGCCGGACGCTTCGCGGAGATAGACCGTTCCGGTCTCATCTACGCGTCCAAATGGATGCTCAGCACTACTGGTCACGAAAATCACCCTGTCGACGTTGTTCGGAATGCGCGATTGAAGCCTATTGCACGAGGGCAGGAGGTTACTGAACCGCGATAGAGCCGATGGTAACGGGAATCGCCGGTGCGCCGTCGGCCGATCCGTCGGCGGTGCCCGCGGCGACAACCCCCGCCTTCAGTTCGTCGAGCCCACTGGTCACGGTGCCCAGCACGGTATAGCCACCCGCCGAGTCCGACGGAATGGTGGTGTCCTCGTAGACGATGAAGAACTGGCTGCCCATGCTCGAGCCGTTCTCGCCCTGGCGCGCCATCGCGATGGTTCCCGCCGGGTAGACGTCGCCCTCCGGCGCGTTCTCGATGGGACCGAAGCTGTAGCCCGGGCCTCCCGAGCCGTCGCCGTTGGGGTCGCCGCACTGGAGCACGCCGAAGCCGGGGGAGGTGGTGAGCCTGTGGCAGGTCAGGCCGTTGTAGAAGCCCTCCTGGGCGAGCGTCACGAAGTTCGCGACACCCTGCGGGGCCGCGGCGCCGTCGAGCGAGATGCCCACGGGAATGTCGTTGATCGTCATGTCACCCGTCCAGGTACGACCTTCGGCGACCGACGGGTCGGGTGCGCTGGCGGCCTCCGCAGTCGAGCTCGGCGACGGCGACGGAGTCGGGGTTCCGGGACCGCCGGAGAAGTAGAAGACCTGCACGACGACGGCCGCCGCGATCACGAGGAGCGCGACGATCACCGCGAGGATGTTGTCGCGCCGGCGCCGTGCGATCTTCGAGGCGTGCATGGTCTGGCGCGCCTGGTAGTCGCGCAGACGCTGCCGTGCAGCGCGGGCCTCTCGGTCCTGGTTCCTCGGTGCCACGGATCCTCCATCGCCCGATCGCTCGGGCGAACACTCGTTTGCGGGACGGTCTGCTCGCGCCCTGTGCGCGAATCCCTCCTGAACTTTACGGGCCACGGGGCCTCCTTCCCAACCCGGCGTTCCCGGGGCCGGTGTCGGAAGCTGCCGGTAGCCTTGGGGGATGGTCTCCTCCCAGCCGGGTCTGCACAGCGGATCGGTTCCCCTCGCCGTGCGCATGCGGCCCCGCTCGCTCGACGAGGTGGCCGGCCAGAAGCACCTTCTGAGGCCCGGGTCGCCGCTGGTCAACCTGGCCTCCGATACCGAGGGCACGCAGGGCTCCGTCTCCGTCATCCTCTGGGGCCCGCCCGGCACGGGCAAGACCACCCTCGCCCAGGCGATCGCCCATAGCTCCGGCCGCAAGTTCGTCGAGCTCTCCGCCGTCACCGCGGGAGTCAAAGACGTGCGCCAGGTCATGGAGGAGGCGTTTCGCAGTCGCGACCTCTACGGCCTCTCCACCGTCCTCTTCCTCGACGAGATCCACCGCTTCACCAAGGCGCAGCAAGACGCTCTTCTTCCGGGCGTCGAGAACGGCTGGGTCATCCTCGTCGCCGCGACGACCGAGAATCCCTCCTTCTCCGTCATCTCACCGCTGCTGTCGAGGTCGCTTCTGCTGACGCTCGAGCAACTCAGCGACGACGATCTCGGCATCGTCGTCGATCGGGCCGTGTCGGATGCGCGTGGGCTCGACGATCGCGTGCGTCTCGACCCCGACGCCCGGTCCGCCATCGTGCGGCTCGCATCCGGCGATGCACGCCGTGCACTCACCGCCCTCGAGGCCTCGGCGGGCTCCATCCTCGCGTCCGTCGCTCCATCCGCATCCGACGACCCTGAGGCGACCGCAGAGGCGCCCCTCATCACCGAGGAGACCGTGGCGCAGGCCGTCGACCGTGCGCTGCTGCGCTACGACCGCAACGGCGACGAGCACTACGACGTCATCAGCGCGTTCATCAAGTCGATCAGGGGCTCCGACGTCGACGCATCGGTGCACTACCTGGCTCGCATGATCGAAGCAGGCGAAGACCCGCGTTTCATCTGCCGCCGTCTGATCGTGTCGGCATCCGAAGACATCGGCATGGCCGACCCGCAGGCCCTCCTGGTGGCGGTCGCCGCGGCCGACGCGGTGCAGTTCATCGGCATGCCCGAGGGGCGCATCCCCCTCGCCGAGGCCACGGTGTACCTCGCAACCGCCCCCAAGTCGAATGCGTCCTACCTCGCCATCGACCAGGCCATCGGCGACATCCGGGCCGGCAAATTCGGGCGCGTGCCGAAACACCTGCGCGATGCCCACTATCCCGGCGCGAAGAGACTCGGCCACGGCAAGGGCTACAAATACCCGCACGACGACGACAGGGGCGTGCTCGGTCAGCAGTACCTGCCCGACGAGCTCGGCCGCACCGAGTACTACCGGCCCACGGAGCACGGCAACGAGCGCGATGTGTCCGCACGGCTCGCCAAACTCCGGCAAATCACACGCGGTCGCTAGACCTTTCATCACCTCCCGTCGGCCTACGGGCACGATTGTGGTAGTGTCGATACGCCTGTTCCGGGTGGCTTTCGTGCGGCTGCGAATCCATCCAGTGAATGCGGTCGTGTTCTGTAGCCGAACCGATCCCGGCACAATCCTCTGACTTTCCCTCCGCGTCGAGACTCGATCCTCACGGATCCT
The DNA here is from genome assembly GCF_030433855.1 of Agreia sp. PsM10. Taxonomy (GTDB): domain Bacteria; phylum Actinomycetota; class Actinomycetes; order Actinomycetales; family Microbacteriaceae; genus Agreia. Next base: position 282,720 of record NZ_JARUXC010000003.1, on the reverse strand, counting down.
GCTTGATTCGCGGTGTGTTCTCCGCGCGTTCAGACACTCTGACCTCGCCTCATCCAGCACGACGATTCACTGAAAGGATGTACATGTCTACCAAGTCACGTACACGCAGCAAGACCCGCCTCTCGCGAGCCCTCGGCATCGCCCTCACCCCGAAGGCCGCGAAGTACCTCGAGAAGCGTCCCTATGCTCCGGGCGAGCACGGCCGCACCAAGCGCAAGGCCGACTCCGACTACGCCGTTCGTCTGCGGGAGAAGCAGCGTCTGCGTGCCCAGTACGGCATCCGCGAGGCCCAGCTCAAGATCATTTTCGAAGAGGCGCGTCGCGCCAAGGGCCTGACGGGTGAGAACCTCGTCGAGCTGCTCGAGATGCGTCTCGACGCCCTCGTCGTGCGTTCGGGTCTCGCCCGCACCACCGCGCAGGCTCGCCAGCTCGTCGTTCACCGTCACATCCTGGTCGACGGCCAGCTCGTCGACCGTCCCTCCTTCCGCGTGAAGCCGGGCCAGCTCATCCACGTGAAGCCGAAGAGCGAAGGAACCGAGCCGTTCCAGGTCGCCGCCGCCGGTGGTCACCTCGACGTGCTGCCCAAGGTTCCGGGCTACCTCGAGGTCGAGATCGACAAGCTGCAGGCCCGCCTGCTGCGTCGTCCGCTGCGCGCCGAGGTCCCCGTGACCTGCGAAGTGCAGCTCGTCGTCGAGTACTACGCCGCACGCTGATTCACCGCGTGCCCATTGGGTACGCTGAGGGGCGGGTCACCGAGAATTCGGTGCCCCGCCCCTTTTTCATTGCAATGGATGCCCATGGCCGGCATCCGCTAAGGAGCTCACCCATGTCAGGTGGAGACATCGCCGGACTCATCGCGGCCGGGGTCTTCGCGGTCCTCGTGGCGTTCCTCGCTCTTCCGCTCATCAAGCTGGGCGGCGTCTTCGACGAGACGCGCGCAGCGATCAAGGAGCTGAGCGACAACGTCACCCCGATTCTCGAGGAGTCGACCGTGACCATCCAGGAAGCCAACAAGCAGATCGCCCGGGTCGACACGATCACGAAGAACGTCGCGGAGGTCACGGGCAACGTCACCAGCCTCGTCGCGCTCTTCGCCGCGTCTGTGGGCGGCCCCCTCATCAAGATCGCGGGATTCAGCGCCGCTGTGCGCGCCGGGATCCTGAGTTTCCGGGGTCCGAAAGACACCTCCGCATCCGCAGCCCGTCGCCGCAGGTCCAAGTAGCCGGGCCGTGGGCTTTCTCCTCATCGTCCTGGCCATCGGGCTCGCCGTCGGCCTGTTCTTCATCGTGCGCTCCACGGTGCGCTACATCCGGTATTCGGATTCCTCCTCCGATCCCGACGTGGGCGTGAACCCCCAGGCCGACTACATCTTCGGACGCGTCGGGGCCCAGGGCACACCGGCGGCCGCGGAGCCCGCTCCCTCGTTCGTGGATGCGCCCATGCGCGACGACGAGGCACCGGCCGTCGCCGCCATGGAGGTCGGGACCGTGTTCGGCAACCCCGGCGGGCGGCATCCCGTGACCCGGTACGACATCCCCGACAGTCTCCGGCTCACGCTGCCCGAGCTGTATCAGGGGCTGCGTCGCGACCTCGTCGACGGCGAGGAGGCCTGCAGCATCGTCGCCGCCGGAAAGGCGGCCTCGACCGACGCCCGTCTCGACTCGGCCGCACGCGTGGCCGCCCTCCGCGACGACGTCGCCGCACTCGAGGCCGTGCTGGCGGAGAGTGCGGGGGGAGACATCGACGACGCCGTGCTCGACCAGGCATGGATCTACGTGGTGCTCAATCGCATCGCCGTGTCGTGGGAGAGCTACACCCACCCGCGCGACGTGCTCGCGGCATCCGTTCGCCAGTTCGAGTGGCTCGACGCCGAGCTCTCCGGCTGGCTCACCGTGCTCGACGACGAGACCGACGATGCAACACTCGATGCGGCCTGGCGACGCCGGCTCGACGACGACGTGGCACGGCGGGCGACCGCCTTCGCCGTGCGCGCCGACTAAACTCGACTCACCCGTCCCCATCTGCGTCTCGAGGAGAGAACAATGAAGAAAATCCTGTGGCTCGTTCTCGGAGTCGCCCTCGGATTCGTTGTGGCCCACCAGGTGAACCAGACGGCGGAGGGCCGGAGATTCTTCTCCGATCTCGACAAGCGCACCAAGGGATTCACCGAATCCATCGTCGACGGCTACCGCGAGCGGGAGTCGGAACTCCGCGCCGTGCTCGGCGACGCCGGCGAGGCTCTCTCCTCGACCGTCAAGTAATCCTCCTCACTTCCCCTTTCGCGTCTGTGGCTGCGACGCTTCGCAGCCCGATGCGCTGAACGCTACGGACACCATGCATACCGCCGATATCCGCCAACGCTGGCTCACCTTCTTCGCAGACAAGGGGCACACGGTCGTTCCGTCGGCCTCGCTGGTGAGCGACGACCCGACACTGCTCTTCACCGTCGCAGGCATGGTGCCGTTCATCCCCTACCTCACGGGTCTCGTGCCTGCACCGTATCCCCGGGCCACCAGCGTGCAGAAGTGCATCCGCACCCTCGACATCGAGGAGGTGGGCAAGACGACCCGCCACGGCACGTTCTTCCAGATGAACGGCAACTTCTCGTTCGGCGACTACTTCAAGGAGCAGGCGATCCGCTACGCCTGGGAGCTGCTCGTGACCCCGGAGGCCGACGGCGGCCTCGGCTTCGACGAGAAGGATCTCTGGGTCACCGTCTACGAAGACGACGACGAGGCCATCGAGTACTGGAAGAAGACAGCCGGCCTGCCCGACGAGCGCATCCAGCGATTGGGCATGGACTCGAACTACTGGTCCACCGGCCAGCCCGGCCCCGCCGGACCCTGCTCGGAGATCTTCTTCGACCGCGGCCCCGCCTACGGGCGCGAAGGCGGACCGGCTGTCGACGACGACCGCTACATCGAGATCTGGAACCTCGTCTTCATGCAGTACCTGCGCGGCGAGGGCACCGGCAAGAACGACTTCGAGATCCTCGGAGACCTGCCGAGTCGCAACATCGACACCGGCATGGGCCTCGAACGCGTCGCCTTCCTCAAGCAGGGCGTCGAGAACCTGTACGAGATCGATCAGGTGCGCCCTGTCCTCGACACGGCGTCGGTCATCTCCGGTCGCCGCTACGGCGCCGACCACGAAGACGATGTGCGGATGCGCGTGGTCGCCGACCACGTGCGCAGCGCTCTGATGCTCATGTCCGACGGGGTCATGCCGTCGAACGAGGGCCGCGGCTACATCCTGCGCCGGCTCCTCCGCCGCTCCGTTCGATCCATGCGTCTGCTGGGCGTCGACACGGCCGTCTTCCCCGAGCTCTTCACCGCCTCCCGCGACGCCATGAAGGCCGCGTACCCCGAGGTCGAGGCCGACTTCGACCGCATCTCGCGCACGGCCTACGCAGAGGAGGAGTCGTTCCTGCGCACCCTCAGCGGCGGTATCAACATCCTCGACCTCGCCGTGAGCACGGCGAAGCAGAAGGGTGCGAAGAACCTCGCCGGCGACACGGCGTTCCAGCTGCACGACACGTACGGCTTCCCGATCGACCTCACCATGGAGATGGCCGAGGAGGCCGGACTCGCCGTCGACCGAGTGGCGTTCGAATCCCTCATGAGCGAGCAGAAGCAGCGTGCCAAGGCCGATTCGAAGGCCAAGAAGCTCGGCATCACCGATCTGGGCGTCTACAGCCAGTTCCGAGCGGCCGGCGAGACCACGTTCCTCGGCTACGACGAGCTGGTCACCGAGTCGACAATCCTGGGCCTCATCATCGACGGGCAGTCGGTGACGAGCGCCGTGGCGGGCGAGACCCTCGAGGTCATCCTCGCCGAGACGACCCTCTACGCCGAGTCCGGCGGACAGGAGGCCGACTCGGGAGTGATCCGCGGCGACGGCTTCGAGCTCGAGGTGCTCGACGTGCAGAAGCCGATCAAGGGGCTCATCAGCCACCGAGTGCACGTCACGAGCGGCCAGGTCGCCGTCGACGACGCCGCCAGCACCGTGGTCGATCCCGACTGGCGCCGTGGGGCGACCCAGGCGCACTCGGGAACCCACCTGGTGCACGCCGCGCTGCGGCAGACGCTCGGCCCTCAGGCCCACCAGTCGGGTTCATACAACAAGGCCGGTTACCTGCGACTCGACTTCTCGTGGAACCAGCCCCTGTCGTCCGAGACACGCTCGGAGATCGAGGAGATCTCCAACCTCGCGATCCGCAGCGATCTCGAGGTCGTCACCCGTGAGCTTCCCCTCGACGAGGCCAAGGCACTGGGCGCCATGGCCCTCTTCGGCGAGAAGTACGGCGACGTGGTGCGCGTGGTCGACATCGGGGGACCGTGGTCTCGTGAGCTCTGCGCCGGCACGCACGTGCAGCACAGCTCGGAGATCGGCATGATCAACATCCTCGGCGAATCGTCGATCGGATCGACGAACCGTCGAGTCGAATCCCTCGTGGGCATCGAGGCATTCCGTCAGTTCGCCGCCGAGCGCAGCGTCGTCACCCAGCTGGCCGCCACGCTGAAGGCTCCTCGAGAGGACGTGCCCGCACGCATCCAGGATCTGGTCTCGAACCTGAAGGCCGCCGAGAAGAAGCTCGCGGCCTACGAGGCGAGCGCACTCACCGCCCGGGTTCCCGGCTTCGTCGAGTCGGCACGCACCGCGGGAGAACTGCGTCTCGTCGCAGCCGACGCGGGCGAACTCTCCTCGTCAGACGATCTGCGCGCCCTGGTCACCGGGGTGCGCGAGCGTCTCGGCTCCGCTCCCTCCGTCGTCGCCCTCGCGGCGGTGGTGGGCGAGAAGCCCGTCGTCATCGTCGCGACCAACGACGCGGCACGCGCGCTCGGCCACCGGGCAGGGGCACTCGCCAAGCAGGCCGCGTCCGTTCTCGGCGGCGGCGGCGGCGGAAAAGACGACCTGGCGCAGGGCGGCGGCACCCTCGTGGCGGCGATCGACAGCGCTCTCGCGGCGGTGTCGCAGACGGTTCTGGGCTGACCGGGTGAGGTCGGGCGTGCGCCTCGGCGTCGATGTGGGCAGAGCTCGCATCGGCGTCGCGCGCAGCGACTTCCACGGCATGCTGGCCACTCCGGTCGAGACGGTCGCGCGATCCGCAGACGGCTCGGCGGACGTCGACAGGATCGCCGCTCTCTGCGTCGAACTCGACTGCACGGAGATCGTCGTCGGCCTCCCTCTGTCGCTCTCGGGAGCCAACACCCCGTCGACAGACGACGCGATCGCCTTCGCCGCGCGGATCGCAGCCGCCACGAAGACGCCCGTGCGCATGATCGACGAGAGGCTCACGACCGTGTCGGCCCAGGCCGCACTCCATACCTCCGGCCGTGCTGTGAAAGGCTCGCGTCCAGTGATCGACCAGATCGCCGCGGTTATACTCTTGCAGCATGCCCTCGATTCGGAGGCGTCCACGGGAAACCCGCCCGGGACAGCCGCATCCGAGTTGGGACCCGATCCACAGGGGGATTACCGTGACTGATCGTCAGCCACCAGAAGACCACCCGTTCTCCGAGTTCCTGCGTGAACCCGCTTCGACGTCGAAGCCCGCGGTTCAGGCGCAGTCCCGCAGGGAGCGACGCGAGACGCATTCGACCACGCGGCCGGCCGGCAAGCCGCCTCGCCGTCGTAGGGCGCTCACCGCGGTCATCGTCACCGTCGTGATCCTCGGCCTCGTCGCCGGTGCAGGGGCGTTCGTCTATTCGACGTTCGAGCCGCAGATCACCGCGATGCTGACCCCGCAATCGACAGACGACTACAGCGGAGACGGCTCGGGCGAGGTGATGGTGAAGATCGCCGACGGAGAGTTCGGTGATGCGATCGGAGTGAAGCTGCAGGAGGCCGGAGTCGTCAAGAGCTCCGAGACGTTCTACTCCCTGCTGCTGAAAGAGGATCCGCAGCCGGTCTTCCAGACGGGCACGTTCAAGCTCGCCCAGAAGATGAGTTCCAAGGCCGCCCTGTCGGCCCTGCTCGACCCGGCCAACAAGGTCGACTTCACGGTCACTATTCCCGAGGGATCGAGCGCCAAGGGCATCTATCAGGAACTGGCCGACGTCACCGGCATCCCCATCGAGGAGTTCCAGGCGGTGGGTGCGAACTACGCCGCGCTCGGCGTGCCCGCCGAGGCGCCGTCCATCGAAGGATTCCTCTTTCCTGCGACGTACCAGTTCGAGCCCGACCAGACTCCGACCGACATGCTGCAGACCATGGTGAACCGGTCGTTCGAGTCGCTCGACGCAGCGGGAGTCGCGCCGGCCGACCGCTTCCGGGTCGTCACCCTCGCCGCCCTCATCCAGAAGGAGGCCGGCAGCTCGGAAGACATGTACAAGGTCTCGCGGGTCTTCACGAACAGGCTCGACATCGGCATGAACCTCGAATCGGATGCGACGGTCGCGTACGGCGCCGGCCACAGCCGCGTCGAGACGACACCCGAGGAGCGCGAGGACGCATCCAACCCCTACAACACCTACGCCAACCCGGGTCTCCCGGTCGGACCCATCTCGAACCCGGGCGACGACGCCATCGACGCGGCGCTGCATCCGGCGGACGGACCCTGGCTCTTCTTCGTGACCGTCGATCTCGACACCGGCGAGACGGTGTTCTCCGAGACCGCTGACGAGCACGCCGCAGCGGTGGAGCGCCTGCAGGAGTGGTGGGCGGCGCATCCCGATGTCGAGTAGCCGTCTGGCCGTTCTCGGATCGCCGATAGCGCACTCCCTGTCGCCGCGGCTGCACCGGGCCGCCTACTCCGTGCTCGGACTCGACTGGCACTACGAGGCGATCGACGTCTCCGAGAACGAGCTGGCCGCGTTCGTCGCGGAACGCGGCGCGGAGTGGGTGGGCCTCTCGCTCACCATGCCGCTGAAGCACGGAATCCGGCCGCTGCTCGACCACCGCGACGAGCTGAGCCTTCTGACCGGCTCGACCAACACCGTGCGCTTCTCGCAGGAGGGCGGCTCGCGGCGTCTCGACGGTTTCAACACCGACGTGGGCGGCATCGTGCGAGCCCTCGCCGAGAAGTCGATCACGTCTGCCCGCCAGGTGGCGGTGCTCGGCGGCGGAGCGACCGCGGCCTCGGCCGTCGTCGCGGCGGCCCAGCTCGGTGCGGAGCATGTGAGCGTGCTCGCGAGAACGCCGGACAAGGCCGAGCCCCTGAGGCGGATCGCCGCGGCCTCGGGCACGGCGATCACCCTGCTTCCGCTCACTGCGGCATCGCTCGACGTCATCGACGCATCCCTGGTGATCTCCACGCTGCCGGGCGACGCCGGCCCCGTCTCGCTTCTCCGGCAGAGTCCGCTGCCCGCCCGGTCGGACCTGCTCGACGTGGCCTATCACCCGTGGCCCAGCGCGCTCGGTGCGGTGTGGTCGCTCGCGGACCGCCAGGTCGTGTCGGGCCTTCGCATGCTGCTTCACCAGGCCCTGCTCCAGGTGCGCGTGTTCGTGCACGGCGATCCGACCCTCCCGCTGACCGACGAGGCCGCGGTGCTGTCGGCCATGGAATCGTCGCTCGACGCACCAGCCGATACGCTCGCGCCGTAGCCCCGCCGCCCGAGGCCGCAGACGATCTATGGGAAGATCGGATGTCGGCTGTCTGCACGCCGACCCGTCCGCACACCGGTCACCGGCCGCCGGTGACCGCTCTGCCGCCTGAAGGAACAGCTTTCTTATGCTTCGTTGGATCACCGCCGGTGAGTCGCACGGCCCCGAGCTCATCGCCACACTCGAGGGGCTGCCCGCGGGCGTCCCCGTGCTCATGGACGACATCCGTGCCGACCTGGCCCGCCGCAAGCTCGGCTACGGCCGCGGTGCGCGCATGAAGTTCGAACAAGACCAGTTGACGCTCTCCGCGGGTGTTCGACACGGCTACTCGCTCGGCAGCCCCATCGCCATCCGCATCGGCAACACCGAGTGGCCGAAGTGGGTCGAGGTGATGAGTCCCGAGCCCGTCGACGCCGATCAGGCGTCGAGGGGCCGCGGCGCTCCACTCACCCGGCCGCGGCCGGGCCACGCCGATCTCGTGGGAATGCAGAAGTACGGCTTCGACGAGGCCCGACCCGTTCTCGAACGCGCGAGCGCCAGGGAGACGGCCGCGCGGGTGGCCCTGGGCGCCGTGGCGCGGAGCTTCCTCTCCGAGCTCGGCATCACGCTCGTCAGCCACACGCTCTCGATCGGTCCCGTGCGGGTGCCCGAGGGCAGCCCTCTTCCCCTGCCGCGCGACGTCGACGCGCTCGACGCCGACCCGCTGCGCTGCTTCGACGAGGCCACCAGCGCCCTGATGGTGGCCGAGGTCGACGCCGCCCACAAAGACGGCGACACCCTCGGCGGCGTCGTCGAGGTCCTCGCCTACGGGGTTCCCCCGGGCCTCGGCTCGTACGTGCACTGGGACCGGCGGCTCGACTCCGCGCTGGCCGCCGCCCTGATGGGCATCCAGGCCATCAAGGGCGTCGAGGTCGGCGACGGGTTCCTCACCACGACACGTCGCGGGTCGGATGCCCATGACGAGCTCGTGCAGGAAGACGGGCGTATCGCGCGTCTCAGCGACAAGGCCGGAGGCACCGAAGGGGGTATGAGCACCGGCACGGTGCTGCGCGTGCGTGCCGGGATGAAGCCCATCGCGACGATCCCGCACGCCCTCCGCACGGTCGACGTGGCCACGGGTGAGGCCGCAGCCGCCCATCACCAGCGCTCCGACGTCTGCGCGGTTCCCGCGGCGGGCGTCGTGGCGGAGGCCATGGTCGCCCTCGTCCTGGCGAACTCCGTGCTCGAGAAGTTCGGCGGCGACTCCGTTCCGGAGACCAGGCGCAACCTCGAGTCGTACCTCGCTCACATCCCCGAGCGACTCGCATCCGCCGGCATCGACGGCACCGACTGACGGCCCGCCCGATGCTCCTCGTGCTGATCGGTGCGCCCGCGGCCGGAAAGTCGCGGATCGGCAAGAAGCTCTCCCGCATCCTGGGTGTTCCCTTCACCGACACCGACACCGAGATCGTGCGTGAGCACGGCCCGATAGCGGAACTGTTCGCGACCCACGGAGAACCTCATTTCAGAACGCTGGAGCGCATCGCGGTCGAGCACGCCCTCGTCGGCAGCGGCGTCGTCGCCTTCGGGGGAGGCGCGGTGCTCGATCCGCGAACCCGTGACGACATCGCCGACCTTCCGGTCGTACTGCTGACGGTGGAGGCCTCGGCCGTGGCCGCACGCCTCTCGAACGGCAAGAGGCCGCTCGTGTCGTCGATCGAGTCGTGGCAGGCGCTCGTCGACTCGCGGCGCGAGCTCTATGAGTCGCTCGCCGACTTCCGGGTCGACACCTCGCACAGACCGACCGAACTCATCGCCGCCGAGATCGCCCACTGGGCGCGCGGCCGCAGCCACCGGAGAGACACACCATGACCGACACGACGCCCGCCACTCGAATCCCCGTCACCGGCGAGAACCCCTACGAGGTCGTGATCGGCCGCGGCCTCGTCGGCGACCTCTCCGAGTTCCTGGGGCAGGGCGTGCGCAAGGTGCTCATCGTTCACGCCCCGACGCTGGCGGCGAAGGCCGCCGCGATGCGCGAGAGCCTCCTCGACCGCTACGAGGTGCTCCTGGCAGAGGTTCCGGATGCCGAGCAGGCGAAACGCGTGGAGGTCGCGGCGTTCTGCTGGCAGGTCATGGGCCAGAGCGACTTCACCAGGTCGGACGCGGTGATCGGCTTCGGCGGGGGAGCCATCACCGACCTCGCCGGTTTCGTCGCAGCGACCTGGCTGCGCGGGGTCCGGCTCGTGCAGGTGCCGACCTCCGTGCTCGGCCTCGTCGACGCGGCCGTGGGCGGCAAGAACGGCATCAACACGGCAGAGGGCAAGAACCTCGTGGGCACCTTCTACGCACCGTCCGCCGTCGTCGGCGATCTCGACACCTTCGACACCCTCCCGAGGAACGAGATCCTCGCCGGCTTCGCCGAGATCGTGAAGGCCGGATTCATCTCGGAGCCGGAGATCCTCGACATCGTCGAGGCAGACGTCGACCGTGCCACAGACCCGTCGACCCCCGAGTTCAGGCGGGTCGTCGAGCTCTCGATCGCGATGAAGGCGCGCGTCGTGGGCGAGGACTTCACCGAGCAGGGCCTCCGCGAGATCCTGAACTACGGGCACACGCTCGGGCACGCGATCGAACACGCCGAGCGCTACCAGTGGAGGCACGGCGCCGCGATCTCGGTCGGCATGGTGTTCGCGGCCGAGCTGGGCCGCCTGACGGGCGCCCTGTCGGACGAGGTCGTCGACCGGCACCGGCGCATCCTCACCTCTCTCACGCTCCCTGTCAGCTATCCCGTGGGGCGGTGGCAGACGCTGCTGGCCACGATGCAGCGCGACAAGAAGGCCCGCGCGGGAATGCTGCGCTTCATCGTGCTCGACGACCTGGCGAAGCCGTCGGTTCTCGCGGGTCCTGAGACGTCGCTGCTCTTCGCCGCCTATCAGGAGATCGGTTCCTGACCCGAGCTGTGCAGGAAGGGTTGCCCGGCCTGTGGATGGATACTCACCGCGGGTAAGGGAACTTGCCAGAGTGGGCGCATGACGGCACACACCCCATCGACCCCCGGTCCAGACACGATCATCGCGAACGACGCCGACGCCAGAGACCTCCTGTCGAGGCTGCTCGGTCCGGCGCTGCGACGCCAGCTGTGGGCATTCTTCATCGCCCCCGACGGTGCGCAGCTGCCGATCATCATCCCGATCGACGGTATCCCTGCGAGCCCTTCGGACGACGAGCTGCGGTCGATCGTGTCGAGCCTCGGACAGGTTCTCGACGAGTACTCTCCGGGCGGCAGCATCCTGTTCGCCCTCGAACGCCCTGGCGACGAGACGCCGCACGGCTTCGACGAGCTGTGGGCAGACGGGCTGCACGAGGCCGCCCGCGACGAAGCCGTCGAGGTGTTCGCGATCTATCTCGTGCACGACGACGGCCTCCGCATGATGAAGGCGAGGTCGTCGGCGCGTCGCTAGAGTTAGGCGTCATGACCACTGTGCTCGTGCTGAACGGACCAAACCTCTCGCGGCTCGGCAGCCGCGAGCCCGACGTGTACGGATCGCAGGACCTCGAGGCGCTCCGAGCGGTGCTGACCTCCGACGCGGGCAAGGAAGCAACCATAGAGTTGCGCCAGACAGACGATGAGGGCCAGATGATCGGGTGGATGCACGAGGCCGTCGACTCAGGCACACCCGTCATCCTGAACCCGGCCGCATTCACCCACTACAGCTACGGGCTCCGCGATGCGGCGGCCCTGGTCACCAAGGCCGGCATCCCGCTGATCGAGGTGCACATCAGCAACCCGCATGCCCGAGAGACCTTTCGCCACACCAGCGTCATCTCCGGCATAGCCACGGGGGTCATCGCCGGGTTCGGCTTCGACTCGTACCGCCTCGCCCTGAGGGCGATCATCGGCCTCAACTAGGCCCCGATGCGGGGGACGGTACACTCACTGAGGGTCAATTTCCGCGCCCGCACAATTCTTCACTCGAACGGAACAGTTTTTCCATGGCTTCAACCAGCGACATCAGAAACGGCGCCGTCCTCAAGATCGACGGCCAGCTCTGGGCGGTCATCGACTTCCAGCACGTCAAGCCGGGCAAGGGCGGCGCATTCGTGCGCACGAAGATGAAGAACGTTCTCACCGGCAAGGTCGTCGACAAGACGTTCAACGCGGGCGCCAAGATCGAGACCGCCAACGTCGACCGTCGCGACTTCCAGTACCTGTACAAAGACGGCAACGACTTCGTCTTCATGGACACCGCCGACTACGACCAGCTCACCGTGACCGAGGCCGTCGTCGGAGACGCCGCCAACTTCATGCTCGAGAACCAGGCCGTCACCGTCGCGCTGAACGAGGGCCTGCCCCTCTACGTCGAGCTCCCCGCATCGGTGACGCTCGAGATCACCTACACCGAGCCGGGCCTTCAGGGCGACCGTTCGACCGGCGGCACCAAGCCCGCCACCGTCGAGACCGGCTACCAGATCCAGGTTCCCCTCTTCCTCGAGCAGGGCACCCGCGTCAAGGTCGACACACGCACGGGGGACTACCTCGGCCGCGTGAACGACTGACCCGGACCGGCACCCGACATGAGCGCACGCACCAAAGCTCGAAAGCGCGCCCTCGACGTGCTGTACGCCGCCGACGTGCGGCAGATCTCGATCAACGAGGCCCTCGCCGCCGAGGCGACCCGGGCGCTGAGCGAGCCCGCCCGCGAGGCCTCCTGGCTCTACGCGCGAGAGATCATCGACGGCATCGTCGACCACGGCGACGAGATCGACGAACTGATCGAGACGTATGCGCAGGGCTGGACCCTGGCCCGCATGCCCATCATCGACCGTGCGCTCCTGCGCATCGGCATCTGGGAGGTCCTCTTCAACGACGACGTCCCCGACGGGGTGGCGATCAACGAGGCCGTCGACGCCGCCAAACTGCTCAGCACCGACGATTCCGGCAGCTTCCTCAACGGCATCCTCGGCCGCGTTCACCAGTCGAAGGGGTGAGCGCCGCGGCCTGACGCGGGCGGTGGCCGGCCGAGGGTCGGCGCCGCCTGCTAGGCTCGGTGACGCAACAGACATCCTTTAACCATCCGTCCTGTGAGACGGGGAAGGAGGTCAGGATCGTGGCTCGAATCGTGCTGCAGAACTCTGACATAGCCCGGGCGTTGACTCGGATCTCCCACGAGATCCTCGAGTCCAACCGGGGACCGCGCGACCTCGTCATCCTCGGCATCCCCACCCGCGGTGTGGTGCTCGCCGAGAGGATCGGGGCCCAGATCCGACAGATCGAACCGGGAGCGCCCGCCGATCTCGTGGGCTCGCTCGACGTCACGATGTACCGCGACGACCTCGCGCATCACCCGACTCGCGCACCGCAACGCACCCGCGTTCCCTCGGGGGGCATCGACGGCAAGACGGTCGTGCTCATCGACGACGTGCTCTACTCCGGCCGCACCATCCGGGCAGCGCTCGACGCCATCGGCGACCTCGGACGTCCCCGGGCCGTGCGGCTCGCCGTGCTCGTCGACCGGGGCCACCGCGAACTGCCGATCCGGGCCGACTTCGTGGGCAAGAACCTGCCGAGCTCCACCGACGAGCGCATCAATGTGCGGCTCGCCGAGGTCGACGGCAGCGAAGAGGTCAGCATCGACCTCACGACGGGGGCCGGCGCATGAGGCACCTGCTCTCGACCCGGGACCTGCTCCGTGACGACGCCATCGCCCTGCTCGACATCGCCGAGGACATGAGCGAGGTGCAGAACCGCGAGGTCAAGAAGCTCCCGACCCTGCGCGGCAAGACCGTCGTGAACCTCTTCTTCGAGGACTCGACCCGCACGCGCACGTCGTTCGAGGTGGCCGCCAAGCGCCTCTCGGCCGACGTGATCAACTTCTCGGCCAAGGGCTCCAGCGTGTCGAAGGGCGAGAGCCTCAAGGACACGGCGCAGACCCTGGCCGCCATGGGTGCCGACGGCGTCGTCATCCGGCATTCGGCGTCGGGCGCCCCGCAGGTGCTGGCCCAGAGCGGCTGGATCGACGCCGGAGTGGTCAACGCGGGCGACGGCACCCACGAGCACCCGACCCAGGCGCTCCTCGATGCGTTCACGATGAGGCGGCGCCTCCATGGCGACGCGGCGCGCGGTCGCGATCTCGACGGCGTGGGCGTGATGATCGTCGGAGACGTGCTGCACTCGCGGGTGGCGCGGTCGAACCTGTGGCTGCTCGAGACGCTCGGTGCCCACGTCACCTTCGTCGCGCCGGCGACGCTGGTTCCTGTCGGTGCATCGACGTGGCCGGTGGACATCCGTTACGACCTCGACGCCGCACTCGCCGAGGTGCGCCCCGACGTCGTGATGATGCTGCGCATCCAGCAGGAGCGCATGAACGCGGCCTTCTTCCCGACGACCCGCGAGTACGCGCGCCAGTGGGGGCTCGACGACGACCGCCTCCTCGCGCTCCGCCCCGATAGCATTGTCATGCACCCCGGCCCCATGAACCGCGGCCTCGAGATCTCGTCTCGTGCCGCCGATTCGGCGCAGTCCACCGTGATCGAACAGGTGGCGAACGGGGTGTCGATCCGCATGGCCGTGTTGTATTCACTGCTGTCCGGCGACCGGGAGGCCAGATCATGACAACGACCCTCATCCGCGGGGCGACCCTGCCCGATGGAACGACCACCGATCTGCTCGTGGCAGACGGCCGCATCGCCGAACGCGGCGCCGCGATCGCGACGCCGTCCGGCGCGCAGGTTCTGGATGCCGCGGGCCTGGTCGCGCTGCCGGGTCTCGTCGACCTGCACACGCACCTCCGCGAACCCGGCTTCGAACAGAGCGAGACCGTCCTCTCGGGCACACGGGCGGCCGCGGCGGGCGGATTCACCGCCGTGTTCGCCATGGCGAACACCATGCCGGTGTCCGACACGGCCGGTGTCGTCGAGCAGGTTCAGGCGCTGGGGGAGTCGGCGGGGTACGCCACCGTGCGCCCGATCGGCGCCGTCACCGTCGGCCTCGCCGGCGAGCGGCTCTCCGAGATCGGGGCCATGGCCAATTCCCGCGCCGCCGTGCGCGTCTTCTCCGACGACGGCAAGTGCGTGCACGACTCCCTGCTCATGCGGCGCGCCCTCGAGTACGTCAAGACCTTCGACGGCGTCGTGGCCCAGCACGCCCAGGATCCGCGCCTCACCGAGAACGCCCAGATGAACGAGGGCGCTCTCTCGAGCGAGCTGGGACTCAAGGGCTGGCCCGCCGTGGCCGAGGAGTCGATCATCGCGCGCGACGTGCTGCTCGCCGAGCACGTCGGCGCCCGGCTGCACATCTGCCATGTGTCCACAGCAGGCTCGGTCGACGTCGTGCGCTGGGCCAAGGCCCGCGGCATCGAGGTCACGGCCGAGGTCACCCCCCACCACCTGCTGCTCACCGAAGACCTGATCCGCAGCTACGACGCCCGCTACAAGGTGAACCCGCCGCTGCGTCGCGACGAAGACGTGCGAGCCCTGCGCGAGGGTCTCGTCGACGGCACGATCGACATCGTCGCCACCGATCACGCACCCCACCCGGAGGAGGCCAAGGACTGCGAGTGGGATCACGCCGCATTCGGCATGGTCGGCCTGGAGTCCGCCCTCTCCGTCGTGCAGGCGGCACTGGTCGACCCCGGGCTGCTCGGCTGGTCCGACGTCGCCCGCGTGCTGTCGCACGCACCCGCCGCGATCGGTCGTCTCTCGGGCCACAGCCACTCGTTCGAGGTCGGATCGAGCGCCAACATCGTGCTCGTCGACCCGGCGTCGTCGAGCGCCTTCTCGAGGGACAGGCTCGCCGGCAAGAGTCACAACTCCCCGTACCTCGGCATGACCCTTCCCGGCTCCGTGCGGCACACCCTGCACCGCGGGTACCAGACGGTGCGCGATGGCGTCGTCGTCGACGCGGCCGAGGTCGCCGCCGCGGCGGCAGCGGGGGTGACCCGTGGATAGGATCCTGCCCGGTTCGATCATCATCATCGGGGTCATCGGGCTCCTGATCCTCATGGTGCTCGGCTGGCGCGCGCGCGGCCGGCGCCAGTCGGCGCTGTCGACCGCAGCCGTGCCCACCGCCGAGCTGCTCGGCGAGCTGCGCGTCGCCGTCACCGGTCTCTACGTGTCGACGACCACGGCGGGCGCTCCACTCGACCGGGTGACCCTGCCCGGTCTCGGTTTCCGGGGGCGCGCCTCCGTGTCGGTCTTCGACGCCGGCGTTCTCATCGCCGTGACCGGCGAGCCGCAGGTCTTCGTCGGGGCCGATCGCATCCGGTCGGTGGGCACATCGACGTGGACGATCGACCGGGTCGTCGAAGAAGGCGGCCTCGTGCGCCTCGACTGGACTCTCGAGTCCGAGGCCCAGACCCCCGCGGCCGATGTGGAGAGCTTCTTCCGCATAGAGAATCCCGACCAGAGTTCCCGCCTCATCGAGGCGATCACAGCCCTTGCGCCGCCAGACGGCCTCTCCACCCCAGACCAGGAAGGATCCCTCGCGTGATCTCAACAGAACCCGCCGTCCTCGTACTCGAAGACGGCAAACGCTACGCCGGACGCGCCTATGGCGCCCGCGGGCGCACCCTGGGCGAGGCGGTCTTCGCCACCGGCATGACCGGATACCAGGAGACCCTCAGCGATCCCTCCTACGCGGGGCAGATCGTTCTGCAGACCGCCCCCCACATCGGCAACACGGGAACGAACGACGACGACCTCGAGTCGGCGAAGATCTGGGTCGCGGGCTACGTCGTGCGCGACCCCTCCCGGGTCGTCTCCAATCACCGTGCCACCCGCAGCCTCGACGACGACCTCGTCTCGGGCGGCATCGTCGGCATCTCCGGCGTCGACACACGGGCCATCACGCGGCACCTCCGCTCGCTCGGCGCCATGCGCGCCGGCATCTTCTCCGGCGACGACTTCGACCTGAGCGACTCCGAGCAGCTCGCCATCGTGCGGGCGGCGGAGGACATGGCCGGCCGCAACCTGTCGAGCGAGGTGTCGACCCCCGAGCAGTACACGATCGAGGCCGTCGGAGAGCGCGTCGGCAGCGTCGCGGTTCTCGACCTCGGCGTGAAGACGTCGACGCTGCGCTACCTCGCGCAGCGCGGCTTCGACGTCGTCGTGCTGCCCGAGTCGGTCACCACCGACGAGGTGGTCGCCCTCAAGCCGAGCGCCCTGTTCTACTCGAACGGCCCCGGCGACCCCGAGGCATCCGAGCGGCACGTGCAGCTGCTGCGCGACGTGCTGGCCGAGAAGATCCCCTACTTCGGAATCTGCTTCGGCAACCAGCTGCTCGGCCGCGCGCTCGGCTTCGGCACCTACAAGCTGCCCTTCGGCCACCGGGGCATCAACCAGCCGGTGCTCGACAAGACCACCGGCAAGGTCGAGATCACCAGCCAGAACCATGGCTTCGCCGTGGATGCGCCGCGCGAGGGCGTCGTCGACAGCCCGGCCGGCTTCGGCCGGGTCGAGGTCAGCCACCTCAGCCTGAACGACAACGTCGTGGAGGGCATCCGCTGCCTCGACATCGACGCCTTCTCGGTGCAGTACCACCCCGAGGCGGCCGCGGGACCGCACGACTCGATGTACCTCTTCGACCGCTTCCGCGACATGGTGCTGGCGATCGACAAGGGCGAGCCTCAGACAGAGATCCACTCCATCATCGACGGAAAGAACCAGTAATGCCTCGCAGGGAAGACATCAAGAGTGTCCTGGTCATCGGCTCCGGCCCGATCGTCATCGGCCAGGCGTGCGAGTTCGACTACTCCGGCACGCAGGCGTGCCGCGTGCTCCGCGAGGAGGGCGTGCGCGTCATCCTCGTGAACTCCAACCCGGCCACGATCATGACCGACCCGGACTTCGCCGACGCGACCTACATCGAGCCCATCACCTGGCAGGTCATCGAGACCATCATCGCGAAGGAGAAGCCCGACGCGATCCTGCCGACCCTCGGGGGCCAGACCGCCCTCAACGCGGCCATCGACCTGCACAAGCACGGCATCCTCGAGAAGTACGACGTCGAGCTCATCGGTGCCTCGTTCGAGGCGATCAACAAGGGCGAAGACAGGCAGATCTTCAAGCAGCTCGTTCTGGATGCCGGTGCCGACGTCGCGCGCTCCTACATCGCGCACACGGTCGAGGAGGCCGTCGAGTACGCCCTCGACCTGGGCTACCCCCTCGTGGTGCGCCCCTCGTTCACGATGGGCGGGCTCGGATCGGGCTTCGCCTACACGGAGGCCGAGCTGCGCCGGATCGTGGGCGACGGCCTGCACCAGAGCCCGACCACCGAGGTCCTGCTCGAGGAGTCGATCCTCGGCTGGAAGGAGTACGAGCTCGAGCTCATGCGCGACACGGCCGACAACACGGTCGTGGTCTGCTCCATCGAGAACGTCGACCCCGTGGGCGTGCACACCGGCGACTCGATCACCGTGGCCCCTGCGCTCACCCTGACCGACCGCGAGTACCAGAACATGCGCAACATCGGCATCGACATCATCCGGGCCGTCGGCGTCGACACGGGCGGCTGCAACATCCAGTTCGCCATCGACCCGTCGAACGGTCGCGTCATCGTCATCGAGATGAACCCGCGCGTCTCGCGCTCCAGCGCTCTGGCCTCGAAGGCCACCGGCTTCCCGATCGCGAAGATCGCGGCGAAGCTGGCCATCGGCTATCACCTCGACGAGATCCCGAACGACATCACCAAGGTGACGCCCGCGTCGTTCGAGCCGACGCTCGACTACGTGGTCGTCAAGGTTCCCCGCTTCGCCTTCGAGAAGTTCCCGGCCGCCGACACCACCCTGACGACCACCATGAAGTCGGTCGGCGAGGCGATGGCCATCGGCCGCAACTACACGCAGGCCCTGCAGAAGGCCCTGCGGTCGCTGGAGAAGCGCGGCTCGTCGTTCCACTGGGAGCCGCTCGACGCATCCAAAGACGAGCTGCTCGCCCTGGCCAGCGTGCCGACCGACGGCCGCATCGTCACCGTGCAGCAGGCGCTTCGCGCCGGTGCCACGGCCGACGAGGTCTTCGAGGCCACCAAGATCGACCCCTGGTTCATCGACCAGATCGTTCTCATCAACGAGGTCGCCGAGGCGATCGCCTCGAGCGAGAACGCCGACACGAACATGTTCCTGCTGGCCAAGGAGCACGGATTCTCCGACGCGCAGATCGCCGCCCTCCGCGGTTTCGGCGAGAAGGAGGTGCGCGAGGTCCGGCACATCCTGGGCGTGCGGCCCGTGTTCAAGACGGTCGACACGTGCGCGGGGGAGTTCCCCGCGCTCACGCCGTACCACTACTCGAGCTACGACTCGGAGACGGAGGTCGAACCCTCCGACCGGCGCAAGGTCGTCATCCTGGGTTCCGGCCCGAACCGAATCGGCCAGGGAGTCGAGTTCGACTACTCCTGCGTGCACGCCTCCTTCGCCCTGTCGGACGCGGGCTTCGAGACGATCATGATCAACTGCAACCCCGAGACGGTCTCGACCGACTACGACACCAGCGACCGGCTCTACTTCGAGCCCCTCACGCTCGAAGACGTGCTCGAGGTGATCCACGCGGAGAGCCAGTCGGGCGAGCTCGTCGGTGTGGTCGTGCAGCTCGGCGGCCAGACCGCCTTGGGGCTCGCCAAGGGCCTCAAGGCGGCGGGCGTTCCGATCCTCGGCACCACGCCGGAGGCCATCGACCTGGCCGAAGAGCGCGGACTCTTCTCGAAGATCCTCGACGACGCCCAGCTCCTCGCGCCGAAGAACGGCACGGCGAGCGACTTCGGCGGCGCCGTCACGATCGCCGAGGACATCGGCTACCCGGTGCTCGTGCGCCCCTCGTACGTGCTGGGCGGCCGCGGCATGGAGATCGTGTACGACTCGCCCTCGCTCGAGGACTACTTCTCGCGCATGGCCGGGCAGGGCATCATCGACCCGGCGCACCCGCTGCTCGTCGACCGTTTCCTCGACGACGCGATCGAGATCGACGTCGACGCGCTCTACGACGGCCACGAGCTCTACGTCGGCGGCATCATGGAGCACATCGAGGAGGCCGGCATCCACTCCGGCGACTCGAGCTGCACGCTGCCTCCGGTCACCCTGGGCCGCGAGGTCATCGACCGGGTGCGCACGGCGACGCTCGCCATCGCCGAGGGCATCGGTGTGCAGGGCCTGCTGAACGTGCAGTTCGCCATCGGCCAGGGCATCCTCTACGTCCTCGAGGCCAACCCGCGCGCCTCCCGCACGGTCCCGTTCGTGGCGAAGGCCCTGGGCATCCCGCTGGCCAAGGCCGCGTCGCGCATCATGGTGGGCGCGACGATCGCCGAGCTGAAGGCCGAGGGCATGCTCCCGGTCGTCGACGGATCGATCGTTCCCATGGACTCGCCGATCGCCGTGAAGGAGGCCGTGCTGCCGTTCAAGCGCTTCCGCACGAAAGACGGTCTCATCGTCGACTCGCTGCTCGGCCCGGAGATGCGTTCCACGGGAGAGGTCATGGGCATCGACCGCGACTTCCCCCGCGCGTTCGCCAAGAGCCAGGAGGCCGCGTACGGCGGCCTGCCGACCTCGGGCACGGTGTTCGTCTCCGTCTCCGATCGCGACAAGCGTGCCATCGTGCTTCCGGTTCTCCGCCTGCTCGAGCTGGGCTTCGATATCCTCGCGACGGCCGGAACCGCCGAGGTTCTGAACCGCAACGGCATCACGGCCCGCATCGTGCGCAAGTTCAGCGAGGGCGCATCGGCCGATGGCGACGAGCCGACCGTGGTCGACCTCATCAACCGCAACGAGGTCGACATCGTCGTGAACACGCCGAGCGGGTCGAGCGCGCGAGCAGACGGCTACGAGATCCGGGCGGCGGCCGTTGCCGCCGACAAGCCGCTGTTCACGACCATCGCCCAACTGGGCGCGGCCGTGGCATCGTTCGAGGCGACCCGCGAAGGGTTCGACGTGTCGAGCCTGCAGGAGTACGCGATCGCCAGGGCTGCGCGCCTGTGACCCGATCGTTCGGCCAGCGGCTGCACACGACCATCGAGCAGCGCGGTCGGCTGTGCGTCGGCATCGATCCCCACGGCTTCCTCCTGGATGCCTGGGGCCTGCCGCGCACGGCCGCCGGGTTGCGCGAATTCGGGCTGAGGGTCGTGGACGCCGCGAGTGCAACCATCGGAATCGTGAAGCCCCAGGTCGCCTTCTTCGAGGTGTTCGGCTCGGCCGGCTTCGCCGCCCTCGAGGACGTGCTCGCCGCGGCGAGGCAGGCAGGGCTCCTGGTGATCGCGGACGCGAAACGGGGCGATATCGGATCCAGCGTCGACGCCTACGGCGACGCCTGGCTGACGCCTGGTTCGCCGCTCGAAGCAGACGCCGTGACCCTCGCGGCGTATGCGGGCACCGGATCGCTCGGGGGAGTCTTCGACCTCGCCCAGCGGCACGGCAAGGGCGCATTCGTGCTCGCGGCCACCTCGAACCCGGAGTCCCTGTTGGTTCAGACGGCCCGGGTCGCGGCGACCGAACGCGGAGACCTGACGGTCGCCGGGCTCGTCGCGACGGAGATCGACGAGTGGAACCGGCGGCACGTCATCGCCGGCGATGACGACGTCGACACCCCGGCACTCGGTAGCATCGGAGTCGTGCTCGGTGCAACGAAGAACCTCCTCGACTACGGCGTCGACGTGCACTCCCTCGCCGAGGGGGCGCCGCTGATGCCGGTGCTCGCACCCGGCTTCGGCCACCAGGGGGCGCTCTTCGACGACCTCGGCTCGATCTACGGCCCGCTCGCCGCGGGCACGATCGTGAGCACGTCCAGATCCGCCCTGTCCGCGGGGCCATCCGCCCTCGCAGACACGCTCGCCGACCAGGCGGGCCAACTATCCGGAGCACTGTCATGACCGTTCCCGACGTCGACCGCGCCGCGGGCTCCCGGGCGGCCATCGCCGCCCGACGCGCCCGGGCCGCCATCAAGAAGGCGGTGACCGAGCAGCGTCGCAGCGCGACCGGCGTCCTCGATCGCGCCTCGAAGCATCCCGACAGCCTCGAGGCCGGCATGCGGGTGACCGAGCTGCTCCAGGGCATCCCGGGACTCGGTCGGGTGCGCATCGAACGCGTGATCGAGCGGCTGTCGATCTCTCCCAGCAAGCGTCTGGGCGGACTGGGCGCGCTCCAGCGCGACCGCCTGCGCGAGTACCTGCTGAAGCGGGCGCCGTTCACGGGCGACGAGAAGGCCTCGCGACTCGTCGTGCTCGCCGGCCCCACGGCGGTGGGCAAGGGAACGGTGTCGACGTGGATCCGCGAGAACGTGCCCGGCGTGCTCCTCTCGGTGTCCGCCACGACACGGGCCCCACGCCCGGGCGAGGTCGACGGCGTGAGCTACTACTTCGTCGACGATGCCGAATTCGACCGCATGATCGAGGCCGGCGAGTTCCTCGAATGGGCCGTCGTGCACAACTCGTCGCGGTACGGCACGCCCCGCGCCCCGATCGACAAGGCGCTGGCCGAGGGCAGGAGCGTGCTGCTCGAGATCGACATCCAGGGCGCCAGGCAGGTTCGAGCGGCCATGCCGGAGGCACGCCTGGTTTTCCTGCTCCCGCCGAGCTGGGCGGAGCTCGTCCGCCGGCTCACGGGTCGGGGAACGGAATCGCCCGAGGAGCAGGAGCGACGTCTCGCGACCGCCGAGGTCGAGCTGGCGGCCCAGAACGAGTTCGACTACCTCATCGTGAACAACGATGTCGAGGCCGCCGCACGCGACGTCGTGGAGCTCATGCAGTGATCAGCGACAGATCCGAGTGGTCGGCGGCCAATCCGAGGTAGACTTGTCTACTTGTGCACGGTGAAGCCGCACGTCACCGCACGATCTTTTCTCAATCCGGCCGGCGAGGCCAATCAAGGAGTATCACCATGGTCAACAGGGCACAGGGCATCATCGATCCCCCCATCGACGAACTGCTGTCGAAGGTTGAATCCAAGTACGCGCTCGTGATCTTCGCGTCGAAGCGCGCTCGGCAGATCAACGACTACTACGCAGACCTGCATGAGGGAAGCCTCTTCGACAACGTCGGACCGCTGGTCGACTCGACCATCGACGACAAGCCCCTCTCGGTCGCGATGCACGAGATCAACGAGGACAAGCTCACGGTCAAGCCCATCGCGGCCACCGAATAACAGCAGCGAATGCAGCTCCGTTCCCCGGGCTGTCGTGAGGGTGCACGCCCCCACGGCCGGGGAACGGATTCGTTCGTTAACGGCACCGGCTTTCTCGTCGAAGGGGCAGAACTGACGTGACAGAACCGCAGAAGCGCCTGCGCATCGTCGTGGGCATCACCGGCGGCATCGCGGCGTACAAGGCCGTGGGCGTCGTGCGGGCATTCGTGCTGGCGGGCCACGACGTCCAGGTCGTCGCCACGGAGCACGCCCTCCGATTCGTCGGCAAGCCCACCCTCGAGGCCATCTCCCGCAACATCGTGCACACCGATCTCTACGAGGCCGTGGCCGAGGTGCGGCACGTCTCGATCGGACAGTCCGCCGACCTCATCGTGATAGCCCCTGCCACGGCCAACTCCCTGGCCAAGATGGCGGCGGGCCTCGCCGACGATCTGCTCGGAAACACCGTGCTCGCCTCGAAGGCGCCCATCGTCGTCGCCCCGGCCATGCACACCGAGATGTGGCAGAACGCCGCGACGGTGGCCAACGCCGCCACGCTGGCATCGCGGGGCATCCACTTCGTGGGGCCGGCGAGCGGCCAGCTCACCGGCACCGATTCTGGCGCCGGTCGGATGGCCGAGGTCGACGAGATCGTGGCCGCATCCCTGGCCGTCGCGGCCGCCGCGGCGCCGGTCGCATCCGACGGCGACCTGACCGGCGTGCGGGTGCTCATCTCGGCCGGCGGAACCCGCGAGCCGCTCGATCCCGTCCGTTTCATCGGCAATCGCTCGAGCGGTCGCCAGGGAACCGCCCTCGCCCGCGCGGCGGCCGCCCGAGGCGCCGAGGTAACCCTGGTGGCGGCGCACCTCGAAGTGCCCGTTCCCGACGGCGTCGAGGTCGTCTCCGTCGAGACCACCGCCGAGCTGGCGACGGCCATGGACTCGGCCGCCGCCTCGCACGACGTCATCATCATGGCCGCCGCCGTCGCCGACTATCGCCCGGCCGCCGTCTCGAACGCCAAGCTCAAGAAAGAGTCGCTGGGCGACGCGATGACCCTCGAGCTCGTCAAGAACCCCGACGTGCTCGCGGCCCTCGCCTCGCACGCCCGCGCCGACCAGCTCGTCGTGGGTTTCGCCGCCGAGACCGCCGACACCGACGCCGCACTCCTCGAGCTGGGCCGCGCCAAGATCGCCCGCAAGGGCTGCGACTACCTCGTCGTCAACCGGGTCGGCTGGACGGAGGGCTTCGCAACGGAGGGAAACACCGTGACGGTCCTCGACCGGGCCGGGTCTATAGTGATCGAGGCCCGGGGCAGCAAGCTGTCGGTGGCCGATGAGATCCTGTCTGTGCTTGCCGGGCGACTGCTCGAAGACAGGCACCGCACACCCTCAGAAATCCCTGGAGCACCATGACGAGCCTTCGCCTCTTCACGTCCGAGTCCGTCACCGAAGGACACCCCGACAAGATCTGCGACCAGATCTCCGACAGCATCCTCGACGCGCTCCTCGAGGTCGACCCGGCGAGCCGCGTCGCCGTCGAGACGCTCGTCACGACCGGCCTCGTTCACGTCGCCGGAGAGGTCACCACCTCGGGCTACGTCGACATCCCCACGATCGTGCGCGAGAAGGTGTCGTCGATCGGCTACACCTCGAGCGACGTCGGCTTCGACGGTGCGAGTTGCGGGGTGTCGGTGTCGATCGGCGCCCAGTCGCCCGAGATCGCGGCCGGGGTCGACAACGCCTGGGAGAACCGCCAGGGCGAGACGCGCAGCGATCCCTTCGACCTGCAGGGCGCCGGCGACCAGGGCATCATGTTCGGATTCGCCACCACCGAGACGCCGCAGCTCATGCCGCTGCCGATCTGGCTGGCGCACCGCCTGGCCGAACGCCTCGCCGAGGTCCGCAAGACCGGCGAGCTCGGCTACCTGCGCCCCGACGGCAAGACCCAGGTCACCATCGGCTACGACGGCATCGTTCCGAAGACCATCGAGACGGTGGTGCTCTCGACGCAGCACACCGAGTCGGTGACCAACGCCGACCTCTTCCACGACATCGAAGAGCTGGTCATCAAGCCCGTGCTCGCGGCGAGCGACCTCGACTCCCGCTCGGCGAACTTCCTCATCAACCCCACCGGCCGGTTCGTGGTGGGAGGCCCGCAGGGCGATGCCGGGCTCACGGGCCGCAAGATCATCGTCGACACCTACGGGGGAGCGTCCCGCCACGGCGGCGGCGCCTTCAGCGGAAAAGACCCGTCGAAGGTCGACCGTTCGGCGGCGTACGCCATGCGCTGGGTGGCGAAGAACGCGGTCGCCGCAGGTTTCGCCGACAGACTCGAAGTGCAGGTCGCGTACGCCATCGGAAAGGCCGCACCGGTCGGCCTCTACGTCGAGACCTTCGGAACGGGCAAGCTGCCCGACGACCGCATCATCGAGGCCATCACCGAGGTGTTCGACCTGCGCCCGGCGGCCATCATCCAGCACCTCGACCTGCTGCGTCCCATCTACGGCGCCACGGCGACATACGGCCACTTCGGTCGCGAACTCCCCGACTTCACGTGGGAGCGACTCGACCGGGTCGCCGAGCTGCAGGCCGCAGCGCGCATCTAGGTGATGACAGCGCAGGCCGGGCACGAGCAGCAGCTCATCGCCCGGGTGATGCTCGAATCGCCGCTTCCCCAGCTCGACAGGCTGTTCGACTACGCGGTGCCCGCCGCGCTCCGCGAGCAGGCGAGGCCCGGCGTGCGGGTCAAGGTGCCGCTGCGCTCGGCGGGCCGCATCGCCCGCGGCTACATCGTCGAGACCACAGAGGCGGTCGAGTTCTCCGGAACCCTCAGCGAGCTCGACGAGGTCACGTCGAGCGTGCCGGTGCTCACGCCGGAGGTCTGGAACCTCGCGCGGCGCGTGTCGGAGCGCGCCGCCGGCAGCGCGAGCGACGTCGTGCGCCTCGCCGTGCCTCCGCGCCAGGTGCGCGTCGAGAAGGCCTGGCAGCTCGAGCAGCAGTCCGGCGAGCAGCCGAGTCGGTACAGCGCCAACCCCTCGGTGACCGGATACGGCGATCGCGTCATCGATTCGGCGATCGACGCCGGCCGGCGCCTGGCCGTGGCCGCGATCCCCGCCGTGCACGAGGTGTCGCCCGGCGTCTGGGTCGGCCGCTGGGCCGTGACGCTCGCCGAGGCGGCCGCGCGCACCCTCGCATCCGGACGCACCGCCATCGTCGCCCTGCCCGACTATCGCGACCAGCAGCAGGTCGTGCAGGCGCTCTCCGCACTCGTGCCACTCGACCTGATCTCCCAGCTCGACGCCCGCCAGCCCAACGCCGACAGGTACCGGGCGTTCCTGCGCTGCCTCGAAGACGCCCCTCGGGTGATCGTGGGCAACCGCTCGGTCGTGTATGCGCCGGCGGGCAGGCTCGGTCTGATCGCGGTCTGGGACGACGCCGACCCGCTGCACACCGAGCCCCTCAGCCCGTATGTGTCGACGCGCGACGTGGCGCTGATCAGGCAGGAGCAATCCGGGTGCGCGCTCCTCTTCGCGTCGCACTCGCGCAGCACCTGGCTCGAGCGCCTGGTCGAGCTGGCGTACGTGACGCCTGTCGCGCCCGACCCGGCCGTTCTTCCCCACGTGGTTCCCACG
Organism: Agreia sp. PsM10; assembly: GCF_030433855.1. Classification (GTDB taxonomy): domain Bacteria; phylum Actinomycetota; class Actinomycetes; order Actinomycetales; family Microbacteriaceae; genus Agreia. The sequence continues at coordinate 256,467 of NZ_JARUXC010000003.1, read as the reverse complement.
GCCGACCAGCCCGGAGCGGAGGCGGCGGCTCACGCGCGCATCCCGTCGACGGCGTGGAACACGGCCCGGCGTGCACTCGAAGACGGTCCCGTACTAGTCCAGGTGGCCCGCCCCGGCTACGCGCCCGTGCTGGCATGCCAGGACTGTCGCACGCCAGCCCGGTGCAGGGTCTGCGAGGGGGCTCTGCGAATCGGCGGCGCCCGACAGACGCCCGCCTGCGACCTGTGCGGAGCCATCGCCGCCGACTGGCACTGCCGGCACTGCGAGTCCACACGAATCAGGCTGGTCACTGCGGGAACAGCCCGCACGGCAGAAGAGCTGGGCAGGGCCTTCCCCGGCACCCGGGTGATCGTCTCCGACGGCGAGAGGCCGCACCTCACGGTCGACGCGAAGCCCGCGCTCGTCATCGCCACCCGGGGAGCAGAACCCGTGGCGGCCGGCGGGTACCGTGCCATCCTGCTGCTCGACGGCGAGCGCATGCTGGCCCGCGAGTCCCTGACGGTCGCAGAAGACTGCCTGCGCTGGTGGTCGAACGCCATCGCCCTGGCGGCTCCGCGCGCGCCGGCGATCATCGTCGGCGTCGGGGGAGCGCTCGCGCGCGCGCTCGTCACCTGGAGCCAGCAACGATTCAGCGCCGCAGAGCTGCCCGACAGGCGGGCGCTCCGGTTCCCGCCCATGGTGCGGCTCGCCACCGTCACCGGCCGGGCGGAGACCGTCGAGCAGGCCATCTGCGCACTGCCCGATTCGGTCGACGGTCATGAATCGGCGACAATTGATGTGCTCGGCCCCGTCGATGCGGGCGACGGACTCGTTCGGGCCACGATCAGGTTCGACTATGCGCTCGGCGCAGAGGTCGCGCGCAGCCTGCGCTCGTCGATCATCCGCAATTCGACGGGCCGCACCAAGCGCCAGACCAGCAAGGCCACCGGCACCAAGACCAGCTTCAGGCCCCCGCCGGTCTTGAGGGTTCGATTCGACGACACGGAGATCCTGGAATGAAACTCGTCTTCGCCGGCACCCCTGCCGTCGCCCTTCCCACTCTCGACCTGCTCGCCCGGCACCACGAGGTCGCCGCCGCCGTCACGCGCGAGGATTCCCCGCAGGGACGCAAGCGCGTTCTCACCCCGTCGCCCGTCGCAGTGCGCGCTGAGGAGCTCGGCATCCGCACCATCCGGGCGAACAGGCTCGACGACGACGTCACGTCGCAGCTCGCGGAGCTGCAGCCCGATCTCGGTGTGATCGTGGCCTACGGAGGACTCGTGCGCAGTCCGCTCCTCGAGACGCCGCGCCTCGGCTGGATCAACCTGCATTTCTCGCTCCTTCCGCGGTGGCGCGGCGCCGCGCCCGTGCAGTGGTCGATCATGGGCGGCGACGCCGACGGGGGCGCAACCGTCTTCCAGCTGGTGCCGGCGCTCGACGCCGGCCCGATCTTCGACAGCATCGCAAGGCCCATCGGCGCTCACGAGACGTCGGGGCATCTCCTCGAGGCCCTGTCGCACGACGGGGCCGAGCTCACGCTGAAGGTCGTCGACGCCCTGGCGGCCGGCACGGCCCTGTCCGTCGAGCAGCAGGGCGAGGCGACCCTGGCACCGAAGATCACCCTCGAGCACGCCCGCATCGACTGGACGGCCGATCTCGACACCGTGTTCCGTCGCATCCGGGCCACCACCCCCGAACCGGGCGCCTTCACGATCGTCGACGGTCTGAGGGTCAAGATCCTCGAGGCCGCGCCCACCTACGACTCGGCCCCGCTGCGCCCGGGCGAACTCTCCGGCGACGGCTCCCGCGCGCTGATCGGCACGGCGACCTCGCCGCTCGAACTGCTGCAGGTTCAGCCCGCCGGCAAGAAGCCCATGCGGGCCGCCGACTGGTGGCGGGGTCTCGCCACAGGCCGTCCCCACAGCGCCGACCCACTCGCATCCGACAGATTCGACACCCCATGAACGCCCGACGCCCCGCCCCTTCGCAGATCGTGCAGCCCGCGCGCCGGATCGCCCTCGAGGTGATCACGGCCGTGCGCGAAGACGACGCCTACGCGAACCTCCTGCTTCCCACCAAGATCGCACGCGCCCGGCTGCAGACCAACGACGCGGCCCTCGCCACCGAACTCACCTACGGCACACTCCGGATGCGCGGGTACTACGACAGGGTCATCGCCCTGGCGGCCGCGCGCCCGGTCGAGAAGATCGACCCGGTCGTACTCGACGTGCTCGAGCTGGCGGCGCACCAGCTGCTCGGCATGCGCGTGGCCACCCACGCCGCGGTCAACGAGTCCGTCGAACTGGCGCGCCTCGTGAGCTCGCGCTCCGCGACCGGATTCGTCAACGGCGTGCTGCGCAGCATCACGCGCAGCGAACCCGACGAGTGGCGCGACCGCGTGATCGCCGAGGCGAAGGACGCCGACTCCCGCCTCGCAGCGGAGTATTCGCATCCGACCTGGATCATCCGTGCGTTCCGCCGCTCCCTGGCCGCATCCGGTGTCTCACCTGACGCCGTCAACGACGAGCTGCGCGATCTGCTCGAGGCCGACAACGTGCCCCCGCGGCTCGGCCTTGTCGCGCTTCCCGGCCTCGCGGATCGCTCGCAGCTCACCATCGCCGGGCGCCCCACCCGCCGCTCGCCCGTCGGCTTCTCGGCCACCGGGGGAGACCCGAGCGACATCGACGAGGTGAAGGCCGGAACCGTTCGCGTGCAGGACGAGGGGTCGCAGATCGCCGCCCTCGCCCTCAGCCGCGCCGCCACCATCGCCCCGGGCGAGACGTGGCTCGACCTCTGCGCCGGTCCTGGAGGGAAATCCGCGCTGCTCGCCGCCGAGGCGCGCCTGGGAGGCGCCGTGCTCACCGCGAACGAGCCCGTGCCCGCCCGCGCCCAGCTGGTGCGCAACGCCCTCGAGGCGATCCCCGATCCCCCCGAGGTCTGGCAGCTCGACGGAACGACGATCGGCGAGGCGTGGCCGGGGTCCTTCGATCGCATCCTGGTCGACGCGCCGTGCACAGGCCTCGGCGCGCTGCGGCGTCGACCCGAGGCGCGCTGGCGCAAGAGCCCGCGCGACGTGGCCGACCTCGTGCAGCTGCAGGAGCGACTCATCGACTCCGCCATCGAGGCCCTGCGCCCCGGCGGCATCCTGGCATACGTCACCTGCTCGCCGCACGTGGCCGAGACCCGTGGCCAGGTGGCCGGCGCCCTGTCGCGGTGGGGCGACCGCATCGCGGCGCTCGACACACGGTCGGTCGTGGCGCGCATCTCGGGTGACGACGGCGACAAGAACAGAGGCGACGAGCACGACGCGGCCGAGCCGTCCCAGGTGCAGCTGTGGCCCCACATCGATGCGACAGACGCGATGTTCATCGCGCTCTTCCGCAAGGCCGACGAGCCCCGGTGAGCCGCAGCGTGACGCCCGCATCCCACTGGATAGGCTGATCCCCATGCCCGTGCGTATCAATCCCAGCATCCTCGCCGCCGACTTCGCCCACCTCGCGAGGGAGCTCGACCGCATCTCGTCCGCCGACGCGGTGCACGTCGATGTGATGGACAACCACTTCGTGCCGAACCTGACCTTCGGCATCCCCGTCGTGGAGCGGCTGCTGCAGGTCACCGAGCTGCCGCTCGACATGCACCTCATGATCACCGACGTCGACCGCTGGGCCCCGAGCTTCGCAGAGCTCGGCGTCTTCTCCGTCACTTTCCACGCCGAGGCCACCGACGAGCCTGTCGCGCTGGCCCGCCGCCTGCGGCAGATCGGCGCCCGCGCGGGCCTCGCCATCAAGCCCGGAACGCCGGTCGAGCCCTACCTCGAGGTGCTCGACGAGTTCGACCAGCTCCTGGTCATGACGGTCGAGCCCGGCTTCGGTGGCCAGTCGTTCATGCCCGAGACCATGGGCAAGCTCGTCGCGGCGCGCGAGGTCGCCTCCCGCTCGGGGCTCGACGTGTGGCTCCAGGTCGACGGGGGCATCAACCTGCAGACCATCGAGGTCGCCGCCCGCGCGGGTGCCGACACCTTCGTCGCCGGGTCGAGCGTGTTCGGCGCCGACGACGCGGGCGAGCAGGTGGGGCTGCTCCGCCAGAAGGCACTCGAGCACACCCACGTCGCCTAAACTGCTCAGGTGAAGACTTTCGATGAGCTGTTCTCCGAGCTGAGCGCGAAGGCGCTCGAGCGCCCAGACGGCTCCGGCACCGTGCGCGAACTCGACGCCGGCGTGCATTTCATCGGCAAGAAGATCGTCGAAGAGGCCGCAGAGGTCTGGATGGCCGCGGAGTACGAATCCGACGACGAGATGGCCGCCGAGATCTCCCAGCTGCTGTACCACCTCCAGGTGCTCCTGATCGCCAAGGGGCTCACCCCCGCCGACGTGTACCGACATCTCTGAGTCCGACTCCCACCCGTTTCGCACCCACAGCTGTCCAGACGGTCGAGCACAGGCTCGACCGTCGAAACCTCGAAAGACTCTTATGCTCAAGATCGCGGTGCCCAACAAGGGCTCCCTGTCCGAAACCGCCGTGCAGATGCTGGCCGAGTCGGGGTACCAGACCCGGCGCGACAGCCGTGAGCTGCACCTCGTCGATGAACGCAACGGGGTGGAGTTCTTCTACCTCCGCCCGCGCGACATCGCCACCTACGTCGGCAGCGGCGCGCTCGACATCGGCATCACCGGGCGCGACCTGCTCCTCGACTCCGAATCTCCCGCCCTCGAGATCGCCTCGCTCCAGTTCGGCGAGTCGACGTTCCGCTTCGCGGGTCCGGATGGCGACTTCTCCGCGGTGTCGGACCTCGAGGGCCGGCGGGTCGCCACCAGCTATCCGGGGCTCGTGAAGGCGTTCCTCGCGAGCCACTCCGTCTCGGCCACGCTCGTGCGCCTCGACGGCGCCGTGGAATCGGCCGTGAGGCTCGGCGTCGCCGACGCCGTCGCCGACGTCGTCTCGACGGGCTCCACGCTGAAGAAGGCCGGGCTCACGATCTTCGGCCCCGTCATCCTCGAATCCTCGGCGGTCGTCATCTCGTCCGGCGTCGACAAGCCCGGTGCCGACACGCTGCTTCGTCGCCTGCAGGGCGTGCTCGTGGCCCGGCAGTACGTGCTGATGGACTACGACGTTCCGCTGGTGAAGCTCGACGCCGCAGCCGCCATCACGCCCGGCCTCGAGTCGCCCACCATCTCGCCGCTGCGCGACCCCGAGTGGGTCGCCGTGCGCTCGATGGTTCCGCTGGCCGACACGAACCAGGTGATGGACGCCCTGTACGACGTCGGTGCCCGCGCCATCCTGGTCAGCCCGATCCACGCCGCCCGGATCTGACCATGCCCGTCGCCGTTCGTGTCATCCCCTGCCTCGACGTGGCCGCCGGCCGCGTCGTCAAGGGCGTGAAGTTCGAGAATCTGCGAGATGCGGGCGATCCCGTCGAGCTCGCTCGCATCTATGCCGAGCAGGGCGCAGACGAGCTCACCTTCCTCGACGTGACCGCCACGGTCGACGACAGGTCGACCACCTACGACGTCGTGCGCAAGACCGCGGAGCAGGTCTTCATCCCGCTCACCGTGGGCGGGGGAGTGCGATCGAGCGAAGACGTCGCGCGCCTTCTCGCATCCGGTGCAGACAAGATCGGCGTGAACAGCGCGGCGATCGCGAGGCCCGAGCTGATCGACGAGATCGCCGACAGGTTCGGGGCCCAGGTCATCGTGCTCTCGCTCGACATCAAGCGCAGCGATGCGGTGCCCTCGGGCTTCGTCGTGACCACGCACGGCGGCCGCCGCGAATCCGGCCTCGACGCCCTCGACTGGGCCGCGGAGGCGATCAGGCGGGGTGCGGGCGAGCTGCTGGTGAACTCGATCGACGCAGACGGCACGAAAGACGGTTTCGACCTCGAACTCATCGGGCTCATGCGGTCGATCAGTCGGGTACCCGTGATCGCGTCGGGCGGCGCCGGTCGACTGGAGCACTTTCCCGAGGCCGTGCGCGCCGGCGCCGACGCCGTGCTCGCCGCATCCGTGTTCCACAATCGTGAACTGACCATCGGCCAGGTCAAAGAGACACTGAGACAGGACGGGGCGCTGATCCGATGACCCAGACACCAGGCGACGTCGAGGCCGTGCTCGCGCGGGCGCACTTCGCGGCCGACGGCCTTCTTCCCGCGATCATCCAGCAGTGGGACACGAAGGATGTTCTTATGCTGGGCTACATGAACGCCGAAGCCCTGCGCCGCACCCTCACCGAGGGCCGTGTCACCTTCTGGTCACGCTCGCGGCAGGAGTTCTGGCGCAAGGGCGACACCTCGGGCCACGCGCAGTACGTGCGCGGGGCGGCGCTCGACTGCGACGACGACACGCTGCTCGTTCAGGTCGAGCAGATCGGTGCCGCCTGCCACACCGGCGCGCTTGCCTGCTTCGACGTCGATCCGCTCGACCCGGTGCTCGGCTCCGCAGAGGCCTCCGCATGATCGGGGGGCGCGTCGCGTCGACGACGAGGGCCGAATTCGATTCCCGCCTTCACACGCATCGGGTGCTGCCCGTTCTCCGGACGCTCTTCGCCGACGGCGAGACACCGGTCGGCGTCTACCGCAAGGTGGCGAGGGGCCGAGCAGGGTCGTTCCTGCTCGAGTCCGCCGGACAGGGCGGCGTCTGGTCGCGATTCTCGTTCATCGGCGTCTCGAGCTACGGCGTGCTCACGAGCGACGCGGAGACGGCGGTCTGGGTCGATCTCGGTCTGCCGCAGTCCGAGGCCTTTCCCGACGGCCTGCCGGAGCAGCCCCTGGCCGCGCTGTCCGAGCTCTTCCACACGTGGCAGACACCCGTGATCCCCGGTCATCCACCGCTCACGGGCGGGCTCGTCGGATTCATCGGCTGGGAGACCATCCGCCAGATCGAGCACCTGCCCGACGGTCCACCCGCCGACTACGCCGTTCCGAGCCAGGCCATGGGCTTCGTGCGCGACCTCATCGTGATCGACCACCTCACGGGCACCGTGCAGCTCATCGCCACGGTGCTCGCCGACGCGCAGGGCGATGCGGATGCGCAGTGGCGCGACTCGCAGGAGCGTCTCGACGCGATGCAGGCCGAGCTGGCGAAGCCCAGCGAGGCCCGCCTCGACGAGGCCGACTTCGACACGGCCGGCACGCCCGTGGCCCGCACCGAGCGCCACGACTTCCTCGATGCGATCGAGCGCGCGAAGGTGCACATCCGCGACGGCGACGTCTTCCAGGTCGTCATCTCGCAGCGCTTCGACCTGGAGTGCACGGCGGAGCCCATCGACGTGTACCGCGTGCTCCGCACGCTGAATCCCAGTCCGTATCTCTATCTGCTCGCGCTCGAGCGCCCCGACGGCACGCCGTACACGATCGTCGGGTCGAGCCCGGAGGCGCTCGTCAAGGTCGAGAACGGCCGGGCGTTCACGCACCCGATCGCGGGATCGCGTCCGCGCGGCACGACGATCGAGGGCGACATCGAGCTGGAGCACGAGCTGCTTGGCGACGAGAAGGAGAAGTCCGAGCACCTGATGCTCGTCGACCTGGCCCGCAACGACCTGCTCAAGGTCTGCGTGCCCGGCACGGTCGAGGTCACCGAGTTCATGCGCATCGAACGGTTCAGCCACATCATGCACATCGTCTCGTCGGTCGAGGGGGCCATCAGGCCGGGCGTCACGGCGATCGACGTGTTCAGCGCCACGTTCCCCGCGGGCACCCTGTCGGGCGCTCCCAAGCCTCGGGCCCTGCAGATCATCGACGAACTCGAGCCCGCCCAGCGCGGCGTCTACGGGGGAGTCGTGGGCTACTTCGGCTTCGCCGGCGATGCCGACCTGGCCATCGCGATCCGCACCGCCACGATCGAGTCGGGCGTCGCACACGTGCAGGCCGGCGGGGGACTGGTCGCCGACTCCGATCCCGACTCCGAGTTCCTCGAGTCGCAGAACAAGGCGGCGGCGCCGCTCCGGGCCGTCGCCATCGCGAACGCCATGAGGCGCATCGTATGACGACCGATACGGATGCCGCTGGTCCGGCCCCGAGACCGGGCTCGGCCCGTCTCAAGGGCCTGATGATCCTCGGGGTCCTCGTCGTGAGCGCCCTCGTGTTCCTGGCGTGGTCGCAATCGTGGGGAACCCTGACCGTGACGGGTGACGGGGCATCCGGCCGCGCACTCGACGTGCCCGGTGCCACAGCGGCGCCGGCACTGGCCGCGCTCGGCCTCGCAGGCCTCGCCAGCGCCGCCGCCCTGGCGATCGCGGGACCGGTGATCCGCATCGTGCTCGGGGTGCTGCAGGTTCTGCTCGGAGCCAGCATCGTGCTCTCGGGCACCGGGCCGCTCGTCGACCCGGTGTCGGCGGGGGCCCCGGTCGTGACGGCGGCCACCGGCGTCGCCGGAACCGAGTCGATCAAGGCGATCGCGCGCAGCGAGGCCGTCACCGCCTGGCCTGTCGTCGCCATCCTGCTCGGCGCGCTGCTGGCCGTTCTCGGCATCGCGGTGGCCGCCACGACGACCCGCTGGCCCGCATCCGGCCGCCGTTACCAGGCCGTGCGCTTCGCATCGGAGGACGGCCGAGTGCTCGACGCCGACGACCTGCTCGAGCTCGACGACCGCGACGACACGGCCGATTCCGACGAGCCGTCGGAGCCCGTGGCGACGGAGAGCCCTGACGACGCGGCCGTGCGGCGCAAGGCGACCTCGGTCGACAACTGGGACAGCCTGAGTCGGGGCACGGACCCGACGGCGTAGGCCCGTTGCTTCCGAGCGGGCATTCGTTTTCGACTACTATTGACCTTCGAACAAGAGGAGTTCCATGAGCAACGTTTCTGAAGAACCGGGTCACGGCCACTCGCCTGCTGCCTGGACGGCCGTTATCGTGATGCTGATCGCCTTCAGCATCGGCACCGTGGCGTTCTTCTTCGACGTGCAGTGGCTCGTCTGGGCCTCCGCAGGGCTCCTGGTCGTGGGCGCGATCCTCGGCAAGGTCCTTTCCGTCGCCGGCTTCGGCGCATACAGCCCGCGGTACGCCGGCAAAGGACACTAGAGGGTGCTCGACCAGCTCCTCGCCGGGGCAGTCGAGGACGCCGCGGCCAGACAGCAGACCGCGAGTCTGGCGTCTGTCGAGGCCGCCGCTCTGGCCGCTCCCGCGCCGCTCGATGCGCTCTCGTTCCTGGCTCCCGCCGATCGCGTCAAGGTGATCGCCGAGATCAAGCGATCGAGCCCGTCCAAGGGCGCCCTCGCCGACATCGTCGATCCGCAGGCGCTCGCCCGTGAGTACGAGGCCGGCGGCGCCAGCGCCGTCAGCGTGCTCACCGAGGGCCGCCGCTTCGGCGGCTCACTCGACGACCTTCGTGCCGTGCGCGCGGCGATCTCGATCCCCGTGCTGCGCAAAGACTTCATCGGCCTCGAGTACCAGGTGTTCGAGGCCCGTGCCACGGGCGCCGACCTCGCGCTGCTCATCGTCGCCGCGCTCGATCAGGCGACGCTCGTGCGCCTGCACGCGCTCATCACCGAGCTCGGCATGACCGCGCTGGTCGAGACGCACTCCGCCGACGAGGTCAGTCGGGCGATCGATCTCGGTTCCCGCGTGATCGGCGTCAACGCGCGCAACCTCAGCACCTTCGAGCTCGACCCCGACCTCTTCGGGCGACTCGCGGGCAGCATTCCCGACGGCACGGTCCGCATCGCGGAGTCCGCCGTCAAGACCGCCTCCGACGTGGCCCATTACCGCCGAGCCGGAGCAGACGTGGTGCTCGTCGGCGAAGCCCTCGTCACCCACGGAAGTCCCCGCGAGACCCTCACAGAATTCCTGAGCGTGACACCATGACGATCGAAGCGACCCCCACCCACCTGCGCGACGAGCAGGGTCCGTTCTTCGGCGAGTTCGGGGGCCGGTTCATGCCGGAGTCCCTGATCGCCGCGCTCGACGAACTCTCCGCCGCCTACGACGTCGCGAAAGCCGACCCCGAGTTCCACCGCGAGCTCGCGGAGCTGCACCGCACCTACACGGGGCGACCCTCGATCATCACCGAGGTGCCCCGCTTCGCCGAGCACGCGGGCGGCGCACGCATCCTGCTGAAGCGCGAAGACCTGAACCACACCGGATCGCACAAGATCTGCAACGTGCTCGGCCAGGCCCTCATCGCCAAGCGCATCGGCAAGACCCGACTCATCGCCGAGACCGGGGCAGGCCAGCACGGCGTCGCCACCGCGACCGCCGCGGCCCTCTTCGGCATGGAGTGCGTCGTCTACATGGGCGAGGTCGACACCGAGCGCCAGGCCCTCAACGTCGCCCGCATGAGGCTCCTCGGCGCCACGGTCATTCCCGTGACCACGGGAACGCGCACCCTCAAAGACGCCCTCAACGAGGCGTTCAGGGACTGGGTCGCGAACGTCGAGAACACCCACTACCTGCTGGGCACGGTCGCCGGCCCCCACCCGTTCCCCGTGATGGTGCGCGACTTCGTGAAGGTCATCGGCGAAGAGGCGCGCCAGCAGGTCATCGACCTGACCGGGTCACTGCCGGATGCCGTGGTCGCCTGCGTGGGCGGGGGATCGAACGCGATCGGCATCTTCCACGCCTTCCTCGACGACCCCGATGTGGCCCTGCACGGATTCGAGGCCGGCGGCGACGGCGTCGACACGCTGCGCCACGCGGCCAGCATCACCATGGGCCGTCCCGGCGTGCTGCACGGATCGCGCAGCATCATGCTCCAGGACGAAGACGGCCAGACCATCGACTCGCACTCCATCTCGGCGGGCCTCGACTACCCGGGGGTCGGACCGGAGCATGCCTGGCTCGCCTCCATCGGCCGCGCCACCTACACGCCGGTCACCGACGCGGCCGCCATGCAGGCGTTCAGGCTGCTCTGCCAGACCGAGGGCATCATTCCGGCCATCGAGTCGGCGCACGCCCTCGCCGGCGCCATCGAGCTCGGCCGCACGCTGGGCGAGAAGGCGACGATCCTCGTGAACCTGTCGGGCCGAGGAGACAAAGACGTCGAGACGGCGGGCGCCTACTTCGGCGTTCTGGATGCCGGGGCGGGCGCATGACCGGCGCATCCGTCGCCCCCTCTCCCGTCGCATCCGCCATCGAGGCCAGCCGGCAGAGCCGCGCCGGAGCCCTGATCGGCTACCTGCCCGTCGGCTTCCCGACACTCGACGACAGCGTCGACGCGGCCGTCGCCCTGGTCGAGAACGGCGTCGACGTTCTCGAGCTCGGCATCCCCTACTCCGACCCGGTGATGGACGGCCCGGTCATCCAGAAGGCGACCCAGGCCTCGCTCGACGGCGGCTTCCGTCTGCGTGACGCGTTCACGGCCGTCGAGAGGATCAGAGCCAGGGTCGACGCGCCCGTTCTCCTCATGACCTACTGGAACCCCGTGGTGCAGTACGGAGTCGGCCGATTCGCCGACGACCTCGTCTCGGCCGGGGGAGCGGGCCTGATCACGCCCGACCTGACGGTCGACTCCGGAGCGGTCTGGCTGGCCGAGAGCGATCGCACCGGCCTCGACAGGGTCTTCCTCGCCGCACCCACGTCGACCGACGAGCGACTCCGGCTCGCCGTGGAGAACAGCCGGGGCTTCGTCTACACCGTCTCGACGATGGGCACGACCGGGGCGCGCGCCGAACTCGGTGCGGCCGCGGAGACCCTCGTCGGTCGCCTGCGCTCCGTCGGATCGGTCAGCGCCTGCGTGGGAATCGGCGTGTCGACCCCGGAGCAGATCGCCGAGATCCTCGGCTACGCCGACGGTGCCATCGTCGGCTCGGCTCTCGTGCGCGCCCTCGCAGACGACGGAGTCCCCGGCGTCGCACGCCTGGCCGCCCGGCTCGCATCCGGCACCGCGCGCTGAGCGCGCTGCCCGCCGTCCTACAATAAGCAGCAGCCCCTCCTGTTCGTTCCGCTCGCTTCGTCGAGCGGACGGGCGCCCGTATGAGCACCACACGATGAAAGGTCGAAACCGTTGGTCTTCGCCCCCACCAGCATCCCGAGCCCGACGTGGCAGTCATTCGACCTCACTCAGTGGCTCAATGACATCGGCCTGACGTTCCTCGTCACGCCCAACCACATCGAGATCCGGGCATACGCGCTCTGCATCCTCACCGGCATCGTGCTCGCCACCATCCTCACCTCGCGCCGACTCACCGCGCGCGGCGCCGAGCCGGGAGTCGTCCTCGACATCATCCTGTGGGCGATCCCGTTCGGCATCATCGGGGCCCGCGCGTACCACGTGCTCACGCACCCCGGCGACTACTTCGGCGAGGGAATCGAGTGGTGGAAGGTCTTCGCCGTCTGGGAGGGCGGCATCGCCATCTTCGGCTCGCTCATCGGCGGCGCGGTCGGCGCGTACATCGGCTGCCGCCTGAGCGGCATCCGCTTCTGGACGTTCGCCGACGCCCTCGCGCCGGGCATGCTGCTCGCGCAGGCGGCCGGCCGCTTCGGCAACTACTTCAACCACGAACTCTTCGGAACGCCCACCGACCTGCCGTGGGGTCTCGAGATCGAGTCCTCGAATCCGGCCTTCCCCGTGGGCCTCGCCGACGGAACGCTCTTCCACCCCACCTTCCTCTACGAGGTCATCTGGAACCTGGCCGGCGTCGCCGTCATCCTGCTGCTCGAGCGCAAGCTGCACCTGCAGTGGGGCAAGGTGTTCGGCGTCTACCTCATCTGGTACGGCGTCGGCCGCTCCGTCTTCGAGACGATGCGCGTCGACCCGAGCGAGATCTTCTTCGGCGTTCGCACCAACGTCTGGGGTGCATGGGCCGCCATCCTCATCGGCCTGATCATCATCCTCATCCAGACTCGCGAGCACCCCGGCGCGGAGCCGGGACCGTACCGGCCCGGCGCAGAGTGGGTGCCGGCGGGGGCTGGGGTAGAATCGAGCGATACTTACTCGGACGACGAGCTCAGGGGCGATGGGGCCACCGGAACTCCCGAGAACGAATCCATCGAACCAGGCGCCACAAGCGCACTCGGTGCGAAGTCCTAGAACTGAAAACCACAGTCGCGTAACTCGCCTACTCAGCTTCTCGACCATCACGATCGCCGTCACGACCCGACAGGGCATCCCGGCATCCTCCCTCCATGGGCCAGCGGCGTCCCAGATCCTTCAGTAATCACGTAGAGGACGGCACTTCCTTGTCCCAGCAGCCACGGTCCGAGCACCCATCGCACACCCGCTTCAGCACCCTCCCCGCCGCCCAGGGGTTGTACGACCCTGCCGCGGAGAAGGACGCCTGCGGCCTCGCCATGGTCGCGACCCTGCGTGGAACCGCAGGACACGACATCATCGACACGGCTCTGGGTGCGCTTCGCAACCTCGAGCACCGCGGCGCCATCGGCTCCGACGCGGGAACGGGTGACGGTGCCGGCATCCTCACGCAGATCCCCGACGAGTTCCTCCGCGCCGTCGGCCCGGCCGACCTGCCCCCGGTCGGGCACTACGCCGTCGGCAACGCCTTCCTGCCGACCGATCAGTCGGACCGCGAGTCGATCGTGGCCCGCATCGCCGAGATCGCCGAGGTCGAGGGCCTGCGCATCCTGGGCTGGCGCGAGGTCCCCATCCGTCCCGACGAGCTCGGACGACTCGCCCGCGCGGCCATGCCCGCGATCTGGCAGCTCTTCGTCACCAGTACGACGCACGACGCCGAAGGCGCCCCGCTCGCCGGCCTGGTGCTCGACCGACTCACCTATCGCCTGCGCAAGCGGGCCGAGCGCGAGCTCGAGGTGTACTTCATGTCGCTCTCGTCGCGCACGCTCACCTACAAGGGCATGGTCACGACGCTCCAGCTCGAGCCGTTCTACCCCGACCTCTCCGACGAGCGGTTCGCCTCGAAGCTCGCCCTCGTGCACTCGCGCTACTCCACCAACACGTTCCCGTCGTGGCCGCTGGCCCAGCCTCTGCGCATGATGGCGCACAACGGCGAGATCAACACGGTGCAGGGCAACCGCAACTGGATGCGCGCGCGCCAGTCGCAGCTCGAATCCGAGGTCATGGGAGACCTGACGCCGCTGCTGCCGATCGTCACGCCCGGCGCCAGTGACTCCGCCTCGTTCGACGAGGTCGTGGAGCTGCTGACCCTGGCCGGACGCTCGCTGCCGCACGCGATCATGATGATGGTGCCGGAGGCCTGGGAGAACCAGGCGGACTTCGACGAGAAGCACCGCGCGTTCTACGAGTACCACTCCATGCTGATGGAGCCGTGGGACGGACCGGCCGCGCTCGTCTTCACCGACGGCGACCTGGTCGGGGCCACCCTCGACCGCAACGGCCTCCGCCCCGGACGCTACCTCGTGACGGACGACGACCTCGTGGTGCTCGCCAGCGAGATCGGCGTGATCGATGTCGACCCCGCCCGGGTCGTGCGCAAGGGACGCCTCCGTCCCGGCAACATGTTCCTCGTCGACACCGCCGCAGGCCGCATCGTCGAAGACGAGGAGATCAAGGACTCGCTCGCCGAGACCGGCCCGTACGCCGAATGGCTCGACGCCGGGCGCATCAACCTGCGCGACCTTCCCGAGCGCGAGCACATCGTGCACACGCCCGCCTCGGTCACCCGACGCCAGCGCACCTTCGGCTACACCGAGGAGGAGATCCGCATCCTCCTCATGCCGATGGCCAAGAACGGCGCGGAGCCCCTCGGAGCCATGGGCTCGGACACGCCGATCGCGGTGCTCTCCGAGCGGCCGCGGCTGCTCTTCGACTACTTCACCCAGCAGTTCGCCCAGGTGACCAACCCGCCGCTCGACTCGATCCGCGAAGAGGTCGTCACCTCCATGCGCCTCGGCCTCGGTCCGGAGCGCAACCTGCTCGCGGCCACGGCGGAGCACACGCGCCAGGTCATCCTCGACTTCCCTGTCATCGACAACGACGAACTCGCGAAGATCCAGCACATCGATCCGCACTCCGGCAGCCGCATCACGACCACGATCCGCGGCCTCTACCGCGTGGAGGACGGTCCGCTCGCCATGCAGGAGCGGATCGCCGAGATGTGCCGCGAGGCCGACGAGGCCATCGACAACGGCGCCGCCTTCCTGGTGCTCTCGGACAGGGACTCGAACAAGGACCTGGCTCCGGTTCCGTCGCTGCTCATGCTGTCGGCCGTGCACCACCACCTCATCCGCCAGGAGACCCGCATGAAGGTCGGCCTGATCGTCGAGGCCGGCGATGTGCGCGAGGTGCACCACGTCGCCCTCCTGATCGGCTACGGCGCGTCCGCCGTCAACCCGTATCTCGCCATGGAGACCTGCGAGAACCTCGTGCGCAGCGGCAGGCTCACCGGGCTCACCCCCGAGAAGGCCGTCAAGAACGTCATCAAGGCGCTCGGCAAAGGCGTGCTCAAGATCATGTCGAAGATGGGCATCTCGACCGTGTCGAGCTATGCGGGCGCCCAGGCCTTCGAGGCCGTCGGTCTCGGAACGGACTTCGTCAAGGAGTACTTCACCGGCACCACCACCAAGCTGGGCGGAATCGGTATCGACGTCGTCGCATCCGAGAGCGCCAGCCGGCACCGCGCCGCCTACCCCGAGGACGAGGCCGCGTCGGCGCACGAGCCTCTCGCCACGGGAGGAGAGTACCAGTGGCGCCGCGAGGGCCCTCCGCACCTCTTCAACCCCGAGACGGTCTTCCGGCTGCAGCACTCGACCCGCAACCGCCGCTACGACATCTTCCGCGACTACACGCGGCTGATCGACGAACAGGCCGAGAACCTCATGACCCTGCGGGGCCTGTTCAAGCTGCGCAACGGCGCCCGTCCGCCGGTGCCGCTCGACGAGGTCGAGCCGATCGAATCGATCGTCAAGCGGTTCTCGACCGGTGCGATGAGCTACGGCTCCATCTCGCAGGAGGCCCACGAGACGCTGGCCATCGCCATGAACTCGATCGGTGCGAAGTCGAACACCGGAGAAGGCGGTGAGGACACCGACCGTCTGCTCGACCCGCGCCGTCGCAGCGCGATCAAGCAGGTCGCATCCGGTCGTTTCGGCGTCACCAGCATGTACCTGACCCACGCCACAGACATCCAGTTGAAGATGGCGCAGGGCGCCAAGCCCGGCGAGGGCGGCCAGCTGCCGCCCACGAAGGTCTACCCCTGGGTCGCTCGCACCCGCCACGCCACCGCGGGTGTCGGGCTGATCTCCCCGCCGCCGCACCACGACATCTACTCGATCGAAGACCTCAAACAGCTCATCTTCGACGTCAAGCGCGCCAACCCGCTGGCCCGCGTGCACGTCAAGCTGGTGAGCCAGTCGGGCATCGGCGCGGTCGCGGCCGGCGTGACGAAGGCCCTCGCCGACGTCGTCCTCGTCTCCGGACACGACGGCGGAACCGGCGCGAGCCCGCTGAACTCCCTCAAGCACGCCGGAACCCCCTGGGAGATCGGTCTCGCCGAGACGCAGCAGACGCTCATGCTGAACGGCATGCGCGACCGCGTCGTGGTGCAGGTCGACGGTCAGATGAAGACCGGACGCGACGTGATCATCGGCGCCCTGCTCGGGGCGGAGGAATACGGCTTCGCCACGGCGCCCCTCGTCGTGGAGGGCTGCATCCTCATGCGCGTCTGCCACCTCGACACCTGCCCCGTCGGTGTCGCGACCCAGAACCCCGAGCTGCGCGCACGGTTCACCGGCAAGCCCGAATTCGTCGTGAACTTCTTCGAGTTCCTGGCGCAGGAGGTGCGTGAATACCTCGCCGAGCTCGGATTCCGTTCCCTCGAAGAGGCGATCGGGCACCACGAACTCATCGACATGAACGGCGCGATCGAGCACTGGAAGGCCGACGGCCTCGACCTGAGCCCGATCCTCGTCGGACCGGAGTTCGCCGACGACGAGCCGCGCTCGAACCGCAGGAAGCAGGACCACGAGCTCGAGAAGCACTTCGACAACCGGCTCATCCGGGAGGCGCAGTCCGCACTCGAGTTCGGCGAGCCCGTGGCCATCACGCTGCCGATCCGCAACACGGAGCGCGCGGTGGGAACGATGCTCGGCAACCAGGTCACGCTGCAGCACGGTGAGGCGGGGCTTCCCGAGGGAACGATCCAGGTCACGCTGCTCGGCTCCGCCGGACAGTCTTTCGGTGCGTTCCTGCCGTCGGGCATCACGCTCCGACTCGAGGGCGACTCCAACGACTACGTCGGCAAGGGCCTCTCGGGCGGCCAGATCATCGTGCGGCCCGACCGCAAGAGCCAGTTCGCGGCAGAAGACAACGTGATCGCAGGAAACGTCATCGGCTACGGCGCGACCCGCGGCAGCATGTTCATCCGCGGAATCGTGGGGGAGCGCTTCCTCGTGCGCAACTCCGGAGCGACCGCGGTCGTCGAGGGCGTGGGCGACCACGCGCTCGAGTACATGACCGGAGGCCTCGCGCTCATCCTGGGCTCGACGGGGCGCAACCTGGGTGCCGGCATGTCGGGCGGAACCGCCTACGTGCACCGCCTGCGCACAGAGAGTGTGAACCGCGATTCGCTGGCGAGCGGCGAGCTCAGCCTGCTTCCCCTGGGAAGTGCCGACGCGGAGATCGTGCGCGATCTGCTCACACGACACGAACTCGAGACGGGATCGACGCTCGCTGCGGCGATGCTCGCCGATTTCGACACGACCGTGACGGAGTTCGTCAAGGTTCTGCCCCGCGACTACGCCGCGGTTCTGCAGACCAGGCAGACGGCCGTCGATGAAGGACTCGATCCCGATGGCGACATCGTCTGGGGACGCATTTTGGAGGTAACCGGTGGCTGATCCCAAGGGGTTCCTGAAGGTACAGGAGCGCGAGCTTCCCAAGAGACGACCGGTCTCGGTACGGCTCATGGACTGGAAAGAGGTCTACGAGCAGGGAGACCCGTCGGAGCTCCGTCGCCAGGCCGGCCGCTGCATGGACTGCGGCATCCCGTTCTGTCACCAGGGCTGCCCGCTCGGCAATCTCATTCCCGAGTGGAACGACCTGATGTTCCGAGGCGAGGGTCGGCAGGCCATCGAACGGCTGCACGCGACCAACAACTTCCCCGAGTTCACGGGCCGGCTCTGCCCAGCACCCTGCGAGAGTTCCTGCGTGCTGGGAATCAACCAGCCCGCGGTGACGATCAAGCAGGTCGAGGTGTCGATCATCGACCAGGCGTTCGCGAACGGCTGGGTGCAGCCGCACCCGCCCGAGCGTCTCAGCGGCAAGACGGTCGCCGTGGTCGGCTCCGGCCCCGCCGGACTGGCTGCGGCCCAGCAGCTGACCCGCGCCGGCCACACCGTCGCCGTCTACGAGCGTGACGACCGCATCGGAGGCCTCCTCCGCTACGGCATCCCCGACTTCAAGATGGAGAAGAAGCAGCTCGAACTGCGTCTGAACCAGATGATGGCGGAAGGCACGCGATTCCGCGCCGGCATCACCATCGGCGTCGACATCTCCTGGGACGACCTGCGGGCTCGCTACGACGCTGTGATCGTCTGCACCGGTGCGACCGTTCCCCGCGACCTCCCCATCCCCGGTCGCGACCTCTCGGGCGTGCACTTCGCCATGGACTACCTGGTCCAGCAGAACAAGATCGGAGCCGGCGACACCATCGCCGACCAGATCACGGCAGAGGACAAGCACGTCGTCGTCCTCGGCGGCGGCGACACGGGCGCCGACTGCATCGGAACGGCGCACCGCCAGGGAGCGCGTTCGGTCACGAACCTCGCCATCGGCGCCCAGCCGCCCAGCGAGCGACGCGACGACCAGCCATGGCCCACCTTCCCGACGCTCTTCGAGGTGTCGAGCGCCCACGAGGAGGGCGGCGAACGCCAGTACCTCGCCTCCACGGTCGAGTTCCTCTCGAACGAGTCCGGCGAGGTCCGGGCCATCCGCGTGGCAGAGACCGAGTTCATCGACGGCCGCCGCGTGCCCAAGGCCGGCACGGAGCGCGAGATCCCCGCCGATCTCGTTCTGCTCGCGCTCGGATTCACGGGTGCCGAGCACACCGATCTCACGAACCAGCTGGGCGCGCGTTTCGACGATCGCGGCACCGTCGGCCGGGCCGGCGACTACCAGACCAGCGTTCCCGGTGTCTTCGCAGCCGGCGACGCGGGCCGCGGCCAGTCGCTCATCGTGTGGGCCATCGCCGAAGGACGTGCTGCGGCATCGGCCGTAGACGAGTACCTTGAAGGTGCCACGGAACTTCCGTTCCCCGTCAAGCCCACCGACCGCTCGATCTCCATCTAGAGCATCTCTTTTCGTTCCATCCTTCATCCGATTCAGCCACTGATCCCTATTGCGCCCACCTCGGGCGCAGAGAACACGGAGTACCACAACACGATGAGACGCGCAAAAATCGTCGCCACACTCGGTCCGGCAACCTCCACCTACGACGACATCCGGGCGATCATCGACGCCGGCGTCGACGTCTGCCGCATGAACCTGAGCCACGGAACGTACGACGTGCACGAGGGCATCTACGCCACCGTGCGCAAGGCTGCAGCAGATTCGGGTCGCGCCGTCGCGGTGCTGGTCGACCTGCAGGGTCCGAAGATCCGCCTCGGCAAGTTCGAGGGCGGCCCCTACTACCTCAACGAGGGTGACATCTTCACGATCACCATCGACGATGTGCTCGGAACGAAGGAGCTGTCGGGAACGACGTTCAAGGGCCTGCCCCAGGACGTGAAGCCCGGCGACTTCCTGCTGATCGACGACGGCAAGGTCAAGGTCGAGGTCATCGAGTCCGACGACCGCACGGTGACCACGAAGGTGATCGTCGCCGGCAACGTCTCGAACAACAAGGGCATCAACCTCCCGGGTGTCGCCGTCAACGTGCCGGCGCTCTCCGAGAAGGACGAGGCCGACCTGCGCTGGGGCCTGAAGCTGGGTGCCGACCTCATCGCCCTGTCGTTCGTGCGCGACGCCAAGGACGTCGAGCGCGTCCACGAGATCATGGCCGAGGAGAACAGGCGCGTTCCCGTCGTCGCGAAGATCGAGAAGCCCCAGGCCGTCGACAACCTCGAAGAGATCATTGACGCGTTCGACAGCATCATGGTGGCGCGCGGCGACCTCGGCGTCGAGCTTCCCCTCGAGGCCGTGCCGATCGTGCAGAAGCGCGCGATCGAACTCTCCCGCCGCATGGCCAAGCCGGTCATCGTCGCGACACAGATGCTCGAGTCCATGATCTCCAGCCCCATCCCGACCCGCGCCGAGACCTCCGACGTCGCCAACGCCGTCCTCGACGGTGCCGACGCCGTGATGCTCAGCGGTGAGACGAGTGTCGGCGAGTACCCGGTGATCACGGTGCAGACCATGGCACGCATCGTCGAGTCCACCGAGGTGCACGGGCTCGACCGCATTCCTGCGCTCGGCACGAAGCCGCGAACGCAGGGCGGCGCCGTGACGCTCGCGGCCGAAGAGGTGGCGAACTTCGTCGA
Source organism: Agreia sp. PsM10 (assembly GCF_030433855.1). Lineage (GTDB taxonomy): Bacteria > Actinomycetota > Actinomycetes > Actinomycetales > Microbacteriaceae > Agreia. Next base: position 236,148 of record NZ_JARUXC010000003.1, on the reverse strand, counting down.
AGCGAAGTTCGTGGTCGTCTTCACCGAATCGGGCGACTCCGTGCGCCGCATGTCGCGACTCCGTTCGAAGATCCCCATGATCGGACTGACGCCCGAAGAGGGCATCCGCAACCGCATGGCCCTCACCTGGGGCGTCGAGTCGTACCTCACGGAGCGCGTCAAGCACACCGACCAGCTCATGGTGCAGGTCGACGAGGTGCTTCTCAGCAACCAGTTGGCAGACGCAGGCGACAAGGTCGTCGTGATCTGCGGATCCCCTCCCGGAAAGTCGGGCACCACGAACGACATGCGCATCCATGTCGTCGGCTCGGCCCACAACCCGTCGAAGCCAGAGGTCGTCGAGAACTAGCACCATTCTCGATGGCTCGAGACGCCCCCTCACGATCCTCGTGAGGGGGCGTTCGGCGTTCGAAGGCAGCGCTTCTACACCTCTGCGAGAGCGTTGACAATGGGCGGCGTCGCCTCTGTCGCGCGTCGATCCAGGGACATAGTGTCAGCACATGACAGACACGATGAACGACGAGATCAACGGAACGACAGCGCAGTCGCCGGCCTCGACCGGTCCGGATGCGCGAACCATCGGCGACTGGACGGACCTCGGGCGGGAGATGTGGTCCTACCTGACCGGTCGCGGCGCGGCGGTCAACTACAGCTTCGTCGACATGGTCGTCGAGGTCCCCAGGGACATCGGCCCGGACGCACCGCGCGCGACCTGGAAGCTCAACGGCACACTCCGCGTCACCACCAGCGACGACCTGGCCGCCGGTTCAGACCCGTTGCGGTCCTGACGGCCATGACGGCCGCCATCCGTTTCGACATCGACATGACCTTCGTCCTCGAGGGCGTCGACGAGAACATCGACGGGTCGGTTCATGCGTCCGGATCCACGATCGAGGTCATGCTCTCCCATCCGGAGGCCTTCATCGATCGCACACGGGCCTCGCTGGGGCGCGTCCGCGAACTCGCCCGAGGCCTGGCCCGCCGCGGCATCACCGTGCGCCTCTCCGGACCGTCCGGAATGGTGGGGGAGTTGGGCGCCGTGAAGACGTCCGTCGCGCAGCGCGTCGCGTCGGGTTCGCCGCATATCCGCCTCGGCAGGGTGGGCGCGATCTCATCGGTGCTGAAGAAGCGGTCGTCGTCCGACTCCCCGGCGCGGGTGGGCTTCCCGCCGTCCACGCTGCTGCCGCTGCTGCCCACGTTCGACCGCCACGCCAGATTCCGCCCGACCACGACGCACGCCGCACCGGGCGCGGGTCGTCCTCGGCTGATCTTCGTGATCGGTTCCGAGAACTGGGACGGCTCCCCGCCGCGCGAATTCGACCTCCTCGACGGCGTGACGGTGATCGGCTCCGGTCCCGGCGCCGACCTCCGGCTCGACGGACTCGATCCTGTGCACGCGACCATCACGCACACGGATGCCGACGAGTATGCGTTCCGCCTCGTCTCGCAGACGGACGACGGCGGCGCCGTGCCCCTCCTCGACCGCGACTCGCCGAGGCGCCCGGCCGAACGCGTGCTCCGCACGGGCGCGCGGCTGGAACTCGGGGACTGGCGGCTCGGCTACTTCCGGGCCGAGTTCGCCGATCACGGCCGACCCTTCGGTGGCAGGATGGGCGGGGAGCTCTCCCGGCAGAAGCCGCAGCCGCCCCGGCCGGGCGCGCCCCGTCGTGGGGGACTGGAGCAGTAGCAGACGGGCGGTGCGCGTGGACGACGAGTCGACTCCCGTCTACGGCACGCCCGACGGGCTGCCTGCCGGAGGCGTCCATCCCCTCTACGGCACACCCCCGTCCACCCGCGATGCCGAGGCACCTGACCGGCCCCCTGTCGTTCGGCGACGATCGGTTCCGCGACGTCTGACCGGGGCTATTCGACGGCTCGTGCGCGCGGTGCTCCGCGACCGGGACGGCGGCAGCGGACTCGATTGGCGCGACTATCCCGGCATCCACGCGGGGGATGCCCGATCGGTCCTCGGCGGCCTCCGTCTCGACGACACTCTGGATCGCAACGACAGGGTGCTGGCGCGGGTGCGACGGGCACTCGAAGCCGAGTTCCGCGTGCACTGGTGGGCGAATCCCGACACGGAGTCGCTGGAGGTGCAGGACAACGCGTGGGGCGCCGCGAGCATGCTGCAGATCGCGCATTCCGCGACGTGGCGCACGACGTCGGGCCTCACGAGTGTCGAAGACAGGGACATGGCGGCGAGAATCGTGGCTGTCGCCCTCCGTCATGAGGGCTTCGCGGCCCAGAGCCTTCAGAGACTCGATGACGAATGGGTCCTGTCCGCCCACCATGCCGACCTGCCCGAATCAGTGCTCACCCTGCGAATCGGCTTCAGCGAGTTCGAAGTGACGTTGGACTCGTCCGGTGTCCTCCCCGCCGAGCTCGAGACCGAATTCCGTGACCGAGCCGAACGATTCTCGCGACGCGACCCTTAACGAGGAATGACCCAGGCGATTCGCCTGGGTCATTCTCTGATGGGCTGGAAATGCTCAGCTCATATGCGTGGGTTTCTCAACCCTGACGCGACTTGAACCGGGGGTTGAGCTTGTTGATCACGAGCGTGCGCCCGTTGCGTCGAACAATCTGCGAACCCTGCATCTTCTTCATCGAACCCAGTGAATTACGAACCTTCATACTGAACTCCTTCCCGTTGAGGAGTACAACAAGATCGCCGCCGAAGTATTCCCGGTACCGGTGGTGGGACTCGAACCCACAAGCCCTCACGGACAGCGCATTTTGAGTGCGCCGCGTCTGCCATTCCGCCACACCGGCTCGTTCACGTGCTCGCATCAGAATACCGTAGGCTTGCAGGGTGTCAGACCAAGAAACCACCCCCGTCGCGCCCCGTCGCGTTGTCGTTGCAGAAGACGAATCGCTGATCCGTCTCGATATCGTCGAGATCCTCCGTGACAACGGTTTCGAGGTCGTCGGCGAGGCCGGAGACGGCGAGACCGCCGTCGCCCTCGCCACGGAGCTCCGCCCCGACCTGGTGATCATGGACGTCAAGATGCCCCAGCTCGACGGCATCTCCGCGGCCGAGCGCCTCAGCAAGGGCCACATCGCCCCCGTCGTGCTGCTCACCGCATTCAGCCAGAAAGAGCTGGTCGAGCGGGCGACCGAGGCCGGCGCGCTGGCCTACGTCGTCAAGCCGTTCACCCCGAACGACCTTCTTCCCGCGATCGAGATCGCCCTCTCGCGCTATGCCCAGATCATCACCCTCGAGGCCGAGGTCGCCGACCTGGTCGAGCGCTTCGAGACCCGCAAACTCGTCGACCGGGCCAAGGGCCTGCTCAACGAGAAGATGGGCCTCACCGAGCCCGAAGCCTTCCGCTGGATCCAGAAGGCGTCGATGGACCGCCGTCTGACCATGCACGATGTCGCCCTGGCGATCATCGAGCAGCTCAGCGCCAAGAAGTAGAGCCGACCCTGTCGTCCACCGGTTCCGCGTTCCGCCGGGGCCCCGCGAAGCCCACCGAGTCCGAGCGACCGGTTCGGCGTGCGACGCTCAAGCTCAAGCATGAGGCGCTCCCCGAGAATACGGCCCTGTTCAGCGATGACATCGTCGACGTCGCGCGCAGGATCAGCGGCGTAGAACTCGACTACTCGGTCGCGAGCCTCGAGCAGGTCGACGCTCTGATCGCGGGCTTCCGCGCGCAGGGGGTGACAGAGGAGCGCTTCGCCGAGACGCTCTTCGGATTCGGCTGCTACGTCGGCGAGGTCATGGTGCGCCAGACGGGTGGATCGTGGACGAGCAGCGCGGGAACCGCACTCGAGGCCTACGCCAGCTTCCCCCTGCTGGTCTCCCTGCCGCCCGACAACCTCAGTAACCCGATCGGCAAGGTGTTCAAGGCGTTCCGCAACGGCGACGCCGACAGCATCGTGCAGTTCTACCGGGTGATGACCTCGGCCTGAACCGGCCTCAGCTCTTGTCGACTCAGTGCTTGTCGATGATCATGTTCGTGATGCGGATCGTCGAGCAGCGTCGACCCTGGTCGTCGTCGATCGCGATCTCATGCGTCGTGAGCGTGCGCCCCAGGTGGATGGGCGTGCAGACCGCGGTCACGATGCCCGATCGAGCCGATCGCGTATGAGAAGCATTGATCTCGATGCCGACCGCGAGGCGGTCGGGGCCGGCGTGCAGGTTCGCCGCCATCGATCCGAGCGATTCGCCGAGCACCACGTAGGCACCGCCGTGCAGCAGCCGGGCCGGCTGCCTGTTGCCCTCGACGGGCATCGTCGCGACCGCCCGCTCGAGAGAGAACTCGACGAACTCGATGCCCATCTTGTCGGCGAGCTCGCCCGCCCCGCGTTCGCGGATCCAGCCGAGCGCATCCACCGGGTTGTCAGTCATGGTCGCCTTCGAATGTGTGAGCCGGCCGCCGTCGGAGGCGGCTTGTAGGCTGGGGACGTGTCGGATTCAGAAAAGCCTACCCTCCTCGTCATCGACGGCCATTCCCTCGCGTTCCGGGCGTTCTACGCCCTGCCCGTCGACAGTTTCCAGACGCGCGACGGGCAGCACACGAACGCGATCCATGGCTTCATCGCCATGCTCATCAACCTGTTGAAGGCCGAGAAGCCGACCCACATCGCCGTGGCGTTCGACATCTCCCGGCATTCGTTCCGCACCCGCGAATACCCTGAATACAAGGGCACCCGGGGCGAGACGCCTCCCGAGTTCAAGGGCCAGATCCCTCTTCTCGAAGAGGCGCTGCACGCCATGAACATCACCACGGTGTCGAAAGAAGACTACGAAGCCGACGACATCCTCGCCACGCTCGCCCGTCAGGGCGAAGAGCAGGGCTTCCGCGTCTTCGTCGTGTCGGGAGACCGCGACAGCATCCAGCTGATCCGACCCGACGTCACCCTCCTCTACCCGTCGGCCATGGGCGTCTCCCAGCTCACCCGCTACGACGCCGAGAAGGTCTTCGAGAAGTACGGCGTGCAGCCGCATCAGTACCCCGAGATCGCCGCGCTCGTCGGAGAGACCAGCGACAACCTGATCGGCGTCGACAAGGTCGGCCCGAAGACGGCGGCCAAGTGGATCAACCTCTACGGCAGTCTCGATGCCGTCATCGAGCGCCGCGACGAGATCAAGGGCGTCGTGGGCGACAAGCTCCGCGAGCAGTACGAGAACGCGGTGCGCAACCGAAAGCTCAACCACCTGCTGACCGACGTCGACCTGCCCGTCGGCCCTGCCGATCTCGAGCGCAAGCCGATCGACGAGCAGGCCCTGCGCGACATCTTCGGCCGGCTCGAGTTCCGCACGCTGCTCGATCGTGTTCTCAAGCTCGACGGCCAGGGCGCGGCACCGGATGCCTCGGCCGGCCCGGGCGGGGAGGGTCCCGAATCCGTTCCCGCGTCGATCACCGCGCCCACACCCGTGGCGCTCCTCGACGAAGAACTCGAGCTCTGGCTGTCCCGGGCGTCGAAGAGCAGTCCAGACGGGCTGGCCCTCTCGATCGAGACGCAGGGCGGAGTGCCGGTCGGCATCGGGGTCGCGAGCCAGACCGAGAGCCTGTTCGCGCCGTGGAGGGCGGGCAGCCCCGACTACACGGCCCTCGAGGCGTGGCTGGAGAGCGATTCGCCGAAGATCATGCACGGCGCGAAGGAGCAGATCAAGGCCCTTCGCCGCGCCGACCTCGCCGTCTCCGGGTTGCGGTTCGACACCACGATCGCCGCCTGGCTCGTGCGCCCGGACTCGTCGGCCGATCGCTCGCTCGCCGAACTCGTCGACCGCACCCTGGCCGAGGTGCTGCCCACTCCCGATCCCAACCAGCTCGTCCCCGCCGACGACGCCGACGTGGGCCCCGCGACCGAGGCGTGGTACATAGCTCGCGTCGCCGCCGCCCAGCTGGCATCGCTCGACGAGCGCACCATGAGGGTGCTCGGCGACATCGAGATCCCTACGCTCATGGCGCTCGTCGACATGGAGCTCTTCGGAATCACGGTGAGCCACGACGAGCTCACCGAGCTGTCGAGCGAACTGGCCGCCACGGCCACGAACCTCGCCACCGACGCCTACGAGATCATCGGGGGCGAGATCAACCTCGGATCGCCGAAGCAGATCCAGGAGGTGCTCTTCGACCGCCTGTCGATGCCGAAGACGCGCGCCACCAAGACCGGCTATTCCACCGACGCGGGAGCACTGGCCGACCTGCAGGCGTCGAGTCCGCACCCGTTCCTCGGCCTCCTTCTGCAGCACCGAGACGCCACGAAGCTCCGCCAGATCATCGAGACGGTCGACAAGGCCATCGCCCCCGACGGGCGTGTGCACACGCGCTACGTGCAGACCGGGTCGAGCACGGGCCGCATCTCGTCGACAGACCCCAACCTGCAGAACATTCCCGTGCGCGCCGAAGAGGGCCGTCGCATCCGGCACGCCTTTCAGGTGGGCGAGGGGTTCGAGACGCTGCTCACCGCCGACTACTCGCAGATCGAGATGCGCATCATGGCCCACCTGTCGGGCGACGAGGGGCTGATCACGGCCTTCACCGAGGGCGAAGACCTGCATCGCTTCGTCGGAGCCCACGTGTTCGGCGTCGAACCCGCCGACGTCACGCCCGCGATGCGCACGAAGGTCAAGGCCATGTCGTACGGGCTCGCCTACGGCCTGAGCGCGTTCGGCCTGTCGAAGCAGCTGCGCATCGACTCCAGCGAGGCGAAGAAGCTCATGTCCGACTACTTCGAACGCTTCGGCGCCGTGCGCGACTTCCTGCGCAACGTCGTGCTGCAGGCGAAGGAAGACGGCTACACCGAGACGATCTTCGGTCGCCGCCGCCCCTTCGCGAACCTCAACAGCGCCAACAGGGTCCTCCGAGACAACGACGAGCGCGCGGCCCTCAACGCCCCCATTCAGGGAACGGCGGCCGACATCATCAAGATCGCCATGATCGGCATCGCCCGCGACCTGAGAGAGCAGCAGCTCGCCTCGCGCATGCTGCTGCAGGTGCACGACGAGCTCGTGTTCGACGTCGCTCCCGGCGAGTGGGACACCCTCTCGGGCATCGTCACCACGCGCATGAGCACGGCGGCCGAGCTGCGCGTGCCGCTCGAGGTGCAGATCGGCCGGGGAGCGAACTGGAACGACGCCGCGCACTGATCGACCGCGCGCTGGACGACCGGGCCCGGGCGGCCTCCCGCCCGACACCGTCCAGACACCTCTAGGACGCCCGCACGACACCTGCGTGCCCGAGACTCGACAGGTGACAGCGGCGGCGAGCATCGTATTCTCGTCGTTCACGTCGGCCGCCGATCCGATGCCTCGGGCCTGGTCCCGATTCCGTGACCAGCTGATCTCGGCCGAACCGCGACCCGCCGAAGACCCCGACGAGCCTCGATCGGGCCCGGTCTGCGTCTGGCGCCTCCTGGCCAGCAACAACCGGGAGCTCGGCCGCAGCGCCGTGCTCTACCGCACCTTCCTCGACGCCCGCGCAGCGGTCTTCGAGGCACGCCTCGCCGCCTCGGAGTTCGAGATCAGGTCGGTGCACGGCCCCAACGCGGGCACGCACGGCTGGTTCGCGCTCGACCCCGGCGGGTCGCCCCTCATCACCTGCGGGCGCTGGTACGGAGCCCACGCCGCCAGCATCGAAGCGGCGCAGCACTCGATCGAGGCGTTCCAGGGCGCGACCGTGCTCGCCGAGGGCCACCGCCGTCTCTCACCGGACAGACGACGCTCGGTCCGAGAGCCCGCCCCCACGGCCGCCCCGGCGACACCGTGACGGGGGAGGTCGTTAGGCTGAATTCATGACCGGTTCAGCCACGCCTCCCGTACGAACTCCCACCGCCATCGACGCGATCGCCGAGCGATGGGTCGATGCCCTCGTGCGCCTCGAGCCCACCGTGGGCACCTACATCGGGCGTGTGGAGGCGAACTCCCGGTTCGGCGATCTCTCTCCCGCGGGCCACGACCTCTACCTCGGCGAGGTGCGACGCACACTGGCCCAGCTCGATGAGGCAGAGCCCGTCGACGACGTCGACCGGGTGACACAGCTCGATCTCGGCAGCTCACTGCGTCTGGCGATCGAGAGCGCCGAGGCGGGCCTGCACCTGCGCGACCTCAACGTCATCGCCTCGCCGTCGCAGGACATCCGCGAGGCCTTCGACCTGATGCCGACCGACACGGCCGAGGACTGGCAGGTCATCGAGACGCGGCTTCGCGCGGTTCCGGATGCCCTCGCCGGCTACGTCGAGACGCTGCGGCTGGGCATCCACCGCAGCATCGTGCCCGCCCGCCGGCAGGTGACGGAGGTGCTGGCGCAGGCGCGCAAGAACGCGTCGCCCGACGGCTTCTTCGTCACGTTGGCCGCCGGCGCGCCCGCGGACTCGTCCACCGGGTCGCTGGCGGAGGCGGCCGCCGTCGCCGCGGGAGGATACGGCCGGTTCGCAGACTTCCTCGAGAACGAGCTGCTGCCGTCGGCCACCCCGGTGGATGCCGTGGGCCGCGAGATCTACGCGCTGCGGTCGCGACAATTCCTCGGCGCGGCCATCGACCTCGACGAGACCTACGAGTGGGGCCTCGCCGAGCTCGAACGCATGACCCGCGAACAGGAGTCGATCGCCGACGAGATCCTGCCCGGCGCCACCGTGCACGAGGCCATCGCCCACCTCGACGCCGACGACGCACGGAAGCTCCACGGAACAGACGCGCTCCAGCGCTGGATGCAGGAGACGAGCGATCGCGCCGTCGACGAACTGTCGCGAAGCCACTTCGACATCCCCGACGAGATCCGCACGCTCGAATGCATGATCGCGCCGACCGACGAGGGCGGCATCTACTACACCGGTCCGACCGACGACTTCTCGCGGCCCGGCCGCATGTGGTGGTCCGTTCCCGCGGGGGTCACCACCTTCGACACCTGGCGCGAGCTCACGACGGTCTACCACGAGGGCGTTCCGGGCCACCACCTGCAGATCGGCCAGGCCGTCTACAACAGGGCCGTGCTCAACACGTGGCGTCGCCAGCTGGCGGGGTCGTCCGGGCACGCGGAGGGCTGGGCACTGTACGCCGAGCGCCTGATGCAGGAGCTGGGATACCTCGACGATCCGGCAGACAGGCTGGGCATGCTCGACGGCCAGCGCATGCGCGCCGCACGAGTGGTTCTCGACATCGGCGTGCACCTCGGCAAGCAGCGTCCCGACGGCGGGGGAGTGTGGGATGCGGACTACGCGCTCGCCTTCATGCGTGCCAACGTGAACATGGACGACGCGTTCACCCGATTCGAGGTGAACAGGTATCTCGGCTGGCCCGGCCAGGCGCCGTCGTACAAGGTGGGGCAGCGCATCTGGGAGCGCCTGCGCGACGACTACCGACGTCAGCAGGGCGACGCCTACGACGCCAAGGAGTTCCACCGGCGAGCCCTCGACCTCGGCGGCGTCGGGCTCGACACACTCCAGCGATTCCTGCTCACAGACGAGGCGACGCGATGACGACCACTCCGCCGCCCGGCTGGTACCCCGACACCGATCCGTCCCGCGAGAGATGGTGGGACGGACAGAACTGGGGCGAGGCCCTGCGTGCCGCCCCCGGTACGCCCGAGGCCCCACCGGCATCCGGTGCCCCGGGCGGGTCGCCCGCCCCGCGGCGGCCGATCTGGCCGTGGGTGCTCGGCGGGTCCGTGCTCGTCGTGATCGCCGTCGCCGTCGCCGCCGTCCTGATACTCACCAGCGTCTTCTCGTCGCTCGAACGGTCGTCGAGCGGGTCTCCGGGCAGGTCCGACCGGCAGACCGGGAGCTCCGAGGCGCCGGCCGGCGCGGTCGGCGACGGCATCGTGATCGGAGACGGGGGTGACGACGCGATCCGCGTCGTCACCTACATCGACTACTTCTGCCCCTTCTGCGGGCAGTTCGAGTCGACGAACGCGGAGCAGCTGTCGGAGTGGGTCGAATCCGGCGAGGTCGCGCTCGAGGTGCACCCCGTCTCGATCCTCGACCGCGCCTCGCTGGGAACGCAGTACTCGACCCGCGCGGCGAATGCCGCCGCCTGCGTGGCCGACACGGCACCCGATCGGTTCGAGGCGTTCAGCGCGCTGCTCTTCGAGAACCAGCCCGCCGAGAACACCGAGGGCCTGAGCGACGCGGACCTCGTCGACCTCGCGGACCAGGCCGGGGCGCTCGAGGACACCGGTGTCGCCGACTGCATCGACGCGGGACAGTTCACCGACTGGGTGACGCAGGCCACGGACCGTGCGTTGTCCGGCCCCCTTCCGGAGTCCGACGTCGAGAAGCTGGCGGGCACCCCCACGGTCATCGTCGACGGCTCCCAGTACACGGGCAGCCTCACCGACGCCCAGGAGTTCGCCGACTTCGTCATGGCGGGTTCCATCTGACGGTCGCCGTCATCGGCCGTCGCGCCTGAGTAGTGCGGGGGGCGCGAGTGAGTAGCGCATCACCTGTCGAGCGCCGTCGGCGCTTCGTAGCGTGGGCCCATGAGCACATCTGATCCGCGCGTCGATCGCGCCGAACGCCAGGCCAGGGCCGCTGCACGCCCCGGCAACACCCTCCTCCTCGTCCTCCTGGGAGCAGTCCACGCCGCCGTCTGGGTCGCCGCCGGATTCGGCGTCGGCATCCTTCTCGACACCGTCCGTCTGATGACCGTCAACCAGGTCGGCGGCTGGAGCAGCGGCTTCGACGGAGCGACTTCGCAGCTGCTGGGAGTCGGGGCGATCGGCCTCGGCTCGGTTCTCGGAGTGTTTCTCACGGGGAGGCTCGGCCGGCTCGGCCTCGGCGCCGCCATGATCATCCCGTTCTGCACCGCCTTCCTGGGCATCGCGCTCGGGCTGGTGCTCTTCATCCCGAGCTGGACCGAACCGGACGCTGTCGGCGAGAAGGTCGCGTTCATCGACGGGGGCGACAGGGAACCCTGGCAGTCCGACGCGTGGATCGCCTACTACCTGCCCTTCTGGCTTCCCGCCGTGTTCGGCGTCCTCCTGCTCCTCGCCATCGCAGCGGCGCTGGCGGCGACTCGACCGGCTCGGGTGGATGCAGGACATCGAGGCTCACGGCACGCGGGTTCCCGGTGTGGTCACGGAGGCGATCGCGACAGGAACGGAGATCCAGGGAATGCCCCGGATCCAGTTCACGACACGATTCCGCGACACGGCCGGCGTGGACCGCTGGGTGACGAAGAAGGCCACGTTCCCGCGCGCATCCACACCACGTGCCGGGGATCCCGCAGTCGTCTGGTTCGACACCCGCGCGCCGCACGACGAGTCGAGGATCATGGTCGGGCTCGGACCCGAGGCGGCGCAGTCGACGGGGATCGCCACGGTGTTGCCGCGGGAAGACCAACGGGGCTAGAATGACTTGGCACGTTTTGTGCCATCCCATCCGCTCGCCTTCGGTGGAGCTGTCGTGCTCGAAACCTCGAACTCGTCTGCCGTCGGCCTGATATATGTCCATCCTGGAGCATTTACTTTTATGACAATCGCAACGACCGACAGAGTAGCCAAGCAGGTCGCCATCAACGACATTGGCTCGGCAGAAGATTTTCTCGCCGCGGTCGAAAAGACACTGAAGTTCTTCAACGACGGAGACCTCATCGAGGGCACCGTCGTGAAGATCGACCGCGACGAGGTTCTCCTCGACGTCGGGTACAAGACCGAGGGTGTCATCCCCTCGCGCGAACTTTCCATCAAGCACGACGTCGACCCCACAGAGGTCGTCAAGGTCGGTGACCTGGTCGAGGCCCTCGTTCTTCAGAAAGAAGACAAGGAAGGCCGCCTGATCCTCTCCAAGAAGCGTGCTCAGTACGAGCGTGCGTGGGGAGACGTCGAGAAGATCAAGGACGCCGACGGTGTTGTCACCGGTAGCGTCATCGAGGTCGTCAAGGGCGGGCTCATCGTCGACATCGGACTCCGAGGCTTCCTGCCCGCGTCGCTCATCGAGCTTCGCCGCGTGCGCGACCTCACGCCCTACCTGGGCCAGGAGATCGAGGCGAAGATCCTCGAGCTCGACAAGAACCGCAACAACGTCGTTCTGTCGCGCCGCGCCCTGCTCGAGCAGACGCAGTCCGAGAGCCGCACCACGTTCCTCAACAACCTCCAGAAGGGCCAGGTCCGCAAGGGCGTCGTCTCGTCGATCGTCAACTTCGGTGCGTTCGTCGACCTGGGTGGAGTCGACGGACTGGTTCACGTCTCCGAACTCAGCTGGAAGCACATCGAGCACGCCTCAGAGGTCGTCGAGGTCGGCCAGGAGGTCACCGTCGAGATCCTCGAGGTCGACCTCGACCGCGAGCGTGTCTCCCTGTCGCTCAAGGCGACGCAGGAAGACCCGTGGCAGGTCTTCGCCCGCACCCACGCAATCGGACAGGTTGCACCGGGCAAGGTCACGAAGCTCGTTCCCTTCGGCGCGTTCGTTCGCGTCGCAGAGGGCATCGAGGGACTCGTCCACATCTCCGAGCTCTCGGGCAAGCACGTCGAGCTCGCCGAGCAGGTCGTGTCGGTCGGCGACGAGGTCTTCGTCAAGGTCATCGACATCGACCTCGAGCGTCGCCGCATCTCGCTGAGCCTCAAGCAGGCCAACGAGGGTGTCGACCCCGAGGGCACCGAGTTCGACCCGGCGCTCTACGGAATGCTCACCGAGTACGACGACCAGGGCAACTACAAGTTCCCCGAGGGCTTCGACCCGGAGACGAACGAGTGGCGCGAGGGCTTCGAGACCCAGCGCGAGAAGTGGGAGCAGGACTACGCTGCAGCCCAGGCTCGCTGGGAGGCCCACAAGAAGCAGGTTGCCACGAGCAACGCCGAGGTCGCTTCGGGCGACGGCGCCAGCGCTGGTTCCTCCTTCTCGAGCGAGTCGACCGGAGCCGGCACCCTCGCCGACGACGAGACCCTCGCCGCGCTTCGCGAGAAGCTGTCGAGCAGCAACTCCTAAGTCGCAACACAGAACGGCCGTCCTTCGGGGCGGCCGTTCCGTCGTTAACGCGTCGACCGTCACCGCGTCGACGAGGCCGCCCGGGCGCCGCCGTTACCATGGAGCCATGTTCATCGTGGGCCTCACCGGCGGAATCGCATCAGGAAAATCCACTGTGGCCCGGCGGCTCGTCCACCACGGCGCCGTGCACGTCGACGCGGACGCCATCTCCCGGGAAGTCGTCGAGCCGTCGACCTCGGGGCTCGAGGCCGTCGCAGCCGAGTTCGGCGCCGGGGTGCTCGCGGGCGACGGGTCGCTCGACCGCGCCGCGTTGGGGGCGATCGTCTTCGCCGATCCGGATGCCCGGGGCCGGCTCGAGGCCATCATCCACCCTCGGGTGCACGCACGCACCGCCGAGCTGATCGCCGCGGCAGAGGAAGCGGATCCGGCAGCCGTCGTCGTCTACGACGTTCCCCTCCTCGTCGAGGCCCGCAGAGAACTGCAATTCGACCTGATCGTCGTCTGCGAGGCGCCGGCAGAGGTGAGGATCGAGCGCCTCCTCGCGAACCGCGGAATGCCTCGACCCGAAGCCGAAAGACGCATCTCCGCCCAGGCCAGCGACGAGGAGCGGCGCGCGGTCGCGGATGTCGTCATCGACACGTCGGGCTCGCTCGAGCACACCCTCGATCAGGTCGACGAGCTGTGGACGGACCTCGAGGCACGAGCCCAGGACAGGGCCCGCGTCTCCTGACCCGTCCCCTTCGACAAGCTCAGGGAACGATGACTCCGTTCCCTGAGCCTGTCGAAGGGCCTCGTTGCTAGCCGAAGAGCAGCGCCGCCTCGTCGTAACGGTGCTGCGGAACCGTCTTGAGCTTGCCCAGCGCCTCGGCGAAGCCGACCGTGACGATCTCGGTGCCCTTGAGGGCGACCATCTGGCCCCAGGCCCCGTCGCCGATGATGTCGCTCGCGGCCATGCCGAGTCGTGTGGCCAGCACCCGGTCGTACGCGCTCGGAACGCCTCCGCGCTGGATGTGCCCCAACGTCGTCGCCCGGGTCTCGATTCCGGTGATCGACTCGATGAGGGGGGCGATGCGCTCACCGATTCCTCCGAGCCGCGGCCGGCCGAAGGCATCCAGACCCCGCTCGGAGTGCGGGTCGTCCATGCTGTCGGGCATGAAGCCCTCGGCCACGACGACCAGGGGAGCGCGACCGCGATCGTAGGCGCTCTGCACCCACTCGCACATCTGCTCGACACTCGTCTTCTGCTCGGGGATGAGGATGGCGTGGGCGCCGGAGGCCATGCCGGAGTGCAGCGCGATCCAGCCGACGTGGCGGCCCATGACCTCGGCGACCATGCAGCGGCTGTGCGACTCCCCGGTCGTGCGCAGACGATCCATCGCGTCGGTGGCGATCTGCACGGCGGTGTCGAAGCCGAAGGTGTAGTCCGTGGCGTCGAGGTCGTTGTCGACCGTCTTCGGAACGCCGACGATCTTCAGGCCGGCGTCGGTGAGACGTTTGGCCGCGGCGAGGGTGCCCTCTCCGCCGATGGCCATGATCGCGTCGATTCCGAGGCGTTCCATGTTGGCGGCGATGTTCTCGGGGCCGCCGTTCTCGCCCTCGAACGGATTGGTGCGCGAGGTGCCGAGGATCGTGCCGCCCTGCTTGGCGATGCCGCGGATGTTGTGACGGGTGAGCTCCATGATGTCGGCGTTGACGACACCCCGCCATCCGTCGCGGAAGCCGACGAACTCCTGGCCGTTGATCTCGGTGCCCTTGAGAACCGCTCCACGGATGACCGCGTTGAGTCCGGGACAGTCGCCGCCCGAGGTGAGAATGCCGATGCGCATGGCGCCGCTCCTGTTCGAAAGAAATCCGTTTCCACTGCCAGGCAGGGACCAGTGTCACTACCCCGACCTAAACTTATTGCATGGAACCCACCCGCTCCGTCCACCCCTTCGAAGTCGTCAGTGAATACACTCCCAGCGGCGACCAGCCCACCGCGATCGCCGAGCTGACGGCCCGAATCAACGCGGGCGAAACCGACGTGGTGCTTCTCGGAGCGACAGGAACAGGCAAGTCGGCGACCACCGCCTGGCTCATCGAGGCGGTGCAGCGTCCCACCCTCGTTCTCGCGCACAACAAGACCCTCGCCGCCCAGCTCGCGAACGAGTTCCGAGAGCTCATGCCCAACAACGCGGTCGAGTACTTCGTGTCGTACTACGACTACTACCAGCCCGAGGCCTACGTTCCCCAGACAGACACCTTCATCGAGAAGGACAGCTCCATCAACTCCGAGGTCGAGCGGCTCCGTCACTCGACCACGAATTCGCTTCTCAGCCGCCGCGACGTCGTGGTGGTCTCGACGGTCTCGTGCATCTACGGCCTCGGCACCCCCGAGCAGTACATGAACGCCATGATCGCCCTGCAGGTCGGCCAGCGCATCGACAGGGACTGGCTCATCCGCAAGTTCGTCTCGATGCAGTACAACCGCAACGACATCGACTTCTCCCGGGGCAACTTCCGCGTGCGCGGAGACACGATCGAGATCATCCCGCAGTACGAGGAGCTCGCCATCCGCATCGAGATGTTCGGAGACGAGATCGAGGCTCTCTACAGCCTGCATCCGCTCACCGGCGACATCGTGCGAAAGCTCGACGCGGTGTCGGTCTTCCCGGGTTCCCACTACGTCACCGACACCGACGTCATGCAGCGCGCCATCGGCACGATCCAAGACGAGCTCGAGCTGCGAGTCGGCCAACTCGAGAAGGAGGGCAAGCTGCTCGAGGCCCAGCGCCTGCGCATGCGCACGACGTTCGATCTCGAGATGATGCAGCAGATCGGATTCTGCTCGGGCATCGAGAACTACTCCTGGCACATGGATGTGCGACCTCCCGGCGCGGCGCCGCACTGCCTCATCGACTACTTCCCCGACGACTTCCTGGTCGTCATCGACGAATCCCACGTCACCGTGCCCCAGATCGGCGCCATGTACGAGGGCGACTCGTCGCGCAAGCGCACGCTGGTCGACCACGGCTTCCGGCTGCCGAGCGCACTCGACAACCGCCCGCTCAAATGGCCCGAGTTCAAAGAGCGCGTCGGCCAGACGGTGTACCTGTCGGCGACCCCGGGCAAGTACGAGATGGGCATCGCCGACGGCGTTGTCGAGCAGATCATCCGACCGACCGGCCTGATCGATCCAGAGATCGTGATCAAGACCTCCACGGGGCAGATCGACGACCTGCTCGAAGAGATCCGTCTCCGTGCCGGTCGAGACGAACGTGTGCTCGTCACGACGCTGACCAAGAAGATGGCCGAGGAGCTCACGGACTTCCTCGGAGAGCACGGGGTCAAGGTGCGCTACCTGCACGCCGACGTCGACACGCTCCGCCGGGTCGAGCTGCTCACCGAGCTCCGGGCGGGCCTCTACGACGTCCTCGTCGGCATCAACCTGCTGCGCGAGGGCCTCGACCTGCCGGAGGTGTCGCTCGTCGCCATCCTCGACGCCGACAAAGAGGGGTTCCTGCGTTCGTCGACCTCCCTCATCCAGACCATCGGTCGAGCCGCGCGCAACGTGTCCGGACAGGTCATCATGTACGCCGACAAGGTCACCGACTCGATGGCCTTCGCCATCAGCGAGACCACGCGTCGGCGCGAACTCCAGGTGGCCTACAACACCGAGCACGGCATCGATCCGACCCCCCTGCGCAAGCGCATCGCCGACATCACCGAGGTACTCGCCCGCGAGGGCGCCGACACGGCGCAGCTGCTGGCCGGTCGGGACAACTCCAAGAAGAAGTCGCCCACGCCCAACCTGCGACGCGAGGGCATCGCCGCAGAGGGTGCGAACCAGCTCGAGGCGATCATCGCCGACCTCAACGAGCAGATGCTCCAGGCTGCGGGCGAGTTGAAGTTCGAGCTCGCCGCACGTCTTCGCGACGAGCTCGGCGACCTCAAAAAAGAGCTCCGCCAGATGTCCGCCGCCGGGCACCTCTCGTGAGCGCCGATCCGGCACCGCCTCGCCGGCGGGTCGTCGAGTGGGAGGATCCGCTGATCGGAGCCGCCCAGGCGAAGACGCTCGGCGGCCTCGAGTACCTGAACGCCATGATCGCGGGCCGCATCCCGCCCCCGCCGATCGCCGTTCTGATGAATCTCGAGCTCGTGTCGGCGAGCCGCGGCACGGCCGTCTTCACATGCACTCCCGACGAATCGGTCTACAACCCCATCGGCGCCGTTCACGGCGGCTTCATGTGCACCGCCCTCGATTCGGCTCTCGGCTGCGCGGTCCACTCCACGCTGCGGGCCGGGCAGGGTTACACGTCGCTCGAGATCAAGGTCAATTACCTCCGCGCCCTCAACACGGTCTCGGGAACGCTCACCGTCACGGGCACGGTCACCAAGCCGGGAAGCCGCGTCGCCTTCGCCGAGGGCGTGGTGACCGATTCCGAGGGGCGCACCGTGGCGACCGCATCGAGCACCCTGCTCGTGTTCGAGGTCTAGCACAGACATTCGAGACTGCACGCCGTCAGCGGAACGGGGACGCAGTGTCGGTGGCCGCACATAGACTTTCGAGGTGTCAGTTTCGAAGGTAGATTCCTCCAACGTCCTCAGCGTCCACGGCGCGCGCGTCCACAATCTTCAAGACGTGAACCTCGAGATCCCACGGGATTCGCTCGTCGTCTTCACGGGTCTCTCGGGGTCGGGCAAGTCGTCTCTGGCCTTCGACACGATCTTCGCCGAGGGGCAGCGCCGCTACGTCGAATCGCTGTCGGCCTACGCGCGCCAGTTCCTCGGGCAGGTCGACCGCCCCGACGTCGACTTCATCGAGGGCCTCAGCCCCGCGGTGTCGATCGACCAGAAGTCGACCAACCGCAACCCGCGGTCGACGGTGGGCACGATCACCGAGATCTACGACTACATGCGCCTGCTCTGGGCCCGCATCGGCATTCCGCACTGCCCGATCTGCGGCGAGCCCATCAAGTCGCAGACCGTGCAGCAGATCGCCGACCAGCTCATGGAGCTCGAAGACGGTATCCGCTACCAGGTCGCGAGCCCCGTGGTCTCGCAGAAGAAGGGCGAGTTCGTCGACCTCTTCAAAGAACTGGCGGCGGGCGGGTACTCGCGCGCCCTCGTCGACGGCGAGGTCGTTCAGCTGAACGATCCGCCCAAGCTCAAGAAGCAGATCAAGCACGACATCTCGGTCGTCGTCGACCGCCTCGTCGCGGGCCCCGACATCCTGAGCCGTCTCACCGACTCCCTCGAGACCGCTCTGCGCCTCACCGACGGGCTGGTGCAGATCAACTACGTCGACTCCGAGGGTCCCGACGCCTGGCAGACGTTCTCCGAGAAGCTCTCGTGCCCGAACAACCACCCCATCGCCCTCACCGAGATCGAACCGCGCACCTTCTCGTTCAACGCCCCCTTCGGGGCGTGCCCGGAGTGCTCGGGCCTCGGCACGCGCATGTCGGTCGACTCCGACCTGCTGCTGGGAGATCCCGACCTCAGCATCGCCGAGGGCGTCATCGTTCCGTGGACGACCCAGGGGAAGGGGCTCTTCAGCTACTACGAGAAGCTGCTGCACGGCCTGTCCCGCGACCTCGACTTCTCGCTCAAGACCCCCTGGGGCAAGCTGAGCGACGAGGTGCAGAACGCCGTGCTCCGCGGCAACAACTTCGAAGTCAAGGTCCGCTGGAAGAACCGCTACGGCCGCGAGGTGAGCTACTCGTCCGGCTTCGAGGGCGTCGTGCCCTACATCGAACGGCAGTTCCTGCAGGCCGAGACCGACACGCAGCGTGCGCGCTGGTCGGAGTTCCTCCGCGAGATCCCGTGCCCCGTCTGCGACGGCAAGCGCCTGAAGCCCGAGGTGCTCGCGGTGACGGTCAACGGCCGCAGCATCGCCGACGTCACCGACATCTCCCTCACCGACGCACAGGCCTTCATGCACGACGTCGAGCTCACCGACAGGGAGGCGGCGATCGCCGCCCAGGTGCTTCGCGAGATCCGCCTGCGGCTCGACTTCCTCATCCAGGTGGGCCTCAACTATCTCAACCTGGCCCGCGCCGCCGCGTCGCTCTCCGGCGGCGAGGCCCAGCGCATCCGTCTCGCCACCCAGATCGGCTCGGGTCTCACCGGCGTTCTCTACGTGCTCGACGAGCCGTCGATCGGGCTTCACCAGCGAGACAACCGTCGCCTTATCGAGACGCTCGTCAAACTGCGCGACCTCGGAAACACGCTGATCGTCGTGGAGCACGACGAAGACACGATCCGCACGGCCGACTGGGTCGTCGACATCGGGCCGGGGGCGGGTGTGAACGGCGGAAAGGTCGTGCACTCCGGCTCCTACGCCGAGCTGCTCGC
The DNA here is from genome assembly GCF_030433855.1 of Agreia sp. PsM10. Taxonomy (GTDB): domain Bacteria; phylum Actinomycetota; class Actinomycetes; order Actinomycetales; family Microbacteriaceae; genus Agreia. Next base: position 216,945 of record NZ_JARUXC010000003.1, on the reverse strand, counting down.
GAACACCGAGTCGCTGACGGGCGACTACCTGTCCGGCAGAAAAGAGATCGAGGTGCCCGCCACCCGCCGCCCGATCGATCCCGAGCGAGTGATCACGGTGGTCGACGCCGAGGCGAACAACCTGCGCAAGGTCACGGTCGACTTCCCGCTCGGCACCTTCGTGGCGGTCACCGGCGTCTCCGGGTCCGGCAAGTCGTCGCTCGTCAACGACATCCTCTACCGGGTGCTCGCGAACAAGCTCAACGGCGCACGCAAGATCCCCGGCAAGCACAAGCGGGTCACGGGGCTCGAGAACCTCGACAAGGTCGTGCACGTCGACCAGAACCCCATCGGCCGCACGCCGCGGTCGAACCCGGCCACCTACACCGGCGTCTTCGACCGCATCCGCAACCTCTTCGCTGACACGGCAGAGGCGAAGGCCCGGGGGTACCTCGCGGGTCGCTTCAGCTTCAACGTCAAGGGAGGCCGCTGCGAGGCGTGCTCCGGCGACGGAACCATCAAGATCGAGATGAACTTCCTGCCCGACGTCTACGTCAAGTGCGAGGTGTGCGGGGGAGCGCGGTACAACCGCGACACCCTCAGCGTGCACTACAAGGGCAAGAGCATCTCCGAGGTGCTCGACATGCCCATCGCCGAGGCGGCGGAGTTCTTCGAGCCGATCGGCGCCATCCACCGCTTCCTGAAGACGCTCGTCGACGTCGGCCTCGGCTACGTGCGCCTCGGCCAGAGCGCCACCACGCTCTCGGGCGGCGAGGCGCAGCGGGTCAAGCTCGCCACCGAGCTGCAGAAGCGCTCGAACGGCCGCACGGTCTATGTGCTCGACGAGCCGACCACCGGCCTGCACTTCGAAGACGTGCGCAAGCTCCTGCTCGTGCTGGGCAGCCTGGTCGATAAGGGCAACACCGTGATTGTCATCGAGCACAACCTCGACGTCATCAAGAGCGCAGACTGGCTGATCGACATCGGTCCCGAGGGCGGCGCGGGCGGCGGCCGCATCCTGGCCACGGGAACCCCCGAGCAGCTGGCGAAGGTGAAGAAGAGCCACACCGGCTTCTTCCTCAAGGAGATCCTCGAGGCGAAGTAGTCATGGCACGAACCTCTCCAGACACTGTCCCGTACCGCCCGAAGGCGGGGGAGATCCCCACACAGCCCGGGGTCTACCGGTTCCGTGATGCAACCGGACGGGTGCTCTACGTGGGCAAGGCGCAGAACCTGCGTGCCCGGTTGAGCAACTACTTCGCGCCCCTGCGCAGCCTGCACGAGCGCACGCGGCGCATGGTGACCACGGCGGCGTCGGTCGAGTGGACCGTCGTGGGCAGCGATGTCGAGGCTCTGCAGCTCGAGTACACGTGGATCAAGGAGTTCGATCCGCCCTTCAACGTCAAGTTCCGCGACGACAAGACCTACCCGTTCATGGCGATCACGCTCGCCGACGAGGCGCCCCGAGTCATCGTCACGCGCAACACCCGCATCCCCGGCGCCCGCTACTTCGGCCCGTACCCGAAGATCTGGGCGGTGCGCGAGACCATCGAGCTCATGGTGAAGGCCTTTCCCATCCGCACCTGCTCCGACTCGAGCTACAAGAAGGCGATGCAGACGGGGCGGCCGTGCTTTCCGGGTCAGATCGGCCGATGCGGCGGTCCGTGCTCGCACAAGGTCACCGTCGAGGAGCACCGGGCGATCGTCGACGACTTCGTGGCCTTCATGGCCGGAGGAGACAACCGCTTCGTCACCGAGGTCACCCGCAAGATGAAGGAGGCGGCCGCCGAGCAGCAGTACGAGGCGGCGGCGACCTACCGCGACCAGCTGCAGGCACTCGACGCCGTGCTCGAGAAGAGCGCCGTCGTGCTGAGCGACAACGTCGACACCGATCTGTTCGGCGTGGAGCACGACGAGCTCGCCGCGGCCGTGCAGCAGTTCATCGTCAGGGGAGGGCGCATCCGCGGTGTGCGGGCCTGGGTCGTCGACAAGGAGCTCGACCTGACCACGGCCGAACTCGTCGACTCCATCCTGCAGGCCGCCTACGACGGCACCACGGTGCCCCCGCGCGAGATCATCGTGCCCGAGCTGCCCGAAGACAGGGCCGAGCTCGAGACCTGGCTCGGCAGTCGCAGGGAGAAGGGCAAGGTGAGCCTGCGCACCGCCCAGCGCGGCGAGAAGGCCGCGCTGATGCAGACCGCCCGGGTCAACGCCATGAACGCGCTCCAGCTCTACAAGACGAGGCGCAGCGCCGATTTCGTCGCGCGAAGCCAGGCGATGACCGACATCCAGGACGCGCTCGGAATGCCCGACGCGCCCCTGCGCATGGAGTGCTTCGACGTCTCGCACCTCGGCGGCACCAACATCGTCGCCTCGATGGTCGTCTTCGAAGACGGGCTTCCGAGAAAAGACCAGTACCGCCGGTTCACCATCGCGGAATCGACCGACGACACCGACTCGATCCACCAGGTCGTCACCCGGCGTCTCGCCTACCTGCGCGAGGGCACGGAGCGCAGGGAGTCCGACTCGGCATCGAAGAAGTTCTCGTACCCGCCGAACCTCCTCGTCGTCGACGGCGGGCAGCCCCAGGTGCAGGCCGCGGCCAGAGCACTTCGCGAATCCGGCGTCGAGGGCATCTTCCTCTGCGGACTCGCCAAGCGTCTCGAGGAGATCTGGCTGCCCGACAGCGACTTCCCCGTGATCCTTCCCCGGGGCAGCGAGGCGCTCTTCATGCTGCAGCGCCTGCGCGACGAGGCCCACCGCTTCGCCATCATCCACCAGCGTTCCCGGCGCAAGCGCGACATCGCCTCCGTCCTCGGCGGGATCCCCGGCCTGGGCCCGATACGCGTCAAAGGACTGCTCACGCATTTCGGGTCGGTGTCGCAGCTGCGACAGGCGAAACCGGATGCGATCGCGGCCGTTCGCGGGGTCGGTCCCGCCCTGGCAGAGACCGTCTTCGCGCATCTTCATCCAGACGGACCGGCACCAGCATCCGAACCTCGCCGGTAGGCTGGACGTTCACCCCGACGGCACTCCTCACGAAGGCGAACCCATGACCGACGCTCCACTTCCCCAAGAGGTGCTGATTGTCACCGGGATGTCGGGGGCCGGCCGGTCCACGGTCGCCAACGCGCTCGAAGACCTGGGCTGGTACGTCGTCGACAACCTGCCGCCGCAGATGCTGCGACCCCTCGTCGATCTCGCCGAGAAGGCGGGATCGACTCTTCCCCGCATCGCCGCCGTGGTCGATGTGAGGGGCCGCGACTTCTTCGGAGACCTCCAGGAGATCATCCACTCCCTCCGGGCCGGCAGCCAGCTCCGCGTTCTGTTTCTCGAGGCCACCGATTCGGCGCTCGTGCGGCGATTCGAACAGGTGAGACGCCCGCATCCGCTTCAGGGCGACGGCACGCTCCTCGACGGCATCGAGCGCGAACGGGTACGGCTGCACCCCATCCGCGAGTCCAGCGACATGGTCATCGACACGTCGGATCTGAACATCCACCAGCTCGCCACCCGCATCGCGGAAGGCTTCTCGAACACCGATACTCCCGGCGTGCAGGTCACCTTGATGAGTTTCGGCTTCAAGTACGGCACGCCCACCGACGTCGATTCGATCGCCGACGCGCGCTTCCTCCCGAACCCCTTCTGGATCCCCGAGCTGCGGGCCCACACCGGGCTCGACCCCGAGGTCAGCGACTACGTCCTCACGCAAGACGGAGCGAGCGAATTCCTCGAGGCCTATGCGGCCTCCCTCAAACCCGTGCTCGCCGGTTACCAGCGCGAGAACAAGAGACACGCGACCATGGCCATCGGGTGCACGGGCGGCAAGCACCGTTCCGTCGCGCTCACACGGGCACTCGCATCCCGACTCGCCACCTACCCGGGCGTCGTCGTCAACGTCAAGCACCGCGACCTCGGTCGCGAATAACACCGGCAGCCTCCGCCCCGGGTGCCACAAGCACCGCCGCCGGAGACCGCCGCACGAACGAATGGATAGAGATTGGCCCTCACCGCCGATGTCAAAGAAGAACTGACCCGTGTCGTCGCCAAGAAGACGACCCTCCGGGCCGCCGAACTGGCCACGATCCTCCGCTTCTCCGGAGGACTGCACCTCATCTCGAACCGCATCGCCATCGAGTCGGAGCTCGACACCCCCGAGCTCGTCAAGCGCGTACGGCGCGACCTGGCCGAGTTGTACGGCATTCGCGGAGAGGTCTCCCACGTCTCCGCGTCGGGCGCCAAGCGCACCGGCACATATCTCGTCAGAGTCATCGACGGCGGAGAGACCCTCGCCCGGCAGACGGGCCTGCTCGACGCCCGCCGCCGGCCGATCCGCGGACTTCCGAACCGCCTGACCACGGGTTCCCAGGAGGAGCTGTCCGCGGTCTGGCGGGGGGCGTTCCTGGCGAACGGAACCCTGACCGATCCCGGCCGCTCCGCCGCCCTCGAGATCACCTGCCCCGGCAACGAATCGGCCATGGCCCTCGTCGGTGCGGCGGCCCGACTCCACGTGCAGGCGAAGGCCCGTGAGGTCAGGGGAGTGCACCGCGTCGTGATCCGCGATGGCGAGGCCATCGCGCGCATGCTCTCCCTCATGGGCGCCGCCGACGCGGTCTCCCGGTGGGAGGACCTGCGCCAGCGCCGCGAGGTGCGGGCCACGGCCAACAGGCTGGTCAACTTCGACGATGCGAACCTCCGCCGCTCGGCGCAGGCCGCCGTCGCCGCGTGCTCGCGGGTCGAGCGGGCGCTCGAGATCCTGGGGCCGGATGTTCCCCCGCACCTGAAGTACGCCGGCGACCTGCGGCTGAACTTCCGCGACTCCAGCCTCGACGAGCTCGGACACCACGCCGATCCTCCGATGACCAAGGACGCGATCGCCGGCCGCATCCGCCGCCTCCTCGCGATGGCCGACAAGCAGGCGAGCGACCTCGGCATCCCCGGCACCGACGCGAACCTGCCACCGGACCTCGACGACTGACATCCATACCGACCAATCGGCCGGCGTCAGGAAGTTTTCAGGGCGCTGTCCGTTGACCTCAGTAGACTGATCAGGTCACTCACAGCCGCCCCGGTACTCGGCGCGGCGCCTTATTCGAGGAGATATCAATGGCTGACTACACCCTTCCTGAACTCGCGTACGACTACTCGGCGCTCGAGCCCAGCATCAGCGGCACGATCATGGAGCTTCACCACTCCAAGCACCACCAGGCCTATGTGACCGGTGCGAACACCGCGCTCGCCCAGCTCGCCGAAGCCCGCGACTCCGAGAACCTCGGCGCCGTCAACAAGCTCGAGAAAGACCTCGCCTTCAACCTCGGCGGCCACGTCAACCACTCCATCTTCTGGACGAACATGTCCCCGAACGGCGGAGACAAGCCGGTCGGCGAACTCGCGGCCGCCATCGACGAGTTCTTCGGTTCGTTCGAGAAGTTCCAGGCCCACTTCACCGCCACGGCGCTCGGAGTGCAGGGTTCAGGATGGTCCGTCCTCGCATGGGACAGCATCGGCCAGCGCCTGATCATCCAGCAGTTCTTCGACCAGCAGTCGAACTTCGCCGCCGGAACGGTGCCCCTGCTCATGCTCGACGTGTGGGAGCACGCCTACTACATCGACTACAAGAACGTCAGGGCCGACTACGTCAAGGCGTTCTGGAACATCGTCGACTGGCAGAACGTCACGACGCGCTTCGAGACTGCCCGCGAAAAGACCTCGGGCCTCCTGCTACTGTCGTAGCGACGACGGCGTGTCGGGCCCTGTGGCCCGGCACGCCCTCAGTTTCAGCCACCCAGCCCCGCGGGGCCACACGATTCATGGAGAACTTCACGTGTCTGTAAAGATCGGTATCAACGGCTTCGGTCGTATCGGGCGTAACTACTTCCGCGCAGCTCTGGCCAAGGGCAGCGAGCTCGAGATCGTCGCGGTCAATGACCTCACCGACAACAAGGCCCTCGCGCACCTCCTCAAGTACGACACGATCACGGGTCGTCTCGATGCCACGGTCGAGCTCGACGGCGACAACATCATCGTCAACGGCAAGCCGATCCTCGTGCTCGCCGAGCGCGACCCCTCCGACCTGCCCTGGGGCGAGCTGGGCGTCGACATCGTCATCGAGTCGACCGGCCGTTTCACGAAGTCCGAAGACGCCCGCAAGCACATCGCGGCCGGCGCCAAGAAGGTCATCGTCTCCGCTCCGGCGACGGGCTCAGACGTCGCGACGCTGGTTCTCGGCGTCAACGAGGGCACCTACGACCCCGCCATCCACGACATCATCTCGAACGCGTCGTGCACCACGAACTGCCTCGCGCCCCTGGCGAAGGTCTTCATGGACAACTTCGGCATCGAGCGTGGCCTCATGACCACGGTCCACGCCTACACGGCCGACCAGAACCTGCAGGACGGCCCGCACAGCGACCTGCGCCGCGCCCGCGCCGCAGCCGCCAACATCATCCCCACGTCGACGGGTGCCGCCAAGGCCCTGGGCCTCGTCATCCCCGAGCTCGTCGGAAAGCTCGACGGATACGCACTGCGCGTACCGGTGATCACCGGTTCGATCACCGACCTCACGGTCGAGACCAGCTCCACGGTCACCGTCGAGCAGGTCAACGAGGCGTACAAGAACGCCGCGAACGGCGAGCTCAAGGGAATCCTCTCGTACACCGAGGACCCGATCGTCTCGAGCGACATCCAGGGCGACCCGCACTCGTCGATCTTCGACGCCGGCCTCACCAAGGTCATCGGCAACCAGGTGAAGATCGCCTCGTGGTACGACAACGAGTGGGGCTACTCCAACCGCCTCGTCGACATCACCGAGTACGTCGCCGACCGCCTGTAATACGAGGAATCCACTGTGACTCTGCGCACTCTGGATTCGCTCGGCTCCCTCACGGGAAAACGCGTCCTCGTTCGGTGTGACCTCAATGTTCCGTTGAAAAACGGGGTCATCACCGACGACGGGCGCGTTCGAGCGTCTCTGGCAACCATCAACGCCCTGGTCGATCAGGGCGCACGAGTGATCCTCATCAGCCACCTCGGGCGGCCAGACGGTTCACCCGATCCCCAGTACAGCCTGCGGCCCGTCGCCGAGCGCCTGTCCGAACTCCTCGACAAGCCTGTGGCCTTCGCCGAAGACACCGTGGGCGCGAGCGCACAGCAGGCAGTCGAGGCTCTGGCCGACGGCGACGTCGCTCTTCTCGAGAACCTGCGGTTCAACGCCGAGGAGACGAGCAAGAGCGCCGACGAGCGATCGGCTTTCGCCGCACGGCTCGCCTCGTTCGGAGACGCATTCGTCTCCGACGGGTTCGGCGTCGTGCATCGCAAGCAGGCGAGCGTCTACGAACTCGCATCCGCGCTCCCGAGCGCTGCGGGGCTTCTCATCGCCGCCGAGCTCGACGTGCTCGAGAGACTCACCGAGAAGCCCGAACGGCCCTACACGGTCGTCCTCGGCGGCTCCAAGGTCTCAGACAAGCTCGGCGTGATCGGACACCTTCTTCCGAAGGTGGACACACTGCTCATCGGCGGAGGGATGCTCTTCACGTTCCTCGCGGCACAGGGCTTCCGCGTCGGCGGGAGCCTCCTCGAGGCCGACCAGATCGAGACGGTCAAGGGGTACCTGGCCGAGGCGACCGAGCGCGGAGTGCGCATCGTGCTGCCGACAGACGTGGTGGTCGCATCGAAGTTCGGTGCCGACGCCGAGCACACCGTCACGAGCGCCGAGACCATCGAAGAGACGCCGTTCGGCCAGAGCGGACTCGGGCTCGACATCGGCCCAGAGACCGGCGCCGAGTTCGCGCGCATCATCGCGGAATCCAAGACCGTGTTCTGGAACGGACCGATGGGCGTCTTCGAGCTCGCACCGTTCGCCGAGGGCACTCGTGCCGTCGCCGATGCGCTGACCCGCGTCGACGGGCTCGGTGTGGTCGGCGGAGGAGACTCGGCAGCCGCCGTACGAGCCCTCGGCTTCACCGACGAGCAGTTCGGTCACATTTCAACTGGCGGTGGAGCAAGCCTCGAATTCCTCGAAGGCAAACGCCTGCCCGGACTGGAGGTCCTCGGATGGTAGTCAACAGAACGCCGCTCATCGCGGGCAATTGGAAGATGAACCTCGACCACCTGCAGGCGATCGCATTCGTGCAGAAGCTCGCATGGAGCCTGAAGGACGCCGGGCACAACTTCGCCGACGTCGAGGCGGCGATCTTCCCGCCGTTCACCGACCTGCGCAGCGTGCAGACCCTCATCTCGGCAGACAAGCTCGAGCTCGCCTACGGTGCGCAAGACGTCTCCCAGCACGCGAGTGGCGCCTACACGGGCGAGATCTCGGGTGCGTTCCTCAAGCAGCTCGACTGCCGCTACGTCATCATCGGTCACTCGGAGCGACGCACTCTCCACGCCGAGACCGACGACGTCGTGGCCGCGAAGACGGCGGCCGCGATCTCGAACGGTCTCGTTCCGATCGTCTGCGTCGGCGAGACGGCCGAAGACCTCGAGAAGCACGGCCCCAGTGCCGTGCCTGTCGCCCAGTTGACGGCCGCGCTCTCATCGGTGCAGTCCGCATCGGATATCGTCGTCGCGTACGAGCCCGTCTGGGCGATCGGCTCAGGCCAGGCGGCGACACCCGAGCAGGCAGAAGCGGTCTGCGCCGCACTTCGCGCCGTGCTCGAATCCACCCTGGGCTCCGATGTCGCGGCGAAGACGCGCATCCTCTACGGCGGATCGGTCAAGTCGACGAACATCGGCGGCTTCATGAAGCAGCCCAACGTCGACGGGGCCCTGGTCGGCGGCGCGAGTCTCGACCTGACGGAGTTCGCCAGCATCATCCGGTACCAGAAGCACGCGTTCTAATAGCAGTGCGAGAGGCCGACCCGTCTCGGGTCGGCCTTTCGTGTACCGCTGCAGTCATGGTGCGTGTCATCGGACGCATACAGGTATAATTGACGTTGGTCTGGCTTCACACCGGTCGGCCATCATTCTTGAGAGGCAATTCGTGCAGATCCTTCAGGTCGTTCTACAGGTGCTGCTCGGTATCACGAGCCTCCTTCTGACCCTCCTCATTCTTCTCCACCGCGGTCGCGGCGGAGGCCTGTCCGACATGTTCGGCGGCGGCGTCACATCCAACCTCGGTGCATCCGGGGTCGCGGAGCGCAACCTCAACCGCATCACGGTGATCCTCGGACTCGTGTGGGTCGTGTGCATCGTCGTGCTCGGTCTCATCACCAAATTCGACACCGGAATCTAGGAGTATCGGCAATGGCTTCAGGCGGCAGTGCAATTCGCGGGTCACGGGTGGGCGCAGGCCCGATGGGCGAGCAGGATCGGGGCTTCCACGCCGATCGAATCAAGGTCTCCTACTGGGACGCCCTGGGCAACGAGACGGTCAAGTACTTCGCGGCGACGCTGCCCGAAGACGAGATCCCCGAGACGATCGACTGCCCGTCCTCCGGTCTTCCCGCTGGTCGCGACAAAGAGAATCCTCCGTCGGTCGTGAAGCTCGAGCCCTACAAGACGCACCTCGCCTACGTCAAGGAACGCCGCACCGAGGAGGAGGCCGCGCAGCTTCTCGAAGACGCGCTGACCCAGCTCCGCGCACGGCGGGGCACGGCGACCGCCTAGCCGTCGCTCGCACGCATTCGACGAAAAAGCCCCTCGGCCGAGCCGAGGGGCTTTTTCGTGCGATCGTGCCGATCAGTAGTAGGTCGGCGTGATGAGGTACTCCGGTACCTCGGACGCGGCGTCCTTGTCGACGAAGAACACGGTTCGCCGACGGCCCTCAGCACCAGCGACCGGTACCTCGTCGGTGCTGGCACCCGCCAGCGCGAGGCCGAGGGCCGAGGCCTTGTCGGATCCGGCGAGGACGAGCCAGATCCGATCCGACGAACGGATGACCGGGAGCGTGAGGCTGAGGCGCTGGGGCGGCGGCTTGGGCGACTCCCGCACGGCCACGACGGTCGCGTCGGTCACGCGCACGGCATCCTGGCCCGGAAACAGGGAGGCGATGTGCCCGTCCGGCCCGACGCCGAGGAAGGTGATGTCGAACTTCGGGTAGTCGCTTCCGTCGCCGGCCTCGAGCAGTTCGAGCGCGTAGACGGCCGCGGCCTCATCGATATCGGCGACCTCGTCGGTCGACGGGAACGGGTGCACCTGCGAGGCGGGAACGTCGATGTGATCGAGCAGCGCCTCGCGCGCCTGCAACTCGTTGCGGTCGGGATCGTCCCGCGCGACGAACCGCTCGTCACCCCACCAGAAGCTCACCCTGTTCCAGTCGACGCTGTCCCTGGCCGGCGACGCATTGATGGCCGCCAGCACAGCCGTGCCGACGGAGCCTCCGGTGAGGACGACGTTCACGGCGTCGCGGTCTTCGAGGAGGTCGATGGTCTTCGTGATGAAGCGCGCCGCCACGGAGCCCGCCAGCGAGGCCTTGTCGGGGTGGATGAGCACACGGCGTTCGTTCGTCATGGCCTACCGCACCTCTGTGGTCGTCTGCGACGCCGAGGCGGACTCGGGACCGGGCTCGCCCAGTTCGAGCACGCCCTGCGTGAGCACCTCGCCGTAGAGGTCGTCGGGGTCGAGCCTGCGGAGTTCCTCTGCCAGGCAGTCGCGAAGCGAGCGACGGGGGAGTGCCAGGTCGTGCAGCGGCTGGTTCGGCTGAACCAGGGTCGCCACGTTGGGAACAGAGCGCTCGAGCTCGATGACACCCGACGAACGGGAGAGCTTGACGCCGTGGATTCCACTGGACCCGTTGGCGCGCGACGAGATTCCGTAGTCGACCGTCACCTTGAGCTGGTGACGCAGCCAGGCTGCGAGCAGCAGGGTCGACGGGGAGTCGGACGCGCCCGACACCTCGATGGCCTCGACGGGCTCGAAGGGCGGCTGGTCGAGCACCGCGGCCAGCTGCGCACGCCAGAGGGTGAGTCGCGTCCACGCGAAGTCGGTGTCGCCGGGGGAGTAGTTCCGCGACAGTGTACGCAGCGTCTCGTTGGGGTTGCTGCTGTTCGACGAGTCGGTGATGCGACGCTGGGCGATCCGGCCGAGGTCGGATGTCGACGGCGATTCGGGCGCATCGCCCGGCCACCACACGACGACAGGGGCGTCGGGCAGGAGCAGACCCGTGACGAGTCCTTCCTCGTCGCTTGCCGCCGCGCCGTAGGCCTTGAGCAGAACGACCTCGCTCGCGCCGGCGTCGCCACCCACGCGGATCTGCGCATCCAGTCTCGCGCCGCGGCCCGACTTCACGCCGTCGTCGGCATCGGTCGACACGACGATGACGCGCATCGGGTGCTCACGAGAGGCGTCGTTGGCCGCCTCGATGGCGTCCTCCTCCTGGCCCAGGGCCGTTCGGATGACCAGGGTCAGCACGCGACCGAGTGCGACGGCGCCGCCCTCCTCGCGAATCTTGACGAGGGCCTTCGAGACCTTGCTTGTGTTGGTATCGGGCAGATCGACGATCATGGCCGCCTCCAGGTTCTTCCGTCGCGGGCGAGCATCTCGTCTGCTGAGTCGGGGCCCCAGGTTCCGGGGCGGTATTGATCGGGCTGTCCCTGGGTGGTCCAGAACTCTTCGATCGGGTCGAGGATCTTCCAGGAGAGTTCGACCTCTTCCTGGCGGGGGAACAGCGGCGGGTCTCCGAGGAGCACGTCGAGGATGAGGCGCTCGTAGGCCTCGGGGCTCGCCTCGGTGAAGGCGTGGCCGTAGCCGAAGTCCATGGTCACGTCGCGCACCTGCATGCCGGCACCGGGAACCTTGGAGCCGAAGCGGATGGTCACACCCTCGTCGGGCTGTACGCGGATCACGAGCGCGTTCTGGCCGAGCGCCGATGTCTGGCTGTCGGCGAAGAGATACTGCGGAGCGCGCTTGAACACGACGGCGATCTCCGTCACCCGGCGGCCGAGGCGCTTGCCCGCGCGCAGATAGAACGGAACGCCCGCCCAGCGGCGGGTTCCGATGTCGAGCCGCATGGCCGCGTAGGTCTCGGTGAGGGATTCGGGGTTCATGCCGTCCTCCTCGAGGAAGCCGGTGACCTTCTCGCCGCCCTGCCACCCGCCGGCGTACTGGCCGCGGGCGGTGTGCTTGGCAAGGTCCTTCGGAAGCCGGATGGCGGCGAGCACCTTCTCCTTCTCGGCGCGCAGGTCGGACGCGTTGAAGGAGATGGGCTCCTCCATGGCCGTGAGCGCGAGCAGCTGCAGCAGGTGGTTCTGGATGACGTCGCGTGCGGCGCCGATGCCGTCGTAGTACCCGGCACGACCGCCGACGCCGATGTCCTCGGCCATGGTGATCTGCACGTGGTCGACGTAGTTCGAGTTCCAGATGGGCTCGTAGAGCTGGTTGGCGAAGCGCAGGGCCAGAATGTTCTGGACCGTCTCCTTGCCGAGGTAGTGGTCGATACGGAAGACCGAGTCGGGAGCGAAGACCGATTCGACGACGTCGTTCAGTTCGCGCGCCGTCTTCAGGTCGCTGCCGAACGGCTTCTCGATGACGACGCGGCGCCACTGCCCTTCTTCGGGGTGGGCCAGGCCCGAGCGGCGCAGCTGCTCGGTCACGAGGGGGAACGCCTTCGGCGGCACCGAGAGGTAGAACGCGTAGTTGCCCATCGTGCCCCGCTCGGCGTCAAGGGCGTCGATCGTCTCCTTGAGGTGATCGAATGCCTCGTCGTCGCTGAACTCGCCCGACACGAACCGGATGCCTTCGGAGAGCTGGCGCCACACGTCTTCGTCGAAGGGTGTGCGCGCGTACTCCTTGACGGCGTCGTGCACGACACGCTCGAAGTCCTGGTCCTCCCAGTCGCGGCGAGCGAACCCGATCAGCGAGAAGCCCGGCGGAAGCAGACCGCGGTTGGCGAGGTCGTAGACGGCCGGCATCAGCTTCTTGCGCGACAGGTCGCCTGTGACGCCGAAGATGACGAGTCCGCTGGGGCCGGCGATTCGATTGAGCCGCCGGTCGGACGGGATTCTGAGCGGGTTGTATTCCGGAGTGATTTCTACCGGTGGCATGAGACTCCTTGAGACCTTCTGGGTCGACGGGTTAGTGCGGCGCTGGAACAGCGCGGAGAACGGGGCGGGTGCGATGCGGACCGTCGGACGAAGAGCTCATGGGGACGTCGCGGTGGCGACGATCGGCGCGAGAGACGGCCGGCAGAAGTGTGGTGGCTCCGGTTGTCTCGGACGAGAGAACAACGGAGAGGAGGGCCGGGTCCACCGTTCCGACGCGGCCATGGCCGCTGCCGGAACGGTGGACCCGGACACTCACTTGGACGACTCGAGTGCGGTCGTGACCGTGTCGAGCAGCTCGTTCCAGGAGACGATGAACTTGTCGACTCCCTCGGTCTCGAGCAGTTCGGTGACCTCGGCGTAGGAGATGCCCTGAGCAGCGATCTCGTCGAGCACCTTGTTGGCGGCGGCGTAGGAGCCCGTGATGGTGTCTCCGGTGATCACGCCGTGGTCGAAGGTGGCGTCGAGCGTCTTCTCGGGCATCGTGTTGACGACCTCCGGGGCGACGAGCTCGGTGACGTAGGTCGTGTCGGGCACGGCCGGGTCCTTGACGCCGGTGGATGCCCAGAGCGGCCGCTGCTTGTTGGCGCCGGCCGCGAGGAGTCCGGCCGCGCGCTCGGTCGAGAACGCCTGCTCGTAGACCTCGTAGGCGAGCTGGGCGTTCGCGACGCCCGCCTTGCTCTTGAGCGCCAGAGCCTCATCGGTTCCGATGGCCACCAGGCGCTTGTCGATCTCGGTGTCGACGCGCGACACGAAGAACGAGGCGACGCTGTGGATCTTCGACAGGTCGAGCCCGGCGGCCTTCGCGCGCTCCAGGCCAGCCAGGTAGGCGTTGATGACGTCGCGGTAGCGGGCGAGGCTGAAGATCAGCGTGACGTTGACGCTGATGCCGGCCGCGATGGTCTCGGTGATGGCCTCGAGGCCCGCGATGGTCGCGGGGATCTTGATCAGCACGTTCTCCTTGGCGACCTTGTCGAAGAGCTCCTTGGCCTGCTTCGTCGTGCCCGCGGCGTCGTTCGCCAGGCCCGGCTCGACCTCGATCGAGACGCGGCCGTCGAATCCGTTCGTAGCGTCGTAGATCGGGCGGAAGATGTCGCAGCCGTTGGCGACGTCCTGGGTCGTGATCTCGAAGACGGCCTCGGTGACGTTCTTGCCGGCCTTGGCGAGCTCGGCGACCTGCGCCGCGTAGGACTCTCCGTTGGTCAGCGCCGCGGCGAAGATCGACGGGTTCGTGGTGACACCGACGACGTTCTTCTCGGCGATCAGCTTCTCGAGTCCGCCGGAGGTGATGCGCTCGCGCGACAGGTCGTCGAGCCAGATGCTGACGCCGGCTGCGGAGAGCTGGGCGGTGGGTGTTGTATCGGTCATGTACGTACTCCTAGAAGATTCTTGTGGTCTACAGCGACGAGATCGAGAGCTTGGCGGCCTCGATGGCGTGCTCGGTGGTGATGCCGAACTCGCGGAACAGCGTCTGGTAGTCGGCGGATGCGCCGAAGTGCTCGATCGAGACGCTCTTGCCGTGGTCTCCGACGTAGGAGCGCCAGGTCAGGTCGAGGCCGGCCTCGATCGACACGCGCGCCTTGATCGCTGCGGGAAGGACCGACTCGCGGTACTCCGCACTCTGCTCCTCGAACCACTCGAGGCTCGGTGCCGACACGACGCGGGCGTTGATGCCCTCGTTCTTGAGGAGCTCGCGCGCCTCGACGGCGATCTGAACTTCGGAGCCGGTCGCGATGAAGATCACGTCGGGGGTGCCGTTCGGAGCCTCTGCCAGCACGTACGCGCCCTTGGCGACGTTCTTCGCCGACGCGAAGGTCTCGCCGGAGGCGTCGCCCTCGCCACGCTCGAACACCGGGATGTTCTGGCGCGTCAATGCGATGCCCGCGGGCCCCTTGCGGCGCTCGAGGATGGTCTTCCACGCGTAGGCGACCTCGTTCGCGTCGCCGGGGCGCACGATGTCGAGCCCCGGGATGGCGCGGAGCGTGGCCAGCTGCTCGATCGGCTGGTGGGTCGGTCCGTCTTCTCCGAGGGCCACGGAGTCGTGGGTCCACACGTAGATCGCGGGGGACTTCATGAGGGCCGCGAGGCGAACGGCGGGACGCATGTAGTCGCTGAAGATGAGGAAGGTTCCGCCGAACGGGCGGGTGTTTCCGTGCAGCACGATGCCGTTCAGGATCGCGCCCATGGCGTGCTCGCGGATGCCGAAGTGCAGCACGCGGCCATACGGGTTTCCCGTCCACTCGTGCGTGGAGTGCTCGGCCGGGATGAAGGATGCGCCCGACTCGATCGTGGTGTTGTTCGACTCGGCGAGGTCGGCCGAGCCGCCCCAGAACTCGGGCATGATCGGCGCGATGGCGTTGATGACCTTGCCCGACGCGGCGCGGGTCGAGACGGCCTTGCCCGCTTCGAAGACCGGGAGCGCCTCCTCGAGGCCCTCCGGAACGTCGCCGGAGAGGACGCGGTCGAGGAGGACCTTCTTCTCGGGGTTGGCGGAGGCCCAGGCGTCGAATGAGATCTTCCACTCGGCGTGCTCGGCCTGGCCGCGCTCGACGGCGCTGCGGGTGTGCGCGATGACCTCGTCGGCGACCTCGAAGCTCTGCTCGGGGTCGAAGCCGAGCACCTCCTTGAGGCCCTTCAGCTCTTCGGCGCCCAGGGCGGAGCCGTGGATCTTTCCGGTGTTCTGCTTCTTGGGCGAGGGCCAGCCGATGATGGTCTTGAGGATGATCAGCGACGGCTTGTCGGTGACGGCCTTGGCCGCCTCGATGGCGTCGAAGAGGGCCTCGACGTCTTCGACGTACTGGCCCGTCTTCTTCCAGTCGACGACCTGCACGTGCCAGTGGTAGGCCTCGTAGCGGGCGCGCACGTCTTCGGTGAACGCGATGTTGGTGTCGTCCTCGATCGAGATCTGGTTGCTGTCGTAGATCGCGATCAGGTTGCCGAGCTGCTGGTGGCCGGCGAGCGACGAAGCCTCGCTCGTGACGCCCTCCTGCAGGTCGCCGTCGCCGGCGATGGTGTAGATGAAGTGGTCGAAGGGGCTGGTGCCGGCCTCGGCCTCGGGGTCGAAGAGACCGCGCTCGAAGCGCGAGGCGTAGGCGAATCCGACGGCCGACGACAGGCCCTGGCCGAGCGGCCCGGTCGTGATCTCGACGCCGTCGGTGTGGCCGTACTCGGGGTGGCCGGGAGTGAGCGAGCCCCAGGTGCGCAGCGCCTTGAGGTCGTCGAGCTCGAGGCCGTAGCCGCCGAGGTAGAGCTGGATGTACTGGGTGAGCGAACTGTGGCCGACCGAGAGGATGAAGCGGTCGCGACCGATCCACTCGTTGTCACTCGGATCGCGCCGCATGACCTTCTGGAACAGGAGGTAGGCGGCGGGGGCGAGGCTGATGGCCGTTCCCGGATGCCCGTTTCCTACCTTCTCGACGGCGTCTGCCGCGAGAACCTTCGCCGTGGATACGGCCTGGTCGTCAATGGGAGTCCATTGGAATGATGCCACGAGGAATAAGCCCCTTCTCAGTTGCAGGCGGACAGATTTGCCCGTCAGGCGCCGCGATGTGAATCGGTAGCAGGGAGAACCGCGTGAGAGACCGGCGAATGTGAGCCCCCGCACGGTACGTGTTCAGCACAGTGCGACATGGCTTCTCCGCAAGAAAGACACGCAGGAAACACCGACTGCTGTGTCGCCGCTACAAGTATAGGGAATCAGAGGGGAGCCTCGGCTACCCCTCGACAAACTCGCGGAGGGCGGACACGACGAGGTCGTGATCCTCGATCTGCGGCAGCCCGGAGACCGTCGCGACGGCCACGATGCCGGTGCCCCTGACCGACACGGGAAAGCCGCCCCCGTGGGCCGCGTACTCCATCTGGTCGAACCAGCCCTCTGACTCGATCCGCTTTCCGGCGATCTTGGGGCGGGTGCCGAGCAGCAGCGAGGGGATCCCGTAGCGCTCGACGGCGCGCGCCTTGCGCGCGATCCAGACGTCGTTGTCGGCCTGTGCGCCCTCGAGTGCGACGTGGAAGAGGATCTGCGATCCGCGTCGGATGTCGATGGCGATGGGCAGGGCACGCTCCGTGCCGAGACGCACGAGGATGAGCCCCAGCCTCAGGGCGTCGGACGGCCCGAAGGAGTCGACCTGGAGCTCGGCCGCCTCGTCCTCGATGCGGGCGGCCAGGCGGGCGAACTCGTCCGGAGTGGTGGGGTCGGTGTGCGTCATGCCTGTCACGGTATCGGCTCCGACCGAGGTTCGAGAACCGATCGCTTAGACTGATTCGGGATCGCGCGCGCCCTGCGCGGGGCCCGGAACAGTCTGAGGAGCAATGGACGTCGCTGTAGAGGGCCGCACGGAGAAGCAGCGGATCAGCCTGTCGGCGAAGGCCAAGGCCTACGTCGCGCTGACGAAGCCGCGGGTGATCGAGCTGCTGCTCGTGACGACGGCGCCGGTGATGATCCTGGCGCAGAACGGCATTCCCGACCTCTGGCTGGTCGTCGCCACGCTCATCGGCGGCGCGCTCAGCGCCGGCAGCGCCGGCGCCTTCAACTGCTACATCGACCGCGACATCGACCGCGTCATGAAGCGCACCCAGGGTCGTCCCCTCGTCACCGGCGAACTGAGCGACCGCGAGGCCCTCGTGTTCGCGTGGGTCATCGGCGTCGCATCCATCGTCTGGCTCGCCGTCTTCGCCAATCTGCTGGCGGCGGCGCTCTCGCTCATCGCGATCCTGCTCTACGTGTTCCTCTACACGGTGTGGCTGAAGCGTCGCACCTCCCAGAACATCGTCTGGGGAGGAATCGCCGGCTGCATGCCCGTGCTCATCGGCTGGGCCGCGGTCACGAACTCGCTCAGCTGGACCCCGTTCATCCTGTTCGGTGTCATCTTCCTCTGGACGCCGCCGCACTACTGGCCGCTGTCGATGAAGTACCGCGACGAGTACAAGGCGGCGAATGTTCCCATGCTCGCGGTCGTCCGCGGCCGCGCCGTCGTGGGTCTCCAGACGATCCTCTACGCGTGGGCCACCGTCGCCTGCTCGCTGCTGCTCATCCCGGTCGCACCGATGGGCATCGTCTACAGCGTCGTCGCACTCGGCTCCGGCGCGTGGTTCATCTACGAGACGCACCGGCTCTACAACCGGGCCATTCACGGCCTCGAGGTCAAGCCGATGAGGGTCTTCCACGCGTCGATCAGCTACCTGACGCTCGTCTTCCTCGCCGTCGCCATCGACCCGCTGCTTCCGTTCTAGCCGGGCTCTCTCTGCGGCGATGCCGTTCGCTGAGCCTGTCGAAGCGGCACTGGATCGCCGCGGAGGCGGTCAGCGCCGGGGCTGACCGACGGAGCTGAGCTCCCTGGGGTCGTCCACCGATTCGGGGGCGTTCGACGACGAGCGCAGCGACAGCACCAGGGCGGTCATGGCCGCGACCAGAAGCGCGGCGAGCACCATGTGGATGCCGACGAGCAACGGCGGCAGTCCGAGTCGCGCCTGGGTGAGGCCGACGACCACCTGCACGGCCTCGATGGCCAGCAGCGCCAGCGCCCAGCGCGTGACACCGAGCCTGCCCACGAGCGCAGCGACGACGAGCACCATCGTGAGCGCCAGGAGCACGTACGCGGGCCAGCTGTGGAAGTGCTGCAGCAGCTCGGCGTCGAGGCCGTTGCGGGGGGTCTTCTCGTCGCCGGCGTGCGGTCCGGAGCCCGTGGTGAGAATGCCCACGACCACGGTGATCGCGACGAAGAGCGATGCGGTGTGCGCCACGATCATGAACCACAGCGGCACGGTGCGGCGATCTCCACGCGGCCCGCGGTACACGCGGTAGACCAGGATCGTCGCGTTGACGACGAGGAGGATCGAGATCACGAAGTGCAGCCCGACGATGAACGGGTTGAGTCCGGTCAGCACCGTGATGCCGCCGATGACGGCCTGGAGCGGAATGGACAGACCCTGGAGAAGCGTGAGCACGAACAGGTCCCTGCGCTCCCTCCAGTAGCGCACCACGGCCAGGAACACCGCGATCACGATGAGGGCGAGCACGAAGGTGAGCATGCGGTTCGCGAACTCGATCACGCCGTGGATGCCCATCTCCGGCGTGGACACGAACGACGCGTCGGTGCATCGCGGCCAGGTGGGGCATCCCAGGCCCGATCCCGTCAGCCTCACCGCGCCGCCGGTTCCGATGAGCACCACCTGGAACACGAGCGACAGCCAGGCCAGCACGCGAACGGGTCGACTGATGGATGCGGGGAGGAATGCGATGAGTCGCTTCACGGCTTCGGGTGTTCCTTGTCAAGACTTGTCGATGAAAAGGCCCGCGACCTACTATCCGGCAGGCATTGCCTGTAGAATTTGAAAGTTGTAGAAATCCGCGTTCGAACGCGTTTTGCGCATATCGCCCAGCGTTGGGCGGGGCTAACGCCCCCAGACCTCAGTACATTCTAAGTACGTGCGTTCTCCCCACGAGAACGTGATCAGGCAATCATTTCGGTGATCCGTGCCGAATCACATTTACACCCGGTCTGGAATGCCTGCCGCTGTCCGCGGGTTGAGATCAACGAGGAAGGGAGAAAGTCATGTCTGACGTACTAATCGACCGTCCGGAACTCGAAAACCTGGGGGTTTACGAATTCGGTTGGTCCGACTCCGATGCGGCGGGTGCCGTCGCGAAACGCGGTGTCGACGCCGACGTCGTCAAGGGCATCTCCGCCCTCAAGAGCGAGCCGGAATGGATGCTCAAGAACCGGCTCAAGGGTCTGCAGCTGTTCGAGCGCAAGCCCATGCCGACCTGGGGCGCAGACCTCTCCGGCATCGACTTCGACAACATCAAGTACTTCGTGCGGTCGACCGAGAAGCAGGCCACCACGTGGGACGACCTGCCCGACGACATCAAGAACACCTACGAGCGGCTCGGCATCCCCGAGGCCGAGCGTCAGCGTCTGGTGTCGGGCGTCGCCGCGCAGTACGAGTCCGAGGTTGTTTACCACACCATCCGCGAAGACCTCGAGGCGCAGGGCGTCATCTTCATGGACACCGACACGGCGCTGCGTGAGCACCCCGAGTTCTTCACCGAGTACTTCGGCACGGTCATCCCCGCCGGCGACAACAAGTTCGCCGCGCTGAACACGGCAGTCTGGTCGGGCGGCTCGTTCGTCTACGTTCCCAAGAACGTGCACGTCGAGATCCCCCTGCAGGCGTACTTCCGCATCAACACCGAGAACATGGGCCAGTTCGAGCGCACGCTGATCATCGCCGACGAGGGCAGCTACGTGCACTACATCGAGGGCTGCACCGCGCCGATCTACAAGTCCGACTCGCTGCACTCCGCCGTCGTCGAGATCATCGTGAAGAAGAACGCCCGCGTTCGCTACACGACGATCCAGAACTGGTCGAACAACGTCTACAACCTGGTCACCAAGCGTGCGATCGCACACGAGGGCGCGACCATGGAGTGGATCGATGGAAACATCGGCTCCAAGGTCACCATGAAGTACCCGTCGATCTACCTCGTCGGAGAGCACGCCAAGGGCGAGACCCTGTCCGTGGCGTTCGCCGGCCCCGGCCAGCACCAGGACGCCGGCGCGAAGATGATCCACATGGCGCCGTACACGCAGTCGTCCATCGTCTCCAAGTCCATCGCCAGGGGCGGTGGCCGTGCCGGCTACCGCGGCGAGGTGCGCATGGCGGAGAACGCTCATCACTCAGCCAACACCGTGCGCTGCGACGCTCTGCTGGTCGACACCAAGTCGCGCTCCGACACCTACCCGGCCATCGACATCCGGGTCGACGACGTGCAGCTCGGCCACGAGGCCACGGTCTCGCGTGTCAGCGAGGAGCAGCTCTTCTACCTCATGAGCCGCGGTCTCCCCGAAGACGAGGCCATGGCCATGATCGTGCGCGGCTTCATCGAGCCGATCGCCCGCGAGCTCCCCATGGAGTACGCACTCGAACTCAACAAGCTCATCGAGATGGGCATGGAAGGCAGTGTCGGCTAGATGTCCGCAGCACCAACAGCGAACACAGGTCTCATCGAGACCGAACAGCACGGCCTCAAGGCTCACTCAGACGGAGGTGACGCGTACGTGCCCGTTCAATCACGGGCAGAGCGCTTCACCTCCACCTCCGTCGACGACTTCGAGAAGGTCACCGGTTTCGAGATCGAGTGGAAGCTCACGCCCATCACCCGGATCACCGCCCTTATCGAGGGCGAGCTCGACGGCTCGGCCCCGGCGCTCACGTTCAGTGAGACGCCGGGCGTCACGGCGGCGTGGGTCGACCGCACGGATGCGCGCATCGGCTCGGCCGGCGCGCCCGAAGAGCGGGCCAGCGCCAACGCCTGGTCGTCGTTCGACAAGGCCCTCGCCATCGATGTCACCGGTGAGGAGCCGCAGGAGTTCGTCGTGACCCGCGAGGCGACAGATTCCGCCCCGCGCGCCGGGCACACGGTCATCACCGCTGCCCCGTTCAGCCGCGGTCTCGTCATCCTCCGCAATTCGGGCGACGCCCAGCTGACCGAGAACGTCGAGATCGTCGTCGGCGACCAGGCGGCGCTCACCGTGGTCACGGTGCAGGAGTGGAACGACGAGAGCAACCATCTGGCGAGCCACTTCGCCCGCGTCGGGCGCGACGCGCGCCTGCGTCACGTCGTCGTCAGCCTCGGCGGGGGAGTCGTGCGGGTCAACCCGTCGATCCACCTCGTCGAGACCGGGGCCGACGCCAGCGCCTTCGGTCTGTACTTCGCCGACTCGGGGCAGCACCTCGAGCAGCGCGTCTACATCGACCACGTCGCGGCCCAGACGAAGAGCCGAGTGAAGTACAAGGGTGCGCTCCAGGGCGCCACCGCCCGATCCGTCTGGGTCGGCGACGTTCTGATCGGCCCGCACGCGACGGGCACCGACAGCTACGAGGAGAACCGCAACCTGGTGCTCTCGGAGGGCCCCCGGGCCGACTCCATCCCCAACCTCGAGATCGAGACGGGCGACATCATGGGCGCCGGCCACGCGTCGTCGACCGGGCGCTTCGACGACGAGCAGCTGTTCTACCTGCAGTCCCGCGGCATCCCCGAAGACGAGGCCCGGCGTCTCGTCGTGCGCGGCTTCCTCGCGGAGATCGTCGCCCAGATCGGGTCCGACGACCTCGAGACCCACCTGTCCGCGGCCATCGAGGCCGAACTCAGCGAAGCGCAGGGACACTGACCATGGCCGCAGAGCTCATCTGCTCCGTCGACGACCTCACCCCGAACGAGGCGGTGCGCGTCGTGATCGACGGTGTCGCCATCGCGCTGGTGAAGGACTCGGCGGGGGAGTGCCACGCCATCGGCGACACGTGCACCCACGGCGACATCTCGCTCGCCGAAGGCTTCGTCGAAGACGAGACCCTCGAGTGCTGGGCCCACGGGTCCAAGTTCTCGCTCGTCAGCGGCAAGCCCCTCACCCTTCCGGCCTTCGAGCCTGTTCCGGTGTACGAACTCACCATCGTCGATGGCGAGGTCTACATCGACCCGACCAAAACGAAAGAGATTGTGTAGCCATGTCGAATCTTGAGATCCGCGATCTCCACGTGAGCGTGGAGACCGAGCTGGGAACCAAGCAGATCCTGAAGGGCGTCGACCTGTCGATCGGCGAGGGCGAGACCCACGCGATCATGGGCCCGAACGGCTCCGGCAAGTCCACCCTCGCCTACGCGATCGCGGGGCACCCCAAGTACACGGTCGAGAGCGGCTCCGTGAAGCTCGACGGCGAAGAGGTCCTCACCATGACGGTCGACGAGCGGGCCCGCGCCGGCCTGTTCCTCGCCATGCAGTACCCGGTCGAGATCCCCGGCGTGAGCGTGTCGAACTTCCTCCGCACCGCCAAGACCGCAATCGACGGCGCGGCACCGCCCATCCGCGGCTGGATCAAGGACCTGGACTCGTCGATGTCGCAGCTGCGCATGGACAAGTCGTTCCGTGAGCGCAACGTCAACGAGGGCTTCTCGGGTGGCGAGAAGAAGCGCAACGAGATCCTCCAGCTCGAACTGCTCAAGCCGAAGTTCGCCGTTCTCGACGAGACCGACTCGGGTCTCGACGTCGACGCGCTGAAGATCGTGTCGGAGGGCGTGAACCGCGCCAAGGCGAACACCGGCCTCGGCATCCTGCTCATCACGCACTACAACCGCATCCTCAAGTACATCCAGCCCGACTTCGTGCACGTGTTCGTCGCGGGCAAGGTCGTCGAGCAGGGTGGACCCGAGCTGGCCGTGCGCCTCGAGAACGAGGGCTACGACCGGTTCCTCTCGAACGCCGTCGTCGGGTCGTAGGTCATGGCCTCGACACTCACACCCCAGCGCTTCGACGAAATCGAGGACAAGCTGAAAGACGTCATGGACCCGGAGCTCGGGGTCAACATCGTCGACCTCGGCCTGATCTACGACCTCGCGTGGGACGACGAGAACGACGCCCTGCTGATCAGCATGACCCTGACCAGCGCCGGATGCCCGCTCACCGACGTGATCGAAGAGGAGACCGCCCAGGCCCTCGACGGCACGGTCGAGCAGTTCCGCATCAACTGGGTCTGGATGCCGCCGTGGGGTCCGGAGAAGATCACCGATGACGGTCGCGAGATGATGAGGGCCCTCGGCTTCTCGATGTAGCTTCGCCGCAACACACAAGAAGGGCTCCGCCACGATCGTGGTGGGGCCCTTCTTCGTGCCGGGGGTGGGCTGCCGCCCGGCGCCTACCGGTCGCGCTTCGAGCTCAGCTTCCAGGCGAGGGGCAGGATGCCGGCGGCGAGCAGTGCCTTGATGACCCCGCCGATCAGGAACGGGTACAGCCCGGCCTCGAGCGTCTGCTCGAGCGTGAGTCCGAGCGATGCGGCGAGCCACGGCAGGCCGACGGCGAATGTCACGAGCGTTCCGGCCGACATCGACACGAAGGCGCCGAGTACGCGACGGTCCCAGGTGCGCTGGGCAAGCCAGCCGGTGAGGGCCGCAGCGGCGATGAAGCCCACGATGTAACCGCCCGTCGGGCCGGCGACGACGCCCCATCCGGAGCTCGCGTCGCTGAACCACGGCAGGCCGAACGTGCCGAGTGCGAGGTAGAGCACCATCGAGAGGGCGCCGCGAAGCGCGCCGAGCGTGCTGCCGACGAGGATCACGGCGAGGGTCTGACCGGTGATCGGAACCGGGTACAGGGGGATGGTCACCTGGGCGAGCACGCCCGTGAGCGCGGCGCCGGCACCGATGAGCAGGATGTCGGTGGTCAGCGATCGGGAGAAGAGCCGGTCGGCGAGGGTCGGCCGCGACGCGGCGAGGGTGAGTGACGACACTGAAGAACTCCTAGGGAATGGGCAGAACACTGAACGTGTTGAGAGGGTGCGGAAGGCCTTGCGAAACCGGCGACCGCTTTCGGATTTATACTATTGCTACCTCCCCCCAAACCCCCGTTGTGGAAACACGACAGTAGAAATGGATTCTGCCTGTGCTCAATGTTCAAGACCTCGAACTCAGGGTCGGTGCACGGGTGCTGATGCAGGACGTCTCCTTCCGAGTCGCCGACGGTGACAAGATCGGCCTCGTCGGTCGCAACGGAGCGGGCAAGACCACCCTCACGAAGGTGCTGGCGGGGGAGCAGCTGTCGAACGGCGGCAAGGTCGAGCGCAACGGCGAGATCGGCTATCTCCCACAGGACCCGCGCTCGGGAAACCCGGAAGACCTGGCGCGCACGCGCATCCTCGACGCCCGCGGGCTCGGACAGCTCGTGCTCGGAATGCAGCAGGCCACGACGGACATGGGCAGCTCCGACCCGAAGGTCAGCGCGGCGGGCATGACCAAGTACGGCAACCTCACCGACCGCTTCCTGGCTCTCGGCGGATACGCGGCCGAGGCCGAGGCCGCCTCGATCGCCTCCAACCTCAACCTGCCCGATCGCATCCTCGACCAGCCGTTGTCGACCCTCTCGGGTGGCCAGCGTCGACGCATCGAGCTCGCGCGCATCCTCTTCTCCGACGCGCGCACCCTGATCCTCGACGAGCCCACGAACCACCTCGACGCCGACAGCGTCGTCTGGCTCCGCGAGTTCCTCAAGAACTACTCCGGCGGATTCATCGTGATCAGCCACGACATCGAACTCGTGGGCGAGACGGTGAACCGGGTGTTCTACCTCGATGCCAACCGCCAGGTCATCGACGTCTACAACATGAACTGGAAGAACTACCTGCGCCAGCGCGCCGCCGACGAGGAGCGCCGCAAGAAGGAGCGCGTCAACGTCGAGAAGAAGGCGTCGGTCCTGCAGCTGCAGGCGGCGAAGTTCGGCGCCAAGGCGTCGAAGGCCGCGGCCGCTCACCAGATGGTCGCCCGCGCCGAGAAGATGCTCTCCGGCCTCGAGGAGGTGCGCGCCGTCGACCGCGTCGCCAAGCTGCGCTTCCCGACACCGGCGCCGTGCGGCCGAACGCCGCTCATGGCATCCAATCTCTCGAAGAGCTATGGCTCGCTCGAGATCTTCGCCGCGGTCGACCTCGCCATCGATCGGGGCTCGAAGGTCGTGATCCTCGGCCTGAACGGTGCCGGAAAGACGACTCTGCTGCGCATCCTCGGCGGGGCGGACAAGCCCGACACCGGCCAGATCGAACCGGGCCATGGCCTGCGCATCGGCTACTACGCGCAGGAGCACGAGACCATCGACGTGAAGCGCAGTGTTCTCGAGAACATGGTGTCGTCGTCGCCCAACATCACCGAGATGGAGGCACGGCGCGTTCTGGGGTCCTTCCTCTTCACAGGCGATGACTCGCACAAGCCGGCGGGAGTGCTGTCGGGCGGCGAGAAGACCCGTCTCGCCCTGGCGATGATCGTGGTCTCGGGCGCCAACGTACTGCTGCTCGACGAGCCCACGAACAACCTCGACCCCGCCAGCCGCGAGGAGATCCTCGACGCCCTGGCGCACTACGAGGGCGCCGTCGTTCTGGTCAGCCACGACGAGGGAGCGGTCGAGGCCCTGAACCCCGAGCGTGTCCTCATTTTGCCCGACGGCGTCGAGGATCACTGGAACAAGGACTACGCCGACCTGATCTCGCTGGCCTAGGGCCGCCGGGCGTCAGCCTCAGCGACGCTCGGCGCGCGAAGCCTGCTCGACGAGTTCGTCCTCGATGTCGTTGTCGGACTTCGCCTTGGCGCGGCGACGCCGTTCGCGCTCGGCGGCGCGCTTCTGCTCGTCGGGATCGTCGGCGTTCTCCAGGCGGTATTCCTGCCGCGCCGCGTAGCCGAGCCCCACGAAGCCCAGCAGCGCGAAGACGAACCACTGGAACGCGTACGACAGGTGCGGGCCCTCGTCCTCCGGAGGGCGCGTGCCGAGCGTTCCCGTGTCGGCCGAGGGCGATTCGCTCGCGAGCTCGCCGTACGCGCCCGTGTAGACAGGCGCATCCAACTTCGCGGCGATCGTGGGCAGGTCGATCGAGGGGATCTCGCCCTCTGGCGCCGTGCGGTCCTTCAGGGTGGGCTCGCCGGCCTTCAGCCGTGCGACGACCGTCACCTCGCCCTGAGGAGCGTCAGGCACGACATCGGGCTTGTCCTGCTGCTCTCCGGTGGGCAACCAGCCGCGGTCGACGACCACGATATCGCCGTCGTCGAGCTGGAACGGCACGAGGAGTTCGAATCCAGGCTGCCCGCCCATCGGTCGATTGCGCACCAGAAGCTGGTCGTCGCTGAGATAGCTGCCGGTCAGCGACACCGTCGTCCACTTGTCTTCGGCGTCGAACGAGTCGAGGTCGCTCAGCACGTCGCCGATCGGGCGAGGTGCGGCGTCGTAGTTCGCGGCCACCCTGTCGTTCTCGGCCACGGCGGCGTCGCGTCGTGCGAGCTGCCAGGAGCCCAGCCATACGCACACGAGGGCGAAGACCACGGTCACCGCCAGGTACCCCGCCCAGCGCGAGCTCCGCAGGAACCGCCAGCCGGTGTTCATGCCCGGCCCCTCGCATCCGCCGTGCCCGAGCCGGGCGTCGTCGCGCCGCCGTCGGCCAGCACCTCGAGCGGGAAGTCTCGGGCGGCGAGGAATTCGCGCAGGAAATCGACGTGCTCGTCGCACGCCAGCCAGACCTTGCGGCGCGTCTCGGCGTGGATCTTGGGGTTGCGCCACTCGATCCGCCACGTGGATGCCTCACGGCAGCCCGCGCGGGAGCACTGCGAGCCCTCCGGCTCGAGCCCGAGGCCGATCATTCCGGACGACCACCGAAGTCGCGAGGCGGACGTGCCCCGGGAATGGCGACGACCCCGCCCGGCCTGTTCACGACGGACTTGGTAGGGGAGCCGACGTTCGCCAGGATCACGGCGAAGTACGGAAGCACGATCGCCCCGATCGCGGGGAGGACGAGCCACCAGCCGTGCAGGAAGAGCATCAGGATGATGCAGACGACCCGGATGCCCATGGCGATGCCGTACTTGACCATGCGCGTGTGACGCTCATCACCCGGGGAAGGCGGGAGGTCGGTGATCGACTGCTGTTTCATGGGCTCGTCTGCTCGGGTTCTGGGGCCGGTGGGCTGCCCTAAGCCTACGCCGCGTATGCACCTCTTATGCTGGTACGGGCCAGTGATCCACGCCCCGCATCGAAGGACTTATCATGACGACAACTCGCACCGTACTCATCACCGGCGGAAACCGCGGAATCGGTTTCTCCCTCGCGGAGGAGTTCATCGCCCAGGGGCACCGGGTGGCCGTGACCGCACGCTCGGGCCAGGGTCCGGAAGGCAGCCTCACCGTGCTCGCCGATGTCACGGATGCGGAGTCCATCGACCGCGCCTTCACCGAGGTCGAGGCCGCCCTCGGACCTGTCGAGGTTCTCGTGGCCAACGCGGGCGTCACCAAGGACACCCTCCTCCTGCGTATGTCGGAGGACGACTTCACCTCGGTCATCGATACCAATCTCTCTGGATCGTTCCGCGTGATCAAGCGTGCCTCCAAGGGAATGCTCAAGGCGCGCTTCGGCCGCATCATCCTGATCTCGAGCGTCGTCGGGCTCTTCGGATCGGCCGGACAGGTCAACTACGCGGCGTCGAAGGCCGGCCTCGTGGGAATCGCCCGCTCGATCACGCGCGAGCTCGGATCGCGGGGCATCACGGCGAACGTCGTGGCCCCGGGCTTCATCGAGACCGACATGACCGCCGCCCTGCCCGAGGCGACGCAGGCCGAGTACCTGAAGTCGATTCCCGCAGGCCGCTTCGCCACGCCCACAGAGGTGGCGCGGGTCGTGGCATGGCTGGCATCGGATGACGCGGGATACATCTCCGGTGCGGTCATCCCGGTCGACGGCGGTCTCGGAATGGGCCACTGACCTTCAGGCCTGCGGCGGGTCAGCCGCGCAGGCCGAGGGCCGGAAGAACCTGGCTCAGGTCGCGCTCGCTGATCGCCACGTTCGCCGTCCGGCGTACGAGCGGTCGCGCGTCGAAGGCGATCGACAGGCCGGCGGCCTGCATCATCTGCAGGTCGTTGGCGCCGTCTCCGACCGCCACGGTGCGCGTGGCCGGAACTCCATAGACGGATGCCCATTCGGTGAGCGCCGAGGCCTTGGCCTCGGCGTCGATGACGGGTCCGCGGACCGCGCCCGTGAGACGACCGTCGCGCACCTCGAGACGGTTCGCTCGCCAGAAGTCGAGCCCCACCTCTCCGGCGAGGTCGTCGAGCAGTTCGTGGAATCCGCCCGACACGACGCCGACCACGCTGTCATGGGCGTGCAGGGTGTCGATCATCTGCTGCGCACCGGCGGTGAGCCGGATCTGGGCGGCGATGTCGGGCAGCTGCTCCACGGCGAGCCCCTCGAGGGTGGCCACGCGGGAGCGCAGGCTCTGTTCGAAATCGAGCTCGCCGCACATGGCGCGCTCGGTGATCTCGGCGACCTCGGCGAAACTGCCGGCGGCCTGCGCCAGCATCTCGATGACCTCGTTCTCGATCAGCGTCGAGTCGACGTCGAGCACGACGAGGAACCGCGCGGGATCCTGCGACGAGATCCGTGAATCTATCGGCTGGCGGCCCGGGCTGTACAGAACTGCCTCCGATGTCAGACTCATGGCTCTACGCGGATTCCCTTTCCGACGACCGTGATGCCCGAGTCGGTCACGGTGAATCCGCGCTCTCGATCCCGCGCCGCATCCGTGCCCACCTGGGCTCCGGCCGCGACGACCACGTTCTTGTCCAGAATAGCCCGCTTGACGATGGCGCCCGGTTCGATGTGCACCCGGTCGAAGAGCACCGAGTCCTGAACGAGCGCCTCGGATTCGATGGTCGACCACGGCCCGATGACGCTGCCCTCGACCCGTGCGCCCGAGATCAGGCAGCCGAGGGAGACGAGCGAGCCGAGCGTCGTGCCCGTGTTGCCCTTCGCATCCCGCACGAACTTGGCCGGCGGCGAGTTGAGCTGCTGGGTGAAGATCGGCCACTCGCGGTTGTAGAGGTTGAAGATCGGCAGCGCCGAGATCAAGTCCTGGTGCGCGTCGTAGAAGGAGTCGATGGTGCCCACGTCGCGCCAGTAGTAGCGGTCGCGGTCGGTGGCTCCCGGAACTTCGTTGCGCTGCAGGTCGTAGACGCCGGCCAGTCCGCGCTCGACGAAGTCGGGGATGATGTCGCCGCCCATGTCGTGGCTGGAGTCGGGCTTCTCGCCGTCGCGGATCACGGCCTCGATGAGCATGTCCGCGTCGAACACGTAGTTGCCCATGGAGGCGAGAACCTCACCGGGCGAGTCGAGGAGACCCTTGGCGTCCTTCGGCTTCTCCAGGAACTCGGAGATCTTGGTGGGGTCGTCGTCGGAGGTCTGGATGACGCCGAACTGGTCGGACAGCTCGATGGGCTGGCGGATCGCTGCCACGGTCGCGCCCAGTCCGGACTCGATGTGGGCGGCGACCATCTGCTCGAAGTCCATGCGGTAGACGTGGTCGGCGCCGACGACCACGACGATGTCGGGCCGCTCGTCGCCGATCAGGTTCAGACTCTGCAGGATCGCATCGGCCGAGCCGGCGAACCAGCGCTTACCCAGTCGCTGCTGCGCGGGGACCGAGGCGACGTAGGAGTCGAGCATCATGGGCAGCCGCCACGTCTGCGACACGTGACGGTCGAGGCTGTGCGACTTGTACTGGGTGAGAACGACGATCTGTCGCAGGCCGGAGTTCACCAGGTTCGACAGAGCGAAGTCGATGAGCCGGTAGCTTCCGCCGAACGGCACTCCGGGCTTCGCGCGATCCGCCGTGAGCGGCATGAGCCGCTTGCCCTCTCCACCAGCCAGGACGATGCCAAATATCTTCTTCGATGCTGCCATGTCATAACAGTAGAGCCTCGGCGGGGGCGTGTACTACGTTCATAGCTGTGCGAGTAGACGTGATATCCCGAGAGTATCCACCCGAGGTCTATGGCGGAGCCGGGGTGCATGTCGCCGAACTCGTCAAGGCTCTGCGCGGCAGCATCGATGTGGTCGTCAGGGCGTTCGGCGAGCCGCGTGACGAGGAGGGGGTGTTCTCCTACCAGACGCCGGCCGGGCTCGTCGACGCGAATCCCGCCCTGAGAACGCTCGGCACCGACCTCGAGATCGCGAACGACGCCGCGGGTGCCGACGTGGTGCATTCGCACACCTGGTACGCGAATGCTGCCGGCCAGATCGCCTCCCGGCTGCACGGCATCCCCCACGTCGTCACGGCCCACTCGCTGGAGCCGCTCCGGCCGTGGAAGGCCGAGCAGCTCGGCGGCGGCTACCGTCTGTCGAGCTGGATCGAGAAGACGTCGTTCGAGAGCGCCGACGCGGTCATCGCGGTCAGCCACGGAATGCGCCGGGACATCCTGCGCAGTTATCCGTCTCTCGATCCGGACCGGGTCAGTGTCGTCTACAACGGCATCGACCTCGAGAAGTGGCACCCGGTGAGCGACGACGCCGTGCTCGCGGAACTCGGAATCGACCCCGACCGGCCCACCGTGGTCTTCGTCGGCCGGATCACACGCCAGAAGGGACTGCCGTACCTCATCCGGGCCATCGATCGCCTGTCTCCGGAGGTGCAGGTCGTACTGTGCGCGGGAGCCCCCGACACGCCTGAGATCCTCGAGGAGGTCGCGTCCGGCGTGCGGGAGCTGCAGAAGACCCGCTCCGGGATCGTGTGGATCGACCGCCTTCTCGACACCCGCACGCTGTCGGTCGTGCTCTCGAGCGCCACCGTCTTCGTCTGCCCCTCCGTGTACGAGCCTCTCGGCATCGTGAACCTCGAGGCGATGGCCTGCGGCCTCCCCGTCGTCGGAACCGCGACGGGCGGGATCCCCGAGGTCGTCGATGACGGCGTCACGGGCGTGCTCGTTCCGATCGACCAGGTCCAGGACGGCACGGGCACGCCCGTCGATCCCGACCGCTTCGTCGCCGACCTCGCGGCGGCGCTCACCCGGGTTCTCGACGACCCCGAGCGGGCGAAGGCCATGGGGCGCGCCGGCCGGCTCCGAGCGGAGAGCACGTTCAGCTGGGCGCAGATCGCGGTCGAGACGGAGCGTATCTACCGCTCGCTCCTGTGATCACCGGTTAAGCTAGTGCCATGCCCGTGGTACTCCAGCTGTCCGATGTGTCCGTAGTCCGAGACGCAAATCCGATTCTCTCGAACCTCGACTGGACGGTGGAGGGCGACGAACGCTGGGTCATCCTCGGCCCGAACGGCGCGGGCAAGACGACGCTGCTGCAGATCGCCGCGGCGATGAGCCACCCGTCGACGGGTACCGCGACGGTGCTCGACGGCAAACTGGGCCAGGTCGACGTGTTCGAGCTGCGCCCCCGTGTCGGCTTCGCATCGAGCGCGATGGCCCGCCGCTTTCCCGCCGACGAGACTGTCCTCAACGTGGTTCTGACCGCCGCCTACTCGGTGACCGGTCGCTGGAACGAGGATTACGAGGACGTCGACCTCCGACGCGCTCACCGAGTGCTGGCCGAGTGGAAACTCGACCACCTCGAGAACCGCCTCTTCGGATCGCTGAGCGACGGCGAGCAGAAGCGCGTGCAGATCGCCCGATCGGTCATGACCGATCCTGAGCTGCTCCTCCTCGACGAGCCCGCCGCGAGCCTCGACCTGGGCGCCCGTGAGGAGCTCCTGCAGCTGCTCGGCGGCTACGCCAGCTCATCGGACTCCCCGGCGATCGTCATGGTCACGCACCACGTCGAGGAGATCCCGCGCGGCTTCACCAACGTTCTGCTCGTCTCGGGCGGACGCATCGTGGCAGCGGGTCCCCTGGCCGAGGTCCTGACCTCCGAGAACCTCGAGTCCACCTTCGGCCTTCCGATCACGCTGACCGAGACCGACGGCCGGTACTCGGCTCGCGCCGCCTGACACTCGCTCCGACTCGGCACTTTTCTGATAGAGTTGACCGCTGGCCCGGTCGCCGCTGCAGTGTGCCGCGTTCGTACAGGGCCGAACAGACTTTCTCGCATCACTCGTAACCCATAAGGAAACCCCATGAAGACAGACATCCACCCGAACTACGCTCCGGTTGTCTTCCGCGATCTCGCCTCCGGCGCCACCTTCCTGACCCGTTCGACGGTCGGCAGCTCGAAGACCATCGAGTGGGAAGACGGAAACACCTACCCGGTCATCGACGTCGAGATCTCCTCCGAGTCGCACCCGTTCTACACGGGCAAGCAGCGCATCATGGACTCGGCCGGTCGCGTCGAGAAGTTCAACAGCCGTTACAAGGGCTTCGGCGCGTAACACGCTGCACCATACGAAAGCAGGGCCGGAAGCGAATTCGCTTCCGGCCCTTCTTTCGTATGGTGGTTCTGTCGCGTGCTTCTGCATGCGGCTTCCGGGTGCGGGTCAGCCGACGGGCCACGCGGTGCGCGCCGTGAACTCCGGATTGTGCGTACGCCGCATGTACTCCTGGAAGCTCTCTGCCTGCTCGCGGAACCAGTCGACCTGCTTCTCGTGCAGCTCGTGCACGGCCAGGACCGACACGGCGTCGTGCTTCTGGGCGAGCGCCTGGGCCACACGGCCGGCAGCTATGGCATCGGCGCCGGCGTCGTGGGCGTCGAGCAGTTCGACGCCGTAGACGACCGCGGCGGCCTCGAGGGTGCGCTTGCCCTTGCGGTAGCGATCGACGGCCTTGTCGATGACGAGGGGATCGATGATGGCGGCGGGAAGCTCCAGAGGATCGATGCCGTAGCGCACCGCCTCGTGGTGGAGCAGCGTGAGGTCGTAGGGCGCGTTGTAGATGACGAGCGGCACGCCCTCGGCGAGCAGCGCTTTCAGTGCCTCGACGATCTCGTACACGACCAGGGCCGCCGGACGCCCCTCGGCGACGGCGCGCTCTGTGGTGACCCCGTGCACGGCTGTCGCCTGCTCGGGAATCTCGACGCCGGGGTTCGCGAGCCAGTCGAGGCGCGACACCGGATGCCCGTCGGCGCCGATCACACTGACATTGGCCGTGACGATGCGGCTCGTCTGCACATCGATGCCGGTGGTCTCGAGGTCGAAGACGGCGAGGCGGTGCCACCACGCGGGAGCGGCCTCGCCCTCGAGCTGCGCCTGGCCGGTCGCCGCGTGATCGATCTCTGCCTGGTCGACGACCAGGACCGCGTCGTCGGAGAGACTGAATAACTCGGGCTGCACTGAATCTGTCACGACACGAACTCTACCGGCCGCCTCGGACACCGCCGATCAGAACCGCTGGTCGACCGACTGGCCGATCTGGAGCCAGTAGAAGCTCTGCGTTCCCAGGGTCAGCGTGAGGCTGCCGTCGTCGCCGATCGTGGGGAACTCCCCGCCGCCGAACAGGTCGACGAGTCGCCCGCCCGCCTGGTCGGGCAGCTGGATGTGCACCGCGACCGGATTGTGCGCGAAGCTGAACACGCACAGCACCTGCTCGGGGGAGTCGCCGAGGTGGGTTCCCGATCCCTCGTAGGTGCGCACGAAGGCGAGCACGGACTCGTGATCGGTCTGCAGCACCTGCATGCTGCCGAGGCCGAATGCGGGGTGCGCCTTGCGCACGTGGATCACGTTGCGCACCCAGTGCAGCAGCGAGCGCGACTGCGCCAGCTGCGACTCGACATTGACCAGGGCGTAGTTGTAGACGAGCGACTGCACCACGGGCAGGTAGAGCTTGCCCGGATCGGCGGTCGAGAATCCGGCGTTGCGGTCGGGCGTCCACTGCATCGGCGTACGCGACGCGTCGCGGTCGTTGAGCCAGATGTTGTCGCCCATGCCGATCTCGTCGCCGTAGTACAGGAACGGGCTGCCTTTGAGCGCGAACAGAAGGGCGTGGGCGAGCTCGAGCTCCGCGCGGGAGTTGTCGAGCAGGGGAGCGAGGCGGCGCCTGATGCCGATGTTCGACCTCATGCGCGGGTCGTAGGCGTACCAGCCGTACATCGCCTGGCGGTACTCCTCGGAGACCATCTCGAGGGTCAGCTCGTCGTGGTTGCGCAGGAAGACGCCCCACGCGGCCGAGTCGGGCACATCCGTGGTCTCGGAGAGGATGCGTACGAGCTCGTCGGCGTTCTGCGACCTCAGCGAGTAGAAGATGCGGGGCATCACGGGGAAGTCGAACGCCATGTGGCACTCCGGCTCCTCGTCAGTTCCGAAGAACGCCGCGACCTCTCTGGGCCACTGGTTCGCCTCGGCGATGAGCACGCGCCCCGGGTAGTCCTCGTCGACCATGGCGCGCAGCTTCACGATGAAGTCGTGCGTCTTGGGCTCGCCCTCGCCGTTGCCCTCGTCGGACTCGTAGAGGTAGGGGATCGCGTCGAGCCTCAGGCCGTCCACGCCGAGCTCGAGCCAGAATCGCACGATGTCGAAGATCGCGTCGTGCACGGCCGGGTTCTCGAAGTTGAGGTCGGGCTGGTGAGAGAAGAAGCGGTGCCAGAAGAACTGGCGACGCACGGGGTCGAAGGTCCAGTTCGACTCCTCGGTGTCGACGAAGATGATGCGGATGCTCTCGTACTTCTCGTCGGTGTCGCTCCACACGTAGAAGTCGCCGTACGGGCCCTCAGGGTCGGACCGGGACTGCTGGAACCACTCGTGCGCATCCGAGGTGTGATTGAGGGGGAAGTCCATCACGAGCCGCATGTTGCGCTCGTGGGCCTTCGTGACGAGGTCGCGGAACTCGTCGAGGGTTCCGAACTCGGGGAGGATCGACGTGAAGTCGGAGACGTCGTACCCTCCGTCACGCAGCGGCGAGTTGTAGAACGGCGGCAGCCACAGTGCGTCGATTCCGAGCCACTGCAGGTAGTCGAGCTTCGACACCAGGCCGGCGATATCGCCCGCCCCGTCTCCGTTGCTGTCGACGAACGACCGCACCATCACCTCGTAGAAGACGCTTCGTCGATACCACTGGGGATCGAGCGTGAGTCCCGGCAACTGGATGGGGGCGGTGAAGTTCACGTACAAGTCCTTCCGATGCGCGTATGGGGGCGGTCGCCACGCTGCATCACGCCAGTCTAGGCCTGCACCTACACTGGATCACGATGATTGTTCCTTCGCCATACGCATCCCGACTCGAGGCCATCCCGCTCTCTCGTCGCACCGAAGACATCGCGGGCAGCACGACCGAACTCTGGGTCTACGGCCCGAGCGACGCCGACACGACGATCGTGCTGGTTCACGGCTTCCGCGGAGACCACCACGGCCTCGAGCCGATCGTCGCGCACCTGCCCCGCTACCGCACGATCGTCGCCGATCTGCCGGGATTCGGGGCATCCACACCCCTCGACCGCACCCATGACATCGACGGCTACTCGGCCTGGCTGATCGAGCTCGTCGACCGCGTCCGCGGACCCGGCAGGACCGTCGTGCTCGGCCATTCGTTCGGATCGATCATCGTGTCTCGGGCTCTGTCCCAGGGACTCGATGTCGATGACATCGTTCTTGTCAATCCCATCGCCGCGCCCGCCCTCTCCGGCCCCCGCGGCATTCTCACCCGGTTGGCCGTCTTCTACTACTGGGCTCCGGCGAAGATGCCCGAGCGCCTCGGGTTCGCGGTGCTCAAGTCGCCCCTCGTGACGCGCATCATGAGTGTCACGATGGCCAAGACACGCTCGCGGTCGCTGCGCCGGTGGATCCACAACCAGCACGACCTGTACTTCGGCGCCTTCTCGAACCGGCAGGTCGTGCTCGACGCGTTCACGGCGTCCATCTCGCACGACGTCTCGGAGTACGCGGCCGACAACCGCACCCGCACTCTTCTCATCGCCGCCGACAAAGACGACATCACGCCGGTCGAGGCCCAGCACAGGCTCACCCGCAAGATCTCCGATTCGCGCCTCGTCGTGCTGACAGACGTCGGTCACCTGGTGCACTACGAGGTTCCGCAGCAGGCGGCCGCGGCGATCGACGAGTTCCTGCAGAGCGAGCAGGACACGCCGTGAGGGTCGTCGTCGACTGCCGCTACACGCGCATCGGCCGACACGACGGCATCAGCCGGTACACGGCGGGGCTCGTCTCCGCGCTGACCGAGCAGCGGCACGAGGTCCTGATGCTGGTCAGCGACGTCCGCCAGCTCGAGATGCTTCCCGACCTGCCGTGGCACCTCGCGAGTTCGCCGACGAGTGTCAGGGAGCCCCTCGTGGCCCTGCAGGTCAACGCACTGAAGCCCGACGTCGTGTTCTCGCCGATGCAGACCATGGGATCGTTCGGCCGGCGCTACCGGCTCGTTCTCACGGTTCACGACCTCATCTACTACTCCAACCCCACTCCTCCCCGAGATCTGGCATGGCCGATCCGGCTCCTGTGGCGCGCCTACCACCTCTCCTGGTGGCCTCAGCGCTTTCTGCTGTCGCGAGCGGATGCGGTGGTCACCGTCTCTCAGACCACCCGCAACCTCATCGCGCGCAACAGGCTCACCCGCAGGCCCGTCACGGTCGTGCGCAACGCGGCCGACGGCGCCGAGTCGGCCCCGCTGCCGGCGCAGCAGAGGCGCAAGCAACTCGTCTACATGGGGTCGTTCATGCCGTACAAGAACGTCGAGACGCTGGTCGAGGCCGCAGGCCTGCTCGACGACTACGAGCTGCACCTCATGAGCCGGGTGTCGGATGCCGACAGGCGGCGCCTCGAGGCGGTCTCACCGGCGGCGCGGCTCGTGTTCCACGACGGGGCGAGCGACGACGAGTACATCGACGTGACGAGGCATGCGACGGCCCTGGTGACGGCATCGCTGGAGGAGGGCTTCGGCATTCCCCTCGTCGAGGCCATGGCCCAGGGGACGCCCATCGTCGTGAGCGACATCCCCGTGTTCTCCGAGATCGGCGGCGATGCGGGGTTGTACTTCGCCGCGCACGACGCGGCGGCCCTGGCGACGCAGGTGCGATCGCTCGAAGACCCCGACGAGTTCACGCGCCGTTCGCTCGCCGGCGTCGACCAGGCTGCGACGTTCAGCTGGACGAGGTCAGCGCAGACCCTATGGCAGCTTCTCGCCGAATTGGCGGCTCGACCGGCAGGCCGTTGAACTCCTCGAGCACGAGCAGGCCGTCTGCATAGCGGAAGCGATGCGCTGATCCATTCGGAATGCGCGTGTGGCCGCCCGGAAGCGCCTTGTCGGTCACCCAGCGCACCACTGAGCCGATGACACCGCCGTGGGCCACGATCAGCACGCGCCGACCCGGATTCTCGAGAGCGATGCTCTCGAGCGCGGGAAGCACCCGGCGAGTCACGTCGCTGCGTCGTTCGATTCCCGGCACACCCTCCATGCCCGGGAATCTGTCTGCGAGCGCGGCCGCATCCAGCCCCTCCGCCTCGCCGTAGGCGCGCTCGACGAGCCGGTCGTCGACCTGCGGCTCGCCGAGATCGAGTCGACGGGCGATGATGCGAGCGGTCTCACGAGCCCGGCCGAGCGGACTCGTGACGATCGCATGCCACGTCTCGCCTGCAAGGCTCTCCGCAGCGGCCGCTGCCTGCGCGCGTCCCGTGTCGTTCAGCGCAATATCGGTCGAGCCCTGGATGCGCCGGGCCAGGTTCCAGTCGGTCTCGCCGTGGCGCACGATGACCAGGTCCGTCGTCGGCATCAGGCCGGGATCCCGGGGAGCAGGTGCCGACTCAGTTCGGCGAGCGTCTCCGTGGCGCCGGCATCCAGTTTCACCGTCGCGCGCGAGTCGCCCTTCGTGACCCCCCGGTTGACGATGACGATGGGCAGCCGCCGCCGACGCGCCTGTTCGAGGAGCCGGATGCCCGAATTGACCACGAGCGACGACCCCGCGATGAGCATCGCCTCGGCACCGGCGACGAGGGCGGAGGCCTCCAGGAACCGCTCGGTGGGAATGAACTCGCCGAAGAACACCACGTCGGGTTTCAGCATGCCCTGGCACACCGAGCACGACGGCACGACGAACGACGAGTAGTCGGTGACGTCGGCGTCGCCGTCGGGTGCAAGAGTGATCGCATCGGGCTGGTCGACCCAGGGGTTGTCGGCCGAGATGCGCTCGGCGATGCTCGCTCGGGCGAACGTCTGGCCGCAGTTCAGGCAGAGCACCCGATCCATCGAGCCGTGCAGGTCGACGAGGTGCGTGGAACCCGCGCGGGCGTGCAGTCCGTCGACGTTCTGCGTGACGACGCCCGACACGACTCCCGCGTCCTCGAGCTCCGCGAGGGTGCGGTGGCCCTCGTTGGGGCGAGCGGCGTCGAACATCTTCCAGCCGAGGTGGCTGCCGGCCCAGTACCGGCGCCTGTAGTCGAGGCTCTCCCGGAACTGATCGAAGGTCATCGGATTGCGCTTGGGCGCCCCGGCACCCCGGTAGTCGGGGATTCCGGAGTCGGTGCTCATGCCGGCGCCCGTCAGGACCACGATCTTTCGGCCCTTGAGGGCCGCCACAGCCTCGTCGATGTCGGCGGGCGAGGCTTCTCGAGGGCTCGATTCGACGAGCGGGACCATCTGCACCTCCTGCCGTCGGGTCATGGACTCCGACGCTTCGCGTTACTCTTCGAAGTCTAAACAGTCCCCGTTGCCGTTTTGTTTCCGATCGGCAGACCGCCCGTGTCATGGGGGAGGGAACGCGATCGAATCAGGAGTGCCTCGACGGTGAAGACAGTGTGGATCGACAGCCTCGACGTGCCCGGACTCGACGACTACGCGCGACTGACGGATGTCGTGCTCAGACGCCTCAGCGAGCCGGCAGGCGGCCTCTACATCGCGGAATCGCCCAAGGTTATCGCCCGCGCCCTCGCGGCAGGTCACCGACCGCGCTCTGTCCTGGTGCAGGAGCAGTGGTTGTCCGATATGGAGACCCTGCTGGCCGGATGGGATGACGTGACCGTGTTCGTCGGGGACGCGCCGACGCTCGAATCGCTCACGGGCTACAACCTGCACAGGGGTGCCCTCGCGGCCATGCATCGCCCCGAACTCCGGCCCGTCGCAGAGGTCATCGAGGGCGCGAGGCGGGTCGTGGTTCTCGAGGACATCACAGACCATACGAATGTCGGGGCGATCTTCCGTGCCGTCGCCGGTATCGGCGCCGACGCCGTGCTGATCTCTCCCCGGTGCGCGGATCCGCTGTACCGGCGAAGCGTACGGGTCAGCATGGGCACCGTGCTCCAGGTTCCGTGGACCCGACTGCCCGAATGGTCGGAGGCGGCTCCGCTCCTGCATGACGCCGGATTCCACATCGCAGCCCTCGCCCTCTCCGACGAGGCGGTCACCCTCGACGAGTTCGCAGCCGAGGTTCCGTCGAAGCTCGCGCTCGTCCTGGGATCGGAAGGGGACGGACTCTCGCGGCAGGCGCTGTCCGCCGCGGACACCGTGGTGACGATTCCCATGAGCCACGGAGTGGATTCCCTCAACGTGGCCTCCGCGAGCGCCGTGGCGCTCTATACGCTCCGCTGAGCTTCAGCGGTAGTATCCGGCTACCACGCAACGAGGAGGATGCAATGTCGCAGCAGTCCACGACGTCCACGGCGGGCGAAGGAACGTCTGACGGAAAGGGGCTGGCCACCGGATCCCTGGGACTCGTCGGATCCGTGGTGATCGGGCTCGCGTCCACGGCTCCCGTCTACTCCCTGGCGGCCACGGTGGGGTTCGTTGTCCTGGCCGTGGGAGCACAGGCCCCCATCGCCATCGTCCTCGCGTTCATTCCGATGTTCCTCACGGCCTATGCCTATCGGGAGCTCAACGAGGCCGTTCCCGACTGCGGTACCTCGTTCACGTGGAGCACGAAGGCATTCGGCCCGTGGGTCGGATGGATGAGCGGGTGGGGCGTCATCGTTGCCGGAACCATCGTGCTCGCGAACCTCGCGCAGATCGGCAGCAAGTACTTCTGGCTCCTCATCGGCAATCCCGACCTCTACAACAGCACGCCCCTCGTCACGGCCACGGGCGTGCTCTTCATCGCGGCCATGACGTTCGTCAGCGTGCGCGGCCTGGAGATCGGCGAGATCCTGCAGAACATCCTGCTCGGCATCCAGTACGTTGCGCTCATCCTGTTCGTCGTCTTCGCGCTGGGCAGCGTCTTCGCCGGCACGGCGCCCGAGGGATCGATGGTGCCTCAGGCCGACTGGTTCAACCCGTTCGCCTTCGACTCGCTGCCCGGCTTCACCGAGGCGATCCTCCTGTGCCTGTTCATCTACTGGGGCTGGGACACATGCCTCGCCCTCAATGAGGAGACGAAGGACCCGGAGCACATCCCGGGACGCGCGGCCCTGCTCTCGACCGTCATCCTGGTGATCACCTATGTGGCGGTGGCCGTGGCCGCGATGGCGTACGCCGGCCTAGGCGAGGCGGGGCTCGGGCTCGCAAACGACAAGAACGCGGAAGACGTGTTCTTCGCCCTGAAGGACGCACTCTTCGGACCGTGGGCGTGGCTGCTCGTCATCGCCGTGATGGTCTCGGCCATCTCGTCGACCCAGACCACGATCCTGCCGACCGCTCGGGGAACGCTCTCGATGGCCACCTACCGCGCGCTGCCCGAGCGGTTCGGCCGGGTGCACCCGCGATTCCGCACGCCGGCGTTCTCGACGATCGTCATGAGCATCGTGGCCAGCGTCTTCTATGTGGGCATGACGATCATCAGCGACGCGTTCCTCTCCGACACGATCCTGTCTCTCGGACTGGCGATCGCGTTCTACTATGCGATCACGAGCTTCGCCTGCGTCTGGTACTTCCGACGTGAGCTCTTCACGTCGGCGCGCAACTTCGTGACGAAAGGCCTCTTCCCTCTGCTCGGCGGGCTCATGCTCACCGCAGCCTTCGTCCAGTCCGCCATCGACATGCTCGATCCCGACTACGGGTACACAGTGCTCTTCGGCATCGGGGGAGTCTTCGTGATCGGCGTGGGCTCGCTGCTCGTCGGTGCCGTGGTCATGGTCGTGTGGTACTTCTTCCCCGCGGCGAAGCCGTTCTTCCGCGGAGAGAGCCTCAATCGCGAGACGCCGGTTCTGGTTCCGGAAGGCGAGACCCGCATCCCGAGGTCGGTGGACGGCGGACGGATGTGATGCCCTTGGGGGCGTTCTCCAAGCAACAGGTCTCCTAGGATTGGCGGGTGTCCCCGACGTCAGCACCCGCCCGCCGCCGCGGCCGCCGGATCGTCGCGATCTCGGCCACGGGCATCCTGGTCGTCGTCGCGGTCGCCCTCGGCCTGTACGTGCCCGCCGCCCTCGCGGCACCGCTCCCCACGGCGCAGCTCCAGCTGGACGTTCCGACGCCCGCCCCGGCCGAACCCGCCACGCTCGCACTGCCGGGCGTGGGAACCGGCGCGATCGCATTGGAGGGGTCGGACGAGCTGCTCGGTGAGAGCGGTCAGACAGGGCCAGTGCCGATAGCCAGCGTCACGAAGGTCATCACCGCCCTCGTCGTCCTCGACGCCCACCCGCTCGTCGAGGGAGACGACGGCCCCGGCATCACCATGACCGCGGCAGACGTGCAGATCCTCGAGCAGACCCGTGCTGTCGACGGATCGTACGAGCTCGTCAACGAGGGACAGGTTCTGTCGGAGCGCCAGGTGCTCGAGATCATGCTGCTGAAGTCGGCGAACAACTACGCAGAGACGGTCACGAACTGGGCGTTCGGCTCGCTGGCCGCCTATCTCGACGCTGCCCGGGCGTTCACCGCCGAGCACGACCTCTCCGACACCACGGTCGTCGACGCGTCGGGCCTCGATCCGGGCAGCCGAAGCTCGACGAAGGACCTGATGCGCATCGCCTCGCTCGCCCTCGCCGATCCGGTGCTGGCCACGATCGTGTCGACAGCCCTCGACGAGGTTCCGGTGATCGGCGAGATCGACAACAGCAACAAGCTTCTCGGCGTCGACGGCATCGACGGCATCAAGACCGGAACGACGGACGAGGCCGGCTCCTGCCTGCTGTTCTCCGCCGAATTCACCGTGGACGGCGAGACGAAGTCGGTCGTGGGTGTCATCCTCGGCGCACAGAGCTCCCAGGCGGCCCGCGATGCGGTGCAGGCGCTCCTCGCCAGCACGAGGGCCGCATTCACCACGATCCCGCTCATCACGGCCGACACCGAGGTGGGCGAGTACACGACGGTGTGGGGCGAGACGGCCCCCATCGTCGCCGCCACCGACGAGGACGCGCTCGTCTGGTCGAACGATCCGGTCGCCGTCGATGCCAGCGCGGACGACGTCGTGACCGCCCGGTCGGGCGTCGACGTGGGCACCATCCGCTACACCGTCGACGGACGCACGGAGCAGGTGGCGCTCGAACTCGACGGAACCCTGGAGGATCCCGGGTTCTGGTGGCGCGTCGGCCACCCCGAGCTGGTCTTCGGCTAGTCCTCGAGACCCGCGGGATCGGAGGGCGCCGTGCCCGGCACGTGCATCGGCACGGCATCCGGCCTCTTCGGCGAGATTCCATCGCCGCTCGACCGGTGGGTGACGCGTCGGATCACCCAGGGCACGAAGTGCGTGCGTGCCCAGACCAGGTCCTCCGAACGCGCCTGCCGCCACGTCGCCACGGGCAGCGGCTCGGGGGCGCCCGGCTGCAGCTCGTTCTCGACGTTCAGCGCCTGCAGCACGAGACGTGCGACCTCGTGGTGGCCGAGGGGGTTGAGGTGGAGGCGGTCGGGGCTCCACATGCGCGAGTCCTGAATGGACGACAGGCCCCACTGGTCGGCCACGATGCAGTCGTGACGGGCCGCGATGGTGCGGAGGTTCTCGTTGTAGATGGCGACCTTGCCCCGGATGCCGCGGAACACGGGGGAGAAGGCCACGTCGGTTCCCGTGAAGATCACGACGGTGGCGTTGTCGCGCCTGAGGCGCTCGATGCCCGCATCCATTCGTCGGGCGATGTCGTCGGGATCGGTGCCGGGGCGGATGATGTCGTTGCCGCCGGCCGAGATCGTTATGAGGTCGGGGTGCAGAGCCAGGGCCGGTTCGACCTGTTCGTCGAGGATGCCCTGCATCAGGCGACCCCGGATGGCCAGGTTCGCGTAGGCGAAGTCATCTCCGGCCTCGGCGCCCAGCACTTCCGCCACCCGATCGGCCCACCCTCGGTAGCCACCGGGGCTCGCGGGCTCCGGGTCTCCGATGCCCTCGGTGAACGAGTCGCCGATGGCGACGTACCGCCTCCATGGATGCCGCTCCGTCATATGCACTCCTTCGAAGAAATCCACTCGTCAACATACTCCTCTCGCCACGCCGCTCCAGACACGGCGTTTTGTCGTCGCGTCGGTGGCGGCGGGTAGTGTGGATGCACGTGAACAGCCTGCCCGATCCCCTCGCCATGCCCGAAGACCGGGTCGATCCCTCGGGCACCGCGATCACTCCGGCCGTCGGCGGCGGAGCGGCCGAGCATCTGTCGCCGTCGTTCCCCGAACGCGCGGCGTGGGGCACCGCGTCCAAGCTCCGAGCCTGGCAGTCAGAGGCGCTCGAGGCGTACTTCACACACCAGCCGAGAGACTTCCTGGCCGCGGCCACGCCCGGCGCCGGCAAGACCACCTTCGCCCTGCGACTGGCCAGCGAACTGCTGCACAGAGGCATCATCGACAGGGTCACGGTCGTCGCCCCCACCGAGCACCTCAAGAAGCAGTGGGCCGATGCGGCAGACCGCGTGCACATCCGGCTCACCCCCGGCTTCAAGAACAGCGACCGGCGCTACGGCAGCCATTTCCACGGCGTCGCCGTCACCTACGCCCAGGTCGCGGCCCGACCCGCACTGCACCGCGAACTCAC
The DNA here is from genome assembly GCF_030433855.1 of Agreia sp. PsM10. Lineage (GTDB taxonomy): Bacteria > Actinomycetota > Actinomycetes > Actinomycetales > Microbacteriaceae > Agreia. The sequence continues at coordinate 172,944 of NZ_JARUXC010000003.1, read as the reverse complement.
CGAGTCGGCGCGCAGTCTCATCATTCTCGACGAGGTGCACCACGGCGGTGACGCGCTCAGCTGGGGCGAGGCCATCAGAGAGGCCTTCGCACCCGCAACCCGCCGGTTGTCCCTCACCGGAACCCCGTTCCGCTCCGACACATCGCCGATCCCGTTCGTGAGCTACTTGCAAGACGAACACGGCATCCGGCTCTCGCAGACCGACTACAACTACGGATACGGGCGCGCCCTGCAAGACGGAGTCGTGCGCCCCGTGCTCTTCATGGTCTATGCGGGCCACATGCGCTGGCGCAGCAAGGTCGGCGACGAGATGGAGGCGCGCCTCGGCGAGGGAAACACCAAGGACATCACCTCCCAGGCCTGGCGCACCGCTCTCGACCCCGCCGGCGACTGGATCCCCTCGGTTCTCGCGGCCGCCAACCGTCGACTCGCCGAGGTGCGGCAGGGCATCCCGGATGCCGGGGGCCTGGTGATCGCGACCGACCAGTTCACGGCGCGCGCCTATGCGGCGATCCTCGAGAACATCTCCGGCGAGCCCGTCACCGTGGTGCTCTCCGACGAGAAGGAGGCCTCGGGTCGCATCGAGGAGTACTCCAAGTCGTCGCGTCGGTGGATGGTCGCGGTCCGCATGGTGTCTGAGGGCGTCGACATTCCCCGCCTCGCCGTGGGCGTCTACGCGACGAGCGCGTCGACCCCGCTCTTCTTCGCCCAGGCCATCGGCCGATTCGTGCGCGCCAGGCGCCGCGGAGAGACGGCCTCCATCTTCCTGCCCAACGTTCCGGGTCTCATGGCCCTGGCCGGCACCATGGAGCTCGAGCGCGACCACGCACTCGATAGGCGCGACTCGGGAGACCCCGAGGGCGACATGTGGAACCCCGAAGACGCCATGGTCGCCGAGGCGAACGTTCAGGACAGGGCGTCCGATGCCCTGCAGAACGACTTCGCGTTCCAGGCGCTGGGCTCGCACGCCACGTTCGACCGTGTTCTCTTCGAGGGCAGCGAGTTCGGCGCGGAGGCGCCCGTCGACAGCGACGAGGAGCTCGACTTCATCGGCATTCCGGGGCTGCTCGAGCCCGATCAGGTGCGCGAACTCCTGCAGCATCGGCAGGCCAGGCAGCAGCGGCACGCCGCCGATCGCCGCAAGAACGCCCCGCCGACCCCTTCGGAAGACGAGCCCGCGGCACCCCTGTACCGCACGCTCGCGGAGCAGAGAAAACTCCTGAACAGCCTCGTGGGCATCTGGGCGAAGACATCAGACCAGCCGCACGGTCTCGTGCACGCCGAGCTTCGCCGCGTGTGCGGCGGCCCTGCCGTACCCCAGGCGAGCGTCACGCAGCTTCAGTCGCGCATCGCGACCGTGCGCAAGTGGATGGGCGCCCACCACTCCTGACGGGCGTCCGCCTAGAGGAACCGAACGAAGTAGTAGCTTCCCCACAGCGAGCTGGCATGCGTCACGTAGCGACCCCAGTCGGGGGAGTGGATGACGCCGCCGTGGCCGTCGTAGATGCCGATGTGACCGCTCCAGACCACGGCGTCGCCGGCGCGGGCGTCGGCGGAGGAGACACGGATGCCCTGGGCGGCCTGGGTGGGGACGTAGCGCGGCAGGTTGATGCCGAACTGCTTGTAGACGTACTGGGTCAACCCGTCGCATCCGAAGCTGTCGCTGGGATCCGCACCCCAGCCGTAGGGCACGACGCCGACGAACTGCTCGGCGTAGGCGACCACCGCGTCGCCGTTGTAGCTCTGGGGAGGGTTGACGACCGGGGCCGATGGGGCCGGTGCGCTGGGCGCAGGAGCGCTGGGAGCACTTCCGCCGGACGACCCGCCGTCGGATGATCCACCGCCCGAGGAGGGAGCGCCGGGAGCGGGTGCCGCTGCCTCGGCGTCCGCCGCCGCCTTCGCGGCCGCCTCATCGGCGGCCTGCTTGGCCTGCGCGGCCGCCTGAACGCCCGCCTGGTACTGCTCCTCGGTGAGTTCGACGTCAGAGGTGAGCGCCTGCAGCTGCACCGTCAGTTCGGCCTCGTGATCCTGCTGCTCGAGGAGAGCCGCGCCGACGGCCTGCTGGGCTGCGACGGCGTCGTCGAGGGCGCTCTGAGCCGAGGCTGCGAGGGCGCCGAGGGCGTCGCGGGCCACGTCGGCCTGGTCGCTGAGCGAGGTCGCCGCGTTCTGGTCGATCTCCGCCTGCTGGTAGATGCCCGTCGTCGACTCGCTGAGCTTCGACATGGCTCCGAGCTGGTAGAGGAGGTCGTCGGCCTTGTCTCCATCGACGAAGAGACGAGAGGACAGGTCGTTGCCGCCCGATCGGGCGAACTGGGCTGCGAGGATCGCGGCCTGGGTACGGGAATCGTCGGCCTTCGTCTGGGCCGCCGTCGCCTGCGTCGCCAACTGTTCGGCTTTCAGGGATGCCGCGTTGTAGGCGTTCTGAGCGGTCTGGTTCTCCTCCCAGCGCGAACTCGCGGCAGCCTGGGCCTGGGCCACCTGGCTCTGCAGACCGTCGATGAGGCCGGTGATGCGGGCGATCTCGGCTTCCTTGCCGGCTTCTGACGCACGGGCTGCGACCACGTCATCCCATGAGGGGTAGTTGTCGGCCGCCACCGGTGCCGACGATACGGCGCCGACCGCGAGCAGGCCGATCACCGCCGTTGTCGCGAGGGCGCTTCGCCACGGAGAGCGGCGCCGCGACGGCCTCGCATTCGACGCGATGGTGATGTCGAGCATGGATTCCCCGTCTTCCCCGAAAGTCGCGACGAGAGGTGAGTCACATTCGTCACAGAAACAACATCGTTCACACTAGCAACGAATGAGGTGCGGTTCCATACACGATCCGTAATCGAATCGCAGCAGCTGAAGCGGCGTGTCGTGAATTGGGAGCGGGAACGACGAAGGCCCCCCACCCGAATGGGTGGAGGGCCTTCGTTTTTAAGCTTCGCGCCAATCGGAATCAGATGCCGCTCTCGCGGACCCGAAGCCGATCGAGGAAAGACTTAGAGGGGGCGGATGTTCTCAGCCTGGGGACCCTTGGGGCCCTGTGCGACGTCGAATTCGACCTTCTGGTTCTCGTCGAGCGAGCGGTATCCGCTGGAGGCGATAGCCGAGTAGTGCGCGAACACGTCGGGGCTGCCGTCTTCGGGGGCGATGAAGCCGAATCCCTTTTCAGCGTTGAACCATTTCACTGTGCCTGTAGCCATTGCAAACTCCTCCTGGAGTGATAATTCGGTCCCGATTGTCGGGGCCACTCGTCGGGGTGTTCGTCGTCTCCCAGGATTGGGCCCGAACAGTGTCGGGCAGGGCACCGCAGGCACCCCGGACGTGCGAGGCACATCAACTTCTACGAACAGCCTACTATGCTCTCGGCCTCGACGGGCGACCAATATCATCACGCCTTGGTCACACTCCGTCATACGAGGGCTCTGCGGCCGACGGAAGGCAACGAAAAACCCCCGGCATCTCGTATGAAACGAGAGGCCGGGGGTGATGTCCAGTCTGTGTCCGAAGGGGGACTTGAACCCCCACGCCCTATACGGGCACTAGCACCTCAAGCTAGCGCGTCTGCCATTTCCGCCATCCGGACTGGATGAGCTGCTTTCCGTTCCCGGTGCAACCAAGGTAAGACGATAGCACGGTTTGAAACCCTCTCGACGCCACGGGCGCGGGCAGCCCCTGCGGTACCGTGATGCCATGACTTCGACGCCCGCGAACCCCGGCCCCGAGCCCGATCTCGATGCCACCGCCGTGATCGCCCGCGACCTGATCCGCTTCGACACATCCAACTTCGGCGAGGGCAGGTCCAACGGCGAGACCGACGCGGCCGAGTATGTCGCGGCGCATCTCGAGCGTCTCGGCCTCGTGCCGGAACTCATCGACTCCGAACCCGGACGCACCAGCGTCGTCGCCCGGGTGGCGGGCGAGGATCCGAGCCGCGGCGCCCTCGTCGTGCACGGCCACACCGACGTCGTGCCGGCGATCGCCGACGACTGGTCGGTCGATCCGTTCGGCGGCGAGATCAAGGACGGCATGCTCTGGGGCCGCGGCGCGGTCGACATGAAGAACATGGATGCGATGATCCTGACCTCGCTCGACGACATCCTGTCCTCGGGTCGCAGGCCGGCCCGCGACCTCGTGATCGCGTTCTTCGCCGACGAGGAGGCCGGGGGAGTCCTGGGGTCGCACTACCTGGTGAAGAACCGCCCCGATCTCTTCGCCGGCGCGACGGAGGCGATCAGCGAGGTCGGCGGGTACTCGATCGACCTCGACGGCACCCGCGCCTACCTCGTGCAGACGGGGGAGAAGGCCTTGATCTGGGCCAGGCTGGTCGCCCGCGGAACCGCCGGGCACGGATCGCAGATCAACTCCGACAACGCCATCACCCGACTCGCCGGCGCCGTCGCCCGCGTCGGGAGCCAGGAATGGCCCGTGCATCTCACCAAGACCACCACGGAGCTCCTCGGTCGGGTTGCCGCGATCCTCGGCAGGGACCCCCAGCGAACGACCCCCGACGAACTCGCCATCGCGACCGGCACGGCATCGAGGTTCATCTCCGCCTCGCTGCGCAACACGGCGAACCCCACGGGGCTCACCGCCGGATACAAGCACAACGTCATCCCCGACCGGGCGGAGGCCCTGCTCGACATCCGCGTTCTGCCGGGCCAGGAGGACGAGGTCATCGGGCGCATCCGGGAGCTCGCCGGGCCGGGGGTCGAGGTCGAGATCTCGCATCAGGACATCGGCCTCGAGACCGACTTCTCCGGCCCGCTCGTCGACCAGATGATCGCGAGCCTCCACGAGTTCGACCCCGAGGCGCAGGTGCTCCCGTACCTGCTCTCGGCGGGAACCGACAACAAGGCCCTCAGCACGATCGGGATCAAGGGCTACGGCTTCGCGCCCCTGCAGCTCCCGCCGACCCTCGATTTCCCGGCGCTGTTCCACGGCGTCGACGAGAGGGTTCCCCTCGACGCGTTAGTGTTTGGCAGAAAGGTTCTGACCGACCTCCTGCTCCGCTACTGACCGGCCGCACCACCGCACGCCCGACCGACTACGTCGCATCATCTCCCAAGGAGAGTTCGTGGACTTCCTCAACGCCGTCATCCTCGGCCTCGTTCAGGGACTCACCGAGTTCCTGCCGATCTCGTCGAGCGCGCATCTGCTCATCGTCGGACGTCTTCTGGGCACGGGCGACGACCCGGGCGCAGCCTTCACGGCGATCACGCAGCTCGGAACAGAGACGGCCGTCGTCATCTACTTCTGGCGCGACATCTCGCGCATCGTCTCCACGTGGTTCCGATCCATCATCGGCCGGGTGCCCCGCTCCGATCCCGACGCGAAGCTCGGCTGGTTCATCATTCTCGGCAGCGTGCCGATCGTCGTGCTGGGCCTGATCTTCCAGGACGCGATCGAGAGCACCCTGCGCTCCCTCTGGATCGTGGCGGGCACGCTCATCGTCTTCGGAATCCTGCTCGGGGTCGCCGATTACGTGGGAGCGAAGAAGAGGAGGCTCGACCAGCTGACGGTGCCGCACGCCACCGTGTTCGGGTTCGCCCAGGCCCTCGCACTGATCCCCGGGGTCTCCCGTTCCGGCGGCACGATCACGGCGGGTCTCTTCATGGGCTACGAACGAGCGGCCGCCGCCCGCTACTCCTTCCTGCTCGCCATCCCGGCCGTCTTCGGCAGCGGCCTCTACCAGGTGTACAAGTCGGTCAAGGAGACCTGCACCGTCGCCACCGCCACGTGCACGCCCGAGGTCTTCGGCCCGCTCGAGACCCTGGTGGCCACGGTCATCGCCTTCGTCGTGGGCCTCGTCGTCATCGCCTTCTTCATGAGCTACATCTCGAGGCGCAGCTTCCTCCCCTTCGTCGTCTACCGCATCGCCCTCGGCGTGATCCTCATCGTGCTCCTCGGCACCGGAGCGATGCAGGCCTGACCCCCGCGCGACGGTAGTCTTTTCCAGTGCATTCCTGGAGCAGGCCCGTCGTCCCCCCACTTCCCGGACGAGGTCCCGTTCCCCGGGTCTTCGACGACTCGACGGGTTCGCTCGTCGAAGCGGCGGGCGTCGACGGCCGCGTCGGCCTCTACGTCTGCGGCATCACGCCCTACGACGCAACACACCTCGGCCACGCGTCGACCTACCTGGCGTTCGACGGCCTGCAGCGGCTGTGGATCGACGCGGGCCTCGAGGTCGACTACGTGCAGAACATCACCGATGTCGACGACCCGCTGCTCGAGCGGGCGACCGCGACCGGAGTGGACTGGAGGGAGCTCGCGGAGTCCCAGGTCGACCTCTTCCGCACCGACATGGCCGCGCTCCGGGTCCTCCCGCCCCGCGACTACGTCGCCGTCACCGAGGTCGTCGCCCCGATAGCGGATGCCGTACGCCGGCTCGTCGAGGCCGGCTTCGGCTACGGGGTCGACACGCCCGACGCCAGGGATGCCGGCAGCCGGGACATCTACTTCGACATCGATGCGGCCGCGGAGCGCACGGAGTGGCACCTCGGACTCGAGAGCCGCCTCGACGCGGGCACGATGGCCGCCTTCTTCGCGGAACGCGGGGGAGACCCCGACAGGGCCGGAAAACGGAATCGTCTCGACCCGCTTCTCTGGCGCGCCGCGCGCGTCGGCGAGCCGTCATGGCACAGCCCAGTCGGAGAAGGGCGCCCCGGCTGGCACATCGAGTGCTCGGTGATCGCGCTCGACGCTCTCGGCCCGCACTTCTGCGTCCAGGGGGGCGGCAGCGACCTCGTCTTCCCGCACCACGAATTCTCGGCGGCCCACGCCACGGCGCTCACCGGTCGACGCTTCGCCGACGTGCACGCCCACGCCGGAATGGTGGCCTACCAGGGCGAGAAGATGAGCAAGTCGCTCGGCAACCTCGTGCTCGTGTCGGCGCTGCGCGCATCCGGCGTCGATCCGTCCGCCGTGCGCCTCGCCGTGCTCGCCCACCACTACCGCGACGACTGGGAGTGGACGGATCAGGGCCTCGCCGAGGCCGTCGCCCGGCTCGAACGCTGGCGCGACGCGGCGGCGCTACCGACGGCATCCGCACCCCGCGACGAGGAGATCGCCCTGCTCGACGAGCTGCGCACCGTTCTCTCGTCAGACCTCGACACCCCGGCCGCCCTCGCGGCCATCGACCGCTGGACGGCCGGCGGTCATGCGACGAGCGGCCTCGCGGCCCAGGCGATCGACGCCCTGCTGGGCATCGATCTGGCGAGCCGGGCGGCCTAGTCCTTCGGACGCCAGGGCTCGTCCGGCCGGCCGTCGCCCCGCTTACGCAGGTACTTCTCGAACTCCTGCGCGATGGCTTCGCCACTCGCCTCGGGAGAGTCGACGGTGTCGCGGGCCTGCTCGAGCTGCTGGATGTACGACGCCATCTCGTCGTCCTCGCCCGCGAGCGCGTCGATGCCGGATTCCCACGCGGAGGCCTCGTCGACCAGATCGCCCCGGGGGATGACCACGTCGACGAGTTCCTCGAGCTTGTCGATCAGGGCCAGGGTCGCCTTGGGCGACGGCGCGTTGTGCACATAGTGCGGAACGGAAGCCCAGATGGAGACCGTCGCGATGCCCAGCGCCTCGGCGGCATCGGCGATCACACTGAGGATGCCCACGGGCCCCTCGTACGTGGACCTCTCGATGCCGAGCTGGCTGCGCACGGACGCGTTCTCGCTCGTCGCCGTGACCGAGATCGGTCGCGTGTGCGGAACGTCGGCGAGCATCGCTCCGAGAAGGACGATGCCGGAGACCCCGGCCGTCATCGCGGCGTCGAGCACCTCGACCGTGAACTTCTTCCAGTTGCGCGACGGCTCGGCTCCCACGAGAAGGAAGACGTTGCCCGTGTTGTCCGATCCGACCCTGAGCTCGGCATCGGCGGCGAGGGGGATGTTGTCGACGTCGGTGCTGGCCGGTCCGTAGAGGGTCGCGCTCGGCCAGATCAGGGCACGGGTGCCCTCATCGTCTTGAGACACGACCGGCCGGTTGAACTGGAAGTCGAAATACTCCTCGGCGTCGACGCCGGCGAGCGTCACGACGTCGAGTTGCTCGCGCAGAAGCTGGACCGCACCCGTGGCGGCCTCTCCTGCGTCGTTCCAGCCCTCGAATGCGACGACGAGAAGTCGCCCTTTGAGGAATTCGTTGCCCTGTGTCACCGTGTCGAGAACCCTTTTCGTCGTTGCATGATCGTCTGTCAAGGATAGGCCGTCGATTCCGCCCGGGTCCGCGACCCGTAGACTCCTTCGACGTGAAGACACGCCTCCCCGCCGCCGTTCTCTGGGACATGGACGGAACCATCGTCGATACAGAGCCCTACTGGATGGACTCGGAGACCGCTCTCGTCGCCCGTTTCGGCGGCACGTGGACGCACGAGGACGCCCTCACCCTCGTGGGATCGGGCCTGGAGCGCTCGGCACAGATCCTGCAGCGCCACGGCGTCGACATGGCGACCGGTGCGATCGTCGACCACCTGACGGCCGAGGTGATGACGCGCATCAGCATCTCGGTGCCCTGGCGTCCCGGAGCCCGGGAGCTGCTCTCCGCCCTGCGGGAGCACGATGTGCCGTGCGCCCTGGTGACGATGTCGCTCGGCGTGATGGCGGAGCACGTCAGGTCGTTCATCCCGTTCGACGCCTTCGACGTCGTGGTGTCGGGCGACAGCGTCGAGAACAGCAAGCCCCATCCGGAGGCGTACCTCGAGGCCGCCCGTCTCCTCGGAGTACCGATCGAAGACTGCGTGGCCATCGAGGACTCCGTTCCCGGCGTCGCCAGCGCGGCGGCCTCCGGAGCCGTCACCATCGGCGTTCCCCACATACTCCCGCTCGACGACAGCGCGGCCAGCGTGCTGTGGGCCACGCTCGAGGGCCGCACCGTCGACGACGTCGCGACCGCGCTGGCCGAACACCGCCGATCGCCCACCATCCACCCCACGACCGGAAGTCGACACCAGTGACCATGAACTCCTTCTCCGGACCGTTCCGCGTCGGCGAGCGCGTGCAGCTCACCGGCCCCAAGGGCAAGCTGAACTCCATCACCCTCACGGCGGGCGCGGAATTCCACACCCATCGCGGCGCCATCGACCACGACGCGATCATCGGCAGGCCCGACGGGTCGGTCGTCGCGAACACGGTCGGTGTCGAGTACCTCGTGCTCCGGCCGCTTCTCACCGACTTCGTGATGTCGATGCCCCGCGGCGCCGCCATCATCTACCCGAAGGATGCGGCCCAGATCCTCGGCCAGGCCGACATCTTCCCGGGCGCCACCGTCGTCGAGGCCGGCGTGGGCAGCGGGGCGCTCTCGCTCTGGCTCCTGCGCGCGATCGGGCCGGAGGGCACGCTGTCGTCGTTCGAGCGGCGGGAGGAGTTCGCCGACGTCGCGATGGCGAACGTGACCGCGTTCTCGGGCTCGGCTCCCGAGAACTGGAGCATCACGCTCGGCGACCTGAGCGAGGCGCTGCCGGAGAGGCACGAGAACCATTCCGTCGATCGGGTCGTCCTCGACATGCTCGCTCCGTGGGAGTGCATCCCCGCCGTCACCGACGCGCTGAAGCCCGGCGGCGTCGTGCTCTGCTACGTCGCGACGGTCACGCAGCTCTCCCGCGTGGTCGAGACCATCCGCAGCACCGGATCGTTCACCGACCCCCAGCCGTCGGAGACGATGATCCGGTCGTGGCACGTCGAGGGCCTCGCCGTGCGGCCCGATCACCGCATGATCGGCCACACGGGCTTCCTGGTCACCGCTCGCCGGCTCGCCCCCGGCGCCGAGCTTCCGGAGCTGAAGCGACGCGCATCCAAATCGGAGTACTCGGACGACGACGTGGAGGCCTGGACCCCGGGCGCCCTCGGCGAACGCGGCATCAGCCCCAAGAGCCTGCGCAAGCGGGTGCGGATGGCGACGGCGACGGCCACCGCCAGGACCGGCGGCGATACCGCCCCACCGGCGCCCGGCGAAGAGTCCGATCCGGAATAAACTAAGCTGTTGTCCGCTCAACAACCAGTGAAAAGAGGATCCGTGCGCAAGTCCCTCGCGCTCATTCTGTCCGCGGGTCTTCTGGCCACCCTGTCGGCCTGCGCGTCGACCGGATCCGGTCTCGCCGACGGCGACTGCTCGCCCCTGGCGCAGCCCGGTTCCGCCTCCGAGACGATCACCGCCACGGGCGACCCCGGGGCGGCCACCCTCGACTTCGCCACGCCGCTCAAGTCGAAGCAGACCGAGCGTTCTGTCCTCACCGCGGGCTCAGGCCCTGCAGCCCAGGTGGGCGACGTGATCTGGGGCAAGGCGGTGCTGGCCTCCGGTACAGACGCCTCGTCGGCCCAGCAGACGCCCTTCATGATCACGCTCGACGAGAAGGTCACCCCTCCCGGATTCACCGACGCTCTGGCCTGTGCCCGCGCCGGTGATCGCATCGCCGCCGTCATTCCTGCAGCGCAGGCCACGACCGACGCCACGCAGGCTCCCACCGACGACTCCGCCGATGCCTACGTCTTCGACATCACCTCGGTGTACCCGGGTGCCGCCACCGGCGCGGCCGAGCCGGCAGAGGCCGGCTTCCCCAGCGTCGTCACGGCGCCAGACGGCCGACCCGGCATCACCATCCCCTCCGGCACGGTTCCCACCGACCTCCGCTACACGACCCTGAAGAAGGGGTCCGGCGACACTGTCGCCGAGGGCGATGTTCTCGTGGTGCAGTCGCTCGGGGTCGTCTGGGACGACAAGTCCGTCTTCGCCTCAACGTGGGAGGACGGCATGGCGACGCAGATCCGCGCCGCCGACATCTCGACCGACCAGAACGGCGTGGTGCCCGGACTCCTGAAGGCGCTGGTCGGCCAGACGATCGGATCGCAGGTCCTCGTGGTCGTGCCCCCGGCCGACGGCTTCGGAGACACGGGAACGACCGGTGTCCCCGCCGGATCGACGATCGTGTACGTCGTCGACATCCTCGGCGCCAACCCGGCCTCCTGAGCGGCTCGGCCTCGGTCGCCGCGGGCGGCCGGCGCACTAAAATGAAGTCCGTGCCCGAGTCCTCCCCATCGATCCCGTCGAGCGACGTCTCCGCCTCCGCAGTCGCGGTGGAGGAGCGGCTCTTCAGCCTCGTGCTGGCCCTGGTGTCCACTGAGATCGGACTCACCAAGGCCGAGATCCTGGGTGCCGTGCAGGGTTACCGGCAGAAGTTCGTGCCCGGTGGCGACAACTCGAGTCTCGAGCGGCAGTTCGAACGCGACAAAGACGACATCCGCGAACTCGGCGTGCCGCTGGAGACCCTCGAGTCGCCGACCGATCCGGGCAACAACCAGGCTCTCCGCTATCGCATCTCCAAGGGCGACTACGACCTTCCCGCCGACATCTCCTTCACGCCCGAGGAGACCACCCTGCTGAATCTGGCTGCCATGGTCTGGCGGGAGGGCTCGCTCTCGGGGGAGTCCCGCAGGGCCCTGCTCAAACTGAGATCCCTGGGCACGGAGGGCAGCCAGCAGCTCATCGGCTACGCCCCGCGCATCCGCACCCGCGATGCCGCCTTCGGCCCCCTGACCGATGCCCTCGACAAGGCCGTGCTCGTTCGGTTCAGCTATCTCAAGCCGGGCGAGCTGAACGCCCGCGAGAGACTCGTCGCTCCGGCGGCCGTCGTGCAGCACCAGGGCCGGTGGTATCTGCAGGCGTTCGACCAGAAGGCGGATGCGCCGCGCACCTTCCTCCTGTCGAGGATCGTCGGTCCGGTGGTCGTCACACGCACGCCGTCGCCGCAGTCGGCCTCGGCGACGGCCGGCGACGACGCCCTCGCCGAACTCGACGAGATCTGGCGCACCCACGTCGCGCACGTCTCGGTGCGGCCCGGCACCGATGCCGAATCCCGTCTCGGCAAGCGGCGGGGCAGCATCCGGAACCCCGACGGAACGATCGCGCTGCACTACACCGATCTCGCCGTGCTGGCCGACGACCTCGCCGCCTTCGGACCCGAGGTGGTCGTGATCTCCCCGGCGGGTCTCGTCACGGCCGTCCGCGACCGGCTCGCCGCCATCATCGCGAGCCACCCAGACGATATGGATGCCGTATGAGCGGCGACCAGAACGCCCCCGGCGGCTTCCACCACGCCCAGGACAAGCTGACCTTCCTGCTCTCGCTCGTTCCCTACCTGATCCAGCAGACCCAGGTGAGCGTGAGCGACGCCGCCCGGCACTTCGGAGTCTCACAGCAGACGATCCGCGAGGCGGTCCTGCTGATCGCCGTCTCCGGCGTGCCGGGAAGCGACAGCAACTACCAGCACGGCGATCTCTTCGACATCGACTGGGACGCCTTCGACGAGAACGAGATCATCATCACGCAGCTCGTGGCAATTGACGACTCGCCGCGGTTCTCCGCACGCGAGGCGTCGGCGCTCATCGCCGGGCTGCAGTATCTCCAGTCCTTGCCCGAGAACGTCGACTCCGCCGCGTATTCGAGCCTCGCCGCGAAGCTGGCCCGGGGCGCATCCGAGGCACCGAGCCAGGTGATCGTCTCGCCGGCGGCGACGAACGACTCCTTCGCCCGCATCGGCGACGCTCTGTCGCGAGGAATGCAGCTCGAGTTCGACTACCGCGATTCGAAGGGCCAGTCGGAGCATCGACGCGTCGACCCGCTGCGCCTCGACTCCGACGACGACGACTGGTACCTGCGGGCCTGGGATCACTCGCGCGAGTCGGTTCGCACGTTCCGGCTCGACCGGCTCGACGGCCTGAACGTCACCGACCTGCCCATCGAGCATCGGCCGTCCGACGTGGCCCTGTCCGACTCTCTCTTCGACACCTCGGGCGAGCACACGACCGTCGTCCTCGAATTCCGGCCCGAGGCGCTCGGCCTGCTGGGAGAGTTCGTGCCCGAGGGCACCCGGGTGACCCGCGTGGGCGAGCTGAGCCGGGCATCCGTCCGCGTCGCCCATTTCCACGGCCTCACGCGGCTCGTCGCCGGGCTCGCGGGAGTCGCCCGCGTGGTCGACCCGCCCGAGGCTCGACGTGCCGTGCGGCAATGGGCCGTCGACGCCCGCGCGGCGTATCCCGCCGCACCCGGCGAGCACCCCACGATCGCGAACGCGTAGGCTGTCACGATGCAGTGGTGGTCGTGGATCGTGATCTGGCTCGTTCTGGCGCTGGCGCTCGTGGGCACGATCGGGTACTTCGGGTGGCGTCTCTTCCGCAAAGGGATCGCGGTCGTCGAGGAACTGGAACGACTGACCGACAAGATCGATCTTCTGCAGCGCAACGTCGACGAACTCGCATCGGACTCACCACCGAACGCCATTCTCGACGGCTACTCGGCGGTGGCGAACCGGCGGGATCGCGAGAGGGACCGGCGGGCGACCATGCGGCAGCTTCGCAGGGACACCCGCCTGGCGCGGGGTAGACTGATCACCGCACCACACGCCTGGGAAGGACGGACCGATGCTCGGTAACGCATTTGGGTGGCCTCACCTACTCATCATTCTCGTCGTCGTCGTTCTGCTCTTCGGTGCTCCGAAGCTCCCGGGTCTCGCACGCAGCCTCGGCCAGTCGATGCGCATCTTCCGCAGCGAGGTCAAGACGATGAAAGACGAGAACGCGTCTCCGTCCGACGCTGCCGCGTCCGACTCCTCAGCACAGGCCGCGCCGGTCGCCGACCAGACGCCGAGCGTCGTCTCGCCTGAGTCCAAGCCAAAGCCATAGGCACGGTGGCCGCCCGATCACAGCGGCGTGCCAATCGCGAGGGGCGCATGTCTCTCGGCGCGCATCTCCTCGAGTTACGCAAGAGACTCTTCATCGCCGCCATCGGCATCGTGCTCGGTGCCGTCGCGGGCTGGTTCCTCTCCGACCTCGTGCTCGACGCGATCCGCGGCCCGATCACCGAGATCGGCGAGCAGCAGGGCCGGGTCGCCAGCATCAACTGGGACAACATCGGCGGGGCATTCGACCTCAAGGTGCAGATCGCGTTGACGATCGGCTTCGTCGTCTCGTCGCCCGTCTGGCTCTACCAGATCTGGGCGTTCCTCGTGCCCGGGCTCACCCGGCGCGAGAAGGTCTACAGCGTCGGATTCCTCGGGGCGTCGATTCCCCTGTTCCTCGCCGGCTGCGTCGCCGGGTGGTATGTACTGCCCCACATCGTCGTACTCCTCGCGAGCTTCGCCCCGTCTGAAGACACGAACCTGATCACGGCACGGGGCTATTACGACTTCGTGCTCAAGCTGGTGCTCGCGGTCGGAATCGCGTTCGTCCTCCCCGTCTTCCTCGTGCTGCTCAACTTCGTCGGAGTGCTCAGCGCGTCATCGATCATCAAGTCCTGGCGCATCGCGATCCTGGCGATCGTGCTCTTCACCGCCATCGCCACGCCGGCCGCCGACCCCACGGCGATGATCCTCCTCGCGATCCCCATGGTCGTTCTCTACTTCGCCGCCTACGGCGTCGCGTGGATCCACGACTGGCGGGTCGCCCGGGCCGCCGATCGCCTCGAAACCGAATTGGCCGCCTGATGCCCGCATCCGATCCCGCCACCCTGTCGCCCTCCGAACGCTATGCGCGCAGTCGCGCGAGAGGGGGTCGGCCCCTGCTCGACGCGTTCGCCGCGCAGAAGAACTTCGGCCTCGACTCCTTCCAGCTCGAGGCCTGCGGCGCTCTCGAGGGCGGCGACAGCGTGCTCGTCGCCGCGCCCACCGGCGCCGGCAAGACGGTCGTGGCGGAGTTCGCGGTGTTCCTGGCGATGCAGCAGAAGAGGGCGAAGGTCTTCTACACGGCGCCCATCAAGGCGCTGAGCAACCAGAAGTTCCAGGAGTTCACCGCGGAGTACGGTCCGGAGAGCGTCGGACTGCTCACCGGAGACACGAACATCAACGCCTCCGCGCGCATCGTGGTGATGACCACCGAGGTGCTGCGCAACATGATCTACGCCGACTCCGATCTGCTCACCGACCTGGCCTACGTCGTGATGGACGAGGTGCACTACCTCGCCGACCGATTCCGCGGGGCGGTGTGGGAAGAGGTGATCATCCACCTGTCCTCCGACGTGCGGCTCGTATCGCTCAGCGCGACTGTCTCGAACGCCGAGGAGTTCGGCGACTGGCTGCAGGCGGTCCGCGGCGAGACCTCGGTCATCGTGTCGGAGGAGAGGCCGGTTCCCCTCGACCAGCACGTGATGGTGCGCAGCAAACTGATCGACCTGTTCGACGCCACAGGCAAGGCGGCGACGAACAGGGTGAATCCCGAGCTCCTGCGCATCGCGCGCAACTCGATGCCCCAGGGATCGAATCGGCGGGGTGGCTCGCGCGACCGGCGCGGCGGCGGCTCGTACCATCGCGGGGGTGCGGCACAGGAACGTGCCGACCGGCCCGAGGTCATCGAGATGCTCGACCGGCAGAATCTGCTGCCGGCGATCTTCTTCGTGTTCTCGAGGGTCGGATGCGATCAGGCCGTCAAGCAGGTGCTGCGGGCCGGCATCCGGCTCACCACGTCCGACGAGCGAGACGAGATCCGCGACATCGTGGAGGATCGCTGCCGCACGATCCTCGACGAGGATCTGGCCGTGCTCGGCTACTGGGAATGGCTCGAGGGCCTCCAGCGCGGCGTGGCCGCCCATCACGCCGGTCTTCTTCCCGCCTTCAAGGAGGTCGTCGAAGAACTGTTCCAGAAGAAGCTGGTGAAGGTCGTCTTCGCGACCGAGACCCTGGCCCTCGGCATCAACATGCCTGCACGAACCGTGGTCCTCGAGAAGCTCGAGAAGTTCAATGGCGAAGCACGGGTGCCCATCACGCCGGGGGAGTACACGCAGCTCACCGGTCGGGCGGGCCGCCGGGGAATCGACGTGGAGGGACACTCCGTCATCCAGTGGCGAGAAGGGCTCGACCCGCAGGCGATCGCCTCACTGGCGTCGAGGCGCAGCTACCCCCTCAACTCGAGCTTCCGACCCACGTACAACATGGCCGTCAACCTCATCGAGCAGTTCGGTCGCGCCAGAACGCGCGAGAGCCTCGAATCCTCGTTCGCGCAATTCCAGGCCGACAGGGCGGTCGTCGATCTCGCCCGCAAGCTCCGCTCACAAGAGGAGTCGCTCGCGGGCTACGCGCGATCGATGGCCTGCGACCGGGGCGACTTCTCGGAGTACGCGGCGCTCAGACGCGAGATCACCGATCTCGAGCGCTCGGGAGCCGGCCGCGCCGACAGCCAATCCCGGGCCGATCGGGATGCCAGGGCCAAGAAGATCAACGATCTCCGTCGTCGACTCAAGGTGCATCCCGTGCACTCGTGCCCCGACCGCGAGCAGCACGCACGCTGGGCCGAGCGGTGGTGGCGCCTGAAGAAAGAGACCGACCGCCTCGCGCAGCAGATCAGCACACGGACCGGAGCCATCTCCAAGGTCTTCGACCGTGTCACCGATGTGCTCGTCGAGCTCGGGTACCTGTCGGAGCAGGACGACGGAGAGATGACCCTGACGCCGACGGGGCGAACGCTGAAGCGCATCTACGGCGAACGAGACCTGCTGGTGGCCGAGTGCCTGCGCAGACAGGCCTGGAAAGACCTCGACGCGGCCGGACTCGCCGCCATCGCCTGCGCCCTGGTGTACGAGCCGCGCAGGGAGGAGAACGAGGGGGCCGATCGGTTCCTTCCCCGTGGAACGTTCCGGGCAGCGCTCGAGTCGACCCGACACATCCTCGATTCGCTTCAGGAGCTCGAGGCGAGGCATCGACTGCCCGAGGGCGCTCCGCTCTCCACCGGGCTCAGCCTGGCCATGCACCAGTGGGCCCGCGGCGCCCGCCTCGACGACGTGCTGGTCGACGCCGACATGCAGGCGGGAGACTTCGTTCGCTGGACGAAGCAGACCATCGACCTGCTCGACCAGCTCCAGGGCCAGCCGGACGCCCGGATCGCCCGCGCGGCCCGCGACGCACTCGACCTGATCCGCCGCGGCATCGTGGCCTATTCGTCGGTGGCGTGAGCATGGTCGTCGAGCTGAGCCCGCCGAACGTCGCCGCGCACCCCGCAGCGCCATCGTCTCGCCCCCGACCCGGGGGCAGCGCATCCGTTCGCCTGCCCGGGCCGTCGTCCATCCCGAGCGAGCGCGCGCGCCCGATCATGCCGTACTGGCTCGCCCTCCTCACGGCGGCGGCCGGGGGAGTAGCTCTCGACACGGGTTTCCCCGACAAGGACGTCTGGCCGGTCACGTTCCTGGGAATCGGGCTCGTGCTCGTCTCCCTGATCGGTCGGCGTCTCTGGGGTGCACTGCTGATCGGCCTCGTCGGCGGCTTCTCCTTCTGGGGCGTGCACATCTTCTGGCTCACGCTGTACCTCGGGCCTATCCCGTGGCTGGCTCTGGCGATTCTGCAGTCGCTCTTCTTCGCCGTCGGGGCAGCGCTGATCGCCGTGGTCTACGGTCGTGCGTCGATCACCTGGCCGGGCGCCGGCATCCGGCTTCTGATGCTGCCCGTCGTGGTCGCCGGACTCTGGACGGCCAGGGAGGCCCTCACGGCCGTCTGGCCCGAGGGCGGATTCTCGTGGGGACGCGTGGTCTTCTCCCAGTCCGAGAGCCCCTATGCGTCGCTGGTCGGCTGGATCGGATTCTCCGGACTCTCGTTCGTGATGGTCTGGCTCGTCGCATTCCTCGTCGAACTCGCGCGCACGCCCGGAGTCCTCGCGAGGACTCGAGTCCTGTGGGCAGCCGTGGCCGTTGTCGCCACACTCGCGGTGCCCGCCTGGTACGCGCCGACCGAGGGCACGTCGCGCATCGCCGCGGTGCAGGGCAACACCGACGCGTCGCTGTTCTCCGAGCGTGCCGCCGGCGACGTGCTGAGCGACCAGACCGCCGAGACCTTGAAGATCATCGATCAGAGGGTCGACATGGTCGTGTGGCCCGAGAACGGCTCGGACCTCGACCCCGCCCGATCGCAATTGGCGGCCGATCAGCTCGACTACCTGAGCGAGGCCATGAATGCGCCGTTCATCGTCGGCACGATCACGAACCCGTCCGAGGACACCTATTTCAACACCTCGCTGCTCTGGAAGGCCGGCAGCGGTTCGGTCGACCACTACGACAAGCGACACCCCGTTCCGTTCGCCGAGTACATGCCCGCGCGCGCAATCTTCCGAGCGATCGTTCCCGACCTGGTCGACCTCGTGACACGCGACTACTCGAAGGGAACCACCGACACCGTCTTCGACATCAACGGCGTGATCGCGGGAATCTCCATCTGCTTCGACATCACCGACGACGCGGTCGCCCGCGAGATGATGGGCGACGGGGCCCAGGTGATCCTCGCCCAGACGAACAACGCCGACTTCGGCAAGACCGACGAGAACCTGCAGCAGTTGGCGATCGCCCGCCTCCGTGCCGTCGAGACAGGGCGCAGCGTCGTGAACATCTCCACGGTGGGCACCAGCGCGATCATCGCCCCGGACGGTTCGACGATCGCATCGGTCGCCCCCTACGAGGCCGGATCGATGATCGCGGACGTTCCGCTCGCGACCCGGACCAGCCCGGCGACACTTCTGGGCGCGGGCATCGAACTCCTCGTGTCTGGGCTGGGCCTCGCGGGCCTGGTGCTCTCGCTGGCCACCGCCGCCGCACGACGCCGGGTCAACTGACAAGCGCCCCGTGTCAGCTGTCGCTGACCGGGGCGCTGAATCGTGCCGTGATGAGTACTAGGCGTTGACCTTATGGCCACGGCGGGCACGAAGGTAGGTGAGCCGCTCCTCGAGGAGCTCCTCGAGCTCTGCACGGGTGCGACGCTCGAGCAGCATGTCCCAGTGGCTTCGCGGCGTCTTGGACTCCGCGTGCTCGACGACGACGGGCTCAGACCCGACCATGCGTGTGGCTTCCATGCTGCAGTACTTGCACTCCCAGGTGTCGGGAGCCTCGGCCTCTGCGGAGAACACCATGTCGGTGTCTTTTCCGCAGGAGGAACAGTGATACGTGTGGGTCAAGCGCGGGGAGAAGACGACGCCTTCTTCGGTCTGGAGGCTTTGGCCTCCGAGTCTCATTCCGCGCAAGCTGCGATCCGCCATTGTGTGGTCCTTTCTCGCGTTGCTTACACCGTTATAAACCCCAGAACAGGGGTAATTCTTCCCAGCCGGAGCTTTACCAGAACTCTCCCAGAGAGTCTGCAGGTCAGGCGGGCGGAACCGGCGAGCGGTCTTCGGCCGTGCTTCGCACGACGTCGAGTGCGAGGTCGCATCTGTCGGTGACGATGCCGTCGACGCCCATCGCGAGGAGCCGTCGTATCTCGTCGGGGTCGTTGATGGTCCACACGTGCATCTCGACACCTCGGCGGTGAAGCGCTCGCACGACGCGCGGCGTCGCGATCGAGAGCCGGCCGCGCCTCGGGGGGACCTGCACGGCGTCGACGCCACCGACAACCCAGGGGGCGAGCCCGAGCACACCGAGCTTCGCCAGAGCGAGGATGGCGACGAAGCGAGGGGCGCTGGCCGAGTTCGCGACCCCCGGGAGGAGATCGAGTGCCACAGCCCGGCGGCTGGCCGAGAACGACGTCACGAGCACACGACCAGTGGCGCCCGCCTCGATCACGGCGCGCGCGATCGCGACTCCCGCGCGCTGCGACTTGACGTCGATGTTGAACCGCGCCTGCGGAAAGGCTCTCAGGGCGTCGAGGAGCGTCGGCATGCGATGGCCGTCGCCCAGGTCGACCTTCTGCAACTCATCGGTTGTCATATTCGCGACCTCGGCGTCGATGCCGGCGACTCGCAGCAGACTCGGATCGTGCGCGATCATCGCCACGCCGTCGCGGGATGCGTGAACGTCCGTCTCGATGTAGATCGCCCCTCGACGCAGCGCGGCGTCGAACGCCGCGAGCGTGTTCTCGGGCGCGTCAAGGGCGAGTCCTCGATGCGCCAGCACCCGCGGAGCGGGCGGCGAGAACCACTCGCCGCGGTCAGCTGGTCGGTGTCGTCGGGCCACGGTCGCCGAATGCCTGCCCTATTCCTTTGAGCGCCTCGGTGAGTTCGCTCGGGATGATCCAGAGCTTGTTCGCCGAACCCTCCGCGAGTTTGGGGAGGGTCTGCAGGTATTGATAGGCGAGGAGCAGTTGGTCGGGCTCACCCTGGTGGATCGCCCCGAACACGGTGGTGATGGCCTCGGCCTCGCCCTTCGCGCGCAGCACGGCCGCCTGGGCGTCGCCCTCGGCACGAAGGATCTCGCCCTGTCGGTGACCCTCTGCCTCGAGGATCGCGGACTGCTTCGTGCCCTCGGCGGTGAGGATGACGGCGCGACGCTCACGCTCGGCGCGCATCTGCTTCTCCATCGAATCCTGGATCGACAGGGGAGGATCGATCGCCTTCAGCTCGACCCGTCCGACTCGGATGCCCCACTTTCCCGTGGCCTCGTCGAGCACGATGCGCAGCTGCCCGTTGATCTCGTCGCGGCTGGTGAGCGCCTGTTCGAGATTGAGGCCACCGACCACGTTGCGCAATGTGGTGGTTGCAAGCTGTTCGACCGCCCCGAGATAGTTGGCGATCTCGTAGGTGGCCGCGCGGGCGTCGGTGACCTGGAAGAACACCACCGTGTCGATCGACACGACGAGGTTGTCCTCGGTGATCACGGGCTGCGGTGGGAACGACACGACCTGCTCGCGCAGGTCGATGAGGGGACGGAGCCGGTCGATGAAGGGCACGAGCACCCGAAGGCCCGGCTCGAGGGTCTTGTGATAGGCGCCGAGCCGCTCCACGACTCCGGCCGTGGCCTGAGGGATGATGCGGATCGAGCGGGCGAGGATCACCAGAACGAAGATGACGATCACCACGATGATCGCGATCACCACGATCTGTCCGACGATGGAGGAATCCGAACCGGTCACAGCGCTGTCCTTTCTGCGGGGACCACGAATGCCGTGGCGCCGTCGATGGCGGTCACGAGCACCCTCTGACCGAGGTCGACATCCGCCGCGTCGGTGATGGGGGAGACCCGAGCCGTCCAGATGTCTCCATTGGAGAGCTTGACGTGACCGCCGCCCTTCGTGAGCCGCGTCGTGACGATGCCCTCGAGCCCGATGAGCGCATCCACGTTGCTCTTCGTGGGGTCGCCGCCCCGCCGAAGAGCCCGGAGCAACGGAGGGCGGATGGTGAAGATGAGGAGAAGCGAGATCGCAGCCGCGATCACGATCTGCAAGAACCAGGGAACCCCGACGAGGCTGGAGACGAGACCGCCGACGCTGCCCAGAGCGATCATGAGGAACGTGAATTCGAGACTGAACATCTCGACGATGAGAAAGACCAGCACCAGGGCCAGCCAGATCGTCCACGCGTAGGACGCCAGGAATTCGACCATCTGTACACGACTCCTCTCGTCGATGTATTCCTCAAAACTACCAGCAACGCCTGAGTGCATGACCCTGACTTGGTAGTCTCGGGAGCCAGAGTCAAAGGAGCACCGAGAGTGTCAACAAACCCCCTGCAACCCGAATCCATGGCCGCGAAGCGCGTGCTCGTCACCGGCTCATCGCGTGGAATCGGCGCCGACACCGTGTCGTACTTCGCCGCGGCCGGCGCCCGGGTCGCCATCAACTTCCGCAATAAAGAGGCGCGAGCCCTCAAGCTGGCAGCGAAGATCGCCGAGTCCGGGGGAGAGGCCATCACGGTCGGAGCCGATCTCACCGACCCCTCCTCGGTCGCCCAGCTGTTCGAGCGCATCCAGTCCGAGTTCGGCGGACTCGACGTTCTCGTCCTGAACGCCTCGGGGGGCATGGAGGGCGGCATGGCCGCCGACTACGCCATGACGCTCAACCGCGATGCCCAGCTCAACGTGCTCACGAGCGCCGTGCCCCTGCTCGCCCCGGGCTCACGAGTCGTCTTCGTCACCAGCCACCAGGCGCACTTCATCCACACGACCGAGACCATGCCGGAGTACGTTCCGGTGGCCCTGTCGAAGCGTGCAGGGGAGGACGCGCTCCGCGCACTCATCCCCGAGCTCGACGAGAAGGGCATCGAGTTCGTCGTCGTCTCGGGAGACATGATCGAGGGAACGATCACGGCCACCCTCCTCGAGCGAGCGAATCCGGGCGCGATCAGTTCGCGCAAGGAGTCGGCCGGCCGCCTGTACAACGTGGGGGAGTTCGCCGCCGAGGTCGCACTCGCCGCCGTCGAGCCGATTCCCGTGAATCACACGCGGTACGTCGGCGACATCAGCGACTTCACGCCCGTCGACTGAGATCCAGAACGAACCGGCCGGCATGAGCGTGCACGCCACGACCACCGACGTCGTCTATGCGAAGTCACGAGTGCTTCTCGTCGACCAGTACGACCACGTGCTGCTCATGCTGACCCGCCACGACGTCGACGGCTATCCGGCCAGGTGGCTGACGACGGGCGGGCACCTCGAGCCGGGCGAAGACCATCGCACGGCCGCCGTGCGCGAACTCTTCGAGGAGACAGGCCTCGTCATCGACGATCCGGGAGCACCGTTCTCGACCCGCGACTTCGTGGCCGAACGGGCTCCCGGCGTCTGGGCCGCGCACCACGAGGCGTGGTACTCCTTCCGCACCCGGCGATTCGAGGTCGATTCGACGAGGTGGACGCCCGAGGAGAAGGTAGACATCATCGACCAGCGGTGGTGGAGCCTGCGCGAGCTCGAGACGACCGCCGACCCGGTCGAACCCGAGAACCTCGCTCGGCTCCTGCGCGGCCAGCTCGCATCCTGCTGACTGTTCGACGAGAGGGAATCCATGAGCACGGCAGCCGACAACCACGACCGCATCCGTGTGCAGGGTGCCCGCGAGAACAACCTGAAGGATGTCAGCGTCGACATCCCGAAACGACGCCTCACCGTCTTCACCGGTGTCTCGGGGTCGGGCAAGAGCTCCCTGGTGTTCGCCACGATCGCCGCCGAGTCGCAACGCATGATCAATGAGACCTACAGCGCATTCCTGCAGGGATTCATGCCGACGCTCGCCCGTCCCTACGTCGACGTGCTCGAGGGCGTGACGACCGCGATCATCGTCGACCAGGAACGCATGGGGGCAAACTCGCGCTCGACCGTCGGAACGGCGACCGATACGAACGCGATGCTGAGGATCGTCTTCAGCAGACTGGGCCAGCCCCACCTCGGCTCGCCACAGGCATTCGCTTTCAACGTTCCCTCGGTCAGCGGCGCCGGCGCCGTCACGATGGAGAAGGGCGGGCGAGAGGTCAGAGAACGCCGCAGTTTCACGGTCACCGGGGGCATGTGCCCCCGCTGCGAGGGCATGGGCAAGGTCAACGACATCGACCTCACCCAGCTCTACGACGACAGCAAATCGCTCAACGAGGGCGCCCTGACCATTCCGGGATACACGGCAGACGGGTGGGGAGTACGCATCTTCACGGGCTCCGGATTCCTCGACGCCGACAAGGCGATCCGCGACTACACGACGAAGGAGCTCGACGACTTCCTCTATCACGAGCCCGTCAAGATCAAGGTCGGCGACATCAACATGACCTACGAGGGACTCGTCCCCAAGGTACAGAAGTCGTTCCTGTCGAAGGACCGGGAGGCGATGCAGCCCCACATCCGGGCCTTCGTCGACCGGGCAGTCACTTTCACGACCTGTCCGGAGTGTTCGGGCACGCGTCTCAACGAGGGCGCGCGCTCCTCCCGCATCGGCGAGATCAACATCGCCGATGCCTGTGCCATGCAGATCAGCGATCTCGCCGAATGGGTGCGCACGATCGACGAGCCGTCGGTCGCGCCCCTGCTGAGCGCCCTGCAGCACACGCTCGACTCCTTCGTCGAGATCGGACTGGGATACCTCTCGCTCGATCGACCCGCGGGCACGCTCTCGGGCGGCGAGGCGCAGCGCACGAAGATGATCCGGCACCTGGGCTCTTCCCTGACCGACGTCACCTATGTCTTCGACGAGCCGACCATCGGTCTGCACCCCCACGACATCCAGAGCATGAACGGCCTCCTCCTGCAACTGCGCGACAAGGGCAACACCGTTCTCGTCGTCGAACACAAGCCCGAGACGATCGCCATCGCCGACCACATCGTCGACCTCGGGCCGCGCGCGGGCACCGCGGGAGGCGAGGTCTGTTTCGAGGGCACCGTCGACGGGCTGCGGGGGAGCGGCACCCTGACCGGCATCCATTTCGACGACCGGCACACCCTCAAGAAGACCGTGCGAACGCGCACCGGTGCCCTGCAGATCCGCGGGGCGCGAACGCACAACCTGCGCGACGTCGACGTCGACGTTCCCACCGGCATCCTCACCGTCGTCACGGGCGTCGCGGGCTCGGGCAAGAGCTCGCTCATCCACGGCTCGATCGCGGGTCGTGACGGCGTCGTCTCGGTCGACCAGGGCGCCATCCGAGGGTCCCGTCGCAGCAACCCGGCGACATACACGGGACTGCTCGAACCCATCCGCAAGGCGTTCGCCAAGGCGAACGGCGTCAAACCCGCCCTGTTCAGTGCGAATTCGGAAGGGGCCTGTCCGAACTGCAACGGCTCCGGCGTGATCGTCACCGACCTCGGCATGATGGCCTCCGTCACCACCACCTGCGAGGTATGCGAGGGCCGTCGTTTCGACGCCTCGGTGCTCGACTACCACCTGAACGGGCGCGACATCAGCGAGGTCCTCGGCATGAGCGTCGACGAGGCGCTGCTGTATTTCTCGACCGGCGACTCGCGCACGCCGGCCGCCCAGTCGATCCTGGAGCGTCTGGCAGACGTCGGCCTGGGGTACATCCGTCTCGGACAGCCCTTGAACACGCTCTCCGGCGGAGAGAGGCAACGCCTGAAGCTTGCCACCCACATGTCGGAGCAGGGCGGCGTCTACATCCTCGACGAGCCGACCACCGGGCTTCATCTCGCCGACGTCGAACAGTTGCTCGGCCTTCTCGACCGGCTGGTCGACTCAGGAAAGTCGGTGATCGTCATCGAGCACCACCAGGCGGTCATGGCTCACGCCGACTGGATCATCGACATCGGGCCCGGCGCCGGCCACGACGGAGGCACCGTGGTCTTCGAAGGAACTCCGTCCGACCTCGTCGACGCACGATCGACCCTGACCGGCGAATACCTGGCACGGTACGTGGGTGCCTGAGCGTCGTTCGTGACAACGAGTCTGTTCTGGCCCGGTTGTGATTATGTCAAGAGATTTCACGGTGACGAGCCAGAGCCACGGATGCGCGACGGTCGTCGTGCAGGCCCGTCACCAGATGAGCGCATCGCACAGCCATAGAGTTTCAGCCATCGAC
This sequence comes from Agreia sp. PsM10, assembly GCF_030433855.1. Classification (GTDB taxonomy): domain Bacteria; phylum Actinomycetota; class Actinomycetes; order Actinomycetales; family Microbacteriaceae; genus Agreia. The sequence continues at coordinate 147,796 of NZ_JARUXC010000003.1, read as the reverse complement.
TCGCCACCCGGAGCAGCCTGCGCCGGAGCGCACAGAGTCACCGTGCAGAGACCATCGGGCGACCGGCTCGGGCCGGCTCGCAGTCGCTGATCGACCCCGCTCCGCCGCCTCCACCAAATGTCCGATAATGCACATTATGTCAACACACCCGCGCGCCGCGCCCGGCGCTGCCTAGCCGGTGCCGACATCCGCGCCTTTCGACAGGGTGAGGGAACAGGCCTCTTTACACAACTCCATTCTCGGCGGCAGGATGTCGGCATGGAGCGAGTTCTGGGCGTCGGCGGAGTGTTCATGCGTTCGTCGGATCCCGACGCCTTGTCCGCCTGGTACCGCGACAATCTCGGAATCGGCACCGACCCGTCGGACCCGTGGCAGCAGCAGGCAGGGCCCACGATTCTCGCGACGTTCGATCGCACAAGCGACTACCTCGGATCCCCCTCGCAGCAGATGATGCTGAACTTCCGCGTCGCCGACCTCGACGCGATGCTCGAGCAGCTCCGCTCCGCGGGAGCGGAGGTCGACCCTCGCACCGAGACGATGGACGGGGTCGGTCGGTTCGGCTGGGTCGTCGATCCGGAGGGCAATCGCATCGAGCTGTGGCAGGCCGCCTGACTCCTCTCCCCCGCCGTTGCGGTGCGCCGTCTGACGAATGCGCCGTCATGATCGGCACGGACGCCCGTCTAGGTCAGTGAGGGATCTTCACCGCCTCGGTGGTCCCCGGGCGCTCTGGAGGTCGGTTCATGTCGGCATGGGGATCGTTCGACGTCGTCTTCGCCGCTCTGTCGTCGAGCGCCGCCTGCTTCGCCCTCGCGCTCGCGCTGCTCGCCTCGATCCTGGCGTGGTCGTCGAGCATGACCCGTAGAACGGAACTGCTTCTCAGCCGATCGATCTGGGGGTGCGTGACGATCGGCTGCGCCTTCGTCGCGGTCGCCAGCCTCGTCGTCCTCATCGGTCCGACAACGGTCGATGTCTCCTCGTAGAGGCGCACCCGACGTAGTGCACAGAGTGACTACGACTCGCCGAAACCCGACTCCACGAGCTCGGCCAGCGCATCCACAGCGGCCCTGCCGTCGGGGCTCGGCGTCGACAATTCGACCGATCGGCCCTTGACGAGCCCCATCGACATGATGCCCAGCAGGCTTCGTGCATCCGCCCCGTTGACCGTGACCGGAACCCCGAGCGAATTGGCCAGCTTCACGAACTCGGCGGCCGGCCGGGCGTGCAGCCCGTCGGTGTTCACGATGGTCACGCTGCGGGAATACCCCGATGTCGTCTCGTCGGCGACCGGATGCGGGTCGCCGGCAGCGAACGCGCCGATCGCAGACCGGGCGGCGGCCACCACCGCGCCGAGGTCGGCGCCCGACTCGGCCTCGACGGATGCGGCGACGGCACCCTCGACGAGCGGGGCGTCCACGATCACCACGCGATCGCGCACGTCATCGTCGAGGAAGTCCTTCGCCGTCTCGGCCGTGAGGATGGCCGAGCCCAGGTCGCACAGTACGACGACACCCTCCCCCGAGTCGACCGAGGCGATGGCCTCCCCGACTCGCTCGAAGCTCGTGCCGATTCCGCCCTCGTCCGTGCCTCCGGCGGCTGCCATCGCCGTGGTCCCGGCCATCTGCTGCGCGAGTTCGACCAGCCCCTCCGCGATCTTGGAGCTGTGCGAGACGAAGACCAACCCGACCTTGCCGGCCACCGGCGCCATATCAGGCGTCCGTCGCCGTGTCCGCGGCGGCACGGAGCAGCAGGGCCGAGGACTGAGCACCGGGATCGCGATGCCCGATGGCCCTCTCCCCCAGGTAGCTCGCCCGACCCTTGTGCGCTACGAGCGGCTCCGTGGCCCGGGCGCCGCCCTCCGCCGCCGTCGCGGCGGCGTCGAGGATTCCTGCTTCGTCCGAGCCGTTCGACAGGGCGGCCGCGGCCGCGTCGACGGCGGGCGTCCAGGCATCCACCATGGTCTTGTCGCCCGGGGCGGCCTTGCCTCGCAGGACGACGCCGTCACGAGCGGCCGTGAGCAGGGCCACGATCGCCGCGCCGTCGAGCTCGGCCTGTCCGGCGATCGCACCTGCCGCCTTCAGGTACGCGGTGCCGTACAGCGGGCCTGCCGCACCGCCCACGGTCGAGATCAGCGTCGTCGCGACGAGCTTGAGCGCATCCGCCGGCGTGGCATCGTCGGCCAGATCGTCGAGCTTCGGCAGAACGGCCGAGAACCCCCGATCGAGATTCTCTCCGTGGTCACCGTCGCCGATGTCGCGGTCGAGCGTGATGAGCTCGACCCGGTGCTCGGAGATGACGGCGGCACTCGCCCTGATCCAGCGAACGGCCCATGCCGTGTCCAACGTCATGTCGTCTACCTTCCCCACCGCAGGGCGGCGGTCTGCACGGGTGCGTCCCAGAGCTGCTCGAGCTCGTCGTCGAGCCTCATGACGGTGATGCTCATGCCCTGCATCTCGAGCGAGGTCACGAAGTTGCCGACGAGTGTGCGCGAGACGGTGATGCCGCGCTCGGCCAGCGCTTCGGCGGCGCGACGGAAGACGATATAGAGCTCCACCTGCGGAGTGCCGCCCAGTCCGTTGACGAAGAGGAGAACCCGGTCTCCCGACGCGAAGGGCAGGTCGTCGACGATCGGTGCGAGGATCCTGTCGACGATCGCGTCTGCGGGCTCGATCTTGATGCGCTCGCGCCCGGGCTCGCCGTGGATGCCGATGCCGATCTCGATCTCATCATCGGCCAGCGTGAAGCTCGGCTCCCCCGCATGCGGAACGACGCACGGAGTCAGGGCGACTCCCATCGACCTCGTCACCGAGTTGACCCGTGTCGCGATCGCGGCGACCGAGGCGAGGTCGTCGCCGCGCTCCGCCGCCGCGCCCGCGATCTTCTCCACGAGAACGGTGCCCGCGACACCGCGCCGCCCCGCCGTGTACAGCGAATCCTTGACCGCGACGTCGTCGTCGACGATCACGGTCTGCACGTCGATGCCATCCGCGGCGGCGAGGTCTGCTGCCGTCTCGAAGTTGAGCACGTCTCCGGTGTAGTTCTTGACGATGTGCAGCACGCCCGCTCCCCCATCGACGGCCTTCGTGGCCGCGAGGATGGGATCAGGAGTCGGCGAGGTGAACACGGGGCCGGGAACGGCGGCGTCGAGCATGCCGAAGCCGACGAAACCGCCGTGCAGCGGCTCGTGCCCGCTTCCGCCGCCGCTGACAAGGGCGACCTTGCCCTGTCGCGGCGCATCCTTGCGGGCGATGTAGATGGGATCGTGCGAGACCGCGACCAGGTCGCCGTGGGCGGCCTCGAATCCGGCGACCGCTTCTTCGACCACGCGACGCGGATCGTTGATGAGTTTCTTCATGAGTGGCAATCCTCTTTGATGGTGCCGTGCGACCTGGGCCTGGAACGGCTCAGGGAGCCGCGCGGGAGCGCAGCTCGCACTGCCAAATCTACTTGTTCGCCCGAGTTCCACGGAAGTGTCTGGACTTTTGCCCGCCAGACCATATGCGCCGCAGATCCCTGCGGATATGGTGTAGTCAACCGCTTGATGTGGGGTTCTGCACAAGGTGACATAGACGTCACACGAAGGAAGGTCGACGTGGACAATCTCGGAGTTGTATTTCTCGCTGAACTGGTAGGCACGGCCCTGCTCGTTCTTCTCGGTTGCGGCGTCGTCGCCAACGTGGCGCTCGTGAAGAACAAGGGTTTCAATGGCGGGTTCCTGATGGTGAACATCGGGTGGGGCTTCGCCGTGTTCTCGGGTGTGATCGTGTCGTACAACAGTGGTGCGCACCTGAACCCCGCCGTCACCCTCGGCCTCGTCGCGAACGGCGCGACCGAGTTCGGCTCCGGCGTTCCCGTGAACATCGTGTCGATCCTCACCTACATCGCCGCCCAGCTGCTGGGTGCGATCATCGGCGCCGTGTTCGTCTGGCTCGCCTACAAGCAGCACTTCGACGAAGAGCCCGACGCGGCCAACAAGCTCGGCGTGTTCTCCACCGGACCGGCGATCCGCTCCTACGGGTGGAACTTCCTGACCGAGGTCATCGGCACGTTCGTGCTGGTGTTCGTGGTCATCGGCTTCGGGGGCGGCAGGCAGGGTGAGGGCGGCCTCGCAGCCCTGGGTGCTCTTCCCGTGGCGATCCTCGTGATCGCGATCGGCGCATCCCTTGGTGGCCCGACCGGGTACGCCATCAACCCGGCCCGTGACCTCGGCCCGCGCATTGCGCACTTCATCCTCCCGATCAAGGGCAAGGGCTCCTCCGACTGGTCCTACTCCTGGGTCCCGGTCCTCGGCCCCATCGTCGGAGGCGTCCTGGCCGGCTTCGCCGCCGTGCCCCTCCTCCCCATCCTCACCTGACACACAGCGGGCCCGCACATGATCGTGACGGGCCCGCTCTCGTGTCACCCACGAACCTCAGGACTCAACAAAGGAGTTAGACAATGACGGACTACATTCTCGCGATCGACCAGGGAACGACCAGCACCAGGGCGATCGTCTTCGACCACTCGGGCTCGATCGTCTCGACCGGCCAACTCGAGCACGAGCAGATCTTCCCGAAGGCGGGCTGGGTCGAGCACAACCCCAAAGAGATCTGGGACAACACGCGTGAGGTCATCGGCCAGGCGCTGTCGAAGGCCAACATCACGCGCCACAACATCAAGGCCGTGGGCATCACGAACCAGCGCGAGACCGCGGTGGTATGGGACAAGAACACGGGCGAACCCATCTACAACGCCATCGTCTGGCAGGACACCCGCACGCAGGAGATCGTCGACCGCTTCGCCGCCGACGGCGGGGTCGACCGGTTCAAGGACATCGTCGGACTCCCCCTGTCGACGTACTTCGCCGGAACAAAGATCGTCTGGATCCTCGAGAACGTCGAAGGCGCCCGTGAGCGCGCTGAAGCCGGGGACCTGCTGTTCGGCACGACCGACAGCTGGGTCACCTGGAATCTGACCGGCGGCGTCGACGGCGGCGTGCACATCACCGACGTCACGAACGCCAGCCGCACCCTCTTCCTCAACCTCGAGACGCTCGAGTGGGACGACGACATCCTTGCGGTGTTCAACGTGCCGAAGTCGATGCTTCCCGAGGTGAAGAGCTCGTCGGAGACGTACGGGCTCGTCCACGACTCCAGTCTGCTGCGCGAGGTACCCGTCGCCGGAATCCTGGGCGACCAGCAGGCCGCCACGTTCGGCCAGGCCGCCTTCGACAAGGGCGAGGCGAAGAACACCTACGGCACGGGAAACTTCCTGATCTTCAACACCGGCACCGACATCGTCAAGAGCGAGAACGGCCTGCTCACCACCATCGGCTACAAGCTCGGCGACGGCGAGACCCACTACGCCCTCGAAGGCTCCATCGCCGTCACCGGATCGCTCATCCAGTGGCTGCGCGACAACCTCGGAATCATCTCCTCGGCACCCGAGGTGGAGGCGCTGGCAGACACGGTCGACGACAACGGCGGCGCGTACTTCGTGCCGGCCTTCTCCGGCCTCTTCGCGCCGCACTGGCGATCGGATGCCCGGGGCGCGCTGGTCGGACTGACCCGGTACGTGAACAAGGGCCATATCGCCCGCGCCGCCATCGAGGCGATCGCCTTCCAGACACGCGAGGTTCTGGACGCCGTGAACGCCGACTCGGGTGTGCCCCTCACGGAGCTCAAGGTCGACGGCGGAGCATCCGCCAATGACCGTCTGATGCAGTTCCAGGCCGACATCCTCGACGTGCCCGTCGTGCGACCGGTCGTGGCCGAGACCACGGCGCTGGGCGCGGCCTACGCGGCCGGCCTGGCCGTCGGCTTCTGGTCGACCCTCGACGAACTGCGCGACAACTGGCAGGAGGACAAGCGCTGGACTCCGAGCATGGACGCGGCAGAGCGAGACCGCCTGCTGCGCAACTGGAAGAAGGCCGTCACGAAGACCCTCGACTGGGTCGACGAAGACACCCAGTGAGTCAGTGACGCGTGGCTTCGGCCCACGCGTCGAGAGTGGCCGTCGCCGCACCGGAATCGATCGTCCGGGCGGCGACGGCCATTTTCTCGCGCAGGCGCTCGACGATCGGCCGCCGTCCCTGCTCCGGATCCGAGGCGAGGTCGAAGGCCACGAGACCCGCGGCGGCGTTCAGCAGCACGATGTCCCTCACGGGGCCCACCTCCCCCTGGAGGACGCGGCGTGCGATGTCGGCGTTGTGCTCGGCGTCGCCGCCGAGCAGATCGCCGATCTGCGCACGGGCGATGCCGAGGTCACGAGGATCGAGGTCATGCTCGACGACCGCTCCGAGAGAGACCTCCCAGATGTGGCTGTGACCTGTCGTGGTCAGCTCGTCGAGCCCGTCGTCGCCGCGGAAGACGAGAGCGGTGGCGCCGCGCGTCTGGAAAACGCCCACGAAGATCGGCACGCGATCGAGTTGCGCCACCCCCACAGCGGATGCCTCGGGTCGCGCGGGATTGCACAGCGGGCCCAGGTAGTTGAAGACGGTGGGCACGCCCAGCTCCCGTCTCACATTGGCGACGTTGCCGAACCCGGGGTGGAACTTCGAGGCGAACGCGAACGTGATTCCCGCCTCGTCGAGGACCTCTGCCGTTCGCACATTGGTGATGTCGAGGTCGACGCCGAGGGCCTGCAGCACGTCGGAGGATCCCGACTTCGAGCTGGCTGCGCGGTTCCCGTGCTTGACCACCGGCACGCCCGACGCGGCCGCGACGATCGACGCCATGGTGGAGACGTTCACCGTGCCGTGCCTGTCTCCCCCGGTTCCGACGATGTCGAGCGCCATCGGGTCGACGTCGAGGCTGACGGCATGATCGAGAACCGCATCACGGAATCCGACGATCTCGTCGACCGTCTCCCCCTTGGCCCTGAGGGCGATGAGGAATGCGGCGAGTTGCGCGTCGGACGCCTGACCCGTCATCACCTGGTCCATCGCCCACGATGCCTCGGAGACCGAGAGGTCGTCCCGGGCGAGAAGCGAGGAAAGGATTTCGGACCAGGACTGTGAGTACGCCATATCCCGATTCTAAAGGCCGAACGCCTGCCGGCCGGGTGTCAATGGGCTGCGCCACTCACACCCAAATGCAAAAACCCTGTGCTGATATCGGACATAATGGAGAAGTGACGAGCAGCTCCCTGACCCAGACTTCGAGTGCCCCGCTGATCCAACGACCGAACGTCGTGGCAGTGGGCACAATCGTGTGGCTCGGAAGCGAGGTGATGTTCTTCGCCGGCCTCTTCGCCATCTACTTCACGCTCCGCAGCACCTCCGGTCCGCTGTGGGAGAGCGAGTCGAGCGTGCTCAACGTTCCATTCTCGCTGGTGAACACGATCATCCTCGTGGCGAGTTCGTTCACCTGCCAGGCGGGAGTGTTCGCCGCAGAGCGTCTCCAGGCGCGCGCCACCGGATGGCAGCCGAACAGGTGGGGCACCACCGAGTGGTTCTTCCTGACCTACCTCCTCGGTGCGATCTTCGTGTCGGGCCAGATCTTCGAGTACGCGACGCTGGTGTCCGAGGGCATCTCCATCAGCTCCAGCGCATACGGCTCCGCGTTCTACCTCACCACCGGTTTCCACGGCCTCCACGTCACCGGCGGCCTCATCGCATTCCTGCTCGTGATCGGCCGCATCTTCGCCGTCAAGAACATGGGGCACCGCGAGGCGACGAGCGCCATCGTCGTGTCGTACTACTGGCACTTCGTCGACGTGGTCTGGATCGGCCTGTTCCTCGTCATCTACGTGCTGAAATAGATCAACCGGCCCCCACCCGAACCCCGGTCGACGCATCAAGAGAGTTGTGAGAAGAGTGAAGAGAATGGCCCGAAAAGGCAGCACGGCGAACAGACGTCATCCCATGGCGACCGTTGCCCTGATCGCAATCGGACTCCTGTTCACGGGCGGTGGATACGCGCTGTTCAGCAGCACGGCCACGGCCGAGACGAGCACCGCCTCTCAGACCACCATCGACGAGGGCAAGAAGCTCTTCGCCGCGAACTGCGCCAGCTGCCACGGACTCGACCTTCAGGGCACGGGCGAAGGCCCCAGCCTCCTCGGAGTCGGTGCGGCCTCGGTCGACTTCCAGGTGGGAACAGGACGCATGCCGATGGCCATGCAGGGTCCGCAGGCCATGGAGAAGGCACCGCAGTTCACCGCCGAAGACACCGAAGCGCTCGCCGCCTACGTCGCCTCCCTCTCCCCCGGCCCCGCCGTTCCAGACGACAGCCTGCTCGACGCCGAGGGCGATGCCACGAACGGTGCCGAACTGTTCCGCATCAACTGCGCCATGTGCCACAACGTCGCCGGAGCCGGTGGAGCACTCACCGAGGGCAAGTTCGCCCCCGCGCTGACCGGCGTCGCCGCCGTGCACATCTACGAGGCCATGGTCACCGGTCCTCAGAACATGCCCGTCTTCAACGACAAGAACCTGTCACCCGAAGACAAGCGCGATGTCATCACGTACCTCAAGTACCTCGAGAAGAACCCGTCCCCGGGCGGATACGAACTCGGCAGCCTCGGCCCCGTGGCCGAGGGACTCTTCGTGTGGATCTTCGGCCTGGGTGCCATCGTCGCCCTGACCGTCTGGCTCACGGCGAAGTCCAACTAGTCCGGCGGCCCTGCCGCTCACACATTCTTCACCGAGGCGAGGACGTTCCCGACAGGGACTTCCTCGAAGAAAAGCTCGAAAGGCAATCACATGGCACATGACGATCTGAGCGGCAAGGACATCACCGCTGTTTCGTCGGCTGACGTCTCGCACGAGACGGCAGCTCCTGGCACGGCCGTCGTCCCCTCCGAGACGTTCGAGAACCCGGGCTTCCCGGCTCACCGTCCGCGCGTGACCGACACCGACCCGAAGGCCGAGAAGAAGGCCGAACGACAGGTCTACACGTTCTTCTACCTCTCGATCGTCGGAAGCATCTTCGCCATCGCGTCGTACATGGCCTTCCCCATCGAAGACGGCGACACCGGAGCCCTGCGGCTGCACACGATGATGCTCGGCATCGGTATCGTTCTCGCCCTCTTCGGCCTCGGTCTCGGCGCCGTGCACTGGTCGAAGAGCCTCATGGCGAACCACGAGGGCATCGACCAGCGTCACGCCGTGCGTGGCAGCGAGGAGACGCGCGCCCGTGCCGTCGAGATCTTCAAGGAAGCCAATGAGGAGTCGGGCTTCGGCCGCCGCACCCTGGTTCGCAACACGCTCCTCGGCGCTCTCGTCGCCTTCCCCCTCCCCGCGGTCGTGCTCTTCCGTGGATGGGGCCCTCAGGACGAGAATCCTGTCGAACTGCTCGAGCACACGATGTGGGAGAAGGGCGCCCGCCTGACACTCGACCCGTCCGGCCTGCCGATCAAGGCATCCGACGTCACGCTCGGGTCTGCGTTCCATGTCATCCCCGAAGGACTGAACGAGTCCGAGCACCGTCTCGAGGAGAAGGCCAAGGCCTCCGTGCTGCTGATGCGCCTCGACCCGGCCAAGCTCAAGGAGAGCCCGGAGCGCGCGGGCTGGTCGTACGACGGCATCGTCGCCTATTCGAAGATCTGCACGCACGTCGGATGCCCCGTCGCGCTGTACGAGCAGCAGACGCACCACCTGCTGTGCCCCTGCCACCAGTCGACTTTCGACGTCACCGAAGAGTGCAAGGTCATCTTCGGACCGGCGAAGCGCGCACTGCCGCAGCTGCCGATCGCCGTGGACGGCGAAGGCTACCTGATCGCCCAGAGCGATTTCCACGAACCCGTCGGCCCGAGCTTCTGGGAGCGATCTTCATCATGAGTACAGTGACCACGCCGGAGACGGCACCAGCACCAGCCGCAGCGCCGACACGGCCGTCCGCGCCGCGCAGCACCTCCAGCCGCTTCACCGAGGCCGCTGCGAACTACATCGACGAGCGCACCAGCATCTCAGGCGTCGTCAAGGAGTTCGGTCGCAAGATCTTCCCCGACCACTGGTCGTTCATGCTCGGCGAGGTCGCCCTCTACAGCTTCGTCGTCATCCTCCTAACGGGAACGTTCCTCACGTTCTTCTTCCAGGCATCCATGGCCGAGGTCGTCTACAACGGCTCCTACGTTCCGCTCAAGGGCGTCGAGATGTCCACGGCCATGTCGTCGACGCTGAACATCTCGTTCGACGTGCGCGGTGGTCTGCTGATCCGCCAGATTCACCACTGGGCGGCCCTGACCTTCATCGCGGCCATCGGCATCCACATGCTCCGCATCTACTTCACGGGCGCCTTCCGCAAGCCGCGTGAGCTGAACTGGGTCATCGGGTTCATCCTCTTCATCCTGGCGCTGGCCGAGGGCTTCACCGGCTACTCGCTTCCCGACGACCTGCTCTCCGGAAACGGCCTGCGCATCATCGACGGCCTCATCAAGGGACTGCCCGTCGTCGGCACCTGGATCTCCTTCCTGCTCTTCGGTGGCGAGTTCCCGGGAACCGACATCGTCGGCCGACTGTATTCGCTGCACATCCTCCTGCTGCCCGCGATCCTCGCCGTCATGCTCGCGCTCCACCTCGTCTTCGTCGTCGTGCACAAGCACACGCAGTGGTCGGGCCCGGGCCAGACGAAGGACAACGTCGTCGGCTCCCCCATCCTGCCGATGTTCGCGGCCAAGGCCGGCGGATTCTTCTTCATCGTCTTCGGCGTGATCGCGCTCATGGGAACGTTCTTCACGATCAACCCGATCTGGAACTACGGCCCCTACGACCCGTCGCCCGTCTCTGCGGGAACGCAGCCCGACTGGTACATCGGCTTCGCCGACGGCGCCCTGCGTCTGATGCCGCCCGGACTCGAGTTCGAGCTCTGGGATCGCACCTGGTCGTTCAACATCATCATCCCCGTGCTCATCCTCGGCGGCTTCATCGTCGCCGTGCTGGTGTACCCGTTCATCGAGGCGTGGATCACCGGCGACAAGCGGGAGCACCACCTGCTCGACCGTCCCCGCAACGCGCCGACCCGTACCGCCATCGGTGTCGCCGGCGTGCTGTTCTACGCGGCCCTCTGGGGTGCTGCGAGCTCCGACATCATCGCCACGCACTTCCAGCTGTCGATCGAAGGTGTCATCCACGTCAACCAGGCGCTCCTCATCCTCGGACCGATCATCGGTTACCTGGTCACGAAGCGCGTCTGCCTCGCCCTCCAGAAGAAGGACCGCGAGATCGCCCTCCACGGCTTCGAGTCGGGTCGCATCGTGCGTCTGCCCGGTGGAGAGTACATCGAGGTCCACCAGCCGGTCGACGAGTACGAGCGGTGGAAGCTCATCGACTACAACGACTACCAGCCGCTCATGATTCGCCCGAACGCCCGCGGTCAGATCACGGCCGTCCAGCGCTTCCGCGCCGGCCTGTCACGGTGGTTCTTCGAAGACCGCATCGCGCCGGTCAGCCCGAAGGAGCTCGAGAGCGGCAGCGGCCACCACTAGATCCGCTCGCGTAAGAGATCAGAAACGGTCCTCCCTTCGGGGAGGGCCGTTTCTGTCGTTATCCATACGGGAGGGTTCGAACGTAAGATCGCAGCGTCGCGATTTCGATTACATGATCGATGGTGACTCCATCAACTTGATCGAGAACGGCCGAGGCCGTATCGCCCATCTCCGACGCTGGCCCGACGGGCCTGCACGCGGCGGTCGAGGCCAAAGAACACCTCAGCGTCAGTCCGCAGGCACCGACCGAATGTCCGCGTCCATGCACCCGGCCGGGTCTTCCTGACGGTGGAGGAGAAACTCGCAGCCCTGGTCGACGACATAGCGGAGCGACGACGAGGCCGCCATCGTCGCGCGCGCCGGCGAGATCGGCGCCGTGACCATCTCCACCCTGATGTCGGGCAGGGGCACCGGCACCCGTCTGGGAGGCGTGGACGGGCGCGACCACGACGAGGTGGTCGGCAGAGGCGGATTGGCGGTCATCGCAGCCGGACGTTACGCCTCCCGTCGTCTCGACGCCCAGCTCCGCGGTCGATCAGCGCGCCAGGACGACCCGGCATCCAGCAGCACCTACGCAAGCCTTCGGGACGAACTCGTGCAGAGCAACTCCCCCGCCTACATTCTGGCCGAGATCGATCGGCACGGTGGAGACCTGCCTGCGCTTCGGCGCCGGCGGATCGCCGACACGTCCCAGGACATTGCCCAAAGCATCCGACTCGACAGGCACCGTGCGACCTTGGCCTACAGCCGCGCCATCTCCGCTCAGCGACGCGCGGTCCTCGCGCGACGCAGCGAGCTCTTCGCCGACGAACATGCGGCTACGCCACCGACGACCCGTTCGGAACGACAGGCGACCGGATGACGAGAGAACTCAGAAGGCTCTGACCACGCACAGTTCTCAGAACCGACTGACGACAGACGGACTGAGCAGCGCGTGAACAAGCGCGCTCGTACGACGAAGGGCCCGTCTCGACGATGCGAGACGGGCCCTGAGACCGTGCGTGGCGGACTAGCGGGCGAAGTACCCGCGGTAGTACTCGTACACCCAGCCGACGATCGCGACGAGCACGAGAGCGACTCCGATGAACGTGATCCACGTGCCCACGGCGAAACCGAGAAGCATGAGAGAGGCAGACCCGGCGAGGATGACGGGCCACCAGCTCCACGGGCTGTAGAAGCCCATCTCGGGGTCGCCGTCGTCGATGTCGGAGTCGAGGCGGTCCTCCGGAAGATCTCCGCCCTGCGCGCTGTACACGCGCCCCAGGTAGAAGGCGAGGAAGGCCGCAAGCATGCCGGCCAGGCCGATGCCGAGCGCACCGACCCACTCGACGTTGCCCGTGTCGATGATGCTCCAGAAGACGTAGACACCCGCGAGGAGGACGCAGAAGACCGCCAGGATCCAGAAGAGGTTCTTATTGGCTCTCATGTCTTACTTCACCTTCTCGGATGCCGTGTCGTACGTCGGGGCGTCGGGCGCGTCTTTCGCCGGGCCCACACCGAAGGGGATGCCCGCCTCGGGGTGGTTGAGGTCGAAGGCCGGCGACTCGCTGCGGATACGCGGGATCGACGTGAAGTTGTGGCGCGGCGGCGGGCACGACGTGGCCCATTCGAGCGAACGCGAGTAGCCCCAGGGGTCGTTGACCGTGACCTTGGGAGCGCGGCGGGCCGTGATGTAGACGTTCAGGAAGAACGGCACCAGCGACGCGGCGAGCAGGAACGCACCGACCGTCGAGACCTGGTTCATCGATGTGAAGCCGTCCTCAGGCGAGTACGTCGCGTAGCGTCGCGGCATGCCGACGACTCCGAGCCAGTGCTGGATCAGGAACGTGGTGTGGAAGCCGATGAACAGCATCCAGAAGTGCCACTTGCCGAGCGTCTCGTTGAGCATCTTGCCGGTCCACTTGGGCCACCAGAAATAGAACCCGCTGAACATCGCGAACACCACGGTGCCGAAGACGACGTAGTGGAAGTGCGCGACCACGAAGTAGGAGTCGGACACGTGGAAGTCGAGAGGCGGCGATGCGAGGATCACGCCGGTGAGACCACCGAAGGTGAACGTGATGAGGAAGCCGATAGCCCAGAGCATGGGTGTCTCGAACGTGACCGAACCTCGCCACATGGTGCCGATCCAGTTGAAGATCTTCACACCCGTGGGCACCGCGATGAGCATGGTCATCAGGGCGAAGAAGGGAAGCAGCACCGAGCCGGTGACGTACATGTGGTGAGCCCAGACGGTGACCGACAGCGCCGCGATCGAGATCGTCGCGTAGATCAGCGTCTTGTAGCCGAAGATCGGCTTGCGGCTGAACACCGGCAGGACCTCGGAGATGATGCCGAAGAACGGGAGCGCGATGATGTAGACCTCGGGGTGGCCGAAGAACCAGAACAGGTGCTGCCAGAGCAGCACTCCCCCGTTGGCGGCGTCGTACACGTGGGCGCCGAGGATGCGATCGGCTCCGAGGGCGAAGAGGGCCGCTGCCAGCACGGGGAACGCCATGAGCACGAGGATCGACGTGACGAGGATGTTCCAGGTGAAGATCGGCATGCGGAACATCGTCATGCCGGGTGCGCGCATGGTGATGATCGTGGTGATGAAGTTGACCGCACCGAGGATGGTTCCGAATCCGGAGATGCCGAGTCCGATCACCCAGAGGTTTCCACCGTCGCCGGGCGTGAACGTCTCGCTCGAGAGCGGGGCGTAGGCGAACCAGCCGAAGGATGCCGCGCCCTGGGGGGTGAGGAACCCCGCCACGGCGATCAGGCTGCCGAAGCTGTAGAGCCAGTACGCGAAGGCGTTGAGTCGGGGGAAGGCGACGTCGGGCGCACCGATCTGAAGCGGCATCAGCACGTTGGCGAAACCGGCGAACAGCGGCGTCGCGAACATGAGGAGCATGATCGTGCCGTGCATCGTGAAGAGCTGGTTGTACTGGTCCTTCGTCTGCAGGATCTCGAGACCGGGCTCGAAGAGCTGGGCGCGGATGACGAGCGCCATGACCCCGCCGAGGCAGAAGTAGATGAACGAGGAGATCAGGTACATGTACCCGATGGTCTTGTGGTCGGTGGAGGTGATCCACTTGACCAGCACGTTGCCCTTGCGCTCAGCGCTTCGGGACTGTCCGTCGGTGAGCGTCTGACCGGTGGTCGGCGCTACGGCTGTGGTCGTCATCGTTACGTTCCCCTACTCCGCTACCCGGGGCGACGTCGTGCCGGGGAGGTTCTGATTTCTGTCGTACTCGTGTCCGAGCTGGCCGTTGAATCCGGCGTCCTTCAGAGACTGGATGTACGTGTCGTACTCGTCTTGCGAGACGACCTTGACGTTGAAGAGCATGAGCGAGTGGTACTCGCCGCACAGCTCCGCGCACTTGCCGCTGTACGTGCCCTCACGCTCCGGCGTCACGTACATGTAGTTCGTCTTGCCGGGGATCATGTCTTTCTTGTAGAGGAAGTCGATGACCCAGAAGGAGTGGATGACATCGCGAGCCTCGAGCTGGATCTCGACCTTCTTGCCCACCGGCAGGTACAGCGTGGGGATCTCGGACTCGACCAGGCTGCCCTTGGCGTCGTCGGGGTCGGGCTGGCCCTGGATGCCGGCGGAGTAGACGTCTTCGTCGACGTAGTTGAAGTCCCATGCCCACTGCTTGCCGTAGACGGCGATCGTGACGTCGGGGTCGTCGTACTTGGCCTCGATGGCCGACTGGTCACGGGCGGTGAAGGCGAAGAAGCCCAGCACCAGGATGAGCGGAACGACCGTGTAGAAGATCTCGATCGGCATGTTGTAGCGCAGCTGGGCGGGGAGGCCCGTCTGGCCGCGGCGACGACGATAGACGATGACCGCCCAGAGCGTGAGGCCCCAGGTGATGACTCCGACGATGAGGAGCACGATCCACGACGTGACCCAGAGCCCGATCACGCGATCGACGTTGTTCGTCGTTCCCGGCTCGGTGGGCAGCCACCCCTGCAGCTGCTGCTGAGTGCAGCCGGCGAGGAGGAATGCGAGGGTGGCAGCAATGGGAATTGCGGCCCAGCGGAGACGTCGAGAGCGCACCAGTGACCTTTCGGAAGACTGTGGAAGGAACTACCCACAAGTGTAGAGAACCGAGGCCTAGCCTACTCGACATAACACGCCCGCCTGAATCCACGAAGGGAGCCGCTTGACAGCGACTCCCTTGAGGAACAGCGGATCTCCGGGCCTCGTGGGACCCGAATAATCAGTGGAACGAATCGCCGCAGGCGCAGCTTCCTCCGGCGTTGGGGTTGTCGATCGTGAACCCCTGCTTCTGGATGGTGTCCTCGAAGTCGATGGTGGCTCCGTCGAGGTACGGCACACTCATCTCGTCGACGATCACCTCGACCCCGTTGTAGTCGACGACGGCGTCTCCGTCGAGCTGGCGCTCGTCGAAGTAGAGCTGGTAGATGAGGCCCGAGCATCCGCCCGGCTGCACGGCGACGCGCAGGCGGAGGTCTTCACGGCCCTCCTGCACGAGCAGGCTGCGCACCTTCTCGGCGGCGGCGTCGGTGACGCCCACGCGGTGGCTGGGCGCCTCGGTCTGGGTCATTGTGGTGTCGCTCATGGCTGCTCCTAGGAAGTCGGGAAAGCACGTGCGGCGCTGAGCGCGGGAGACCCGCTCACGAACGTCGGTAGTGGTCAGTCTAAACACGCAAACCGTGCGTGGGCGGATTTCATTCCGAGAGCTGGGCGAGAGTCTTCTCGTTCAGTCGCGCCAGAAGAAGGGCCTCACTCAGGATCGCGCGCTTGAAGACGCCCAGGTGCTGCGACTCGTTCGGGCTGTGCGCGCGGGTGTCTGGGTCCTCGACGCCGGTCACGAGGATCTGCGCGTCGGGAAAGACGCGGGAGAGATCGGAGATGAACGGGATGGATCCGCCGATGCCGGTGTCGACCGGATCGACACCCCAGCCGTCCTTCATGGCCGCCTTGGCCTCGCGTACCGCCCAGCCGCTGGTGTCGACGAGGAACGCGTCGCCGAGGTCGACGTCGGTGATCTCGAGGGTCGCTCCGAAGGGCGCATGGGCACGCAGGTGCGTCTCGATGGCGGCGAACGCCTCGCGCGCCTTCTGCCCGGGGGCGATGCGCGAGCTGATGCGCACGGCCACCTGGGGCAGAAGGGTGTTGGATGCGTTCGCGACGCTGGGTGCGTCGATCCCGGTTACCGTGATGGCCGGCTGGAACCAGAGCCGCGACAGGATGGCGCCGTGCCCGACGCTCCGCACTCCCTCGAGGAACCCTGCTTCCTCGGCCAGCTGATCCTCGGGATACTCCGGGGTCGCACCCTGCGTTCCGACGAGGCCGTCGACGGCGACCGACCCGTCTTCGCCATGCAGCGACGCGAGCAGGCGGACGGCTGCGAGCATCGCATCCGGCGCCGCACCCCCGAACATGCCCGAGTGCGACGCGTGCTCGAGGGTGCGCACCGTCAGCTTGAACGTGACGTTGCCGCGCAGGCTGATGGTGAGGGCCGGGGTGTCGACGTTCCAGTTGTCGGAGTCGGCGACGACGATGACGTCGGCCTCCAGCTGCTCGCGGTGCTTGTCGAGGAATGCTGCGAAGGAGCGCGAGCCGAACTCCTCTTCTCCTTCGATGAAGACGACCAGACCCAGGTCGAACTCGTTCTGCGTCGCCTCGACCAGGGCGCGCACCGACGCGATGTGCGACACGACGCCGGCCTTGTCGTCGGATGCCCCGCGCCCGTACAGACGGTCGCCCCGGATCGTGGGTTCGTAGGGCGCCGACTGCCAATCGGCCTCGTCGCCGGGGGGCTGGACATCGTGGTGCGCGTAGAGCAGCACGGTGGGGCGCCCGTTCTTCGCCGCCCTCGTCGCCAGCACGGCGGGCTGTCCGAGACCACCCTCGGGCGTCTCCGCCTGCGACGTGACGACGGAGTCGAAGGCACCGGTGTCGTCGAGCAGCGCGGCCACCGCCGCTGCGCTCTGGGCGACGAACGACCGGTCGAAGGCCTCCCACGACACCGACGGGATGCGCACGAGGTCGGTCAGGTCGGAGATGGATGCCGGCATGTTGCGCTCGACGATCTCGCGCACCGTCTGCTGCGCTTCGCTGCCGTGTGAATTGATCGTGCCCGTGTTCTCAGTCATAGAGGTAAACTTTATCCTTCTGCACTTTTCGGCAAGGACGTACCTCGTGGCCAAAGACAAAGCACCCGCTCTCGACGCGCAGCTCGACGACGCCCCGCTGGGCGGCAAGGGTCACGCGACCCCGACGCGCAAGGAGCGCGAGGCCGCGAACAGGCGTCCTCTCGTCGCCGGCGACAACAAAGAGGCCCGCAAGGCGTCGCGCGCGAAGCTGCAGGAGTCCCGCGACAGGGCCCGCATCGGCATGGCCAACGGCGAGGAGAAGTTCCTCCCGATCCGCGACAAGGGTCCCCAGCGCCGCTACATCCGCGACTACGTCGACGCACGGTTCAGTCTCGGCGAGGTCATGATCCCGGTGATGTTCGCCGTCATCCTGGCGACCCTCGTTCCGAACCCGACCGTTCAGACGGCCCTGATGCTCGCCCTCTACGCGTTCGTCGTTCTCGTGGTGGCCGACAGCCTCCTGCTCGGCTGGCTCGTCACGCGCAAGCTCAAGGCGAAGTTCGGCGACGACCGCGTCGAGAAGGGCGTGCGCTGGTACGCGGCCATGCGCGCCCTGCAGCTGCGCCCGCTCCGCCTGCCGAAGCCGCAGGTCAAGCGCGGCAAGTACCCGGTCTGATCCACGGGCCTCGACCCAGGCGAAACGACATGGCTGCTCTCGTGAAGTTCACCACGACCATCGTCCTCGACGGCAACAACACCGGCATCGAGGTTCCCGCCGACGTCATGTCCGCTCTCGGAACGGCGAAGCGGATCCCCGTCGTCGTGACCGTGGGAGGCCACAGCTATCGCAGCAGCGTCGCGCCTTACAAGGGCCGGCTGATGATCTTTCTCAGCGCGGCGAACCGTGAGGCGGCGGGCGTCTCCGGCGGCGACGAGGTCGAGGTCGCCCTCGAGCCCGACACCGCCCCCCGCGAGGTCGCCGTTCCCGCCGACCTCGCCGGCGCTCTCGATGGCGACCCTGCCGCGAAGGCCCGCTTCGACGCGCTCTCGTACAGCAATCAGAACCGCATCGTGCTGCCGATCGAGTCGGCGAAGACCGAGGCCACGCGCCTCCGCCGGATCGACGCCGCGCTGGCCGAGCTCCGCTAGGCGCTCTCCGCCGCGAGCAGTCTGTCGAGCCCGCGATTGATACGGCGCGCCCACAGGGGCCCGAGGTAGAGGAACGCGGTGTAACCCTGAACGAGGGTCGCGCCCGCTCTAAGCCGCTCGACCACGTCGTGCGCCGTCTCCACCCCGCCGACGGAGATCACGCAGAGCTCCGCAGGCACGACCGCCCGGATGAGACGCAGCACGTCGAGGGATCGCGCCGCCAGAGGGGCGCCTGAGAGCCCGCCCGCACCGGCTGCCGCCACGATCGTCGGGTCTGTGCGCAGGCCCTCGCGGGAGAGGGTGGTATTCGTGGCGATGATGCCGTCGAGGCCCAGGTCGACAGCGAGCCGGGAGACCCGCTCCACCTCGTCGTCGGTGAGGTCGGGCGCGATCTTCACGAGCAGCGGTGTCGAGCCGGCCTCGGTCTTGACCGCCTTCAGCAGCGGCTCCAGCTTGTCGATCTCCTGCAGGCCGCGAAGCCCCGGGGTGTTCGGGGAGCTGACGTTCACCACCAGGTAGTCGGCCACCGGGGCGAGCGCCCGTGTGCTCGAGATGTAATCGCCGATCGCGTCGTCGACATCGACGATGCGGCTCTTGCCGATGTTGACCCCGATCACGGGTCGGCCCGGATACGCGGTCGCCCGCGCCACTCGAAGCGAGGCCTCGGCCGCTCCCCCGTTGTTGAACCCCATCCGGTTCACGACCGCCCGGTCGGCGATGAGACGGAACAGGCGGGGCCTGTCGTTCCCCGGCTGCGGATGCGCCGTGATGGTACCCACCTCGACATGCCCGAACCCGAGTGCACCCAGACCCTGGATGCCGCGGGCATCCTTGTCGAATCCGGCCGCCAGTCCGAACGGGGTGGCGAAGTCGAGACCCAAGGTCTTCACGGCGTGCGTCGATCTCGACGCGGTGAATCGTCGGACGATGCCGCCGATGCCGAGGCGCGGTATGAGACGGATCACCGTGAACGCGAGGTGGTGCGCGCGTTCGGGGTCGAGGCGGGTCAGGACGAGGGAGAAGAGAAGCGCATACATCACTCGACCGTGGTCTGCTTCTCGTCGGAGGAGCGTGACGCCGCGTGCTCGACACGCAGCAGGGTGATGGCCTCTTCGAAGTCTTCGAGCGAATCGAAGCCCTGATACACGCTCGCGAAGCGCAGGTAGGCCACCTCGTCGAGCTCGCGCAGGGGCTGCAGGATGGCGAGACCGATATCGTTCGCCTCGATCTGCGCGGCTCCGCTGAGGCGCACGGTCTCCTCCACGCGCTGGGCGAGAATCGCCAGGTCGGAGTCGGTGACGGGTCGACCCTGGCAGGCCTTGCGCACTCCGCTCACGATCTTGTCGCGGCTGAAGGGCACGACGACACCGCTGCGCTTGATCACGTTGAGGCTTGCGGTCTCGGTGGTGCTGAAGCGTCGGCCGCATTCCGGGCACTGGCGCCGACGGCGGATCGCGAGGCCGTCGTCTGTCGTTCGAGAATCGACGACCCGGGAGTCGGGGTATCGGCAATATGGGCAGAACATGGGGAGAAGGCCTACCTGTCTGTGGATTCGAAACGCGCGGCCACGGCCTCGGCGTGCGCCGGCAGGTTCTCCGACTCGGCGAGGGCGTGGATTCGGCCGCTGACCTCTCGGAGGGCCGCACTGTCGTAGCGGATGACCTGCTGAGGACGGAGGAACGTGTAGGCGCCGAGGCCTGAGGAGAACCGGGACTGGCCCCCGGTCGGGAGCACGTGGTTCGAACCGGCGAGGTAGTCGCCGAGGCTCACGGGAGAGTACGCACCCAGGAAGATCGCCCCGGCACTGTGGATCGCGGGAAGGAGTGCGTCGGGATCGCTCGTCTGGATCTCGAGGTGCTCGGGACCGTAGGCGTTGCTGAAGTCAGCCGCCGCCGCGAGGTCGTCGACGAGCACGATGGCCGACTGCACGCCGTCGAGCGCCACGGCCACCCTGTCGGCGTGACGCGTGGACCGTGCGGCGTCGTCGAGCAGCGACCGAACGGAGTCGGCGAGCCGGGCCGAATCGGTCACGAGCACAGCCGCGGCGAGCTCGTCGTGCTCGGCCTGGCTCACCAGGTCTGCCACGACGAACGACGCGTCCGCGCTGTCGTCGGCGATGATGAGGATCTCGGTGGGACCTGCTTCGGAGTCGATGCCCGCACGCCCGTGCACGATGCGCTTGGCAGCGGCGACGTAGACGTTGCCGGGCCCGGTGATGACTTGAACGGGGTCGAGGCCGAGCGACGGGATGCCGTGGGCCAGGGCGCCGATCGCGCCGGCGCCGCCCATGGCGTAGACCTCGGTGATGCCGAGCAGACCCGCCGCGCCGAGGATGGTGGGGTGCACCGATCCGCCGAACTGCTTCTGCGGGGGCGAGACGAGGGCGATCGAGGAGACCCCGGCAACCTGCGCGGGAACCACGTTCATGACGACGCTCGACGGGTAGACCGCCTTGCCGCCGGGCACGTAGAGACCGACCCTGTCGACAGGCTGCCACCGCTGCTCGACGAGCGCTCCGGGGCCGAGGCTCGTGGTCGTGGGCGGGGGAACCTGGGCGCGCGTGGCCTTGCGAACCCTGTCGATGGCCGACTCCAGGGCGGTGCGCACCGCGGGGTCGAGCTGTGCGACGGCGTCGTCGATCTCGCTCTGCGAGACCCGGATGGACGCCGGCGCGACGCCGTCGAACCGCAGGGCCTGGTCGAGGATCGCCTGCTCTCCCCGAGCGACCACATCATCGATCAACTCCTGCGCGGCGAGCTGCGCGACCGACACATCGGTCAGCGAACGGGGCACCAGGTCGCTGAGTTCGGAAGGGCTAGGCTTGTGACCTCGGAGGTCGATCGTCTGAATCATGGCCTGTTCATTGTATTAGCCGTTCCCCGGTGTCCTCTCCTCGGGGAATAGCCCACCCTCCGTGCCGCGTTGGAGGAATGCGTGACCGATAGCACCGAGCCCGACGCCCCCGAGGCGACCCCCAGCCAGCCGCAGACACCCGACGATCTCCTGGCTTTCAAACAGGCGTTCCGGCGTCATGCCGCCGGCGTGGCCGTGGTGACGGCGCTCTCCCCCGAGGGAGATCCCGTCGGCTTCACCGCCACGTCGTTGTCGTCGCTCTCCGCGGTGCCGCCCATGGCGACCTTCAACATGGCCCGCTCGGCCAGCGCGTGGCGCGCGATCTCCGAGACCGAGTTCGTCGCCATCCACATGCTCGGTTCGCGTAACCGTCCGGTGGCGGAGATCATGTCGGGCGATCACTCGCTGCGATTCGCGGGCGACCACTGGCACCGGGGGCCGCACGGCCTGCCCGTGCTCAAGGACGTGACCGCGTGGATGGTCGGCCGGATCATCGGGCGCATGCCGCTGCACAACAACGCGGTCGTCGCCGTTCAGATCGAGCAGGGCGGCCTCGGCGACGACGACGAGGCCCTGCTGTATCACGAGCGCTCCTACCGGCTGCTCGGCGACCACGCCTAGCCGTCAGGCGAGGCAGTTCGGCCCGAGGAGCGACTTCAGCTCTCCGTAGAGGTCGGCCGAGACGCGAACCGGGTAGGGAATCTCGAACACCCGGGCCGTCTGGCCCTTGACGAGCTTGAGCCGAACCTCGGTGTCGCCCGAGTGACGGATCAGCACGTCGTTCAACGCCTTGACCGTGTCGGTCGTCGCACGAGCCTCGGTCAGGGAGATCTCGACCGGGCCGAAACCGCCCGCCTGTCCGAGGTCGGGCGAGAACAGGCTGAAGGCGTGCAGGTTCAGACCGTCGTCGCGCATGCTCACGCGCCCCCGCACGACGACGATGGAGTCGTTCGTCAGCGCCGGTGCGAACTCCTGGTAGGACTTGCCCATGAACATAGCCGTGACCTCGCCGCCGAAGTCCTCGATCTGGATCATGCCGTACTGGTTGCCGCTGTTGCGTGCCGTGCGGTGCTGCACGTTCGTGATCAGGCCCGCCACCGTCACCTGGTCGCCGTCCTGCGTGTGCTCGCTCGCGAGCAGATCGGTGATCGAGGTCGAGGCGTGCTTCGCCAGAGGTATCTCGAGGCCGGCGAGGGGGTGGTCCGACACGTAGAGGCCGAGCATCTCGCGCTCGAACGCCAGTTTGTCGCGCTTCGTCCACTCGGGACGCTCGGGAACCTGGCTCTCGGTCTGCGGCTCGTCCCACAGGCTGTCGAAGTCGAAACCGACCTGGCCGTTGGCCTCGGCCCTCTTGTCGCTGACCGCGCTCTCGACGGCATCCTCGTGGATCTCCATGAGGGCGCGGCGCGACGATCCGAGCGAGTCGAAGGCGCCCGCCTTGATCAGCGACTCGATCGCCCGCTTGTTCGTGACGGGCAGGGGAACCTTGCGCAGGAAGTCGTGGAACGACTCGAAGCGGCCCTTCTCCTCGCGGGCGTTCTTGATCCCGTCGACGACGTTGAACCCGACGTTGCGCACGGCGCCGAGACCGAAGCGGATGTCCTCCCCCACGGCGGCGAAGAATCCGATCGACTCGTTGACGTCGGGCGGAAGCACCTTGATGTTCATGCGACGGCACTCGTTGAGGTAGATCGCCATCTTGTCTTTCGAGTCGCCGACGCTCGTGAGAAGCGCGGCCATGTACTCGGCGGGATAGTGGGCCTTGAGGTAGGCGGTCCAGTACGAGACCACGCCGTACGCGGCCGAGTGCGCCTTGTTGAAGGCGTAGTCGGAGAAGGGCAGCAGGATGTCCCAGAGTGTCTGGATCGCGGCCATCGAGTAGCCGTTCGCCTTCATGCCCGCGGAGAAGCCCTCGAACTGCTTGTCGAGCTCGGACTTCTTCTTCTTGCCCATCGCGCGGCGCAGCAGGTCGGCCTGGGCCAGGGTGAAGCCGGCCAGCTTCTGGGCGATCGACATGACCTGCTCCTGATAGACGATCAGGCCGTAGGTGGTTCCGAGCACCTCGAACAGAGGCTCTTCGAGCTCGGGATGGATGGGCGTGATCGGCTGCAGCGCGTTCTTGCGGAGCGCGTAGTTGGTGTGGGAGTCGGCACCCATGGGGCCGGGCCGGTAGAGCGCGAGCACGGCCGAGATGTCTTCGAAGTTGTCGGGCTTCATGAGCCTGAGAAGGGAGCGCATGGCGCCACCGTCGAGCTGGAAGACTCCGAGGGTGTCGCCGCGGGCCAGGAGCTCGTAGGAGGGCACGTCGTCGAGTTCGAGGTCTTCGAGGACGGGCCGGTGACCGCGGTTCGACTGGATGTTGTCGAGCGCGTCGTCGATGATCGTGAGGTTGCGGAGCCCCAGGAAGTCCATCTTGATCAGGCCGAGCGACTCGGCAGCAGGGTAGTCGAACTGGGTGACGATCTGGCCGTCCTGCTCCCGCTTCATGATCGGGATGATGTCGATCAGGGGCTCGCTCGACATGATGACGCCGGCGGCGTGCACGCCCCACTGCCTCTTGAGGTTCTCGATGCCGACGGCCGTGTCGAACACGGTCCTGGCCTCCGGGTCGCTCTCGATGACCGCGCGGATGTCCGAAGCCTCCTTGTAGCGCGGGTGCTTCGTGTCGAAGATGCCCGAGAGGGGGATGTCCTTTCCCATGATGGGCGGCGGCATCGCCTTGGTGAGCTTGTCGCCCATGCCGAAGGGGAAGCCGAGCACGCGGGAGGAGTCCTTGAGGGCCTGCTTCGCCTTGATGGTTCCGTAGGTCACGATCTGGGCGACGCGCTCGTCGCCGTACTTCTCGGTGACGTACTTGATGACCTCGCCGCGGCGACGGTCGTCGAAGTCGACGTCGAAGTCGGGCATCGAGACGCGGTCGGGGTTGAGGAACCGCTCGAAGATCAGCCCGTGGCGGATCGGGTCGAGGTCGGTGATGTTCATGGCGTACGCGACCATCGATCCCGCGCCGGATCCTCGGCCGGGACCGACACGGATGCCGTTCTTCTTCGACCAGTTGATGAAGTCGGCGACGACGAGGAAGTAGCCCGGGAACCCCATCTGCAGGATCACGCCGGTCTCGTACTCTGCCCGTTCGCGCACGTCGGTGGGGATGCCGTTCGGGTACCGCGCGGCGAGCCCCGTCTCGACCTCTTTGACCAGCCACGTGTCTTCGGTCTCGCCCTCTGGCACCGGGAACCGGGGCATGTAGTTGGCACTGGTGTTGAAGACGGTCTCGCAGCGCTCGGCGATGAGCAGCGTGTTGTCGCAGGCCTCGGGGTGGTCGCGGAACAGATGCCGCATCTCCGCCGCCGACTTGAGGTAGAACTCGTCGGCGTCGAACTTGAAGCGGTTCGGGTCGGACAGCGTCGATCCGGACTGCACGCAGAGCAGGGCGGCGTGGCTCGTCGCATCGTGGGCGTGCGTGTAGTGCAGGTCGTTGGTTGCAACGAGCGGCAGGTCGAGCTCCTTCGCCAGGCGGAGCAGGTCGGGCATGATCTGGCGCTCGATGCCGAGGCCGTGATCCATGATCTCGGCGAAGTAGTTCTCCTTGCCGAAGATGTCGCGGTAGTCGCTCGCCGCCTTGCGCGCCTCCTCGTACTGGCCCAGTCGCAGGCGCGTCTGGATCTCGCCGCTCGGGCATCCGGTGGTCGCGATGAGTCCCGTCGAATACATGCTGAGGAGCTCGCGGTCCATGCGGGGCTTGAAGTAGTAGCCCTCGATCGACGCCCGGGACGACAGGCGGAACAGGTTGTGCATGCCCTCCGTCGTCTCGGAGAGCAGCGTCATGTGCGTGTACGCACCCGATCCGGAGACGTCGTCACGACCGGAGTTGGGACCGCCCCACTTGACCCGGGTCTTGTCGCCGCGAGCCGTGCCCGGCGTGATGTAGGCCTCTGTTCCGATGATCGGCTTGATGCCGGCCTCGGTCGCCGTCTTCCAGAAGTCGAAGGCGCCGAACACGTTTCCGTGGTCGGTCACGGCGACCGCCGGCATGCCCTGTTCGACGGCCGCCTCGATCAGCGGTTTCACCCGCGCCGCGCCATCGAGCATCGAGTACTCGCTGTGCACGTGAAGGTGGACGAATGAATCGTGGGAAGGCACAGATAACTCCGACTACAGCTGGGTGAGAGGACTCAAGTTTACGACGGCTCCCCCGGCGAAGGGCCTCAGTCGGCTCGGAGAATGTCGAGCGCGTGCTGCAGATCGAGCGGATACTCCGACTCGAACGAGACGTACTCGCGGGTTCTCGGATGCACGAATCCGAGCCGCTTGGCGTGAAGCCACTGGCGTGTCAGCCCGAGACGTGCCGAGATCGTCGGATCGGCGCCGTACATGGAGTCGCCGACGCACGGATGCCGTTGCGCGGCCATGTGCACGCGGATCTGGTGAGTGCGGCCGGTCTCGAGGTGGACCTCGAGAAGCGACGCCGACGGGAAGGCCTCGAGGGTCTCGTAGTGGGTGACACTCGGCTTGCCGGCCGCGGTCACCGCGAACTTCCAATCGGAGCGCGGGTGGCGCCCGATGGGAGCGTCGATCGTGCCCGCAAGCGGGTCGGGATGGCCCTGCACGACGGCGTGGTAGATCTTGTCGACCTCTCGGTCGTGGAAGGCCTTCTTCAGCCAGGTGTAGGCGTCTTCGCTCTTCGCGACGACCATCAGGCCGCTCGTGCCGGCGTCGAGGCGATGGACGATGCCCGCGCGCTCGGATGCGCCGCTCGTGGAGATGCGGAAGCCTGCACCCGCAAGCGCGCCGAGAACGGTCGGTCCGGTCCAGCCGACGGACGGGTGGGCGGCGACGCCGACCGGCTTGTCGATCACCACGATGTCATCGTCGTCGTAGACGATGCCGAGGTCGGGCACGTCGATCGGAACGATCTGCACCTCGGTCTTCGGGCTCCACGTGACCTCGAGCCACGAGTCGGCCCGCAGACGGTCGGACTTGCCGACGGGTGCGCCATCGACGGTCACTCCGCCTGCGTCGAGGATCTCAGCCGCGAAGGTGCGCGAGAATCCGAGCATCTTCGCCAGTGCCGCGTCGACCCGGGAGCCGTCGAGGCCGTCCGGAACCGGGAAGGAACGGCTCTCCGCCATCAGGAGTTCTCGCCGGCTCGAGTCGCGGGCGACTCCTCGAGCTCGGCGTCCTCTTCGCCGGAGCGAGCGGGACGGGACCCGTCGAGGCCCACCCCGCGAAGGGTGAGGATGAGGAAGAGTCCCATGCTGACGACGATCGCCGTATCGGCGATGTTGAAGATCGCGGGCAGCAGGGGGATGCGGAGGAAGTCGACGACATGGCCGATTCCGAAGCCCGGCTCGCGGAACAGACGGTCGGTCAGATTGCCGAGCACTCCCCCGAGCAGCAGGCCGAACACGATGGCCCAGCCGAGAGAGCGGATGCGCCGTGCGAACCAGACGATGAAGACGGTGACCGCAGAGGCGAGGATCGAGAAGATCCAGGTGTAGGCGTTGCCGATGGAGAAGGCAGCGCCCGGGTTCTTGACGAACTGGAACTGGAGGAGGTCGCCCAGAACTGGGACGACCTCATCCGGTTTCAGCGTTGTGACAACGAGGTACTTGGAGCCTTGATCGAGGATTAACGCAGCGATTGCAACGAGAACCAGGACGATCAGGACCCTGGGACTGGCCTTCGCGGCAGTCCTAGCCTCCAAAGCCGGTGTAGCTCGGTGCGGCGGACTTGGATCCGCCCTCGGTGCCTGAGGAGTCGAGCTCGCGGAGCTGGCCCTCGATGTAGCTCTTGAGCTTCACGCGGTAGTCCTTCTCGAACGAGCGCAGCTCGTCGATGCGGTGCTCGATGCCGGCCTTCTCCTGGTTGAGGCGGGCGAGATCGTTGCGCTGCTTCGTCTCGGCCTCGGCGACGATGCGTGCTGCCGTCGCGTGACCCTCGGCGATGAGTGCGTCGCGCTTGTCTGCACCCTCTTTGACGTGCTCGTCGTGAAGACGGCGCGCGAGCTGAAGCAGGTTGGTGGTCGAGGCCGCATCGTCTTCGACCGAGGTCGGAGCAGCGGCGACGGGAGCCGGAGCGGCGGCCACGGGCTCGGGGACGACCTCGTCGGCCACGACGGGCTCGTCGGCGACGGGCTCGGCCACGACGGGCGCATCGACGGCCGCCGAAGGGGCGGATCCGCCGGAGGAGAGCTGAGCACGAAGCTCCTCGTTCTCCTGGGTCAGTCGACGGAGTTCTACGACGACCTCGTCCAGGAAGTCATCGACCTCGTCCTGGTCGTAGCCCTCGCGGAACTTGGTCTGCGCAAAGCGCTTGTTAACAACGTCTTCTGGAGTTAACGCCATGTTCTTCCACCTTTATTACTTTTGACGAACGGGATATCGCTAACCAACGCTAGCAATAAACACGGCGCTGAGCAGGAAAGCCCTCGTCGCACGTGTCTCGATTGTGCATGACACACCCTACAACGAGCTACACCGAATACCTGACGAAGTTCAGGATCGACATGGCGATGATGACGAGCAGCATCACGATGCTCCAGCCGAAGTCGAAGGCGACCGGGCCGAGCCTGAGAGGCGGGATGATGCGCCGGAAGAACTTGATCGGCGGATCGGTGACCGTGTACGCGACCTCGGCCACGAACAGCACGAACCCCGCCGGACGCCAGGATCGCTGGAAACTCTGCACGAGATCGAGGACGAAGCGCCCCCACATGAGGAAGAAGTAGACGAGCAGCGCGTAATACGCGACTGACGCGATGATGATGACGAGTGAACCCACTCGTCAATTATGACTGGACGAAGAAGGAAGACTCCGCACGGGTGTCCGTCGTGGTGTCGCCCGAGACCGAGACGTGCGACGGCGAGAGCAGGAAGACCTTGCTCGTGACGCGCTCGATCTTGCCGTAGAGACCCTGCGAGAGGCCGCCGGCGAAGTCGATGAGGCGGCGCGCGTCGGCATCCGTCATCTGCGACAGGTTGATGATGACGGGAATGCCCTCGCGGAAGTTCTCGGCGATGACCTGCGCATCTTTGTACTGCTTGGGGTGAACAGTGAGGATCTCGTTCATTTCAGTGGGTGCCACGTTCTTCTGGATGTGCGTCTTGCGCAACGGAGTCACCGGAGCTCGGGTTGCGGCAGGTGCAGCGTGCGTCTGAGCTGAGTGGGATTGGGGAGCGGGAACCGGGGCGACGGGACCGGGGGCGGGAGTTTCGTACTCCAGCTCTTCGTCCGCCAGGCCCAGGTACACCATCGTCTTGCGAAGCGGGTTGGCCATTGTGTTCCTCCGGTATGTGGTTCAGGTGCCTAGTCGAAAGATTAACCGTCCGTCGGACGATTTCCCGTGATTGCGGTGCCAATTCGTAGGTGTGTCGCCCCTTCGGCGATGGCCTCCTCGAAATCGGCGGACATACCCATCGAGAGCGAGACGGCGTCGGGTGCGACGAGCCGGATGCGATCGGACAGTTCGCGCACGTGCGCGAATGCCGCGCGGGGGTCGGCTCCGATGGGCGCGACCGCCATCAGGCCCTCGAGCCGGATGCCCGGGGCTGCCAGGGCGTGCTCGACGAGGTCGTCGAGGGCGCCCGCAGCGACTCCACCGCGCGCGGGATCGTCGGTGAGGTTGACCTGGAGGAACACCCGCGTCTCGGTCTCGTCTGAGGCGAGGGCGTCGATCAGTGAGGCCCGATCGACGGAATGGATGACGTGGGCGTACGCACGTACCTGGCGGGCCTTCTTGCCCTGCAGCTGCCCGACGAAGTGCCATCGCAGATCAGCGAGGTCGGCGAGCTCTGCCGCCTTGTCGCGCGCCTCCTGATGCCGGTTCTCGGCGACATCCCGAACGCCGAGACCGTGCAGCTCACGGATGAGAGCGGAGGGATGGAACTTCGTGACGGGGATGATCGTGAGATCCGACGCGCTCCTGCCCGATCGGGCCGCGGCCTGCGCGACCCGATCGGTGACCTCGGAGAGCCTCGACGAGAGGGTCACTTGAGGAAGTCGGGGACGTCCAGGTCGGTGTCGTCGTCCTCCGACGCGGGATCGAAGGCGACGGCACCCGTGAGGTGGTGCTCGCCCGTCTGCGACCAGGCCGGAGCCGGAGTCTCTGCAGGCTCCTCGGCGTGGCGGACCGGCGCCAGGGTGGAGATGGCGGTTCCGCCGGGACCGTACGGGTCCTTCTCGTCGGCCGACGCGACGAAGCTGCCCCGCCTCTGCTCGGTGGCGTCTCCCCCGTCGAAGCCCGCGGCGATGACCGTGACGCGCACCTCGTCGCCGAGGGTGTCGTCGATGACCGCACCGAAGATGATGTTGGCCTCGGGGTGCACGGCGTCTTGGACAAGTTTGGCGGCGTCGTTGATCTCGAAGATTCCGAGGTTCGATCCGCCCTGGATCGACAGCAGCACGCCGTGGGCGCCTTCGATGCTGGCCTCCAGAAGCGGCGATGCCACGGCGAGCTCGGCCGCCTTGATGGCACGGTCGGCGCCACGGGAGGAGCCGATGCCCATGAGGGCGGATCCGGCGCCCTGCATGACGCTCTTCACGTCGGCGAAGTCGAGGTTGATGAGCCCGGGTGTGGTGATGAGGTCGGTGATGCCCTGCACGCCGGCGAGCAGAACCTGGTCTGCGGTGGAGAACGCCTCGAGCATGCTGATGCCGCGATCGCTGATCTCGAGAAGCCGGTCGTTGGGAACGACGATGAGGGTGTCGACCTCGTTCTTGAGGGTCGCCACGCCGTCTTCGGCCTGCGACGCACGACGCTTGCCCTCGAAGCCGAAGGGCTTGGTCACGACACCGATCGTGAGAGCGCCGATGGATTTGGCGATCCGCGCCACGACCGGCGCGCCACCGGTACCGGTTCCGCCGCCCTCGCCCGCGGTGACGAAGACCATGTCGGCTCCGGACAGCGCCTCCTCGATCTCCTCCGCGTGATCTTCTGCGGCTCGTCGGCCCACCTCGGGGTCGGCGCCGGCGCCGAGGCCACGCGTGAGCTCACGACCGACGTCGAGCTTGACATCGGCATCGCTCATCAGCAGCGCCTGGGCGTCGGTGTTGATGGCGATGAACTCGACGCCGCGCAGTCCGAGCTCGATCATGCGGTTGACGGCATTGACGCCGCCGCCGCCGATTCCGACAACTTTGATGACTGCGAGATAGTTCTGGTTGGTTGTCACGTCCGGCCTCCGCTGGAACCCTAAACCTCTAGCTGAGACTTAAAGTTATATCGAGTATGCATTTCTTGTTTCGAACCTAAGGGGATCGCCCTGTCCTGCGTCTCCACAGGCCCCGCGTGTCGCGAACTGCCGGAGGAAAGCGACGCGGGCGACAGGGATCGTGCGCGATCAGTGGGTGATCGGAGCCTCGGGCGATGAGACGTCGTATTCCGTGACATTCGGGATGCCGGGATTCGAGATCATGCTCCCGACGATGCGCGCCTTAAGGGCCGAGTCCTCAGCGCTGCCCCACACCACACGCTGCCCGCTCGTCAGCACCAGGGTCACGGAATCGGGAGTGGGCGCGCTCACCGAGTCGACCTGGGCCAGGAACTCGGGAGTGAGCGCGAGGAGGACCGAACTCGCCGCAGCGAAACCGGGCGAATCCACGGGCGTGGCGGCCGTGTCGATGATCGGGTAGCCCGCGGCCCGCTCTGGGGTCGTCTCGACGACGACGCCGGCGGCATCCACGAGCGTGAAGGCACCGTCGACGGCGACCGTCACCACCGGCCGCCTCTCGACGATCCGTATGACAAGCGTGTCGGGCGGCCGGGCCTCGGTGACGTAGCTCTGGATCAGCGGGAAGGTCTCGAGCGTGCTCTTCACCTCGCCGAAGTCCACGAGGGTCAGGGGCCTTCCCAGTTGGTCGTCGAGAGCGGCCGACACCGCGGCGGGGTCGACGCGGGATGCTCCCTCCACCGTGATCGTGCGCACGGCGAGCAGGGGCGAATAGGCGGTGAGCACCACGAGCAGCACGAGGGCGACGGTGCCGGCGAGGGCGATCAGGTATCTGCGACGACGAGTGCGGGTGGCCTGCGTGAAACGCCTGGCCTCGGCGCGCTCGTACCTGCGGCGGCGCCTCTCGGCGTGGGCGAGGTTCTTCTGCGCCTCGCGCTCCGACTCGACGGTCGGGTCGGTGCGGCGGGTGAGCCACCACGGTTTCGACGCGGGGTCGTCGTCGCTCTCCCCTCCCCCGCTCCTGCCGGGCGCCTCGTCGAGCGGGTCGATCGATACCTCGGGCAGCGGTGGGGGGTCGCGGAGTGGTCTGTCCGTGGCCGGCGGCGTAGCACCGCCGGTGGGAATGACGGCGATGGGCTCGGTGATCGCGTCGACATCCGACGCGGCCTCGCGCTTCGGACGTCGAAGCACGGGACGCCGGGTGGAACGCCCGTCCTGTGAGGCGGGCGGCGTCTCGGCGGGAGGAGGCCCGGCCGGCGGCGGGGTCACGCCAGGAGGTCGTTTCATGCCGCGGGCGGCGCCTGGGTCTCGCGGGCGAGGGCCTCGAGCAGCTGCGGCACGATGAGGTTGACGTCGCCGCAGCCCAGCGTGACGACGTAGTCGCCTTCTCGCGCGATCGACGCCGTGAAATCGGCGGCCTGCTGCCAGTCGGCGATGTAGCGCACGGCGGAGGGGTCCTCGAACCGCTCGGATACCAATGCGCCCGTGACTCCGAGAACGGGGTCTT
This sequence comes from Agreia sp. PsM10, assembly GCF_030433855.1. Taxonomy (GTDB): domain Bacteria; phylum Actinomycetota; class Actinomycetes; order Actinomycetales; family Microbacteriaceae; genus Agreia. The sequence continues at coordinate 115,663 of NZ_JARUXC010000003.1, read as the reverse complement.
CGCGGGCCCCGCATACATCGAGCACGACCGTGAAGTCGGCGGTGCGCTCGAGCGTCTCCGCGAACTCCCCCGCCATCAGCTGTGTACGAGAGTAGAGGTGCGGCTGGTGCACGGCGATGATGCGTCCGTCTCCCACCACCGTTCGCGCCGCCGTGAGAGCCGCGGCGACCTCGGTGGGGTGATGCGCATAGTCGTCGTAGACGCTGACGCCCCGCACCGTGTCGTGCAGCTCGAACCGGCGACCGGTTCCGCCGAACCGGCCCACGGCATCCAGGATCTGAGAGGCCTCGAAGCCCATGCCGACCAGTACGGCGAAGGCGCCGGCGGCGTTCAGCGCGTTGTGCCGTCCCGGCACGAGCAGCGTGCCCGCGTAGTCCTCGCCCAGGTAGCTGATCTGGAAGGCGACCACGTCGCCCGTCTCGACCGAGTGCAGCCGCACGTCGGCGCCGTCGCTCTCGCCGAAGGTCAGCACCCGACGGGCGTCGAGTCGTTCGGAGACGCGGACGGCGCCGGCATCGTCGGCCGAGATCACGACGAGCTCGGACGCCTCGTCGGCGAACCGCACGAATGCGTCTTCGACCGCCTGCACGGAACCGTAGTGGTCGAGGTGGTCGGGATCGACGTTGGTGATGAGCGCGACGGCCTTGTCGTACAGCAGGAAGGAGCCGTCGGACTCGTCGGCCTCGAGCACGAAGATGTCGCCGGTTCCGCTCGCGGAGCTGGTGCCGAGCGCGGAGATCACTCCCCCGTTGACGAAGCTGGGCTTCTGGCCGAGCTCGATCAGGCCGGTCACGATCATTCCCGTCGACGTGGTCTTGCCGTGGGCTCCCGCGACCGCGACGAGACGATGGCGACCCGCGAGCCAGGCGAGGGCCTGGGAGCGGTGCAGCACCGGAATGCCTCGCTCTTTCGCGAGGAGATACTCCGGGTTGTCGGGCCAGAGTGCGCTGGTGACGACGAGCGTGTCCGCATCTCCCAGGTTCTCGGCGGCGTGCCCGATGCTGATCGTGGCGCCGAGGTCGCGGAGGGCACGAGTGCCCTTCGACTCCTTCGCGTCGGAACCGGAGACCCGGAGTCCCGCCTCGACCATCAGCCGCGCGATGCCGCTCATGCCCGACCCGCCGATTCCCACGAAATGCACCGCGCCGAGTTCGGTGGGTATCTGCTGGCTGAGGTCTGGCTTGATCACGGTGCTGGGGCTCATCTCTTCGAACGGAACCGGACACGGCCTGCGGCCGGTTCAGATGACAAGGTTACGCTCTCGCCAGCGCGCGACGGATCAGCTCGACGAGACGCGCGTCGCCGTCGGCGATGCCGACGCCGCGGGCCGCGTCGGCCATCGCAGCGATCCGCGGCCGATCGGCGAGCAGGGCGAGCAGTTCGCCGTCGACGAACTGCGGACTGAATCGCGCGTCGTCGACCAGGATCGCCGCATGCGCCTCGACGAGGTCGTGCGCGTTGACCTTCTGCTCGCCGTTTCCCACGGGATAGGGCACGAGAACACTCGGAAGGCCGAGCACGGCAAGCTCCGACACCGTGGCCGCCCCGGCTCTCGCCACGACGAGGTCGGCTGCGGCGAAGGCGAGGTCCATGCGGTCGGAGTACCGCACGACCCTGTACCCATCGACACCCGGATCGACCAGGTCGGGCTTGTCGCCCCAGATGTGCAGGATCTGCCACCCGGCGTCGAGGATCGAGCCGTAGGCATCCCGGATCGTGTGGTTGAGCCTCTGCGCACCGAGCGACCCGCCGGTGACGAGGAGGACGGGCGCGTCGGGCTCGAGTCCGAAGGTGTCACGCGCGCTCGGGGACGTCGCGGCCCTGTCGAGCCGGGAGATCTCACGCCGGAGCGGCAGCCCGGTGAGCGTGGCGTGAGGCAGGGGTGTGCCGGCGAAGACCACACCGACATAGGGGGTGAATCGCGCGCCCAGCCTGTTCGCCAGGCCGGGCCGGGCATTGGCCTCATGGATGACGACGGGAACGTGCGCGCGTCGGGCCGCCAGATAGGCGGGCGCGGCCGCGTAACCGCCGAACCCGACGACCACGTCGACCGACCGCTCCACGATGAGCGAGCGCAGCTGCTCCACGACGCCGAGAAGACGGGGGACGAAGGTGAGGGCGGCCCCGCTCGGCCTGCGAGGAAAGGGCAGCCGCGGAATGGTCACGAGCTCGTAGCCGCGCAGCGGAACCAGCCTGGCCTCGAGGCCCTCGGCCGTGCCGACGACGATGATCGACGCCTCCGGGTCGCGACGCCGCACCTCGTCGGCGGTGGCGAGCAGGGGGTTCACGTGGCCCGCGGTACCCCCTCCCGCAAGCAGGTAGGTGGTCATCGGGTCGCCTTCCCGGCGGGCACCTCGGCCGTCAGGTCGCGCTGCCGCGCGATGGAGAGCACGAGCCCGATGCCCACGAGGGTGGTCACGAGCGCCGAGCCTCCCGAGGAGATGAGCGGCAGGGGCACGCCGAGAACCGGGATGACCTGCAGCACGACGGCAATGTTGACGAAGGCCTGGCCGATGATCCAGACCATGGCCGACCCCGTCACGACCCGCGAGAAGAGATCGGTGGAGGACCTCACGATCCTGAGGAACGAGACCGCGAGCACCACGAAGAGCGCCAGCACGACGATCGCGCCCACGAGGCCGAGCTCCTCGCCGATGATCGCGAAGATGAAGTCGTTGTCGGCGGCGGGCAGCCAGAGCCACTTGGCCTTGCTGTTGCCGAGGCCCACTCCGAACACCCCGCCGGCCGCCATGGCCCAGTCGGCGTGCTGGTTCTGATACGAGAGGCCGGACTGGTCACCGGATCCGATGCCGAGGAAGTTCTCGATGCGCGAGAGTCGAGACGAGCTCGACAGCGCGATGATCACCGTCAGCACAAGCCCGACGATGACGGGGATCACCAGCATGCGCAGCCTGATGCCGGCGAAGAACAGGGCCCCGAAGACGAGGGCGGTCATGATCATCACGGTTCCCAGGTCGCCGCCCAGCATCACGACGAAGATTCCAAGGCCTGCGACCGGGAGCGCCGGGATCAGCACGTGGCCCCAGCGACCGAGGTACGGCTCCTTCTTGGCGAGGATCACGCCGAGCCAGGCGACGAGCCCCACCTTGATGAGCTCGGACGGCTGCGCGTTGAAGCCGCCGATGCCGATCCAGTTGCGGTTGCCGCCCACCTCGATGCCGAGGGGCGTCGTGAGCACCAGGAGCTGGAGGGCGATTCCGGTGACCAGGGGAAGCCAGGCCCAGCGACGCCAGATGCGCACGGGCAGCTGCGAGATGACCAGCATCAGGGGCACGCCGACGATGGCGAAGATGGCCTGGCGCCAGAACACTCCGAAGGATCCCTGCGAACCGGCGTACGACGAGATCGAGCTCGACGAGAGCACCATCACGAGGCCGAAGAGCAGGAGGAAGAGCGTCGTGCCGAGAAGGAGGAAGTAGCTTCGCGATTCGGGCTGGAACGCACGCCCCAGGGTGATGCGGGCGCTTCTGCCTGTGCGGCTGCGGTCAGTCGTCGAGGGCGGAGTGGCCGTGCTCGCGCCCGGCCTCGGAGTGGTCACCGTCTGCGGCGGCAGCGTCTGCGATGTCAGCGCTTGGGGCCGCACCGCCTGGGGCCGCACTGTTCGGGGCCGCACTGTCGGTCGTGTCGTCGTCAGCCGGATCGCCTCCCAGATAATGTCGCACGGCGCGTGCAAAGCGGTCGCCACGGTCGGAGTAGTCGGTGAACTGATCCATCGACGCGGCCGCCGGTGCCAGGAGCACCACGTCACCGGGCACCGCGAGGGCGGCAGCCAGTTCGACAGCGACCGACATGACACTTCTAGTCTCCGTGCCGGTCACCTCTCGCACCGGAAGGTGGGGGGCGTGTCGCTCGAATGCCTCCCGCAGCGCGGTGCGGTCCTCGCCGAGGAGGACGACTCCGCGCAGCGTCGCAGCTCGCGCGCGCACCAGCGGCTCGATGTCGACGCCCTTGAGCAGCCCCCCGGCGATCCAGACCACCGACGGGTAGGCGGAGAGCGAGGCGGCCGCGGCGTGCGGGTTCGTCGCCTTCGAGTCGTCGACCCAGGTGATCTCGTCGCGCATCCCGATCACCTCGATGCGGTGGCGGTCGAGGCGGAACGTCTCGAGCGCCGTCCTGATGGCCGGGATAGAAACTCCGACGCTGCGAGCGAGCGCCGTGGCCGCGAGCACGTCGGCGACGGTGTGGGGGGCGCCGAGACCGAGCTCGGCGAGGCGGGACACCGTCGTGATCTCGAGTGCGGAGCTGTGCCTGTCGTCGTGGAAGGCACGGTCGACCAGGATGCCGTCGACGATGCCGAGGTCGCTGGGCCCGGGCACGCCGAGGTCGAATCCTATGGCCCGAGCGCCCTCGACGACCTCCGCGTCTTCGACCATCCTCAGCGTGAGCGCGTCGGCCCGGTTGTAGACGCAGGCGGCGCGGGTGTTGGTGTAGACGCGGGCCTTCGCCGCGACATACGCGTCCATCGAACCGTGCCAGTCGAGATGGTCCTCCGCGACATTGAGGCAGACCGCCGCCCACGGCGACATGCTCGACGTGGAGTGCAGCTGGTAGCTCGACAGCTCGACCACGAAGACATCGAATCCCTGGGGATCGCGGACCGCGTCGAGCACCGGAACACCGATGTTGCCGCAGGGCGCCGCCCTCAGCCCTCCGGCCGCCAGCATGGCGGCCGTCAGCTGGACCGTCGTCGTCTTTCCGTTGGTTCCGGTGACGGCGATCCACTCGGCGGGCGCACTGCCCGCACCGGATGTGCCGACCTTGTCGCGCAGACGCCAGGCGAGTTCCACGTCGCCCCAGACGGGGATGCCCCTCTCGATCGCCCAGGTGATGACCGGATGGTCCGGGTGGAATCCCGGAGACACGACCAGGAGTTCGGGATCGAGGGTCTCGAGCTCGGGCGGAACCGAGGCCAGGGGGGTCGCCTGCACCAGCTCGGCGCCGATGACGTCGAGCATGAGCCGATAGCGGTCGTCGACCTTCTCCGCGACGACGAGCACGCGCGAGCCGAGCTCCGCCAGCGTGTCGGCGACGGAGAAACCGGTGATCCCGAGCCCGAGAACGCCCACGCGGAGGCCAGACCAATCGTCGTTCCAGCTGGTGAGGCCGAGCGCCCTGCCGTCGGCGGGCTCGATCATCGGGAGATCCATTCGAGGTAGAACGACCCCACGCCCGCGGCCACGAGGAGACCGGCGATGATCCAGAATCTCACGACGATCGTGACCTCGGCCCATCCCTTGACCTCGAAGTGGTGGTGCAGCGGGCTCGCGAGCCAGATGCGCTTGCCCCGGGTGAGCTTGAAGTAGGTGAGCTGGATGACGACCTGCCCGGCGACGATCACGAAGATTCCGCCGATGACGATCAACAGCAGCTCGGTGCGGCTCAGGATGGCGAGGGCCGCGAGGGCTCCGCCGAGCGCGAGCGACCCGGTGTCGCCGAGGAAGATCTTCGCCGGGTTGGTGTTCCACCACAGGAAGCCGATCAGGGCGCCGACGATGGCGGCGGCGACGATCGCCAGGTCCATCGGGTCGCGCACCTCGTAGCACTTGCCGAGCACGTCGGGGTCGAGCTGAGGATTGAAGCAGTTCTGGCTGTCCTGCCAGAAGCCGATGAAGACGAAGGCGCCGATCGCGAGGATGCTGGAGCCCGGGGCCAGGCCGTCGAGGCCGTCGGTGAGGTTGACTCCGTTCGACGTGCCCATGACGATCACGCAGACCCAGACGACGAACGCGATCACCACGATGGCGGGTACGACCAGCATCGTGAAGTTGATGTGGGTGTCACGCACGATCGAGATCGCCGTGGAGGCCGGCGTCAGCCCGTTGCCGTCGCGGAAGTTCAGCGCAAGCAGGGCGAAGACGACTCCGACGACGATCTGGCCGACGAGCTTGGCGATGGGGCCGAGGCCCAGGCTTCGTTTGCGATGGGTCTTGATGAAGTCGTCGATGAACCCGACGATGCCGAGTCCGACCATGAGGAACAGAACCAGCAGCGCCGAGATGGAGATGCCCCGGTGTGTGAACAGCAGCGCCACGAAGTATCCGAACAGCGTGGCGAGAACGATGACGATTCCGCCCATCGTGGGCGTTCCGCGCTTCACATGGTGCGACTCCGGGCCGTCCATGTTGATGAACTGGCCCCAGGCCAGGCGCTTGAAGAGTCGGATGAAGACGGGCGTCATGAAGAGCGTGAAGACCATCGACAGGGAGCCTGCAGCGAGAAGGGTGATCATGCGAAGAGCTCCCCCAGACGATCGCCGAGGAACCGGAGTCCCGCGGAGTTCGACGACTTCACGAAGACGATGTCGCCCGAGCGCAGATCGGGTGCGAGCACGTCATAGGCCTCGTCGGCGGTCTCGACGAACACGGACTCGCCGTCCCACGACCCCTCGTGGGTCGCGGCGAGATGCAGAGCCCGGGCTCCCTCCCCCACGACGACCAGCTTCTCGATGCCGAGCCGCACGATCATGCGTCCGATGCGGTCGTGCTCCTCGAGCGAGAACTCGCCGAGCTCGCTCATCTCGCCGAGCACCGCGACCTTGCGCGACGACGGCGAGGCGATCTGGGCCAGCGTCTTGAGGCCGGCCACCATGGAGTCGGGGCTCGCGTTGTAGGCGTCGTTGATGATCGTGACGTCGTCACGGCCCCCGAGGACCTCCATGCGCCAGCGTTCGGCTCGCGTCACGGTCTGGAGGGCGTCGACGATGCGATCGATGCCGACGCCGAGGCTCTCCGCCGCAGCGGCCGCAGCCAGCGCGTTCATCACGTGGTGCTCGCCGAGCACGCGGAATCGAACCGGACGGCTGTCGCCGGATGCCAGCGTCAGCACGAAGTCGGTGCCGGATGCGTGGGCGACGACGTCGTGGGCACGCACGGCCGCGCGCTCGTCGAGGCCGAACCACACGACACGGGCGGCGGTCTTGTCGGCCATGCCCGCGACCCGGGGGTCGTCGATGTTCAGCACGGCGACGTCGGAGGACTCGAGGTCGGACACCATCTCTGTCTTCGTGGCCAGCGTGGTGGCGATGCCGCCGAATTCGCCGGCGTGCGCCAGTCCGACGGTCAGGACGACGCCGACATCGGGCTTGGCCATGCGGATGAGGCGCGTGATCTCGCCCGGGCCGGATGCGCCCATCTCGGCGACGAGGTACCGGCTCGACGGAGTCAGCTTCAGCATCGTGAGCGGAGCGCCCACCTCGTTGTTGAACGAGTCGCGCGGCGCCACCGTCTCGCCCTCGGTCTCGAGGATCGAGCGGAGGAGATTCTTCGTGGTCGTCTTGCCGTTCGAACCCGTGATGCCGACGATGCGCAGCAGCCCGTGCTCGCGCACGCGCCGCACGACCTCGGTCGCGAGGGCGCCCAGGGCGAGCACGGCGTCGTCGACGATGATCTGGGCGACGGACGCGTCTGACTGTCGTTCGGCGATCACGAGCGAGGCGCCAGCGGCCACCGCCTTGTCGATGAAGAGGAACCCGTCGCTGAACTCGCCGGGTTTCGCGACGAAGATGCCGCCGTCACGGATCTCGCGCGAGTCGGTGTCGACCGCGCCGGCGACGACGGTCTGCGGCGACGTTCCGGCCGCCACGACCGCGTCGGGAAGGACGAGTCTGCCGCCGATGATGTCGGCGATGTCGTCAAGTGTGAGTTGGAGCATGGGTCAGAGCCATCCGTATTCCTGCAGGGCGAGCCGTGCCTCGTCGCGCGCGGAGTAGGGGATCTTCTCGCCCGCGACTTCCTGGTAGTCCTCGTGGCCCGGCCCGGCGTGGAGGATCACATCGTGCTCCCCCGCCACCGAGAGGGCCTTGCGGAACGCGAGTCGAGGATCGGGAACCTCGTAGAGTTCGACGTCGTCACGAGCCGCGCGCGCGGCCTCGAGAAGCACGGCCCTGATCGAGGCCGGATCTTCGGTTCGTGGGTTGTAGTCGGTGATGACCACCACGTCCGCGAGGCGCGCGGCGATCGAGGCCATGTCCACCCGCTTCGTCGTGTCTCTGTCGCCGTCGGCGCCGAACACCATGATCACCCGGCCATCCGTGACCCGCCGGAGCGCCTCGAGCGCGCTCTGGAACGCATCCGGGCTGTGGCCGTAGTCGATGTACACGCGGGGGCCGGTGTCGGCCGACACCCGTTCGGCGCGACCGGGCACGAAGGCATCGATCCCCCCGTCTCGCTCGAGCACGTGGGCGATCGCCTCGAGGTCGTAGCCCGACTCGACGAGCATCACGATCGCCAGGGCGGCGTTCTCGGCCATGAACCGGCCCAGGATGGGGATGCTCGTCGTGATGGACCGGTGGTCGGGGCCCTCGATGGTGAACCGCGTGTAATCCACGGTCTCCTCGAGGATCTCGACCTGCCAGTCGGCCTCGATTCCGGGCCTCGTCGAAATGGTGGCGACGGGAATCCTCGACTCCTCGGCGAGACGCGCACCCCACTCGCCGTCGACCAGCACGACTCCCCTGCGGGCACGATCGGGCTCGAACAGCTCGCGCTTGGCCTCGAAGTAGTCGTGCATGCTGCCGTAGTCGTCGAGGTGGTCGTGGGTGAGGTTCGTGAATCCCACCACGTCGAACACGATGCCGTCGATGCGGTGACGGGTCAGCGCCTGGGCGGAGACCTCGATGATCACGGAGCGCACCTCCGCCTCGCGCATGCGGGCGAGCAGGGCATGGACCTCGGTGGCCTCTGGCGTGGTCAGCGTGCTGGTGATGCGGAGGTCGCCGATGCCCCGCTCGGCCGTGGTGCTGAATCCGGCGACGATGCCGAGCTGGGACAGGATCGCGTCGAGGATGTAGGTGACACTCGTCTTGCCGTTCGTGCCCGTGACGCCGAACAGGGTGGGCGGATCGTCGAGCGTGCGATAGATCCACGCGGAGACCGCTCCGAGAGCCTCCCGCGGCTGCGGTGTGACGATCACGGGCAGACCGCTGCCTTCGGCGAGCACGGCACCCTCGGGGTCGGTGAGCACGGCGACGGCTCCCCCCTCGGCTGCGGCGCTCGCGAACGAGGCGCCGTGCACGTTCCGCCCGGGAAGGCCCACGTAGAGATCTCCGGGCACGATGTCGGTCGACGTCAGGCTGATGCCGGAGACGGAGTCGGGCGAGAACTCCCCCCGCTGTTCGAGACCGAAGTCGACGACGAGCTGGGAGAGCGATCGTGCGATCGGGTGTTCCGGGCGCAATCCCTGCGAAACCCGATCCGGCACAGATGACTCCTTCATTCAGTAAGTGGTGGGCAGCTCGGGCGCGGGAACCGTGGACGGCTGCACCCGATAGGTCTTCAGCACCTGTGACAGTACCTTCTGGAAGACCGGCGCTGCCGCCAGTCCAGATGTAATGGTAACGGGCTTCCTGATGGTCACCGAAACGACGTACTGCGGGTCGTCCGACGGCGCCATGCCCGCCATGGAGGTCAGATACGCGCCTCCGTAGGCTCCGGAACCGTCGCTCATCTCGGCCGTTCCTGTCTTGGCGGAGACACGGTACCCGGGGATCTTGATCGCGTCGGCGGCGTATCCCGTCGTCGCGACGGACTCCATCATGTGCACCGTGTCCTGGGCCGCCTGGGGAGAGATGACCTGCTCCCCGGTCGATGCCGGCGGAGCGTCGGTGACCGTTCCGTCAGCGTGCCGGCATCCCTCGAAGAGCTGCACGGGCATCCGCACGCCGTTGTTCGCGATCGCCTGGTATGCACTGGCCATCTGCACCGCCGTCACCGTGAGGCCCTGGCCGAAGGTGGTGTTGTAGATGGTCTGGTCGTCGAGCTGGGTCGGTCCGCTCACATCGCCGGGCAGGATGTCGCCGCTGTCCTCTCCGACGAAACCCACCTCTGTCTTCTGCCCCAGGTGGAACTTGTTCATGTAGTCCCAGCGCTGATCGACCGACATGTTGTTGCTCAGCATCGAGATGCCGGTGTTGGAGGACTGCTCGATGACACCGGTGAGGGTCCAGCGCGTGGGGGCGTGGTAGAACGAATCGTGGATGACGGCGTCGCCCGAGGTGTACTCGTAGGGCGCGAGCACCTGGCTGTCGGGCGTCGCGGCTCCCGCATCGATGAGGGATGCGGCGGTGATCGACTTGAAGGTCGACCCGGGCTCGAACGGGTCGCTGAACACCTTGGCCCCGCGGTACGCGGGGTCGGTCGCGTCGATGTTGTTGGGGTCGACCGTGGGGTATTCCGCGGCCGTCAGGATCTTGCCGGTCTTCGCCTCGGTGACGACGACGGTGCCCGACTCGGCGCCGACCTCGGTCACCCGCTGGGCAAGCGCCTCCTGGGCGAAGTACTGGAGGTCGCTGTTGATCGTGAGCTGGACGTCTCCGCCATCGACGGCATCCTTGACGGTGACCGTCGATCCGGGGATCGCCACCCCGTCCTCTCCGGTCTCCGTGATTTCACTCCCGTCGGATCCCGCGAGGCATGAGTCCTGCGTCAGCTCGGTGCCGGCGAGGGCGGTGCCGTCTGCGGCCACGAAGCCCACGAGGTTGCCGGCGACACTGCCGTCGGGGTATGAGCGCGACTGATCGGCCTTGTAATACAGCCACGGGATGTCGAGGGCCCGGATGGCGTTGTATGTCGCCACGTCGACGGACTTCGAGATGAGCGCGTAGCGCGACGAGGGATCGGCGGTGAGAATGGCGGTGATCGCGGCAGGATCGAGCCCCATCGCCGTGGCCAGCTCGCCGATCGCCTCATCGGCCGTGACGGTGACCTCTCCGGAGCCGTCGGCCGCGGGCCGTTCGAACTCGTCGACCGCGGACGGGTCGGCCTCGATGGCGTAGCGGAGGATGCTGGTGGCCAGGACGACGCCGTTGGCATCGACGATGTCGCCGCGCGTGCCCAGCGTGACCGTGCTGTCGGAGCGGCTGGCGAGCGAGGCGGCGTTCAGTCCCTCGGCCTGCACGACCTGGATGTCGACGAGCCGGACCACGAACACGGAGACCACGGCCACGATGAGGAGCACCGCGATGGCGACGCGCCCTCGGGTTGTTCTGGTGGTCGTCGAGGTCACATGCGGCCTTTCATTCGGCTGGTGAGCGGGTCACCTGTCGGTCAGTGCGTCTGAGGAGAGGGGAGCGCACCCTGCCACGGTACTGTCGGGTCGGGTGCGGCGGCCTGAGGCGCGCTCGACGCGTCGGGAACCGGCGCGGCGACGACCTGCTCGGGCTGCAGAAGCGAGTTGGGGACAAGAGCCTGGTCGGCGGAGATCGGTGCATTCGCAGCGGACGCCGGTGTGGGAGATCCCAGAACGGCGCCGTCGGAGAGTCGAAGGTAGACCGTGTTGCCGTTGGAGACCATGCCGAGCGCCTGGGCATTCTGCACGAGGTTCTGCGGCGACGAGAAGGCGGTGAGCTGCTCGGTGAGGGCCTGCTTCGTTCTGGCCAGGTCCTTCTGCTGGGACTGCAGGGAGGAGATCTGGTACGCGCCGTCCGACAGGCCGATGCTCAGCAGCAGCTGGGCGAGCGCGATGACGGCGATGCCGCCGATCGCGACGGCCGCGTAGACGATACGAGGGCGTTGACGCGGCCGTGCCACGCGATCGGGTGCGGGTGAGAGCCACCGGCGACGCGGCTCCCCCGCGGGCGCCGGTGCACCGAGCCGCTCGATGGGGACGGTGGCCAGGTTGGTCATGATGCACTCCTGATGCGCTCTGCAGCTCGGAAACGGACAGGGGTGGCGCGGGGATTCTCGGCCTTCTCCTCGTCGGTCGCCAGTTCGGCGCCGCGGACGAGGAGGGAGAGCTCGGGTTTGTGCTGGGGCAGTTCCACGGGGAGTCCGGGAGGCGCCGTCGACACGGTCAGCGCCTGGAGGGCGCGTTTGACGATGCGGTCTTCGAGCGACTGGTACGACATGACGACGATTCGCCCCCCGACGCGAAGCACGCCGATGGCTGCGGGGATGGCGCGTTCGAGCACGCTCAGTTCCTGGTTCACCTCGATGCGGAGCGCCTGGAACACCCGCTTGGCCGGATGGCCGGCGCGCGAGAGCGCGGCGGGGGTCGCCTGCTGGAGGAGGTCGACGAGGTCTGCGGACCGTACCAGGGGCTGCTCGGCGCGTCGCTGCACGATACGGCGGGCATAGCGGTCGGCCAGCTTCTCTTCGCCGTAGTCGCGGAAGATGCGCCTGAGGTCGGACTCGGAGTACTCGGCGAGGATCATCTCGGCCGTCAGGGGCGCGTCCTGGTCCATCCGCATGTCGAGCGGTGCGTCTTTCGAGTAGGCGAATCCGCGCTCGGCGCGATCGAGCTGCATGCTCGAGACGCCGAGGTCGAACAGCACGCCGTCGACCGACGGGATGTCGAGACCCTGCAGGGCCTCACCGATCTCGTCGTACACGCAGTGCACGAGGTGCACCCGATCGCCGAACGGCTTCAGCCGCCCCTCGGCGAGTGCGAGGGCCTGGAGATCGCGGTCGAGCCCGACCAGAGTCAGTTCGGGAAACCGTGTGAGGAAGGCTTCAGCGTGCCCGCCGAGCCCGAGCGTCGTATCGACGAGCACGGCGCCCGGCCGTTCGAGCGCAGGCCCGAGCACGCTGATGCAGCGCTCGAGCATGACGGGGGTGTGGATTCGTGTGACGTCGTCCATGGTGTGTCGACCCGTTCGTTCTGCCTGATCCCCATCCATTCCGACCTGGCACCGGGGAAGTGTGCCAGGGCGAGGAACGGGTGGGAGTCACGCGGAACGACTAGAAGAGGCCGGGAATCACCTCCTCGTCGGTCTCGGAGAACGCGGCCTCCTGGGCGGCCAGATAGGTGTTCCAGGCTTCGGCGTCCCAGATCTCGGCCCGTGAGCCGGCGCCGATGACAACGAGCTCGCGCTCGAGACCCGCGTAGCTGCGCAGGTGCGCCGGGATGCTGACGCGGTTCTGCTTGTCGGGGACCGACGCGTCGGCTCCGGAGAGGAAGACGCGCATGTAGTCGCGGGCCTGCTTGCTCGTCACGGGTGCCTGGCGGATCTTGTTGTGCAGTTCTTCGAACTCGGCGGAGCTGAAGACGTAGACGCAGTGCTCCTGCCCACGGGTCAGCACGACGCCGCCCTCGAGTTCGTCGCGGAACTTCGCCGGAAGGATGATGCGACCTTTGTCGTCGAGTTTGGGAGCGTACGTGCCAAGGAACATCGTCCTTTCTCCCCCTCGAAGCCGGCCTGGTGTTGGGTGTTCCTCCACGTTACTCCACTTCACACCACCAATCAACGATATTGGCGGGTCGAGCCATCACTTTTATTCCCAGATCGCCTAAATCTCGCCGATTTTTTTGGTGGAGGGAAATGGAGGAGATTGTCGCACCCGGGGCGAAGAATGGTCCAATGGCGACAAAAAAAGGGGCCGACCCGAAGGTCGGCCCCTGAAGTGGAGGTGGGTGGAGGAGGGTGGGCTCTGGGCCTACTCCTCGCGATCCTGGCGCTTGTCCCAGCGCTCGTTGAGTCGGTCCATGAGATTGGTCTTGGATGCGGCCCCGCTCGGCGACGCTGCAGTGCGCGGCCCGGAGACGGGACGGCCGACGGCCGATTTGGACGGCCGGAGCGCCAGGAGCACGCCGGCGAACATGGCGACGAAGCCGAGGAGCCCGACGATCAGAAGGTGGGTGATCACGCCCACGATCACGACGACGAGTCCGACGACCGCGAGGAGGATTCCCAGCACGAGGGCGCCGTAGTTCAGCTTTCCTCTGCCGGCATTGACCGCCGACACGAAATCGGCATCGTTGTGATAGAGACTGCGCTCCATCTCATCTAGAAGCTTCTGCTCCTGCTCGGAAAGCGGCATCCTAATTCACCTCAGGCTCGGTCACACGCGTCGTACTTGAAGCGATTGTAGTGCGCTGCATCTGGCTAGGCTAGGCGCGTGACACAAAGCACGCACCTGGTCAGCCAGGTCGACACCGAAATCGCCGAATTTCTCGCGTCTCGTGATCCTATTCTCGCTGCTATCGCAGACGATGCGGCCGTGTTCGCGAATTTCTCCCGGTATCTTCTCAGCGGCGGCAAGCGCTTTCGGGCCCGGTTCTGCATAGCAGGGTGGCAGGCGACCTCGACGGGCTCCGAACCCGATGAGGAGCGGGCCGTGCTGACGCTCTCCGCGGCGCTCGAGGTGTTCCACGCCGCGGCCCTCGTGCACGACGACATCATCGACAATTCAGACACCCGTCGGGGCATGCCGGCCACGCACATCCGGTTCGCCTCGGTGCACTCGGAGGGCGGCTTCGCCGGTCGAGCAGACACCTTCGGTCGCGCAGGGGCGATACTCCACGGAGACCTGCTGCTGGGCTGGAGCGACGAACTCGTCGACTCGGCCCTCGACCTGCTCGACGACAGGCAGCGCGCCCGGTCGACACGGGCCGAATTCAATCGCATGCGCACCGAGGTCACCGTGGGCCAGTATCTCGACATCCTCGAGGAGAACGCCTGGCCGACCGTCCCCGAGTCGGAGACCCTCCGACGAGCGGAGCGGGTGATGACCTTCAAATCGGCGAAGTACAGCGTCGAGGCACCCCTCGCCCTGGGAGCCCTCGTGGCCGGAGCCTCATCGGACCAGGTCGATTCGCTCCGCCGCTTCGGCCTGCCCCTCGGTCTCGCATTCCAACTGCGAGACGATGTGCTCGGCGTGTTCGGCGATGCGGCGGTCACCGGAAAGCCCGCCGGCGACGATCTGCGCGAGGGAAAGCGCACCGTTCTGGTCGCCCTCGCACGCCAGGGCATGAGCGAGAGCCGGCGAGCCGCCTTCGATCAGGCTCTCGGCGACTCCGGGCTCGACGACGGCGCCATCGCCGATCTTCAGCGGCAGATCGAATCCAGCGGCGCACTCGAGAGCGCGGAGCGATCCATCGAGTCGTACACGAGAGACGCCATCCGTGCGCTGCGTTCCGCGGAACTGGAGCCGCAGGCCGTTGCCGATCTAGAAGAACTGGCGCGCCTGCTCACCGACAGATCGGCCTGAGCGGCACGACCGGCGACTCGATCAGGCGAGTGCCTGCGCCACCCGGCGCACTTCGGCTTTGCGGCCCGCGAGGAGGGCGTCGATCGGCGCGACACCGAGGGACTCCTCCTCTTCGAGCAGCCACTGCATCGATTCGTCGGGAGAGAAACCCGAGTCGAGGAGCACGATGATGGTTCCCTTGAGCTCCGGCAGCGGTTCGCCGTCGCGCAGGAAGACCTCGGGGACGACGAGCACCTTGTCGCGGCGGATGGCGAGCAGCGAGTGCTCCTCGATCTGCTTGCGAACTCGGCCGGGAGTGGAGCCGAGCAATTCGGCCACGTCGGGGATGGTCAACCAGGTTCTTACGGGGGTGTTTTCACTCACGTTCCCAGCCTGCCATGATCGGGGCCGGACGCGGCACCCCACGGTCGATATCGCATCGTTATCCGACGCGTGCCCCGCCGCGGCTCCAGACCGTTGACGGCCGCCGGCATCCGTGGAAATCTTGATACGAGGATTGATCGAGAATTGCGAGGTGCACGGCCGCTATGACCAGGTCACCGAGCCGCGGCCGTCAAGCGCGATCGGGCAGACCTCGTTCCCTCCTCGCTCTCGTCGCTGTGCCCTTCGTGCTCGGCGGAATCCTGGCATCCAAGATCGCCACGGCATCGAGCCGTCGGCGCGAGCGCACCCCTGCGACCACGGTCGATGAGCCCTCCTACCGGGTGGAACTCGGCGATACGGTCAGCGAGATCGCGATCCGCCACGGGCTCCCCACGGCGCATGTGCTCGCCCAGAACGGCCTGAGCTGGAAGACGCCGATCTTCCCCGGGCAGCTGATCCGGCTCGATCCGATTCCCGACGATCTCGAATGGCCGACGGCCGAGACGGCCGACGGTCGACCCACCCCGTCGGCGTGAGCGCACGATCGAACAGCGGGTCTGGCATCTTCGCGGTGTCTATCCCGGCTTCCACAGCCGACGCTCTCTAAACTTCATTCGTGACCACAGCGCCCACTGACCCTATGATCGGACGTCTCATCGACGGTCGGTACCAGGTGCGGGCGCGTATCGCCCGTGGCGGCATGGCCACGGTCTATCTGGCGACCGACCTGCGGCTCGAACGCCGCGTGGCGATCAAGATCATGCACGGTCACCTCGCCGACGAATCCAACTTCAAGGAGCGCTTCGTCCAGGAGGCGCGCTCGGCGGCCCGACTGGCCCACCCCAACGTGGTCAACGTGTTCGACCAGGGCCAGGACTCCGACATGGCCTACCTCGTCATGGAATACCTGCCGGGCATGACCCTGCGCGACCTGCTCAAAGACTATGGAACGCTCACCACCGAGCAGACCCTCGACATCATGGACGCGGTCCTCGGCGGCCTCGCCGCGGCTCACAAGGCCGGCATCGTGCACCGTGACCTGAAGCCGGAGAATGTTCTCCTCGCCGACGACGGCCGCATCAAGATCGGCGATTTCGGGCTCTCGAGGGCCACGTCGGCCAACACGGCCACGGGTCAGGCGCTGCTCGGCACCATCGCGTACCTCTCCCCCGAACTCCTCACGCGTGGCACGGCCGACGCCCGCAGCGACATCTACGCGGCCGGCATCATGATGTACGAGATGCTCACAGGGGCGCAGCCGTTCGTCGGCGACCAGCCCATGCAGATCGCGTTCCAGCATGCCAACGACCAGGTGCCGAGACCGAGTGCCGTCAACCCGTCCGTTCCTCGCGACCTCGACGAGCTCGTTCTCTGGGCCACGGCCAAGAACCCGGTCGACCGACCGACCGACGGCCGCGCCATGCTCGAACAGCTTCGACTCACCGAACAGACGATGTCGGCCACGCAGGCGGCAACCACAGGGGTGCAGCGCACCGTGGTCATGCCCGCCGCGCTCAGCCCGGAGGTCGCCTCCGCCCAGACCCAGGCCTTCCGCAACACCGGGCTCACCTCGGCGTTGACCGCCCCCACGCGGGCACCCCTTCCTCAGCAGGCGCCCCCCGCGACGACCCGCAGCGTCGCGCCCTCCGCACCGTCCGATCGACTGAAGGCCTCGGCCGCGGTGCGTCGCCGACGCGGATTCTGGATTGCGGGGATCATCGTCCTCCTCGTGGCGCTCGCCGGAGGCACGGGATGGTATTTCGGCATCGGCCCGGGCGCCCAGCTTACGATCCCCGAAGTCGCAGGTCAGGCTCCTGATGCCGCGCAGGCGGCACTCGAGGAGCTCGGCGTCGTGGTCACTCGGGCCGATCAGTCGAGCGTCACGGTGCCCGTCGGAACGGTCGTCGGAACCGACCCCACCTCGGGCGCGCATGTCGCGCGCGACTCGAACGTCACCCTGTTCGTGTCGACCGGCCCGGCGCAACTGCCGCTCCCGCAGTTGATCGGCGCCGACCAGGCGGCGGCGCAGCAGGCCCTCGAACAGGCCAAATTCACGGTCGGCAGCACGTCGCAGGTGTTCTCGGGCGATACGGCTGCGGGAACCGTGCTCGACGCCTACGGCGCCGACGGCGCGAGCCTGGCCGTCGACGGATCCACTGAGGGCGTACTGTACGGCGAGGCGCAGCCCGTCTCGTTCCTCGTCTCTGCGGGCGCCATCCCCGATGTATCAGGCCAGAGCGTCGACGAGGCGACCGCCACCCTGCAGGCCGTCGGACTGTCGGCTGCGGCGGGCGAACAGGTCTACAGCGATTCTGTCGAAGAAGGACTCGTGATCCAGGCGATCGCGCCGGCCGATACCGTGCGACCCGGCGACACGATGTCGTTGCAGGTCTCCCGGGGTCCCGAGCCTGTCGAGGTGCCGGATGTCGTCAAGCTGTCGTGGTCCGAGGCCAAACCCATCCTCGAGGCGGCCGGATTCGACCTCAGCTACCCCGCTGGCGCCGACATCGTTCCCGGGCTCGTGACCGTGACGGCCACCAACCCGGTCGCGGGAACGAGCGTGCCGCGCGGATCCAAGGTCACGGTCAGCGTCAGCTTCTAGGCGCGAGCACCGGGAAGCAACGAGAGAGCCCCGAACGCACGGGGCGTTCGGGGCTCTCTCGTCGGACGATCAGCGAGTGTCAGGCCCGGCGCACTTCTCCCAGTTCCTCGGCCACCAGGAATGCCAGTTCGAGCGACTGCATGTGGTTGAGGCGGGGATCGCAGAGCGACTCGTAGCGCGTCGCCAGGTCGGCCTCGTCGATGTGCTCCGAGCCGCCGAGGCACTCCGTGACGTCGTCACCCGTGAGCTCCACGTGGATGCCGCCCGGGTGGGTGCCCGCGGCACGATGAGCCTCGAAGAAGCCCTTGACCTCGTCGACGACGTCGTCGAAGCGACGCGTCTTGTAGCCGGTCGGAGTCGTCAGGCCGTTGCCGTGCATGGGATCGGTGACCCACAGGGGCACCGCGTCGGCCGACTTGATCGTTTCGAGCAGGGGCGGCAGCGCGTCGCGGATCTTGCCCGCGCCCATGCGCGTGATGAAGGTGAGGCGGCCGGGCTCGCGGTTCGGGTCGAGCTTGTCGATGAGACGAAGCATGTCGTCGCCCGTCGTCGTCGGCCCGAGCTTCACGCCGATCGGGTTGCGCACGCGGCTCAGGAAGTCGACGTGTGCGCCGTCGAGGTCGCGGGTGCGCTCGCCGATCCAGAGGAAGTGGCTCGACGTGTTGTACGGGGTGCCCGTTCGCGAGTCGATGCGCGTCATGGGCCGCTCGTAGTCGAAGAGCAGCGCCTCGTGGCTGACGAAGAACTCGGTGCGCTTCAACGCCTCGAAGTCCGCGCCGCACGCGATCATGAACTTGACGGCACGGTCGATCTCCCGAGCCAGGTGCTCGTACCTGACGTTCGCCGGGTTCGACGTGAAGCCCTTGTTCCAGTCGTGCACCTGGCGGAGGTCGGCGAAGCCGCCCTGCGTGAAGGCGCGGATGAGGTTCAGCGTCGACGCGGCCGTGTGGTAGCCCTGCACGAGCCGGCGAGGGTCGGCCTCGCGCGACTCCGGCGTGAAGTCGTAGCCGTTGACGATGTCGCCACGGTAGGCGGGGAGCGTGACGGAGCCCCGGGTCTCGGTGTCGCTCGACCGCGGCTTGGCGAACTGGCCGGCCATGCGCCCCATCTTGATGACGGGCATCGAGGCGCCATAGGTGAGCACGACAGCCATCTGCAGCACCGTCTTGACCCGGTTACGGATCTGCTCCGCCGTCGCGCCGGAGAAGGTCTCGGCGCAGTCTCCGCCCTGGAGCAGGAACGCCTCTCCTCGGGCCGCCACGGCGAGCCGGTCGCGCAGGTTGTCGACCTCGCCCGCGAAGACGAGCGGCGGGAGACCGGCGATCTCCGACGACGCCGACTCGACGGCGACGCTGTCGGGCCACGACGGCTGCTGCTTCACGGGCAGCTCGCGCCAATAGTCCAACCCGGCGATCACAGAGTCATCTGCTTGAACGACCAGTTCGGTTGGATCTACCACGTGCGGGTTCCGTATCTGTTTCTTTTTCGGCGATCGCGAACCGAGTGCCCGGGGGCCGGTCGCGTCAACGGGCGACGCTCGCCCGTTTCTCCTTTACCGAAGTCGCGTAGACGTCTGCGTATTCCTGGCCCGAGAGCCGCTGCAGTTCGTACATGATCTCATCGGTGACGCTTCGGAGGATGAATCGGTCGGATTCCAATCCCTCGAACCTAGAGAAATCTAGCGGCTCGCCAATGATGACGCCAACTCGCCTGATCTTGGGCACCTTCGTGCCGATGGCCATCACCTTGTGCGTGTCGATCATCGCCACGGGGATGACAGGGACCCCGGCTTCGAGGACCATGCGAGCGACACCGGTGCGACCCCGGTACATCTTGGCGTCGGGGCTGCGCGTGCCCTCGGGGTAGATGCCCAGCAGGTCGCCGCGGCCGAGTACGCCCAGGCCCGTGTTCAGCGATGCCTCCGATGCCTTGCCGCCCGATCGATCGATCGGCAGCTGGCCCGTGGCGAGGAAGAAGCCCCGCACCAGCCATCCCTTGATGCCCTTGCCTGTGAAGTAGTCGCTCTTGGCGAGGAACGACACGCGCCGCGAGAGCACCAGCGGCAGGATCACCGAGTCGATGAACGACAGGTGGTTGCTCGCGAGGATGGCACCGCCGGTGTGGGGCACGTTCTCGAGCCCGCGAATCCAGGGGCGGAAGATCGTGAGCACGATCGGCCCGGCGATCAGGTTCTTCATGATCCAGTAGAACATCGTGTGCCTTCTCCTGCTCGCCCGGGTCAGATCTGCGCGGCGTAGAGGCGCGCGAGGTCGGCGGCGCCGACGACCCCGGCGTCGTTGACGAGTTCAGCGATCCTGAACTCCGGCTCGGGGTGATACCCGCGGGCCGGAAGGTTGTCGAGGAACGACTGCCGGATGGGGTCGAGCAGCAGGTCGCCCGCCTGGGCTACTCCCCCGCCGATCACGAAGAGCTGGGGGTCGAGGACCGCGGCGAGGCTGGCGCTCGCCTGTCCGATCCAGTGGCCGAGCTCGCGCAGTGCAGCCAGGGCACCCGGATCTCCGGCCTGGATGAGCTCGCTCACCTCATGGCCGGTGAGCACGCCGACGCGGGCCCGCGCGGCCGCCAGCCCGATGCCGATGCCGCCGGCATCCGCCAGTTCGTTGGAATAGCGGAGCAGCGCCCGACCGGAGCCGTACTGCTCGATGCAGCCCCGCGCGCCGCAGCCGCAGGGAAGACCGTCGGGAACGACCCTCATGTGGCCGAGCTCCGCCGCAGCGCCGAAGCCACCGCGGAACATGCGGTCGGCCGACACGATCGCTCCCCCGACGCCGGTGCCGATCGTGAGCATGCACATGTCGCTGACGAGCCGGCCCGCACCGTAGCGGAACTCGGCCCAGCCGGCCGCATTGGCGTCGTTCTCGATGATGACGCGGTAGGGCACGCGGCGCTCGAGCTTCTCTCGGAAGGGCTCGTTGCGATAGCTGATGTTCGGCGCGTAGTACACGGTCGACTGCGCGGCATCGATGAATCCTGCGGCGGCGACGCCGACGGCGGCGACGTCGTAGCCCTCGGCGAGCTCCGTGATCATCGCGACGACAGAGTCCTCGATGTTCTGGATGTCGACGGCCTGGGTGGGCCGTCGGTCGAATCGCACGATCTGCCCGAGGTCGTCGACCAGAGCGCCGGCGATCTTGGTTCCGCCGATGTCGATGCCGATGGCGTGCATGAAACCCGTGTCCTTCCACGTCGCCGGCCGGGTGAGGCAAGGACGTCGCTTGCGATGCGCCTTCCGACAAAGGATCGAATGCGCCAAGTAGAGTGTAGTTATCCGGCGCCATAGAGCACCATTTGGCCGGAGCATCGGCCCACCCGCCGACGAGCACATTGACCTGTTGAC
Source organism: Agreia sp. PsM10 (assembly GCF_030433855.1). Lineage (GTDB taxonomy): Bacteria > Actinomycetota > Actinomycetes > Actinomycetales > Microbacteriaceae > Agreia. The sequence goes on along the minus strand of NZ_JARUXC010000003.1, from coordinate 94,395 downwards.
AAAGGAGTTGACGTGGAAGAATTCTCTGTACCCGCCGTTGTGAAGGCTGACCCCGACGCGAACGTGACGGACCTGCTGCTCGCGCGGGCGGCCGCCACCCCCGACGCGCCGCTGTTCGCCGTTCCCGACGGCGACGAGGGCTGGAGCGAGATCACCGCCGCGGAGTTCCTGCACCGCGTGCGCGCGACCGCGAAGGGTCTCATCGCCCTGGGCATCTCGCCGGGCGACAAGATCGGCTTCATGTGCAAGACGCGCTACGAGTGGACGGTGGTCGATTTCGCGACCTGGTTCGCGGGCGCCATCCTCGTTCCCATCTACGAGACCTCCTCACCCAGCCAGGTGCAGTGGAACCTCAGCGATTCCGGCGCCGTCGCCGTCATCCTCGAGACCGCCGATCACTTCGCGAAGTTCGACGAGGTGCACCCCGACCTCCCGGCGATCGAACAGGTGTGGCAGATCGAGCTCGGCGATCTCGACAAGATCGTCGCGGCGGGAACGGGCGTCAGCGACGAGACCCTCGAGGCGGCGCGCTCCCGCGCCGTCGGAAGCGACCTGGCCACGCTCATCTACACGTCGGGAACCACGGGACGGCCGAAAGGCTGCATGCTCACGCACTCCAACTTCGTGGAGCTGAGCCGCAACGCCGGGGTCGCGATGAAGGAGATGCTCGAGCCCGGCGCATCCACCCTGCTGTTCATCACGACCGCGCACATCTTCGCCCGGTTCATCTCCGTTCTCTGCGTGCACGCCGGTGTCAAAGTGGGGCACCAGCCCGACACGAAGAAGCTGCTGGTCTCGCTCGGCAGCTTCCGTCCGACGTTCCTGCTCGCGGTGCCCCGTGTGTTCGAGAAGGTCTACAACTCATCGGAGCAGAAGGCGGAGACAGGCGGAAAGGGTGCGATCTTCCGCAAGGCCGCCGCCGCCGCCATCGAGCACTCCGTCGCCCTGGATGCCGGAAAGGTTCCCCTCGGCCTGCGGCTGCGGTTCGCGCTCTTCGATCGCCTCGTGCTGTCCAAGATCCGGCAGGCGATGGGAGGGCGCGTGCAGTACGCCGTCTCGGGATCCGCCCCGCTCGGCCACCGACTCGGGCACTTCTACCGGAGCCTCGGCATCAAGATCCTCGAAGGCTACGGACTCACCGAGACCACCGCCCCCGCCACGGTCAACCTCGTGTCGAAGTTCAAGATCGGCACCGTGGGGCCCGCCCTTCCGGGGGTCGGCGTGCGTATCGCCGACGACGGCGAGATCCAGGTCACGGGAATCAACGTGTTCGCCGGCTACTGGAACAACGAGGCCGCCACCCGGGAGGCGATGGACGGCCCGTGGTTCAAGACCGGCGACATCGGGGCGTTCGACTCCGACGGGTTCCTCACCATCACGGGCCGCAAGAAGGAGATCATCGTCACCGCGGCGGGCAAGAACGTCGCCCCCGCTGTTCTCGAGGACCCGATCAGGGCGAATCCCCTCGTCGGCCAGGTCATCGTCGTCGGCGACCAGAAACCCTTCATCTCCGCCCTGATCACCCTCGACCCGGAGATGCTGCCGGTCTGGCTGGCGAACAACGGTCAGCCCTCGCAGCTCACGCTCGCCGAGGCGGCGCAGAACCCCGCGGTGCTGGCGGAGATCCAGCGTGCGGTCGACGAGGCCAACAGCACGGTCTCGAGGGCCGAGTCCATCCGCAAGTTCGTGGTGCTGAGCCATGATCTGACCGAGGACTCCGGCCACCTGACGCCGAAGCTCACGATCAAGCGACACGTGATCATGAAGGACTTCGCCCCCGATGTGGAGCGCATCTACCAGGCTGCTCCGGCCACGGAGGGCCAGTCGCTCATCCTCTGAGACGCGGAGGTCAGAACCAGTCCGACTCGCGCACCTGCTTCATGGCCTCGCGCCGCGCGGGCTTGTCGAGGCGATCGAGGTAGAGCAGGCCGTCGAGGTGGTCGGTCTCGTGCTGCAGCGCCTGCGCCATGACACCCGTTCCCGAGACCTCGATCTCGGCGCCGTCGAGGTCGATGCCCGTCGCGCGGGCGAACGGGTAGCGCATGGTGGGGAACCAGAGTCCGGGAACCGAGAGGCATCCCTCGTCGACGAGCTCCGGCTCGCCCGACAGCTCGACGATCACGGGATTGAGGATGTACCCGATGCGGCCGTCGACGTTGTAGCTGAAGGCGCGCAGGTTGACGCCGATCTGCGACGCGGCCACACCCGCCCGGCCGGGCAGTCGGACACTGTCGAGCAGGTCCTCGACGAGTCCGCGGATGCGATCGTCGATGATGCCGACGGGCTCGGACACGGTCTTCAGCACGGGGTCGCCGAAGAGGCGGATCTCTCTGGCGCTCACTGGGCGGCCACCACGACGAGCAGGTCGCCCGCTTCGACCTGCTGCGTCGCGGGGATGGCCACGCGGCTCACCCTCCCGGCGATCGGCGAGGTGATGGCGGCCTCCATCTTCATGGCCTCGATCGTCGCGACCGACTCCCCCGCCGCGACGGTCGAGCCCTCGCTCACCTTGAGGGTGACGACTCCCGAGAAGGGCGCGGCGATCTGACCGGGCTTCGACGCATCCGCCTTCTCTGCGGACTTCGTGTCGACGGTGATGCTGCGATCTCGCACGAACACCGGGCGCAACTGGCCGTTCAGGATCGTCATGACCGTGCGCATCCCCTTGTCGTCGGCCGTGCCGATGGCTTCGAGACCGACGTAGAGCTTCACGCCCTTGTCGATCTCGACCACGTTCTCGACGCCCTGGCGGAGGCCGTAGAGATAGTCGACCGTGTCGACCACCGACAGGTCGCCGTACTGCTCGCGCACCTGCTCGAAGGTCTTCGTCGGACCGGCGAACAGCAGCCTGTTCAGCGTCGACCTGATGGCGCCGCTGTCGTCGCCCGAGAGGATGTCGACGTCGGCCTCGTCGAGCGGGGTGACCCCGATGTCGACGTGGCGGCCGGCGAGGACCTTGGTGCGGAACGGCTCCGGCCATCCGCCGGGCAGCTCGCCGAGCTCACCGGCCATGAAGCCGATCACGGAGTCGGGGATGTCGTAGTTCTGGGGATTCTCCTCGAAGTCCTTCGGATCGGCCTTCACCGCCGCGAGGTGGAGCGCGAGATCGCCCACGACCTTCGACGACGGCGTCACCTTGGGCACCCGTCCGAGGATCTTGTTCGCCGCAGCGTAGAGATCCTCGATCCGCTCGAAGTCGTTCGCGAGGCCCAGGGCGATGGCCTGCTGGCGGAGGTTGGAGAGCTGGCCGCCGGGGATCTCGTGGCTGTAGACGCGGCCCGTGGGGCCCGCCAGGCCCGACTCGAACGGGCGGTAGACCGTGCGCACGGCCTCCCAGTACGGCTCGAGGTCGAGCACCGACTGCAGCGAGATGCCGGTGTCGCGGTCGGTGTGCGCGAGGGCGGCGACGAGACTGGATGCCGATGGCTGGCTGGTCGTGCCGGCCATCGGTGCGCTCGCCACGTCGACCGCGTCGGCCCCCGCGCGGCTCGCGGCCAGCAGCGTCGCGAGTTGACCGCCCGGCGTGTCATGGGTGTGCACGTGCACGGGCAGGTCGAAGTTCTCGCGGAAGGCCGCGACCAGCTTCTCGGCCGCGGCGGGACGGAGCAGGCCGGCCATGTCCTTGATCGCGAGCACGTGGGCACCCGAGGCGACGATCTGCTCGGCCAGCCGCAGGTAGTAGTCGAGGGTGTAGAGGTTCTCGGCAGGATCGAGCAGGTCGCCCGTGTAGCAGACCGCGACCTCGGCCACCGCGTGCCCGGTCTCGAGCACAGACTCGATGGCGGGACGCATCTGCTCGACGTCGTTGAGTGCGTCGAAGATACGGAAGATGTCGACTCCGGTCTTCGCCGCCTCTCGCACGAACGCGTCGGTCACCTCGGTCGGATACGGGGTGTAGCCCACCGTGTTTCGACCGCGCAACAGCATCTGGAGGTTGATGTTCGGAACGGCCTCCCGCAGCGACGCGAGCCGCTCCCACGGGTCTTCGCCGAGGAAGCGCAGCGCCACGTCGTAGGTCGCCCCTCCCCACGCCTCGACGGACAGCAGCTCCGGCGTCATGCGAGCCACGTAGGGCGCGACGGCGAGCAGGTCGCGAGTGCGCACGCGGGTGGCCAGGAGGGACTGATGGGCGTCGCGGAACGTCGTCTCCGTCACGGCGAGGGCCGTCTGCTGGCGCAGGGCGTTCGCGAAGCCCTGCGGACCAAGCTCGAGCAGACGCTGCCTCGAACCGGCCGGCGCGGGAGTGTCGAGGTCGATCGCGGGCAGTTTGTCGAGCGGGTTCACGCTCGACAGGCGTGCGCCGTTCGGCTGGTTGACGGTGACGTCGGCCAGCCAGTTGAGGATCTTCGTTCCGCGGTCTTTCGACACGTGGCCGCGGAGCAGTTCGGGTCGCTCGTCGATGAACGAGGTGCTCAGGTCGCCCGCCTCGAAGCTGGGATCTTCGAGCACGGCCTGCAGGAACGGGATGTTCGTCGCGACTCCTCGGATGCGGAACTCGGCGAGGGCACGCTTCGATCGGCGGACCGCGGCCGAGAAGTCACGGCCCCGGCAGGTGAGCTTGGCGAGCATCGAGTCGAAGTGGGGGCTGATCTGCGCCCCGGGGTTGATCGTTCCGCCGTCGAGCCGGATGCCGGCGCCTCCCGGAGACCGGTAGGTGGTGATCTTGCCGGTGTCCGGCCGGAAGCCGGCGGTGGGATCCTCCGTGGTGATGCGGCACTGCAGGGCCGCTCCGCGAAGAACGATCCGATCCTGCGACAGGCCCATCTCGGCGAGGCTGACGCCGGCGGCGATCAGCATCTGCGACTGCACGAGGTCGACGTCGGTCACCTCTTCTGTGACCGTGTGCTCGACCTGGATGCGGGGGTTCATCTCGATGAAGACGTGCTCGCCCGCGCGCTCTCCGACCGTGTCGACGAGGAACTCGACGGTTCCGGCGTTCACGTATCCGATCGACCGGGCGAACGCGATCGCGTCGCGGTGCAGCGACTCGCGCAGCTCGTTGCTGATGTTGGGTGCCGGCGCGATCTCGATGACCTTCTGGTTTCGACGCTGCACGGAGCAGTCCCGCTCGAACAGGTGCAGGGTCTCACCCGTCGAGTCCGCGAGGATCTGCACCTCGATGTGCCGGGGACGCAGGACCGCCTGCTCGAGGAACATGGTGGAGTCGCCGAATGCGCTGTCGGCCTCTCTCATCGCCGCCTCGAGCGCCTCGCGCAGCTCGGAACGCGACGCGACCCGGCGCATGCCTCGTCCGCCGCCGCCCGCGACCGCCTTGGCGAACAGGGGGAAGCCCACCTCGTCGGCTCCGGCGAGGAGGACGTCGAGATCACGGGATGCGGGAGTCGACCGGAGAACCGGCACGCCCGCCGCGATCGCATGCTCCTTCGCCGTGACCTTGTTGCCCGCCATCTCGAGCACGTGGGAGCCCGGTCCGATGAACGTGATGCCCGCCTCCCGGGCGGCCTCGGCCAGCTCGGGGTTCTCGGAGAGGAAGCCGTAACCGGGGTAGATCGCGTCGGCGCCGCTCTCGAGCGCGACACGGATGATCTCGCCCACGTCGAGGTACGCACGCACCGGATGGCCGACCTCGCCGATCTGGTAGGCCTCGTCGGCTTTGAGGCGATGCATGCTGTTTCGGTCTTCGTAGGGAAAGACTGCGACCGTCTTCGCACCGAGTTCATACGCCGCGCGGAATGCCCTGATGGCGATCTCCCCACGGTTGGCGACGAGAATCTTGGAGAACATGGGGGCCTTTCACAAATACGCGCGCATACAGCGCACGGTTAGGTTGTCTCAGCCTAGTAAAGGTAACGTGGTGTCCGTGCATGTACTCAGCGTCAGCTCCCTCAAGGGAGGAGTGGGAAAGACCACGGTGACGCTCGGGCTCGCCTCGGCCGCTTTTGCCAAGGGCCTGCGAACGCTCGTCGTCGATCTCGATCCTCAATCCGATGTGTCCACCGGTATGGACATCCGTGTCGCCGGACACCTCAACGTGGCCGATGTTCTGGCCAGCCCGAAAGAGAAGGTCGTTCGCGCGGCCATCGCTCCCAGCGGCTGGACCAAGGACCGCGGCGGCAAGATCGATGTACTGATCGGCAGCCCGTCTGCCCTCAATTTCGACGGCCCGCACCCCAGCATCCGCGACATCTGGAAGCTGGAGGAGGCGCTCGCCACGGTCGAGGCCGACTACGACCTCGTTCTGATCGACTGCGCCCCCTCGCTCAATGCCCTCACCCGAACCGCCTGGGCCGCCAGCGACCGCGTCAGCGTCGTCACCGAGCCCGGCCTCTTCTCGGTGGCCGCCGCAGACCGCGCACTCCGTGCGATCGAAGAGATCCGTCGGGGGCTCAGCCCGCGCCTGCAGCCGCTCGGCATCATCGTCAACCGCGTGCGCTCGCAGTCGCTCGAGCACCAGTTCCGCATCAAGGAGCTGCGCGACATGTTCGGTCCCCTGGTTCTTAGCCCGCAGCTGCCCGAGCGCACCTCGCTGCAGCAGGCCCAGGGCGCGGCTAAGCCGCTTCACGTCTGGCCCGGAGAAGGCGCCCAGGAGATGGCGCGCAACTTCGACCTGCTGCTGGAGCGCGTGATGCGCACGGGCAGACTCGGCGAGTACGCCGACGCGAAGAGCGTCCGCAGCTAGAGACCGGCCCTTCGACAGGCTCAGGGAACGGACCTCCGTTCGCTGAGCCCGTCGTTCGCTGAGCCTGTCGAAGCGCAGCCCGTCGAAGCGACCGCGTGCCGCCTAGGAGATCTTTCGGTTGGCCCGTCGCGCCGCGAGCTCGTCCATGGGGTCGGGAACGGTCGAGTCGATCGACACCAGCGTCGTCTCGACCTCGCGAAGAACCTTGCCTACGGCGATGCCGAAGACGCCCTGGCCGCGACTGACCAGGTCGATGACCTCGTCGTTCGACGTGCAGAGGTAGACGCTCGCCCCGTCGCTCATGAGCGTGGTCTGGGCCAGGTCGTTGATGCCCGCTTCGCGGAGCTGCTCGATCGCGGTGCGGATCTGCTGGAGCGAGATGCCCGTGTCGAGGAGGCGCTTCACGAGCTTGAGAACGAGGATGTCGCGGAAGCCGTACAGCCTCTGTGATCCCGAGCCTGCAGCGCCGCGCACGGTCGGCTCGACGAGCGCGGTGCGCGCCCAGTAGTCGAGCTGGCGGTAGGTGATGCCCGCTGCACGGGCCGCGACGGCCCCGCGGTAACCGGAGTCTGCATCGAGCTCTGCCATGCCGTCTGTGAAGAGGAGCCCGTCGAAGCGGGCGTCATCGCTGCGCTTCGTGCCTGGACCGGCACCGGTCCCGATGTTCTCGCTCAAGAAACGCGCCTCTTCCAGAAAATTGTCGGCTGTGAAAAGCCGGGTAGGTCTACTTGGTCCACGCTAGCGAGGCGACCGCTCGGCGGCAACGACATCCGCACGAAGCGGTCGGCGTGTCGCACAGAATCGTGACGGCGACGGATCATCGGCGGCACGGGTCGTCCTGAGCACACAGTCTACGGCGCGACGGGTCAGGGAACGAGTCTCCCGAGGGCTGATCTGATGAGGCTCCCCCGCACGATCTCGAGCTGTCCCGCGATCTCGACCGCGAGTTCGGCCGCCCGCGCGCGGGAGGACGCGTCGTTGCGCCGGGAGACAGGGACGAGCGCGCTCTCGATCAGACCGAGCTCGCGCTCGGCGGCGACCCGGAAGCCCCGGAGGTGCCGGGGCTCGATGCCGCATCTCTGCAGCTCGACCAGGGCCTTGAGCACCGCGAGGGTGTCGTCGCCGAAGGTCTCGCCCGGCACGATCACGGAAGCCGACACGGCGTCCTGCAGAAGCATCGGCGTCGCGCCGGCCTCGCGGATGAGTTCATCGCGGCTGAGCCTGCGGCCGCTGGGCAGCATCGACGGCCCGTGGTCGGTCGTCGATCCGGGCAGAAGGGGGCCGAGGCCGGCGTCGACGTCGTCGAGGTACGACTTGATGACGACGAGAGGAAGGTAGCGATCGCGCTGCATCGTGAGGATGAGGCGGAGTCGATCGAGGTCCTGCTGGCAGAACTTGCGGTACCCCGACTCCGTTCGAGCGGGCCGAACCAGCCCGCGCTCCTCGAGGAAGCGGAGCTTCGACGGGGTGAGGTCGGGGAACTCGGGGGTCAATCGGGCCAGGACCTGGCCGATGCTCAACAGCTGGGGCGAAGCCTGGCCGCGGGCCGATGCGGGTGTCGCCGCCATCTACTCGCCGGCAGCGGTGGCGACGTCGAGCCGCGACGGGTAGAACGTCAGACGGAACTTGCCGACCTGCACCTCGGCACCGTCGCTGAGGAGGGCCCTGTCGACCCGCACCCCGTCGAAGTAGGTGCCGTTCAGCGAACCGAGATCGGTGACCTCGAACGCGGTGCCGTGTCGGGTGAAGGCCGCGTGGCGGCGGGACACGGTGACGTCGTCGAGGAAGATGTCGGCCTCCGGGTGACGACCGGCAACCGTGTTGTCGGAGTCGAGGAGGAACCGCGCGCCGTTGTTCGGTCCCCGGCGAACGATCAGCAGCGCGGAGCCCGACGGCAGTGCCGCGATCGCCTCGAGTTCTTCTGCCGTGACGCCGCCCTCGAGAGCCGCGAGCTGGGCTGCGAACTCCGCGGTGAAATGCAGGGTCGTGTCGGTCTCGTTGCGTACGCGGTTCGCGGACTCGTGTGCGTTCGTGTCATCAGCCAAGTTCGTGACCTCCTAGAGCCTCAAGCGTAGCCGATGCGAGTGCGCTCGCGAGCAGGGAATGCGCCGTGCGGATCGCGCTCTGCGCGCATCCACAGCTCGCCGGGCGTCAGGCGACCGTTCCCGCCATGCCGTCGATGATTCCCCGCATCCAGCGAGGCCCTCTCGTGGCGCACCCCAGCGCTTCCACGCGATCGCGGAGCGCCGCATCCGCGGTCACGACGACCACCCTGGCGTGGGAGTCCCGGCCGGCGCGTGCGATCTCGACGATCAGCTCGTCGCCCTCGCCCTCGGCCCGATCCACCTCGAGCCCGGGCGCCCGGATGCCGTCGGCGACGACCCGGGACGGGTCGGGCTCTCGGGGCGGCCGGGCACGTCGCGCCTCGCCCTCGAGCACGACGACGATCGAGGGCCAGCATCGGTCGACATCGGCACCGACAAGTGCTCCGTCGATCCCGGCATCGGACACGGTTGCAAGATCGTCGAGGAGTGCCGAGGCTGCGGCCGCGCGGTCCTTCCACCACCCGTTAGGACGAGAGCCGACGACGTTGGCCGCGTCGACGACGACCACGATCGGATGCTCGACCACGGCCCGAAGAGCGGGCCAGCGGGCCGCGAAGCCGGGGTGCAGGGGAAGCGATTCGACCTCGTCGAAGGGAATCCAGCGGAGCTCGACGCTCTCGGCGTCTCCGATCCGGGCGTCGAAGTGCCGCGTCGCGCGCACGCCGACCGTCGCGTAGCTCCAGAGTCCGAGATCGAGCACGCTCGTGAACTCGAGCGCCAGGGCGTCGGCGGGCACGCCCGCCTCCTCCTCCGCCTCGCGAAGCGCGCCGCGCACCGCGGACTCCGCTTCGTGGCGAGCTCCTCCGGGAAGTCCCCACGTTCCGCCGAAATGGCTCCACTCGACCCGGTGCTGAAGCAGAACACCGCGATCGTCGTGCACCAGCAGACCGGCGGCGCCGAACGTTCCCCAGAATCTGCGCCCGTCCGGTGCGGTCACCCATGCGTCCCCGCTGCCGTGCGGGCGGCGAGCCGGACCCGCCGGATCGAGCCCTGTCACAGCTTCACGAAGCGGGGCACCGCAACGCCGTCGACCATCGCCTCGCCGAGGAACATCTCGAGAGGCCTCACCCAGAGCGAGCCGTCGGCCGATCGATACACGGCCATCGGCTCCTCGGTCTCGCTGTGCCTCGCCTCGCCCACGACGTCGTAGCGACCGCCCTTGAAGTGAACGTACGGGCCGGGCTCCAAGGTGTCCATCACCCGATTCTGCCTCATCGCCTGACCACGAGGCGCAGTGCATTGGGCGCGGGAATATTCGCCGAGACAGTGATGTTCGATCGAATATAGATGCAAACGCATTGAAATGTGGAGTGGAGATCATCATGGACAAGTCGATCGCAGTCATCTCGGCCGGACTCAGCCAGCCCTCGTCGACGCGGCTGCTCGCCGATCGCCTCGCGGAGGCGACGTCGCGGACGCTCGCAGAGGCAGGATCGGAGGCGACGATCACCGTGATCGAGCTGCGCGACCTCGCCCACGAGATCACGAACATGATGCTGACCGGCTTCGCGGCCGGCGATCTGAAGACCGCCATCGAGACCCTCACGAGCGCCGACGCCGTGATCGCGGTGACCCCGATCTTCTCGTCGTCGTACAGCGGCCTCTTCAAGTCGTTCTTCGACATCCTCGAGCCGCGCACTCTGGCAGGCAAGCCGGTGCTCATCGCAGCGACAGGCGGCACGGCCCGGCACTCGCTCGCCCTCGAATACTCGGTGCGCCCGCTCTTCGCATACCTGCAGTCGATGATCGTTCCAACCTCGGTGTTCGCCGCTTCCGAGGACTGGGGCAGCACCGGCGGCGCGCACGGCGACCTGGCCGTGCGCATCACCCGCGCGGCGGGCGAGCTCGCTGAGCTCGTCGAGGGCCGCCCGACCGCTCACCCCGCAGAGGAGACCGTGATCCCCTTCGCCCAGCAGCTGGCGAACCTCGCCGTCTCGGCCTAGTCGCCGCTCAGGCCCGCCGGAACTGCACACTGATACGGGGCCCGACCGCCTTGGCCGACTTCAGGATCGCGTGCTCGTAGGTGCGCTGGCAGCTGCCGCCCATCACGATGAGGTCGCCGTGCCCGACAGGAAACCGGGACACCTCCCCACCCGCGACCGGCCGCACCGAGAGCACGCGCTCGGCTCCGACCGACAGGATGGCGACCCTCGTGTCGCGCTGCACCGAGCGGCCGACCCGGTCTCCATGCCAGGCGACACTGTCGTCGCCCGTGCGGTAGAAGCAGAGGCCGGCCGTGGCGAATCGCTCGTCGTCGACCCGTGCGTAGTGGGTGTTGAGCCGACGCATGGCTTCGTCGAGAGCGGGATGGGGCAGCGCATCGGCCGCCCCGAACCAGCTCACGAGTCGCGGCACCTCGACCACGCGGTCGTACATCTCACGTCGGTCTGCTCGCCAGTCGACGGCGCCGACCAGTTCTTCGAACAGGGTGTCCGAGTTGGCGACCCAGCCAGGGCACACGTCGATCCACGCGCCGGATTCGAGCGGAATCCGCCGCAGGCGGCCACCGAGGGGACCGACGACAGGAGCCGCATCCGGTTCGTCGAAGAGCGAGGCCTGATATGCGAGAGTCATGTCTCGACGATACCGTCATTCGAACATATGTTCTAGTCCGCTCGTGCGCCTCGGCAGTCTCGTAGAGTCGAACAATGGAAGCCGGTTCATCGATCAGGGTCGACAGCTGGATCTGGGCTGTGCGACTCGTGAAGACGCGCTCGCTCGCCACGGCGGCGTGCCGCGCGGGCCACGTGCGCGTGAACGGCGAGAAGGTGAAGGCTGCCCAGTCGGTACGGATCGGCGACGAGGTGCGTGTGCGCACGAGCGACGCGGAGCGCATCGTTGTGGTGCGGCGGATCCTCGCGAAGCGCGTCAGCGCCGTCGTCGCCGCGGAGAGCCTCACCGACAACACTCCCCCGCCCCCGGCCCGTGAAGACGTGCCCTTCGTGCCCATCCGCGACCGCGGCGCCGGCCGCCCGACCAAGCGCGAACGGCGAGACATCGAGAAGCTCCGCGGGCACTAGCGGCGGAGAGTGGCCGTAGCCGCCGCCGCACAGGTCAGACGAACTGCACTGCCTGCTGCAGCCGGGTCCGCACCTCGAAGACGTCGCCTCGCCGCCGGGCATCGCCCTCGGACACGCCCGACCGCATCACCGACGACAACCGCGAGCGCGCGATGACGAGGGTGCCGGCGTTGCGGCCCCGATCCACAGACTCCGATGAGGCGTCGACAAGTGCCTCGTCGGGCAGCACGATGACCTGACCGTCGAACCTCACACCGAGAGACCTGCCGAGCTTGCGGGCCGAGCGCACGAGGTCGCGCACGGGCTGCTCGCCATCGGGGATCGCGTCGCCCGCCAGCTCTCCTCTGTGCAGGCGCACCGGATCGCCCCAGTCCTCCGACCGCACGGCGAGCAGTCCTGCGGGTCCGAGCACGATGTGGTCGATCTTGTGGCCTGTGGGGCTGGCCACGTCGTTCCAGACCGTGAATCCCATGCCCAGGTCGGAGAGGGTGCGGGCGGTCTGCTCCTCGGCGAGGGCCTTGCCCAGCAACCAGCGGATCTCGCGCGGAGCGCTTCTCACCAGGGCGGGGTCGTACGGGTCGGCCAGAGCGGCACCGCGGCCCGCCCATTCGCGGATCAGGGTGAGGAACCGCTCGCGCGCCTGCCCGCCCGGGTGCCCGTAGGAGCGGGCCTTCAAGGACGACGCGGTCGACGGCGGCGCACTGCGTGCGGCCCACGACGACGACCCCGCGGGTCGGGCCGAGCCGACGCGGCCGGATGCCGACGACGATCCGCGGTCGTATGCGGACCGGGATTCGGGGTCGCCCACCACCAGCCAGGCGGCCTGCACGGCATGGAACCGGGCGGATGTGCCGCCGGTGTCCGGATGCGTCTCGCGGAGCCGTCGACGATAGGCGCGCCGCAGTTCGTCGTTGCTCGCCGTGGGGGCGATTCCCAGAACCTCGTAGGGCGTGGCCGATGTCGGACTGTCAGACATACCGCGCGTGAACCTTCCTGCTCAAGGTGTGACCCAAAGGTCCCGTGCACGAGAATACCGGCCGATCCTGAGGTCTCGCCCCTCGGCATCCGGGTTGCTACACCGTTATTCCTCCGCTGTCGACCCGTCGGGCGTCCTCGGCCGCGACCGCGCACCATGGAAGCATGAGAGCACTGACATGGCAGGGAAAGCGCAACGTCCAGGTGGAGACCGCCCCGGACCCGGTGATCATCGAGCCGACCGATGCGATCATCCGCATCACCTCGACGGCGATCTGCGGCTCCGACCTCCATCTCTACGAACTCTTCGGCCCGTTCCTCGACCGGGGCGACATCCTGGGCCACGAACCGATGGGCATCGTCGAGGAGATCGGTTCGGAGGTGCGCAACCTGGCGGTGGGAGATCGCGTCGTCGTGACCTTCAACATCGCCTGCGGCCACTGCTTCATGTGCCGACGGGGGCTGCAGTCCCAGTGCGAGACGACCCAGGTCAGAGACCAGGGCTCCGGCGCCTCGCTGTTCGGCTACACCAAGCTCTACGGCCAGGTCCCCGGCGGGCAGGCTGAGCTGCTGCGCGTTCCGTTCGCCGACTACAACGCCATCCCCGTCTCGTCCGACGGCCCCGACGACCGCTATCTCTTCCTCAGCGACATCCTGCCGACGGCCTGGCAGGGCGTGAAGTACGCGAACGTGCCGGATGGCGGCACCCTCGGCGTGCTCGGGCTGGGCCCCGTCGGCCAGTTCGTGGCGCGGGTCGGCGCGCACCTCGGCTACCGGGTGCTCGCGGTCGATCCCGTTGCCGAGCGCCGCGAGATGGCTGCACGGCACGGTGCCGAGGTCTGGGACCTCGACGACGACATCGTGGACGCGCTTCGCGACCAGACCGACGGGCGTGGGCCCGACTCCGTGGTCGACGCGGTCGGCATGGAGGCCCACGGCTCGCCCGGAGCCGGATTCGCCCAGGCCGTCGTCGGAATCCTCCCCGACGCGTTGGCACGCCCCGCCATGGACAAGGCGGGAATCGACCGGCTCGCGGCGCTGCACACGGCCCTCGATCTGGTTCGCCGTGGCGGAACGGTGTCGCTCAGCGGCGTCTACGGAGGCGAGGCCGATGTGATGCCCATGAAGTCGATGTTCGACAAGCAGGTCTCGCTGCGCATGGGCCAGTGCAACGTGCGCAACTGGACCGACGACCTGATGCCCCTCGTCGAGGACTCGAGCGACCCGCTCGGCGTGCTCGACCTGACGACGCACCGCGTCTCGCTCGAGGAGGCCCCGGCCATGTACGAGGTGTTCCAGAAGAAGGAGGACGGCTGCGTGAAGGTGGTGCTGACTCCCTAGGGACGAAAGTCTCTTCCTAAACGGGGACACGCACCACTACCGTATGCAGCATGACCAATAATCCACTCGCAGCTGTCGCCAAGGGGATCTGGTGGGCCGTGCTGCTGCGCGGAATCTTCGCCGTGATCTTCGGAATCATCGCCCTCGCCGCACCGGGAGCAGCCCTGACGGGCATCGTGATCGTGTTCGGTGTCTACGCGATCATCGACGGGGTCACCGCGGTCGTGCATGCTCTGCGCATCCGCACCCCCGGCAGCGGATGGGGATGGCTGCTCTTCCAGGGCGTCGTCTCGATCATCGCCGGTTTCGTCGCCCTGGTGTTCCCGGCGCTCGCGGGGGTCATCGGGGGACTCTTCGCGCTGTGGACGATCGTCATCTACGCCGTGATGCACGGCGCCCTGGGCATCGGCTCCGCCGCGGGTCTGAGCGACGGGCGCAGCCGCACCATCGGAATCGTCTCCGGTGTGCTCACGCTCGCCTTCGGCATCCTGCTCGGCATTCTCACGCTCGTGACGCCCGGCGCCACGGTGCTGAGCCTCATCTGGATCGTGGGGATCTACGCGATCATCTTCGGAGTCATGTTCATCGTGGCGGCCATCCAGCTGCGTCGCGGGGCGACGTCGCTGCTCGGCCAGCCGGATGCGTCGACGCCGACGCTCTGACAGTCACTCGGTCTCGGCGGGGCGCACCACGTCGATGCGCCCCGTGAAGAGGCTTCCCCTGTTCTCGGCCTCGGGATCTCCCGAGAAGAGGCCGCCCGTTCCCGGATTGGGCTCGGGATCGAGCGAGGGCCGGCGCATGTCTGCCTCGGCCGTATCCTGAACGCGCACGCGGGGCAGCGACACGGGGCTCTGCTCGTGGAGCCAGGTCACGAGCTCCTCACGCACGAAGCAGCGCAGGTCGAAGAGGGCCGGCGCGTCGACAGCGCTGACCAGGATGCGGATCCGCACGTAGCCGCCGACCGCGTCGGTGACCTGCAACACACTCACACGCTTGTCCCACAACGGGGTGCGGGACAGGACCCGGTCGAGCTCCTCCCTCATGTGCTGGGGAGTGACGCGCCAGTCGAGATCGAACTCGACCGATCCGAGCAGCTCGGAGTTGCGACGGGTCCAGTTCTGGTACGGGCGCGAGGTGAAGTAGGTCGACGGGAGGATCATGCGTCGGTCGTCCCAGATGTGCACGACCACGTAGGTGAGGGTGATCTCCTCCACCCTCCCCCATTCCTCTTCGACGATGACCACGTCGTCGACCCGGATGGCATCGCTGAAGGCGAGCTGCATTCCCGAGAAGACGTTCGAGAGGCTGGACTGCACGGCCAGGCCGGCGATGATCGACAGCAGTCCGGCGGAGGCGAGCAGGCTGGCTCCGAAGGTCTGGGCTCCGGGGAACGACAGCAGCACCGCACCGAGCGCCACCACCACGACGACCACGATGCTCAGTCGCTTCAGGATCAGCACCTGTGTGCGCACACGTCGGGCGACCCGGTTGTCGGGCGTGTCGATGCGGTAGCGCGCGAGCCCCAGGTTCTCGAGGAACACGATGATGGCACCGACGAGCCATGCGATGGTGACGATGGCCAGGATCCTCATCGCGAGCCCGATGGCAGACGCGGCCTGCGGATCGGTCACGGTGATGCCGAGCGAGACCCAGACGAAGCAGACGACGAGCGCGGCACGGAACGGTCGACGCGCGGTGTCGATCAGCTGTCCCGCCCACGGCCTGCGCCTCGCCGTGATGCGGAACGCCAGCGCCACGATGAGCACGACGACCACCGCGGCGGCGACGGCGATGAGGGCGCCGAGGAGACTGGTGACGAGTTCGGACTGGAGGATGTCGGCAAGCATTCGCGCTCCCAGAGTCGGTGATGCGGCGGATTCTTTCGAAGCATGGCCGGAGAGGCCGCCTCCATGCTCGCTCTTCTCGACATGCAGGCCAAATCCGATCGATGCCGCGCATCGTTAGGCTTGACCTCTCGTCACCCCTTACGCCTTTCGAAAGGCCCTCTCGATCCGTGTTCGACCTCCTCGGCTTCCTGCAGTCCACCGCCTTCTCCCTGCTCGGCGAGAGCGTGTCCGTGATCGAGGTCGTCGGCTTCGTGACCGGCGCACTCTGCGTCTGGGCTGTGACGCGGCAGTTCATCTGGAACTGGCCCGTCGGTATCGCGAACAACGTCGCGTTCCTGATTCTCTTCATCGGCGCGGGCCTGTACGCCGACGCCGTCCTTCAGGTGATCTTCGCGGCGGTGGCCGTATACGGCTGGGTCCTGTGGTCGAGGCGCGGTGCCGCAAACCGCGGCGCGGTGGTGGAGGTGCGCCGGGCCTCACGGCGCGAACTCCTCGGCGGTCTGGTCTCGGCGGCCCTGCTCACCGCCGCGGCCGCGGTGCTGCTGCACAGCGCCACCGATTCGACCGTTCCCCTGCCCGACGCCTTCGTGCTGGCCGGGTCGCTGCTCGCCACGTGGGGGCAGGCGCGAAAGATCATCGAGCAGTGGTGGGTGTGGATCGCCGTCGACGTCGTCTCCATTCCGCTCTACGCGACGAAGGGCCTGTGGCTGACCGCGGTCCTCTACGCGGGCTTCCTCGCCCTCTGCATCGACGGCCTGCGCCGCTGGACCATCGAGCTGCGGCGCACGCGTGCCCAGCGCGAGGCGCAGCCGGGCCACCGGAGCCGGGTCGGAATCCGATGACCGCGCGCACGGGCCTCATCATCGGCAAGTTCTATCCTCTTCACGCCGGGCACGTGTCGCTGATCGAGCGGGCCGCGCGCGAGGTCGATCGACTGGTCGTGCTGGTGATGGCGACGCAGATCGAGACCATTCCGCTGGAGCGCCGCGTCGCCTGGGTGACCACGGCCACAGCGGAGCTCGCCTCGGTCACCGTGCTCGGAATCCTCGACGATGCGCCGGTGCACTACGACAGCGAGATCGCGTGGGTTGCCCATCACGAGGTCACGCTGGCGGCGCTCCGCCGCGGCGGAATCCACACCGTGGACGTGGTCTTCAGTTCGGAGGAGTACGGCGCCGAGCTGGCCGAGCGACTGGGCGCCGTGCACGTGCTCGACGACCTCGAGCGTCGTCGCATCCCCATGAGCGGCACGGCCGCTCGCGAGAGGCTGGCCGAACGCTGGGACCAGCTGGCCGAACCGGCCCGACTCGACCTCGCCACACGCATCGTCGTGATCGGCGCCGAGTCGACCGGCACCACGACGCTCTCCGAGGGGCTGCGGGCGCACTATCGTGGCCTGCCCGGATACGAGGCGATCGCCGAGGTCGACGAGTACGGCCGCCGGTTCACCTACGAGCTGCACGCCCGTGCGGCGGCCGAGTCACTCGCATCCGGTTCGCCCGCGCCCGAGATCGACGATCTCGTCTGGCTGCCTGAGCATTTCGCGCATATCGCGCGCACCCAGACCGCCATGGAGCAGGCCGCGGCCCTCGCCTGCTCACTGGTGATCGCCGACACCGACGCGTTCGCCACGTCGCTGTGGGAGCGTCGCTACATCGGCGCGCACAGCACGGCGGCGCACGAGGCGGCGACGACCGAGCTGCCCCACCGTGACCTCTACCTCGTCACCGATCACGTCGGCGTGCCCTTCGACCAGGACGGCTGGCGCGACGGCGAGCACATCCGACCGGAGATGACGAGCTGGATCGTCGACGGGCTCACGGCCCGCGGGCTCCCCTGGGTGCTGCTCCGCGGCGCCCACGAGACACGGCTCGACTACGCCATCGAGGTCATCGACGCACTCGTCGAGAAGAACACGACGTTCGTGTCGCCGACGTGGGCGGATGTCACCAGGCTCGCCGACAGCCCGAGTCCGTGAGCACCATTCCCAGTCTTTCTCCAGCCCGCCCATGAGAAGTTGTAGCTACAACCGAGAGTTCCGACCGAATCGAGAGACGTGACACCGCCACCCGAAGACGCCCGACCGACAGACCGACCCGGCAAGCTCACGGTCAAACAGCAGCGCGCCGCCGACAGGGAGGCGAAGCTGGCGGCATTCCGCCAGGCCCAGGCGAAGCAGAAGCGCAACCGCCTGATCGCCATCGTCACCGGCTCCGTCGCGGCCGTCGCGGTCATCGGGCTCCTGATCGGCTTCGTCGTCACCTCTGCCACACCCAAGCCCGACCCCTCGAGCATTGCAATAGACGGGTTGCAGACGTACCCGGGGCTCACGGCGAACCACGTGACCACGACCGTCGACTACCCGCAGAACCCGCCCGTGGGCGGCGATCACGCCGGAGTCTGGCTGAACTGCGGCGTCTACACGCAGTCCGTACCCAACGAGAACGCGGTCCACGCGCTCGAGCACGGCGCCGTGTGGCTGGCCTACGATCCCGCACAGCTCGATGAGGCCGGGGTCGAGGCGCTCCGTTCGAAGCTTCCCGACTCGTACATCGTGGTCTCACCCGTCGACGGACTCGATTCGCCGATCGTCGCCAGCGCGTGGGGAGCTCAGGTCGCCCTCGACGATCCCGACGACGAGCGGCTCGGGCTGTTCCTCGACCGCTTCTGGCGCTCCAACGATGCACCCGAACCCGGCGCCGCGTGCACCGGCGGACTCGACGCGCCCGGTCGCGTGGCGTGACCGACTCCGCCGTCGCGACAGAGCCCGGCCGGCCGGCCGGCGCGAGCCGGTGGCGGCTCGTGGTCGCCGGCGTCATCGCGGGCGCCCTCGTTCTCGCCGTCGGCCTCGCCGGGGGCTGGATGCTCGCGGCACGGTCTGCAGACCCGTCGACGACGAGCGTCGAGGCCGGATTCGCGCGGGACATGCAGGTGCATCACGATCAGGCCGTCGAGATGGCTCTCATCGTGAGAGACCGCACGGACGACCCGGAGATCCGCAGCCTCGCGTACGATATCGCGACCAGCCAGGCGCAGCAATCGGGTCAGATGTACGCGTGGCTCAACGACTGGGGCCTGCCTCAGGCGCGACCCGGAGCGACCATGGAGTGGATGTCGGCACCGACGCTCGACGGCTCGGCAAGTCAGGGCCACGAGCATGGAATCCTCACCCCGGAGTCGTCGGACGCCGCCGCCGCCGTGGCGATGCCCGGCATGGCGAGCGACGCCGATCTCGAGCGGCTCCGGAATGCCAGCGGCACCGACGCGGAAGTGCTCTTCCTCACACTGATGCTCTCCCACCACCGCGGCGGCGTCGACATGGCCGACGCCGTCCTCGACCGCAGCACCCATCCCCTCGTCACGACCCTGGCGCGGGCGATCGTCTTCGCCCAGTCGGGCGAGATCGACTACATGGAGAGCCTGCTGGAGCAGCGCGCCCCCTGATACGGAGAACGACGGTCAGCCGTCGTGGGATCGATCGAGGAAGACGGCCTCGGTTCGGCTCGTGGCCCCGAGCTTGCGCAGGATGTTCGATACGTGCACGCTGGCGGTCTTCGCACTGATGAAGAGTCGCTCGGAGATCTGCCTGTTGCTGAGCCCTTCCGCGATCAGATCGAGCACCTGGCGTTCTCGCGCGGTCAGCCCTGCGGCCGAATCGGCCGCGCCCGTCGCACTGTCTCGGGATGCCGGGCGGCCGAGTCGACGTTCGAGAGAGGCGAGGCGCAGGAGCACGAATCCGCTCGATGTGTCATCGGCTCGGCTACGGGCCTCTGCGATGACCTGCAGTGCAGACTGCTGGTCGGCCTGACGGGCGAGCGCCTCGGCAAGACGCGCCAGCGCGTAGGGCTCGAGATGGCTCGGCACCTGGGAGGAGGAGACGGACTCCGCCGCCCGCCGCCACGCAGCGATCGAGTCCTCGATCTCGGCCTTGACGACCGAAGCGTACTGAGGGGCCGTCGGCCACTCGGACAGGCGGGAAAGAACGTCATCGAAGCGCCGGTGGATCATGACGCCATCGTCGTCCGGCAGCCGCCCCTCGACCGACGTGAACGCCCGTGCAGCGACCGCGAGGAGCGGGAGGTCGAGGGCGGCGAAGTCGAGGTGGCCATCGTCGAGCACCGTGCGACAACGCTGCCACGCCTCTCTCGCACGCCCCCTCTCGAGCAGCACTTCGCCGGCGATCGCCGCCCACGTGCGTTCAAGGCGTGCGTCGATGCGGGACTGCTGCTCGAGGCCGGGAGCCCATTCCTCGAGGAGCGTCTCGGCGACAAGGACGTCTCCGTGCAGCACGAGCGACCTCAGTTTCAGCAGACGGACGTCGGAGCTGAATCCGATCGGCGCGTCGAGCTCGAGCGATCGGTCGAGCAGCTCGTCGGCCTCCACCACACGACCGAGCGAGAGAAGGGGGCCGATGGTGTTCGACGCGAACATGATCCCGCTGGTGCGCTCGACCCCTCGAGCGGTGGCCCGAGCCGCCCCGGTGCGAGCGACCTCGATCGCCGGGTCGAATCGTCCGAGCATCGCGAGGGCATCGGAGTAGTTGACGCAGAACCGCATCATGGCCGAGTCGTCGTCTTCGGCGAGCTCGCCGGCGAGCTCGAGGTCGGCGAGGCCGCTGTCGACACCCCCGACGCTGAGGGTCGACATGCCCCGGATGTTCGCCGCGACCGACATGCGCGCCCTCGATCCCACGGACTCGGCCTCCGCGTAGGCGGAGTCGGCGACGGGGATCGCGTCGGAGAACCGTGCGGCGAGCATAAGACGGGCGGCCAGCTCGCCGAGAACGTTGGCCCGGAGCACGCTGCGGGGCTGCCCCTCGAGCACCACGAGGGCACGCCGCAGAAGCTCGATCGATCCTTCGCGTCCGATGTTCGCCAGGAACGACGCCTTGTCGCGGAGCATCCGCGCGAAGAACGACGAGTCGTCGGTCGACGACGAAGAGATCGCCTCATCGATGAGCGAGATGGCCCGATCGCTTCTGCCCGCGTTGCGCAGGATATAGGCCGTCTGCGCCATCAGCTGCGGAAGAGTCCGACCCGCCACTGTCTCTGCGTCGGGCACATGCTGCCACAGGTCGATCGCCCGCTCCCCCATGCTCGCGGCGATAGCGAACGCGTACGACCCGCGGGCGGCATCCATCGCCGCGAGAGCGGACACGAACGCCTGGGGAAGATCATGCGCGGCCATCCAGTGGTACGCGATCTCGGAGGCGTCGGTGTGGGAGCGCGCGCGGGACGCCAGTTCTTCGGCGTACCTCGAGTGATACCTCATGCGCTCGCCCGGAAGCAGCTGCTCGTGCACGGCGTCTCGCACCAGGGCGTGACGGAACCGATAGGAGGTGCCGTCGACCACGAGGATGTGCGCCCGCACCGCGTCGCGCAGAGCGGCCTCGAGCGGTTCCTCATCGATCGACGACACCGCGACGAGGAGTTCGTGTTCGACGCCCAGGCCGCCGGAGGCGAGAAGGCGGAGCACCTGCTGCGTCTCGTCGCGGACGGTGTCGTAGCGGGCGAGCAGAATGTCTCGGAGGGTATCGGGCAGCCGATCGGCATCGTGCGTCTGCTGCCACGACAGCAGTTCCTCGATGAAGAAGGGAATGCCGTCGGAGCGCTCGTACAGGAGCGCGAAGTCGACCGACGTGCGCCTGTCGACCGACAGCTGCCGCACGAGAACCCGGGCCTGCCGGCGGGTGAGCCTCGTCAATTCGAGGCGCTCGACCGCCCTGCTGCGGTCGAGCTCGGGCAGCCAGGCGCGCAGCGCGGAGCGGGCGCTGGCGTCTTCCGTGCGGAAGGTCAGAAGCATCAGGACCCGGCTGCGGGGGTCGAGCCGGGCGAGGAACCGGAGAAGTTCGAGGGTGGCCGGATCGGCCCACTGCACGTCCTCGACGATCATCACCACGGGGGTCTGGCGGGACACCATGCCGAGGAGCGCTGCGACGCTGTCGAACAGGCGGGCCGCTCCACCGCTGGCCGAAGGCAACCGCTCCGCCTGAGCAGTCAGCTCCGGAAGGAGCAGCGCCAGCGAGTCGAATGCCGAGCCGGATGCCTGCCGGATCTCCTCGGCTCCGAGTTCGGCGACCAGACCGCGCAGCACCGAGACGATCGGACCGTACGGCGGCGCATCGCGGTCGAGGTCGACGCACTGGCCCCGAACGACACGCACGGCGGGCGGCGCGGCGGCACTGAACTCGTCGACGAGGCGCGACTTTCCTATGCCAGCCTCGCCGCTCAGCACGACGATGCGGAATGCTCCGGAGAGCACATCGTCGAGCGCGCGTCCGAGCGCCTCGAGCTCGATCTCCCTGCCGACGATGTCGGCCCGGACTGCGCTGGTGGTCACCGTCCTATGGTGCCAGTCCGCCGCGTCTGCCGGGCGAGCATCGACCGTGGACCTCAGGAGTGCGATCCGGCCCGGCGCGCGATGTGCCGCGGGGCCCGCTCGATCCGCGCACCGACCCACGCGGCCACCCGCTGCAGGGGTCGGCGCGACTCGCGCGGATGGGCGCGCTCGAGCGAGATGCGCCGGGCTTCGAGCTCTTTCTCCATGCGGGCCTCTGCCTCGCGGTAGAGGCGGTAGTACGAATAGTCGCTGATATTCACGGTGATGCTCCTCATCGATCGGAATCTCTCTATGACTCGAGATTCCTCTCTAAGGAGGGGTGTGGGCATCGGGCGAATTGCCTATCTTCGCGACGCTGCCCTACGAGCTCCGCACGTCGACGGCGATGGGCAGGGGCGGGGCGCCATGGGCCCTGACCTGTACGCCGACACGAACGTCAGCACCGGCACCGACGGGCACCGCCCAGTCGACGCCGGAGCAGGTCACGCGGCCGTCGCTGACGTCGCACGACATGCCCCAGGCATTCTCGACGCCGGTCGCCGACGGATCGCTCCAGCTGATCGTCCACGCGCCCGCCGTCGTCGACGAACGGAGCACCACCTCGGCCACATAGCCGTCGGCCCACTCGCTCTGCACCGTCAGGTCGGCGGTCATCACGTCTGAGCCCGATCCATGCAGCGGCTTCAGGGGCGTGGGCGCCGGGGTGGTGGAAGGAGACGGCGTGGTGATGGGAGACGGCGTCGGTCTCGGTGTCGGCGGGCTCGAGGGCAGCGACGAGGCATTCGGCAGGAGAGGCGCCAGAGCGGCGAGCTTGGCTGCCTGCGGTGTCACCCAGTCGTCCTGCACGAGGCCGCCCGTGTCTCCGCTGTTCGGATTGAACGACCAGTACGAGAAGCTCAGATCGTTGGAGTCGATGTAGTCGACCAGCTCGGCGAGCCAGTCGGAGTCGGACGCCGTCTCGAGCTTCGTGCCGAACTCACCGACGAGAACGGGGGCGATTCCGCGCTGCGCGATGTATCCCCAGTTCGTCGTCCAGACCGTGCCGAGGTTCGCCGGATAGCCGGCGGCATCGAACCACGTCTGCCGGAAGACGCTCGCCGGATAGTCGTGCGGCGAGTACACGACGCGATCGCCGACATCCAGAATCACGGGCGCCCCGGCGACGTCGGCCAGCCCGCCGCCCCACCAGGTACTCGAGCCGTCGGAGGATGTCTCGACGCCCTCGACGACGATGAGCAGGCCGGGATTGACCGCGAGAACGGCATTGCCCGCCCGGGTGGCTGCAGCCTGCCAGTCGGTGGCGGGGTCGCCGCAGCCCCAGCAGGCGGCACCGTGCGGCTCGTTGTGCAGGTCGACCGCGATCACGCTCGGAACGTCGAGATAGCGTTCGGCCAGACTCGTCCAGTCGTCGATCCAGCGCTGCTCGCTGTACTGCGGCGTGTACCAGAGCGCGGACTGCGACCCGGAGTCGGGCCGGTGCCTGTCGAGCATCACCGCGAGGCCGTGATCTGCCGCGCTCTCGACGACGCGATCCATGAGCTCGAGCGGCGTGAGCCCCACGAGATCGGGGTTGAGCTGCTCGTTGATCGACGTCGCCGTCGTCGCGGCGAGGCACTCGCTGGAGAACGGAAGCCTGACGGTGTTGAAGCCCATGGCCGCGATCTGCGCCATGCCGGCGTCGAGGGAGATCGACCAGAGTCCGTGCGGGGCGCAGTTCGCGGTCTCCATGCCGAACCAGGCCACGGCGCGGATCACCACGACGTCGCCCGCGCTGTCGATGATGTCCGAGCCGTCGGTGCGCATCGGGGCGGTGATCACATCGTCTCCTGTCTCGGAGGGCACGGCCGTCTCCGACGTCTGCGCCGGCTCGACGATGGTGCCCGACGGCAGCTCGAGCGCGGTCGCGGTGGAGCCGAACGGCGCGGCGAGCACGACGAGCAACGAGAGAATGCAGCCCAGCGAGGCGACACGCAAACGCACGGTCCGGGAACGCGCGCTGCGGGAACGCATCGTCATGGAGCATCCGGGGTTCGCTGCGACCAGGCCTCGGCGATCTCACCGAGATGCCGGGATGCCTCGCTCAGCACATCGGGGCGGGCCGAGTAGCGCAGCTCCCGCCCCACCCGCTTCGACGAGACCAGGCCGGCGGCATCGAGTGCCGCGAGGTGCTTGGCGATGGCCTGCCTGCTGACGGGAACCGACTCGGCCAGGGCGGAGGCTGACAGCTCAGCGCCCGCGACCCGCCCGAGGATCTGCCACCGGGTCGCCTCGCCGAGTGCCGAGCAGACCTGCCGGAGATGTTCGAGATCGTGCGCCATTCGGGGCTCCTTCGACGTGGGCGGCGGGTGGTGCCGCAAGTCTAAGGCAACCTACGGGTTGCGATGCGCGGAAATCAGTACCAGTTCACGGACTGGGAGTGCGACCAGGCGGCGCAGGGGGTGCCGTAGCCGCGCTTGATGTAGTCGAGTCCCCAGATCACCTGAGTGGTCGCATTCGTCTCCCAGTCGGAACCGGCCGAGGCCATCTTGCTTCCCGGGAGCGCCTGCGGAATTCCGGCCGCACCGCTGGATGCGTTCTCGGCCTGGTAGTTCCAGCCCGACTCCTTCTGCCAGAGGGAGACCAGGCACGAGAACTGGTCGTCGCCCCAGCCGTACTTCGAGGCCCCGAGGGCCTGGGCCGTGGCCTTCGCGCCGGCGACGGTGTTGCCGGCCGCCAGCGCCTCGGCGGCTGCAGCCTCCGCGGCGGCCGCGGCATCGGCGGCAGCCTGATCCGCTTCGCTCGCCGCGGCCTGAACGCTGGCCTTCGCATCGGAGGCCTGCTTCACCAGCGACAGAACGGTATCCCTGTCGAGCGACTGGTACGCGGCGAGCGAGGCCACCGTCGTAGAGAGCGGGGTCGTGTCGACCTTGTCCTGCACGGCCGCGATCACCTGGTTCGCGTCGTCGATGGTGCTCTTCGCCTTCTCGTTCGCCTGGGCCTTCGCAATGACCTCGTAGACGCCCAGCTGATCGCGTTCCAGGCCTGTTCCGCTCGAGAGCTGGGCCGTCGCCGCCACCCTCTCCTGCTCCGCCGAGTTCGCCTGCACGACGAACCCCGTGCCGACCAGCGTTCCCGCGACGGCCACGATGGCAGTTGCAGCGAGATATCTCTTGCGGGCGGTTCTGCGGCGGACGTTCGCCAGCTCGCGTCGGGTGGCAGCGGATCGGGTTGCCGCGGTCGGGGTGGAGGCGGTGTCTGAAGCGTGGTGCATGTCGTCCAATGGATCTTCGACCGGCATGCCGAATGCGGGCGCGGCCGTGCCAGGGCGCTCGCTTTCCCCGTGGTGCTCTGTCTGTCCGGAGGGGACGAGACCGTGTGACGCAACCGGGTAAGCGGGGCGAGGTCTCGTGGCGTGACGAATCGGTGTCGGGTGCGCCCGGGCGATGTTCTCTGCTCGCGGGCGAAGCGGCAAGTATGCGCAGTACTCCTGAGATTTCACGGTTAAACCCCTGTGCACTCCGTGCACAGCCGGGTGAACTCGGCCTGTCGCACACGAGCCCGCCGTGTCATCCTGATCATGCAGACGAAGGAGAACATCGATGTCACACGACGAATCCGCAGCACGCCCCGGCAAAGGCGACGAGTACCCCGACGCGGCCGGGTACCCCGACGGCACGGGAACTCTCGACGAGGGCACGGCCGACGCATCCGTCACCACGGAGGGCGCCGAGATCGAGGACTTCGCGCTGTCCGACGAGGAAGACCTCGAGAACTAGCTCAGTCGCCGGGCGGCAGCGCCTCGTGGTGGCGCCTGCCCCGGGTGCGCCGATCCTCTTTCATCTCCGCCTCGAAGAGGTGACGGCGCCCTCCGGCGAGTTCGGACCGAGCTGACGCCTCGGCGTCGCGGAATGCCGTGTAGTACCCGTCGTCGTAGTCTTCGACGATCTGGAATGTCCAGCGGCCCTCGATGACGTTGCGCCCGACCAGCTCGGCCTCGATGCGGGAGGCCATCTCGTCGTGCCCGGCGCCCCTGAGCAGCTCGACGGCCTTACCCAGCGCGAGGTCGCCCATTCCTGTCAGGCGGTGAAAAGCGTACAGCTCACCGCGGGCCTGCTCCACGATCTCGAGTGCCTCCGAGAGCTTTCCCAACGCCTCGACCGTCGCATCGTCCAAGCGTTCCGGGCGCCGGTGCGCCGCGTCCGGTCCATCATGTTCCGTCATGGCCCCATGCTAGACAGGCGCGGAGATCCGCTCAGGGGGTTGCTGTCGGCGCCGACAAGGGGGTTGGCGTTGCGACGCCGACGGAGCAGGATCGGCTCATGTCATATTCTTCTGCACCCGGCCCCGCGCCCATGCTGGCGAAGTCCGTTCCCGAGCTTCCCGACCAGGACAGCGTCGCCGGCGGGCTCGGCTACGAGCCCAAGTGGGACGGCTTCCGCGGAATCGTCTCGTACGACGGCGAGTCGGTCGAGATCACGAGCCGCGGGTCGAAGCCGCTCACCCGATATTTTCCCGAGCTGGTGGATGCCTTCCTCTCACAGCTCGAGGTGCCGTGCGTCATCGACGGGGAGATCGTGCTGCGGCGCGGCGCCCCGGGCGGTGAACGCCTCGACTGGGACGCGCTCTCGCAACGGATCCACCCGGCCGCCAGTCGCATCCAGACCCTGTCGCGCGAGACACCGGTGAGTTTCGTCGCCTTCGATCTGCTGGAGAGAGACGGTGACTCGCTGATGGAGCAGCCGTTCTCCGAGCGGCGGAGTGCGCTGGTGGATCTGCTCGGCTCGGCCGTCGCGCCCCTTCACCTGAGCCGGCTGACGCAGGATGCCGACACCGCCAGGCGCTGGCTCGTCGAGTTCGAGGGCGCCGGGCTCGACGGAGTGGTCGCCAAGCCGTTGGCCGCCCCGTACTCCCCCGGCAAACGCGTGATGCTCAAGGTGAAGCACCATCGTTCCGCCGACGTGGTCGTCATCGGTTACCGGGTGCACGCGAGCGGCAAGGGCGTCGGTTCTCTGCTTCTCGGCCTCTACGACGACTCGGGCGAGCTGCGAAGCGTGGGCGGCGCCTCGACGTTCACCGCAGCACGACGGCTCGAGCTCGTCTCCGAGCTCGAGCCCGCCGTGATGCGCGACTCCGACGGGGCGGTCGTCACAGGCGAGGGCGAGCGAAGCCGCTTCTCCTCGGGCAAGGACGTGTCATTCGTGCGGTTGGAGCCCACCATCGTCGCCGAGGTGCGCTACGACCAGATGGAGGGATCGCGGTTCCGGCACACGGTGCAGTTCGACCGCTGGCGGCCCGACCGCGACGCCCGCTCGTGCACGTTCGACCAGCTCGAGATTCCCGTCGCCTACGACTTCGGAGCCGTGCTCGAGTAGCGACGACGGGCGCGGAGCCCGACCATCGTGGCCCCGACGAGCAGGGTGAGCGACGAGACCGCGAGCAGCGGAACCGCGTCGGCCGATCCCGTGGCAGCGAGAGCGGGCTGCGGTGCGGCGGGAGCCGGCGCCGCCGGAGCCGCCTCGACCGGCGTCGGCGCGGCCACCCCGTTGATCAGCACGGTGTCGTTCGCGAGCGACGCCGTGGCGAACGCGATGGCCCTCGACATGATGCCGAGTGCCTCCTCGTTGATGTTCGCGAGGTTGTCGCCGGCCTGGTGGTAGTTCTGGTCGTGGGTCTCGCCGACGACGCCGCCGAACAGGGCCGCCTCCTCCTCCGTCTTCACATCGTCGGCCCCGGTGAACAGTCCGGAGGCCGGAATGTCGTTGTCGATGAACGCCTGGTAATCGCTGCGTCCGTCGAACGACGTACCCACGAACGGCTGGCCGATCGACGTGAAGTAGTTCTCGAACACGTCCTCCGTCTCGATCGACCCGGCGGGGATGTCGACGTCGGCAGGGACGCTCGACTCGTCGGCGTCGTATGTTCCGATGATGTAGTTCGGAGAACCGACCATGTCGAAGTTGAGGTAGGTGGCGATGCGGTCGAGGGCTGCGGGGTCGTTCTCCACCAGGTCCTCCACGTAGTGGGTGGACCCGACGAGGCCGAGCTCCTCGGCACCCCACCAGGCGAAGCGCACCTTGTTGTTCAGCTCGCCTTGCTCGGCGAGTTGCACCGCGACCTCCAGCAGGGTCGCGGAACCGCTTCCGTTGTCGTTGATGCCCGGTCCCTCCGGCACGCTGTCGAGGTGCGAACCGAGCATCACGACGTTGTCGGCACGCCCGGTCGGCGTCTCGGCGATCACGTTGAAGGTCGTCACCGGCCCGGTCGATTCGTCGAGGGCAACGGAGATCGAGACGGCACCCGCACCGATGGCCGTGACGAGAGCGGCGCCCCGGTCGGCCTCGATGCCGAACGTGGGCACCGTGCCCGGCGTGACTTCGCCGAGCGTGCCGTTGAGCGGACCCGCCTCCGAGTTGTAGACGATGAGGGCGCTCGCACCCGCATCGGCCGCAGCGATCGACTTCTCGGTGAACGAGCAGACTCCGCGGCTCACGACGGCGATGCGGTTCGCGGCGTCGATGCCGTCCCACTCCCCGCTGCAGCCCGTGCTGACGGCCGGCAGAATCGCGTCGAGGGTGATCGGCTCGGTTCCGGGCGTGTAGGTCATGGGGATGGCCTGCTCGGGCGTGAGCGTCTCGCCGCCGATGGCGACCGCCTGCGACACGATGGTCTGCACCGTCACCGTGAAGTATTGCCGCGAGGTCGTGTAGCCCGCCTCCGCGAGCACGCTCTCGACGTACTGGCCGCTCGCCTCGTACCCGGGTGTTCCCGCGGCCCTGTTGCCGTCGTTGCCCGGCGCATCCGCGATGGCCTGCAGGTCGGCGAGCCGCGCCATGATCGCGTCGACGGTGACGGTATCGGCGAATGCGTCCTGGTCCACGGCCGATGCGGATGTCGCGCCACCCCAGACCATGGCCCCCGCGAGAGCGGTGGCGCCGATCGCGGCGAAGGCGGAACGTGAACGTCGTTGTTTCTTCTGCAAGGGTCCCCCTGATGATGTGGCCCGCGGCTGCGGGCCGGTTGCGCCAGCCTAGGGAGACAGCAACGTGCCCCCAATAGGGGGTGTCGGACCGTTACTCATTCTTTACACCGGTGAAACACGGCGGATGCCGGCCGCCGACGAATCAGGACGGCTTCTTCGCCCGACTCGGCTGCACCCGCGGCGGCTCGCCCGGCATCTTCGGGTAGTCCGGGGGGAAGGGAAGCTCGCCGAGGCCGTTCTCCAGATCTCGAGCCCACCATTCGAGGAGCACGTCGATCGAGGCGGGCTTCTCGCCCATGGCGGCCCAGGGATCGCCCGTGGTCGACAGGCGCTCGGGAACGGTGAGGATGGTGAACTCCGCCGGGTCGGCGCGATCGAGCTCGCTCCACTCGATCGGGCACGACACGGGAGCGTGGGCGAGCGCTCGCGGACTGTACGCTCCGGCCATCGTGCGGTCGCGGTTGGCCTGGTTGTAGTCGACGAAGATGCGCTCGCCGCGCTCCTCCTTCCACCAGTGCGTGGTGACGGCATCCGGCATCCGGCGTTCGAGTTCGCGGGCCGCGGCGATCACCGCGTGCCTGACCTCGAGGAACTCCCACTCCGGCCGTATGGGTGCGAAGACGTGCAGCCCGCGGTTTCCCGAGGTCTTGATGAAGGCATCCAACCCGGCCTCGCCGAGCACCGCGCGCAGCTCGACGGCCACGGGCTTGGCGTCGTCGAAATCGGTGCCGGGCTGCGGGTCGAGGTCGATGCGCAGCTGATCGGGGTAGTCGCTGCGCTCCGCTCGCGACGCCCACGGGTGGAACACGATGGTGTTCATCTGGGCGGCCCAGACGGCGGCGGCCGGTTCGTCGAGCACGAGCTGCGGATGCGTTCGGCCGCTCGGGTAGACGACCATCTCGCTGCGCACGTAGTCGGGAGTCCCCTTCGGCGGGTTCTTCGAGAAGAACTGCTCGCCGTCGATGCCCCCGGAGAATCTCTGCAGCGACACCGGACGGTCTCCGTTGGCCTCGATGA
Organism: Agreia sp. PsM10; assembly: GCF_030433855.1. GTDB lineage: Bacteria > Actinomycetota > Actinomycetes > Actinomycetales > Microbacteriaceae > Agreia. The sequence goes on along the minus strand of NZ_JARUXC010000003.1, from coordinate 64,153 downwards.
ACGGCCCGCCCACCGCCACGAGATACCGGGCGAGGTCGAGCTTCGTGATGCCCGCCTCGGGCCACAGGACTCGCGACGGAGAAGAGATGCGAACCTCCCGATCGCCGTGGGGCCCGGGAACCGTGATGTGTGCCGCTTCGCTCGCCATAGGGGCAGGCTACCCGCGCGTGAGGGGCGGCGTCACTCCCCCGACGCCGCCCCGAGATCTCGCGCCCCTCTTATTCGGCGGTCAGCGAGTCCACGTAGTCGCGGTTCTCCGAGATCCACTTCTCGACGACGGGGCCGAAGTCCTGGCCGTCGTAGTCGACGAACATGGCCTTCTCGAGCGAGTACAGCTGCTCGAGGTCCATCTCGTAGTCGCCGATCCACTCGGCGGCCTGCGGGAAGTCCTTCTCGAAGTCGGTCTTGGCGAAGGCGTGCAGGCTCTCGACGGAGTCGAGCGTTCCCTCGGGGTCTTCGAGGTTCTTGATCGGCAGGTCGGTGTAGGCCCAGTGCGGCTCCCAGAGGGTCACGACGATGTTCTCGCCCGCGTCGGTGGCGCTCGTGAGCTCGGTCAGCATGGCCGCGGTCGACGACGTGACGTACTCCATGTCTTCGAGGCCGTAACCCGGAATGACCCGATCGGTCGTCGCCTTCGTCAGGCCGGCGCCCGGTTCGATGCCGACGATGCGGTTGTCGAAGAGGTCGGCATTGTCGGCGAGCTCGGCGAGCGAATCGATGGGGGCGTCCTCGTTCACGGCGATGGTGAGCTTCGACTCCTCGTTCCAGGCGCCGATGTCGACGATGTCGTCGCCGTACTCGTCGAGGTACGACGCGTGGGTGTCGGGCAGCCAGACGTCGAGCGTGAGGTCGTAGTCGCCGGTCGAGAGGCCGGAGAAGACGGGTGCGACGTCGGCGTACTCGAGTTCGACGTCGTATCCCTTCTCGTCGAGGATCGCCTTCCAGAGTTCGGACGCGGCGATGCCCTCGTCCCAGCCGTTGAACACGGCGAGGCTCAGCTTCTTCTGGTCGGTGTTGCCGTCTCCGACGACCTCGGCCTCCGTGGCGGCGCAGCCGCCGAACGCGAGCACGCCCGCGGTCGAGAGGGCGAGCAGAGACATGATGCGAGTGCTGTTCTTCATGGGTGTTCCTGTTCTGGGCGACCGGATGGGCCACCCGTCGGGTGAGAAAAGATCTGCGAGCCGCCGCCGGTCAGACGAGGGCGGGGTCTGCGCGCTCCGGCTCCGGCACCGCGTGACGCTCCGGTGCCACAGGGGCGGCCGACGAGCGGCGGCGCAGGATGCGGGCGCCGAGCATCCTGCCCAGCACGGTCTCGCCGGTGCCGAGGGCGGCGGTCAGACGGTCGAGGTAGATCGCGAGGATCACGACCGACAGGCCGGCCTCGAATCCGAGAGCCACGTCGATGCGGTTCAGGCTGGCGACCACCTGCGCACCGAGTCCCCCGGCGCCGACCATGCCGGCGATGACGACCATCGAGAGCGACAGCATGATCACCTGGTTCACACCGGCCATGATCGTGGGGCGCGCCAGCGGCAGCTGGATCTGCCGGAGGATCCGCCAGCGGGACGCGCCGAAGGCCTGTCCTGCCTCGACGATCTCGGTGTCGACCCCCCGGATGCCCAGTTCGGTCAACCTGACCCCGGGAGCCAGGGCGAAGATGACCGTCGCCACGATTCCGGGAACGACGCCGACGCGGAAGAGGATGAGCGCCGGAATGAGATACACGAAGGCGGGCATCGTCTGCATGAAGTCCAGCACGGGGCGGATGATCCGCGACGCGACCGACGACGTTGCCGCCCAGATCCCGAGAGGGATGCTCACCAGCACCGCCAGCACGCTCGCGACCAGCACGAGCGCCAGGGTGTCCATGGCGTTCTCCCACTGGTCGACGCTCACGATGACGAAGAGGCCCACGGCCGTGCCGAGCGCGAACTTCCATCCTCGAGCGAGATAGCCGAGAACCGCGGCGATCACGATCACCACCCAGAAGGGCGGTGACGCGAGCAGCAGGTCGACCACGTCGTAGGCGGCCAGGAAGATGGCGCGGATGACGTCGAAGACGCCGCCGAAGGTATCGGTGACGAAGGAGATGAAACCGGCGACCCAGGTTCCGAGGTCGAGACGGAAGTCGGTCATCGCACGACCCCTTCCGTCGTCGACTCGCGGAGGGTCTCGGTGATGACCTCGAGCGTGAGCGTCGTGGGCGGCAGCTGCACCGGAACATCCGCCGTGTTCGTCGACACGTTGCCGAGCGCCGCGAGCAGCGTGACCCGGGGAATGACACCGAGGAGTCGACCGTCGTCACCGACCACCGCGATCGGCAGGTCGCTGCCGACCGACGGCTCGACGAGGTCGACGAGGTGCGCGTCGGAGGGGACGATGGTGGCCTCGTGCCGGAGGATGGCCTCGAGGTCGTTCTGGTTCGATTTCACCTGACGGAGCACGTCGCGGTCGCGGACGACGCCGGCCAGGGTGCGGTCGCGTCGGGTCACGAACACCGCGGAGGTCTGCAGGTCCCGCATGATGCGCAGCGCGGCGCGGGGGCCGGCCGAGAGCGGAAGCACGGCACGGGCCTGCTCCATCACGCTGGCGGCGGTGAGCACGCGGGCGCGGTCGACATCCTGCACGAACTGGGCGACGTAGTCGTTCGCCGGGTCGGTGAGGATCTCCTCGGGGGTGCCGATCTGCACGATGCGTCCGTCGCGCATCACAGCGATCCTGTCTCCGAGGAACATGGCCTCGTTGAGATCGTGCGTGATGAACACGATGGTCTTTCCGAGTTTCTGCTGCAGCTCGATGAGCTGCTCCTGCATCTCCCGGCGGATCAGCGGGTCGAGGGCCGAGAACGCCTCGTCCATCAGCAGCACATCGGTGTCGGCGGCGAGGGCGCGGGCGAGGCCGACGCGCTGCTGCATTCCGCCGGACAGCTCGCCCGGAAGCGAATCGGCCCAGCCGTCGAGCCCGACCGTGGTGACCATGTCGCGGGCCCGTCGCATCCGCTCGGCCTTGCCTACGCCCTGGATCTCGAGGCCGTAGGCGATGTTGTCGAGGACGGAGCGATGCGGCAGCAGTGCGAAGTGCTGGAAGACCATGGAGACCCGCTGGCGGCGGATCTCGCGAAGCCTGGCCCTGGGCACGCCCGTGATCGGGGACCCGCCGATCGTCACGCTGCCGCCGGTCGCGTCGAGCAGCCCGTTCAGCATGCGGATGAGCGTCGACTTGCCCGAGCCGGACAGGCCCATGACCACGAAGATCTCACCGGGTTGCACGTCGAAGGATGCGTCGATCACCGCGGCCGTGCCGAGTGCGGACACCTCCGCCCTCGAGCTGCCGGAGCGGAGCCGGTCGACGATGTCGGATGGTCGGCGGCCGAACGCCTTGTAGAGGTTTTCGGCCTTCAATGCCGGGATAGTCGATGTCACGTGAAGAATCTCCGTCACGTCCGGCGGCTCTTAAATGCGGTCGCCAGAGGTGTTCTGTGCTCGCAGACGGGTTGCCGTAACCGCTCTCGACGCTGGAATGCAGCGCGGGCAGAAGCCATCATGAGAGCGCTTCGTCACGGCTTCACCGTACGAACCCGCGGCAATGCCTGCGGACGCGCGTCTTGGGGTGATGGGTCAATTGACCGGGGTCAACGGTAACAGCTATCCGACGCATGTCGATCCGAAAACGTCCCTCGAACGGGGGTATGGGCTGACCTGCGCCGGTGCGATCGGCGCGCTGGAGGCGATCGGCGGCGATGCCGATTCGTTACCAATCGGGGTAACGTGACGCGCATGGATGCCTATACGGAGAACCCGCGCACCAACGTTCTGTCGATCGTGAGCCTGGTCACGAGCATCCTCGGCCTGGCCGTGGTGCCGATCATTCTCGGCCACATCTCGCTCGCGCAGATCAGAAGAACCGGCGAGCAGGGTCGGGTCATGGCGGTCATCGGCCTCGTCATCGGATACCTCAGCCTTCTCGGCTACCTCATCGTCATCGCCATCGCGGTCGCCGTGTTCGCCAGTCGTGGAATGTCCGGGAGCTGAGAGTCGTTGAGGAGGTGAACGGCGCTCTCCGCATTCGCCGTCCGCACTCCGATACGAAAGCTGCCACTCCATGTCGATTCCGCTGTCCATCCTCGACCTCGCTCCCATCGCCCCCGGCCAGACGGCCCGCGAGAGCTTCGAAGGCAGCGTCGCGCTGGCGCAGGCGGCCGAGAGGTCCGGCTATCGGCGGGTCTGGTATGCCGAGCATCACAACATGCCCACCATCGCCTCGTCGGCGACGAGCGTTCTGATCGGCTACGTGGCCGCTCACACCTCGTCGATCCGTCTCGGCTCGGGCGGCGTGATGCTGCCCAACCACTCGCCGCTCACCATCGCCGAGCAGTTCGGCACCCTCGAGACGCTCTTCCCGGGCCGCATCGACCTGGGCCTCGGCCGTGCTCCCGGAAGCGACCAGAACACGATGCGGGCGCTTCGTCGCGACCCGATGTCGGCCGACTCCTTCCCCCAGGACGTGGTGGAGCTGCAGGGCTTCCTCAGCGGAGACTCCCGCATCCCCGGCGTGCAGGCGGTGCCCAGGGCCGGCGGCATCGTGCCCCTCTACATCCTCGGCTCGTCGCTGTTCGGCGCCCAGCTCGCCGCGCAGCTCGGCCTGCCCTACGCGTTCGCGTCGCATTTCGCACCGGATGCGCTGCACGAGGCCGTGGCCGCATACCGCGGCGGGTTCCGGCCCTCGGCGCAGCTGGCGGAGCCCCACGTCATCGCGGGCGTGAACGTGGTCGCATCCGACGACCACGACGATGCGGTGGAGCAGGCCGCCACGACCCGACGGGCCCGCGTGCGCGGCATGATCTCGCGCGGTCCGGCCACTCCCGACTACAGCGATGCGCAGATCGACGAGTTCCTCACCACGCCGAACGGTCGCCAGATCGCCTCGATGATGACCTACTCCGCGGTCGGCACCCCGACAGAGGTGCGCGACTACCTCGACGACTTCGCCCGCCACGCGCAGGCCGACGAGCTGATCCTGGCCCACCAGTCCCCCGAGCTGCCCGCGCGCCTTCGTTCGGTCGAGCTCACGGCCGAGGCGATGGCGTCGGTCTCGGTCTAGCCCTCGGGGTCACCAGGTTCCCGGCGGCGACTCGATGATCGGCACCGGCGTGTACGACCAGTGGGCACCGTTGGCGTAGTGGCTCGTCGCCCACGGCGACGCCCAGATGGCCTGCTCGATCTGCGCCGTCGGAGCCGACGACGAGAATCCTGCGACGATGCCCGCATAGCCGGGGTTGCTGTGCAGCGCCTCCGCCGCGTTCTCGGCGGCGATCACCAGCGTGTCATAGCTTCCCAGCCCGCTGTTGCCGCCGGACCCCCAGCCGTTGTTGAGCGGGTTGTTGCGGTTCCACCAGTTGTCGGGGCCGTTCTCCTGTCGCATCCATCGCAGCATCACCGTGACGTTGTCGTCGGTGCGCGGAAAGTCGCCGAGGAGCAGCACGAGTTCTGCCCAGTCACGGTTCGTGCTTCCGGCCGCCAGCCCCTGAACGCCGGCGACGGTTGCGAACGAATCGCGGGCGACGGATGCCTGCGTGACGCCCGCCGGCAGGTCCAGCACCTGTTCGTCGGCCTGGCCGGCCAACGTGGAGTTCGCTAGAGCCGGCTCATCCTGCGGCATCGAGGGCGCAGGTGCGATGGCGGTGAGGGCGGCCAGCGCCAGCACAGCCGCTCCTGCGGTGAGACCCAGGATGCGCCGCGCGAGTCGCGCGCGACGGGAGACCGGCCTGGCGACCGGCCTCGACGGGGGCAGGTGATAGCTGTTCATGGGCAGTAGGCCAACTGTACGCTCGGATCATGGCAGAGCTGTTCTCGAGAGACGACGTCTTCGCGGTCTGCGACGCCCTGCCGGCCACGCGGAACGAGAACCCCTTCGGCCCCGAGACGAGCGTGCACAAGGTTGTCGGCAAGGTCTTCGCCATCATGAACCTCGACGGAGAGCCCGTGACGGTCACTCTGAAGGCCGATCCTCCTCATGCGGAGGCCCTGGTCAGGGACTACCCGTGGATCACGCCCGGCTACCACATGAACAAGCGTCACTGGGTGACGGTGACAATCGGTCCCGACGCGGATCCGCAGCTCATCACCGACCTGATCGTCAACTCCTACGAGCGGGTCGTCGAGGGCCTGCCGAGAGCCAGACGCCCCACCTGACGCCCGCCTCCGCGGTGTGGACTACCGTTGAGGGATGGCATCCTCTACAATTTCCGGCCCGACCGAGGCCGACGCCGCTCAGGCCGAGCAGACATTCTCCGATCTTGGCCTCGATGACGCAGTGCTCAAAGCGCTGAAAGACGTGGGCTATGAGACCCCGTCCGCGATCCAGGCGGCAACGATCCCCCTCCTTCTCGACGGCCGCGACGTCGTCGGCCTCGCCCAGACGGGCACGGGCAAGACGGCCGCATTCGCCCTCCCGATCCTCTCCCGCCTCGACCTCTCGCAGAAGACGCCGCAGGCGCTCGTGCTCGCTCCGACCCGCGAACTCGCCCTCCAGGTCTGCGAGGCGTTCGAGAAGTACGCCTCCCACCTGCGCGGCGTGCATGTGCTTCCGGTCTACGGCGGCCAGGGCTACGGCGTTCAGCTCTCGGCCCTGCGCCGCGGCGTGCACATCGTTGTCGGCACTCCCGGACGCATCATGGACCACCTCGAGAAGGGCACGCTCGACCTCTCGCAGCTGAAGTACCTGGTGCTCGATGAGGCAGACGAGATGCTCAAGATGGGCTTCGCCGAAGACGTCGAGACGATCCTCGCCGACACCCCCGACGACAAGCAGGTGGCACTGTTCTCGGCCACGATGCCGTCGCAGATCCGACGCATCTCGGCCAAGTACCTTCACGATCCCGAAGAGATCACGGTCAAGAACAAGACCACCACCTCGGTCAACACGACCCAGCGCTACCTCATCGTGTCGTATCCGCAGAAGGTCGACGCGCTGACCCGCATCCTCGAGACCGAGAACTTCGAAGGCATGATCGTCTTCACCCGCACCAAGAACGAGACCGAGACGCTGGCCGAGAAGCTGCGTGCGCGCGGATACTCCGCTGCAGCGATCAACGGCGACATCGTGCAGGCCCAGCGCGAACGCACGGTCAACCAGCTCAAGTCGGGCAAGCTCGACATCCTCGTCGCCACCGACGTCGCCGCGCGCGGTCTCGACGTGGAGCGCATCAGCCACGTCGTCAACTTCGACATCCCCATCGACACCGAGTCGTACGTGCACCGCATCGGCCGCACCGGTCGAGCCGGCCGCACGGGCGACGCGATCAGCTTCGTCACGCCGCGCGAGCGACGCATGCTGACCGCGATCGAGAAGGCGACCAGGCAGCCGCTGACCGAGATGAAGCTGCCGAGCGTCGACGACGTGAACGCCACGCGACTCACCCGCTTCGACGACGCGATCACCGCGGCCCTCAGCCAGCCGGAGCAGATCCAGCAGTTCCGCGACATCGTCGGCCACTATGTGGAGCATCACGATGTGCCGGAGGGCGATGTCGCCGCGGCGCTCGCTGTCGTCGCCCAGGGCGACACTCCCCTGCTGCTCGATCCGGAACCCGTGCGCACGCCGCGGTTCGAACGCGACTCCCGCGAGCGACCCGAACGGTCGGACCGCCCGGACCGGTTCCGCGACGACCGTCCGGCCCGCGGCGAACGCGGCAGCCACGGAGACAAGTGGGAGCGCCCCGACCGGGGCGACCGACCCGACCGTGCGCCCCGCAGCTCGGGACCGAAGACCACCTACCGCATCGCGGTCGGCAAGCGCCAGAAGGTCGAACCGCGCCAGATCGTCGGTGCCATCGCCAACGAGGGCGGTCTGAATCGGGGCGACTTCGGCGCCATCCAGATCCGACCCGACTTCTCGCTGGTCGAACTGCCGTCCGATCTGTCGGGCGAGGTGCTCGACCGCCTGCAGAACACGCGCATCAGCGGAAAGCTCATCGAACTGAAGCCCGATCGTGCGGGCAACTCGGCCAAGCGTGAGGATCGCCCCCGCTACGGTCGCGACTGACCCGCGCCGAACGGCGCCGCGCGGTCGGCTACTGCTTCGTGCTCTTCTCGATGCTCATCACGAGAACGACACGATCAGCGGAGTCGGGCGGCGGCGTCTGTTCGGCGTTGCCGTAACGCTTTCCGAGCACGACGTAGAACGCCCCGGTGGGGTCGGGCTCGACGGCGATGAGTCGCCCTCGCACCTCGAGGTAGCGGAACGGATTCTCCGGGTCGATCACGGAGAGGCTCATCGACGGATTGTGCTGCAGGTTTCTGAACTTGGCCCTCTTCGTCGTGTGCGTGAAGCGCAGGGTGTCGCCGTCGCGCAGGAACCACATGGGGTTCACCTGCACGGTGTCATCGGGGCGGATCGTTCCCAGGTGGCCGTAGTTGGCGTTCTCGAGCAGCTCGGCGTAGTCGGCGGGGATGATGTCTGTCATACCCTCATCCAAGCACGCAGGCGCACGAGTGCACGAGAGATTCCCGGCTGGCCGAGCACCACCGCGGCGAGCACGATGAGCACGCCGAGCAGCTGCCGTGCGGTCAGGAGCTCGCCCGCGACGAGGGTTCCGAGGAGCACACCCGTGACCGGGTTCAGCAGGCCGATCAGTCCGACCGTTCCCGCACCGAGATGGCGCAGCCCCGTGAACCAGGCCACGAAGGCCACGGCCGTTCCGACGATGCTGATGTATCCATACGCGAGCCAGGTCGTGGCATCCATCGCCGGGGGCGCGCCCTCGACCGCGACGGCGATCGGCGCCAGGATCAGGCCGGCGGCGACGAGCTGCCACGCGGTCAGCGAGACGGCGTCAATGCCGGCGCTCCATCTCTGGGCGAGCACGTAGCCGAGAGACGACATCGCGAGGGCCGCGACGGATGCGGCAACGCCGGCCGGGTCGACGGCGCGCGTGCCGGCCAGAAGCAGCAGGGCGACACCCAGGATGCCGACGGCCGCCGCGAGCATCTGCGCCACGCGCGGTCTCGCGCCGAGGAGAGCCCAGGCGAACAGCATCATCACCACGGGAGCGGCGGCCATGACGGTCGACGCGACGCTGGTGGGCAGCAGCTGGGCGGCCAGGTAGACCAGCACGAAGAAGGCTCCCATGTTCAACGTGCCGAGAACGACCGCCTTCCACCACCACGATCCGTGAGGGCGACGGCGCACGATCGCCAGCAGCAGAAGCCCCGCCGGGAGCGCCCTGATCAGTGCGCCGTACAGCGGATATCCCTCCGGCAGGTACTCCCGGGTGACGAAGTAGGTCGTACCCCAGGCGGCCGGCGCCACCGCGGTGACCAGCGCCCAGATGACGGGCCGGCGAATCGTGCGTCCGCTCGATATAGCTTCCATGGAAACCATTATATCTTCCGTGGAAGGTAATATGACGGTATGCCAGAAGATCAGCAGTCCAGCGAGCCCGACCACGTGGCCCGAATCCAGCAGGAGTGGGAGCGCGAGAGGCCCGATGTCGATGTGCGGCCACAGGGCGTCATCGGCAGGCTGCACCGCGTGGGCATGCATCTGACCGATTCCATCGTCGAGGTGTACGCGCGTCACGGACTCGGAGAGGGCGAGTTCGATGTGCTCGCCGCCCTGCGTCGGGCAGGCCATCCATTCGAACGCGTGCCGGGCGAACTGGCCGCGCACACCATGGTGACCACGGGCGCCATCACGAAACGGGTCGACAGGCTCGAACGCGCCGGTCTCGTGGCGCGCCGCGTGAGCGAGAGGGACGGGCGCTCGCGCGTCGTGGGGCTCACCGAAGAGGGTCGACGCCTGATCGACGAGGTGTTCACCGAGCACATGGACAACGAGCGCGAACTGCTCGACGGACTCACGCGCGACCAGGTCGACCAGCTCGAATCGCTCCTCACGACGTGGCTGGCCCGCTTCGAGGCCTGAATGGGCGGACCCGTATCACAGTCCGCGCTCCCGGCCGATGCACGGGCATCACGCGAGATAATCTCTCTATGCCTACAGTGAACGCGTTCGCCGCGACCTCAGCCACCGAACCCCTCTCCCGAACCACCATCGAACGCCGAGACGTCGGCGCCAAAGACGTTTTGATCGAGATCGCCTACTCGGGCATCTGCCACTCCGACATCCACACGGTGCGCGGCGAGTGGGGTGACATCGCCTACCCCCAGGTCGTCGGACACGAGATCGTGGGAACCGTCACCGAGGTGGGCTCCGAGGTGACGCTGCACTCGGTGGGCGACCGCGTCGGCGTCGGCTGCATGGTCAACTCGTGCCGCGAGTGCGAGAACTGCCTCGCCGGCGAGGAGCAGTACTGCCTGAAGGGCAACACCGGCACCTACGCCTCGGTCGACCGCGACGGCACCATCACGCAGGGCGGATACTCGACCCACGTCGTCGTCGTCGAGGACTTCGTGCTCCGCGTGCCGGAGTCCATCCCCTTCGAGAAGGCCGCCCCGCTGCTGTGCGCCGGCATCACCACCTACTCGCCCCTCGCCCACTGGAAGGTCGGTCCGGGATCGAAGGTCGCGGTCGTCGGCATGGGCGGGCTGGGACACATGGCCGTGAAGATCGCACACGCCATGGGCGCCGAGGTCACGGTGCTCTCGCAGAGCCTCAGCAAGCAGGAGGATGGGCTGCGCCTCGGCGCCGACCACTACTACGCCACGAGCGACCCGGCCACGTTCGAGAAGCTCGCGAACACGTTCGACCTGATCGTCAACTCTGTGAGCGCCAAGATCGACATCAACGCGTACCTGTCGCTGCTCCGACTCGACGGCACTCTCGTGAGTGTGGGCGCGCCGCCCGAGCCCCTGCCCGTGCAGGTCTTCAGCCTGTTCGGCAACCGCCGCTCGTTTGCAGGCTCGGGCATCGGCAGCATCCGCGAGACCCAGGAGATGCTCGACTTCTGCGCCGAGCACGGCATCGCGCCCGAGACCGAGCTCGTGTCGGCCGACTACATCAACGAGGCCTACGAGCGGGTGCTCGCCTCAGACGTGCGCTACCGCTTCGTGATCGACGTGGCGACGCTGGCCTGATCGACAACGGCTCGGCCAGCACCTGATTCGACGCCCATCCCCGCAGCAGGGGGTGGGCGTCGAGTCATGTCCGGCGAAGCCCGCCTAGGCAGCCTGGGACTCGACCGGCCGAGGTCGGCGTCGGGCCGCAGCGCCGACTCCCGCGCGGCGCAGAGCCGCGGCGATGGCGATGCCGATGGCGGTGGCCGCAAGGCAGCTCGCGAGCGTCAGCGCGAAGAAGACGATCTGCAGACCGAGCGGGTAGGTGTCGAGGGCGAACGACTGGCGGGCCAGGATCGGGTAGGCGATGCCCACGACGACAGCCCCCGCGTAGTGCTGCCAGATGCTCCAGAAGCGATAGCCGACCACGAGGAACCCGATCTCGGCGAAGAACGCCCACCAGACGTTCGTGGCGACCGTCGTGAATCCGTAGCCGGAGAAGGGCGCGAGCACGAGGCCCGAGATGATCCCCACAAGAAGACCGGCGCCCGGGCGCTGAATGAGGCGCAGCGCGATGATCGCCGGAAGCAGCCACAGACCGGCGATGGCGATCGAGAAGAAGGGCACGGTCGCGTACAGCGCGGTCGAGAGCCAGTTCGCTGGCGCGAGCAGCAGACCTCCCGCGACGCCCAGCACGGCGCACGTCAGCAGGTAGGCGGTGGATGCTCTCTTCATCTCATGACTCTCTTCAGCGATACGGACAGGACGACAGTGGGTTAGGCAACCCTAACCTAGCGGGGATGTCGGTCGTGCGCGATACCGTGACGTCATGAATTCCACCGAATCTGCCCGGCAGACCTCGGCACGGGGCGCGATCTGCCGTGGGGTGGATGCGCAGGGCGCATGCACGGCGCCGGTCGCGCAGGGCGCCGAACTCGATCTCTGCCTCCGACACCACCTCGTCGCCTACGACTGGGTGACCCGCGACGTCGGAGTCACGGACATCCTCCCTTCACCCTGCCTGGCGTGCGGCTCGAGGCTCGGCGTGCGCTACCCCTCGGGCTGGCTGTGCGCCGTGTGCGAGTGGAAGGTGGGCGACCTGCCCGACGGCGGTGTCGCATCCACCCGGGTCGACGTCGTCTACTACCTGCGGGCGGGCGACCGCATCAAGATCGGCACGTCGGGCAATCCTCGGGCACGCCTCGCCCAGTTGAGTTTCGACGAGCTCCTCGCATTCGAACGGGGCACGCGCACGCTCGAACACCGCAGGCACGTGCAGTTCGGCGAGCACCGACTGGGAGGCGGCGAGTGGTTCACCGTGCACGAAGCCTTGCAGGCGCACATCGACGAGCTGCGGGCCGGCGTCGACGATCCGTGGAACAGCTACAGCCTGTGGGTCAGCCAGCACCTCGCCGTGCACGGCTGACCCACCGACTCATTCTCGGCCGCGTTCCACGGTCACGCCGGTGAGCACCGGCGCCTCCGACCCGATGCCATGGTCGCCGCCTGTGAGGGTCACGGTGGCTCGAGTCTGCTTGTCGGCGCACGAGCCGCCCACCCAGAGCTCGATCTCGCCCGGCTCGACCACGCGATCGAAATCACGGTTCGTGAAGGCAAGGCGAGCCGTCGGAACGTCGAACGTGACGACGGCGACCTCGCCGGGATCGAGCTCCACCCGGGCATAACCGAGCAGCTGGGCCACCGGCCGGGTGACGCTGGCAACGAGGTCACGGCCATAGAGCTGAACCAGATCGCTTCCCCCGCGCTGTCCGCTGTTGCGGATGCGCACGCTCGCCCGGATCGTTCCATCGGTCGCGACGCTCTGCTCGACGCGCAGCTCCGTGCGGTCGAAGGTCGTGTAGCCCAGCCCGAACCCGAACGGGCGCACCGGCGTGCTGTCCGAACTGGTCACCTCGTTCGGTCCGCCGAGGATCGGGTGGAGGTAGCTGTAGGGTTGCGCTCCGGCCGACCGGGGAAGGGAGACCGGCAGTCGGCCGGACGGTTCGGCGTCGCCGGCCAGGATCGCAGCGAGAGCGTTGCCGCCCTCCTCTCCCGGAAAGAACGACTGCACGACGGCCGCGGCGGCTGTCGGTCCGTCGAGCGCCCAGCCGATGGCGTAGGGGCGTCCCGAGAGAACGATCACGATGACGGGCGTGCCCGTCGCGACCACCGCCTCGACCAGGTCACGCTGCACTCCCGGCAGCTCGAGCGACTCGACATCGTTGCCCTCGCCGACGGTTCCTCGACCGAAGAGTCCGGCTCGGTCGCCGACGACGACGACGGCCACGTCGCTCGACCGGGCGGACTCGACCGCCGCGGCGATTCCCGTGCGATCGTCGCCCTCCACGGCGCAGCCGAGCTGCACGTCGATGCGCGCACCGGGATATCTCGATCGAAGAGCCTCTCCCACGGTGGGGATCTCGAATCCGAGGGGCGTGCTCGGGTGGTGAGCGAGCACGTGGTTGGCGAACGAGTAGCAGCCCATCAGCGCCTCGGCGCTGTCGGCGTTAGGGCCGATCAGTGCGATGCTCGTCGGCGCCGCGAGCGGCAGGGTGCCGTCGTTAGACAGGAGCACGATCGACTTCTCGGCCAGTTCGCGGGCGATCGCCCGGTGTTCGGGGTTGTCGAGATCGATGGATGCGGGCGGGGTGTCGAAGGTCGCATCGAGCAGGCCGAGATCCTCTTTCTGGGCGAGAACGCGCAGAACCGCACGATCCACGAGCTCCTCCGGGGTGCGTCCGTCGCGGATCCGTTCGATGAGCGGCTCCAGGTAGGCGTCCCCGCTCGGAAGCTCGACGTCGATTCCCGCCTCGAGGGCGAGATGAGCAGCCTGGCCTCGATCCGAGGCAACGGCGTGCATGGTCTCGAGGAATGCGACGGCGAAGTAGTCGGAGACGACGACGCCGTCGAAGCCCCACCGGTCGCGGAGGATGCCGGTCAGGTATTCGGGTGTCGCGGCGACGGGCACGCCGTCGATCTCGGCATAGGAGTTCATGACGCTGCGCACCGCGCCGGAGCGCACGGCCATCTCGAACGGAGGCAGCAGCACGTCCTCGAGCTCTCGACGGCCGACGTGGACCGGGGCGTGGTTGCGGCCGGCCTGAGACGCCGAGTAGCCGACGAAATGCTTCAGGGTCGCATGCACCCCGGCGTCCTGCAGGCCCCTCACGTAGGCGGTGCCGATGGTGCCGACGACGTACGGATCTTCAGCGATGCACTCGTCGACTCGGCCCCAGCGGGGGTCGCGGATGACGTCGAGCACCGGGGCGAGCCCCTGGTGCACGCCGAGCTCGCGCATGGAGCGGCCGATGGCGTGTCCCATGCGTTCGACCAGCTGCGGGTCGAAGGCCGCGCCCCAGGCCAGCGGTGTGGGGAACGTCGCGGCCTTCCAGGCGGCGAGGCCGGTGAGGCACTCCTCGTGCACGAGGGCGGGTATTCCGAGGCGGGTCTCCGTCTGCAGCCGTCGCTGCTCCGACCACAGCCACGCTGCGCGCTCGGCGGGGTCGACGGGCCGCGTGCCGTAGACCCGCGTGAGGTGACCGAGACCATGCGCCGTCGCATCCCCGTACCTCGTCGACGAGGCCATCTCGCCCGCCATCGGCGCCACGACCTCGTCGCCCTGGTCGACCCAGAAACCCACGAGTTGAGCCAGCTTCTCCTCGAGAGTCATGCGCGAGAGCAGCTCGAGCACGCGGGAGGAGGCCCCGGGAGTCGCCGCGGCGATCTCCACCTGTCCGATACTCACGCGCTCAGCCCTTGACCGCACCGGTGAGGCCGCCGACGATGCGACGTTCGAACAGGCTGAAGAAGACGAGGGCCGGAATCATGGACAACGACGTGAAGGCGAGCACCTTGGCGGTGTCGACGGCGTACTGCGAGGCGAACGCCTGCGTTCCGAGCGGCAGTGTGTATGACGCCTCTCCGTTCAGGATGAACAGGGGCAGCAGGTAGGCGTTCCAGCTCGCGATGAACGCCAGGATGCCGACGGTGATGACACCGGGCAGCGACAGCCGCACGACCATACGGAAGAAGAAGCCGAGCCGGCCGAGTCCGTCGATCGCAGCGGCCTCCTGCAGCTCGTTCGGAATAGCTGCGAGGAACGGCACCAGCACGATGATCGTGAGCGGAAGCGCGAACGCGATCTGCGGAATGATGACGCCCGCGAGGGAGTTCGTGAGTCCGAGGTTGCGCACCAGGATGTACAGCGGTGTGATCGCGACCGTGAGCGGGAACATGAGCCCCGCGGTGAACAGCGCGTAGACGGCCGCCCTGCCGCGGAAGGAGTAGCGCGACAGCCCGTAGGCGGCCATGAGACCCAGCACGACCACGAAGACGGTCGTGCAGACGGCGGCGATCGTGGAGTTGAGCACCTGCGTCCAGAACGACCCGCTGGCCAGCACGTCGCCGAAGTTCGACCAGGCCCAGGACTGCGGGAAGCCCGACGGATCGACCGTGATCTCGGAGTTCGTGCGGAACCCGCCCAGGATGATGTACGCCACGGGCGCGAGCATCAGCCCGACAAGCACGAGGGCCACGAGATAGGAGATCAGGCTGGAACGCCTGCTCTGTTCCGAGACACGCCTGCGGCGCGGTCGGGATGAGAGGGGTGCGGCGATGGCCATCAGTGTGCGCCTCCGGTTGTGTTGACCGCTGAGTCGCGGCGCAGGATGAAGCGCTGGTAGAGCAGCGCGACGACGAGAGAGATGAGGAAGATGACGACCGCGACGGCGTTGCCATAGCCGTAACTGCCCGAGTTGCGACCGTTCGCCACCATGTAGGTCGCCATGGTCGAGGTGCCGGCGGTGCCGGCCACGTACTGGCCCCAGACGATCCACACGAGGTCGAACAGCTGCAGCGAGCCGATGATCGACAGGAACGCCCAGATGCGAACGGTCGGCCCCATAAGCGGCAGAACGATGTAGCGCTGAACCTGCCAGTAGCTGGCGCCGTCGATGCGGGCGGCCTCGGTGATCTCGTCGGGGATCCCCTGCAGACCGGCGAGGAAGAGGATGACCGCGAATCCGACGTACTTCCACGTGATGATCACGAGCAGCGTCCAGATCGCCGCACTCGGGTCGCTGAGCCAGTCGGTGGCGAGGTTGCCGAGTCCGACCTTCTCGAGCAGGCCGTTCAGCGCGCCGTTCGACTGGAGCATCAGGCTCCAGCCGAGGCCGACGACGACCTCGGAGATGACGTAGGGCACGAAGATCAGAACCCTGATCAACGATTGGAAACGCAGCTTGCGGTTGAGCAGCAGCGCGATTCCGAGGGCGAGCGGTCCCTGCAGCACCAGCGACATGACGACGATGAAGGCGTTGTGGCTGAGGGCCTCGAGGAATGCCGGGTCGGTGAGGATCGTGATGTAGTTGCGCAGGCCCACGAAGTCGGTGGCCGCGCCGTAGCCCGACCAGCTGAAGAAACCGTAGTACGCAGCCAGCACGACCGGCAGGATGACGAAGGCCAAAAAGACCAGCAGGGCGGGGCCGATCAGCAGCAGAAGCTCTGCTCGCTTGGGCCAGCGGGACCGGGCGCGCGGGCTCGGAACCGCCGGGGGAAGCGCCGAAGCGCCTCCCCCGGCTGGGCGCCGGCTGCCCCGCGCGGCTTCCTCGGCGTGCGTTTCTTCGCGCAGGACAGCCATCGGTGTATCTCCTAGGACTTCGCTGCCGCGGCGTTCACGGCGTCGACGATGCTCTGCGCATCACCCTTGCCCGCGAACATGTCGACGACCGCGACGTTCAGCGCGTTGCCGACGTTCTGCCCGTAGAGCGTGTCGAGCCAGACACTCACATAGGGAGCGTCGTTGTACGCGGCCAGCACATCTTTCAGCGCGGGATCGGTGACAGACGACTGGGCCTCGGTCGAGGCGGGCAGGGTCTGGAACGCCGTGGCGTACGCCTCCTGGTTGGCCTTCTCAGCTGTGAAGTTGAGGAAGTCGACGCACTCCTTCGGAGCGTTCACCCAGCAGGTGAAACCGTCGACACCGCCCATCATCGCTCCGGCTTCACCGTCGCCGCCGGGCACCTCGGGGAACGGGAACCACTTGAGATCGGCGAGGGGCTTCTGGTCTGGGGTGAGGGATGCGATGACTCCCGGATCCCAGGCGCCCATCAGTTCCATGGCGGCCTGCTTGTTCGCGATCAGACCGGCCGAGGAACCCGCGCCCTGCTGGGCGGCGGTGGTGAGGAAGCCGTCGTTGAACGGCTCCGTCTTGATGAACGACTCCAGATTCTCGCCGGCCTTCAGCCAGCAGTCGTCGTCGAAGTTGCGGCTCGTGGCAGCCTCGTTGAGTACGTCCTGCGAGCAGGCGCGCAGCGCGAAGTTGTAGTACCAGTGGGCTGCGGGCCACGCATCCTTCGCTCCGACGGCGATGGGATCGATGCCTGCCGCCTTGAGCTTCTCGTCGGCGGCCTCCAGGTCGTCGATCGTCTTCGGAGTGTCGGTGATGCCCGCCTGGGTGAGCAGATCGGACGAGTAGAAGAACCCGGAAGGGAGCACTGCGGTGGGTACTCCATAGTTCTTGCCGTCGATCTCGAACGCCGACAGACTGTTTCCGACGGCCGTCTTGGTTGCGTCTGTGAGCCCCGAGGTGAGGTCCATCGCCTGGCCTGCCTTGACCACGTCGGCGAGCTTGCCGCCGCCGCGGGCCATGAAGATGTCGGGTGCATCGCCGGAGTTGAGGGCGGTCTGAAGCTTGCCGTCCATCTCCTCGTTCTGCACGGCCTGGATCTCCACGGTGACGTTGGGGTTCGCCTTCTCGAACGCCGCCGCCGTGTCCTCCCAGTACTTCTTGCCGTCGCCGGTCGTGGAGTTGTGCCACATCGTCAGGGTGACTTTTCCGTCGGCGGAGTCGCTCGATCCGGCGCTGCATCCACTGAGCGCGAGTGCGCCCACGAGGATCGCGGCCGAGCCAGCGACGAATTTGGTGAGTCTCATGTGATTCGAACCTGCTCTCTTCATTGAGGGGCGCCCGCGGCTGTGCGGGCGCTGTGCTGGTGCACGGGTCGTGCGTCGTGCCGTCCGACCGGATACCCGGATCCGTCATGGATCGTAAGGCAATGCTGTCGGGTCGGGCGTCATCAGTGTGCGTGACCCCGCGGAGACCGTCAAACGTTTTCGAAATCATTTTCGCACGTCTCGAATGAGCACTAGTATCGGCCCATGGCGAGGGCGACTATCCACGACGTCGCTGCGGCGGCGGGTGTTTCCGTTGCGACCGTCTCGAAGGCGGTGAACGGGCGTTATGGAGTGGCGGCCCCCACGGTCGACCGCGTTCTCGCGGCGGTGGCGGCCCTCGGCTACGAGTCGAGCCTCGTCGCGAGCAGCATGCGCTCGCGACGAACCGGGGTGATCGGCGTGCTCGTGGCCGACTTCGAGCCGTTCAGCGCGGAGGTGTTGAAAGGCGTCGCCGTCGGCCTGCGCGACTCCCGCTACGACCTCCTCGCCTACAGCGGATCGCGCCGCGGCGACGGCGAGGGGTGGGAGCGCCGATCGCTCAGCAGGCTCAGCGGCACGCTGATCGACGGGGCCATCATCGTCACCCCCACCATCGTGAACGTCGCCGCCGACGTGCCGATCGTCGCCGTCGACCCCCACACCGGTCGAGCCGATCTCCCGACGGTCGAGGCCGACAGCCGAGGGGGCGCGTTCGAGGCGACCGCCTACCTGATCGGCCTCGGCCATCGACGCATCGGCTTCGTCTCCGGGCGTCCCGATCTCAAGTCGTCGCGTCTGCGAGACGCAGGCTATCGCGAGGCCCTGGCCGCGGCATCCATCGCTTTCGACCCCGATCTCGTGCGGGTCGGCTTCTACGAGGCCGACACGGCCCGCCGCGCCGCGCAGGAGCTGCTGATGCAGCGCGACCGCCCCACCGCCGTGTTCGCCTCGAACGACCTCTCGGCGATCGCGATCATCGAGGTGGCCCGGTCCCTCGGGCTCGACGTTCCACGCGACCTCTCGGTCGTGGGCTTCGACGACGTGCCCGAGGCATCGCGACTCGCCCTGCCCCTGACCACGGTGCGGCAGCCCATGCAGAGCATCGGTCAGGCGGCGGCGCGCATGCTGACCAGCCTCATGGACGGCGAGGCGCTGTCATCGACGCATGTGCTGCTGCCGACCCGACTGGTCTCCCGCGCCACGACGGCTCCCCCGCGCGGTGCTGACGTGTCGACGCCGCACACGTGACCCTGACCGTTCTCGACTCCTCGCCTGCGCGAAGCGAGGCTCGATTGCTACAGTGAGCCGAAGTCGAGGGGGCGCTTGTGACGGGTTCGGGTCTGAGTTCCGCCGAGGTGGCGCAGCGCGTCGCCGAGGGTAAAACGAACGCGTTCGTCCAGGACACGAGCCGCAGCGTGTGGAGCATCGTGCGCACGAACGTGCTCACGCTCTTCAACGGCATCATTCTCGTGTGCTTCCTGGTGCTCCTCGCGATAGGCCGGTGGCAGGACGCGCTGTTCGGCTTCAGCGCGGTCGCCAATGCGGTGATCGGCAGTGTGCAGGAGTACCGGGCCAAGCGGGCGCTCGATCGGCTGGCCGTGCTGAACGCGCCGCACGCCCGAGTGCTGCGAGACGGCTCCGAGACCGAGATCGACATCGCGCTCGTCGTGGTCGACGACGCGCTCGTGCTGCGAGCGGGCGACCAGGTGGCCGCCGACGGACTCGTCGACGCCTCGAGCGGCCTGCAGGTCGACGAGTCGATGCTCACCGGCGAATCGGATGCCGTCGAGAAGGTTCCCGGGGATCGCGTGCTGTCGGGCTCGGTCGTCGTCGGGGGCGGGGGCACCGCTGTCGTCGACCGGGTGGGCGCGGACTCGTTCGCCAACTCGCTCTCCGCCGAGGCCAAGCGGTTCTCCCTCGTCGCGAGCGAGCTGCGCTCGTCGATCAACCGGGTGCTGAAGTGGGTGGCCTGGATCATCGGCCCGGTCGCCCTGCTGGTGCTGAACGCCCAGATGATGACACAGGGCGGCTGGGTCGCCGCGGCCTCGAGCGGCGGCTGGCGTGTCGCCGCCACCGCCACCATCGCGTCCGTCGTCGCCATGGTGCCGCTGGGACTCGTTCTCATGACGAGCATCACCTTCGCCGTCGGAGCGGTCAAGCTCGCCAGGCAGCAGGTTCTCGTCCAAGAGCTTCCCGCCGTCGAAGGCCTCGCCCGGGTCGACATGATCTGCCTCGACAAGACCGGAACGCTGACCCAGGGCGACATCGTGTTCGACGAGGCGCATGTTCTCACCGAGGTCGCCGGCTGGGAGGGAGTGCTCGCCTGGTACGGCGTGCAGAACGACGCTAACGCGACGGCGCGCAGTCTCGCCTCCCGGTTCACGGACTCGTCCCGCGAGGCCGTTCTCGATCGCGTGCCGTTCTCCTCCGCCCGCAAGTGGAGCGCCGTCACCTTCGACGACGGCATGTGGGTTCTGGGCGGACCAGAGATGGTCTTTCCGGCGCGGAGCTCGGCCGGCGACGATCACCAGCATCTCGCGACACGGGCGACAGAGCTCGCGGCCACCGGTCGCCGCACCCTCGTTCTCGCCCACGGGTCGCCCACCGACGACGAGACGGTTCCCGCCGACGCAGTACCGGTCGCGCTCCTCACCTTTCGCGAGAACATCCGTCCGGATGCCGCCGAGACGCTCGGCTACTTCGCCGCCCAAGGCGTGGGGGTGCGCATCATCTCGGGCGACAATCCTCAGACGGTCGCGGCCATCGCCCGCGAGGTCGGTCTCGACGCGCCCCGCGGTTTCGACGCGCGCGAACTGCCCGACGGCGACGACGAGCTTCTCGCGGTGCTGAACGAGTACATCGTGTTCGGGCGGGTCACCCCGGATCAGAAGAGGCGCATCGTGGTGCGGCTCAAGGCGGCCGGCCATACGGTCGCCATGACCGGAGACGGCGTGAACGACGCGCTCGCGATCAAGGAGGCCGACATCGGGGTCGCGATGAACTCGGGGGCCGCGGCCACCAAGGCGGTCGCCCGGCTGGTGCTGCTCGACGGGCGCTTCTCGCACCTGCCCAGCGTCGTGGCGGAGGGCAGGCAGGTGATCGCGAACATCGAGCGCGTGTCCATGCTGTTCCTCACCAAGACCGCGTACGCCACGTTCCTCGCGATCACCTTCGGCATCCTGCTGCTGCCGTTTCCGTTCCTGCCTCGACAGCTGTCGGTGACCGACGGTCTGACCATCGGCATCCCGGCGTTCTTCCTCGCTCTGCTGCCGAACGCCCAGCGCTACGTGCCCGGCTTCCTGCGCCGCTCGACCACCTTCGCCATCCCGGCCGGCGTCGCCGTGACGCTCGGCATCGCCGCCTATGCGCGGCTGGCGGCCGGCCAGAACATCGCCGAGGCCGAGATCCGCACAGGATCGACCCTGATCCTGACGATCATCGGCCTCTGGATCCTCGTGGTGCTGTCACGCCCGGTGACCAGGTTCAAGGGCGCGGTGATCGGCGCCATGATGGTCGGCCTCGTACTGGTGTACACGGTTCCGATCGTGCGGGACTTCCTGCAGCTCGTCGACCTCACGCTGCCGACGGCCCTGCTGGTGCTCGGCGCGTCGCTCGTGTCGATCGCGCTGATCGAGATCGTGCGCTTCGCCCATCGTAGGATCGCTCGCCGCGATGCGGAGCTGGCTGTAAGTCAGCGCGGGGCGAAGTAGCGGCGCCCGGCTCCGGTCCACAGGGGCAGGATGACGGCGGCCGACGACACGAGCTGCACCGCGACGCCCGACCAGTCTCCGTCGCCTGCGACGACCAGATCGGCGATCGCCAGGGCGAGGGCGAGCAGCAGCACGACGGTCGCCGATACGCGGGCCGCCCGGCTTCCCCGAGAGACACCCGACGCGAGCGCGATGACGAACAGTCCGAACAGGATCATGCCCGCACCGAAGAGCGACACGAGAAGGCCCACGTCGCCGGTCGGCGCGTCGGGAATGTAGCGGATGAACAGGGTCAGGATGCCGAGGGCGATCTGGGCGATCCCGCCCAGATACATCACCACCACGGCGAAGGTGACCAAGCCCGGCCGATCCCGTGAAGCGCTCTGAGTCATACCGCTAAGAGAACCACGGATGCGTGGTGGCGCGCATCACCCCTGTCGTCGTCCTGAGAAGACGGCGTGCAGCAGCGGGATCGCCGACACCGCCATGAGCACCGTGCCGAACACCGTGTCGTCGGCGCGCATGAGTGCTCCCGCGATCAGCAGCGCTCCGAAGAGCAGCGCCGACACGAGCCTGCGCGCCGCGTGCTCGAGCCGGATGACCCGGCGCTCCAGCCCCGGGTTGGCCACGGAGACGGAGCCGTCTTCGATGCGCGTGACGAGGCCGTCGATGCGCTTGGGCAGGCGCCAGACGAGAGCGGCGTTGTCGAGCGCCTGCCGCCCGAGCTCTCCCACCACGTTGCCTCGTTCGTCGCGGATGAGCTGCGCGGCGTACGGCTCGACCGAGTCCCACAGGTTGAACGACGGGTCGAGCGCGCTGCACACCCCGGAGGTCAGAGACATGGCGCGGATGATGAGCAGGAAGTTCTCCGGCAGCTGGAAGGGCAGCGACCTGACGACGTGGCCGAACTGCTCGGCGAAGTCGCGGAACTCCCGGGGGTCGACCTCGCGCAGCTCGGCGAACCCCATGCCGCCGAAGCGGGCGAAGAGCTGGGTCATGGCGCGTTCGAGTTCGGTGGTGTCCGCCGACGGGAGCAGCACGCCCACGTCGCGGATCGCATCCACCAGGCCTTTGCCGTCGCGCGAGGCGGCGGCGATCAGTAGCTTGCGCAGCCCGCTGCGTGTGTTTCCGGGAACCTCGCCCATCATGCCGAAGTCGATGAAGGTGAGCTTCCAGGTGGTCGCACCCGAGGCATCCGGCCCGTCGCCCGTCGGCGTCACGAAGATGTTGCCGGGGTGCGGATCCGCGTGGAAGAAGCCGTTCGTGAACAGCTGGTCGAACATGACGGCGGCGAAGACCGGCGCGACCTCGGCGGGATCGATGCCGGCGGCACGGAGCGCGGCTGCGTCGGTGATCTTGATCGCGGTGACGTCCTCGAGCGTGAGAACCCTGCGGGTCGTGCGTTCCCAGACGATCGACGGCACGGCCACCCTGTCGTCGCCGGCGAAGTCCGCAGCGAAGCGCTCGGAACTCTCGGCCTCGTGCAGGTAGTCGATCTCCTCGAGGCTCGTGGCCGCGAACTCTTCGACGAGGGCGGGCATGTCGACGCGATCGGAGACGAGGCGCACGTGGCTCAACCATCCGCCCACCTTGCGCAGCGCGGCCAGGTCGACGTCGACGATCTCGTCGATTCCGGGGCGCTGCACCTTGAGCACGACCCCCGTGAGACCGGTGTCCGCGGCGTCGAGCGGAGACAGCAGGGCCCGGTGGGCCTGGCCGAGGGATGCCGCGGCGACGGGCGTCTCATCGACTCGCGCGAACGCCGTCTCGAGCGACACCCCCAGCTCGGCCTCCGCGAGCGCGCGGATGGCGGCGAACGGAACCGCGGGAACCTCGTCTTGCAGGCCCTCGAGCTCCTTGGTGATCTCGGGCGGAAGCACGTCGAGTCGCGACGACATGAACTGGCCGACCTTGATCATGAGCCCGCCGAGGTCGACGGCGAGCACGTGGAAGCTGCGGGCGAAGCGCTGCATGCGCCGGGTGCGCGTGCGCTCCGCGACTCTCAGCAGGCCGATGCGGGGCAGGAACAGTTCGAACCACCAGGTCACGGCCAGGTGCCAGGCAGAGAAACGCAGGATGCGGCGGTAGCGCGCACGCGTATTGCCGGCGCCCGCCGAGCCTGCGTTCCCCTGGGAGAAGGTCGGTGCCCCGTTCGGTCTGACCGACGTCACTCCCGTCAGTCCTGCGCGAGGATCGAGTACAGGCGACGGCGTGCGTCGTCGAGCACGGCGACGGCCTGCTGCACCTGCTCCGGCGTGCCGGTGCGACCCACCTGGGCGGCGGCCTGCGCGAGCTCGACGCCGGACTTCGGCAGGGCACCGAAGCTGGGGCCGCCGTCTTTCGTCTCCGTCGACGCCCAGGGGGTCGACGTGCCGTCGGTGTCGACGACCTGCCGGCCGGCGTCAGTGAGGGCGTAGGTCTTGCGCCCGTTCGACTCCTCGGCGCTCACGAGCCCCTCGTCGGCCAGCAGCTGCAGGGTCGGGTAGACGCTGCCGGCGCTGGGCTTCCAGCTGCCGCCCGAGCGCTCCTCGATCTCGCGGATGATCTGGTAGCCGTGCATGGGCTGTTCGGCGAGCAGCGAGAGCACGGCGGCGCGCACGTCGCCCTTGCCCATGCGCGTGCCCGCTCCGGCCTTCTTCTCGAAGGTGGCGCGCAGCTGCTCCATCGCCTGCCACATGCCGTCGGCGTTTCCGAGGTTGCCGAGATTGAACCCGCCTGCGGGGAATGAGTTGCCCATGATGTCCTCCAGTTGACCTTGCGAACGATACTCAACGATATATCGGCAAGCTGACAGCCGGCTCCGTGTTCCGGGGATTCGAGCGGGCTGCTCTCAGTCCCTGTCGCTCTTCTCGAAATAGAGCGACAGGAAGATCGCCATGATCGCGGCCCCCGCCCCGACGGCCGCATTCTCGCCGGCCGTGCGGTCGCGACGGAGAAGCGCCGCCCCGGCCGCCGCGTTCAGCGCGCTCCATGCGACGTTCACCGTCGGCGATGAGAGTCCACGGCCGGGTGGACGAGCGAAGGGCGACGGGAAACGCCTGCCCTGCACACCGGCGACGCCGTGCGGCACCGCGTTGACGAGAAACACACCGGCAGCGAACTGCCTCAGGATCGTTGATCGCGACATGGGTTCTATTCTGTTCCCTCTGTGTCGGGAGCGCGCGGCGGGTCAGGCGGCGGATCGGGCGTCCCATCGGGCTCGCCCGGTCGGGTGACGATCCTCATGGCCTCGAAGATCGCCTCGTCGAAGTAGTCGTCCGGGTCCTCGATCAAGCGTTCGATCGCGAGGGCGTGCGCCCTGACGCCGGCACTCGGGTGGATCCTCGCCGCTCGGAGTGCCGGAACGGCATGGTCGCTGAGCTCCGCGAGCGCCCGGGCGAGACTCAGCTGCACGTCGCGATCGCCGCGCCCGAGCTGCGTGCTCAGCATCGTCGCCACCTCCCCCTCCCGGCCCACCGGCACCAGGATGACCCCGGCCCGCCAAGCCGCCCGTGCGACCGACTCGTCGGCATCCTGTATCGCGGTCTCGGTGACGGCCGCCCACCCGCGCGGATCGCCCACCTTCGACAGGCTGTGGAACGCCTGGCTGCGCGCCTGCGGCACGGCCGATGCCGTCTCGACGATCAGGCGCGGCACGGTGAGGTCGGCCGGATGCCGGGTCAGGGCCCAAGTGAGCATGTCGCGTACGAAGAAATCGGCTTCGACCGCGCAGCGATCGACGAGAACGTCGACATAGTCGTCGTTCGGATAGGTGCCGGCCGAGAGCGCGGCCTGAAGCCGGACCGAGGCGTCCGCCGAGCTCAGGGCGGCGCGCAGTGCCTCGTCGGGTCGTGTGTTCATGAGGTCCTCATGCATGCCAGTCAACACTGTCGGGTCGGGCACCGGGTCGTGCCCGTATGACGCGTGCACGGGCAATAGACTCCGGGTCATGCGCCTCGGAGTCATCGATGTAGGGTCCAACACCGTCCATCTCCTGGTTGTGGACGCCCATCCCGGGGCTAGCCCGGTGCCCTATCACTCGCAGCGCTCCACGCTGCGGCTCATGCGATATCTGGATGCCGATGGTGCGATCGTCGAGGAGGGCGTGCGGCGCATCGTCGCGGCGGTAAAGGAATCCGCCGAGACCGCCCGCGACATCGGGGTCGACGACCTCATCTCCACGGCCACCAGCGCGATCCGCGAGGCGACGAACGGCGAGGAGGTGCTGGCTCGGATCGCGCGGGAAACAGGCGTCGAGCTGCACGTGCTGTCGGGAGAGGACGAGGCGCGCATCACCATGCTCGCCGTGCGTCGCTGGCTCGGCTGGTCGGCGGGCGAGATCCTGCTGTTCGACATCGGCGGCGGATCTTTCGAGATCGCCCAGGGCGCCGACGAGTACCCCGACGTGCAGGCGTCTCTTCCCCTCGGCGCCGGGCGCACGACGGTCGGATTCCTCGCCGAGGACCCGCCTCAGCGCGCCGACATCTCGCGGCTGCGCGCGCACGCCCGCGCCGAGCTGACTCTGCTGCGGGATGAGCTGTTCGCAGACCGGCCCCGCCCCAAGCGGGTGGTCGGCACCTCCAAGACGATCCGCTCGCTCGCCCGACTGGTCGGTGGTCCGTCGGATCCGATGACCGGCGATCTGGCCCAGCTGCACTACGCGGGCCTGCGCGAGTGGGAGCCCTCCCTGCGGGCGATGACGGGAGCCGCGCGCGAGCATCTGCCCGGCATCACGCCCGAGCGGGGATACCAGATCCTCGCCGGCGCGGTCGTGCTGCGAACCGCCATGAAGGTGTTCGACGTGCAGACGATGACGATCTCGCCGTGGGCGCTGCGCGAAGGAATCGTGCTGCGCTACATCGACGCACTCGATGGACGCGACCGCCCGTTCGGCGCGCGTACCGCGCCCGCGGTAACCGCGGCCGAAGAGTGACCCCTCTGGGTTGACGCGCTCGCCTCTCGTGGCCAGGACCATGAGATAGGGGGTTCATTTCCGCGCCCTCCGCGAGAGGAACGCATGAAGAGATGTGCCCGAAGAGCCGTTCTGGCCGTGACCGCCGTCGGCATCATTCTGTCGCTTGGCTTGGCCACGACCACCGTGGTGCACGCGGTCGCGACGTCGGTTGAAAGCGACCGAATTTCGCCGTATGGCACCCCGGTCACCGTCGATGGAAAGCGGATGAACGTCATGGTGGCGGGCGAGGGACCCGACATCGTGCTGCTCCCCGGATTCGGAACGGCCTCCCCCGCGCTCGACTTCGCGCCCCTCGTGGCGGAGCTCGCCGCCGACCACAGAGTGACGGTCGTCGAGCCGTTCGGCTACGGCCTCAGCGACGGCACTGATACGGAGCGCACGACCGAGAACATCGTCACGGAGATCCACGACGCGGTCTCTGCTCTAGGGCTCGAGCGATACACGCTCATGGGTCACTCCATCGCCGGGATCTACGGCATCGACTACGCGAACCGCTATCCCGACGAGGTCACGGCATTCGTCGGCATCGACTCGAGTGTTCCGGGCCAGCCCGGCATGGATGCGGAGTTCCCGACGGGCCTCCTGGCAGTGTTGAAGAACCTCGGACTGGTGCGGCTCGTGGCCGCCGTCAGCGGGGACGACTACGGTTCCCCGGCATACTCCGAGCACGACAGGGAGCAACTCTCCATGCTCAGCAACCGCAACTCGCTGAGCCCGACGTACCTCGACGAGATGGCGCATATCCGCAGGAACTTCGCGGATGCTGCGGGGACGGGTTTTCCGGAGGGGTTGCCGCTGCTGCTGTTCGTGGTCGCGAACAATCCGAGCAACCCGGGCTGGTTG
Source organism: Agreia sp. PsM10 (assembly GCF_030433855.1). Classification (GTDB taxonomy): domain Bacteria; phylum Actinomycetota; class Actinomycetes; order Actinomycetales; family Microbacteriaceae; genus Agreia. The sequence continues at coordinate 36,758 of NZ_JARUXC010000003.1, read as the reverse complement.
CAATTGCATGAGGAGCAGGCGGGTGCCGTGTCGGATGGGACGGTGGTGCCGATCGATGGGGAGCACTACCTGCATCATGCGCATGCCGAGGAGATCGCCGCAGGGTTCCGGGCATGGAGCGAGAGTCACCTGGGATCCGGCGCAGACCGCCGCTAGCACCCCGATCATGGCAGGCAACCACCAAGGCCCAGAGATAGGGGGCTGAGAGAGGAAGCGATCATGGCTCGGGCTGGCGTACCGCTCGAAGTGGCAAGGGGCTACTGGCCCGGGAAGCGGGGGTCTCGGGCGTAGTCCTGATAACGCAGATCGAGCGCCGCCCGCACCTGGCCCGAAGCGTCATCACCGACAAGCACACGGAGGCGTTTGTCGTCGGTGGATGCGATACGAGCGAGGATAGCGATAGCCGCATCCTGCGGTGTCGTGCCACCACCCGACTCGCCGTCGGGCCACGGGACCTCTGCTGTGCCGAACAATTCGGTTCGGAGGTCATCGTAGGCTCTCGTCGGAGCGCTGAACCTCATGCTCCCGCCGGCCCAGTCCGTGTCGAGGGCGCCCGGTTCGATGATGGACACACTGATGCCGAACTGCTGTGTCTCCGCAGCCATCGCCTCGCTGAACGCCTCCAGACCCCATTTCGACGAGTTGTAAAGCGCGAGCATCGGCATAGTGCCGACCGCCCCCACAGTCGAGATCTGAACGATGTGGCCGCCTCCCTGACCGCGCATGATCGGGATGACAGCTTGGCTCAACCACAAAGGGCCGAGCAGGTTGGTGTCGATGATTGCGCGGGCATCCTCCTCGGATGCCTCTTCTACTGCGCCGACAAGGCCATAGCCGGCATTGTTCACGAGGACGTCTATTCGACCGAGTCGCACCGCTGCGAGTTCCACAGCTTCGCGCGCCGCGGAGCGGTCACGGATGTCGAGCGTCTGTACGGTCAGACGCTGATGATCAGGGAGGGAGTGCTCACCCCTGACGGTCGCGACCACGGAATGTCCCGCGTCAAGGGCGGCCAGCGTGAGCGCTCGTCCGAGGCCTCGATTGCCTCCGGTGACCATCCAGTTCTGCGGTGAGGTCATACCCCCATCATAATCGAAAATGGACGCACCGTCTCGTTTTAGGTAGCGTCCTTGTATGGCCCGTCAGCGAACACGAAGCAAAGTGCACGAGGCAGTACTCTCCCTTGCAAGGGACACTCGAATCGGAATGATCACGATGGAGGGCGTGGCAAAGCGGGCGGGTGTCAGCAAGCAGACTCTTTACCGGACATGGCCTTCCACGGGGGCGATTCTCTTCGACGCCCTCCTTGCCCGGAGCACCGACGAGCATGACGCTGTCACCGTGCCGAACTCAGGCGCCCTGGCTGCCGACCTTCGGTCCCTGGCAACCGCAACGATCGCCGAGCTGACCGATCCGATGCTCGAACCACTGTTGCGAGCCGTGACGGCAGAGATGCAATCCGACGAAGCACTGGCGGCGCAGTTCCGCGAGTTGCTTCTTGCCCCGCAGCTCAGAGGTATTTCGAATCGCTTCCGTCAGGAGAACCTCCCGAACCCGGACGACCTGGCTGAGCTGTTCGTCAGCCCGATATTTCATCGTTGGCTACTCCGCTCGCGCTCATTCGATTCCGAGTGGGTGACGGCGCATGTGGCTCGGACGATGCGCGGGGCCCTCTCCGAGTGACGTCATCTCCATGCGACTGTTCGTGATCACGAGGAGCCTCCCTTCCCTCGACCGCAGAGAGATCGCGAAACGGTAAGAAGGCCACCCGAAATCAACAAAGCCCCGAACTTCTTGTCGAGGTCCGGGGGCTTATCTGTTGGGCTGACAGGATTTGAACCTGCGACCCCTTGGTCCATGGTCACTGGTGAGGTCCCCAGAATAACCGAGGTTGGAAACGGGCGCAGATCCGCGGAATGGCAGGCATGTAGGCAGGTTTGGTTGCGACATTAGGTGACCGGTCACTTCGCAAGATCCGGGACATTTTCCGGCTGATTTTGGATGCTTGCTCGCTGATGGCGCGTCACGACCGCGTCACGAGCGGACAACTGGAGCATCTCCGACTCCCTTATGAAGGGTCGTCCGCGCCGTGGCCGCATCCGGGCCGCAACAGATCCACCATGCCCGATGGGCTCAGCTATGAGCAGCTGCCCCCCAACCCGCGTCGCTTCTTCATCTACGCGGTGACTGTCCGGAATCTTCTCGAACTCGCTCCGGAGAGGACAACATGCCTGATTCTCCCGACGGACTCAGTTGATGGCACGAGTCGTTCGTCGGGAAGGTTTGTGCGGTGGATGTTCGCGATCTACTGCGCCCGGCTTCTGGCAGTATGTCGTCGCGGACATCCCTACAACCAAAACCGAGCTGGCGGAGGGCGCTGGGGATGCGGGTACTCTCTCGCTGCCCGACGGTGCTCGGCAGTTCCGAAATGATGCTGGCGTCCATCAACACGTGGGAGCTGCGCGCCCCGAAAGACACGGTCGCCATCGCTACTACGTTGTGGTGGCCGCGCTCGATATCACGCGCCTCGACGCACCCGACGACGCCACGCCAGCCTTCATCTGCTCCACCATATCTAGCCACATCGTCGGCCCGGCCACTATAGCCGTGATGGCCGATGCTCACGATTGCTGAGTCCGCACGCGTTTTGGAAGCCAACCCAGTTCCTGGCCCTCCCAACCCTCCAGGTCGAGAGAACGACACTCATAAAGAGGGTCGAAACCGGCCAAGAGGCGCGTCGACTGCCCTTCACTAGACCAAGTTCGCCGCTGAGCCAGCAGACGAATGTGTGGGCGATCCGGGTAAACCATCGGGGTGTGCGCCCCTGGCTCACTCGCCGAAAGCTTCAAAACGGATGCCCTCGCGGGCGAAGCTGGCCCGGGTGCGCCCTCCCGCACCGACTAGGGTCACGTGTCCGGAAAGGCGAGCGGTCGGCAGGTCGGTGGCCGAGTCGGTGATGAACTCCGCCTCGGACAGCCGCACCCCGGCCTCACACAACGCCTCAGCCTTCCGCTGGCCCACACGATGATCGACGAGATGCATACCTTCGGGGGTCTCGGCGAGTATGGAGGCAGAGAGCAGGTCGAAAGGAACACCCGCTCTCCGCAGCAGCGCCTCAGCAAGCCGAACTTCCGTTGCGGTCGCGACGACGACACACGCCCCGTCCCGCTTCTGTTCCCGCATCCGCTCCACCACATCGAGGCGCAAACAGGCGGAATCTGCTCCGATACGGTCGCCGAGCCGGGACGCCAGTTCGGCATAGTCGGCTTCACGCATCGTGGCCAAGCCGATCACCGCGATACGCCGCGCCGCCGCCGCTCGCCTCTCGGGATCGCGTCTCATCGCCCAAACTACCAGCCAAGGTGCAGCTCGAAGCAGCCGCAACGGTGAGGCACGCAACCTTGTGGTCAGGAGTGCAGCGAAAGTGTCCCTCTTTGTTACTACCCCATCAAGGTCATACACCACAAGCCGCGCACTTTTATGATCATGTCTTGACACCAAAACCACCTTGAAACTTAGCCAACACTCTAGCCCAGAGGACATCTAATTTGTCAAGGAGTGCGCCCGAGCGGACTGGGTCCGCTCCTGAGGAAGGCGGCGATGAGCTTAGAAAAGCGTGATTAGCTCGATCGTTAGCGCTTCAGGCAGACACGCATAGCTGCCTAAATGGGTCGTTCGCACATCTCATCGAGACCCGGAATCCCGGGGCACTTTCGCACCATCGGAGTCCCCAGTCCTCTGAGCCGGACTAGTTATTCCTTCAGTCCTCGGGCGAGTGGCCCCATGCGTCGAACTTACATCCCGCCTCGGCGCATTCCTGCGCCGGGCATTCCTTCTCGAGAGATCTCCGAAAGGTGGCTGGACTAACGACCACACGGCATCTAAGCGACCGGCTCTACATCGCGTTGTCGTCACCAAAGGTGAGTTGCCGGGATCTGGCGCCACCCGGCAATTCTGCGGACACCGGGACGGGACATTCGCCAGGAGTGATGAATCGTGCCCACCAAGCACGGGTCCATCGTCGGAATTGGCCCCCAAATCGGCGAATTCCTAAAGTATCCATAAAGCGGCGTAATACATCCGTTTTTGTTCGCTCCCTTGAGGAGAGGGACTCGCTGCGTGTCTCTCTGCCTCTTGCGGCCGGATCACATACCTCCTTCGACCCGGTCGCAAAGCGCATACTCCGATACGGCCTCGGATGGGTGGGAGAACAAAATGGATCGCCAACAGCAATCACGACGCCTGGTGCGCGCCCCCTCGCTCCTGACTGTCGCGTTCGGCCTGGTCCTGACGATCGCCGGATGCGCGACTCAATCGGTGGGCAGAGTCTCGGACTTCATCGAGGCTGCTCGCGACGGAGACACGGCAGAGATTCGGCACCTGACGACGAAGGACCTTCCCCAGGAGGACCTCGCCGTCGTAATTGCTTATGCGCTCGAGGGATGCAGCTGGAAAACAAGCGAAGCAACGATGGACAAAGTGCAGGGGGTTTTCGAGTGCTCCTCGGAGACTCAGCTCGACGACATGAGAGTTTCGTTCTCCATGTCCGGGAACCGAATCTCGGCTATTGCCAGGCTGAGCAAGGTGGACCATTGAGTCCTTTCGGCTCTCGTTGCCGCCGACTGAGCAGCATTTTCTGCATGACCGGTCCTGGCTTAAACGTATTGGTAGCAAATCGCTCGACGTCGACTTGGAGCAGTGGAGCGCGAAGGCGCTCCGAGCCAGTAGCAGTGCGCCAACTAGATGAGTGAGTCCTATTGAGGATCGGCCGCGTGGAGGCTGTTAATCGTAGGCGGAGGGTGTTAAACCCTGTGTGTGAAGACAGATCTAAACACCCTCCTGACCACACTGTACGTCCATCTCGACGATCGGATCATGCCCGCGGTCGGCTTTTCGCGTGATCACCACCCGGGCAGGAAACCACAACTCAATGACGTCGAGCTCGTGTGTCTACTCGTGGCCCAGCATCTACTCGGGATCGCATCCGAACGAAAATGGGTCCGCTACGCCCACTCCCATCTGAAGAGCATGTTCCCCGCCCTGCCACAGCAATCAGGGTGGAGCAAACGGGCCCGGCACGCCAGCGGGCTCCTCTCGAGAGTGATCACGGAACTCGCTCGCGACACACCATCCTGGGGCGAGATCACCAGACTCATCGACTCCACCCCGGTGCCCTGCGGAAAGTCCAGAGAGACGGTGAAGCGCTCCGACCTCGCCGGACACGCCGGCTACGGATACTGCGCCTCTCACTCGCGATTCTTCTGGGGATTCCGTCTTTACCTGCTCTGCGCACCCGACGGGATGCCGGTTGTCTGGGGACTCGCGAACCCGAAGATCGGCGAACGCGAAGTCACCGAAGCGCTCTTCCGCCACGATCGCCACCTCATCAACCCCGGCCAGATCATCATCGCCGACAAGGGCTTCGCCGGCCGTGACTTCGAGGCCTTCATTACCAACGAACTCCACGCAGAGCTGATTCGTCCCGACCGCAAAGACGAAACACCCAGGTTCGGGAAACTCGGCGGCATCCGCCAATGGGTCGAGTCCGTCTTCGACACCCTGAAGGGCCAACTCACCCTCGAAGACCACGGCGGCCGCACCACCGCAGGCGTCTACTCCCGCGTCGCCGCCCGACTACTCGCCCTCGCCGCCGCAATCTGGCACAACTGGCTCACCGACCAACCAACCAACCAAACGCTCCCTTATCGCCTACGACCATTAGGACTCACTCATCTAGCAGTGTCGAGCCAGCTTACGTAGTCACAAATGCCGCGTCCCACCTCTGTGTGACGCGGCATTTGCGCTTTCTTAGCAACAACAAGTGCAGTTTGATCTGTGATGCGTATCGGGTAGCGTGCAACAGGGGGTATCGTCAACGAATTTCGGGAGCCTTATGTCCAGCCAGTTCATTCTCGTCATCGAGGCCAATCTCTCGGTCAGTTCTTGGGGAGCGAAGATTTCCACCACTGAGCCGACGGATGAAAGGTCCGCCTTGGACCTTCTTGAACGAGTCATTCGCGGCGAAGCCCTTGACGTCTACACGCCCCACAAGAAGGGGATCAGTGTTCGAGTAGACGAACGGACCTACCTCGACCTTTCGGTATCGAAGGCCACACCGGCTCGTCAGACTCGACTTACTGTTGCGGAAGTGGTTGCCGAACGCTCGTAGCGCATTGCCTCCCGCCCAAGTATCTCCGGGCCGGAGGTACCCCTCCTAACAGTGAGGGGGCGGCTCACGCCGTTAGCCTTAGCTACAGACCGTCGCTCCTTTCGTGCTTGCAAGATGAAGATAACCCCGGGAACTCTCCATCACGTGGAGTTACAAGTCCACGACCTTGTATTGGCGATGCCGAGCTTCAACTGGCTTTTCGCGGAGCTCGGATACATCGTCGATCAAGATTGGAGTGACGGGCGGAGCTGGGCCCTTGGGAACACGTACCTTGTTGTCGCCCAGGCCCCGCACGACGGTTTGCATGACCGTCGCATGGCCGGGCTAAGTCACTTGGCGTTTCATGCCGGGCCGGAGACACAGGTTGACCGGCTCTGGTCGGAAGCTCCTCATCATGGATGGTCGCAGCTTTATGCTGGCCGCCATCCGAGGGCCGGAGGCGAGGCCCACTACGCGGCGTTCCTCGAGAACGGGGAACGCTTCAAAGTCGAGTTGGTCGCATCACCTGAATAACCGCGCTGTCAGAACTCGTTGTGATTAGAGGGCTTAAGCCATATCGCGCTTTGAGCAATTGTTGAGGGTGATTTTGGAGGTGAATATTTCTCGGCTTGAGTCATACCTGGGAACAAGGATACACAATGATCCCTAGGGGCAAATAAAACGAGAATTCGTCTTCGGCGCTCGGAACTGACATATGCCCGCCGCGACTGTGGTCCGACGAGAGACTACCCGTACCAGATTGGTTAAGCATGCAGCGTAAACCTTTGAAGATGCTCCCGAAAGCGGTGGTAGTTACCGTCGCTGCATTAGCCACTCTGGCCCTGGCAGCGCCAAGCGCATCCGCTGCGGTGATTCCGTTGCCGCCCACGTATCCCTCGGCCGCGGACGCACCGGGCGGCACCTTCGCGGGATTTAATGCTCCAGTGTCGATAGGTGTCCTGCCGCCGGGCTCAACGGTAACGCCGCTCGAACTTCCTGAACCGGCCCCTTCAACTGGATTTGTCTTGGACCCTGCCACGCGCGGCACCGTGACTATGACAAGCGAACGTATAATTACGGAAAGCAATTCGAACAGCTCCGTTGCGGACAGCCCTGTAGGCACGAGTTTTCCCAGCAGCACCCCCGAAAACGTTACCGTCCTGAGTGATTTCTGGCTCCGGAATTCAACAAACGGCGCCTGGAAATACGAATTCGACTTCTCGGGGCTCGCAGGCGGTGTTCTCCCGGCCGGTTCGCTTCTCAATACGTCAGACATAGACGTTTGCTCGGCGACCCGTCCTGAAGGTATTCAGATGACCGCCGATTCCGCGTTGCCTTGGCTTCAGTTCGACTTCCATCGTCAAATCACGGGGCTGCCCGCCACCGGCACTCCTGCCGTGGTCACTCTCGACGACGCCTCGGCCACTTACTCCGTTACGGCTGCCACGCCTTGTGGAGATGTAAACATGGGCGATTGGTTCACGACCACGCGCCCCATTACGACCCTCACAGTCGTCATGAACAACGTGGCACAGGCATCAGGCTTTGTTTACTTCGGAATGCGGGTTCCCGTCCTGGAGGCTGCTCCAGCAGTTGAGGTCGTCAAAACGACCAACGGTGAAAACATCCTTCAAGCGCCTGGCCCGGAGATCTCAATTGGCGAGGACGTTCGGTGGGAATACGAAGTTCGAAACACGGGCAACGTTGCACTCGCCGATGTCACGGTTGTAGACGACAAAGTTGATTCCGGCAACATCGACTGCGGTGCTGGCACGAACGTCGTTACCTTCTTGGAGGTTGGTGAGAGCGTTATCTGCGTGGCGACCGGCCTCGCCGAAGAAGGTTCCTACACGAACACGGCAACCGTCACCGGCCTTCCAGTAACGTCCACCGGAGAAGCCTTCCCGGGCCTCGAAACTGTTACGGCACAGGACACCTCTTGGTACACAGGAGTCGTCGCTGGGGAAGAAGTTATCCCGCCCACGAGCAGCCCGACAAGCGTTCCCGCGGCTACTCTCACCTCTGACAAGCTCGCGTCAACGGGAGCGGAAGTGACGATTCCGCTCGTGTCTGCGGCCACGGCATTCCTGTTGGGCGCGTTCCTGCTTTGGAGACGAAGAGCGCACCGCATCAACAACTGAAACAACTGAATAGACGGGCGGCTCACGATTCCAGGTGGGCCGCCCTTTTCGTTCAACCTCATTCGTAATTGCAGCGGGGATATTTTCCGCTGCTACCAAACCATGCCCCATTCGCTTCAGACGCCCAGCACCCATCGGGGACATCGAGTCTGGTTCTTGAAAAACGTTCTGTGCCTTCTCGACGGCGTAGTGTCACCAGTTGCTGGCAGCGTCGCCGGCCCGCGGTTCGACAACGTCGAGTCGATGCGGCCGCGTGGGCCACTCAGTCTTGGCGGTACCGCATTGTCTGGACGATAGGAGATCGGATGGATACGGCACAGTTCCAGAAGGAGGTATTGAATGTGCCGGCGCTTGCCTTGGGCCAGCATGACGATGGGGCGCGGGTACGGCATTGCTCGCCGGCTCTGTAATAGCGGTTTTGGGAGTGTGGGTGACGCATCTGTGTACGGAACGCTCCGATGCCTCTTCGCGGCGGAAGCTGGCCAGGTCCGTTGTTCCCTCCGAGGGGCCGCGGTCAGAGTCCCTCTAATCGTCGTCGGCGAGCGCGAACTGCAGTGGCACGACAGCACCCCTATCGTCGACATCGGGAAGGCGGCACCGACAGCGGCTGGGTCCACGGGTCTCCGCGAACGACTCCGACCGTTCAGTTCCAAGAGCGCGAGCCATTCCGGCGGACATTCCATTTGGCAGCTCGGCGACGCGGACGAACTTATTGTCGGCTGGAGACGATACGAGGACCCACCTGCGCGGGACCGCCACTACCTCATAGCGTTCCGGGCCACCCAGGATTGGAAGCTGCCGTTCGCGAACAAGAACGGCGGGCGGGTCAAGAATGCGCGGGTCAGGCGGGCGACGGCCCCTCGCACGTGAACGACTATGCGCAGCGTCGTGTCCAAGCGATTGCATACAAGGCAACCATCCGGTAATCCCTGATGGTTGGTGAACTTCACCGCCCGTTCTGCCGCCGCGCATAGTAAAATTGCGTACACGCAAACGAAGGAGCGACATGAAAGCGAATGAGGCCCTCAGCTACATCCGCGCGCGCGGCGGACTCACGCGCCTCGAACTCGCGCAGCTCGCCGGCGTCGCACCCTCGACCATCACCCGCATCGAGGACGGCTCAAGCGAGCCGTCATGGAAAGTGATGAGCAGCATCCTGACCGCTGCCGGCTACCAGGTGCTGGACGGATTGAAGCCCAGCGGAGACCTCGACGCGGTCCGCGCCGCTCGTGTCGCCCTCGGCGAACTTGACCCGAACGACACCAACTCTGGGACGCAAGCCTGGCTCACCCGGTGGAACCGTGCCCGACTCATCGACGGAAACTACCGTGTCCAGAACGTCGACAAGCTCGTCGCGCAAGCAGGCATCGCTGCGCCTCTGATGAGCAGGCCCGGACGCCGAATAGCGGTGAAGTACGACAAGCCTTGGCAGGAAACCGCAGCCAGACTGTCACAGCTGAACCGGAGGTACGCCGTCACGGGTATCACCGCGACGAGCAAGACACGGTTGCAAGACGGTTCCGCTTGGCCCGTCATGTACGTCGATGACCCGGAAGGAGTAGTCCAAGAACTCGGGCTTACCCCTGCTAAGCGCGGCGCCCTCCTGACCCTCCTCCCTTTCAACACCTTGGCCGAAACCGGGACTGTCACAGAAGACGGCGTGACCTGGGTGAGCCCCGCGCAGGCGCTCATCGACTCGTACTCTGGCCCGGGTCGAATGGCGGACCAGGCGGAATCCGCGGCAGCACGCTGGCAGCAGAGACTGGCGAACGCATGACCCACGGACGTTGGACAGTCGGTTCGAACCAGCACAAACGAACCCCACAGGCCGTACCCATGGAGGGTGACCCGGAGGTGACTTTGACGGAGAGCAACCCGTACATGAGCCTGACCCCGGAGCTCGTCAGCTCGCGGCGCGTGCTCGTCGACGTTATCGAACGCCTCGAAGCGCAGCGGGATGCGCTCGTGGTGCTCGGTGCACACGCTGTCTGGGAGGTGACCAAGCACGATACCGACCTGCCGCCGATGGACCCAACCCACGACGCCGACCTCGGAGTCATCCCTCAGCTGCTCCTGCACGTTCCGCTCCTCGACCAGGTCATGGACGCCGCTGGACTCGAACCGGCAGACATGAGCAGACCCGGCGTGTGGGGCCTGAAGACAGAACAGGAGCTTCCGTTCCGAGAACGGCTCACGATTGACCTCATCGCCGCAGCATCCGTCGCCGGCGGCCGGCTAAAGGGGCGAAGCGCTGACGTCGGCAGCCACGGCAAACGCTCCGTGTCCAAGACCCAAGGCACCGAGTTATCCCTCGTCGACAAGCGAGAGATGGAGCTCGAGAGCTTCGAAGACAGCGGTCAATCAGTGACCGCCTGGGTGGCCGGCCCTGCCGCGCTGCTGTGCGCGAAGGCGTACAAAGTCATCGACCGGCTCGACCCGAAGGAGCTTGAAAGAAACCCCGCTCGGTACAAGCCGAAAGACATCGCCGACATGTACCGGCTCATCGTCGTCAGCGACGGTGCCGAAGTGAGAACCATCTTTGAAGAAGGCATTGCACGCTCAGACATCGGCGACGCGGTCACGGAAGGCAAGCGACGCCTGCTCGAGCTCAGCAGGCGCCTCGACGGAAACTTCATGGCCCAGGAAGTCGCTCAGCAATGGGGCTACGACACAGACGACCAAGTGGAAGTTGCCAGCGTCATTCGTGCCTGGTTCGAAGACTTCACGGCGGTCGACCGCGACTGAACCTCGATTCTCGGAAGCATCCGCTAATTTGGAGTCGCTGTGGCTCTTCTACTGAGCGACCAGAAGCGTCAGTCGCCAGCCTTGTCACGCTCGCGCAGTCGCTCAAGAGCATCCGTGGCCATGACGGTGAAGTCCCTGAACGCATTCTCGGATGTGACAATGCCGCGCCGCCACATCATTAGCAGCGAAACACTCGCCTCAAGTGTGGTTGCCTCATCGGTCGGGTCCTGGCCGTCTATGAACGCCACAAGGCCACCCAACGGGTCCAGCACTGTGAACTCGTCCGAGTCGGCCAATATCGCAGCGATGGCCAGCGCAGTCACGATGCCATTGTTCGACGGAGGAACAGCACGCGGCGTCGGGTCATTCAAAGGGGTCGTGAAGTGATACCGCGGACGTGAGTCACGCCAAGCCCGAACCGCGCCGGCATGCGCGCCCATCGCTCTCATCAGCTCCGCCAGGGCGGGTTCGAAACGGTCGTCATGCCTTTGCTTGTCACGGGACGCCTCCTCACGGCGACGGCTTGCTTCCTCAGCTCTGAACAGAAACCAAATAGCCAGTGACGAGATGCCACCGCCGACCAACGCACCAACCACGGAACTCAGAAGGGCGTTCCCGTCGAAATCCGTCACGGACGTTACCCTAGCGCCGGGCACCGACACAGCTTCGCGAGTGAGATTACGAACCCGACCGGGCTCGAACGGGCTGCCACCCTCGTCAACTCGAAGTTGGGCACAACATACTTGTGCAGAAGCGCCTTGGGCCGGCTCAGAAGCGAGCCTCGCTACGGGTCGACATGGAACGTTCGCATCCTGTCTCGATGGGTTGTTGCGCTACCGACCACCGTTGCGATGATGTTGTCGATGGAAAGCGCTAGTCAGGTGGCCAGTTGAACCGATGACCTTCTCTTGCGTTGGTCCTATCCGTTGGGCTCACAAAATCTGAGTTGGCTACCGAACGGATCGATGATGGTCATGGTCGCTCCGTCTGGGCGTCACGGCCGAAACCGAGACGTTGTGACCCTGCGGGGTCGCCATCAGCGCGTCCCGATAGGGCATGAGGGCTCGTGTGGGAATCAACATGACACCGCCCGGTGCCCCATCGCCGTGATCCTCGCTCAGGCCGAGGTCTGCGTCATCTCGGCTGACTCCAACGAACAGCGGCAAGCACGCCCAAGCCGGCGAGTCCGGCCGGTGGTGATCTTTGTTGGCGCAAAAGAAGTATCAGTAGTCTCATTTATGACAGTGTACTGTTATAGAAATGGCAAGAGAGAAGGTCAGAGCATGAATGTTCGCGAGGTTGGCAGTACCGGTCAGGTCGTGGGAGCTATTGGTCTCGGGTGCATGGGGATGAGTTGGGGGTATCGGGAGTCTGCCCGTGATGACGATGTTTCGATTCGGGTGATTCGCGAGGCTGTTGAGCGAGGTGTAACCCTGATTGACACGGCCGATATTTACGGCGACGGGCACAATGAGTCCCTCGTAGGTCGGGCCTTGAGTGGGATTCGTGACGACGTCGTCATCTCAACCAAGGGTGGTCTCGTTGTTGACAACCTCGAGTCGCGCGCAATGCATCGCGATGCGAGCGCTCGGCACATGCGCGATGCGCTTGACGCGAGTCTGAAGCGTTTGGGTGTCGACGGGGTCGATCTCTATTACCTGCATCGCGTCGATGAGAACGTTCCACTTGAAGAGACATGGGCGCAGTTGGCAGAGTTTGTTACCAGCGGGCGGGTGCGGCACCTTGGCCTGTCGGAAGTCTCCGTGAGTGATGCGGCCCTTGTACACGCAATCCACCCGGTTGCGGCCATTCAGTCCGAGATGTCGCTCTGGACCAGAGACGCGCTCGTTCCCGCACCAGATGAGGACACCAGCGTTCTGGACTGGACGTCAGCCAACGGGGCGATGTTTGTCCCATTCGCACCGCTGGGGCGAGGATTCCTCTCCGGATCCATCGGAGTGGCAACATCATTCGAATCGTCTGATTTTCGCGCATCAAATCCGAGATTCTCCGACGAGGCACGGAGGGCGAACGAAACGATCATCAGCGTCGTACGTTCCGTTGCTCTACGCCGCAATGTGACCCCGGCTCAAATCGCTCTCGCCTGGACACTTGCCCAGTCCGGAAATGTGATTCCCATCCCTGGCACAAAATCGAGCAAGCACCTCGTGGAGAACATCGAGGCTGCGTCAGTACACCTCGACGATCAGGATCTCCGCGAGCTGAACGAGCTACCCGCAGCAATGGGTTCGCGCTACTGAACTGGAAGAGTCTCAATCCCCGCATCCGAACTTCGACCAACGATACGAAAGCTCTCCGTGAACTCCACAACATCCTCACGCGCCAGATTTACGCTGGTCGCCGCCTGTCTCGCAGTACTCATCCTGCCTGCCTCATTGACAGGAACATCCGTCGCGGTACCGCACATCAACACCGAGTTCGAACCCAGCATGGTCGCTCTGCAGTGGGTCGTTAACTCCTACAACCTCACCTTCGCCTGTTTCATGCTGGCGTGCGGGTCCCTCGCAGACATCATCGGCCGAAAGAAAATCTTCATAGCCGGCACGCTCCTGTTCGCGCTCTGCTCACTTGCCAGCGTCCTTGCGCAGGACATTGCCACTCTAGATATTGCCCGGGGGGTCTCGGGAATCGGTGCAGCGGCGATGATGACCGGAGGAAGCGCGCTCCTTGCAAACACCTACAGCGGTCCGGAACTCGCGAAAGCCTTCGCGATGTTTGGCTCATCGGCCGGGGTGGGGCTTGCGCTTGGACCTTCCCTCTCAGGCGTTCTTGTTGGCGGTTTCGGGTGGCGTGCGGTTTTCCTTGCGCACGTTATAGTCGCGGTTGCGACTCTGGTCGTGACCATTGGCGTGACCGACCTCGCCTCGAGGAAGCCTGATGCACGAGTCGACTGGGCCGGCACCGCCACCTTCACCCCGGCATTGTTCGCTTTCGTCCTCGCCATCATGCTTGGCCCCCAGCTGGGATGGACAAGCCCGACGGTGATCACCCTGGCTGTCACAGCCCTCTTCCTGGGATGCCTGTTTGTCTTCGTCGAATCGCGTGCCCGCCGCCCTATGTTTGACTTTGCACTGTTTCGTCAGCCCCGGTTCTTCATGTTGTGTCTGATTCCTGTGACTCTGGCTTTCGGTTTCGTGACACTCCTTGTGTACCTTCCTGCATACTTCACCGCCGGATACGGAATGGCCGCAGGAACCGTCGGCATCGTGATGGCGATCATGACTGGCCCGGTGATCGTCGCGCCCTTCCTCTCCGGCAGGCTCCTGGCCAAAGGCGCAAGCGTACGTTGGCTACTGGCAATCTCGCTTCTCCTCGTCGCCCTCGGCGCCGCGCTACTAACCATCATCGGCCCGTCAACTCCCATCGGTGCGATCGCTCCTGCGCTCGTACTCATCGGGGCAGGTATGGGCCTATCAGCAGGTATTCTCGACGGAGCCGCAGTCAGCTCAGTAGAACCACAGCGCGCGGGAATGGCTGCCGGCATGTTCAACACCACACGACTGGCTGGAGAAACCATCGCGATTGCCGTGTTCGGCACCGTGCTTCTCGCTCTTACGCAAAACGGTATTCAGCCAAGAATTGCTGACTTCGCAGCCGCATCCCCCGACGCGCTTGACCCAACTGGCATCGCCAATCAGGTCGCGAGCGGGAACGTCTCCGGCGCCGTTTCGCTCGTCCACGACGGCCAACAAGACGCGTTTGCCGGGTTCCTCATCGACTCCCTCACCGGATCACTTCACAGCATCCTGTGGGCGATCGTCATGATCACGACCGTTTGTGCAATGACCACCGTGATCATGATGCGTTCGCAGACGCAAACTCAAGGAGCAACGCTTTCGAACGAACGGCAAGCACTGTGAGCGTCATACCGGACAGCCATCTGGACCTACTGACTCGTCCACTCTTTGGGCACCTCGCAACGGAACGCGCTGACGGCTGGCCTCAAGTGAATCCTATGTGGTTCACCTGGGACGGCACGCTACTGCGCTTCACAGGAACCACGACCCGATATAAGTACACCAACATTATGCGCAATCCAAAGGTCACCGTCTCGGTCAATGATCCTGAGAGCCCCTACAGATATCTGGAAGTGCGAGGAACAGTTGTCAATATAGTCCCGGACGATTCGGGGATCTTCTTCGCCGAGATCGCCGCACGCTACGGGCTCCCGATGGATGGACCTCCAAGCGACGTACTCGACCGAGTGGTCTACGTTGTCCGCCCGGACAGAACAACATCCCAGTAAGCAGGCCAGGGTCCCCAGAGTCATGGTCGTGAGGCTGTTCTGTCGTGGACGGATAGCGGGGAACGAGTGCCTATTTGGTATCCTGACCATCGGAGACCGGGCACGAGCATCTGACAGGATGCTGGGAAAGCGGGACGCTGAATGACTACTCGCGGACAAGAAACACTGATGGCTGAAATGGCCGGACGACTTGGCCACGCAGTCAAGCGTGCCGAACAGGTGGTAATGGCCGAGAAGGCCCGCGTTCTAAGAGAGTTCGGACTAACGGTGCCGCAGTACGTGACGCTTATGACCTTGCACCACGTGCCGGGCCAGTCCGCGGCACAACTGGCGCGGGCTGCTCTTGTGACGCCCCAAACCATGGCGACCATCCTGGGCAACCTGGAAGAGAAAGGTTTGGTTCGCCGAGCAGTCTCGACACTGCACTCCAAAGTGCTGGTGACAGATTTGACGGACGATGGCGACTCGCTTTTGATTAAGGCGGACCTCCTCGTGCTTGGGGTAGAAGAACGCCTCAAGGGCGCATTCAGTGACGTCGAATTTAGACAGCTTCGGTCGCTACTCGAACGAGCCGAATCCGCCCTCCTAGCGGACGCCCGTGATGAAACGGCGGTCAATAACGGCCCCAACCGGCCTCGTCCGACACAAGGCTAAGTCCCCCTACGGGTTTGGCAGTGTCGATCAGGGCGACCGCCGCGTGAGCGATTAGCCCAACAATTCCGGGACGCCACGTCGGCGCTGGGCGTCAAAGCCGACTTAACGGTCTTGATCCGTTTGGGAATGACGAATCATCACGACTGCTTTGTCCAGCGTCATCGACAACGCAATCAGAAGGTTATATAGCGTGGGGAGGGACTGCTGTCGGTCTAGTTGACTCTCGGGGTTTGGTTTTTTAGGCCGCGTGAGCGGTGGGTTTGATCATTTCAAACTCGAGCGCTTCATCAGATGCGACGGATGCGCGAGTCTCCTCGAGCTCGAGGCCGGGAACTGGAGCGTCGACGAGAACGCCGCCGACCTCGGTGCCGTGATCATCGAGACGCCCAAGCTCACCAGGATGGAGAAGCACATCCTGCACGCCTGGTTCTCCCTGACCCAGGGAATATCCGCCCACCCCGCCGAACTGAAAAAACTGGTCAGGCTCATTAACCGGCGAAAAAGTCTCGGACGTCGCTGAAGACCGGTCATTCTCCCGGTCAAGCTGCCAGTTCGGGGTCGAATCGTACGGAAAACTCGCCCGCGTCTTGTCCGGCGAACCATGCGGGACCGGCGAGGTAGATGATCCTGCAACCCAGCCAACGCATATCAGCGCTGATGATTGCCCGTCTGCTTTCCGGCAAGACCCGTCCGTATCCAAAACCCGTAGAAGGACCCTAAAGCGGACCGTTGCACCAACCCAGATCGAGCTTTCAAGATCAGGTCCGCGAGTGGTTTCTGGGAAGTTCGTCTCATTACCCGTTCGCAATAAATCCGACAGAACCATCCGGCCAAACACACGAAATGGAGCCCGGCTGACTCCCGGACATTGCCGTGCGCTTTCGAGCCAACCGACTTGTGCTCGACCTGTACCGAACCGTCGCCAAGAATCGTCGGAACCGTCCCGCATTCACCTGGAAACGTTCGGCGACGACACGCTCCATTTGCCCATAGCGCGTCACCAACGCCGTTTTCGCCGATTTCACCATCATCAGGGCAAAGCAAAAGCCCCGAACTTCCGCAGAAATTCGGGGCTAATCTGTCGGGCTGACAGGATTTGAACCTGCGACCCCTTGACCCCCAGTCAAGTGCGCTACCAAGCTGCGCCACAGCCCGTGGCTTTGTCATCCGCGAAGACAACTTGTCCATATTAGCCTGACTTTCGCCCGCTCGCGAACACGCGCCGCGAGCGACGGCCCCGAGGGTGCAGGAGAAGACTGAGCAGATTCACGGACTTCCGGCGTAGCGTTCGTCACACCGCGTCGCGGATCCCGTTCACGACGACCGCACCACCCGAAAGTTGGCCGCTCATGCCCCGCACCTGGCACCGTTGGATTCCCGCCGCCGCAGCTCCCGTCGCTATCGGCGCCGTCGTTCTGGGCGGGGTCTTCGCGACCAGCGCCTCCGCCGACCCTGCAGACAAGACGCCGCAGCAGGTTCTCGAACTCGCGGCCTCGAGCACGGTCGACACCTTCTCGGGCACCATCGAGCAGTCGTCGAACCTCGGGCTGCCCGATGTCTCCGGCCTCGGCGGCTCCACCGGCTCCTCCTCCGACTCCTCCGACGGCAGCGACCTCACCTCCGCACTCGAGCTGCTCACCGCCTCGCACACGCTGCGCGTCTACGTCGACGGCCCCACCCAGAGCCGCGTGCAGATCCTCGACGACATGGCCGAGCGCGACGCGATCCGCAACGGCGACGACCTGTGGCTCTACGACTCGAACGACTCCACGGCCGTGCATTCCACCCTGCCGGCCGACGCATCCACAGCACCCGACGCCTCGGCCGAGTCGCTGACCCCCGCCGAACTGGCCACCCGCTTCCTCGACGCCGTCGACCCGAGCACCGAGGTCACGATCGGCGATCCCGTGACCGTGGCCGGCCGCTCGGCCTACGACCTCGTCCTCACCCCCGACAGCTCGACGACCCTCGTCTCGTCGGTGGAGATCGCGGTCGACGCCGACACCGGACTCCCCCTGAGCGTCGACGTCTTCGCGCAGGGTTCGTCCGACGCCGCGTTCCACGTGGCCTTCACGTCGCTGTCACTCGACACTCCCTCCGCCGACCTCTTCGACTTCACTCCCCCCGCTGGAACCGACGTCACCGAGAAGGCACTCCCGAACCGCGATGACGCCCCTGCCGACGGCAGCGTGGCACCGGATGCCGGCACGCACCCCGAGCCGACCGTCACGGGAACGGGATGGGACACCATCGTCGAGCTCCCCGCGAGCACGGACCCCTCGTCGCTCACCGACTCGCCGATGCTCTCGCAGCTGACGACGTCTGTCGACGGAGGCCATGTGCTGCAGACCACCCTGCTGACCGTGCTCATCACCGACGACGGGCGCGTGCTCGCCGGCGCCGTGCCGGTCGAGAGCCTGCAGGCGGCAGCCGGGAAGTGATCGACTGCAGCGGCGCGGGCTCGTCGGCACCCGCACACGCATCCGGACTCGCGATAGAGACAACGGCGCTCACGAAGCGCTTCGGCCGCCAGACGGTCGTCGACGGCCTGGCACTGTCGGTTCCGCGCGGTTCCGTTTTCGGCTTCCTCGGCCCCAACGGTTCGGGAAAGACGACGACGATCCGCATGCTGCTGGGACTCGCCCAGGCAAGCGGCGGCGAGATCAGCGTTCTGGGCGAACGCATGCCGCAGAAGCTCGGGTCGGTCCTTCCGCGGGTCGGTGCCCTGATCGAGGGTCCCGGCTTCTCCCCGTTCCTCTCAGGCTCCGCCAACCTGCGCCGGCTCGACTCCGCCGACGGGTTCGCGCCGAACGGCACCCGGTCCGCCCGGGTCTCGCGCGCCCTCGACAGGGTGGGCCTCGGCCACGCCGCCGACAAGAAGGTGCGCGCCTACTCCCTGGGCATGAAGCAGCGGCTCGGCATCGCCAACGCCCTCCTCGCGCCGCGCGACCTCATCGTTCTCGACGAGCCGACCAACGGCCTCGACCCGCAGGGGACGCGCGAGGTGCGCAGTCTCATCCGGTCGCTCGCCGACGAGGGAACGACCGTCTTCGTCTCGAGCCACCTGCTCGCCGAGATCGAGCAGATGTGCACGCACGCCGCCGTGATGCGGGCCGGCAGGCTCGTCGCCCAGGGCACGCTCGACGAGCTGCGCTCCGCGGGCACGACTCGCGTGATCGTCACGACGCCCGATGCCGACGCCGCCGCCCAGGTGCTGCGCACGCTGGGTCTCGACCCCGGGCATCCGGATGCGCCGGGTGCGGCCGTCACCGCAACGCTGCCCGAGTCGATCGAGCCGGAGGACATCGTCGCGGCGCTGGTGAACGCGGGGGTGCGAGTGCGCGGTTTCGCCGTCGACCACGCATCGCTCGAAGACCTCTTCGTCGCGCTGACCGGGGAGGGATTCGATGTCGTCCAGTGACCCGACAGCGGCCAGCCTCGTCGCGCGCCGAACCAGGCGCAGCCTGGGCGTGGGCTTCTTCGCCTCGGAACTCGCCGTGCTCTTCCGACGCCGCCGCACCTGGGCGATGCTCCTGGCGCTGGCCGCGGTTCCCATCCTGATCGCCGTCGCGGTGCGCATCTCGTCGTCGGGATCGAGCGGCCGCGGCCCGGCATTCATCGACAGCATCACGCAGAATGGCCTGTTCGTGGGCATCGCGGGGCTCACCATCGCGATCCCCCTCTTCCTTCCCCTGACGGTCGGCGTCGTGGCGGGCGACTCGATCGCGGGCGAGGCGAACACGGCCACGCTGCGCTATCTGCTCGTCTCGCCCGTCGGGCGCATCCGGCTGCTCGTCGTGAAGTACCTCGCGGCCGTCGTCTTCTGCCTGGCAGCAACGCTGACTCTGTCGATCGCCGGCATCCTCATTGGAATCGCGTTGTTCCCGGTCGGGCCGGTGACCCTGCTCTCCGGCGACACGGTGAGCATCGGCGACTCGCTCGTGCGGTCGCTGCTAATCGCGCTGTACGCCACGGTGTCGCTGCTCGGCCTGTCCGCGATCGGCCTGTTCATCTCGACGCTCACCGACGCGCCGGTCGGAGCCATGGCCGCCACGGTCGTGCTCTCGATCGTGGCGCAGGTGCTCGACTCGCTCTCTCAGACCGAGTGGCTGCATCCGTGGCTCTTCAGCCACTACTGGCTCGACTTCGCCGACCTGCTGCGCCAGCCCATCGAGTGGTCGTCGTTCGGGCAGAACGCGCTGCTGCAGCTCGGCTATGTCGTGGTGTTCGGGGCGCTCGCCTATGGGCGATTCTCGAGCAAGGACATCCTGTCGTAGCGTGCGTCCGTCTCGTGTGACGGTCAGCGCTCCGCGTGCGCCTCGTGGCGGGTTCTGCGGGAGACGACAAGCCTGGCGAGGGCGCGCCAGCCGAACAGGAACGCCGCCAGCACCAGGAGCGTCACGATCACGAACGACACGGCGACTCCCTGACCGCTGAGGGCCCGCAGAATCACGCCGATCACGACCGTGGATGCCCAGACCGGCAGGGCCGCTCGCCGCATCGACAGGGGCCTGCGCCACGCTCGTGAGACGAGCCAGCCCGCGGCCAGGCCGGCGACGAACGGCCAGGCGGTGTTCAACGTGCCGAGCAGGGTGAAGCCCTCCTCGTGACTTCCCCGGCCGATCAGCACGAAGATGAGCACCAGGACTAGATCTGCGGCGGCGGCGATGATGAGGCTCATCGGAGCAGGCGTGCGGCGGGATATCACAGAACAACCCTACGAAACGGTAGCGGAATTACGGCGCAGCGAATGTGACCGTACGCGACGTCTGTTGCCGGCGGCCCGGTAACAGACGTCGTCACCGGTAACAGACGCCGCGAACGGCTAGCGCTTGCGCTTCTCGCGCACGCGCATGCTGACGATGATCGGCGAGCCTTCGAAGCCGTAGACCTCGCGCAGCCGGCGCTGAATATAGCGACGGTAGCCCGGGTCGAGGAACCCGGTCGTGAACAGCACGAATGTCGGCGGGCGGCTCGATGCCTGCGTTCCGAACAGGATGCGCGGCTGCTTTCCTCCGCGCACGGGGTGCGGGTGCGCCGAGGTGAGTTCGGCCAGGAATGCGTTGAACTTGCCCGTCGGAAGACGGGTGTCCCACGAGTCGAGCGCGAGTTCGAGTGCGGGTACGAGCTTCTCGAGGTGACGACCGGTCTTGGCCGACATGTTGACGCGCGGTGCCCACGACACGTGCGCGAGATCCTGTTCGATCTCGCGCTCGAGGTAGCGACGTCGTTCGTCGTCGAGCATGTCCCACTTGTTGAAGGCGAGCACGAGGGCGCGTCCCGATTCGAGAACGAGGTCGATGATGCGCACGTCCTGCTCGCTGATCGGCTCGGTCACGTCGATCATCACGACGGCGACTTCGGCTTTCTCGAGCGCGGCCGAGGTGCGAAGCGACGCGTAGAAGTCCGCGCCCTGCTGCAGGTGCACCCGGCGACGGATTCCGGCCGTGTCGACAAAACGCCAGATGCGTCCGGCGATCTCGACCTGCTCGTCGACCGGATCGCGGGTCGTTCCGGCGAGCTCGTTGACCACGACGCGTTCTTCGCCCGCGGCCTTGTTCAGCAGCGACGACTTTCCCACGTTCGGGCGGCCGAGGATGGCGACGCGACGCGGTCCGCCCACTTCCTGCTTCGCGACGGCCGAGACCGGCGGCAGGTCCTTCATGATGATGTCGAGCAGGTCGGCGACGCCGCGGCCGTGAAGCGCCGAGACGGGGTACGGCTCGCCGAGACCGAGGGACCACAGCACCGAGGCGTTGGGCTCCTGGCGCAGGTCGTCGACCTTGTTCGCAGCGAGGTACACGGGCTTCTTCGCCTTGCGCAGCAGACGAACGACGTGCTCGTCGGTCGACGTGGCGCCGACGTTGGCATCGACGACGAAGAGCACGGCGTCGGCGAGGTCGATCGCGATCTCGGCCTGCATGGCGACGGAGGCGTTGATGCCCTTGGCGTCGGGTTCCCATCCGCCGGTGTCGACGATGGTGAAGAAGCGGTCGGCCCACTCGGCCTTGTACGAGACGCGGTCGCGGGTGACGCCGGGGGTGTCCTCGACGACGGCCTCGCGGCGGCCGAGGATGCGGTTGACGAGCGCGGACTTGCCGACGTTCGGCCGGCCCACGATCGCGAGCACGGGGAGCGCCGGCAGATACGTGATGGCGTCGGGGTCGTCGGTCGCGGCTTCGAGAATCTGAAGGTCGTCGTCGTCGAGGTCGAAGTCGGCGAGCCCGGCGCGCAGCGTCTCGGTGCGCGCCGAGATCAGCTCGTCGTCGAGAGTGTCGAGCCTGTCGAGCAGGGTCGGGTCGGTGCCCTCGAAGTCGTCTTCGGAGTCGGTCATCGGGCTGGACGGGTTGGGAGCCTTTTTATCGGCCATGCGAGATCCTCGCTGTTTGAGTGTGGACGATCTCGACCACCGCGTGAACGGTCTGGTCGAAGTCGAGTTCGGTTGAATCGAGGGTGAGAACACCATCGGCGGCGTTCATGAAATCGACGACTCGAGAGTCGGCCTGATCTCGGGACCGGAGCTGTTCACCCACGACGGCAGCACTCTGATCGGTCAGTTCCTTGGAACGCCTCGCCATTCTAGCCTCTTCCGACGCTGTTAGCAGGATTCTCACGGGAGCATCGGATGCGACGACCGTCGTGATGTCGCGACCTTCCACGACGATGCCCGGGTTCGGCGTGGCGCGGATGATTCGGCGGAACAGCGCGGTGAGCCCGGATCGCACCTCGGGCACCTTCGAGATGTGCCGCACGGCGTTGGTGACGCGGGGCTCCCGGATGGCGTCGGTCACGTCGGTCTCCCCGACCCGCACGAAGTAGTCGGCGGGCTCTGTTCCGATGCGAAGGTCGAATGTCGTCTGCGCCTCCACGACGGCGGCCGAGTCCTCGAGGTCGACTCCGCGGTCGAGCAGGCTCCAGGCCAACGCCCGGTAGCAGGCACCCGAGTCGAGGTAGGCATAACCGAGTGCAGCGGCCGCTGCCTTGCTCACGCTCGACTTGCCGCTGCCCGCCGGGCCGTCGACGGCGACGACGAAGGTGGTGTCGCTGTTCGCGTCCGACGTGGTCTCGCGCCGAGTGTTCGTTCGTTCCGGGGTGGTCATCCTGCAATCCTCCAGCCTCGCTGCGACAGTTCGTCGGTGAGGCGCTGCACCGCTTCGGGCAGAACCAAGATCTCGGCCAGGCCGATCTGGGCGCCGGGCGAGTGTTCCAGGCGCAGATCTTCGAGGTTCACGTTCGCCTCGCCGATCTCGTGGAACAGTCTCGCCAGTTCGCCCGGTTTGTCGTCGACCATGACCACGAGCGACGAGTACCGCCGGTCGAGTCCGTGCTTGCCCGGAATGCGGGCCACTCCCATGTTGCCGCCGGCGAGCTCCTCGTTGATGCGTCGCCGAGAGGATCCCTGCGACGGATGCTCGAGCGCGTCGATGAACCGGTCGAGGTCGGCGCGGAAGTCTCGGAGCACGTCGGCGACGGGCCCGGCGTTGGCTCCGAGGATCTGAACCCACAGCTCCGGGTCGCTCGCCGCGATGCGGGTGACGTCGCGCAGTCCCTGACCCGACAGGTTCACAGCCGCATCGGGCGCATCGGTGAGCCGCCTGGCCATGACGCTCGAGATCACCTGGGGAACGTGGGAGACGAGGGCGACCGACAGGTCGTGCTGCTCCGGGCTCATCTCCACGAGCGTGGCCCCGAGGTCGAGAATGAGGTCGTCGAGCAGCGAGCCGCGCTGGTACGACACGCCCCCGTGGTCGGCAACGACCCAGGGACGCCCGAGAAACAGATCGGCCCTGCCCGACAGGGGGCCGCCGCGCTCGCGCCCGGCGAGCGGGTGCGAGCCGAGGTAGCGCGTCACGTCGGCACCGGATGCGCGCAGCTCCTCGAGGGGGGCGACTTTGACGCTGGCGACATCGGTCACGAGGGCATCGGGGTAGGCGAGGAGTTCTGCGGCGACGATCTGCGCCGTCACGTCCGGGGGGACGCAGACGACGACGATCTGCGGGAAGTCGTCGGCCGCAGCCGCCCGACCGGCGCCGTAGTCGATGGCGATGCTGAGGTTGGTCGGCGACGCGTCGGAGAGGATGACGTCGACGCCGCGGGCGCGCAGGCCGAGGCCGATGCTGGTGCCGAGCAGGCCGACGCCGACGACGCGCACCTGCCCGGTGAGACGGGATTCGACCATGGCCTACTCCCCCGCTTCTGACGAGCTGTCAGGCGAACCGGCCGGCGCAGCCGCATCCTTCGAGCGCGACAGCGTCAGAATCTGGCCGAGCTCGGCAGAGGTGAGCTCCCTGGTCGCGCCAACGCGCAGGTTGCCGAGGTGCAGGGGGCCGAACGAGCGTCGCACGAGATCGACCACGGGGTGCCCGACCTCTTTCAGCATGCGTCGCACGATGCGGTTGCGGCCGGAGTGCAGCGTGATCTCGATCAGGCTGAACCCGTTCGAGGTCTCGAGCAGTCGAGCCTTGTCGGCGGCGATCGGGCCGTCCTCCAGCTCGAGTCCGGTCGTCAGCCGCTGCACGGTCTGCGGCGTCATGGCACCGCGCACCTTGGCGATGTAGGTCTTCATCACACCGAACGACGGGTGCGCGAGCACGTGCGCCAGGTCGCCGTCGTTGGTGAGGATCAGAAGACCTGACGTCTCCGCGTCGAGACGTCCGACGTTGAAGAGCCGCTCCTCGAACTGCTCGGTGAACTCGCGCAGATCGGGCCGGCCGTTCTCGTCGGCGAGGCTCGACACGATGCCCACCGGCTTGTTGAGCATCACGTAGCGCTTCGACTGGTCGAGCTGAATGGCGACGTTGTCGACGGCCAGCTTGTCGACGGCCGGATCGATCCGACGCCCCGGCTCCCGCACCACCTGGCCGTTGACGCGCACGCGCCCGGCGGCGATCAGCTCCTCGGATGCGCGACGCGAGGCCACGCCGGCGGCGGCCATCACCTTCTGCAGGCGAATGCCCGTGTCGTCGGGGGTTCCGTGGTCAAAGTCGTTCATCAAAGCCTTCCGCGCCGTCTGCGAGCAGCGGCGAGATCGGGGGGAGTTCGTCGAGGGAGTTGAGGCCCAGCTGGGTCAGCACGAGGTCGGTCGTGCCGTACAGGATCGCGTGCGTCTCGGCATCCGTCGACACCTCGGTGATGAGGCCGCGGCCGAGCAGGGTGCGCACGACCGAATCCACGTTGACCGCGCGGATCGATGCGATCGACCCCCGCGAGATGGGCTGCTTGTAGGCGATCACGGCCAGCGTCTCGAGGGCGGCCTGGCTGAGGCGCGACGGGTTCTGGGTCGAGACGAAGTCGGTGACCACATAGTCGTAGTCGGCGCGCACGTACAGCCGCCAGCCGCCTCCGACCTCGCGCAGTTCGAAGCCGCGCCTGATCGAGCCGCCGACGCCGTCGAAGTCGTCGACGAGTCGTTCGATCGCCTGCCGCACGACGGCGACGGGACGTGACACGACCGTGGCGAGGGCGACCAGGCTCTGCGGTTCGTCGGCGACCATGAGGATCGCTTCGAGCGCGCGATCGACATCGGCGACCACGACGGGGGCCGGGGCGACCGGGTCGTCGGGTGAAGGGATGTCTTCGAGCGAAGTGTCAGTTGTCATAGTCCGCTCCCAGATTAGAGAGGTTCTCCTCGGTCCACGACTCGGCCGTCCAGCTGAGCGTCAGCTCGCCGAGCGGCTCGATCTGCTCGAACGAGATCGACGCGCGCCGATAGAGCTCGAGCACGGCGAGGAACCGGGCGACCACGACGCCCTTCTCGGCGATTCCCGCGATCAGCTGACGGAACGACATCGGGCCGGCGCTCGACCGAAGAAGGGTCACGACATGGGCCGCCTGTTCCCGGATGCTCACCAGCGGCGCGTGCAGATGTTCCAGTCCCACGGTCGGTATCTCCCGGGGCGCGAGGGCCAGGGCCGCAAGCGCGGCGAAGTCGTCGGGGGTCAGCGTCCACACCAGCTCGGGCGTCTGCCGTCGGTACTTCTCTTCGAGCCGAACCTGCCTCACGTGCCGGGTCGATTCGGCTTCGAGGCTCGTGCCGAACCACTCCGCGACCTGCTTGAACGCCCGGTACTGCAGCAGGCGGGCGAAGAGCAGGTCCCGCGCCTCGAGGAGAGCCACGTCTTCGGCATCGACGAGCTCGCCCTGGGGCAGCAGCCCCACGATCTTCAGGTCGAGCAGCGTCGCGGCGACCACGAGGAACTCCGACGCGCGGTCGAGCTCCTCCGCCGAATCGACGCCGCGGAGGAAGCCGATGAACTCGTCGGTGACTTTGCTGAGCGCGATGTCGGTGATGTCGAGTTCGTGCTTCGAGATGAGCGAGAGCAGCAGGTCGAACGGACCCTCGAAGTTGTCGAGGCGGAGTTCGAACGCGGGCGCATTCTCGCCCGCGTTGAGGTCGGGGCTAGGCGACCGCGCCACGCGCGACCAGTTCTCGGGCGAGCTGCTTGTAGGCCTTCGCCGCCGAATGCTCCGGCGCGAACTGGGTGATGGGGCGTCCGGCGACCGACGCGTCGGGGAACTTGACCGTGCGCCCGATGACCGTTTCGAGCACGGCGTCGCCGAACGCATCCACGACCCGCTCGAGGACCTCGCGGGAGTGAAGCGTTCTCGGGTCGTACATCGTGGCGAGGATGCCGTCGAGCTCGATGGCCGGATTGAGCCTGTCGCGCACCTTGTCGATCGTCTCGACGAGAAGTGCGACGCCGCGCAGCGCGAAGAACTCGCACTCGAGGGGAATGAACACTCCGTGGCTGGCCGTGAGGGCATTGATGGTGAGCAGCCCGAGCGACGGCTGGCAGTCGATGAGAATGACGTCGTAGTCGGCGCTGACCTTGCGGAGCACGCGGGCAAGGATCGTCTCGCGGGCCACCTCATTGACGAGATGCACCTCGGCGGCCGACAGGTCGATGTTGGCGGGGATCACGTCGAGGCCCTCGACCGAGGTGTGCTGGATGGCGGCCGACGGATCCTTCGCGCTGCCCAGGAGCAGGTCGTAGATCGTCAGCGCGTCGTGCGTGTTCACGTTGAGTCCGGCGGAGAGGGCGCCCTGCGGATCGAAGTCGATGGCGAGCACCCGGCGGCCGTAGCCGGCGAGCGTGGCGCCGAGGTTGATGGTGGTGGTCGTCTTGCCGACGCCACCCTTCTGGTTGCAGAGCGAGATGATGCGCGCCGGACCGTGCGACTTCAGGGGTGCCGGATCGGGGAATTCCCGAAGCGGGCGCCCTGTGGGACCGAACTTCGGTGTCTCGAGTCCCGGAAGCTCGGACCGACCGGTGTTCTTAGTGCCCGCCACGAACGCTGCTCCCATTCCTCCCGGCAACTGTCACCGGAACGAACTCAACTGTACCGGCCCCGCAGCACCGGGCCGCGTAGGCGACTCAGCGCGCCCGAGGATGAGCTGTCACGTACATGTCGCGGAGCGTGTCGGCGGTGACCAGCGTGTACAGCTGCGTGGTCGCTACCGAGGAGTGGCCGAGAAGGTCTTGCACCACACGAACGTCGGCGCCCCCTTGCAACAGATGGGTTGCGAACGAGTGCCGGAAGGTGTGCGGCGACACGTGCGCCTCGAGCCCAGCACGGCGCGCCACCGACTGGATCACGAGCCAGGCTCCCTGCCTCGACAGACGCTGCCCGCGCTGGCCGAGGAAGAGCCCGGGTGTGGCCCGACCACGAGCGGACAGCGCCGGACGCGCCCGCACGAGGTAGGCATCCACGGCCTCGCGGGCGTAGCTGCCCACCGGAACGACCCTCTGCTTGCTGCCCTTGCCCACGAGGCGCACGATCTCGTTGTCGTCCATGACATCGTCGACGTTGAGTCCGACGGCCTCCGACACCCGCGCGCCGGTCGCATAGAGCATCTCGAGCAGAGCGCGATCGCGCAACGCGAGCACATCGTCGCCGGTGACGGCGCCGAGCAGGGTGGTCATCTGATCGATGGTGATGGCCTTCGGGAGCCTGCTGGCGAGCTTCGGCGGCTTGACCTCTCGGGCCGGGTCCGAATCGACCGCGCCCTCGTCGGCCAAGTGCCGGTGGAATCCCCGCACGGACGACAGGATGCGCGCCACACTCGACGCGGCGAGCGGCTCGGAAGGCGCGTCGTCACCCGTGTCGACGGTGCGCAGCGATCCCGCGAACCGGCCGATCTGCGCCGCCGTGATGAGCCGCGCATCCGATACGCCCTGGGCCTCGAGCCACTCGGTGTACCGTCTCAGGTCGCGCGAGTACGCGGCGAGCGTGTTCGTCGACAGGCCGCGCTCGATCGTGAGGTGGCGCAGATAGTCGTGCACCTGCGGCTCGAGCGCCATGGGCTATGAGGGCCGGCGGGAGCTGCGCAGCACGTCGCGCTGGGGCCACGGCGCGTCGGCCGCACCCAGGGTGGACCAGCCGCGCGATCGCGAGATCGCCGCCGCGTAGACGGCCACCACCAGAGACGGGTTCTGGATGCGCCGCGCGACGACGGCATCGAGCGCCTCGTCGAGCGGCACCCAGCGCTTCTCGATGTCGGCCTCCTCGTCTTCACGAGCGAAGGCATCGGTCTCGGTGAGGTCTCTCGCGAGATACACGCGGATCGCCTCGTTGTTTCCACCGGGCGTCGTCACGTAGTCGGAGAGAACGCTCCACGACGCGGCGGCCAGGTCGACCTCCTCGGCCAGCTCGCGCTTGGCGGCCTCAAGGGGATCCTCGTCTGCGACGTCGAGCAGACCCGCGGGGATCTCCCACTCGCGGGCACGGATGGGGTGCCTGTACTGCTTGATCAGCAGCACGCGTTCCTCGTCGTCGACCGCGAGAACGGAGACCGCTCCCGTGTGGTCGACGAATTCGCGGGTGATCTGCTGACCGTTGTAGTCGAAGGTCTCCCGTCGCACATCCCAGATCTTGCCCTGGAAGACGACGTCGCTCGACACGATCGGCAGGTCGACGCGGTCATCGGCCAGCAGACCCTGCACCTGCTCGGGCTGCTGGTCAGGCACGGGCGGCGACCTCGTCGGCGTCGCCGATCGACGCGGCCTCGTCCTGCGAGAACAGGCTCGAGGCCTCGTGCCGCTCGAGAGCCGCCTCGACGAGGCCGCGGAACAGCGGATGCGGGCTGCTGGGTCGGCTTCGCAGCTCAGGGTGCGCCTGGGTCGCGACGTAGAACGGGTGTACAGCGCGAGGAAGCTCGACGTACTCGACGAGCGAGTCGTCGGGCGACGTTCCGCTGAACCAGAGGCCGGCGTCGGCGATCTGGGCACGGTAGTGGTTGTTCACCTCGTAGCGGTGCCGGTGGCGCTCGCTCGCGACCGGGGCGCCGTAGAGCGCCTCGACGATCGAGCCCTCTGCGAGGTTGGCCTCGTAGAGACCGAGTCGCATCGTTCCGCCGAGGTCTCCCCCGGCGATGATGTCGACCTGCTCTGCCATGGTCGCGATGACGGGGAATTCGGTATCGGGGTCGAACTCGCTCGACGACGCTCCCTCGAGGCCGGCCTCGTGCCGGGCGTACTCGATGACCATGCACTGCAGGCCGAGGCACAGGCCGAGCGTGGGAATGCCGTTCTCCCTGGCGAAGCGCAGTGCGCCGAGCTTGCCCTCGATGCCGCGCACGCCGAAGCCTCCGGGAACGCAGATGCCGTCGACGTCGGACAGCTCGCGGGCGGCTCCCTCGGGCGTCTCGCAGTTGTCCGACGGGATCCACTTGATGGCGACCTTGGTCTTGTGGGCGAATCCGCCGGCCTTGAGGGCCTCGGTCACCGACAGGTAGGCGTCGGGAAGGTCGATGTATTTTCCGACGAGCCCGATGGTCACGTCGTGCTTCGGCTCGTGCACCGCCGTGAGCAGCGGCGACCAGCGTGACCAGTCGACGTCGCCGGCGCCCTGGGCGAGGTCGAGGCTGTCGATGATGTAGGCGTCGAGACCCTGGTCGTGCAGCATGGTCGGGATGTCGTAGATGCTCGGAACGTCGACGGCGTTCACGACCGCGGCCTCGTCGACGTCGCACATGAGCGCGATCTTGCGCTTGTTCGATTCCGAGACGGGCCGGTCGCTGCGCAGCACCAGGGCGTCGGGCTGGATGCCGATGGAGCGGAGGGCGGCGACGGAGTGCTGGGTGGGCTTCGTCTTCTGCTCGCCCGATGCTCCCATGTACGGAACGAGCGAGACGTGCACGAAGAACACGTTCTTGCGGCCCAGCTCGTGCCTCACCTGGCGGGCGGACTCGATGAACGGCTGGCTCTCGATGTCGCCGACGGTTCCGCCGATCTCGGTGATGATCACGTCGGGTCGGGGCGAGCCGTCGGCCGGCGGCTCCGCCTGCAGGCGCATGCGGCGCTTGATCTCGTCGGTGATGTGCGGGATGACCTGCACCGTGTCGCCGAGGTATTCGCCGCGGCGCTCCTTGGCGATGACCGTCGAATAGATCTGACCCGTCGTCACGTTGGCGGCCTGGTCGAGGTTGATGTCGAGGAAGCGCTCGTAGTGCCCGATGTCGAGGTCGGTCTCGGCGCCGTCGTCGGTGACGAACACCTCGCCGTGCTGGAACGGGTTCATCGTTCCGGGATCGACGTTGAGATACGGGTCGAGCTTCTGCATGACGACATGCAGCCCCCGGGCGGTGAGGAGGTTGCCGAGACTGGCGGCTGTGAGGCCTTTGCCGAGACTGGATACCACACCACCCGTGACGAAGATGTGCTTCGTCGGGGTGTTAGAAGTCGAGGGGAGGCCGGTCACCGAAGCGCCCGCCTGGGATGCCATCGACGAGCCGGAAAGGACCTGGGGATTTTGACCATCTGCCACGGAGTTTCATCCTAACAGTCGCTGCGGGCGGTGAGCCCCGTGGATCTCGCTCGGCGGGCGCGCCGAACGAGCCGTACTACCCGGCAGCCGCAAGATCGAGCAGCTCGCGGGCGTGTTCGAGGCCGCTCTTCGAATCGGGCAGTCCGGAGAGAAGCCGGGCCATCTCGGCCGCCCGGGCATCGCCGTCGAGCTGCGTGACGCTCGACGCGGTCACCGCCCCCGACGAATCCTTGACGACGGTCAGGTGGTTCGTGGCGAACGCCGCGACCTGCGCGAGGTGGGTCACGACGATGACCTGCGACGTCTTCGCCAGCAGGGCGAGTCGTCTTCCGATCTCGATGGCGGCCGCCCCGCCGATGCCGGCGTCGACCTCGTCGAACACGAAGGTGGGCACCGGGTCTGTGGCGGCGAGCACCACCTCGATGGCGAGCATCACGCGCGAGAGCTCTCCGCCGGACGCGCCCTTCGCCAGGGATCGAGGAGTGCTGCCGCCATGGGGCTGGAGCAGGAAGGTGACCGAGTCGGCCCCGGAGGCGGTGAGCTCGTCGCGGGCGGTCACCTCGATGACGAAGCGCGCCGTCGGCATGGCCAGCGCGGCGAGCTCGTCGGTCACCCTCGCCGACAGGATGGCGGCCGCCTCGGTTCGTGCCGCGGTGAGCTGGGCCGCCAGTTCGGTCGACCGGGTGTCGAGGTCGTCGAGTTCGGCCCTGAGCTGCTCGATGCGGTCGGAATCGTTGTCGAGTTCGAGCAGCCTCGGCCCGGCGGCTTCGCCGAAACGGATGACGTCGCCGAGCTCGGGGCCGTACTTGCGGGCGAGCACCGCCAGCGAGGCCCGCCGCTGCTGGATCGAGTCGAGTTCGGCCGCCCCGTCGGAGTCGAGCGAGGCGATGTAGCTCGACAGCTGGGTCGACACCTCTGCGACGAGGAATCCCGCGCTGGCGAGGGACTCGACGATGGGCTGAAGGGCGGCATCGTGCGGCGCGACCCGCTCGAGCTGGCGCCGCGCGCTGTCGAGCAGCCCGATGATGTCGGGGTGGGAGTCGAGTGCTTCGCTCGAGACCAGGTCGCGCGATTCCTCTGCGGCCAGCCGGAGATCCTCGAGGTTCGTGAGCTTCTCCGCCCTCTCCGCGAGTTCCAGGTCTTCACCCTCGATCGGCCCGACCTCGTCGATCTCGCCGAGGGCGACCCTCAGCCCCTCGGCCTCTCGTGCACGCTCGTCGCGCTCGTCGATGAGGCGGGCGAGCTCGGCCCGAGCGGCGCGAGCCTGGCCGAAGACCGCGGAATACTGCTCCGCGATGCGGGCCAGCGGCTCTCCGGCGAAACGGTCGAGGGCCGACCGCTGCTCGGTCGACGAGGTGAGACGCATCTGGTCGGATTGCCCGTGCACCACGATGAGGTGCTCGCCGAGCTCGGCGAGCAGGCTGGCGGGCGCTCCGCGGCCGCCGACGACGGCTCGGCTGCGACCCTCGCTCGACACGGTGCGCAGCAGGATGAGCTCCGCCGTGTCGTCACCCTGTGGATCGAGGTCTCCCCCGGCATCCTGCACACGCGTCGCGATCTCGCCGGTCGCGGGAACGATCCACCGACCCTCGACGGAGGCCTGTCTGCTGCCGCTGCGCACCGTTCCCGAGTCCGCCCGGGCGCCGAGCACGAGGCCGAGCGCCTGAACGACCATCGTCTTGCCGGCACCGGTCTCCCCCGTGACGGCCGTGAAGCCCGCACCGAGCGGAAGAACCGCGTCGTCGATGACACCGAGGTCGCGGATGGAGATTTCGTTAATCACGGGTCGTCGGGCCTCGCCATCCGGTGACGGGCAGATTGAACTTGCCCACGAGTCGGTCTGAGAACGGGCCTAGGTGAAGCCGCGCGAGCCTCACAGGGGTCGGCGAACGACGCACGACGACCCGTGCTCCCAGCGGGAGATCGTGGGTGCGTCGCCCGTCGCACCAGAGCACTCCTGTGCCCTGCGTTCGGGGAAGGACCTCGACCGCCAGCGCGGAGTCGGGACTGACGACGAGCGGGCGGGCGAAGAGCGCATGGGGGCTGAGCGGAACCATCAGCAGAGCATCGAGGCTGGGCCAGACGATGGGACCGCCGGCTGAGAACGCGTATGCGGTCGAACCGGTGGGCGTCGACATGACCACTCCGTCGCAGCCGAAACTGGATATCGGCCGGCCATCGACCTCCATCACGACCTCGAGCATGCGTTCGCGACTGGCCTTCTCGACCGTCGCCTCGTTGAGCGCCCAGGTCTCATAGACCACCTCGGAGTCGACCTTCACCCGCACGGAGAGAGTCATGCGCTCCTCGACGTGGTAGTCGCGGGCCAGCGCTCGACGCACCGTCTCGGTGAGGTCTTCGCGTTCGCTCTCGGCCAGGAAGCCCACGTGGCCCAGGTTGACGCCGAGCAGCGGAACTGCCGAACCGCGCACCAGCTCGGCGGCACGCAGAATCGTGCCGTCGCCGCCGAGCACGATCACGAGTTCGAGATCGGCCATGTCGACGTCGACACCCAGAACCGGCATGCCGGCGAGCTGCTCGGGGTATGCGCCGACGTCGTCGGTCTCTTGGGGCGCGATCACCGCGGTCACGCCGGCGTCGTGCAACTGGGCACAGACCCGCACCGCTGCGTCGACGGAATCCTGGCGGCCCGTGTGCAGCACCACGAGGATGTTGCGCTGGTTCACCATTCTCAGACTCCCGTCATTCTGGTCACGCGATCCAACCATTCTGTCGGATTGCCTCCGACAACCGCGCTCAGCCAGATCAGGTACTCCTTGTTTCCGGCGGCACCGATGACTGGGGAGGACGTGATGCCCGCCGTGCCCAGCCCCAGGTCGAAGGCGCTCCACAGAACGCTCGCCACGGCCTCGCCGCGAAGCCCGGCATTCTTCACGATGCCCTCTTTGATGCCCGTGCGCCCGACCTCGAACTGAGGTTTGACGAGCAGCACGAAGTCCGCATCCGGCGTCGCCACGGACTGGAGCGCCGGAAGAACCGTTGCCAGCGAGATGAACGACAGATCCCCGACGACGAGCGACGGCGACTCGTCGACCCGCGCGGCCGCACCGAGCGTCTCGGGCGTGGCGAATCGAACGTTGAACCCCTCGACCACCCGCACCCGCGGATCGTCGGCGACCACCCGTGCGAGCTGGCCGTGTCCCACATCGAGCGCGATCACCTGGCGTGCGCCGCGCTCGAGCAGCACCTGGGTGAACCCGCCCGTCGAGGCACCCGCGTCGAGCGCGAGGCGACCCTGCACGACCACGTCGGGGAAGGCATCCAGTGCCGCCACCAGCTTGCCCGCCGCCCTGCTCACGTAGCCGTCGTCGCCGTCGACGGTCAGCGCCTGCCCCTCGGCCACACGGAACGACGGCTTCACCTGGCCGACCCCGTCGACGCGCACGAGCCCATCTGCAATGAGCTGGGCCGCGTGAGTACGGCTTCGGGCCAGGCCCATCGCGGCCAGAGCGGCGTCGAGTCGAGACTCAGTCATCGACAAGGGCGTCCCCGCCCTCGAGCCGCACGCGCAACGCATCGTGCAGCTGCACGTAGGCCTCGGCTCTGGCGTCGAGGGGCTGCTCTTCGATCACGCGGAGGCGGGAGAGAAGAGCGTTCGACGTCTCGGGGTCGGTGTCAGTCACAGGTTCTAGAGTACCGCCGCGATTCGCCTCAGCCCGCGTAGAGCTCCTCCGGCACCTGCAGTCCGTAGATCGCGCGGCCCGATGTCCAGATGACCGCGCATGCGGCCCTCAGCAGGTCGGTGCGGTTGTCTCCGGCCGATGCGATCACGACGTCGTTGCCGCGGATCCGCACCGTCGCGGCGCCCACCGTCGCGGTCGACGAGTCCTTGGAGAACGTGGTCGCCGGGTACGGCTCGAACAGTCCGCGCAGGTCGTCGAGGATGAACTGGGGACGCTCGTCGGGCTTCGCCGACAGCAACTGCTTCGCCGTGTCGACGCCGGTCAACACGTGGGCCACCGGCATTCCTGCCCGATTCGCACCCAGGATGTCGGTGTCGAGCCGGTCGCCGACGAACAGCGGCGACGACGCTCCGAAACGACGCCGAGCCTCCTCGAAGATCGCGACCTCGGGCTTTCCCGCGACCACGGGAAGGCGCCCCACGGCCGTGTGAACGGCCGAGACGAGGGTGCCGTTGCCCGGGGCGATGCCCCCGGCCACAGGGATGGTCCAGTCCGTGTTCGTCGCCACCCAGGGAATGCCGCGATGAAGGGCGAAACTGGCTTCGGCGAGCTGCTTCCAGCCGACCTCGGGCGAAAAACCCTGGATGACGGCGGCCGGCTCGTCTGCGGATTCTCGCGTCACCCGGAACCCGGCCTTGCCCAGTTCGTCGACGAGGCCGTCGCCGCCGACCACGAGGATCAGGGAGCCCGGCGGCACAAGATCCGCCAGGAGCCGCACGGCCGCCTGAGGACTGGTGACCACATCGCTCGCCGCGACGTCGAGACCGAAGCTCGACAGGTGCTCTGCAACCTGGCGGTCGGTCCTGGACGCGTTGTTGGTGATGTAGCCGATCCGCGTGCCCGCGGCGGCAACCCTGGTGAGGGACTCGACGGCGAAGGGAATGGCGTTAGGACCCTGATACACGACGCCGTCGAGGTCTGCGAGGACAGCATCCACTCCGTCCAGAGGGGTCACCACGCTACGACTCCGACGGGTGAACAGGCTCATCGCCGCTCTCTCCCCCGCTCGAATCGGCGATGGCGTCGTCGACGGAATCGAAGACGACCTCTCCCTCGTCGATGTCCTCTTCGTACACCTCGATGAGGTCGCCGTCGTCGTCGCCGAGGGCGGCGTCGGCCCGAGCAGCGCGGTCACGCCAGGATTCCGCCTCGTCGACCCTGCCCAGATCCTCGAGCACTTCCGCGTAGGCGGAGAAGAGGTCGGCGCTGTAGGAGTACGCGACGTCGGGGTTCAGCTGGGGGATGTCGAGCTCGTCGAGGGCGGCCTCGGTCTGGCCGAGGTCGAGGCGTGCACCGCTCATGGCGATCGCAACGGCGACCTGCGCAGCCGACGACAGCTCTGAACGTTGGACCGACCTGCCCACTTCGAGAGCCCTGTCAGGACGACCGACGCCTCGCTCGCTGTCGACCATGAGGGCGAGCTGCTCGTTCGATCCGGAGATGCGCCGGTAGGTGCGCAGTTCACGGATGGCAAGCGCGAAGTCACCGGTCGCGTAGGCCGTGATGGCCAGCGTCTCGCGAACGATGCCGATGCGGCCTGCACGTCGGGCCGCCGAAATGGCGTGCCGGTGGGCGAGCTCAGGATCGGACTCGATCAACCGGGCGGCCATCGCCAGGTGCTGGGCCACGCCTTCCGCGTTCTCCTTGCTCAGGGTCTTCAGCTCGTTCCGAGCACCCTTGTCGAGATCGCGGGCTGTCACGCCTTCGGGGATCTCCGGATCGTCGTGGCGCGGGCGGACGGCGCGAAGCGCACGAGCCTGCTTCTCCTCTTCGCTCAGCTCGACTTCGCGGGCGCGCGCGTCCCGGTCGTTGCGTGCGGGTTTGCCTCCGCTGGTCCAGAGCTTGCGATCGGAACCCCTGTCCGGCCGCCCCCCGCGCACGGGCCTGTCACGCTGCGGACGGTCTCCATCGCGGTTCGGCCGCTCAGGACGGTCGGAACCGGCGGCTCCGCCCGGTCGGGCAGGACGGTCGGGGCGCTGAGACCGCTCGGGACCGTCGTGCCGCTTCGGTCGTTCCGAGTTGGACGGCCGGCCGGAGTGCGGACCGCTGTTCCGACGAGGAGAGTCGTCGCGTCGTCCTGGTCGCTGCGGACCACGGTCAGATGAATCGGTCATGGAAATCTCCTCGCGCGGACTGGTCCGGCGTGCTCTTCAGTGCTGTGTAGTTGGATGACGCGCACACGCTCGAGATACGAGTCGTGGGGTCCTTCGCACACGGTACACGGTTGTAGGCAACCGCGCCGTATGGGGTGATGCTCGTTAACGCGAAATGGCCACCCCGGTGTGGGGTG
The DNA here is from genome assembly GCF_030433855.1 of Agreia sp. PsM10. Taxonomy (GTDB): domain Bacteria; phylum Actinomycetota; class Actinomycetes; order Actinomycetales; family Microbacteriaceae; genus Agreia. Next base: position 43 of record NZ_JARUXC010000003.1, on the reverse strand, counting down.
GCCATTCGTGTAATAGGAGTCCGGCGGTGTCCTACTCTCCCAC
>NZ_JARUXC010000039.1 GCF_030433855.1 Agreia sp. PsM10 | reverse complement strand
ACAGTTGACTGTAGTGCAATCTAGGGTTTTGACTGTGCAATTTTGAGCTGAATGCCTTGAAACTTGACATGAGGATACTTGACCATCTTTGTAAGCATATGAGACTTGATTGGGCCTTTGAAAAGTTCATTTGCTTGACCAGAACTCAAACCCTAGTTTTGACTGTCTAGGAGACAGTTGAGCTGCACAACCCTTGGGGAATTTTATGACTTTGACTTGACAAATCTTGATGAATATGGGAGGGCAAATTTTGGGGTACAACACACTGATACGAAGTTCTCTAATCAAGGTCGTTGATCAAAATTTAATTTCTAACATCTTCTTGTGTTTAC
>NZ_JARUXC010000038.1 GCF_030433855.1 Agreia sp. PsM10 | reverse complement strand
CGATTGACACACCCACGGGTGGTCCGTCGAGTAGAAGGTCAAACACCCTCCCGGGCTACACACCCATTCTCAATGTCTAGTAGCGACCCCTTCGCGCCGTTCGAACATCGGCCCCTACGCGCCGGTCGAGTAGCGGCCGCGAGGAACGACCGCCGCGTATCGAGACCACCCGTTCCCTGAGTCGGCCGTTCGCTGAGTCGGCCGTGCCCTGAGCCGGCCGTTCCCTGAGCCTGTCGAAGGGGCCCTTGAACTCGACGCTCTCTCCTCCTCCACAACCTCTATTGCGCCGCAGTTATCCACAGCCATATTCCCTGATCAAGCGTCGAATGCCTCCATC
>NZ_JARUXC010000037.1 GCF_030433855.1 Agreia sp. PsM10 | reverse complement strand
GACCGGGAAGAAACTCGGATTCGGCGTTCCCGACAAAGACACCGACGACCGCAACCGCTGGCCCAGGCTGATGCGGGCCGCCGCAGTGCGCTCAGAGATGTTCGTGGTCGCAGCAAGGAGCTTTCTCGCCGACCCAAAGCCGTGACGGTACGAGAGACCTGCGGTGTCGAGTTCACGGCGGGACTCGTGGGCGATCTCCGCGGCGACCCAGGTTCGGGCCGCGTCACTGGCGCGACCGATGGCCTCCCACTGATGGGCCGCTGCGAGCAGGGCATCACCGGAATCTGCAGGAGATCCGGAACCTGAAGCAAGGGCTACGCGGTTCTCGTCGAGGAGCTGCCGGAGACGCGCGGCGATATCGCCGAGGGATGCGTCGAGGAGGTCCATACGAGAAGT
>NZ_JARUXC010000036.1 GCF_030433855.1 Agreia sp. PsM10 | reverse complement strand
GTGGACGTGTCGACCGGCGCCTGCCGGTGCAGGTGGTTTCTGGCCGCGGTGACGCGTCTGGCCCTGACCGCGGATAGTCGGGCTATCTGCGTGTCGAGGGCGGCGACCTCATCGAGCGCGACCAGGTACGGGTCAGGCTCGAGGGGTGGGGGTGGGGGTGTCATGGGGAAAGTCAAACAGTGACCACCGACATTGGGTCGGAGCGAGCATTCGATACTTGATCAGGGGAAAGGCATGTGGATAAGTGCCGCTTGTGGTGGGTTGTGGAGGAGGGGACGCGGACTGGATGGGTCCCTTCGACGGGCTCAGGGGACGGGGGTCTCGATACGGCCGCGGGCGGCCTACTCGACATTGAGAATGGGTGTGTAGCCCGGGAGGGTGTTTGACCTTCTACTCG
>NZ_JARUXC010000035.1 GCF_030433855.1 Agreia sp. PsM10 | reverse complement strand
GTTCTTAAGTACTTGCTCTTTCAAAAAAACAAAAACATTTCACACTTACACTTTTCGAACAAAGTTTTTCAAAACACTTCATACGATCGAAGTTTTCAAATAAAAACTTTTTCAAACCCACAAACACAAAGAAAGAAATTTTGAAAACAATATGAGCAAGTACCTAAGAGACCGTGGATAACCACGGATAGAAAGGGTGCTAACACCTTCCCTTTCTATAACCTACCTCCCGAACCGAGAGCAATCTCTTTAAGGAATTTTTCTGTGCTTTTGTCCTTTCCATTTGGAGAAAATAAAAGACGGTGGCGACTCTTGCTTCCGCGATATTTCGCGAAACCAGCGTTAAACAGTCAGTTCCAGATCCACCGATCACACGCTCCAACTACCATTGCTTATCAG
>NZ_JARUXC010000034.1 GCF_030433855.1 Agreia sp. PsM10 | reverse complement strand
CGCATGAGGCCACTACCATCGAGCTCAGAGACCGCACTCGTGACGTTCGACACACCAGGGAGCTGAACGTTTCCGACCCAGAGGGTGCCATCAGGCGCGAGGAAGGAATCGTTTCCAATGGGCGTGGAGTTCGCCGGAACGTTCGGCCGAAGCACCCCGGCAGATTTATCGGTTGCGTTATATGCGAGACCGTTGGAGATGTACGCCGTACGCATGAAGCCACTACCATCGACCTCAGAGACCGCACTCGTGACGTTCGACACACCAGGGAGCTGAACGTTTCCGACCCAGAGGGTGCCATCAGGCGCGAGGAAGGAATCGTTTCCAATGGGCGTGGAGTTCGCCGGAACGTTCGGCCGAAGCACCCCGGCAGATTTATCGGTTGCGTTATATGCGAGACCGTTGGAGATGTACGCCGTACGCATGAAGCCAC
>NZ_JARUXC010000033.1 GCF_030433855.1 Agreia sp. PsM10 | reverse complement strand
GGCAGAGTCATATGGTCGTTGCAACGCTCTGATTGATCGGAGTGTTGATGTCGACGAAGAAGTATGGCGTTCGGTACGGGCAGGGGGTGAGGGATGCGTTTGTTGATCTTGTCTGCTCTGGGATGTCCCCGCATGATGCTGCGGCGGTGTTTGGCGCGTCGGATCGGATCTCGTTCACGTGGTGGCTCAAGAGTGGTGCCATGGAGATTAGACGGGGCCGTGATGGCGGTCAGGTCGTCGATCGTGTCGCGGCCGATTTCGACGCGGGCCGGTTCCTGAGTCTTGAGGAACGGGTCGAGATCCAGGCCGGGCTCCGGCAGGGCTGGGGGCATTCCCGGATTGCGCGGGCGATCGGTCGGGACCGGACGGTGATCTGGCGGGAGGTCCGCCGGAACTCGAGTCCGGACGGGGTGTATTACGCGACCAGGGCGCATAACTGGGCGCATCAACAACGTCGCCGCCCGAAGGGACTGAAGCTGGTTCAGAACCCCGTGCTCGCCGGGTTCGTCGAGGATGCCATGGACGAGGGGTGGTCGCCGAAGTTGATCTCGAGTGTGTTGGCCGAGATGTTCCCTGATGATGGGAGCATGCAGCTCAGTCACGAGACGATCTATCGGGCTCTTTACGTCCAGACCCGCGGAGTGTTGCGGGCAGATCTTGCCCGGCAGCTCTCGACGAAACGTCAGAGCAGGAACCCGCATAACCGTGGGAGCCGATTCGTGAGTCCCTATAAAGATGCGTTCATGATCAGTGACAGGCCGGCCGAGGTCGAGGATCGTGCCGTGCCCGGCCACTGGGAAGGCGACCTCATCGTGGGCCCGAACAGTGCCTCCGCGATCGGCACCTTGGTCGAGAGATCCACCCGTTACACGATCTTGTTGCACTTGCCCGTAGACCACACCGCAGACACCGTCGCGACCGCGATGATCGCCGCGATGAAAGACCTCCCGTCCGAACTTCGGCAATCGATCACCTGGGATCGCGGATCCGAGCTGGCCGACTACCGCCGCATCACCGCGGAACTCGAAGCACCCGTGTTCTTCTGCAATCCGCACTCGCCGTGGCAGCGCGGCACGAACGAGAACACCAACCGGCTCCTGCGGCACTGGTTCGAGAAAGGCTCAGACCTCTCCGGACACACCCCGGCCGATCTGAAGAGGGTCCAGAACATGCTCAACGCACGTCCCAGACCCACCCTCGACCTCCAAACCCCCACCTACCGGCTCGCCCGACTCCTCGAAGCGGCCTAACCCCCAGCGTTGCAACCACCACTTGACATTGCC
>NZ_JARUXC010000032.1 GCF_030433855.1 Agreia sp. PsM10 | reverse complement strand
GACATTGAGAATGGGTGTGTAGCCCGGGAGGGTGTTTGACCTTCTACTCGACGGACCACCCGTGGGTGTGTCAATCGCCGGATCTGTCGACATGTTTCCGGGCTGCGGCCAGACGGTTCGGGAGGCCGGACCGGGTGGGGGAAGTGACCTAATAGGACCCTGTCCGCGACACCTCAATGTCTTGTCCACCCGGCCCGGTGAGGTCATCCGACCGTTCCAACAGGAACTGGAAGGAGACACCATCATGGTAACCACGAAGCGGCACGTCGAGGCAACGATTGTTGTCGCGGGGATCGATACCCATAAAGACACCCACCACGTCGCCGTCCTCGACCTTCTCGGCCGGGTGCTGGGCACTCAGGAGTTCCCCACGACGCCCGCCGGCTACGAGGCCGTGGCCGACTGGATCGCCGAACACGGGGTCATCGACCGGGTCGGGATCGAGTTGACCGGCTCATATGGTGCCGGCCTGACCCGCTATCTGACCGCAGCCGGAATCACCGTTTTGGAGGTCAACACGACCGATAAAGCGACCCGTGCCCGACAGGGCAAGAACGACACGATCGACGCGATCTCGGCAGCACAGAAGGTCCTTTCGGGGATGGCGACCGCGACTCCGAAAGACACCACCACGATCGCTGAATCCGTGCGGATCCTGATGCTGGTGAGGGACTCCGCGGTGAAAGCCCGCACCCAGGCGTTGAACCAGATCAAAGACCTGATCATCACCGCCCCCGCAGCGCTGCGGGAGCAGTTCGTCGGGCTGACCCTTTCCGCCTCGGCGAAGAAAGCCGCCCAGCTGCGCCCCGACCGGGCCCGTCTGGCCGATCCGGCCCAGGCCGGGAAGCTCGCGTTGAAGCGCCTCGGCGACCGGATCGGTGACCTCACCGAGGAGATCGTCGAGGCCGAGAAGCAACTCGATGTCCTCGTCCAGGACGCCGTTCCGACACTCCTGGCCCGGCCAGGGATCGGCACCCTGACCGCAGCCCAGTTCCTGATCACCGCCGGAGCAAACATCGGTCGCATCCAAACCGATGCCGCGTTCGCGCACCTCTGCGGAGCAGCACCGATCCCGGCGTCATCGGGAAAGACCGACCGGCACCGACTCAACCGGTTCGGTGACCGGCAAGCGAACCGGGCCCTGCACATGATCATCATCGGCCGAATGCGATACGACGACGAAACCAAGACCTACATCGGCAAGAAACTCACCGAGGGCAAATCGAAGAAAGACGCCATCCGGGCCCTCAAACGATTCCTCGCCCGACGCATCTTCCACGACCTCACCACCGACCTCCGAACACCCCACATCACCACTTGACATCCATAGGACCATCCGGCGCA
>NZ_JARUXC010000031.1 GCF_030433855.1 Agreia sp. PsM10 | reverse complement strand
TGGACTGGTCCCGGATTGCTGGACTGGCCAATTGAAAGTCTAGGCCGCGAGGGCCTGGGTCCGGTATTGCACCGGGCTCATGCCCTTGAGCGTTTCCGAGATGCGATCGTTGTTGAACCAAGCGATGTAGTCGTTGATCGCGATCTCGAGGGCGTCGATGGTGAGGTGGTGAACATGGTGGAAGGCTTCTTCTTTCAGGTGGCCGAAGAAGTTTTCCATCACGGCGTTGTCGTAGCAGTTGCCTCTACGGGACATTGATTGAGTCGCCCCGGCTTCGGCGAGGAGGCTCCGCCACGAAGCGTGCTGATACTGAAATCCTTGATCGGAGTGCACTATCGGTGTTTCCCCGTTATCGAGTGTGGCCAAGGCTGCTCGAAGGGAACTGCTGGTCAGCCCTAAGTTCGGGGATCGGCTTATCGAATGCGCGATGATCTGCCGGTTGAACAAATCCATCACCGGGGAGAGATAGAGCTTCTCGTCGCCGATGCGGAACTCGGTGACGTCAGTGACCCATTTCTGGTTCGGAGCATCAGCCGTGAATTGGCGCTCAAGCAGGTTCGGTGCCGTATTCCCCACCTCACCCTGGAAAGACACGTAGCGGCGTCTGCGTCGAGACGGGCAGCGGAGACCGAGTTGCCGCATCAATTTCAGCACCGTCTTCTTCGCGACCTGCCAGCCTGCCGCGACCAGCTTCAGGTGAACCCGACGGTGCCCGTATCGGGCTTTGCTGTCGGAGAAGATCTGAGCGATGGCGGTTTTCAGCTCGGCCTGCGGGTCCGGGGCGAGGAGGCGGGCCTGGTGGTAGAAGAACGTCGACCGGGCAAGTCTGGCGACGTCCAAGAGCACATCCAGGCGGTGTTCGGCCTTGAGGGAGACGACGGCGCGGACTTTCAGCGTCGTTGTTGCGCCCTCAAGGCCCGCGCTTTTCCCAAATACGCGACCTCGGCGCGTAGACGCTCGTTCTCGCGTCGCAACTGCTCTAGCTCAGCCGGCTCCCGCACGACCGCGTCCCCCAGAGGGCGGCGCCCCTTTGGCTTGGGACGTAGCCCGTCTTCGCCCTCGTTGCGGAAGATGCGGGCCCAGGTCGCGACAAGCTGCGGCGACGACAGGTCGAACTCCCGAGCGAGTTCGAGCTTCGTCTCGCCAGCGAGATACCGGCCCACGATCTCGAGCTTGCACTCGAACGAGAACGACCGCTTAGTCGGTTTATCCACCAGCGCTGAACCTCCCCAGAGTTGCCACCGGCCATACAATTTCCGGACCGGGTCACGGCCAACAGCCAGATGAGTCGACACGGCCGCCGATCCCCATCCACTTTCAAACAACGCTACCGCGCCCTCACGCTGCCGCTTAGACAACGAACTTCGACCACGCAAAACTGCTCCCCAGAAGTTGAGACTGAATTTCTCAGTCCAACTTCCGGGGAGCGGTTCA
>NZ_JARUXC010000030.1 GCF_030433855.1 Agreia sp. PsM10 | reverse complement strand
TGCGACCGACGCACCATAGTGGTAAAGCACGCCAGAAGGCGTCAGGAAGAAACCATTTCCTACGGCGATTGTTCCCGCGGGGTACGTGTCAGCCGGCGTAAGGGACCCGTTGCTCCTCCATACGTATCCTGCGCCGGTCGAGTCGAAGAATGTGACTTGGTCTGCATTCAGTGCGTCGTCATGGAAGCCCGTCGCCGACGCGACTCCTCCTGCGAACTTGGTTCCATAGTGATAAAGGCCGCCGTCCGGCGCGAGAAAGAATGCATATCCAACGGCTTGCGTTTCGTAGGGAAGGGCGAACGGCCCCAACAGCTTCCCGGTAGAGTCCCAGGTATAGCCATCCACAGACGCGGGGGGGGCGTAACCGTTACAATCGCTGTTGCGGTGGGTCCGGTACTACTTGTCGCTGTGATGGCGGGGCTACTCGTTGCGCTGGTGGCTTTGATCCCGGTGAGGGTGACATTACCGTTAGCGTCAGTGGTGAACACCTTGGGCGCTGTTGTTCCGTCTGACCAGGTAAGCCCTGACGGCAGGGTGACCGTGACAGTCTTTCCAGGGTCAGGCGTTGAGCCATTCGTAGTCAGGAGAAGGGTGACGTCCTTCAACGTTCCACACGCGGCTACGTCGTAGGGCCCGTTCGTGAAGGCGAGGGCGACGCGGCGGCGACCGCGACAACGGGGATGGTCCAGGCCGCGCCCTGTACAAGGGTGCGGCGTTCATCGGGATGAGACCCAGAAGGGCCTTTCAGTCGGTTGCCGTCGTCACCGTTTACCGGGGGAGAGAGAGTCATGGTTGGGACCTCTTTTTTTGTTGATGTTTATGCAACATTATGTTTTGCAGATGCGGTTGAGAAGAACATTCCCTAACGGTGGGAGGAAACCAAACCAGATGGGCCAATCAGTCGCATTCGCGCTCAGTCCTGACGGCTTCATGTCAGCATCACCGCCGCTAACGGGTCAACCCCGGTCGTTCTCAGCGCCCCCTTGGCGTATTGGCGAAGGTCTGCACCCAGGTCCTCCAACGCTCGATGCGATCGCCCGTGACTTAATGGACGGAGGTCAGATCTCTAGCCTCGAAGAGCTCACGTCGATCGCCAACCGCGCGGGGCTTCGCATCCGCACGCGTCATGGAAAACGCCTTTCGTCGAGAGAACGCCTGACCAGCCCAAGAAGCATATTTCAAGCAATCAAGGATTGCTTAGCAAAACCCCGGACGTAACAGTGTGGCCGGTCCGACGAATCGGACCGGCCACACATCTCAACGAGCTACTGCTTGGTTATCAGCTACTCCTGTTTTCCCAGCACCGCTACCGATGCGAGAGGGAGATCCTCCGTGCCGTCAGCACAGAGGAATTGAGATCAGGCAGGCCTTAATGCTTGCGAAAGGTCACACGGCGACTTCAGCCGTTAGCAGACGGCACCAGTCACGTACGCGGTGCGCATGAGGCCACTACCATCGAGCTCAGAGACCGCACTCGTGACGTTCGACACACCAGGGAGCTGAACGTTTCCGAC
>NZ_JARUXC010000002.1 GCF_030433855.1 Agreia sp. PsM10 | reverse complement strand
ACGAACTTCGACCACGCAAAACTGCTCCCCAGAAGTTGAGACTGAATTTCTCAGTCCAACTTCCGGGGAGCGGTTCATCACGATCGGCGGGGCCCTTCTTCGCATACGGCTATTCGGCTGCCGCGCCGGCCTTCGCCCGCTCCTGCTCGAGCGCCTTGGCGACGGCCGCGTCGACCTCCGCTTCCCGCCGCTTCTCGGCCGACTTCTTCCGCGCACCCCGTGCACGGAACAGGAAGAACACGCCGACGGCCACCAGCAGCACGATCACCAGCAGTGTCCACGGGATGGCGGGTCCGCCCGCCGTGCCGGAGACATCCGCGATCGGCGAGGTGGAGCCGGAGGCATCCAGAACCAACGGCGTGACCGTCGTCGACGCGAGAAGCGCGAAGAGCGGCGCCACCCCCGGCAGCGTCACGGTCTGAGTCCACGATTCGCCGGGCAGCAATTCGGGCACCTCGTCGACGGCGGGCGCATCCGTGCCGAACATGCCGAAGGGGCCGCTGAGATGCGTGGCCGGCTGGGCCGAGATGGCCGCATTGCCGGAGTTGTGCAGGGTGTACGTCACCGTGGCGTCGCCACCCGCGAACGGGTTGAGACCGCCGCCCCAGGAGACGGCCATGTCCTCCACTGCCAGCGCCGGCGCGATCTCGCCGCCCACACGCAGATTGACCCGGATGCCGAGCCGCCGGTCGACATTGACCCCCGCGTCGGCGTCAGGCACGGTCAGAGAGGTGACAACGCCGCCCGCGTAGTCTCCGGGGGTGGCGTCGGCCGGCACGGCGACCGTGAACGGCACTGTCGCCGTCTCGCCGGCCGCGACCGTGACCGACGGGTTCTCCGTGGTGATCCAGGCACCCACGCCGTGCGACTCCTCTCCGGCGACGAGTAAAGAGAGCTGCCCGTCTCCCGACGTGGAACCGTCGGACGCGTAGACCCCCAGTTCCACGGGGTCGACTCCGTGGTTGGCGACGACGATCGAGTCGTAGATGGTGCCGCCCGGATCGATCGTGTAGCTGTAGTTGGTTCTCTCCGACCCGTATTCGTTGGAGGCGGTTCGCACCGTCCAGGTGACCGGATCGGTCTCCGCCGCCATGGCGGGTGCGACGACGGGCGCTAGAACGAGGAGTGCGGCGAGCGCCGCGATGGACAGCGCGCGGATGCGGGCCCCAGGGCGGGTGGAGACGGAGGGTAGGTTCACGGGAGACCTTCGGTGTGAGGGGCGATGCAGGGGTGAAAAGCGGGATGTCCGTGGGAGGAGGAACTCAGTCCCTCCCCCCACGGACGTGGTGGGCTCAGCTCAGCGTCAGCCGGCCAGTGCGGTGAGCGTCAAGGTGGCGCGGTAGCTGCCCTTGGCGGTGTCGACCGGGAGCTTCAGGTCGAGATTCGCTCCGAGAAGAGCCTCGCCCTTCGGGTGGTCCTGAGCGCCGGAGCCGAGGACTCTGTCGACCGACAGGCCCTTGCCGCCGTCGTCGAAGCCCGACGCCACAGACGTACCCGCGACGGCGCCCGCTCCATCGGTGACGACCTTCGGAGTCCAGCCCATGTAGCTGCCGGAGAAGGTCTTGTCGCCGTCGGTGAACTCGCCGAGCACGGCGGTCAGCGACCACGGAGACAGCGACGACCGGGTGTCGGACACCTTGATCGGGTTGATCTCGCCGGCCGCCTCGAACGCGCCGTTGTTCTCCTGCGCGGTGCCGAGGTCGACGAGGCCGTTCTGACCGTCGATCGTCCAGCCGAACTCGCCGGGAGCCGCGGCCGGGACGGCGACCTGGATGTCTTCGCCGTCGCCGTGGTACGGGTGGATGGTCACCGAGTCGATGACCGAACCGACACCGTCGACGGGTGCGTTGGCGCCCACGGTGCCGCACCAGCCCACCTTGCCGAGCTCGACCGCCGCGTTGGGCGCGTCACAGGTTCCGGCGCGAATGCCCTCGACCACGAGCGCGTCGGCCTTGACCTGCACCTTGACGTAGCTGCGCACGTGCTCCTGGTTCTCGACAGAGTCGTACCAGTAGTTGCTCGGGTTCAGCGGGTCTGCGCCATTGCCGGCACCGGAGGTGCCGCTGTTGTCGGGTGCGGTGATGTCGTAGTACTTCGAGCCGGAGGCCGAGTTCGCCGTCATGTAGATGACGCCGCCCTCACCCACGAACACGTCGTTCTGGCCGGGCTGCTCGTCGGGGTTGGCCTTCTCGCCGTTCGCGATCTCATAGCTGCGGGTGTACACGTGGTCGTGTCCCTGCAGAACGAGGTCGACGCCCAGCTTCGAGAAGGTGGTCGGGAAGTCGACACGGCGGACCTTGTTGTCGGCATCCTTCGCGTGGTCGGCGGCCGAGTAGATCGAGTGGTGGTACGTGAGGACCGTGTACTTCGCGTCGGCGCCGTGGGCGTTGACGACGTCGGTGACGTACTGCACGTGCGCCGCGTCACCGCCACCGGTGGCCGAGTTGTAGCTGTTGCTGTTCAGGTCGATGAAGAGCACATCCTTGTAGATGTACCAGTAGTCGCCGCCCGAGTCGGTCGCCGTGTTGCCGTTGCGGTAGTACGCCGCGGAGCGGTCGGTGTTGGGCGTGTAGAAGTGCTGCTCGTAGGCCTTGCCGCCCACGTCGTGGTTGCCGATCGTCGCAGCCCACGGGTGCTGGCGCAGCTGGTCGGGCGCCATGAAGGCGTCCCACTGCGACTCGGTGTTCGCGGTCTCGACCTGGTCGCCGCCCGACACGAGCAGTTCGGCGTTCGGGTTAGCAGAAAGGGCGACGTTCATGGTGTCGACCCAGCCCGCCTGATCCTTGGCCACGTTGCCCGACGATCCGATCTGCGGGTCGCCGAAGAACAGGAAGTCGAAGTCGCCCTCGAAGGACTGCGTCTTGAACGAGTACGTGGTCGACCAGTTGCCCTCGGAGCCGACGCGGTAGGAGTACTGCGTGTTCTCGGCGAGCCCGGACAGGGTGGCGTGGCGGTTGAAGCCGGTGGTCGTGGTGTTCGCTGCTCCGGATGCGGCGAACGTGGTCACCGAGGTGACGAAGTCGCCGTTGACCAGCGCAGAGCTCGGGGCGAGTTGCACGAGCTGGGCGGTGTCGGCCGTGGAGTACCAGCTGATGTTGCGCTGGGCCTCGTCGGAGCCGACGCCGAGAACGATCCCGGTGTACGAGGCGGTGTCGGCCGCATACGCGACGGTCGGGCCGGCGAGGGAGCCGCCGAGGACCAGAGCCGCGCTGACCACTGCGGCGGAGAGCCACAGGGCTGCTCGGCCGCTCGGCCGGGTGGGGACTGCCAGAAGCATGAGTCTTCCGTTCTGTTGAAAGAGGAGGTGGTGAAAGAGATGTGATGTGGATGGTGCGGGTCCACGACGTGCAGGCCCAACGGGAACTATCGAGCCTGAAGATTTCCTCTGGCTTAACGCTTGGTGTTGTGGGTCCTACCACTCAAGCAAACACCCCGAGATGGTGAGGTTGCGGCCGGATGTCACGGCCCGCAGAGTGCACAACGTTTGCCAGAAAGGGACTCGTTCGCAACCACACCGACACCGCGGTGAGGCATTCTTCAGGCGACCTGTCCCTCTTTCGCAAGGAACCTCCGTGCCGCCTCGCGCCCACCTCCTCGCCGCTGTCGTCGCGGCATCGCTCGTCTTGGGTCTCGCGGGATGCGCGAGCGCGGACTGGAACTCGCCGCTCCCGGCGACCACGCCGATCGGCACACCAGACGCCGGGTTCATGCCCGATGTCGCCCCCTCGCCCGAGGCGACCGTGAAACCGGACGCCGGGTCGTGGGCTGCTGTGCGGCCGTCACCCGGATACCGCGTGGTGCTCCTCACCTCCGGCGACGACGTCACGACACAGATGCTCACCACGGCGGTCACCGAGTGGGCACAGGCATCAGATGTCGACCTGCGCCACGTCGAGACCGGCGCCAACCCGATCGACGGAATCGTCGAGGCCATGGAGATGAATCCCGAATTGATCGTCACCGCCGGGCAGGATCTCATCGATCCGCTCTCGCTCGTGACGCCGAATCACCTCGACATGCGTTTCCTGGTGCTGGGCGCCGAACTCGCTGAGCCCACCTACAACGTCACCGCGGTCGAATGGTCGGGCGCCGGTTTCCGGGGCGAGGGACTCGGCTCGGCCACGCTCTTCGACGAGAGCTCGTTCAGCCCGGAGCGCTGCGCCGATGCCATCCGGGCCGGTGCGGCCGCGGTGCTGTCGGACGCGACCGGCATCGTGCTCTGGATCGACTGAGGGCTTAAACAAAGAAGGCCTGAATCATCGGGCCTTTACTGCTGGGGTACCTGGACTCGAACCAAGAACAAAAGATTCGAGTGCAGACGATCGCTCAACCCCCGAGTTCCGCGTGTTCTCGCGGATTTTGGATGTCTCATAGTACGTCCTGATACGCATCGGTACGGACTGTTTCTGGCACTCTAAGAGGTTCTGGCATCCACAGCGACACCAGCCGGATGACCCGTCCACCGCTGGTATCTGATCAGAACCTCGAGCTCGACCGCGCCATCGACGGGCTCGCAGCGCGTTTCGGACCCGGCAAACCCATCGTGTGGGATCGTTGTCTGAATCACGTTTAGAACTGAGCAAGAATTGAGCCCACCGTGAACCTAGTCTCCGTGGCATCCCAGCAACGCCTCGGCCTGCACACACCGCTCCGGTATCCGGGAGGCAAGACGAAGCTCGCCGGGTTTTTCGCCGATGTCATCGCTGAGTCGGGTCTGGACCACGTCACTTACGTCGAACCGTTCGCTGGCGGTGCTGGCGCAGGACTGTCACTCCTAGCCGGCGGCCTAGTCGAACTCGTCGTCATCAACGACCTCGACGTAGCGGTCAACAGTTTCTGGAACTCCGTCGTGAACGAAAACGAGACGTTCGCCCGTCTAGTGGAAACAGTGCCGCTGGATCTCGACGAGTGGGCGCGGCAGAAGGCCGTGTACCGCGCGGCGGACGACCGAGACCCGCTGGCTTTGGGCTTCGCCTTCTTCTACCTGAATCGCACAAATCGTTCCGGAGTTCTCCATGCCGGTGTCATCGGCGGCAAAGCACAAGCCGGCACGTACCGCATCGACGCCCGGTTCAATCGCGTCGAACTCGCTCGCCGCATCCGGCAGCTCGGCACTTTTTCCGATCAGATCGAGGTTCTGTTTACCGACGGACGTAAGTGCGTACAGCGGTATGCGGCGGACCCACACACCTTCCTCTACGTCGACCCTCCGTATGTTGAGGCCGGCGGTTCGCTTTACCTCAACTCCTTCGGAGAGCGAGAGCACAGTGTGCTCGCCGAGTCAATGAACGCCAATGCCGGCGGTACTTGGTTGCTCACTTACGATGACACGAAGTTGGTACGCGACCTCTATCCGGAACGCGGAGTTTACGATTTTGAGCTCCACTACAGTGCTCACCGCGTCGGCAAGGCTCGCGAGCTACTTATCGTCTCCGACGACCTGCGCAGCATTATCAGCCGGAGGGGCGACCGGGCCGCTTAGAAGGATCTTTACGAGGGGCTTCAGCTGAGCCCACATCGCGTTCACATCCTCGCGGCTGAAGATCGCTTCCGGTTCGTGGTTCGAGTTGTTCAGCGCCATTGCCGAACCGAGGTATTTTCCGCTCGTAAGCGGCTGGTTCGACTTCAAGACGCTAAGTACGTGGGTAGCGGCCTGGTTCGACCTGAAATGAGTCGCAGCTTGCAAGAGGCAGTGGCTCAGTTGAACTGGGCCCTTCGGACTCGTCACCGGCGTCCCCGCTTCGAGGAAGTAGACCTTCAGGGACACTTCAAGGAATGTCCGGATTGTGTCCACGGCCGCGTTCGGGAAAGTGTTGACCTCGAGGCGGCGAAGTTCGTCGTACCGCGCTCGGAGTCCCGGGGATGGAAGTCCAAGCGGAAGTCCATTGAAGTCCAGCCGGCGGTCATACGCAGCAGCGTTTGGCGAACGCTCGCGTTTGCCTTGAGCGCCCGACGCGCCTTCATCGTCATTCTCCTCGCGGTTGTCTTCGTCTTCGTCTTCCCCGTCGTCGTCTTCGTCTTCGTCTTCGTCTTCAGTGGGCACGCCGCCGGTTCCCGACGTGTTGCCGTCGGTCCCTGCGCTAGCTCCGCCGTCCGAGCCACCGCCGTCTCGCACGTCTCCGCCGTCTCCTCCCGTGGATTCCTCGTCGTCGTCTTCCGGCTCAAGCTTTGTGTGAACCGTCGTAGTTCCGCGCGCGATCCGCATGAGGGATTCCACGTAGAGGCTGTGTTCCGTGGAACCAACCTTTCGGTTCGCGGTACGAGTCGATAGCAATCCCGATTTGAGATCGAGAATGATCTGCACGAGCAGTCGTTTCGTTTCTTCGTCTGAGGTGGCGGAGAAGGTCGCGAATCCGTCGGGCGAGAAAGTTACGCCGGAGAGGCTCCGGAATACGGAACTGTTGTACAAGTACTCGAACGAGGTCATCTTGAAGCCGGTAGTGTTCATGAACGCGAGAGCGATTTTGTCCGAGGCGGCGGCCGCGCGGGCACGCGCCGCCATGTCGCCCATGGAGATGAACTTCGGGATCTTCGAAGCCTCGGCCGGGTACTCCGCCCGGAGATTCGCGACGGTTACCGAGCCCGAAACCTTGTCGAAGAAGAACTTGGCCTGCTGCTCGCGGGCCCACCGCTTCTTCGACGTGCGGGTGTGGAGTCTCGCGACCGCCGGCAGTCCGGCCTGACGGTCGGGCGCGACGATCACGCGCACCCGCGTGACCTCAACGTAACCGTCAATTCTCTCTTTCTCGGCTTGAATACGGGCTGTCCACCCCGCCACCTTGTTCGGATCCTTCAGGCCCTTCAACGCCGATACGCGGCGGTTTCCTTCAAGGACGACGTACTTGGAACCTTCGAGGTACACCAGCAGCGGTTCGATGTCGGTGTATCCGTCGCGGAGGATGTCTTTTGCGAGGTCGAGAACCTCTTCGTTGTCGTACAGGTACTTGAGCGTCGAGCGTTCGTCCGTCACGACACCTTGGATCCGGACATTATTCGGGTCAGGGAGCAGCCGTCCGAGCAGAAGTGTCTTGATGGGCCAACTTGCGGTGTTCGTCACTGAATTCTCCTCGTGTCCTTCGCCAAAGGTATCCGACGTCGGCGGTGGTCACTGTCCATCTACGCCCGCGCGGCACCTTCGGATTGACTCGAGGTCATTTGCCTGTTTCAGGCGCTAGTAGCCGTGGGTGGTGCCCGGGTTTAGGAACTGGCGTCCCCACAACAGGCCCTTATCGATCGAGGTAAGCCGCGCTAAGTCTGCGGCGTCATCCCATCCGTCCTGCACCGCGGAGATGACGCCGTCGATGATCGTCCGCGCCGCGGGTGCTGCGAGCCCATACTCATGGCAAACGCCGAGAAGCGAAGCGAAGTTGCTTCCGCGCTCCCCCGAGCTGCCGTAGGCGATCGCCTGCGTCGCCGTTTCCCCGCTTCGGTTCATGGGGCTGAGGTCGTATGCGGGAGTTAGGTCAATGTGCCTACCGTCCCAGAACGCAGCGTGGTTGCGCAGGTGGTCATCTGTGTTGCTTATCGCGATGTTGAACGCGATCCGTTGGAAGAGATCGCGGGCGGCAGCGGACGGCTGATTGCCGAACTGGCGGAAGACTTCGACTAAGGCTGTATAGCTTCCATACCGTGCTTCTGTTTCGTCCAGACCCAGCATCGTCAACGCGGATATGACCATCCGCCTGCGTCCCCCGCCCGGCCGGTCGAACCGCCTGGTGAGCAGCACGTCGCGATCAAGTGACCTCATGACCTTGGAATCGGGGACGTCAATACCGGCTCGGCGCGCCAACTCGATGCTCGCCGCTTCCGCGCCCACCACCGAGTACAAATCTGAAGACGTGGAGAATTTGGCAATCCACTGCTGGTCACCGTCGTCGATCAGGGCTTTGGGCCGGGCGCCACCGATGGTCGATCCGCCGAGAAGCGCATCGGAAAGCCCGATCGGGAGCAGTTCACCGGCTTCTACGAGCAGCGCGGCTTCATGGAGGTCGTCCAATGAGGCAGCTTCGTTGCGGGGCACGTACTCGACAGGACTGGCTTGGAAGTCGATGGCTCCGAATCGGTTGGAGCCCGAGTTGAGGAGGTAGGTCAGTTCGTCCAGCTGCGCGACGTCGGCGTCCATGCCCCGGGTTCCAGTAAGCCGGTTAAGGATGACCCGTCGACCCCAACCGTCCGGGGCGCCGTCGCGAAGGACGCCGGGCATACCGAGGTCACCGGTGGGCTCGAACCATTCGTCGCGGAGCGGCAGCAGAGGGCCGTAGAGGCTGACCGCCCCGCGACGATCGAGGTAGCGTTCGCCGTAGTGGAACGAAAGTCCGGTGCCATCTCGGCGGAGCAGCAGTCCGACCGGCGTTGGCTCTGATGCGTCCGGTAGCCACGCCCAGACGTAGACGCGGTCAGAAATCGAGGCTGACGTCTGCGTCACGGCTAGTCCGGTGGTACACGCGTGAGGGTAGGAGCGCTAACTTGTCGTCCCGGATGCGGCGTTCGTTCGCGAGCCCCTCCGCTTTGGTCTCCCCGAACAGCGGAAGCCCGACTGTCGCCGCGATGTTCAGTGCGTTTCCCATTGATACCGTCGCTGAACCGTTTTCGACCTCTGCCACAGTTCGAGCCGAGACCCCGGCGCGCTGAGCGAGTTCGGCCGCAGTCCAGTTCCGTTCATGCCGCGAGAGGCGGACCTGCTGACCGAGGACACGGGCCGCATCAGCGGCGGCAGGCCTCATCGCAATTTTCTGGCGTCCCATGAATTCCTCCGTACTTTGATAATAGCTACATAATACTCCGAAAGTATTGCAAATATACAACTCAGTGCGCTGCCAATTGCAGTGTTCACGATCAAGCTATCCAATGCGAAAGGTTGGCCCGTCGCGGCTGTCAGTTGTCGCCGGCAGACCGACGGCGTCTGCTCAACGAGCACCCCAAGACTCCTCAACCATCTGAAAACGTGCGTTGTTGTCTGATCCGCGACCACGACGGGCGGGGGACCAATCGAGCCCCGGAGCGCCCAGCAGGCGACGCCTCCCGATCCATAGGGATAGCGAGAGCCCCCCTTAGAACGAATGTGCGCGAGACAACACGGCAAACGCCCTGTGCCGCGCATATGACTCATGAGTGGAAGGAACCCCATGAAGTCAGCCACCGTCAGCGGACCGATTCGCTTCCTCGACGCCGGTGCCGCGGCAGTGTTGCTCGGCATCAGCAGTGGTATTTTGTGCAACCTCTCAACGAGAAGTCGGACTCGAACCAAGATCGTTGTCGATTACATCTTCGACGTGAAGGGCCGTCGATACGACTCTGTACGAACCGCAAGATATCGCGACGTTCACTCGCGAAAGGGATAAAAGTGCGACTTTCAAGCATGAAAATGCTTAGAAAGAAGGAAAAACCCGGCTTGACCGGGCTTCTACTGCTGGGGTACCTGGACTCGAACCAAGAACAAAAGAATCAGAATCTTCCGTGTTGCCAATTACACCATACCCCACTGCATCAGAACCGAAGCCCTGACCGAGAGTCAACACTAGCCTACGCGGGGGCTGCACTCAAACCGAGCGAGCCCACCACGCCCTACAGCGAGCCGATCAGGTAGCGGTTGATCACGGCCGCCGCGCGCGCGCCCTCGCCCGCCGCCACGATCAGCTGGTGCGGCCCGGGAGGAACCACGTCGCCTGCCGCGTAGATGCCCGCCACCGGGGTGCGCCCGTCGGCGTCGGCCTCGATCCAGCCGTCGGCCGTCTCGGGGATCTCGAGCGACGCCGCGTACTCCAGCTTCGTCTCCCACAAAGGGCGAACGAAACCGCCTGTGCGCGGGATCACCTCGCCGTCGACCAGCTGCACGCCCGTGAGGCCCGACCGGTCGCCCACGACATCGGCGATGGCTCGCCGCTCGACCCGGATGCCGCGCGCGGCAAGCGACGCCTCGTCAGCCTCCGAGACGGTTCCGACTCCGTTCGTGAACACGATCAGGTCGCTCGACCACTGCGAGATCAACAGTGCCCGCTCCGCGAGGTCGTCGCTCTCGCCGATCAGCGCGAGCGGCTCGTCGCTCTTCTCGAAGCCGTCGCACTCGACGCAGCTGTGCAGGCTCGAGCCGTAGTACGCGCGAACGCTCGGCAGTGCGGGCAGGGTCTCGCTGAGACCCGACGCGATGAGAACGGCGGATGCGGTCACGTCGACCGCTCCCCCACCACGGATCGCCGTGGCCTGCACCCGATACTCGGGCCGGCCTCTCAGCTGCTCCGCCGGGGTGCCCGCCGCATCCGACACCGAGACGCTCGTGACGAGGGCCTGCTGGAAGGATGCCATCGGGTAGGCCTCGAACTCGGCCCGGCCGGCCTTGCGCAGCTCGAGCGGCGAGACGCCGTCGCGCGTGATGAATCCGTGGCTCTTCAGAGTGGCGGAGTGCCGAGGCCGATTGCTGTCGATGAGAAGCACGCGTCGGCGCGCCCTCACGAGGTTGAGCCCGGCCGACATGCCCGCGGGGCCCGCGCCGATGATCACGCAGTCGACGTGTCCTCCGACGGGCGCGGCGGCCTGGGGCCTCGAGATCTCGATCACGGCCTAGCCCAGCTTGCTCGAGAGACGATCGATGCGCGCGATGGACTCGGTCTTGCCGAGCAGCTCGAACGACTCGAACAGTGGCGGCGACACCTTGCGCCCCGAGGCGGCGACGCGCAACGGGCCGTAGGCGATGCGCGGCTTGAGGCCGAGACCGTCGATGAGCACAGCCTGCAGCGCGGCCTGGATCTCGGCCGCGTTCCAGTTGCTCTCTTCGACCAGTTCGAGGGCGTTCATCGACGCGCTGAGCACGAGCCCGGTGTTCTCGGGAAGCCCGGCCAGGGCATCCGGCTGATACTCGAGGTTCGCACCCTGCACGAACAGGAACCCGAGCATGGCCGGGGCGTCGCCGAGCAGCGCCATGCGCTCCTGCACGAGCGGCGCGGCCTTCAGCAGCAGCTGCTCCTCGTAGTCGTTGAGGGGCTCGTTCACGATGCCGTCACGCACGAGATAGGGAATCGTGCGGGCCGCGAAGTCGACCGGGTTGAGCAGCCGGATGTGGTCGCCGTTGATCGACTCGGCCTTCTTCAGGTCGAAGCGCGCCGGGTTGGGATTGACGTCTGTCACGTCGAACGCCGCGACCATCTCGTCGATGGAGAACACGTCGCGATCGTGGGTGAGCGACCAGCCCAGCAGGGCGAGGTAGTTCACGAGGCCCTCGGGAATGAAGCCGCGGTCGCGGTGGTGGAAGAGGTTGGACTCAGGGTCGCGCTTCGACAGTTTCTTGTTGCCGTCGCCCATGACGTAGGGAAGGTGGCCGAACTGCGGCACCCACTCGGCCACTCCGATGTCGATGAGCGCGTGGTACAGCGCGATCTGCCGGGGCGTCGACGAGAGCAGGTCCTCTCCGCGCAGCACGTGCGTGATGTGCATGAGCGCGTCGTCGACCGGGTTGACCAGCGTGTAGAGCGGGGCACCGTTGGGGCGCACGACCACGAAGTCGGTGAACGACCCCTCGGGGAACGTGATGTCGCCGCGCACCAGGTCGGTGAAGCTCAGCTCGGTGTCGGGAACGCGCAGGCGGAGCGCCGGCTGGCGTCCCTCTGCCTTGAACGCCTCGCGCTGCTCGTCGGTGAGCGTGCGGTCGAAGTTGTCGTAGCCGAGCTGCTTGGCACGGCCGGCCGCCTCGTTGCGGGCGTCGATCTCCTCGGCCGTGGAGTAGCTCTCGTAGAGGTGGCCCGAGGCCTTGAGCTTCTCGATGACCTCGAGGTAGATGTCGGTGCGCTCCGACTGGCGGTAGGGCGCATCGGGGCCTCCGACGTCGATTCCCTCGTCCCAGTCGAGGCGCAGCCAGCGCAGCGCGTCGAGCAGCTGGCCGTAGCTCTCCTCCGAGTCGCGCGCCGCGTCGGTGTCTTCGATGCGGAACACGAGCTTGCCGCCCGTGTGCCTGGCGTACGCCCAGTTGAACAGGGCGGTGCGGATCAGGCCGACGTGGGGCGTACCGGTGGGCGACGGGCAGAACCGAACGCGAACGTCGGCGCCGGTCGCAGTGGACACGGGGTGCAGGGAGGTATCAGACATACGCCTGCAATCCTACCGATCAGCGGCGGCTAGCGGTTCTTGGCCGGGTTGCTCAGCAGGCCGAGTCCTTCGATCGAGACCTCGACCTTCTGTCCGTCGACGAACGGGCCGACTCCGGCGGGCGTACCCGTGAGGATCACGTCGCCCGGCAGCAGCGTCCACACGCTCGACGCGAAGGCGATGATCTCGGGAATCGAGTGGATCATCTGGCTGGTGTTGCCGCTCTGGCGCAGCTCGCCGTCGACGCGCACCTCGATGGCCGCATTCGAGAAGTCGAACTCGGTCTCGATGACCGGGCCGAGCGGGCAGAACGTGTCGTAGCCCTTGGCCCGGGCCCACTGGCCGTCGGCCTTCTGGATGTCGCGCGCGGTCACGTCGTTCGCGATCGTGTAGCCGAAGACCACGTCGGCGTAGTCCTCCTTCTTCACGTCGCGGGCGATGCTGCCGATCACGATGGCGAGCTCGCCCTCGTGCTCGACCTGCGAGCTCTCGCGCGGCAACTGGATGGCGTCGCCCGGCCCGATCACAGAGGTGTTGGGCTTCAGAAAGATCAGCGGGGTGGTGGGAGCCTCGCCGCCCATCTCTGCGGCGTGGTCGGCGTAGTTCTTGCCCACGGCCACGACCTTGGAGCGCGGGATGACCGGCGCGAGCAGCTTGACCGTGGCGTCGAGCGGAACCCGCTCCTCGGTCGTCTCGTAGCCGACGAACATGGGGTCGCCCACGAGCACGACGATCTCCGTCTCATCGACGATTCCGAATCGGGGCTCTCCCCCGCTGACCGTAAAGCGCGCAATTTTCACGCTTCCGAGCCTAGTGCGAACGCTACGCTATCGAGGGGCGAGCATCCCCTCGCCCGTCAGCAGCAAGCCTCGAGGAGCACACCCATGTCCGACTATTCCTTCGGCGGAGCAGCCGACATCGACCGCGCCATCGGATTCCTCGTGAGCCTCGACAACGAGCAGCGCAACGCACTCGCCGTGCTCGAGATCGATCAGGCCATCGACGAGCTGCAGGCCGAGTACGTGAAAGTACAGGCAGACCCGAGTCACGTTCCGAGCAACGAGTTCATCGCGGCGCTCAGCGGCTACCTCGAGATGGCCGACGACCGCGAGCGCCAGTAGCGGTAGCTCCGCCCTTCGACAAGCTCAGGCAACGGCGGCCCTTCGACGAGCTCAGGGAACGGGCGCGACTACGCGTCGAGGCGGGTCAGCCAGCCGTGCACGTCGGGGATGCGCCCGTACTGGATGTCGGTCAGCTCCTTGCGCAGCGACATCGTGAGCTCGCCGGCCGGAGCATCCGGATCGCCGATCACGAAGTCGGCGCCCTTCAGCGCCGCGATCGGCGTGACCACGGCTGCGGTGCCGCACGCGAACACCTCGACCACGTCACCGGATGCGACGCCGTCGCGCCACTCGTCGAGCGTGACCCTGCGGTGCTCCACGTTGTGACCGCGGGCCTTGGCCAGCTCGATGATGCTGTCGCGGGTGACGCCGTCGAGGATCGACGACGACTCCGGCGTGACGAGCGTGCCGTCTTTCTTGACGAGGAACACGTTCATGCCGCCGAGCTCCTCGAGGTACTTTCCCTCTGACGAGTCGAGGAACAGCACCTGGGCGCAGCCGTGCTCGTACGCCTCCTCCTGGGGCAGCAGCGACGAAGCGTAGTTGCCGCCCGTCTTCGCCGCTCCCGTGCCGCCGCGACCGGCGCGCGCGTAGTCGGTCGACAGCCAGATCGACACCGGCGTCACTCCCCCGGGGAAGTACGCCCCGGCGGGGCTCGCGATCACGTAGTAGCCCACCTTCTGCGCGCTGCGCACGCCGAGGAAGCTCTCGTTGGCGAACATGAACGGCCGGATGTAGAGGCTCGTCTCGCCGCCCTCGGGAACCCACGCGCCGTCGGCCGCGATCAGCTGCTTCAGCGACTCGACGAAGTCCTCGGTCGACAGTTCGGGCAGCGCGAGCCGACGGGCCGAGCGCTGCAGGCGCTCGGCGTTCTTCTCTGGCCGGAAGGTCCAGATCGAGCCGTCGGCGTGACGGTAGGCCTTGAGCCCCTCGAAGATCTCCTGCGCATAGTGCAGAACGGATGCCGCGGGGTCGAGCAGCAGCGGACCGTACGGCACGACGGCGGCGTTGTGCCATCCGTCGGCGAGGGTCCAGTCGATCTGCACCATGTGGTCGGTGAAGTGCTTGCCGAAGCCAGGGTCGGCGAGGATCGCCTCGCGCTCGACCTCGGCGCGCACCGCCTCGGACGGGGTGAGGGTGAACGTGAGCGGGAAGGTGGTGTCGAGATCGGTCATTGCGAATTCCTTAGTCGAAAAGGTTCGGTGTCAGCGGGCGAGCGATGCGGCGACCGCGTCGCGGATGGCGTCGCCCACCGCGCTCGTCGTGCGCGGGTGGTCTGCCTGCCGGGTCGCGATGTCGGCCGTCACGGCGTCGCGAACCGTGCCCGCGGCATCCGGAACCCCGAGATGATCGAGGAGCAGTGCCACAGACAGGATCGCGGCCGTGGGGTCGGCGATCTGCTTGCCTGCGATGTCGGGCGCGGATCCGTGGACCGGCTCGAACATGCTGGGGAAGGCTCCGTCGGGGTTGATGTTGCCCGAGGCCGCCAGGCCGATTCCGCCGCTGATTGCGCCGGCCAGATCGGTGAGGATGTCGCCGAAGAGGTTGTCTGTGACGATGACGTCAAATCTAGCAGGATCGGTGACCAGGAAGATCGTGGCGGCGTCGACGTGCAGGTAGTCGACGGCGACATCCGGATATTCGGCCCCGACGGTGTCGACCAGCCGACGCCAGATTCCGCCGGCGAAGGTGAGCACGTTGGTCTTGTGCACCAGGGTGAGCTTCTTGGCCGGGCGCGACTGCGCCAGTTCGAAGGCGAAGCGAACGACGCGCTCGACGCCGAATGCCGTGTTGATCGACACCTCGTTGGCGATCTCCTGCGGCGTTCCCACCCGGATGGCGCCGCCGTTGCCCACGTAGGGACCCTCGGTTCCCTCGCGCACGACCACGAAGTCGACGTCGCCGGGGTTCGACAGCGGGCTGGCGACACCGGGGTAGATCGTGGTGGGGCGCAGGTTCACGTAGTGGTCGAGCGTGAAGCGCAGTTTCAGCAGCAGCCCGCGCTCGATGTTGGCGTTCGTGAGGCGCGGGTCGCCGGGCACTCCCCCGACGGCGCCGAGAAGAATCGCGTCGTGCGACGAGATGGATGCGAGGTCGTCGTCGGTCAGCACGTCGCCGGTTTCGAGAAAACGGGTCGCCCCCAGCGAGAACTCCGTCTTCTCGACGGTGAGGCCCGCGGAGGGGGCCACGGCGTCGAGCACCTTGACGGCCTCGGCGACGACCTCGGGGCCGATGCCGTCTCCGGGAATGACGGCGAGTCTGATGGTGCGCGACATGGTGCTCCTGCGTGGGATCGGTGCGGAAACGATACGTGCAAGATTACTTGCACGCACAGAGGACCTTGCTTCGTTTCAATCGTGTAAATGACCTGTAACGCGTTGTCGAATCGCAGGCTGCCGCGAGTTCGGCGGTCCTAGGCTCCGAGCATGACAGTGATCGATCCCGTAAAAACGCAACTCGTCGAGCCCGGGGGCATCGAGCCCATTCCGTCGAACAGACGACACGGTTCGCCGTGGCAGCTGTTCGCCACCTGGACCTCGCCGAACCTCGAGTTCGCCACGATCTTCGTGGGCGTGATCGCTGTTCTCTACTTCGGGCTGAGCTTCTGGCAGGCCGTGGCGGCCGTGCTGCTGGGAAACTTCCTGGGCAGCCTGAGCCAGGGCTTCCTGTCGACGTGGGGACCTCGCGAGGGTCTCGCCCAGATGCTTCTGGGGCGCACGGCCTTCGGGTTCTGGGGCAACATCGTGCCCGCCGGTCTCAACACGGCCATGGCCGGACTCGGCTGGTTCGCCGTCAACTCCATCAGCGGGGCCTTCGCCCTGGCCACGCTCACCGGCCTGAGCCCTGTTCTCACCCTGATCATCGTGGTGGTGGTCGAGGTGACCGTGGCCTTCGTCGGCCACGACATCGTGCAGCTCTTCGAGCGATACGCCATGTTCGTGCTGGGCGCGATCTTCCTCATCGCCGGCATCTTCATTCTGGCCAACGCCGACACCGCGGCACCGGCCGCCGGTGACGGCACGGACGGCTTCGGCGGCTTCGCCGGCTTCATGCTCGCGGCCGGCGCCGCGTTCGGCTACACGGCCGGCTGGAATCCCTACGCGGCGGACTACACCCGCTACCTGCCCGCCGAGACGAACCGCAAGACCATCGCCGTCGCATCCGGTCTCGGCAATTTCGTGTCGACCAGCTTTCTCATGATCGTGGGCGCGGCGTCGGCCACCATCGTGCACAGCGGCCTGGCCGACGACGCCAGCCCCACCGATTCGTTCACCGCGGGCATGCCGGGTTGGATCTCGGCGATCACGCTGCTCGCCATCGCCGTGGGCGCCATCTCGGCGAACGCGCTGAACATCTACTCCGGGTCGATGTCGTTCCTCGCGATCGGAATCAAGATCCCCTTCGAGCGCCGTCGGGCCATCGTGGCGCTCGGTTTCGGTGTGCTCGGCTTCGTGATCGCGCTGCTCGCCCTGCCCGACGCCGGAGCGAGCTACGAGAACTTCCTGCTCGTGATCGCCTACTGGATCGCTCCCTGGCTCGGCATCGTTCTCGCCGACCGCTGGCTGCGTCGCGGCACCGCCGTGCTGGCGCTCGTCGTCGACGAGAAGAACAAGTACCGCAACCCCGCCGGCATCGTCGCGTTCGTCGTCGCGGCGGTGGTCTCGATCGGACTCTTCTCCAACCAGGCCGTCTACGTCGGGCTCCTCGTGCGGGTCGCGCCCGAGATCGGCGACCTCACAGCGCTGGTCGGCTTCGTTCTCGCCGCGCTGCTGTACGTCGTCGTCTTCCGCATCGTCCGGCCTGTGCTCGGCCCTCCCCTGTCGGCCGAGACGACCACGATGCCGTCCGAGCGGGCGGAGGCCTCCGCGTGATCTACGAGACCGACGCAGACAAGCTGTCCGTCGCCCGGGCCGAGGCCGAGAAGGGAGCCGCGGAAGGCGGCATCCCGATCGGCGCCGCCCTGTTCACCAGTGCCGGGGTCCTCCTCGGCAGCGGCCACAACCGCCGTGTGCAAGACGGCGACGCGGCGATGCACGCGGAGACCAATGCGTTTCATAACGCCGGGCGCCAGCGCAGCTACCGCGACACGGTGATGGTCACCACACTCTCGCCGTGCTGGTACTGCTCAGGTCTCGTACGCCAGTTCGGCATCGGTCGCGTCGTGGTCGGCGACGACAAGAACTTTCTGGGCGGTCAGGACTGGATCGCGGAACACGGCTGCGACGTGACCGTGGTCAACGACCCCGGGCTGATCGCCATGATGGCCGACTTCATCGAAGCAAACCCGGCCCTGTGGAACGAGGATATCGGCGAGGAGTAGCCCGAGCGTGCGGCGGCCTCGCTGTTCGGGCCGACGCCTTTCTGTAGGATCGCAACGGTGAGCGAACCCCTTCCGGCAGACCGTGCAACGGCGGCGGATGCCCGCCCGTCGGCCGCCGAGGGCATCGGCTCCGAGGTGCGCGCAGCCCGACTTCTTCTCGGAATCAGCATGCGCGACCTGGCCGCTCGCATCGGCACCTCTCAGCCCTTCGTCTCGAACATCGAGAACGGCCGCATCTTCCCGAGCCTGCGCACCCTCGGCCGGCTCGCTGCAGCGCTGGAGGTGCCCGTCGCACGCCTTCTGCCCAGCACCGACCGGATCGAGCGCGTCACCGCCTCGAGGATCAGGCGCGCCCGCTCGCGCAGCGAGGGCCCCGTGCGGCCTCTTCTGACGACGGGCGACCTCCGCGCCGTGCGGATCGAGCTCGCTCCCGGAGAGGTCGAGCCGCGCCCGGTGGTGCACGAGGGCGAGGAGTTCCTCGTTCTACTCCAGGGCGTGCTCGTCCTGCTGCGCGAGGGGCTCCCCCCGTTGCGCATGGAGAGCGGCGACACCCTCTGGCTGGACGGCACCGTGCCGCATCGTTTCGCCTGCCCCGACGAGTCGCCCGTGCCGGGCTCGGCCTTCATCGCGCTCGTCGGGCGCGATGCACTGGACGCGCACTCGTGATCGCCGAGGGATGGGAGCTCGGCATCGGGGCCCGCATTCGGTCGTCCCGAGAAGAAAGGGGGCTGACGACCCGCGCCCTCGCCAGCCTCGCAGGGCTGTCGCAGTCGCTCCTGTCGGACATCGAGAATGGCCGCGCTCTGCCGAGCGTCGCCTCGCTCTACGCGATCGCGGAAGCGCTCGGAACAGGACCCGCCGAACTGCTGCCGCAGGACGACGACACTGCCCGACTGACCGAACACGGGGTACCGCTGCCGCCCGAGGGCCTGGGCGAGGCGGTGTCGACACGCATGCTGTACGGAGCACCGGGGCGCCGCATCGAGGTGTACCTGTCGACCTATCCGCCGGGGCAGACAGACCCCGAACCGTTCCAGCACTCGGGCGAGGACATCATCATGGTGCTCGAGGGGCGCATGACGCTGACCGTCGGCGACCGCGACGAGCAGTTGCGTGCGGGCGATGCCGCATGGCTCGACTCGTCGGCTCCGCACTCCATCCAGCCGCAGGGGCGTGCCGACCTGCAGATCATCGTGATCACCGCACGCTGAGGACCGGGCTCACCGGCGTGCGCGGTAGAACCGTCGTTCAGGCGGGCGACGGCAGGGCCACGGTCGAGCCCGTGTGATAGACGAGCGGTCGGGCGCTTCGGTGCGCGCTCGCTCCGACGACCTCGAGAACGACGACGACATGGTCGCCGGTCGGAATCGCACTCAGGATCCGACACTCGAGCCAGAGGCGCGCGCCGGAGATGAAGACCGCACCGTCGGCCGTGCGGCCGAGCACGGATCCGTCGAAGCGGTCTCCGCTGCGCGAGGCGAGCCGACGAACGGCCTCGCTGTTGTTCTCCGACAGCACCGAGACGCCGATCCGTGCGGCGTTCTTCAGCGACACCCACGTCTGCGATTCGCGTTGTATCGAGACGAGCGCGCACGGAGGGTCGAACGAGGCTCCGACGGTCAGCGAGGTCACGATCATGCCCACCGCGCGCCCCTCGACGTCGGCGCAGATCGCCGCGATGCCGGCCGGGTATTCGGCGAACATCTGCCGCACGGCCGCGGGGTCGGAGGGAACGGGCGGCATGGCCACTCGATCCGATTCATCGTCGGGCGATTCGAACTCGGCCCACGGCTGCGTCCACTCCATCGCTCTCCATTCCCGGGAGCCTTCAGAACTCACGTCAGGACCCGAGCCTCCCGCCGGCACATTTCAGGCTCATTACAGCGCCGAGAACGATGTGTAACAGTTATCGGCACCTACCGCAGAGCCGCAGTTGGAGCGATGGTGAGCGGCTTGTCCGCTGTTGTTGACGCGTGCAATGATCGGTCTGAGATATCACCCGAGTCGGGTGAGAGCACACTCGACAGGGAGATCACATGGTCAAGCAACTCGTCCTCGGGGCGTTCGAGGAATTCACGCCGAACTTCATCGCAAACGCGTGGCATCACGAGCGCGGAGACACCAGCGCGTTCGCGACGCTGGAGTTCTGGCAGGACCTGGCGGCCCGCATGGACGCGGCCGGCTTCGACTTCTTCTTCCTGGCGGAGGCCATCGGCTACCCCATGAACGACGCGGGACAGGTGCCCGAGGCCGTCATCCGCGATGCCGTGCAATTCCCCGTGCACGATCCGCTCGCGCTGATCTCCGGACTCGCTGCCGCGGCCCCGCGCATCGGCTTCGTCGCGACGGCATCGACCACAGCCCAGCACCCGCTGCTCAATGCTCGAACCTTCACCACGCTCGATCACCTCACCGGCGGACGCATGGGCTGGAACATCGTGACGAGCGACAACCAGCAGGCGCTTGTTCGCCTGCTGGGCCAGACGGATGTGACGCCGCACGACGAGCGCTATGCCCGCGCGACCGAGTTCGTCGACCTGTCTCTGCGTCTCTGGGAAGAGGCCTGGGACGAGGGGGCGGTCCTCGCGGACAAGGCGACCCGCACGTTCTCGGATCCGGCGAAGGTGCACCGCATCGAGCACGAGGGAGAGTACTTCCGGTTCGACGGATACTTCCCCGCCACCCCGTCGCCGCAGCGAACCCCCACCCTGTTCCAGGCGGGAACCTCTGCAGCCGGCACCGCCTTCGCCGCGCGGTACGCCGAATGCGTGTTCACCCAGGACAGAGAACCTGCGCGCCTCGCAGCGACCGTGACCCGCCTGCGAGCCCAGGTGGTCGCGGCCGGCCGGCCCGCCGAGTCCCTCAGGATCGTCAACGGTGCGAGCTTCGTGATCGCCGACACGGTGGAGGAGGCGCAGCGCCTGCGGGCCGAGCTCAACGCCACGCCGACCAGGGAGGCGACCGCGGCCCTGTTCCTCGGCTGGTCGGGCGTCGACCTCGGCGCCCTCGACCCCGACGCCACACTCGACTCCGTCTCGACCGAGGTGGGCCAGACGATGATCGACATGTGGCGGAACCCGAATGGCACGAGCCCGACCGTCGGCGAGATCCTCGACTCGCTCGCCTCGACCTTCGGCGGGATGCGTTTCACCGGAACGGCGGAATCGATCGCGACCGAGATCGCAGCCCTCGTCGAGGAGACCGACGTCGACGGGTTCCTCGTCGAGAACTGGTACGGCGGCTACGAGGGCTACCGCGACTTCGTCGAGCTGCTGATGCCCGTTCTGCGAGAGCGGGGGCTGCTGCCCGACGTCGCCCGATCAGGAACTCTCCGCAGCATGCTGACCGGAGAGCCCGACGTGCCCGAGTGGCACCCTGCTCGCGCCGTGCGCGGCGCCCAGAGCGGCGCCTGAGGCGATGGACGATCCCCTCGACAGCGCCACGGAGGCGCTTCTGGTCGCACTCCCCAAGGTCTCTCTGCACAACCACCTCATCGGTGCAGTGGCGGCCCGCACCGTGCTCGATCTCGCTCGCAAGCACGACGTCGTCCTCGACGGCGGTCGCGATGCGGAATCGCTGTACGACCACGACTCCTACGAAGATCTCGACGAATTCCTGCGCGTCCTCGACGTCGCCGGTTCGGTCATGCGGGACGCCGACGACTTCCGTCGGGTCGCCTTCGAGACCTTGACCGACGGAGGGGCGGCGCTGGGCGTCGTGCACCGCGAGATCTTCCTCAGTCCTCCGGGGCATCCCGGCGTGCCGTATCGCACGATCATCGATGGCGTACTGGCAGGGATGCGCGACGCCGAGGCCGAGACGGGCATCACGAGTCGGATGGTGATCGGCCTCAACCGCAACGACTCCGCATCGGCGGCCGTGGAGCTGGTCGAGCAGGTGATCGAGCATCGCATCGACGAGGTCGTGGGCATCGGGCTCGACTACTCCGAGCTGATCGGACCTCCTGCGCGCTTCGTCGAGGCATTCCGGCTGGCCGGCCGCTCAGGGCTCCACCGCACGGCACACTCCGAGAGCGGTCCACCCGCCAACATCGAGGTCATCCTCGACGAGCTCGGCGGAGAACGCATCGACCACGGCTACCACGTCGTCGACGATGCCCGGATCACAGCGCGGTGCGTAGACGAAGGAATCACCTTCACGTGCACACCCGTCAGCTCGGACATCGGCCGGTACTCCGGAAGCGGCGACGGCTCGCACCGTCGGATCGCGCAGATGGTCGACGCGGGCCTGCGCATCACCATCGACTCCGACGACCCTCCGATGTTCGGCACCGACGCCGTCAACGACTTCCGCGCGCTGGCCCGCGCCCTCGGCTACGGCTTGCCCGAGTTCGCCGGCTTCACCCGGAACGCGGTGAACGCGGCCTGGCTGGACGACAACGATCGGGCATCCCTCTCCCGGGCCGTCGAGACGCGCCTGTCAGCCCTCGGAGCGCACCCTGCGCAATGACACGAGCGCCAGCACGATGGCCAGCGCCATGAGCCCGACCCCGATTCCGGAGGTCAGCACCACGCCGCTGTCGAACGACTCGCGGGCCGACTCGAGCAGCCGGTAGCCCGCGGGGCCGCCGATCGACTCCGCCACCGAGACGGCGCCGCCGAGCGTCTCGCGCGCGGTCGCCGCGTTCTCATCGGCCAGCCCGGCCGGCAGGGTGACCCCGGCCCGATAGGCGGCGGTCAGGATGCTGCCCAGCACGGCCGTGCCGAGCACGGCTCCCAGCTCGTACGACGTCTCGGACACTCCGGATGCCGCGCCGGCCTTGTCTGCGGGCACCGACGAGATGATGAGGTCGTTCGAGATCGTCTCTGCCGCGCCGATTCCGAGGCCGAGCACCGCGAAGGCGATCGCCAGTGTGGTCTCGGTCGCCTCCTGGCCGGTGACCATGATGATGGCGTATGCCGCACCTGCCAGCGCGAGCCCCGTGGCGACCACGAAGCTCGGCCTGACCAGGCGCACGATGGGCACGACGACGAGGCCGGCGACGATCATGACGATGAGCCCGGGCACCAGCGCGAACGCCGCATCGAGCGGGCTCAGCCTCAGGACGAGCTGCAGGTGCTGCGAGACGAAGAAGAGAAAGCCCACCAGCGAGAAGACGCTCACGAGGTTGATCAGCACGGCGCCGGTGAAGGCTCCACGACGGAACAGCCTCATGTCGAGCATCGGATTCTCTCGGGAGAGCTGACGGCGCACGAACAGGACTCCCGCCGTCACGCCGATGAGCACGAGCAGCATCTGCGACCACTCGAAGCCGTGCGTCGCGAACTCCTTGATCGCGAAGACGATCGGCACGAGCGTGACCATCGTGAGACCGATGCTGATGAGGTCGATGCGACCCGGGTTCGGGTCGCGCGACTCGGGAACCAGCAGCGGCGCGAACACCAGAAGCGGAATGAGCACGGGCACGGCGATGAGGAAGACGGAGCCCCACCAGAAGTGCTCGAGCAGGATGCCGCCGACGATCGGCCCCAGAGCCGATCCCGCGGCGAATCCGGCGGCCCAGATGGCGATGGCCAGCCGGCGCTGCTCTCGGTCGAGGAAGATGCTGCGCAGCAGCGAGAGGGTCGACGGCATGAGCATGGCGCCGAAGAATCCCAGGCCGACCCGCGCGAGGATCAGCAGTTCGGCCGTGGGCGCGAAGGCGGCCACGATCGAGACGAGCGCGAACCCCGTGGCGCCGATCAGCAGCAGCCGACGGCGACCCCACCGATCGCCGAGGTTGCCCATCGCGACGAGAAGGCCGGCGAGCACCAGCGGGTAGGCGTCGATGATCCAGAGCTGGGCCGCGGCCGACGGGCGAAGCGACTCGGAGATGACGGGCAGGGCGAAGCTCAGCACGGTGTTGTCGATGCTCGAGATGAGCACGGGCAGCATGAGAACAGCGAGCGCGAACCAATTGCGAACGGATGCGCGGGGTGGCCGCCCGTCGTCGGTGCGCAGGGCGGCTGTAGGAGTGGTGAGGAGGGCCATGGTCGGAGTTCTTCGTTTCGATTCGAGAAGTGGTGCGGATCCACTATACCGTCCAGCCGGTACAGTGACTACCTCCATAACGAGCGAACGGGGCTCTCTATTCCCGAGCGGGCCGGGTGAGGTTGTGTCGCGTGCTGCTCGCCGACGCCGGGGCGGCTACCATCGAAGCGATGCCCGACACCCCAGAGAACCCGCCGATCGACGCCGCCGCGCCCGCCTCGGCATCCACGCGCGACCGAATCATCGATGCCTTCGCCCAGCTGCTCGGTGAAAACGGCGAACGCGCCGCGACCCTCGACGCCGTCGCCGCCGCCGCCGGAGTGTCCAAGGGCGGCCTGCTCTACCACTTCGGCTCGAAGGAGGCCCTGATCGAGGGCGTGCTGGAGCGCCTGGCCACGCTGGTGGAGCGCGATGTCGCGGCCATCCGGTCGTCGCCGTCGGGGCCGGTGGCACACCTGATCCGCACGTCGATGGCCACGGGCAGCGCGCTCGACAAGGCGCTTGTCGCCACGTCGCGCCTGGCTCAGGCGTCGAACTCGACGGCCCGCGACGCCCTGCGCGCCGCGAACGATGCGTGGTACGGCATCGTGCTCGAGAGCACGGGAGACCCGGTGCTCTCGCGCGCGATCATGCTGATCAGCGACGGGCTCGCCTACGGCTCGGCTTTTCTGCCCGGGTCGTCGACTCCGGAGACGGCGGAGCTCTCGGCGTCGGACATCGACGATCTCGTCGACCTGATCACCGAGGTCACGGCCCAGCGCGCGGGGCACTGAGCCTGTCGTTCCCTGAGCTTGTCGTTCCCTGAGCCTGTCGTTCCCTGAGCTTGTCGAAGGGCCCGCGGCTGCGCTTCGACAAGCTCAGCGAACGGAACTCCGCTTCGACAAGCTCAGCGAACGATCACTCCGTGAGGTCGATCTCCTGCAGCGAGTCGGCGTCGATGGCCGTGCGCAGCTTCTCGAGCAGCTCTTCGGGGGCGGGCGAGTCGACGGTCAGCACGCTGAGCGCCTTGCCGCCGGCCACGTGGCGGGCGATCTGCATGCCGGCGATGTTGATGTCGGCGTCGCCGAACTCCTTGCCGTAGATCGCGACGATGCCGGGGCGGTCGTCGTAGGTCATCACGATGAGGTGCTCGGCGAACGGAACCTCGACGTCGTAGCCGTTGATCTCGACGATCTTCTCGATCTGCTTCGTGCCGGTCAGAGTTCCCGACACCGAGATCTGCGATCCGTCGCTCAGCGCGCCCTCGAGCGTGATGAGGTTGCGGTACTCCTCAGACACCGACTCGGTGATCAGGCGTGCAGTCACGCCGCGCTGCTCGGCGAGCAGGGGTGCGTTCACGTACGAGACCGTCTCGCTGACGACGTTCGTGAAGATGCCCTTGAGCGCGGCCAGCTTGAGCACGCTCACGTCGAAGTCGACGATCTCGCCGCGCACGATCACGTCGACGCTCGTGAGGGGGCTGTGCGCGAGGCCGGAGAACACCTGGCCGAGCTTCTCGACCAGCGGGATGCCGGGTCGGACCGTCGGGTCGATGACTCCGCCGGCGACGTTGACGGCATCCGGAACCAGCTCGCCCGACAACGCGAGGCGAACCGACTTGGCGACCGAGACGCCCGCCTTCTCCTGCGCCTCGTCGGTGGATGCGCCCAGGTGGGGCGTGACCACGACGTTGGGCAGGGCGAGCAACGGGGAGTCGGTGGGCGGCTCGCTGACGAACACGTCGAGCCCGGCGCCCGCGATGGTGCCCGCGGTGAGTGCACGGTGGAGGGCGGCTTCGTCGATGAGGCCGCCGCGTGCGACGTTGACGATGAACGAGGTGGGCTTCATCAGCGCCAGCTGCTCGTCGCTGATCATGCCGGTGGTCTCGGGGGTCTTCGGCATGTGGATGGTGATGAAGTCGCTCTGCGCGAGCAGCTCGTCGAGGCTGAGCAGCGTGACGCCCAGCTGCTGGGCGCGGGCCGAGGTGACGTAGGGGTCGTAGGCCACGACGTTGGTGCCGAACGCCTGCATGCGGGCGGTGATCAGCGCGCCGATACGGCCGAGTCCGATGATTCCGATGGTCTTCTCGTAGAGCTCGACGCCCGTGTAGGCGCTGCGCTTCCATTTGCCGTCGGCCAGGGCCGCGTGTGCGGCCGGAATGTGACGGGCAAGGCTCAAAATGTGACCGACGGTGAGCTCGGCGGCCGAGATGATGTTCGAGGTGGGCGCGTTGACCACCATGACGCCGGCGGCCGTCGCGGCCTTGATGTCGACGTTGTCGAGGCCGACACCCGCGCGGGCCACGACCTTGAGTTTGCGGGCCGCTGCGATGGCCTCGGCGTCGACCTTGGTGGCGGAACGCACGAGAATCGCGTCTGCGTCGGCGAGCGCGGCGAGCAACGCCGGTCGATCCGTTCCATCGACGTTCACCACATCGAAGTCGGGGCCGAGGGCCTCGACGGTGGCGGGCGACAGTTCTTCGGCGATCAAGACAACCGGTTTCGACACGGAGCGGATCCTTCGGTTTGGCTCTGTAAAGAGGATTTCCGCGAGACTGCGCGGCCAGAAACCATATTAGAGGCAGGCACAATGGGGTGATGACCGATGCGACGCTGACCGTAATAGTGACGATCGTGCGCATCGTGATCGCCGTGGTCTTCATCGGCATGGGCATCAATCACTTCGTGCCGAGGTCGGCACGGGTGATGGCGAAGATGATTCCGCCGGCCATGCGCCGCGAGGGCGCGTTCAACCCGCTGAACCTGGTCTACTTCACGGGCGTCTGCGAGATCCTGGGCGGCATCGGCCTTCTCGTGCCT
Source organism: Agreia sp. PsM10 (assembly GCF_030433855.1). GTDB lineage: Bacteria > Actinomycetota > Actinomycetes > Actinomycetales > Microbacteriaceae > Agreia. The sequence continues at coordinate 388,880 of NZ_JARUXC010000002.1, read as the reverse complement.
CAGACGAGGCTCGCGGCCGGTATCGCGCTGGTCGTCTTCCTGGCCGCCGTCTTTCCCGCCAACGCGTATGCGGCCGCGAATCGGGAGCGGTTCGGAGCCGTCGCCATCCCGTTCTGGCCTCGACTCGTGGGCCAGGTCGTGCTGGCCGCACTCATCGTCTGGGTGGCTGTCGCCGCCTAGAGCCCGCCGAGCAGCAGCGACTCGAGGTCGGCCTTGATCACCATGGCGACGGCGAGGGCGACGAGGAAGACGACGGCCTTCGCCCAGGCCGGAAGTCTCCACCCGACGAGGAACCCCAGGCCGTAGGTGACGATGGGCGCGGCGATCGATCCGATGAAGACGAGCCACGAGACGCCGGAGAGCGCGAATCCGAAGGTCGCGAGGGCCTCGAACAGATTGGCCACGCCGACCCAGACCCAGATGGCCGAGATGAGTGCGAAGAGCAGCGCGATGCCCCATCCGGCCTTCTTCGAGAAGCTGAGCTCGCGGAAGCTCGTGCGGGCGGCGGTGCCGGTGGAGCCGCGTGGTGCGGTGGTGTTGTCGGTCATGGTGACGTCTACGCTCCCTGGATGAAGGGCCAGGGCACGAGCACGAAGACTCCGAGCAGCAACCAGCCGAGGCGGGATCGCCAGGTTCTCTTCTGGGTCAGCAGCAGGGCCGACACGAACCACAAGGGCGCCGCCGCGATCGAGAGAAACTGGCCGATTCTGAAGCAGACCTCGAGGAAGAGACTGTCGAGAGGAAAGAAGGTGACGGTCGTGCGGGCCACCACGATGGCCCAGCCGATCGTGTAGAGCAGGTAGATGCCGCCGAGAATACCGAGGGTGATGAGCGCGGCAGAGCTCAACTGGGCCGATGCCTTCTCGGCCGCAGCAAGTTCGGCCTCGACGCGTGCGTCTTCGGCCAGCTCGGCCTGCTCGAGAACGGTGGGGTCTTGCGCCGGTGCCGTGGTCGCCGCCGGTGCCGGGGCCGCGGCCGGGGCGGTGCCTGCCTGGATGGGCGGGGTCAGCGTGGGGTCGTCGTCGCCGGCCCAGTGCAGGGCATCGTCATCGCGGCTCGTCGTCATGTACGCAAGGTTAGCCGCCCGTGCCGTCGCTAGACGGACAGGACGCGCTTCTCCCCCGCATCGACGGGGAACACGAAGCGGTTCTGCTGCGGAGGCATGGGGCAGTTGAACCAGTCCGAGAATCCGCACGGCGGAATGTAGGCACGGTTGAAGTCGAGCTCGACCGTGCCGTCGCGGCGCGGGCGCACCGCGAGGAATCGGCCGACGTCGTAGGTCTCGTCGCCGGTCGTGAGGTCCTGGAAGACCAGCAGCAGTTTCCCCTCGTCTTCGAAGGCGGCCAGCGTGCGGGACTGCCCGCCGATGACCACGTCGATGTCGCCCGGAAGCACCTCGTCGCGCAGCCGGCCGTCGTCTTTGATGTGCTCGATGCCGATCGCGCGCTTCTCGGTGGGGGTGAACGTTCCCTCGAGAACCCACTCGGGCGTGAAGTCGTAGGCCGAGATGCGGTCGAAGCTCTCGGCCTTGGGGTTCGCCGGATCCCAGACCCGCAGGATGTAGTTGCCCTCGAGGCCCGGGTACACCGTTCCGGTCACTCCTTGGCCGAACGTCAGTGTGGAGGGAACGACCGTGTCCGATCCGGCGATGTCGACCGTGCCGTCGACGAGATCGCCGTCGACCCGGATGCCGTCGGTCGCGACCGCGGTGACCCGCACGCCGCCACCGCCGGGAGTCGGCGCCCAGACGCCGGGAACCCCGTCGATCTCGCGCTCGGAGTCGATCTCGGTCGTGCTCACGAGGGCGAGCGGCCCCTGCGGCGAGGTCACGTAACGGTGGCGTGCCTGCCGGAATCGGAGGAAATCGGCTTCGGCGGCAGAGGTGGAGGGTGTGGTCACGGAGTCCATGATCCTCTCAACAGACGAACCGCCGCACCGATTCCCGCATACAGGCGATCCCGCTGCGCCGGTCGAGGAGCCGCACGACGAAGGAGCCGGCGTATCGAGACCACTCGCGACGTGGTCTCGATACGCTCGTTCCTCGCTACTCGACCGGCGAGCTACGACGACGCCTCACCGCGGTGAGCACCACTCCGAACGCCACAAGGAGGGTGCCCAGGCTCAGCCCCAGCGTCCACGACGAGTCGATGCCGGTTCGGGCGAGCGCGCCGCCACCCGTTCCGCCCGCATCGGAGCTGTTCACCGACGGCTTCACCGAACCGGATGCGGGCTCGCCCGTTCCCGGCTGCCCTGTACCCGCGGCCGCGATGACCACCGTTCTCGAGTCGGCGCTGGCCGTGGAGTACCCCTCGACCGCCGCGGTCGCCGTCACTCCGACAGCCGCGCCGACATCGCTCGCAGTCGGCGTGTACCGCGCGGAGTCGGCTCCGTCGATGAGTGCACCGTTCCTCGTCCACGCGTACGACACAGCAGCGTCCGCGGGGTCCGTCGTCGCGGTCGCCACGAGTTCGGATCCGACGATGCCCTCGCCCAGGATGACGGGCGCCACCGTCGCCGCGCGGACGAAGGTGACGCTGTAGCGCGACACCGTCTCGCCGTCGGCGGCCGTGACCGTGACGCTCGCCGCGGCATCCGGACCCACGGCGGCCGTCGGCTGGGTGATCTCGACCGTCGCCTCGGTATCGACGGGCGAGGCCGTGACGACCGGCAGAGCCGAGCCCGTGAGGGGCACGGTGTAGTCGAGCGTCGAACCGTCGAAGCCCTCGACGGCCGTCCCGTTCACGGAGAGCCGCGCGAGATCCGACACGGAGGCGACACCCGGGGCCAGGGCGAAGATCTGCACCTCCGACACGATCATGTGCGTGTTCGGATAGGCCGTGAGCACCACGCGCAGCTGCGCCGTGGAGATGCCCGAGAGGGGCACGTCGACCACGGGTGCGGATCCGTCGGCGGGCGTCTCGACGGTCGTCGGGGAACCGGGAACCGTCGTCCAGGCGCCCGAGGCATCCTGATACTGCACGGTGATCTCCGAGGCCCAGCTGGTGGATCCGCCATCTTTGTAGAAGTAGACCTTCGTGTGGGTCAACGGCATCGAGGAGCCGAGGTCGTAGCTCAGCGTGTCCGAGGTCGACTTCGTTCCGCTTCGCCAGTTCGACCAGCCCTTGTCGCTCGTGACGTTGTTGCGCGTGTTGTCCACGGGATAGCCGGACTCCGTCGACGTCGCCTGCGCCGTCGTCGACGGCAGCGGAGCCACGTTCGCCTCACCGGGCTCCGTGAGTATCACCGACAGCGTGGCCGCGAGCGGCTCTGCCGAGGGATCGTTCGACTGCGCGGTGCCGGGAACGGTGACGACGCCGACCGACGCCAGGCTCTCGGCGGTGACGGCGTCGAAGTCCCACGAGACGGGGGCGTCGAACCGATTGCTGCTCTGGCCGATCCTCGCCGGAACGGTTGCGGGAGCCGCGGCGATCACGGCCTCTCGTGACACACCGGCGTAGCTCGTCAGCGAGACGGGGTCGGTCGACACGAATCCGCCGACCTCGACCGTGGCAACGAGATCGGTGAATGCGGTGCCGAAGAGGTCGGTGCCGGAACCCGTGACCGTCAGCGGGCCCGAGTTCCAGTCGACGCCCTCCGTGTTCCAGGTCACCGCGACCGGAGCCCCCGGCCCGGAGTTGTAGAGGGGCGTCACCGTCGCGGGGAGCTGGGCGGGAATGCCGGCGATGGTGCTCACGACGACGGGCTCGAAGCCGGAGAGTGTCGTGTCCTGGAACGACCACGCCTGGTTGGCCCCGCCGTTCGAGGAGTACACGTTCACCGGGGCGCCCTCGGCCGTCGATCCGCCCGGAACCTCGAGCGCCTGGGGGGAGGCGGCGTTCACGAGGCTCCACGTCGCGCCGTCGGTCGTCGTCAGAATCCATTGCTGAGACGGGGTCGCCGCGGCGTTCTCCCGCGTCGAATCGACGAGCAGCGTTCCCTGGCTGTTGGCCGCCAGCACGAGTCCGGATGCACTGCGCAGAACGTAGCGCTCGGCATTCGAGGTGCCGTTCGTCACCTTCTCGGCGGTCCAGACCTGCGAACCGGCCGCGCCGCTCGTCGTGGCCAGTGCCGTGATCGTCGCGCCCGGGGTGGAGCCGGCGGCCGCACCCGTGTTCGCCGTGATCGCCTTGCCGCTCTGCTTGCCGACGATGCGGTAGGCGTGCCCGTCCTCGAGGGGAGCGGCGCCCTGAGCGATGCCGCTGACACCGTCGATCACGAAGGTGCTGACGGACTTCGCGGGAACGGTCACGACGGCCGTCTTGGATGCCAGGTCGATGGCGACGGGGGTGCCCTCGATGAGCGCGTTCTTCGTCGTGTCGTCGGCAGGAGACTCGGTGGTCACGATCGGGGTCAGGGTTGCACCGGGTGCGATCGTGCCGAACTTCGAGAGGTCGACCGTGATCGTGCGTGCCGTCGAATCGCTGTTGGCGTGGACGAGGGTGACCCCGGATCCGTCGGCCGACACGGCCGAGGTCGTCTGGGTGTTGGTCGAGGGGATGATGTGGTCGCCCGGGTGGATGTAGTGCGTGAAGTTGCGGAGGGTGTTGTACTTCGCGTTGGTGACGATCTTGCACGACGGGTCGGCGTCGCCGTCTGCCAGGCGGCGAACGGAGTTGCCGTCTGCGTTGCAGTCGAAGTCGATGAGCACACTGCCCCAGTTCAGCTTCTCGACCTTCTGCATGTTGTAGTAGTCCTCGACCGGCTGCCACAGCACCCAGGCCGAAGGCTCGAGTTCGCGCAGGTCGTCCATGACGCGGGTGGCCATGCCGATGCCGTTGTTCATGTTGGTCTGGTTGTTCACGCCCGTGCCGTCCCAGTCGCCTTCGATCTCGCTCATCCAGAGCGGCTTGTCGGCCGTCTTGGCGATGTCGCGCACATTCACGCGGCCGGAGGTGCCGTAGGTGTGCACGTTGAGCTGCGAGACCGAGTCCTTCGCCTCCTGGGTCCAGCCGTTCCAGTTCGTCACGAAGGTGCCCGGGTTCGTCTCGTCCATGGCAGAGATGGTGGCCTTGGTCGTCGTGTCGCTCTTGGCCAGCTCGGCGGCCAGCGCCTGGACGACGGCGTCCTGCATGGCCGGACCGACGTGGGCGCCTTCCTGCCCGCCCTTCCTCGGCCATCCGGTGGCGGGGTCGATGTTGGTGCCCCAGTAGTTCGTGTTGGGTTCGTTGACGGGCTCGATCGTGTCGAACGAGATGCCCTCCTCGTTCTCCACCGTCTGAGCCGCGGTCTTGAGGTACGTGGCGAAGTCGGCGACCGCCGACGGCTTGAGCTGCTCGGCGCTCGAATTGAAGCCACCGGAGACGTATCCGCTCTCGGTCATGAAGTACGGCGGCGAGTTGCTGAAGGCCTCCCACTTGGTGATCTTGTCTTTCAGCGCGCTCACCCACCACCGCTGGGTCTGGTCGGCGTCGAGGTTGTAGGAGGCCGGATCGCTCGCATCCCAGGCCGCCGCGTAGGCATCCCGGTCGGCGTAGGTGGAGGTCACCTCGGGGCTGCCTGCGGGAGTCGCGAGGTCGGGGTTCCACCACCCCTCGACGGGTCCACCGGCCCGCAGGTACGGAGGCACATCGGTGGCGTTGCCGCCGCCGATGTTGTAGCGGGCGATGTTGAGGTTCAGGCCGTCTTCGCCGAAGACCTTCTCGAGCAGTTCCTGGCGCATGCTGTCGGGGTAGCCGCCGGTGGCGTTGGCGAACCACACCAGGCTCGTTCCCCAGCCCTCGAAGGACTCGCCCTGGTAGGCGGGGTTCGGCGTGATCGTGATCGCTGTCGACTCGGCGGCGCTGGCGGATGGCGCGGCCGTCGCGCCCACTCCCAGTGTCAGGGCGCCGAGAGCCAGGGCCGTGGTGGCCGCGAGCACGCGTCTCTTCAAGGGTGACGTCATTGTCATGGGTGGACCTTTCCTCCGTTGGAAATGCCGGTACTCGGTGGAGCCGTCGGCGCAATCGTGTTAACGCAAACACTGAGGTAAATTCAGTGATGTTTACGCAAACATTTCTCCGAGTATGGCGAGCCGACGCGACGCGTGTCAAGAGCCGCGGCGTGTCGCCGGGCCGTCGGCGCCGGCCGCAGCCACATGCCGAGCCGCGCTCGTCGAGGTGCGGAATATGGCCGCCTCTGGAGCGCGCAATGCGGCCATACTCCGCACCTCAGCGCGCGGGATCCGGCCTCAGCGGTGGGAGGAGCGGCGCGCGGCCCGGCACACGACGAAGGCCCAGCCCAGGATGCCCGCCAGGCACACGCGCTCGGTGAGGCCCAGAACAGAGGGGGCCCAGGCGATCGACACCGCCAGCAGCACGAGCCCGACGGAGGCCAGCGCGACGAAAGCGGTGGCCGCGCGCCGGACCCGAGTGAATCGCGGGGCCCTGCGCATCCAGATCGCCAGCAGCACCATGCCGGCCAGGGCGCACAGGAAGCCGGTCGTCGCGAACGCGACGTGCACCGCGCCCGTCGCGGTGGTGGGCTCGATGCCGAACTCGCCCGGGCCGTTCACGTCGGTCGGAAAGAAGACGAGCGCCGCCGAGCACGCGCCGGCGATGCCCAGAAGAACGCAGCCGACGACGCGCAGCGCCGACGATGCACCCGAGCGGCTCACGACGACCAGCACGCAGAACGTCATGACCGCCCGGCTCACGAAATTGAGATCCATGACCCAGCCGAACTCCCCGACCGCCAGGTTGCTCTCGGCGTCAGAGATCACGCTGTAGTGCGGAGGAAGCGACTGCAGCACGACGTCGACGGCGATGTACAGCAGAACGAGGGTCATGCCGAGCCCGGCGACGCCCCGTGTGAACGGCGATGGCCGCCCCGACACAATCGGGGCGGCCATCGATTCGAGAGTCAGGAGACTAGCGTGCGGCGGAGCCGTCGGTGTAGTCGGCGTCCTGCTGCTTCCACGCGAAGAGGGCGCGGAGCTCCTTGCCCGTGGCCTCGATGGGGTGCTGGGCACCCTTCTCGCGCAGCGCGAGGAACTCGGGGGCTCCCGCGTCCTGGTCGTCGATGAAACGCTTCGCGAACGCGCCGTTCTGGATGTCGGCGAGAACGGCCTTCATGTTCTCCTTGACGTCGGGCGTGATGACGCGGGGGCCCGAGACGTAGTCGCCGTACTCGGCCGTGTCGGAGACGCTCCAGCGCTGCTTGGCGATGCCGCCCTCCCACATGAGGTCGACGATGAGCTTGAGCTCGTGCAGCACCTCGAAGTAGGCGATCTGCGGCTGGTAGCCGGCCTCGGTCAGGGTCTCGAAGCCGTACTGCACGAGCTGCGAGACACCGCCGCAGAGAACGGCCTGCTCACCGAACAGGTCGGTCTCGGTCTCTTCGGTGAACGTGGTCTTGATGCCGCCGGCGCGCAGTCCGCCGATCGCACGGGAGTACGACCAGGCGAGGTCCCACGCCGAGCCCGACGCGTCCTTCTCGACGGCGACGATGACGGGAACGCCACGGCCGGCCTCGTACTCGCGGCGCACGGTGTGGCCCGGGCCCTTGGGGGCGACGAGGATGACGTCGACGCCATCCGGTGCCTGGATGTAGTCGTAGCGGATGTTGAAGCCGTGGCCGAAGACGAGGGTGGCACCCTGCTTCAGGCTGGGCGCGATGTCGTCGCGGTAGATGTGGCGCTGGAACTGGTCGGGAGCGAGCAGCACGATGACGTCGGACTGCGCGGTCGCCTCGGCGACACTGAGAACCGTGAAGCCGGCCTCCTGCGCCTTGGGGATCGACTTCGATCCTTCCTTCAGGCCGATGACGACGTCGACGCCGGAGTCGCGCAGGTTGAGCGCGTGGGCGTGGCCCTGCGAGCCGTAGCCGACGACGGCCACCTTCTTGCCCTGGATGAGCGAGAGGTCTGCGTCTTTGTCGTAGAAGATTTCGGTCACTTTATTACTGCTCCTTGTTGTGTGGGTGAAGTTCGTGAGGTTGCTAATTCTTGAAGACGCGTTCGGTGATGCTCTTCGAGCCGCGTCCGATGGCGAGCAGGCCCGACTGGGCCAGCTCCTTGATTCCGTAGGGCTCGACGACGCGCAGGAACGCGTTGGTCTTGCCCGAGTCGCCGGTGACCTCGATCACGAGCGCGTCGGTCGAGACGTCGACGACGCGGGCGCGGAACAGGTTGACGGCCTCGAGCACGTGCGACCTCGTGGAGTTGTCGACGCGCACCTTGACCAGCAGGTGCTCGCGCTGCACCGACTGGTCGGGGTCGAGCTCGACGATCTTGATCACGTTCACGAGCTTGTTCAGCTGCTTGGTGACCTGCTCGAGGGGCAGTTCTTCGACGTCGACGGCGACCGTGATGCGCGAGAGGCCCTCGATCTCGGATGCGCCGACGGCGAGGCTCTCGATGTTGAATCCGCGGCGGGCGAAGAGGCCGGCGACCCGCGTGAGCAGACCGGGTTTGTCTTCGACGAGCAGGGAGAGAACGTGGTGGCTCATGGTCTACTCCTCATCCCACTCTGGGGCGATCTGCTGTGCGTGTTCGATCAGCGAGTTGCTGACCCCCTGGGGAACCATCGGCCAGACCATGGCGTCGCGGCTCACGATGAAGTCGATCACGACCGGGCGGTCGTTCGTCTCGATCGCGAGCTTGATCGCCGCGTCGATCTCCTCGACCTTCGTGACTCGGATGCCCAGCGCGCCGTAGGCGTCGGCCAGCTTCACGAAGTCGGGAACCATCTGCGTGCCGTGGCCCGTGTTCAGGTCGGTGAACGAGTGGCGCCCGTCGTAGAACAGGCTCTGCCACTGCCGCACCATGCCGAGCGAGGAGTTGTTGATGATCGCGACCTTGATCGGGATCTTGTTGATCGTGCAGGTCGCGAGTTCCTGGTTCGTCATCTGGAAGCATCCATCGCCGTCGATCGCCCACACCAGGCGATCGGGCTCGGCGACCTTGGCGCCCATGGCTGCGGGAACCGAGTAGCCCATGGTTCCGGCGCCGCCGGAGTTGAGCCACGAGTTCGGCCGCTCGTACTTGATGAACTGGGCGGCCCACATCTGGTGCTGGCCGACACCGGATGCGTAGATCGCCTCGGGTCCGGACAGCTCGCCGATGCGCTTGATCACGTATTGCGGCGACAGCAGGCCGTCGGTCGGTTCTGCGTATCCGAGCGGGAACTCGGTCTGCAGTCCGCGCAGGTACTCCCACCACTCGTCGATGTCGGGGCGCGTCTCGGTGGCCGCGGCCGTGGAGACGAACCCCTTCGTGAGGTCGGCGATGACGTCTTTCGCGTCTCCCACGATGGGAACGTCGGCCGCGCGGATCTTGCCGATCTCGGCCGGGTCGACGTCGACGTGCACGATCTTGGCGTTGGGGGCGAACTCGCTGACCTTGCCGGTGACGCGGTCGTCGAAGCGCGCGCCGAGCGCGACGATGAGGTCGCTCTCCTGCAGGGCGAGTACGGCGGGAACGGTTCCGTGCATGCCGGGCATGCCGAGATTCTGCTCGTGCGAGTCGGGGAATGCGCCGCGCGCCATCAGGGTGGTGACGACGGGAGCACCTGTGGCCTCCGCCAGCACGGCGAGCTCGGCCGAGGCCTGGGCCCGGATGACTCCGCCGCCGACGTAGAAGACGGGCTTCTTCGCCTCGAGGATGAGCTGCGCCGCAGCCTGGATCTGCTTGCCGTGGGCCTTGGTCACCGGGCGGTAGCCCGCCAGGTCGACCTTGGGATTCCACACGAACGGCGCCGAGTTCTGCTGCGCGTCCTTCGTGATGTCGACGAGCACGGGGCCCGGGCGGCCGGTGGATGCGATGTGATACGCGGCAGCGAGGGTCGCGGGCACGTCCTCCGGCTTGGTGACCAGGAAGGAGTGCTTGGTGATCGGCATCGTGATTCCCACGATGTCGACCTCCTGGAACGCGTCTGTTCCCATCAGGGTCGAGAAGACCTGGCCCGTGATGATCAGAACGGGCACCGAGTCCATGTAGGCGTCGGCGATGGCCGTGACCAGGTTGGTGGCGCCGGGGCCCGACGTCGCGATGGCGACGCCGACCTTGTTGGTCGAGGACGCGTAGCCCTCGGCCGCGTGGCCGGCGCCCTGCTCGTGGCGAACGAGGATGTGCCGGATGGCGGTCGACGCCATGAGTTCGTCGTAGAACGGGATGATCGCTCCGCCGGGAAGGCCGAAGACGTCTTTCACCCCGAGGTGCTCGAGCGAGCGGAGGATGGCTCCGGACCCCGTGAGGACCTCAGGGGCGTTCGCCGGAGCGGACGCGGAGGCCGGTTTGGGGATCGCCGGAGAGCTTGGCACGGGAGATGGATCCACGGGCATGTTGTTTTCCTAGCTTGTTGCCTGCACAGCGTGTCGTCGTGCGCTGCGGCAGACGGCGGTGATGAGGGTGGAGCGCCGTACTACCCCGTGATGGCGCCGGTCGCGGCCGACTTCACGAGCTTCGAGTACTTTGCGAGAACGCCACGGGTATAGCGCGGAGGAAGAGGGGCCCAGCCGTCTCGGCGGGCTGCAAGCTCATCGGCCTCGACGAGTAACTCGAGGGAGCGAGCGGCGATATCGACCCGTATTAGATCACCATCGCGCACGAAGGCGATAGGACCTGCGTCCACCGCTTCGGGTGCTATATGGCCGATACACAGTCCGGTTGTGCCGCCTGAGAACCTGCCGTCGGTCAATAGTAGTACATCTTTGCCGAGGCCAGCGCCCTTGATCGCGGCCGTGATGGCGAGCATCTCGCGCATTCCCGGGCCGCCCTTGGGGCCTTCGTAACGGATCACCACGACGTCTCCGTGGTTGATCAGACCCTCCGTCAGGGCGTCCATCGCGGCGCGCTCGCGCTCGAAGACCTTGGCCGGTCCTTCGAAGACGGCCGCGTCGAATCCGGCCGTCTTCACGACGGCACCCTCGGGGGCGAGTGACCCCTTGAGCACCGTGAGGCCGCCCGTGGGGTGGATGGGGTTGTCGAGCGTGCGCAGCACCTTGCCGTCGAGCTCGGGGATGTCGAGTTCGGCCAGGTTCTCGGCCAGCGTCTTGCCGGTGACCGTGAGCACGTCGCCGTGCAGCAGTCCGGCGTCGAGAAGCGCCTTCATCAGAACGGGCAGGCCGCCGTGGCGGTCCATGTCGTTCATGACGTACTTGCCGAAGGGCTTCATGTCGGCGAGGTGCGGGATGGTGTCGCCGATGCGGTTGAAGTCGTCGATCGTGAGGTCGACCTCGGCTTCGTAGGCGATGGCGAGAAGGTGCAGGATGACGTTGGTCGAGCCTCCGAGGGCCATCGCGACGGCGATGGCGTTCTCGAACGCCGGCTTGGTCAGGATGTCGCGGGTCGTGATGCCGAGGCGCAGCATGTTGACGACGGCCTCGCCGCTGCGGTGCGCGTAGTAGTCGCGGCGTCGGTCTGCCGAGGCGGGCGAGGCGGAGCCTGGCAGGCTCATGCCGAGGGCCTCGGCGACGCTGGCCATGGTGTTGGCCGTGTACATGCCTCCGCAGGCACCCTCGCCCGGGGCGAAGGCGCACTCGATGCGCTTGGCGTCGGCCTCGCTCATGGTGCCGGCCTTCACGCCGCCGACAGCCTCGAACGAGTCGATGATCGTGATGTCTTTCTCGGTGCCGTCGGACAGCTTCACCCAGCCGGGCGCGATCGATCCGGCGTAGAGGAAGACGCTGGCCAGGTCGAGCCGTGCCGCGGCCATGAGCATGCCTGGCAGCGACTTGTCGCATCCGGCCAGAAGAACGGAGCCGTCGAGGCGCTCGGCCTGCATGACGACCTCGACGCTGTCGGCGATGACCTCACGCGAGACGAGCGAGAAGTGCATGCCCTCGTGGCCCATCGAGATGCCGTCGGAGACGGAGATGGTGCCGAACTGGAGCGGGTAGCCGCCGCCCGAGTGCACGCCTTCTTTGGCGCCCTGCGCGAGGCGGTCGAGCGACAGGTTGCACGGCGTGATCTCGTTCCACGAACTGGCGATGCCGATCTGCGGCTTCTCCCAGTCGGCGTCTCCCATGCCGACGGCCCGAAGCATTCCGCGCGAGGTGGTTGCTTCGATTCCATCGGTGACGACGCGACTGCGCGGCTTCATGTCTATTTCGGGCATGTTACGAGTTTAGAACCACTCAAGGTGCGGAAGTGCACGCCTCCGCGCGGAACTGGGCGAGCAGCGCGAGCACCTGGGCGACCTCGGCTTCGTCGCTCACGCGGAACTCGGCGATGGTCTTGCCCGCCCCGCTCTTCAGCCCGAAGTCTCCGCTGCGCAGCACCGCGAACGCGTCCTCATCGGTGACGTCGTCGCCCGCGTAGAGCACGGCGGTCGCCTTGGTGTACTCCTTCAGGTGGAGCAGCGCCTCGCCCTTGGTGGTCGATCGGATCGAGAACTCCAGCACGTTCTTGCCCTCGCGCACCGTGAGACCCTCGATCTCGGACTGCGTCTCGGCGAGTGCCATCAGGTGGGCCTGTCGGCTGCCCTCTTCCGACGCGAGGCGGGTGTGCAGCGCGAAGCCCGCCGGCTTCGACTCGATCCAGACGTCGTCGACCTTGTCGGCGACGTCTTCGAGAACACCGCTGAGCACGTCGACCTGGGCCAGCTCCTGCGTGTCGAGCGTGAGCCGCGTGGGGCTGTCGAGGCGGATCTCGACACCGTGGGAGCCCACGAGGAGAACGTCGTCGGGAAGGTCGCTCACCTGTTCGAGGCTCTCCATCGCACGTCCCGAGATGAGTGCCACACGGGTGGAGTCGAGCTTCAGCAGGTCGAAGAGGGCCCGCCTCGCCTCGGGAAGCGCGCGGGCATGACTCGGCACGTCGACCTCGGGAGCGAGGGTTCCGTCGAAGTCGAGTGCGACGAGCAGGCGCTCCGTGCGCGCGAGTTCGCGCAGGCGCTCGATCAGGTCGTCGGTCTCGTCGATCTGGGTGCCGGATGCGACGGCTCGGCTCGTGCCGTTCGGCTGGGTGCTCATCGGTCGGATGCTCCCCACTTGGTCGCGACGTACGAGGGCGTTCCGTTCGGGTCGGTCAGGGCAGACAGGAAGGCGGTCGACCAGCGCGACACGTCGTAGTCGCGCACCCGTTTGCGCAATGCGCGCATCCGTCTCGAGCGCTCGCTCTTCGTCATCTCGATCGCCTCCATGATCGACTCCTTGAGGCCGTCGATGTCGTGGGGGTTCACGAGCAGGGCGCTCTTCAACTCGTCTGCGGCGCCGGCGAACTCGCTCAGCACGAGCACGCCGTCGTTGTCGAAGCGGCTGGCCACGTACTCCTTCGCGACGAGATTCATTCCGTCGCGGAGCGCGGTGACCAGCATCACGTCGCTGGCCAGGTAGAGCGCCACCATCTCCTCGCGGGGGTATCCCTGGTGCAGGTAGCTGATGGCCGTGTGGCTGATGGTCGAGTAGTCGCCGTTGATGCGCCCGACCGTGAGCTCGACCTCGTCGCGCAGCTGCTGGTACGCGGCGACACGTTCGCGGCTGGGGCTGGCGACCTGCACGAGGGTCACGTCTTCGACGGTGACCGTGCCGTCGGCGAGCAGCTCGCCGAACGCCTTGAGACGATGGCCGATCCCCTTGGTGTAGTCGAGCCTGTCGACGCCGAGCATCACGACCTTGGGGTTGCCGAGGCCGGCCCTGATCTCTTTGGCACGGGCCTGGATGTCGGGACGCCGTGCGAGGTTCTCGAAGCTCTGCGTGTCGATCGAGATCGGGAAGTGCCGTGCGTGCACCGTGCGCACGAGGCTGCCCGTGCGCGACGTCGACACCCGGGCCGGCTCGAGCGACTCGGACAGGTCGTCGTCGATCGGCACGTCGATGGCCGTGCCCTTCGTCGTGTAGCTGAGCAGACGGCGCACGGCACGCGTGAAGTTGCCCGCGTCTGCCGCGCGCTGGAACCCGATGACATCGGCCCCGAGGAGGCCCTCGATGATCTGGGCTCGCCACGGCAGCTGCGAGAAGATGCCGTATGCCGGGAACGGAATGTGGTTGAAGAAACCGATGGTGAGGTCGGGACGGAGCTCGCGCAGCATCTTGGGCACGAGCTGCAGCTGATAGTCCTGCACCCAGACCGTGCCGTCGGCCGCGGCGACCGAGGCGGCGCGCTCCGCGAAGCGCTGGTTGACCCGCACGTAGGACTCCCACCACTCGCGGTGGTACGTGGGCGGCGCGATCACGTCGTGATACAGCGGCCAGAGGGTGTCGTTCGAGAACCCCTCGTAGTAGTTCTCGACGTCGTCTGCGCTGAGTGTGACGGGAACGATGGAGATGTCGTCGTGCTCGAACGGCTCGGACTCGTCGTCCGCCACGCCCGCCCAGCCGACCCAGGCTCCGTCGGCCCGTTGCATGACTGGCTCGAGGGCGGTCACGAGACCGCCAGGCGAGGTGCGCCACTCGACGCTGCCGTCGGCGCGGGTGACCTTGTCGACAGGGAGCCTGTTGGAGACGACCACGAGGTCGTATGTGTCGGCAGGGGTAGTGGACCGCGATGCGGCCTCGTCCGTGGAAATGGGGAACTCCTCGTTTGCGATCGGCCAAGGCGCCGACCGTGTAGACCAGTGATCAGGCTACCAGTCGATCCCCCGCACCCACGGGGTGCTCGGGCGTGCGCTATACAAGACGACCCCGAGCATCCGGAAGCCCGGGCGGCCGGACGGCACGAACGACTAACCTGAAGACACGACCACGGAGGCACGCATGCGCAAATTCATCTTCAACTCGAGTGTGATCGGTGCTGTCGTCGGCGCCTGGTCGGTGCTGCAGACCACGAGACAGGGTCCGCGCGACTGGCGACTGCTTCTCATGTGGCTCAGCTGGGGCATCACGGTCGCCCTCGCCATCGGCAGCGTTCTGCAGGCCGACGACGACGCCCGCGAGCTCGACGCGAAGTAGCCGCCCCTTCCCTTCGACAGGCTCAGGGAACGGCGGCGTCAGGCCAGGAAGCCTCGGAGCAGCGCCTCGGATCCCTCGAGGTGTTCACGCATCGTGACCGCCGCCCTGTCCGCGTCTCCCGTGAGGATCGCGAGGACGATCTGCTCGTGCTGCTCGTTCGAGTGCGCGATGTTGCGCTCGAGCAGGGGGATGTGGTCGAGGAACTCGTTGATCCTCATGCGGTTGTCGGCCAGCAGCGGCATGAGCGACGGCACGCCCACGAGCTCTCCGATGGCAAGGTGCAGGCGTGAGTCCAGCCGCCGATAGTCGTCGGCCGACGCCTCGGCGGTCTCGCGCAGGCTGCTCCAGAGCAGTTCGCGCTGCGCCTTCGTGAGTGCGCGATCCGCCGCGGCGCGGGCGGCTCCGACCTCGAGGATGTCGCGGAGGCCGAGCACGTCGTCGAGATCTTCCGCCGTCACCGTCTCGGACTGCGGCGCCGCGTCGTCGAGCACTCCGCTGAGGCCGACGAGCGGAACCCGATCGCTGACGAACGTGCCTCCGTAGCGCCCGCGCCGCGAGACCAGGAAACCGGCATCCGCGAGCGCCTTGATCGCGTCGCGCACCGTGTCGCGGCTCACCCCGAAGCGCAGCGCGAGGTCGCGTTCGCTGGGCAGGGCCTCCCCCGGTGAGACAACGCCCAGGCGGATCGTCTGCAGCAGCCTCGAGACGGTGTCCTCGAACGCGTTGCCGGTGCGCACCCGGCGCAACAGGGCGTCGCCGGCCAGGCCCGCGGCATCCGGTTGCGAGCCGTCTGCGATATCGGTCATCGCGTTCTCGACCCTCTACTCGGGTGTCACGTAGGCCGAGCTGATTCCCCCGTCGACGAGGAATGTCGAGCCCGTGATGAACGAGGAGTCGTCGCTGGCGAGGAACGCGACCGACGCCGCCAACTCCTCTGGCTCAGCGAACCGTCCGAGGGGGATGTGCACGAGGCGGCGCTGGGCGCGGGCCGGGTCCTTGGCGAAGAGCTCCTGCAGCAGGGGCGTGTTCACCGGGCCCGGGCAGAGGGCGTTGACCCGGATTCCCTGGCGGGCGAACTGCACGCCCAGCTCGCGGGACATGGCGAGAACGCCGCCCTTCGATGCCGTGTACGAGATCTGCGACGTGGCAGAGCCCATCACGGCGACGAACGACGCGGTGTTGATGATCGAACCGCGCTTCTGCGGAACCATGTAGCGCAGCGCGGCTCGCGAGCACAGGTAGACCGACTTGAGGTTCACGTCCTGCACCTTCTCCCAGGCGGGAAGCTCGGTCGTCTCGATGGAGTCGTCGTCGGGGGGCGAGATGCCCGCGTTGTTGAAGGCGACGTCGACCGATCCGTAGGTGTCGAAGGCCACCTTGAACAGGTTGTCGACCTGGGCCTCGTCGGTGACGTTCACCTGCACGAAGAGGCCGCCGACGGCAGCGGCCGCGCGCTCGCCCGATGCAGCATCCATGTCGCCGATCACGACCGTGGCGCCCTCGGCGGCGAAGCGGCGGGCGGTGGCGAAGCCGATGCCGCTGGCGCCGCCCGTGATCACCGCCACTTTTCCGGCGAGGCGCTTCGTGAGGTCGATGGTGGGCAGGTCGGTCATGAGAGCTCCTCTACGGCGATGAAGACGTTCTTGGTGTCGGTGAAACTGAGGGGTGCGTCGGGGCCGAGCTCACGGCCGAGGCCCGACTGCTTGAAGCCGCCGAACGGGGTGCTGTAGCGCACGGAGGAGTGCGAGTTGACCGAGAGGTTGCCCGCCTCGACGCCGCGGGAGACGCGCAACGCGCGGCCGACGTCGCGGGTCCAGATCGAGCCCGAGAGGCCGTATTCCGTGGCGTTCGCCAGCGACACCGCGTCGGCCTCGTCGTCGAACGGGAGCACCGTTACGACAGGTCCGAAGATCTCCTCGGTGGCGGTGCGGTCGTCGCGACCCGGCGTGAGCACCGTCGGCGGGAACCAGTACCCCGGGCCCTGCGGCGCGGATCCCCGGAACGCGACCTGGCTGTCGTCGGGAACATACGAGCTCACCGACGCGTGGTGCTTCGCCGAGACGAGCGGTCCCATCTCGGTGGCCTCGTCGTTCGGGTCGCCGACGACGACCCGGTTCACCGCGGGCTCGAGCAACTCCATGAAGCGGTCGTAGACGCTGCGCTCGACCAGGATGCGACTGCGCGCGCAGCAGTCCTGCCCCGCGTTGTCGAAGACCCCCGACGGGGCCGAGGCGGCGGCCCTCTCGAGGTCGGAGTCGGCAAACACGATGTTGGCGCTCTTGCCGCCGAGCTCGAGGGTCACCCTCTTCACCTGCTCGGCACTGCCCGCCATGATCTTCTTGCCCACAGCGGTCGACCCGGTGAACACGACCTTGCGCACGGTCCGGTTGGTCACGAAGCGCTCCCCGACCACGTTCCCGTGCCCGGGCAACACCTGGAACAGGCCGTCGGGCAGTCCGGACTCCCGCCCGATCTCGGCGAGCCGCACCGAGGTCAGCGGCGTCCACTCGGCCGGCTTCAGCACGACCGCGTTGCCCGCCGCGAGCGCCGGGGCGAACCCCCACGCCGCGATGGTCATGGGAAAGTTCCACGGCGTGATGACTCCCACCACGCCGAGGGGCTCGTGGAACGTGACGTCGAGGCCGCCGGCGACCGGGATCTGTTTACCGAAGAGCCGTTCGGGAGCCGCCGAGTAGTAGGTGAGCACGTCGCGCACGTGGCCCGCCTCCCAGCGGGCCTGGCCGATCGGATGGCCGGAATTCAGGGTCTCCAGCCGGGCGAGTGCCTCGACGTTCGCGTCGACGGCCGCCGCGAAGTCCCGCAGGGCCTGCGCCCGCTCTGCGGGGGCCCGGCGCGCCCATGCCTTCTGCGCATCCGCCGCCCGCGCGATGGCGTCGTCGGTGCCCTCGACGTCGAAGAGCTCGACGTCGGTGACGACCTCTTCCGTCGCCGGGTTGATCACGGTGTAGCTGCTCATGCTGTCGGGTGTTCCTGTTCCTGTGCTCGGTACTGTCGGGCCGCCTCGACGAGGCCGGCGAAGAGTCGGATGTCGTCGGGCGACTCCTCGGGGTGCCACTGCACGGCGACGCCGAACGGAACGGACTCGAGCTCGACCGCCTCGATCGTTCCGTCGGGGGTTCGGGCGGTCACGACGAGCCCGTCGCCGAGCGAGTCGATGGCCTGGTGGTGGTAGACGGGAACGTCGAGTTCGTCGCTCGCGAGCAGCGATGCGAGTCGCGAGCCCTGTTCGACGCCGACCTCCACGTGGTTGAAGATTCCGTCGCCGGCCTGGTATCGACGGTCGCCGACGACATCGGGAAGGTGCTGGTGCAGGGTTCCGCCCCGCGCGACGTTCAGCATCTGCGCTCCCCGGCAGATGCCGAGGAACGGGATCTCGCGATCGATCGCACGGCGCAGCAGCGTGTCCTCCCACGCGTCGCGGTCGCGCCGGGGCTCGTCGGTCTCGGCGTGGGCCTCCTGGCCGTAGCGCGACGGTTCGATGTCCTTGCCGCCGGTGAGGATCAGGCCGTCGAGAGAATCGAGCAGGCGATCCGCGATCGCGTCGCTGACGGCCTGGGGCGGCAGCAGCACGGCGATGCCGCCGGCCTTCTCGACGGCATCGAAGTAGACCTTCGGGAGGAACGAGGCGGGAACGTCCCAGACTCCGGTCTTCGCGCGTTCGAGGTAGGTCGTGAGGCCGATAACCGGCAGGCGATCAGAGGCGCTCAAAGCCGCGCACCCTCTCCCAGTCGGTGACGGCGCTGTCGAAGGCCTTCAGCTCGATGCGCGCGTTGTTCACGTAGTGGTCGACGACCTCGTCACCGAACGCGGCCCGGGCGATCTCGCTCGACGCGAAGAGCTCGGCCGCATCGCGCAGGTTCGTGGGCACGCGCGGTGCACCCGACGTGTACGCGTTGCCTACGGTCGCGTCTTCGAGCTCGAGCTCGTTCTCGATTCCGTAGAGCCCGCCGGCGATGAGGGCGGCGGTCGCCAGGTACTGGTTCACGTCGCCCCCGGGAACGCGGTTCTCGACGCGCATTCCGAGGCCCTTGCCCACCACGCGCAGGGCGCAGGTGCGGTTGTCGAGCCCCCAGGCCACTGCCGTCGGCGCGAACGAGCCGTCGACGTAGCGCTTGTACGAGTTGATGTTGGGCGCGAAGAACAGCGTCAGCTCGCGCAGCGTCTTGAGCTGGCCTGCCATGAAATGACGGAACATGTCTGACATGCCGTTCTCGGCATCCGGATCACTGAAGACTGCAGTGCCGTCGGTGCCTCTGAGGCTGATGTGCACGTGGCACGAGTTGCCCTCGCGTTCGTTAAACTTGGCCATGAACGTGAGCGACTTGCCGTGCCGATCCGCGATCTCCTTGGCACCGTTCTTGTAGATCGAGTGGTTGTCGCACGTGACCATGGCGTCGTCGTAGCGGAAGCCGATCTCCTGCTGCCCGAAGTTGCACTCGCCCTTCACGCCCTCGCAGTACATGCCGGCGCCGTCCATCGACACCCGGATGTCGCGCAGCAGCGGCTCCATGCGCGTGGAGGCCAGCAGGGCGTAGTCGATGTTGTAGTCGCTCGCGGGGGTGAGGTCGCGGTATCCCTTCGACCAGGCAGAGCGGTAGCTGTCGTCGAAGACGATGAACTCGAGTTCGGTGGCGACGAACGCCTCGAGGCCGCGATCGGCGAGGCGCTTCATCTGCGCCGCCAGGATCTGCCGCGGCGACGGCTCGACCGGCTCGCCGTCGAGCCAGTGCAGGTCGGCGGTGACCATCGCCGTGCCCGGCAGCCACGGAATCGTTCGCAGGGTCGACATGTCGGGCATCATCGCCATGTCGCCGTAGCCGTGCTCCCAGCTCGACATGTCGTATCCGTCGACCGTGTTCATCTCGACGTCGACGGCGAGCAGGTAGTTGCAGCACTCGGCTCCGTGCGACGCCGCGTCTTCGACGAAGAGGCGGGCCGAGAGCCGCTTGCCCACGAGCCTGCCCTGCATGTCGGTGAAGGCCACGATCACGGTGTCGACCTCGCCGGCCGAGACCTGGGCCGTGAGGGCGTCGAGCGTGAGATTTCCTGCGGTGGATGCCACGGTGTGCTCCTTCATCGATGGTCGCCACGGGCGATTCCCGCGCTGCGGAACCCCGTCGACCCGACCATTACATCACACGAGTTCGTCGGCTGAGCGGGAGTTGTTGCCCGTGTTCGTAACACGCAATTTACACACAAAGGTGGTGCCAACCAACCAATAGAACGCTAGTGTGTGCAGAAATCGTGCGAGGGAGCCGATGGCGTTCCGCTGTGCACTGCCGAGACAACGAGCTACCGGAGGATCCACGTGACTGACAGCAAGACCCGCCGTTCGGGCGTCACCTACAGCAAGGCTGCAGACGGCTACTTCGAGAAACGCACGCTCAAGAGATCGGCGGGCATCTGGGGGCTCTGGGGCCTCGCCGTGGCGGCAGTCATCTCGGGAGACTTCTCGGGGTGGAACTTCGGAATCGACTTCGCCGGCTTCGGGGGCATGCTCATCGCCTTCGCCCTGCTCATCGTCATGTACTACGGAATGATCTTCTCGATCGGCGAGATGGCGGCGGCCATGCCGCACACGGGAGGCGCGTACTCGTTCGCCCGCTCGGCGATGGGGCCGTGGGGCGGACTCGTGACGGGTCTCGCCGAGACCATCGAATACGTGGCAACGACCGGTGTGATCGTCTTCTTCTCGGCGCAGTATGCCAACAGCATCACGACCGAGCTCCTCGGCTTCGACCTCTCAGGCGCCATGTGGATCTGGTGGCTGGTGCTCTACATCGCGTTCATCGCGCTGAACGCTGCCGGGGCCGCAATCTCGTTCAAGTTCGCGATCGTCGTGTCGATCATCTCCATCGCGATCCTGCTGGTCTTCTCGGCCATGGCCGCGTTCTCGGGACTCTTCAGCTGGGACAGCCTCTTCAACATCGAACCCGACCCGGGCCAGTCGGCGTTCCTCCCCCACGGCGTGATCCCGATCCTCTTCGCGCTGCCCTTCGCCATGTGGTTCTTCCTCGGCATCGAGGAGCTGCCGCTCGCGGCCGAGGAGGCCCACAACCCGGTGCGCGACATTCCCAAGGCGGGCTTCTGGGCCCGCGGAACCCTCATCGTGACCGGACTGCTGATCCTGTTCCTCAACACCGGCGTGATCGGCGCAGAGAACATGGGCGTCTCGGCGGAGCCCCTGCTCGACGGATTCCGCGCGATCGTGGGAGACCAGGCGGCCGCGGCCCTCGCGCTCTTCGCGCTGATCGGCCTGCTCGCCTCGCTCCAGGGCATCATGTTCGCCTACGGACGCAACATGTACTCGCTCTCCCGCGCCGGGTACTACCCGAAGTTCTTCTCGCTCACCGGCAAGCGCCAGACGCCCTGGGTCGCCCTCACCGTGGGCGCGGTGATCGGTTTCATCGCCCTCGTCGTTCTCGACATCCTGTCGAACGTCGACGCTGAGGGAGCGGGGGCGGTCGCGGGAGCGATCATCCTGAACATCGCCGTCTGGGGCGCTGTCGTGGCCTATCTGCTGCAGATGATCTCCTTCGTGATCCTGCGCAAGAAGTTCCCCAACGCCAAGCGGCCCTACGTGAGCCCGTGGGGCATCCCCGGCGCCGTGGTCGCCGGCGTGATCTCCGCGCTCATCTTCCTGGGCTTCCTGCTGAACGTCACCTTCCAGCCGGCCATCATCGCGATCGTGATCGTCTACGCACTGATCCTGCTCGGGTTCGCCCTCTGGGGACGCAAGCAGCTCGTGCTGTCTCCCGAGGAGGAGTACGCGCTGTCGGGAGGCCTGCACGGCGACCCCGAAACCGATGGCTACGGGGGCGCGGTGGCCGAGGAGATCCGGTCGGAGGACCTCGACGCGTCCGGCCACCCGAAGGGTTAACGGAACCCTGCCGAAAGCTGTCCCGAACAGGTCGCGATCCCGTCTATCAGGCGGGATCGCGGCGTGTCTGCGGCCTCATCCCGAGCCCGCACCGCACACTGGGATCACGACCGTGGTGGGAAGGTGTGAAAAATGCTCGGATGGCGACGACGCGCGAAGGCAGAACAACAAGACGAGGCCAACCAGCAGCGCCTTTCCGAGCTGGTGAACCAGACCCTCATGGAGAACTTCGGTCCCTACGGTTCGTTCGCGATCACCCGCCGCACCGAGGTCGACACCGACGACATCTTCCACACCGTCCTGGCCGCCTCCGTGGCCCGCGATATCGTGTCGACGCTCACCAGCCACGGCGTCTTCCGTGCTGCGGAGACCCCGGCGTCGCGCACGCCGCTCGCCCCGATCAACACCGTCGACGTGCCCGCCGAACTAGCCAAGGCAGTCACCGACGCGGCTCCCCGCACCACGACCCTCGTCGGTCCGGTCCGCGCGGCGTAGCAGCTCTCCCCCGCACCGCTCCGCAGCTTCCTAGACTGGTGCCATGCCCAATCGCTGGAACAAGATCTCGGAATCCCCCACGCGAACCGGCACCGGCGCATCCCGCCCGGGCCTGACAGCCGAAGACCTGTTCCGCCAGCCGAACACCGTCGACCAGGTCGCCCTCGACGAGAAGCTGCGCCGCGTCTACTTCTGGCTCGTCAACCGTGCCGTCATCTCGCCGTTCTACGACATCGAATTCTCGCTCGACGCCCCGGTGAGCTTTCCCCTCGGCGACGCCGGCGCAGAGCTGCACCTGCCCACCGACCAGTCGTATTCGTCGAACGTCCTGCTGCCCCTGCTCACCACGGCGGTCGGCGGAAAATGCCTGCTCGTCGGCGGGCCGGGGCGCGGAAAGACCACCCTCGCCGTGCTGATGGGCGTGATCGCGGGCACCGAACCCGCCGAGGTGCGGCGAAGCGTGCAGCAGGGGCAGCCCCAGCTCACGGTCGGAGACCTCGTCGGCATGCCCCTGCCCCGCGACCTCGTGAACGCCGCCAGCCTGCCCGAGATCACCATCGCCTGGCGCGGCTGGCTCACGAAACCCGTCAAGATCATCGACGAATACAACCGCATCCCCACCAAGACCCAGTCCGCGCTGCTCACGATGGTGGCCGAGGGCTACGTCGAGAGCTATGACCAGATGCTCCGCACGGCTCCCGAGTCCGGCGTCGAGAGCTGGTTCTTCACCGCCAACGACGATTCGGGCGGGGGAACGTTCCCGGTCATCCAGGCCCTGAAAGACAGGGTCGACGTCACGGTCGCGGCGCAGGGATTCAACAGCAGGTTCTTCGACGAGCTCATCACCCGGGTCGAGGCCGGGGAGAAGCCCGAGGACCACGTTCCCGCCGAGCTGGTGTTCAGCGCTGCCGAACAGACCGCGCTGGCGGCGGCCATCCGGGCGGTTCCCGTTCCCCGCGACGTGCGTCGACAGCTCGAGTTCTTCGCGAGCCAGTTCGAGTTCGTGCAGCACGGAGGCCGCCGCTTCGAATACCGCACGAAGGACACGGTGATGACCTCGGGCGGCCAGGTCGGCGAGGTGATCGACAGCAACACCGGCGCAGACCTGCAGGTCGACCTCGGGGCGCAGACCGTGAACAGCCTCTCGGCCCGGGCGCTGCAGTCGCTCATCACCTACGCGAAGGCCATGGCCTACTTCCGAGGCGTCGATGTCGTCGGACTCGACGACGTCGCCGCGGTGCTGCCCTTCTCCCTGCGGGGAAAACTGCTTCCCAACGAGCTGCACCCCCGGTTCGAGACCGGCGCCGACAGGGAGCTCGCGACCGACTCGATCAGCTGGCTCGCCGATCTGTTCGAGCAGTCGCGTCGCCAGTTCCTGTCACTTGGACTCGCGAAGAGCGACCCGGTCGGCGACCTCCTCGCGGAATTCACGGCGGGACTCGACGGTGTCAGCCAGGTCGAGGCGTCGCGCCGCCTCACGGCCATCGAGTCGCAGATCCAGACGATCTCGAAGCAGAAGAAGCTCTACGGTCGGCATTTCGACGACCTCGTGGCCCTGAAGTACCTGCACCAGCGCTACACCAACTACCTGCAGTGGCTCGAGGGTCGCCCCCGATGATCCGACGGCCCGGCCAGGCCGTCGACGACGGCCTTCAGCCGCAGACGACGGTCGTGCCCGCCGTTCCCGGCTTCGATGTCGACCAGTCGATCCGCAACGTCGAATCCTGGGGCGGAGACTCGACCCTCTACACACACTTCCTGTCGCTCGCCCTCGCGGCCGACGATGCCGCTGCCAGCACAGACGGGCCGCTGCCGCACACCGTTCTCACGCTCGCGGCCCTCTCCGCGTGGCGCTCGGGCACGCTCGATCTGAGGCAGGATGCTCTCGCCCGGCTCGGCGAGGCGCTCGGCTCCGGGTCGGTGCCGCGACAGGCCCTCGCGAGCGCCGTGGGCCTGCAGCCCTCCGAACTCGACGACTTCGCGAGCGCCCAGGCCGAGAGCCCGTTCGGATGGCCGGCCAGGGGCGACGGCGACGTCGTGATCGCCCGTGTCGGCGGATTCCGCGGGCTGGGCGGCGCGTGGACGGCACCGCCCCTGACGGGCGAGCACGGCGATCGGGAGGGCCGATTCGTCATCACGCTCACCGACGGCGAGCGCTGGCAGCTCGACGCCGATATCTTCGGCACGAGTCTCTCCCGGCTGCCGTCTGACTCGGCGCCCGCGACCGCAGCCGACCCCGTCGGCCGACCCGCGGCATCCGGAGCCTGGCCCACCCGACTCGCCGTCTTCGACACCTCGTACCTCGCCTGGCTGCTGCTGGAGAAGGCCCGATGACCCCTCTCTTCGGTGCACGCGAGCATCCTCTCGACGAGGCGCAGCGCGCGGCTTGGCAGTCGGCGCAGGCGCTGTGGGGCGTGCGCCTGCATGATCCTCTCCTCGAACCCGGTGCCGCGAGGTCGTCGTTCGCGTGGTTCTCGTTTCCACCGCAGGTGTCGGTCGATCCGACCGAGGCCCGCCGCCACGGGGTCGACGGGTTCTACGAATCGATCTTCGCGCACGAGATCGGCCACCACGTGCTGTCTCCGAGCACGCGTATCGACTCGTTCACGATCACCCAGCAGCTCGCCCGGGCCATCGCCGCCACGGGACGGGCCCGCATCCCCGATCCCGACGGCCAGGCCCACCGCATGTCGAACCTGTGGTCGGACATGCTGATCAACACCCGCGTCGCGACGATGCAGCGGCAGCGCGACGGCGCGACCTCCGGCGACCCCCAGATGATCACCATGTGGCGCGCGCTGTCAGTGTCGCCACCCTCCGACCAGCTCTGGTGGGTGGTGCTGCGCGCCTACGAGATCCTCTGGAGCAGGCCGGCAGGATTCCTGTGCCCGGCGGAACCGCCGCCGCGGCCCGTCGTGCACCGGCAGCCGCCACCACCGACGGTGCCCGCCGCGACGAAGACCGAGGAGCAGAGGCTGAAGGCCGTCGAGGCAGCAGCGGCCGCCGACGCCCGCATCGCCGCCGAGGCGCGCTGGGCGGAGCTCGTGCTCACGAATCCGCCCCTCGACGCCGCCCTCCTCGCCGAGACCGTGCGCACCTTCGGCGACGACCCGGTGAGCGGCGCCCTGCGCTTCGGCATGATCATGGCGCCCTACCTGATCTCCGACGGGGAGCCCCGTCGGCGCTCGACGGCGGCCGGCGCGCAGGCGGCGGGCGGATGCGCGGGGCAAGCCGACGAGACGGCTCCCACGGCGGCCGAACTCGAGCGGGTGCTCGGCGACCCGCGGCTGCGCGAGGTGCCGGAGCATCCGGCCGTCGAGAAGGCGCGCCAGGCCGCATCGGCCTCGGGCACCGGCATGGAGGCCAACGACGAATCGGCCGACGACGCGAGCGTCGACGGGCTCGGCCAGGGATACGGATTGGCCGACACGCTGGCGCTCTATTCGGCGGCGAATGCCGACGACGTCGTGGCGGCCTGGTACCTCACCGCTGCCCGCCGGTACGTGCGGCCCCTCACCCAGCCCCCGAGCACGCCGCGCTCACTCGACGAGACCATCCCCGGCGCCCTCGAGCAGTGGAACATCGACGACGACATCTCGGCGATCGACTGGCCTGCCTCACTGTCGCACAGCACGACCGTCGTTCCCGGCGTCACGACGAGGCTTCGCGATGTGCTGCCGGATGCTCCT
The DNA here is from genome assembly GCF_030433855.1 of Agreia sp. PsM10. GTDB lineage: Bacteria > Actinomycetota > Actinomycetes > Actinomycetales > Microbacteriaceae > Agreia. Next base: position 362,990 of record NZ_JARUXC010000002.1, on the reverse strand, counting down.
CCCGACGCCCGTGAGAGCGTGCAGCTCGACATCTATATCGACTCCTCCGGGTCGATGACCGCACCTCGACGCGAATCTCCGGGCGTGCTGGCCGGCACCATCCTCATTCTGAGCGCCCTCCGCGGGGGCGGACAGGCGCGAGTGACGTCGTTCTCCGCAGCGGGCGAGGTCGCGGGCGGCGCACGGTTCACCCGCGACAGGGCCGAGTTGATGCGCGACCTCACCTTCTATTTCGGGCACGGAACGACGTTTCCCCTCGACCTCTACGCGACCCGCTACGCCGACGCGCGACGCTCCCGCGGAGCCGGCGCGTCCGTCAAACGACGGCACGTCGTCGTGCTCTCCGACGACGGCCTGCAGTCGATGTTCGGTGCGGGGCAGCCACAGTATGCGGACGTGGCGCGGACGGTGCGCCGAACCCTCGACACCGCCACGCTCGTCGTTCAGGATGCCGGTCGTCGCCTCACGGAGCCGGCCACCGAGGCCGGCTACGACGTCGAGTACATCGACAGGATGACGGACGCGCCCCTCGTCTGCGCGCGCCTGGCCCGCAGACTCGCCGAACCGCCGGGCCTTCGACGCACTGAAGCTGGAGGTCGACGTGGCTGATCGAATGGAGCCGGACATCGAGTCGGCCGAGCAGCTGCTGCAGCGCTGGCTCGACTGCGGCGACGACGTCGACGCAGCCTGGCAGCGGGCCGTGCCCGGGCCACCCGTCGACGTCGTGGGCAGCCGTCTCTCGAGCATCCCGAAGAGCTTCCTCGACGACCGGGTCTCCCTGCTGGCCCTCGCCGGCGACGTTCTCGGCGCCGATCGCGGCCGCACGCCCGCATCGACCGAGGTCGTGCAGTTGCTCAGCGACGTCACGGAGACGAGGTCGTCGGCCGCCAGACGGGGCGCGGCCATCGCCCTGTGGCTCTGGGCGAGCGAAGACCTGCTCGGTGCATTCGCTCCCCGGCTGGAGACCGCCCACGCGGCGCGCACACTCGCGGCTCTCGCGCTGCGGTTGGCCGCCGTCGTCGATCCCTCCGAGTGGATCAGCGACGCCGAGCGCCGAGACGAGGCCGCCCGGACCTTCCTGCTCTGGTCGGGCGCACTGCCCGCCGGCGAGGACCGCGAGACGGCTCGATCGCTGCTCGACATGCGGGACTCGCTGCAACGCAACGGAGCTCTGGCCGCCGCCGCTGCGGAGCATGCACACCGCCTCGAGGTGACCCGCGCCCTGAACGACGCCCGGGCGCGCGAGGCGGCCGCCCGGTACACCCACGAATGAGCGTGAACGGCATCAACGCGCCAGACCCCGACGATCCCCTGGCCATCGCCGAGTACACTCCCGGCGGCCAGACGGCCCTCGTCGATGCCGAACGGTGGCCGACACTCAGCCCCGAGGGCGCGCGTCGGCTCGAGACGCTCAGGTCGCATCCGGATGCCCCGGCGTGGGTTCACGCCACGGGCGACCGGCTCTCGGCCGAGGCCGTGCGGCGCGTGCGCCGGCCCCTGCCGACGGCCGGCTGGATCGACGAGCACCTCGACACGGCGCGACGCCTTCCCGCCTACCGAAGACGGGCGGCGGAGCTTCGCTCGCTGCAGGACTTCCCCCTGATCACCCGTGACGACCTCGTCGACGATGTGTCGGCGTTCGTGCCCCTCGACGCCGATCTCGCACGGGCGGTGCACGGGTCGAGCTCGGGCAGCACGGGCCGCGCGCTGCTGATTCCCGACGACATCGAGGACACGGCACGGACCTTCCACCTGATGATCGCCCTCGCCGCCGAACAGGGTGTCGTGTGGGAGCCGGATCACACCCGCCTCGCGCTCGCCCACGTCGTGAAGCAACGGCAGGCGTTCACCTACGCCTCGGTGATCAGCTCCTTCGACCAGGCCACGATGGCCCGGCTCAATCTCGACCGGCGCGGGTGGCGCAGCCCTGACGCTCGCACACGATTCCTCGTCGACCAGAACCCGCAGGCGTTCAGCGGCAGCCCCACCAGCCTCGCCGAGCTGCTCGACGCCGAGCTCGTCGCGGCGCTCCGCCCGCTCGCGATCTTCTCCGGCGCGATGGCCCTGTCGAGTGCGCTGCGCCACGACCTCGAGCGTGCTTACGGCTGCCCCGTGATCGACATCTACGGACTCCACGAGACCCGGCCCATCGCATCCCGCGCCGACGACGGGCCGTTCGTGGTGCTCGACCGGCGCGTGCACGTCGAGATCGTCGACGAGCGGGGCCGACCGGCCCCGCCCGGCGCGCACGGAGAGATCGTGGTGACCGCCGGCGAGAACTCCCTGCTGCCTCTCGTGCGCTACCGCACGGGCGACTTCGGCCGCCTGGTCGACGTCGGCGGTCGGCTCGCGATCGCCGACCTCGAGGGTCGCGAGGCGACCACGTTTCTGGCCGCCGACGGCAGCCGCGTGCCGTGCGTCGACCTGACCCAGCACCTGCAGGCGGCCGGCGCGCACGGCTGGTCGGTGATTCAGGATGCGACGGGCCGGGTCGAGGCGACGATCGTGCGGGGCGATTCGGCGCAGGTCACAGCCGCCCTTGAAGCACTGCTCGGCCGCACGGTCGAGGTGCAGCAGCGCCCGTCCCTCTCCGACCTCGGCGACGGAAAGCCCCGCCGCTACGTCTCGCGCGCGTGAGCGCAGCGGTGGTGGTCTCAATACGCTCGTTTCTCGACCGGCGCAGGGTCCGCGTCAACCGATGCGGGCCCACTTCGACGGACCGTCCGAGCCCGCCTTGTAGCTGTCGAGCGGCACCTCGTCGGCGCGCCACGCCTCGAGCACCGGGGCCACGATGCGCCAGCCCTCCACCGCCGAATCGCCGCGCACCGACAGCGACGGGTCTCCGTCGAGAATGCCGGCGAGCACCTCGCGGTAGGCGAGCAGCTGGCCGTCGCCGAAGAGGGCGTCGAGCTGCGTCTTCTCGAGCTCGTAGGGGTCGCCCGGGCCGTTCACGTTGAGCTCGAGCGACATCTGGTCGGGGGCGAGGAAGATGCGCAGAACGTTCGGATGCTCGGTTCCCGTGAGCCCCGTGGGCACCCGATTGGCCTTCTTGAACGTGATCGCGATCTCGCGACGACGCTCGGAGAGCGCCTTGCCGCTGCGGAGGGTGAAGGGCACACCCGCCCAGCGCCACGTGTCGATCTGCACGGTGACCTCGGCGAGCGTCTCGGTCTTGCGCGAGGCGACGACCCCGGGCTCCTTGGAGTACGCGGGCATCTCGCGGCCGTCGACGTCTCCCGCGGTGTAGCGGGCGCGTCGGCTCGAGGCTGCCGGATCGCCGTCTTTCAGGCTCGTGGCGCGCAGCACGATCTCCTTCGCGTCGCGCAGGTCGTCGGCGCCGAGCGTCGACGGCGGCTCCATCGCGACCACCGCCATCACCTGAAGCAGGTGGCTCTGGATCATGTCGATGAGGGCGCCCGCGGTGTCGTAGTAGCCGGCCCGGCCCTCGAGCCCGAGCTGCTCGTCGTAGACGATGTCGACCTTCTCGATGTGCTCGGCGTTCCAGACGGGCTCGAAGATGCGGTTCGCGAAGCGCAGCCCGAGCAGGTTGAAGACGGTGGATCGGCCGAGGAAGTGGTCTACGCGGTGGATCTGGTTCTCGGGGACGAGCTTGGCCAGCTGCGCGTTCAGCGCCTCTGCGCTCGCCACGTCGGTGCCGAACGGCTTCTCGAGGGCGAGCGTGAGCCCGGCCGGTCGGGTGACCTGCTCGAGCGCCGTGCAGGCGGCGACGGCCACGGCGGGCGGCAGCGCGAAGTAGATGGCTGGGGCGGCGTCGCACGAGTCGATCAGCTTCTGCAGCACGGCCGGGTCCGTGACGTCGGCCTTCACGTAGGTGGCCGTGGTTCGTGTGTGGTCGCCCGACGGGCCGGTGCAGTTCACCGTGGCGAACGCCGTGTCGACGACCTTTCTGAAGTCGTCGTCGCTCCAGTCGGCGCTGCCCGCGCCGATCAACTGCAGGTGGCGCTCGTTCTGCTCATCGAGCAGCTGGCCGAGGCCGGGAAGGAGCAGGCGGGAGGTGAGGTCGCCCGAGGCTCCGAGAATGATCAGCGATGACAATTTCTTCGACATGGTAGTCAGGGTAGTGCCGGGCGCCGAGCGCAGCCTTCAGGTGTGAAGATGGGGTAATGAGCCTGGCCATCGAGGATTACGCCCTGATCAGCGACTGCCACACGGCGGCCCTCGTGGGGCGCGACGGCAGCATCGACTGGCTCTGTCTCCCCCGCTACGACTCGCCGTCGACGTTCGGCGCCCTCCTCGGCACCGAGGAGCACGGCCGCTGGCTCCTTGCTCCGTCGTCGCCCGAGGCCACCTGCACACGCGTCTACGACGGAAACACCTTCGTGCTGGTCACCACCTGGACCACCCCGACCGGCGTGGTCGAGGTCATCGACCTCATGCCGCACGGCGACCGACGGGCCGACGTACTGCGCCGGGTGCGCGGCGTCTCGGGCCACGTCGAGATGGTCGAGGAGCTGGTGATCCGTTTCGGGTACGCGACGGCCGTTCCCTGGGTGCGCCAGTCCCGAGACCACGGCCATCCGATGCTCGTGGCCATCGCCGGGCCGGATGCGCTGGTGCGGCGAGGGCCGCGGCTCACGGCCGCCGACACCCGGCACCGCGGCGTGTTCGCGGTGCGCGAGGGCAGCCACGTCGACATCTCGCTCACCTGGTTCCCGTCGCACAGGGAGCCCCCGCAGCAGCTCGACTTCGACGAACGCCTCGTCGCCACGAAATCGTGGTGGGCCGAGTGGTCGAAGTCGCTCACGCACGACGGACCGTACGGGCCGGAGGTCATCCGGTCGCTTCTCGTGCTGCGCGCCCTCAGTCACGAGGACACGGGCGGCATCGTCGCGGCGGCAACGACGTCGCTCCCCGAATCGCAGGGCGGGGTTCGCAACTGGGACTACCGCTACGTGTGGCTGCGCGACGCGTCGCTCACCCTGCAGGTTCTGCTCTCGCACGGCTTCGACGAGGAGGCCGTGAACTGGCGCGACTGGCTGCTGCGCGCCATCGCGGGCGATCCCGCAGACATCCAGATCATGTACGGCCTGGCCGGCGAACGCGAGCTGCCCGAGCGCGAGATCACGAGCCTGCCCGGCTACCAGGGCGCTTCGCCGGTGCGCATCGGCAACGGGGCCGCGCTGCAGTACCAGGCCGACGTGATCGGCGAGGTCATGATGGCCCTGCACGAGGCACGCCTCGCCGGCGCCGAGGAGACCGAGTTCAGCTGGCCGCTGCAGAGGGCGCTGATGAGTTTCGTCGAAGACAACTGGACCAGGCCCGACAACGGCATCTGGGAGATCCGCGGCGCGCTGCAGCACTTCACGCACTCGCGCGTCATGATCTGGGTCGCCCTCGACAGGGCCGTGCGGGGTGTGCGCGAATTCGGGCTCGACGGGCCGGCCGACCGCTGGGAGAAACTGCGCGACGAGGTGCGCGCCGAGATCGAACAGAACGGGTGGGACGCCGAGCGCGGCACCTACACCCAGTACTACGGCAGCACCGAGGTCGACGCATCGCTGCTTCTGCTTCCGCAGACCGGCTTCTGCACCCCGACGGATGCGCGCATGCTCGGCACGGTGAAGGCCATCGAGAGCGACCTCCTGAACGACGGGCTCGTGATGCGGTATCGCACCGAGAGCGACGTCGACGGGTTGCCGGCCGGCGAGCATCCGTTTCTCGCCTGCTCGTTCTGGCTCGCGGAGCAGTGGGCGGGCTCGGGGCGCCTCGCCGACGCGGTCACGCTCATGGACAGACTGGTGTCGTTCACCAACGACGTGGGCCTGCTCTCCGAGGAGTACGACCCGGCCGCGGGTCGGCAGATGGGCAACACGCCCCAGGCTCTGTCGCACCTCGCGCTGGTGCGCGCGGCAGACGCGATCGACCGCAACTCCCCGCCGACCACGGAGGAGAACTGACGCGTGTGACGCCCGGCTCGTCTATTCGGCCGTCGGCCGTTGACGCTGCTGCTTGGTCTCCGACCGTCGCTTCTTGCCGGCCAGGTGGCGCCTCGCCGAGCCACGGGTCGGCTTCGTCGCTCGCCGGAGCGGCGCAGGAGGCGCCAGCGCGTCGCGCACGAGCTCGCCGAGATTCTCGAGGGCGGTCTCGCGATTGCGCAGCTGGGAGCGCTGTGCCGAGACCGTGACGGTGATGCGCCCGGCGGTCAGTCGGCGACCGAGTCTGCTCAGCAACTGCTCCCGCTGCGTCTCGCTGAGCACGGCGGAGTCGGCGACGCTCCACGACAGCTGCACCCGACTGTCGGAGGTGTTGACGTGCTGGCCGCCCGGGCCCGACGAGCGGGAGAATCGCCAGTCGAGCTCCGCCGCCGGGATGGTGAGCCCATCCACCACCTCGAGATCCATTCACCCAGCGTCGCACGATCAGGGAGAATCGACCCCATGAGTTCTCGTCGTCGCTCTCTGCTGCGCACCGCCGCCGCGCTTCTCGTGGCCGTGATCGTCGTGGGCGCGAGCGGCTTTCTCGTCTACGCCAACGTCACATCCGCCGCCGAGCGCGAGCCTCTCGCCGAGGTCGCCGACGACCCGGCCGTCGTCATCGACTACGCGCGCGACTCCGTGGTGCTCACGCCCGCCTCCGACCCGAACGGCCAGGGCCTCGTGTTCATCGCGGGCGCCAAGATCGAGCCCGTCGCCTACGCCTACAAGCTGTCCGGGCTCGTCGAGGCCGGATACGCGGTCGTCATCGTGCGCCCGTTCCTCAATTTCGGGCTGTTCGAGACGCGGCCTCTGTCGGCCTTCACCTCACTCGCGCCCGACGTCTCCGACTGGTTCGTGGGCGGGCACTCCCTCGGCGGGGTGAAGGCGTGCATGTACGCGGAGGCGCCCGAGGTGAAGGGGCTCGTTCTCTTCGGGTCGTACTGCGCCAACGACCTCTCCGGCTCAGACCTGACCGTCGTCTCGCTGTCGGGAAGCGACGACGGGCTCAGCACGCCCGACAAGATCGCCGCCAACGCGAAGACCCTGCCCGCAGACACGACCTTCGTCGAGATCGAGGGAGCCAACCACGCGGCCTTCGGCGACTACGGGCCGCAGGCGGGCGACGGCGACTCCTCGATCGACGACTCCGACATGCGCGACATCATCACCGACACGATCACGGGAGCCCTGCAATGACCCATCGACGCACACGCGCCCGCTTCGGCACCGCTGCCGTCGTCATCGGCGCCGTCACGGCGGCCGCGATCTCCGCGTGGAAATTGAGCCCCTGGCCGTCGGCGCTCGTCGTGCGATACGTCTTCGAGAAAGACGGGGCGCGGGTCTTAAAGGCCCTTCAGGCCCACGCACCGGGCGGCGTCGACCGGGCCACCGGCATCCGGTATCGGCCGCACGACGAGCACGCGCTTCTGGATGTCTACCACCCGTCGGGCGCGTCGGCCGGCCTGCCGACCGTGGTCTGGACGCACGGCGGCGCATGGATCTCGGGCGGGCGCGCGAACGCTGCGCCCTACTTCGAGCTGCTCGCCGCGGCAGGCTTCACCGTGGTCAGCGTGGACTACTCCCGGGGTCCGGCGAGCCGCTATCCCACCGCCGTGCACCAGCTGAACGACGCCCACGCCTACCTCGTCGCGCACGCCGATGAGCTGCACATCGACCCCGACCGCATCGTTCTCGCCGGCGACTCGGCGGGCGCGCAGCTCTCGAGCCAGCTGGCCACCGCCATCACCGACCCCTCCTACGCGGCCGAGCTCGGCATCCGGCCCGGTCTTGCGGCCCACCAGCTGCGCGGCGTGATCCTGCACTGCGGCATCTACCACATGGAGGGTCTGCTGACCGCGACGGGCATCGTCGGATGGGGCAACCGAACCGCCCTGCACGCCTACGTGGGCGGTCCGCGCTTCGCCTCGTCGCCCTCGCTCGCGCAGATGTCGATGATGCACCGGGCGACCGCGGCGTTTCCTCCGACGTTCATCAGCGGGGGCAATGGCGACCCCCTGACAGACGGCCAGGCGAAGCCGTTCGCCGATCGGCTGGAGTCGCTGGGAGTCGAGGTGACGCGGCTGTTCTGGCCCGCCGATCTCACTCCCCCGCTGCCGCACGAATACCAGTTCGATCTCGACCGACCCGAGGGGCTCGCCGCGCTGAGGGCTGCAATCGACTTCGTCTGGCACCAGACTGGGGGGTGATGAGCATGTCGTGTGATCGATGGTTCGATTTCGCGACGCTCCCCGTGTGCCCGAACGCACAGCCCATTCCGTAACGACGAAGGAACCCATGAGCGACAACGACGACAGGGCCGAAGACAAGCAGGGCACTCCCCCGCTCCCCGCATTCCCCGGTGCCCCGGCGCAGCCGGATGCGCCCGACGCCCCCGACGCGCCGGACGCGAAGCAGGTGCCGCCCGCTCCCGAGACGCCGAAGGCGCCGGATGTGCCGCAGGCGCCGTCCGCGCCGGTTGCGCCTCCGCATGCGCCGTCCGCGCCCCCGCAGGCCCCGTCCGCGCCTCAGGCACCGCAGCAGCCGCCGTACGCGGGCGGGCAGTACGTGCCGCCCTCGGCGCAGCCTCAGGCCCCCGGCGCGCCCCAGTACGGAACTCCGCAGAACGGAGCACCTCAGAATGGCGCTCCCCAGAACGGTGCGCCGCAGTATGGAGCACCGCAGTACGGCGCTCAGCCCACCGCAGGCTACGCGGCGCCGAAGGGACCCAAGCGCAAGCTCGGCACGGGCGCGCTGATCGGCATCATCGGCGGAGCGATTCTCGTTGTCGTGATTCTTGTGGTCGGCGTCGTCTTCGGCATTTCGCGCATCGGCGGAATGGCCGGCGGCGGAGGTGGCGGTGGTGGCGAAGAGCCCAAGGCCCAGGCGTCATCGCCCTCAGACGCCGTGACCGACTACCTCACGGCCATCGCCGACGGCGATGCCAAGACCGCGCTCGGTTACCTCAGTTCGCCTCCGAGCGACTCGACGCTTCTCACCGACGAGGCCCTCGCCGCGTCGGCCGAGCTGGGGCCGATCACCGAGATCGACGTTCCCGAGACCAAGGGCGAGAGCGGTTCGGCCGATGTCACGGCGACGTACCTGCTGAACGGCGAGCCCATCACCACCACCTTCAGCACGTCCGACTACGACGACGACGGAAAGTGGGAGATCAGCGGGGGCACGGGCTCGATCTACACGGAGCCCTTCGACGGCCTCGGACTCACGATCAACGGCCAGGAGGTCGACGCCGAATCGGTGGAGGTCTTCCCCGGCACGTATGAGCTGGCCACCTCGCTGAAGAACTTCACGCTCTCCGGCCCCACCACGGTGACGATCACCGAGCCGTATGAATCAGCCGACACGTCGCAGATCAAGCCCGCCCTGACCGAAGAGGCTCTGCAGCAGTTCCGCGGTCTGGTGAGGGCAGCGGTCGACGCCTGCATCGCATCGACCACGTTGGCAGCCGGCTGTGGAATCGATCTGCCCGCGACCATCAGCGACGGCACGCAGCTCGCCGACGGCACCATCACGCGCAGCCTCAGTGCCGACGCGAACGCCACCCTCGACTCCCTCGAGGCGACGCCGAGCTACGACAACCCCACGCTGGTCGAGGGCGAGTACATCGGCTCGCCGTCGGTCGAGGCCGACTGCACGAAGGACGGAGCGACCGGGCGCTGCTCGATCTACTTCGCCCCGGCCCTCGGAACCCCCTCGGTCGACATGGCGTCCGACAACCCGGTGGTGAACTGGGACTGACGCCCGGTCTGCTTAGCCGAGCAACAGAGAAGCCCGGGGTCGATTCGACCCCGGGCTTCTTCGCGCAGCACGTTCGCCGGAATCGAAAAAGCCCGGAGTTCGTGAGAACTCCGGGCTTGCGGTGCACCCCCCGGGACTTGAACCCGGAACCCACTGATTAAGAGTCAGTTGCTCTGCCAATTGAGCTAGAGGTGCCTTGGCGCGAAACTGCAGCGCCGAGGGAAAACACTACCATGAGATGAGAGCGTCGTGCGACGCTCGTTGGACCAGAGGAGAACCATGACCGACACCGTTTCGCGACTGTCCGCGGGAACACCCGCACCGGAGTTCACGCTCCTCGACCAGGACGGCGTGGAGGTGTCGCTCATCGACTTCCGTGGGCAGAAGACCATCGTCTACTTCTACCCCGAAGCCGACACCCCCGGCTGCACCACTCAGGCGTGCGACTTCCGCGACAACCTCAACTCGCTCGCGGCCGCCGGCTACCAGGTGCTCGGTGTGTCGCGCGACAAGCCCGCAAAACTGGCCGCCTTCAAGGAAGGCCAGAACCTCACGTTCCCGCTCCTCTCCGACCCCGACAAGGCCGTGCACGAGGCATATGGCACATGGGGCGAGAAGTCGCTGTACGGCAAGACGGTCACGGGAGTCATCCGATCGACCTTCGTGCTCGACGAGAACGGCGTCATCACCCTCGCCCTCTACAACGTCAAGGCCACCGGCCACGTGGCCTCCCTGCGCAAGAAGCTCGGCATCGACAGCTGACCCGGAAGGGGCCGCCCCATGCAACACCGCATCTTCACAACGAGCTTCGCGAGCGTCTACCCGCACTACGTGGCGAAGGCCGAGCGCAAGGGACAGCAAAGATCCGACGTCGACCTGGTCATCCGCTGGCTCACGGGCTACAGCCAGGAGCAGCTCGACAAGGCCATCTCCGATGAGGTCACGTTCGAGCAGTTCTTCGACGATGCGCCGGCCTTGAACCCGAACGCGTCGCTCATCACGGGCGTCATCTGCGGCATCCGGGTCGAGGAGATCGATGATCCGCTGATGCAGAAGATCCGTTACATGGACAAGCTGGTCGACGAGGTCGGCCGGGGCAAGAAGATGACGTCGATCCTGCGAACCTGATCCGCCTGTCGAAGCGGGCCCGCCTAGGAGACGCGGCGAGTGGCAGCGACGACGGGCGGGCTCATGAGCAGCAGGATGGCGATGGCGGCCGGGATCAGGAGCGCCCACCCGAGCGACGGCACGGCGAAGACGCCCTGGAAGCATCCGATCGCCACGGCGATCTGCAGAAGCTGCCACGTCAGCGCCGCACCGCGCACCCAGGCCTGCCGGCGGAGCAGACCGACGACCATGGCCCAGAGCGCGCACGCGAGGCCTGCGGCAAGGAGCAGAATCACGACCGCCGAGGCGAAGGAATCGGGCGTCGCCGTGAGCAGCTCGACGATGAGCCACACCGTCACACCGGTCGCGAGTAGGGCCTCGGCCGCGAGGACCACTGAGAGCGCGAGCAACAGAATCGGTCGTCGCGACGACGGATCCGGTGCCTGTTCACCCGAATTTGGCTTCGAATTCAGCGGTTCACTCACAGCCGTTACCCCTAGAAAAGTCTTGATTTGCAATTACCAGTATGCGACCATATTTGAGGTCAATGTTGCTCACAGTGACGTGGGTGGATGCAGATTTCTTTCTGCAGCAGTCCCTGTGCCATTGACCCTCACCCGAATCTTAGGCCGAGCCCTTTTTCTACACCCGTAGGGCAGCCGAAGCTTCCGCACTAAAAGGAGCACCTCCATGGATTGGCGCGACAAAGCAGCCTGCCTCACCGCAGACCCCGAGCTGTTCTTCCCCGTAGGCAACACCGGCCCGGCCGTCGACCAGATCGACAAGGCCAAGACCGTCTGTGCACGATGCACGGTCACCGAGATCTGCCTGCAGTACGCCCTCGAGACCGGCCAGGACTCGGGCGTGTGGGGTGGCCTCAGCGAAGACGAGCGCCGCGCCCTCAAGCGTCGCGCAGCACGCGCGCGCCGCGCCTCCTAAACAGCACCGCATCCGCGAGCCGCGGATTCTCGTGCGAGTCGTCCTTACCCGCGACCGGCACAGAGAATTCGCGGCTCGTTCGTTTGCGCGGGCGAGTCAGTGCATACGAGCCACTCAGCGCATCAGGGCAACCGGATGCGCCGGATCAGCTCTATGGCTTCGTGAGCCAGCGGAACGGGATCTCGATCGTGACGACCGTGCCCGACCCCACCATGGTGTGCCAGTCGATCGTTCCGCCGAGCTCACCCTGAATCAAGGTGCGCACGATCTGGGTTCCCAGACCTGAGCCCACTTTGCCCTCGGGCAGTCCGGTGCCGTTGTCGCGCACCTCGACGGTCAGGTTCTCCTCCGACCGCGTGGCGACGATCTCGACCTGGCCCTCCTGGCCGGCCAGCCCGTGCTCGACCGCGTTCGTCACGAGTTCGGTGAGTGCGAGGGCGAGCGGCGTGGCGTACTCGCTCGGCAGGATGCCGAAGCTTCCGCTCGACTTCGGGTGCACCGTGGTGTTGTGGGCCGAGGCGACCTCGGCCACGAGCAGCAGCACGCGGTCGAAGACCTCGTCGAAGTCGACGCGCTGGTTGAGCCCCTCCGAGAGGGTGTCGTGCACGACCGCGATCGCGGCGACGCGGCGCATGGCCTGCGTCAGAGCGTCTTTGGCGTCTTCGGAGTGCGTGCGCCGCGCCTGGATGCGCAGCAGCGAGGCGACGGTCTGCAGGTTGTTCTTGACCCGGTGGTGGATCTCGCGGATCGTCGCGTCTTTCGTGATGAGCTCGCGCTCGGTGTGCCTGAGCTCGGTCACGTCGCGGCAGAGAACGATGGCGCCGAAGCGCGTGCCTTGCAGGCGCAGCGGAATCGCGCGCAGCGACACCGTGACGCCCTTCGCCTCGATGTCGGTGCGCCACGGGGCACGGCCGGTGACGACCAAGGGCAGGGATTCGTCGACCTCGAGCCGTCCGCCGAGCAGGGCGGTCGTGACCTCGGCCAGGGACTGGCCTTCGAGTTCTTCGGGGAAGCCCATGCGGTTGAATGCGGACAGGCCGTTGGGGCTGGCGAAGGTGACGATGCCGTCGGCGTCGAGCCTGATGAGACCGTCGGATGCGCGGGGGGCGCCTCGTCGAGGACCGGTCGGCGCGCCCAGGTCGGGGAAATCGCCAGTGCCGATCATGGCGAACAGGTCGTTGGCGCACTCGTTGAAGGTGAGTTCCTGACGGCTGGGGGTGCGCGTCTCGCTGAGGTTCGTGTGGCGGGTGATCACCGCGATCGGGTGGTCGGTGGTCTGGCGGTCGTTCGGCGCGAGTCGGCGCAGCACGGGAACGGCGCGCACCCGCGTGGGCGTCTCCTCGTACCAGTCGGGCGCGGCCGTGTCGACGATGACCGAGTTGCGGAACGCTTCGGTGACCTGGGTGTTCCACTCCGGCTTGATCTTCTGCCCCACGAAGTCGCGGTAGAACAGGGTGGCCGAACTCGAAGGCCGGGCGTGCGCGACGGCCAGGAACGAGTCGTCGGCCGTGGGAACCCACAGGACGATGTCGGCGAAAGCGAGGTCGGCGAGCAGCTGCCAGTCGCTCACCAGCAGATGCAGCCACTCGACATCGGCTTCGGAGGAGCGGCCTTGGGCAAGTACGAGATCACTGAGCGTCGACACCTGCCTAGCCTAGGCGACGCGCGCGGAGCATCTGCAGCGGCCCACCCCTCTGGCCCTGCCGCGCAGCCTGTCGCGCCTCCCGTCTCGATGTGCCATGCGGCGACGGCGCGACGATGCTGCGATCGACGAGCTGCGCGATGGCGGCGCGAACCGGTGAACGAGGGGCGGCATCGAGAACGGTCTTACCCGCCAGCACGGCCGCATCGACACCCGCCGTGTCGAGCGGCAGGAACACGGCGTCGTCGAGTCCGCCGAAGCGCCCCAGGGTCTGCTGCACCTGATGCTGCGCATTGCTGCCGACCGAGCTCGCGCGCAGGCGATTGATCACGACGGAGATCTCGGCCGTCTCGACCTGCTCGAGGAGGTCGACGTGGGCACGCAGAAACCGCGACAGTCCGATCGGGTCGGCCGAGCCGACGGCCACCACCCTGTCGGCCTGACGAAGCGCAGCGAGCGTCGCGGCATTGCGCCTCGGGGCGAACATGTCGCTCGAGATCTCTTCATCTGTCTCGAGGTTGAACCCGGTGTCGACTACGACGTAGTCGACCCATTGGCGGCAGGTGCTCAGCACGGTCGTCACACGATCGGCTCCGAGTTCGGGCCACCGCGATGCTCTTCCGATTCCGCTGAGGATCCAGAACGACGAACGCGGCGAGGTGTAGCGCGACGCGATTCGCTCCAATTCGGCCAGGGTGAGGCTGTCTCGCGAGGCCAGTCGACAGGCCGCTGCGAACGACGGAGACTCGTCGAGCATGCCCAGGCTCGGCGCGATCGCTCCGCCATAGGTGTCTGCGTCGACCAGGGCCACGGTTCTGCCCCTGGACGCGAGTTCGGCGGCGAGCTGGATGGCCACGGTCGTGCGGCCCGGGGCACCCGCAGGGCCCCACACCGCGATCACCGTGCCCGCCTCACCCTCGGGCGCGGAGCCGCGAGGCACGGCTGCTCCGCCGCGCAGCAGGACCTCGATGTCGTTCCACGATGCGCGTGCATCGACCACCTCGAAGAGCCCCAGAGACAGCGCGTAACGCCGCTCGGCATCGTCGGCCGCGACCGCGACCATGCGGATGCCCGCGTCGTCGGCCTCCGCGAGCACGTCGAGCGTGAGGTGCCGCCTCGTGGCGGACACGACGATGCCGTCGGGGGTGCGGCCGCGGATGGCGGACACCAGATCGTGCGCGGTGTCGAGCCGCGCGACGATGTCGTGTCCAGCGAAGGAGATCTGCTGGATCAGCCGGTCACGCGCCGTGTCGTCGAGGCAGGTCAGAAGTGTCAGCACCGGGCTCACTTCTCGACGAGCGGCTCGCCGTCGGGCACGATGGCCAGCGCGGCACCGTTCGCCATGGCCTCGAGAACGGATGCGACGGACTCGCGCGGAACACGCAATTCGACCTGCACATCGGTGCCGGATGCGACGAGCCCGGCGGATTCGACGACCGACACGACTTCGGCCTGTGCGACAAGGACCACGGGCGCCTCGAACACCGACCCGGAGTCGGAGGCGGCCGCCGACCAGAGGGTGACCCGGGAGGACGTGTCGACGACCGACGGAACCGGACCGGACACGGTGACGACCACCTGGGCCTCGTCGACGGAGCGGGCGGCGCCCACCGACGCGCTCGGCACCAGTTCGCCCCGCCCGATGGCTCGCACGACGACGGCGCCCTCCGCCGGAATGTCGTCTGGCCTGAGATAGCGGTCGGCCGCCGAGCCGAGCCGCACGTGCGCGACGGCCAGATCGTCGGCGGTGAGTCGTTCACCCGTCGTGATCGTTGACGACGCCACGTAGACGTCGGTCGTCTCGTCGACGGTCGCGACGAGCCAGGTGACACCGACAGCGGCGACCACGACGAGCGTGACTCCGATCAGAAACCGAGGGTCGACGAAGAACCTTCGATGCGTTCGGAGGCGGGGAGCGGAGCGGTCCATACGCACATGGTGCCAAGGTTCGCGGCACCGTGTGAAAGTTATCCACAGGGCCGCAGGATGCACCGCGCCGGTTTCATAATTGAGGAATGAACGATCCCGCTTCGCCCGATCGCCTCGGTCGTTTCCTCACCCTTGCCGACACGGCAGAGGTGCTGAACGTCTCGGCGAGACAGGTCTACGCCCTGGTTCGTTCGGGCGAGCTGCCGGCCATAAAGGTGGGAGCCGCCGGGCACTGGCGCATCGAGCGGCTCGTTCTGGAGTCGTACATCGACGCGATGTACGAGGAGAGCCGCCGCCTCAGCCTGTGGCAGCAGTCCGACGCCGCACCGCTGCCCGAGCTGTCCGATGGCAGAATCATCAGGCGCTGAGAATCACACCCTGAAGAGCACGACACAGTCGAAGGCGATGAGGCGGTAGCCCACGACCTCGACCTCGCGACGCGACGATGTGGCGTCGTGCACGGCGATGTCGAAATGATCGCGACCGACCCGGTCGATGGTGCCGAACACCGACTCGGTGGCCAGAACCACCTCGATCGCAGTGCGCCTGCGGCACAGGTCTCGGAGAAGAAAGGCGAGCCCGAGCCTGTCGGTGATCGCTCCGGCGCCCTCGTGCGACGGGCGAGGCTCGAGCGAGTGGCGTATCTGGCGCTTCGTGAGCGACAGCCCCTGCACTGCGGTGAGAGGAACGATGCACTGCCGCTGCCGTCGCGTGCCGCCCGACGCGCTCGGGTCGAGGTCGGCCGCGAACCAGTCCTTTCCGATCGTCTTCACGATGGCCGACAGGGTGCCACCGCCCAGCAGAACGAACGAGATCGAGTAGTTCGCCCCTCGCTCCGAGACGCTCGCCAGCTGGAGCAGGCGGTCTCTCAACGAGAGCCGGCCGAGCCGCAGCCGCTCCTCCTCGTCGTGAAGATCGTTCTCCTCGGCGTGAAGACCGTACTCGAGCTGGCTCTCGAGGTCGGAGAACAGGTTGTCCCATCGCATAGCAGGAACGGTAACGGGTGATCGCGAGCCCGGGTGGAATCTGTCCACAGGGCAGAAAGGCTTGTAGACACTGTGACTCCAAAGCTGCTTGAGTGTCCGAAGATCCCCCATGCAGGGGACATGCTCATCACTGCCAACCACTGACAGTGCATCGCTCGCCTGGATGGGGACAAGAACAGGCGCTCGGTGCACCGAAGTCACTGGAGCGCGCTCGCGCACGCCCCAGCGCCCTGCTCACGCAGCTTTCGACGTCTCATTCGACCGTTTCGCCAGAGAAGACACCATGCAGAGTCCCCGCACCGCACGCTCGACGACCCCCTACTTCGACCCACAGCACGCAGCCACCCTGCGCGCCGTTCCTCCCCTCGCCCCCGACGCGGCGACCTCCGAGCCGCCCGAGCGCCCGCATCCCGAGTACTTCGATGCGCAGCCCACCTCGACCTCGTCGCTGCCGAACCCGGTGCCGCTCATGGAGAATCTCGCTCGCTGCGTGCTCGAGGTGCTGGCCGGCGCACGCGACCTCGACCAGCTCTCACGATGGGTCGCCGACGACGTCTACCGTCATCTTCTGAAGAGGGTCGTGCTGGCTGCGCGGGCACGTCAGGCGCGGGGCACCCCCGTCGGACGTCCCTCATTCCGTATCGGCAACACGATCACCTGCGAGCCGGCAGACGGCGTGGTGGAGGGCGTCGTGATCGTGCACGGCAAAGCGCGCACCAGGGCCGTGGCCATTCGCCTGGAGGGGCTCGACAAGCGCTGGCGCGCGAGCGCCATCAACGTTCTCTGACGGGTCGTTCCCTGAGCTTGTCGAAGGGGCCTGTCGAGGGGCTGCCCTTCGACAGGCTCAGGGAACGGCGACAGGCTCAGGGAACGCCAGTTGCTACTTCTTCTTGCCCTGCTTGCGGCGGTCGGCGCGGTTGTTGGCAGCCGGGGCGTTGGCCGGGCGCTTGGCCTGCGGGCCCGCGGCGGGCCGCTTCGCGCCCTGCTGACCGGATGCCGCCGGGGCGGCCGCCGGAGCAGACGCTCCACGGGAGAACGCGGACGCGACAGGAGCGGACTCCTCTTCGGCCTTCTTCGCGCGAGCCGTGGCGGCCTGCTCGATCTGGCCCTTCTGGTTGCGCACCTCGACTCCGCCCGAGTCGCTCGGAGCCGAGTAGCTGAGCTTCTCGGTGGCCGTCGAGTCTTCGAGGCCCTTGGCCTGAACCACGGGCGCGTCGACCTCGCCTGCAGGAGTGTTGACCTGCACGTCGAGGTTGAAGAGGAAGCCGACGGTCTCTTCGCGGATCTGACCCATCATCGACTGGAACAGGGCGAAGCCCTCGCGCTGGTACTCGACCAGCGGATCGCGCTGCGCCATGGCGCGCAGGCCGATTCCGTCTTTCAGGTAGTCCATCTCGTAGAGGTGATCGCGCCAGCGGCGGTCGATGACCGAGAGCACGACCCGGCGCTCGAGCTCGCGCATGGCGGTCTCGCCGAGGGTCTCCTCGCGGTTCTTGTAGGCGAGCTGCGCGTCGGAGAGGATCTCGCGGCGCACGAAGGCGCGGTCGATGCGACCCTTGCTTCCGCCGGCCTCGGAGACGACCTCGTCGATCGTGATCGACACGGGGTACAGCGTCTTGAGCTCGGTCCACAGGGCGTCGAAGTCCCAGTCGTCGCCCGTGCCGGAACCGGCGTGGGTGTCGATGACGTCGTCGACGACGTCGACCAGGAACTTCTGCGCACGCTCCTGGAGGTCTTCGCCCTCGAGGATGTGGCGGCGGTCGGAGTAGATGGCCTCGCGCTGGCGGTTCAGAACGTCGTCGTACTTCAGAACGTTCTTGCGGATCTCGGCGTTGCGGCCCTCGACCTGCGACTGCGCGCTGCGGATGGCCCGCGAGACGACCTTCGACTCGATCGCGAGGTCGTCGGGAACGTTGCTGCGGCCCATGAGGCTCTCGGCGGCGCCGGCGTTGAAGAGGCGCATCAGGTCGTCGGTGAGCGACAGGTAGAAGCGGCTCTCGCCCGGGTCTCCCTGTCGGCCGGAGCGACCGCGCAGCTGGTTGTCGATGCGGCGCGATTCGTGCCGCTCGGTTCCGAGAACGTAGAGGCCGCCGGCCTCGACGACCTTGTCAGCCTCTTCTTGAACATCGGACTTGACCTTCGCGAACACCGAATCCCACTCGGCCTCGTATTCGTCAGGGGTGTCGACGGGGCTGAGACCGCGCGAGTTCATCTCGGCGACGGCGAGGAACTCGGCGTTTCCGCCGAGCATCACGTCTGTTCCACGACCGGCCATGTTGGTGGCGACGGTGACCGAGCCGAGACGACCCGCCTGAGCGACGATCGCCGCCTCACGCGCGTGGTTCTTGGCGTTCAGGACCTCGTGCCGGATGCCCTTCTTGGCGAGCAGGCGGGAGAGGTATTCGCTCTTCTCGACGCTCGTGGTTCCCACGAGAACGGGCTGGCCCTTCTCGTGGCGCAGGGCGATGTCTTCGACGACCTGATCGAACTTGGCCTGCTCGTTCTTGTAGACGAGGTCGGACTGGTCGATGCGCTGCATCTTGCGGTTCGTGGGGATGGCGACCACGCCGAGCTTGTAGGTCGACATGAACTCAGCCGCCTCGGTCTCGGCGGTACCCGTCATGCCCGACAGCTTGTCGTAGAGACGGAAGTAGTTCTGCAGCGTGACGGTGGCGAGCGTCTGGTTCTCGGCCTTGACGGCCACGCCCTCTTTCGCTTCGATCGCCTGGTGGATGCCCTCGTTGTAGCGGCGGCCGGCGAGGATGCGGCCGGTGTGCTCGTCGACGATGAGAACCTCGCCGTTGAGAACGACGTAGTCCTTGTCTTTCTTGAAGAGCGCGCGGGCCTTGATGGCGTTGTTCAGGAACGAGATGAGCGGCGTGTTCGCCGACTCGTAGAGGTTGTCGATGCCGAGGTAGTCCTCGACCTTCTCGATGCCGGGCTCGAGGATTCCGACGGTGCGCTTCTTCTCGTCGACCTCGTAGTCTTCGTCGATGACGAGCCGGGTCGAGATGCCGGCGAACTCAGTGAACCAGCGGTTGGCCTCGCCAGAGGCGGGGCCGGAGATGATGAGCGGGGTGCGAGCCTCGTCGATGAGGATCGAGTCGACCTCGTCGACCACGGCGAAGTTGTGGCCGCGCTGCACCATGTCGCTTGCCTGCCACGCCATGTTGTCGCGCAGGTAGTCGAAGCCGAACTCGTTGTTCGTGCCGTAGGTGATGTCGGCCTCGTACTGAACGCGGCGCTCGGCCGGCGTCTGGCCCGACAGGATGACGCCCGTGGTCATGCCCAGGGCGCGGAAGACGCGGCCCATCAGCTCCGACTGGTAGCTCGCGAGGTAGTCGTTGACCGTGACCACGTGCACACCCTTGCTGGTGAGCGCGTTGAGGTAGGCCGGCAGCGTGGCGACGAGGGTCTTGCCCTCACCGGTCTTCATCTCGGCGATGTTGCCGAGGTGCAGCGCCGCACCACCCATGAGCTGAACGTCGAAGTGGCGCAGGCCGAGCGTGCGGCGGGCAGCCTCTCGGACGGCCGCGAAGGCCTCCGGCAGCAGGTGGTCGAGGCTCTCGCCGTCTTCATACCGCTTGCGCAGGGCAGGCGTCTCTTCTTTCAATTCCTCGTCAGTGAGGTCTTTGAACCCGTCTTCGAGGGCGTTTATCGCCTTCGCGTAGCTCTCGAGTCTGCGAAGAATACGGCCTTCACCGACACGGAGAACTTTTTCAAGAACTGAAGCCACAGAGAGTCTCCTACTGCTGATATCGCGGCGCATTTGGCCGACAATCCCAGCAATTCTAGCCTGCCTTGCCTGTGCGTCACCGGAACTGCGCCTGAACCCCGGCCGAACACCGCGAAGGCCCGACCCTGTGCAGGGCCGGGCCTTCGTCACGCGGGCTGCGTTCGCGCGTCTATCGTGACGACGCTCCGGCCGCAGCGGCCGCGGCGACCGTGCCATCGGCATCCGTCGCCTGATCGTCGAGCCCGATCACGCCGTACTCCCAGCCCTTGCGACGGTAGACCACGCTGGGGCGCAGGCTGTCGGCGTCGATGAAGAGGTAGAAGTCGTGGCCCACGAGCTCCATGTAGTAGAGGGCGTCATCGACCGTCATCGGCGCGGCGGGGAACACCTTCTCGCGAATGACGACGGGCGTGTACTCGGTGTAGTCGTCGTCTTCGGAGTAGCTCGGCTGGTCGGGTTCTTCGGCCCGCGGCTTGACGGCTCCGCTGCTGTCGACGCTGTTCAGGATCTCGACATCGGCCGGCGTGATGTCGATGACCGCGAAGCCACCCGTGGAGGCCTCACGCAGGGAGACCGGGCGATGCTTGCCCCGATGCACCTTCTTCCTATCCTTGGCACGACGCACGCGCTCCAGGAGTTTCGCGAGGGCGAGATCGAACGCCGCGTACTTGTCGCTCGCCGCGCTCTCCGCCCGCACGATGGGGCCAGGACCGATCAGTGTGAGTTCGACCCGGTCGTCGCCCGGCGACGCCGTGGCCGAGTTGTGTCGGCAGAGTTTGACCTCGAGTGCGAGGGCCTTGTCGGCAAGATGCTCGACCTTCTCGGCCTTCTCTGTCGCGTAATCCCGAAACCGATCGGTGATTCCTAGGTTTCGTCCGGTGATGTTGATTTCCAAGGCGATCTCTCCTAGTCCAAGACGCGGCGCCCGAGTCGAGGGCGATTGGATTCCGCGCCTTTTCCCCCACCGTAGACCTGCCGGCTGACTAAGTCACCGTGTAATTCACTGTTTGTTCTCTTGACTTTTGCTGTATGGGCGAGAGCTGCCGAACCCCACACGATCGCTCCCCCGGCCTCGGCCGCGCGACGGCATTCGAGCAGGGTCGCTCCCGTCGTGACCACATCGTCGACGAGCAGCAGGTGACGCCCGGAGAGCCTCTGTCGAACCGCCTCGACCGAGCCCCGGAGATTGGCCCACCGCTCCTCGACGCCGAGGGATGCCTGGTCGCGGAGAGCACGCACGTAGCGGAGTCCGGTGGCCCGGCGAGGCTGCGGCCCTGCCCATCGCAGGAGCGACTCGACGGGGTTGTATCCGCGCAGCCGGAAGGCGCTGCGCGACGAGGGGACGACGAGGGTCTCGAGCATCGCGCCGGACGGCAGGCCGGGTCCGAGGGCGGCGACCGCCTGCGTCACGGCGACCCCGAGGAGTCGCCCGAGCGGCCTGGCGGCATCGACGCGACCGCTCTCTTTCAGCGCGTGCAGCGCCGTCTTGGGCACCCCGGCGTAGTCGACCGCGAACCACAGGGGAAGACCGCGCCCGTCTGCTGAGGCCCGGGCAGCGGGCGGCGTCACCAGGTGATGGCCGGCCGGCTCGGGCGGCTGGAGCGCCGCCCGACAGTCGTCGCACACCCCTCGGTCGGGCGCGCCGCACCCGGCGCACTCCACGGGCAGCAGCACGGCGAGACCGTCGAGGAGCGCCGTCGAGATCGGGCCACGGGCATCCATCACCTCAGCCTGACGGCCACCCGGCGCCGCGATCCCGGCGCACCGGCTCTCTGCGGAGAAGACGGCCCGCCCGGCGATTGTGCGGAGCGGTCTCAGTACTGCGTGGCCAGCAGCGCCACGTCGGCGGCGCGAACCTGCCACGTGTTGGCGCTCTGCTGCAGGATCGTGCCGTCGGAGGCCAGCACGCGCAACCCGACGACGTCGTTCGAGCCCACGAGCGAGACGACGTCCGACGCGTCGGCCAGCTGCGTCGTGGTGCCGCCGATCTGCTGCTGCACGATCGCGTTGTCGCCCGATGCGGTGAGCGTCGCAGACGCGACCGACAGGGAGTCGACCCACGTCGCATCCACTGCCGTGCCGGGCCCCTCGGCCAGGTCGACGGGCTCGCCGAGCCCCGTGGGTGTGCCGTCCTTGTCGCGGATGACCGACGCGACCACGAGGCGGGGCACGCCATCCATCGTGAGGAATGCGAGCACCCTGGCCCCATCGCGCGAGACGTCGAGCGACACGATCTCGCTCGCGCCGTCCCACGTGGCCGTGAAGCTCGATGGCGTGCGCCCGCCAGCCGCCACACGCACGTCGAGGGGCGACCCGCGCGGAACCGTCCACACGAATCCATCGGGGTCGATGCTCGGCTCGATGAGACCGGGGCGGTCGTCTACGAGACCGGGCGTCGACGAGGGAGCGACGGCGTAGACGCCGGCGGCCGTTCCCACGGCGGCGAGCTGCAGGCCGGGAACGGAGTCGGAGAACGCGATCGATGTGGCCGCGAGCGATGCCACGTCGTCGCTGATGCCCTCGATCGGCGTGAGCGAACTGCCGGTGAAGAAGCCGAACTGCCCAGAGCGGAGGACGAGCGCACGACTGTCGACGCGGGGACTGGTGACGGGCGCGGCGTCGCCCGAGGTGGCCAGAGGAACCTCTGTGGAATCGACTGTCAAGCGTACGGTCGACACGCCGCTCAGGGCGAGCAGACTCGCCCTGAGCTGGACCTGCATGCGCTCGAGCGTCGCCTCGCTCGAGTCGAGGACGGGCCCCGACAGGTCGACGGATGCGAGTCCGGCGTCGACGGGAACGCTCGTCACTCCGGTTCCCTCGGGGAATGCGGTGACCACGGCGCCGCCGAGCCAGGCGGAGGGGCCGTTGATCAGGGCCCGCGCGATGCGCGTTCCGGTATTGGATGCGACGCGCGGGAACCAGCGCACGTCGGGCACCAGACGCTCGTAGCTCGGATCGAAGAAGTAGAGAGGGTACGAGTTGTAGACCTCGGCGAACTCGGTGGCGAGCATGACGATGCCGTCGGGCGCCGTGTTGATGCGCCACTGGCCGCCCTCCTGCACGAAGGTGTAGCTGCGCGTGACCGGGGCCGCGGCGGGCACGGTGACGTACTCGCCGTCGCCGTCGACGGTGGCGA
This sequence comes from Agreia sp. PsM10, assembly GCF_030433855.1. Lineage (GTDB taxonomy): Bacteria > Actinomycetota > Actinomycetes > Actinomycetales > Microbacteriaceae > Agreia. The sequence continues at coordinate 339,823 of NZ_JARUXC010000002.1, read as the reverse complement.
TGGGGCTGACCTTCAGATCGATCGAGGTCTCCGATACGGTCTGCGTGCTCCGGCCGCTCTGGTCGATCGTGACTCCGGCGTCGGGCTTCCAGTCGTCGGAGAAGCTCTTGCTGAGGAACGACCTCGCGACCGCGAAGTTGTTCAAGGGGTTGAGGGCTGCGCGGATGAACCCGTTGAGGATGTCCTCCTGGCTCTCGTCGACGCCCGGGCCGGAGGGCTGGAAGATGATGTCGATCTCGTCGCTGGTCGAGATCGCGTCGCCCTTCTCCACCGGGCCGGAACCGGGGATGCCCACGCATCCGGCGAGAAGCAGTACGGTCAGCGAGGCCACCGCGGCGGCGAGGGATCGGGAGCGGGATCGGATCATGGCTTGTCTCCGTTGAAGGCCTGCTCGTCGAACGTGTTGTGCGTCTGCGCCTCGCCATCGGCATCGAGCGGCGGCAGTGGCAGCGGCGAGACGCCGATCGGCCGGCCCTTGATGCGGGGCAGGGTCAGTCGGAAGCACGAGCCGGCCCCTGGCTCGCTCCACAGTTCGAGCTCTCCCCCGTGCAGCGCCGCGTCTTCCAATGAGATCGCGAGGCCGAGGCCCGTGCCGCCGATGGTGCGTTTGCGCGACGGGTCGGCCCGCCAGAACCGGTCGAATACCCGGGCGGCCGCCTCGGGGGTCATGCCGATGCCGTAGTCGCGGACCGCGAGCGCGACGGCCGTGGCCGTGCTGTCGATCGACACGATGATGGGGCGCCCCTCGCCGTGCTCGATCGCATTGCCCAGAAGGTTTCGCACGATGCGCCGGATGCGTCGCGCGTCGATGTCGGCCTCGAAGTACCCGCCCAGCGCGACGAGCCGCAGTTCGCTGCCCGCCTGCTGCGCCAGCTGGCTCATCTCGTCTATCGAGCCCTCCACGAGATGCACGAGACTGGCCGGCTCGGTCTCGAGCTCGGCGGAACCCGCGTCGAACCGGCTGATCTCGAGCAGGTCGCCGAGCAGCAGCTCGAAGCGCTCCGTCTGCGTGTGCAGCAGCTCGGCCGTGCGCGAGGTCGCGGGCGGAAAGGAGTCGCGTTGATCGAACAGCACGTCGCCGGCCAATCTGATCGTGGTGAGGGGCGTGCGCAGCTCGTGCGAGACATCCGACACGAACCGCTGCTGCACGCGAGAGAGATCGGCCAGCTGGGTGATCTGCGACTGGATGCTGTCGGCCATGCCGTTGAAGGACCTCGCCAGCGTCGTGATCACGTCGTCGCCCTTCTCGGGAATGCGCACCTCGAGCTCGCCCGCGGCGAGCTTCTCGCTGGTCTCGGCGGCCACGCGGATCGGCTCGACGACGAGTCGCACGACGACCCAGGCGATCACGCCGATCAGCAGGCTCAGCGCGAGGGCCGCGATGAGAAGGATCTGCTGCACGAACACGAGTGTGCGGTCGGCCTCGGCGAGGTCGTAGCCGAGGTACAGCTCGAAATCTCCCGAGCCGGGCACGACGAGCGGCGACCCCACGACGATGCCGGGCACGGATTCGGAGCCGCTGTCCTGGAGGGTGACCGACTGCCAGTACTGGGTCTGATCGTCTCCACCCGACGCCACCTGCTGGCGAAGCTCCGGGGTGATCACATCGACCAGCCTCACCGCTGCGAAGGAGATGGCCGTGTTCGGCCCCGTCTCCGTTCCGGGAGTCAGGTACAGAGCGACGAGGCGCGACGAGGTCGACGCAGTGATGGCGTTCTGCACGCTGTTTCTCAGGGAGAAGCTCGCAGCCTGCCCGGTGACGTCGGACGAGTCGAAGATGCGTTGCGCCTCCGTGGCCGCGCGCTTCGACTCGTTCAACACCTGTTCGAGCCGCGAGTTGAAGAGGTCGTTGCTGATGCTCGTCGACACGAACGCACCCGTAGCCGACAGGGCCACAGCCGAGAGCGCCACCGTGATCACGATGGTGCGGAACTGCAGCGATCGCCGCCAGCCGCGCGCGATCTGCCTCGGCCAGGTGCGCCACTCCCGCACGATCGTCGGGCCTATGCGGCTCGTGCGGCGCCCTTCGACGGTGGCGATGCTGTCTGTCGACACGGCCCGCTACGTGACCTGACCCGCCCGGTAGCCGACGCCACGAACGGTCATGACGATGCGCGGGTTGTCGGGATCTTCCTCCACCTTGGCGCGCAGGCGCTGCACGTGCACGTTGACCAGACGGGTGTCGGCCTTGTAGTGGTAGCCCCAGACCTGTTCGAGCAGCATCTCGCGAGTGAAGACCTGCTGCGGCTTGGCGGCCAGGGCGTGGAGGAGATCGAATTCGAGAGGGGTGAGTCCGATGCGCGCGTCGCCCCGGCGCACCTCGTGCCCGGCGACGTCGAGCTCGAGGTCGCCGACCTGCAGCAGCTCAGGCGAGCCGGCGGCGCTGGGCCTCAGACGGGTGCGGATGCGTGCCACCAGTTCCTTGGGATTGAACGGCTTGACGACGTAGTCGTCCGCTCCCGCCTCCAGCCCCTTCACCACGTCGGTGGTGTCGGCCTTCGCCGTGAGCATGATCACCGGTGTTCCGGACTCCGCTCGGATGAGCTTGCACACCTCGATGCCGTCGAGACCGGGGAGCATCAGATCGAGCAGAACGAGATCGGGCTTCGACTCGCGGAAGATGCCGAGCGCCTCCGCGCCGTCGGCGCAGAACACCGGCTCGAATCCTTCGGCGCGCAGAACGATGCCGATCATCTCTGCCAGGGCGGTGTCATCGTCGACGACCAGTATGCGAGCATCCATGCGCTACAGATTAGTCGAGCCGCCCGTCATTGATTCACAGCATCCTGCGGGCGGGGCGGGGTGTGTGGAAGCATGGGAGCACGTGACATGCCGGGGGGACACCGATACGACATGAAGGAACACCGGTGAACGACAGCCAGAATGGCGGGCCCGAGGCGCCCTCCTCCCTGCCGCAGCCGTACGGCGGTGTGCCCCAGGCCGCCTACGGAGCCCCGCCCACGGGCTACCCGCCCGTGCCGCCGCCCGCACCCGGCGCCTGGTCTCCGCCGCCTCGTCCCGGCCTGCTCCCCCTCCGCCCGTTGGGGTTCGGCACGCTCCTCGGCACCCCGTTCCAGGTTCTGCGACGCAACCCCGGCGCCACCTTCGGCAGCGCCCTGATCGTTCAACTCGTCACATCTCTCGTCGCGGTCTTCGTCATCGGCGGCGTCGGCATCCTCGCCTTCGGTCGAATCGACAGCGCCCTCCCCGAAGACCGAGACGCCGTCACCGCCGGCGCCTGGGCGACGGTGATCCTCGCCAGCCTCGTGCCTCTCGCCCTGTCGATCCTCGGCTCCGCTCTACTGCAGGGCGTGCTCGTCGTCGAGGTCGCCCGCGGCACCCTGGGCGAGAAGAACCGCATGGGCGCACTCTGGAAGGCCGCCGGTAGACGGCTCTGGCCCCTGATCGCCTGGTTCGCGATCCTCCTCGGCCTGATCGTCGTGGCCGTCGCCGGGGTCATCGGCATCGCCGTGCTCATCGGCATGATCGGAGGGGCCGCGATCGGCGTCGCCATACTCTTCGGCGTTCTGGGCACGCTCGTGCTCGCCGCCGCCGGAGTCTGGCTGGGCACGAAGACGGCCCTGGTGCCGTCGATCATCGTGCTCGAGCGTCGAGGGGTGATCTCGTCGATCGGACGTTCCTGGAGGCTCACCACCCACTCGTTCTGGAAGACCTTCGGCGTGCTCGCGCTCATCGGCATCATTCTCTACGCGGCGACGCAGGTGATCACCACTCCCGTGTCGTTCATCGGCGGACTCGTCGCGAGCTTCCTGTTCCCCACCGGCAGTTCCGACGACTCCGGTTCATACATCGCCGTGGTGGCCGTGACCTATGGGCTCGCGCTCGTGGTCAGCCTCGTCCTGGGCTCGATCGCGGCCGTCGTGCAGTCGTCCGCCGTCGCGGTCGTCTACATCGACCTCCGGATGCGCCGCGAGGGTCTCGATCTCGACCTCATGCGCTACGTCGAGGCCCGGCAGGCCGGCGGATCCCACGAGGTCGTCGATCCCTACCTCGTCTCGTCCCAGAGAAACGGCTGACCTCTCCTCTCCTATGCGCCCGTTCTCCGCTCTGTCCACGGTTCTTCTCGACGTTCCCGTCGATCCCGACGCGCCTGACGCGCGCAAGCTGCTGCTCGAGGAGCTCGGCAAGCCCGAGTACGCGGCGGCCAGGCCGACCCTGATCGACCGCATCGCCCAGGCCATCCAGGACTGGCTCGGTTCCTTCCAGGGCTCGGGTGACAGCTCCGTGCCGGACATCTTCCCGCTTGTCGTGACCGTGCTCGTGGTCGGTCTCATCGTGGCGGCCTTCTTCGTGTTCGGCCGGCCTCGCCTGCAGCGGAGGAGCGCCGTCGCCGGCGCCCTGTTCTCCGACGACGACGACGCTCGCACCTCGGCTGAGCTGCGGGCGTCGGCCCACCGAGCCGCAGCCGCCGGTGACTTCGTCGTGGCTATCGAGGAGATGTTCCGCGCCGTCGCCCGCCAGCTCGCCGAGCGCACCGTCGTATCGGTCACTCCCGGCACCACCGCGCAGGAGTTCGCCGCCCGCGCCGGCCGCACCTTCCCGGAGTACGGCGATCGTCTGGTCCGGGGAGCCCGCTCCTTCGACGGCGTGCGCTACCTCGGCCGGCCAGGCAGCCGCGAGGAGTTCGACGAGATCTCTGCACTCGACCGCGACCTGCTCACCGCCCGGCCGGCTCGACTCGAGCGCGTCGCCGACTCGGGAGCCGCGCTGTGAGCGCGCCCGCGACCGTGCAGGGTTCCCCCTCCCGGGCCGAGTCGACGACGCCCACGCTCCGCGCCACGGCACGACGCTGGCGGTTCTGGCTCATTCTCGCCGCGGTCGCCGTGGTCGGCCTGCTCGCCGTCACCGTCGCATCCGGAACCGGAACCGGCAGCAGGGCGCCGTATTCGATCACGAACGCCGCACCCGACGGCAGCAAGGCGTTGGCCGAGGTCCTGCGGCAGCAGGGGGTCGACGTCGTGCAGGCCGACACGCTCCCGGAGGCGCGAGCCGCGGTGGATGCGGCGCCCGGCGCGACCCTCGCCTTCGCCGACCCCGTCGGCTATCTGACCGACGAGCAACTGGCCGAGGCCGCGGAGCTCGCCGACCGGGTCGTGCTGTTCCTGCCGGGGTTCAACGAGTTGCGTGCCTTCGCACCCGGGGTCTCGGCGGCCGGCGCACCCCGCGACGTCGACGGCGTCGATGCCGGATGCTCCCTGCCGGCCGCCGAACGCGCGGGCACCATCATCGGTGGCGGACAGTCCTACCGCGCAGCCGCAGACGGCGACGCACGACTCTGTTTCCGCAGCTCCGACGACGCCTACTACGTCGTGAGCACCGAGACTCCGAGCGGCACGGTCACCGTTCTCGGCGCGGCCGATGTGCTGACCAACGAGGGCATCACCGGAGTAGGAAACGCGGCTCTCGCGCTGGGCCTCCTGGGCGAGGACGACACACTCGTCTGGTACGTGCCCACGGCAGACGACGTCGTGGCCGACGGACCGGCCGACGTCGCGTCGCTCACTCCCGACTGGGTCACTCCCGTGCTTGTGCTCGCCGTCTTCACCTTCGTCGCGGCCGCCATCTGGCGGGGGCGCAGGCTCGGTGCGCTCGTGGTCGAGAACCTTCCGGTCACCGTGCGTTCGCGCGAGACCATGGAGGGCCGCGCACGGCTCTACGCCAAGGCCGGCGCGCACACCCATGCGCTCGACTCGCTGCGCATCGGCACCATCACGCGTCTGTCGTCGGTGCTCGGACTCCCCCGGAATGCGTCCGTCGACGAGGTGGCCTCATCGGTGGCCGCGGTGCTGCCCGGATGGTCGCCTGGCGACATCCGGTCCGTTCTGGTCGATGCGACGCCCTCCGGCGAGGCCGATCTGATCGCCCTCTCCGACCGGCTCATGCTGCTCGAGAACGCCGTGACGAGCGCGGTGCGCCCATGACCGTCGAGACCACCCCCGCAACAACCGCAGGCACCGCGCACACCACGCCACCCCACCTGCCCGTGTCCCCACCGAAAGGCCGACCATGACAGACCAGCCAGAACAGACTCCCGACCAGCTCCGCCAGGCGCTCGGCCGAGTGCGCGCAGAGGTGGGCAAGGCCGTCGTCGGCCAGGACGGCGCGGTGACCGGCCTCATCGTGGCATTGCTCGCGAAGGGTCATGTGCTGCTCGAAGGCGTTCCCGGCGTCGCGAAGACCCTGCTGGTGCGATCGCTGAGCCACGCGCTCTCGCTCGACACCACCCGCGTGCAGTTCACTCCCGACCTGATGCCCGGCGACGTGACGGGCTCCCTCGTCTACGACGCCAAGTCGGGCGACTTCGAGTTCCGCGAGGGCCCCGTCTTCACCAACATCCTGCTGGCCGACGAGATCAACCGCACCCCTCCCAAGACGCAGTCGGCCCTGCTCGAGGCGATGGAGGAGCGACAGGTCAGCGTCGACGGCCTCAGCCGCCCGCTCCCCGACCCCTTCATGGTGGCGGCGACCATGAACCCCATCGAGTACGAGGGCACCTACACGCTCCCCGAAGCCCAGCTCGACCGGTTCATGCTCAAGCTCGTGCTCGACCTTCCTCCGCGCGACACCGAGATCGCCGTGCTGCAGCGGCATGCGGCCGGGTTCAACCCGCGCGACCTGGCCGGCGCCGGTCTCTCGGCGGTGCTCGGCGCATCCGAGTTGCGCCAGGCGCAGGCATCCGCAGCCGCAGTGGGCGCCAGCCCCGACGTGCTCGCCTACATCGTCGATCTGGCCCGTGCGACCCGGCAGAGCCCCTCGGTCAAACTCGGCGTGAGCCCCCGTGGCGCCACGGCCCTCGTCGCGTCGGCGAAGGCCTGGGCATGGCTCAACGGCTCCCCCGCCATCACTCCCGACCACGTGCAGGCGATGGTGCTGCCCGTGCTCCGGCACCGCATCCAGCTGCGTCCCGAGGCCGAGCTCGAAGGCGTCTCCGTCGACTCGATCCTGCGTTCGATCCTCAGCCAGGTGCAGGTTCCCATCTGATGACACCTCGAGAGCTCTCCCTCTGATGGCCGTCACCGGACGCTACGTGCTGCTCGTCGCCCTCGGCGCCGTTCCCGTCGTGATTCTGGGCGAGGCCTACCGCCAGGCCGAACTCACGCTCGTGCTGTGGCTGCTGCTCACCGTCGTGATCGGCGTCCTCGACCTGATCCTGGCCGCGTCACCGCGTCGGCTGGTCGTCGAGAGGGTGCTGCCGCATCGGGTTCGTCTCGGAGAGACGGTCGCGAGCGAGGTCTATCTCACGAACGAGAACTCGCGAACCCTTCGGGCTCTCGTTCGCGACGCTTGGCAGCCGTCGGCGGGGGCAGCCCTCACCCGTCAGTCCCTCGTCGTTCCCCCGTCCGAGCGCCGGATGCTGCGCACCGCGCTCACCCCGTTCCGACGCGGAGATCGCAGAACGGCCGGCCTCACGGTGAGAAGCTTCGGACCGCTCGGGCTCTGGGCCCGGCAGGCCACCCTGTCGAGCCCGGGCCGCGTGCGCGTGCTTCCTCCCTTCACCTCGCGCAAGCACCTGCCGTCGCGCCTGGCCCGCCTGCGCGAGCTCGACGGCGCGACGAGCGTGCAGATCAGAGGCCAGGGAACGGAATTCGACAGCCTGCGCGAGTACGTGCGCGGCGACGACGTGCGTTCGATCGACTGGCGCGCCACGGCGCGGCAGGGGGATGCCCGGGCCGGGCACGAGCAGAAACTCATGGTCCGCACGTGGAGACCCGAGCGCGATCGGCGCATCGTGATCGTGATCGACACCGGACGAACACAGGCCGCTCGCATCGAGGACGAGCCCCGCATCGACACGTCGATCGAGGCATCGCTGCTGCTGGCCGCCCTCGCGACGCGGGCCGGCGACCGTGTCGACCTGATCGCGTGGGACCGCCGCATCCGGGGTCGTGTGACCGGCGCGAGCGGCGGCGAACTGCTGAGCCGCATGGTCGACACGATGGCCACGATCGACCCCGAGCTGCTCGAGACCGACTGGTCGTCGGTGGCGGGGCAGGTTCGTGATGTGACGAACCAGCGGGCGCTCGTCGTGCTTCTCACGACGATCGACACCCCTGCGTCCTCCAGCGGGCTGCTGAGCGTGCTCCCCCAGCTGACTCAGCGCCACACGGTCGTGGTGGCTGCCGTCTCGGATCCCGAGGTGCTGCGGGCCGTGTCGCGGCGCGGCGACCGCGACGAGACCTACCGCGCTGCGTCGGCCGAACGCTCCCTGCTCGACATGGAGCGGGTGACCACGGCCATCCGTCGACTGGGCGGCGACGTGGTCACGGGCTCCCCCGCCGCGCTGCCCCCGATGCTCGCAGACCGCTACCTCGCCCTCAAGGCCGCCGGCAGGCTCTGACCGCGCACCGCGCGCATCCATCGGGCAGGAGCAAGGGTCAGCCCGCGACGAGCTGCTTCGCGCCCGCCTCGAACTCGTCGAGGTCTCCCGTGTGGCCGGCCCGCACGGCGGCTCGTCCGACGATGAGCATGTAGGCGAGGAACGCGGCCAGGGCGAGGGCACCGATGCCGATCTTCACCGCCCACGGCCAGGGCTGGGGCGTGACGAAGCCCTCGATGATTCCCGAGATGAAGAGCACGATCACCAGGCCGAGGGCAACGGTGAACAGGGCCCGTCCGTCTTCGGCCAGCGCCTGCGCCCGGGTGCGGGCGCCGGGAGCGACCCACGCCCAGAAGATGCGCAGGCCGGCGGCTCCGGCGACGAAGATGGCCGCGAGCTCGAGAAGACCATGCGGCATGATGTAGAGGAAGAAGGTGTCGCCCTCGCCGTAGTGGAACAGCACGGCGGCGCTGAGTCCGAGGTTCTGGGCGTTCGACATGATGAGCACGGGCACGTAGAAGCCCGTGATACCGAACGCGATGCACTGCGCGGCGAGCCAGGCGTTGTTCGTCCAGACCTGGCCGGTGAACGAGGCGGCGGGATTCTCGGAGTAGTAGTCGACGAAGTCCTGCTCGGCGAGCTTCTTCAACTGCGCATCGGAACCGAGGTTCGCCAGCACCTGGGGATCGTTCGACACCCAGAGCGCGTAGAGGGCGGCCACGCCGACCGTGACGACGGCGAGCACGAGCGTGAGCCAGCGGATGCGGTAGAGGGCGGCCGGGAGCTGGAGGACGAAGAAGGCGGGGATCTGCCGGAGGATGTTCGGGCCGGCCCCGGTGAAACGCAGGCGGGCCCGCGAGAGGAACAGGGAGAGCTGGGCGCCCTGGGCCGTCGATCCGGCCGTGGTCTTGATCGCCGACAGATCGGATGCGCCGGCCTGGTATCGCTCGATCAGCTCGTCGGCCTCGGCACCCGAGAACTGACCTCGTCTGCCCAGGGCATCGAGACGGGCCCACTCGTCGCGGTGGGCTGCAGTGTAGGCATCGAGATCCATCTGCTTGAATTGTATTCATGACCGACGCCCGTGTCGCCTCACCCGCTCCGGCCTTCGTCGACCCGCTCGCCGACGCCTACGCCGACGACGAGCTGCTGATCGGCGAAGCCGTGGCCATCGACGTGCGCCCCGCGGGCTTCATCCTGCGCGCCGGCGGTGCTGCGATCGACGTCATCATCTCCGTGGCCATCCTCATCGTGCTCCTGCTCGGTGTCGGGGCCCTCGCCGAGAACGCCCTCATCGACGAGGCCCTCACCGCCACGTTCAGCGTCTCGGCACTGGTGCTGTGCTTCGTCGTCGTTCCCACCACCCTCGAGGTGGTGCTGAAGGGTCGCTCCGTCGGCAAGCTCGCCGTCGGCGCACGCATCGTGCGCGACGACGGAGGTTCGATCTCGATCAGGCACTCCGTGATCCGCGGGCTGGTCGGCGTCCTCGAGATCTACATGACTCTGGGCTCGATCGCGATCGTGACGGCTCTGCTCAATGGCCGGTCGAAGCGTCTCGGTGACCTTCTCGCAGGCACGTACAGTCAGCACGAGCGCGTGCCGGTTCCGGTCAGTCACGCGCGAGGCGTGCCGGTGATGCTGCAGGCGTGGGCCGAGGTCGTCGATGTGGCCCGCCTGCCCGACCGCCTCGGCCATCGAGTCTCGCAGTTCCTCGTTCAGGCGCCGCAGATGGCCCCGGCCACGAGGGAGCGACTCGCTGTGGAGCTCGCCGCCGAAGTCACGCCGTTCGTGTCGCCCATTCCGCAGGTGCACCCCGCGCTGTTCCTGTCGGGGGTCGCGGCCGTGCGCCGCGATCGAGAGTACGCCGCTCTCTCCCTGCAGAAGGCCGCTCTGAACCGCCTCGACCCGATCCTGCAGAGCCTCCCGCACGCCTTCCCCCGGCGCTGACGTCCTCGGCGCTGACGTCCTCGGCTCCGCCGTTCAGTCACGCCCAGCGCGGGTGTTCCAGCCATGCGCCGTGGCCTGACCACCACGTTGGGCAGGAACCACCGCGCTCGGCCGCAGACCGTGGCAGCCGGACGTGCGGCGAGCTCAGTAGCGGTAGTGGTCGACCTTGTACGGTCCCTCGACGGGCACGCCGATGTAGGCAGCCTGGCGGGGAGTGAGTTCGGTGAGTTCGACGCCGAGCGCATCGAGGTGCAGTCGCGCCACCTTCTCGTCGAGGTGCTTGGGCAGCACGTAGACGCCCACCGGGTAGCGCTCGCCGAAGGCGAACAGCTCGATCTGGGCGAGCACCTGGTTGGTGAACGAGTTGCTCATGACGAAGCTGGGGTGGCCGGTGGCGTTGCCCAGGTTCATCAGGCGCCCTTCGGAGAGCACGAGCACGCTGCGGCCCGTGGGCAGGCGCCACTCGTGCACCTGCGGCTTGATCTCGACCTTGACGGCTCCCTCGAGCTTCTCGAGCCCTGCCATGTCGATCTCGTTGTCGAAGTGGCCGACGTTGGCGATGATGGCCAGGTGCTTGAGCCCGAGGATGTGCTCGACGGTGACCACGTTCTCGTTTCCGGTGCCCGTGACGATGATGTCGACGTCGCCGATCACGCTCTCGAGCCTGGCCACCTGGTAGCCGTCCATCGCGGCCTGCAGCGCGCAGATCGGATCGACCTCGCTCACGATGACCCGGGCGCCCTGTCCGCGAAGCGCCTCCGCAGCGCCCTTGCCCACGTCGCCGTAGCCGACCACGAACACGACCTTGCCGCCGATGAGAACGTCTGTCGCGCGGTTCAGGCCATCCGGAAGCGAGTGGCGGATGCCGTACTTGTTGTCGAACTTGCTCTTCGTGACCGAGTCGTTGACGTTGATCGCGGGGAAGAGCAGCTCGCCGGCGGACATCAGTTCGTAGAGGCGGTGCACGCCGGTGGTGGTCTCTTCGGACACACCCTGGATGTCGGCGGCGATGCGCGTCCAGCGATCGGTCGACGAGGCGAGCGAGCGGCGCAGCAGGTCGAGCACGACGCCGTACTCCTCGCTGTCTGAGGGATCGCTCGCGGGAACGGCGCCGTCGAGTTCGAACTGACGACCCTTGTGCACCAGCATCGTGGCGTCGCCGCCGTCGTCGAGGATCATGTTCGGACCGGCGTAGTCGGCACCGTCGGCCTCGGCCTCTGCAGACCAGTCGAAGGCCTGCTCGGTGCACCACCAGTACTCCTCGAGCGTCTCGCCCTTCCATGCGAAGACCGGAACACCGGCGGGGGCGTCGGGGGTTCCCGTGGCGCCGACGACGATCGCTGCCGCGGCCTCGTCTTGCGTGGAGAAGATGTTGCAGCTGACCCAGCGAACGCGAGCACCCAGCGCGGTGAGGGTCTCGATGAGCACGGCCGTCTGGACGGTCATGTGAAGCGATCCCATGATGCGCGCACCGGCCAGCGGCTGGGAGTCGGCGAACTCGGCGCGAAGCGACATGAGGCCCGGCATCTCGTTCTCAGCGAGGCGGATCTGATGGCGACCGGCCTCGGCGAGCGTGAGGTCGGCGACCTTGAAGGGCAGAGTGGTCACCGGAGCGGCAGCAGAAGTCATGCCTCCATTGTAAAGAGGTGACGCTGCACGAACGCCTACTGGGTGAACTGCACGTGACGCATGACCTGCCACCCCTGCGGCGCCTTGAGCCGCTCGGAATGGCGGGCGCAGAGGTCGTAGCTGTGCGGCTCGTGGCTGAGGCTCAGAGGGCCGAGCACGGCGAGGGAATCGGCGTAGACGTACGTGAGGGTGGCGATGGCCTCGTCGGGGCACGCCACACGGGAACACGGTCGATTCGTCATCACCCTTCACGGTACGCCCGCGGCGGCGACCAGACGGTCAGGCTCGATCGTGTGTCGTGGGTTCTGCCGGGCGCGAGCGCAGAGAATAGACTCTCGCCATGGCTCGCTCACGTCGCATCGCACCGGCCTCATCTCGAGGAACCGGTCGCAACCGCCACGGCAGAGGGCTTCGCTCGGCGGTGACCGGCCCCCATCTGCCCATGATGAACACCCGCATCGACTTCTTCGACACCACCGTCGCATCCACGGCCGAGTACCTGCGCAGCATCTGGCCGAACGAACTCGCCGACGCCGTCTTCGAGATCGGTGCGCTGCCCTACGGCCCCAATGGAAAGCCGGGCACCGCGGATTCAGGTGTGGAGCGCTGGCGCGTTCTCGGCGACCGCATCATCCTCTACCGCGTGCCCATCGAGCGTCTCGCGCACCTTCACCGCAACGACGAGGCACACCGCCGCATGCTCGTCGAGAGCTGCGTGTTCCGCGCGGTCGCCGAGTACCTCGGCAAGGATCCGTGGGATCTCGCGCCCGAGGGCTTCCGCCACTTCTGAGCGGTCGCTTCCCACCCGTCAGCATTGGTGGGATGCGCCGAGAACGCCTACGGGTAGACGACGATCGGGGCGGCGAGCTCGCTCGGCGCCGCGACCGTGTACGCGGAGAGCTGCCCGTCGCTGCTGTAGCCGACGCTGATGCTCACCGCCTCGGTCATCGTGGCCGTGTAGATCGTGTTCGGCTGGGCCTCGAGACCCTTCGTGCCGCCCGCGGGCACCACGATCTTGACCTCGCTGCCCGAGGCCGTGCGCAACGTGACGGTCGCGTCGTCGTCGCCTGAATTCGCCAGATGGATGCGCGGGGACGGGCCGGGCGCGATCGGAACGAGAACATCGTCGTCGAGCGGCTCCGCCGCCTGGTTCCAGGCGAAGTCGATGGCGCCGGCGGAGAGGGCGGACGTGCGCGCGGAGGCGACGATCGGCTCCGTGGAATCGAGCGTCACGGAGTAGGTGCCGTCGGGAAGATCCTTGAGCGGAAGCTCGCTGACGACGCCCCCCGGAGCACTGAGGCTGTAGGAGCCGTCGGCTGAACCGGAGCTCTCGCTGGCGACCGACACGGTGATGGTGGCGTCGGAGCTGCCGGGCACGTAGACGCGCAGCGCGGCCTGCAGATCGGCATAGCCGTCGGCGGAGAGGCGCTCGGCGATGGCGGACGTTCCGGTGATCTTGACTCCGGGGAAGACCATCTCGGTCGAAGGCGCCGATGTCGTGCCCGAGAGCTCGATGCCGCCGGGCTCGAGGCCGCGGATGATGGTCTGCTGCAGGCTCGCGGCGACGTATCCGCCCGTGCTGACGACGTGAACCACGGGGTACTTGGCGTTCGGGGCGAATCCTGCGAGCGAGAAGACACGCTGCGACTGCGCATCGACGGTGATCCCCGTCGATCCGGGAGCCTCGAGCCGGCCGTTCTCGTCGAAGAAGGTGAGGTCGACGTCGGCGGTGACCTCGGACGGGTTGCTCAGCAGCACGAAGCTCGTTCGACCCACGGTCGTCGCGCCTCCTACGAGCCAGGAGTCGGCCTTCGCCTCGGCACAGTTCGTGGAGGCGAGGCCGGCCACGTCCTCCTGCGAGATAGCGACGGACTGGGCGGCAGCGACGAGAACGCCGGGATCGGCATCCGGCGCCGTCACCACGGTGGGCGCGGTCTCATCGGTGACGGTCGAGTTGTCGGGAGCTGCAAGCGGGGCCTGGTCGATGTCGACGTCGGCCTCGGAGGCCCCGCTGCTGCGCTTGGGCGAGCCGATGCCGGACGAGGAGGTCGCGTCGGCTCCTGCACCGTTCGAGAGCTGCAGGAGCGATCCGGGGCACACGAGCGTCTGGGGCAGCGGCGTCGGGGCGACCTCGACAGCCGGCACCGAGACGGAATGCGAGGGCAGCGGGATGAGCATCGCTCCGGCCACGAGCGCGACGCCCGCTCCGAGGGTCAGCGCTGCTCCCAGCGCGCGTGCGCTGGTGGCGATGACTGTGCGTCTAGCGGCCATCGTGCTCATCCTCCTCGTGGCTCAGGTCGATCGGTTTCACGCGCATCACGGTTTCCGCATCGGGGTCGTAGTCGTCGTCGATGTCGTCGGGCAGGGCACGTGGATGCGAGAAGGCCGGTTCAGGGTCGGCCTCGGGCTCCGAGCGGTGCGGCTCGAGGGCATGTTCCGCCTGCGGGGCCTGCACCGGCTCAGGCTCCGGTGCCGGCTCGGCTTCGAACTCGGGCTCGTGCTCGGCTTCGGGAGACTCGACGAACTCCGTCGTCGGCTCCGCCTCGATCGGCGGCAGCTCTGTCGAGGCGGGCGATTCGACCAGCTCGTCGAGCGACGGAGTCTCGGGCTCTGCAGCGAGCTCGGGTGCGGTCAAGGGCTCGGCCGGCCCGAGCAGATCGAAGTCCTCGCCGGGGTGGATCACGACCGGCTGCGGGGCGGCTTCGACCTGAGCGTGCGATTCGGCCTGCGCGTGCGACTCGACCTGAGCCGCAGATGCGGTCTCCGGTTCCGGGGTGGGGGTCGGCTCGGACATCTCGACGCTCGATGACCCGGCGACCGACGATTCGGATGCCCCGTCCGGCTCCGCCTGCGTCTCGTCGGGCGTCGTATCCGGAGCAGACGCGACCGCGGCCGTGCTCGCCGCGACGGCGGCAGCAGCCGCCTCTGCGGCGGCGTCGGGACGTTCCTTGCGCGCGAACAGGCGACGACGACGGCGCACTGTCGCACCGGGCGCCGCGGCGCCCGCCGTCTCGGCGGCCCGCCCATCCGGAGCCTCGGCCCCGTCGTCGGCGTTCTCGTCATCGTCGGAGCCCTCGGAGTCGGGCTCATCGGGGATGACCGGACCTGCAGGCTCCAGCGCGCTCACGGCGCGAGCACCGTGCGGCTGCAGACGTCCGGCCGGCAGCGCGAGAAGCAGCATGAGAAGGAAGACGATGCCCTGTCCGACGAGCACGAGCACGCCGGTGGCCGATCCGAGGTTGGTGGGTGCCGGCTCCGGGAGGCTCGACAGGCTCTCGGTTCCCGTGATCTGCCAGAGGGTTCCCGCGAAGGTCTTGCCCACCGTCGTGAGCGACGCGTTCGCATCGAACGCGGCCGTCGAGCGGGTTGTGGTGGTGACCAGAGCGGGTTCGTCGTCACCCGGCGCGGGGTTGGCGAGCAGCACGAATTCCACGCCGAGGTCGGCGAGGCGCGGGGTGCTGTCCTCTCCGCTCAGTGAGGCCAGGTTGCCGATGAGCTCCGCGAGTTCGGCGTCGCGTGCCGGGTCGCGGTTCGTGGAGGCGAGGGTGGATTGGTCGTCGAGCATCACGCCGGTGCCGTTGACGATCTCCGACTCGAGTCCGCCGTCGGGCTGCGGGGTGAGCACGAGAGTGCCGACGCGGGGTGTGGATGCCGCCTCGGCGGTGACGAACGCGGGAAGCAGGCGGCCATCGGTGGTCTGGATGGCCGAGGAGCCGAGCAGGGTCGACGCGACGAGCGGCACCGCGACCACGACAACGGTGGTGGCTGCCACGAATCCGGGGGCGACGGAGAACCGCTTGAGCGTGTGCAGGCCGATGACGGCGGCGCAGACGAGGCCGAGCCAGTAGAGGCTGAGACCCGGGCCGGCCCACAGCACGACAGGGTCGGCCCCGATCGCGTCGAGCGAGATGCGGGTCGACGCGATCGCGGTCGCCAGGCCGAGCAGCGCGCCGACCACGGCGACGATGGCCCGGGTGACGCTCGGACCGGGAATCACGAGCGCGAGCACGGCGAGGAGGCCGAGGGGAACCACGGCGATCGCCAGGACGAGTTGCAGCACCGACGAATCGATGCCGACCATCGACGCAAGCCCGGTCCATCCGCTCTGTGCGGAGTCGGGGATGCCGCTCAGCAGCGCCAGGATCGACCCCGGCTCGCGCACGACGGGAACACCGGGGTCGGCGAGGATGCCGATCGGATTCCCGGCGCGGAACTGATCCCAGGCAAGAGGGAGGAAGAGGGCGACGGCCGGAATCGGGATGCCGATGTAGCGGGCGATGTTGCGACCCGCCGTGGCCACGGACACCACCCAGATGACGAGAAGTGCGGGCCACAGCGACGGGGCGCCCGCCAGGGTCACGGCGAACAGGATGGCGGCCATCGCCGACGCCGACCACGATTTGCGCGCGGCAAGACCCGCGAGCACGAGCCAGGGCAGCAGCAGATGCGCCAGAACCGCGCCGATGGCTCCGTTGTCGAGCGAGGCGAGGAAGGGGGGAGCGAGAGTCCAGAGCACGGCGGCGACGGCGCGCAGCCACGGTTTGTCGGTGAGTCGTGCAGCGAGGAACCAGGCCGCAAGCGCGGCCAGCGGCAGAGCGGCCAGATAGAGGCCGACGACCGCGAGGGACGGCGACCAGAACGTGATCGATCCGAGCACGGCCAGCACGGTGGTGAAGGGGTCTGCGGCACCGACGAAGCCGAGCCCGATGTCGCGCCAGCCGTAGCCGACGTGACTCCACAGCTCGCCGAGAGTCGCGCTCACCGGCAGCAGGGAACCGCCCGTGAGTGCAATGGCACCGATCAGGGGGACGAACATGACCAGCCCGAGCACGGCGAAGATCAGAACGGTGGTCACGCCGCCCGTCGCGATGAACTGGATGCGGTCCTTCTCGCCGCGCAGGTGCGTCAGGGCGATCTCGCGTTGCAGAGAGCGGCGGCGGCGCACCTCGTCTCCCGGAATGCGCAGAGGAGCGATCGTGGTCCAGCCGACCCTCTTCGCGGCATGCAGATTCTTGCGGGCCTCGGTGATGCGCGATCCGAATGCCGTGCGGAACGCGGCCGACATCTCGCCGCCGATGGCGCCGGGCTGCTTGCGCACCAGCTGGCCGAGACTGCGGGCCACGGCCAGGGGAACGAGCGAGAGCCAGTGGAAGACCACGGCGAACGCGGGTGCATAGACCAGCCTGCGGTGAAGCTGCGCTGCCCGCCGGTCCGCCTGTCGTTTTCTCCGCGCGCGACCCTTCTCGCTGCGGCCGGGGCCGGCGAGACCGACGCCCGCCGACGCGATGCGCGCTGCGGGCACGCCCATCACCCGGTGGCCGGCGAGTCGCACCCGCACGCTGAAGTCGAGACCGTTGTCGGCGGTCGGCAGGGCGTCGTCGAACCCGGCCAGGTCGTTCCAGACGGTGTGGCGAACGAGCATGCCTGCCGCGCCGACTCCGAGAACATCGCTCATGCGATCGTGCTGTGCCTGGTCGAGCTCGGTCTCCGCCATCGAATAAGTGGCTCCGAAGCGCGTGAGCGTCTCACCGAACTCGCTGATGTAGTCGGGGTGCTCCCAGTCCATCTGCTTGGGGCCCGCGGCAGCAACCGAGGGATTCACCTCGACTGCGGCGAGCAGAGCGGCGAGCGCGTCGGGCTCCGGCGCCGTGTCGTGAGCGAGCAGCCAGAGCCACTCGTTCTCGTCGGCGGGAGGGGGGACCACACCGAGGGCGTGGGCGACGGCCGTGCCGAAGCTCAGCCTGCCGGAGGCCGAGATGAAGTGCGTGGGAAGCGCCGCCGACAGCAGGGCGGGCGTCTCATCCGACGAACCCACATCGACCACGATGAGGCTGTCGGGCTGCCTGGTCTGCGCCTTCAGCGCGTCGAGGGTGCGCGGAAGGTAGTCCGCTCCGTTGGAGGCGACTAGAACTGCTGTAACTCGGGCGCGCATATCCCTTAGACCCTAAGGGCGGCATGCGCCCGTGGCGGGTCAGGCCCCGGCGTGCCGGGATACCTATGAGAAAACTATGACCCTAGGCCTGCTTGCGCAGCTTGCGGCGCTCGCGCTCGGACAGGCCACCCCAGATGCCGAATCGCTCGTCGTTCTTGAGCGCGTACTCGAGGCACTGGGCCTTCACCTCGCACGATGTGCAGATGCGCTTGGCATCTCGAGTCGAGCCGCCCTTTTCGGGGAAGAAGGCCTCGGGGTCGGTCTGGGCGCAGAGAGAGTCGGTCTGCCACGCCAGCGGGTTCTCGTCTTCTACCGGCGCCTGTTGACGAACGCCCGGAACACCGAGATTGACGGGATCGACGAACCAGTCCTCTGGGACGCCTGAGCGGTATTCCATAGCCATACCACGCTCTACCTTCTGATCTGCATTCGACCTGCCGAACCCCTCCCGCTAATTACACCCGTGTAGTTCGTTCGAGTCAAGTCGCAGATCGTAAACCCTCAAGTGCTTCTGGAGGGTTTGGCGAAACGCCGTGTCGCGCACATCGACGACGGCGCAGTGCGTCACATCGACTACTCGCCCTGGCGCGCCGCCCATGCACTGCGGACCATCTCGTCGAGGGTGTGGCGCATCCGCCAGTCGAGGTCTCGCGCGGCCAATTCGCCGGATGCGACGATGCGGGCGGGGTCGCCCGGTCGGCGCGGTGCGATCTCGGGAGTGAAAGGAATCCCCGTGCCCTCGGCCATCGCCGTCATGATCTCTCCGACGGACACCCCGGCCCCGCTGCCGAGGTTGTAGGCCTGCTCTACCGACTCGCCGGCATCCAGTCGCCGCGCGGCCGCGACATGCGACAGGGCGAGGTCTGACACGTGGATGTAGTCGCGCACGCACGTTCCGTCGGGGGTGTCGTAGTCGTCGCCGTTGATGCGGGGAACGCGACCGTCGAGGAGGGCGTCGAAGACGAGGGGGAAGAGGTTGTGCGGACTGGTGTCGAACAGATCCGGATATCCGGAGCCGACGACGTTGAAGTAGCGCAGCGATGTGTGGGCGAGTCCGGCAGCCACGCCCTGGTCTCGCAGCAGCCACTCGCCGATCAGCTTCGACTCGCCGTAGGGCGACTCGGGATTCTTGGCGGTGGACT
Organism: Agreia sp. PsM10; assembly: GCF_030433855.1. Classification (GTDB taxonomy): domain Bacteria; phylum Actinomycetota; class Actinomycetes; order Actinomycetales; family Microbacteriaceae; genus Agreia. Next base: position 320,835 of record NZ_JARUXC010000002.1, on the reverse strand, counting down.
CGGTCACGAGATCGGTGTCCGGCGTTCCATAGACGGCCGCGCTCGACGAGAAGACGATGCGGTCGACACCGGCATCGCTCATCGCACCGAGCAGCACCTGGGTTCCCGTGACATTCTGCTCGTAGGTATGGAGCGGCCGGGTGACGGAGACGCCGGCGTACTTGTAGCCGGCCACGTGCACGACACCGGAGATCGCGTGGTCTTCGAAGGTCTGGCGCAGAAGGCCGGCATCGAGAATGCTTCCGTCGATGAACGGCACACCGTCATCGACGAACGCGCGGTGGCCGCTGGAGAGATCGTCGACGACCACGACGTCGATGCCCTGCTCGCGGAACGCCCGCACCACGTGCGAGCCGATGTAGCCCGCGCCTCCTGTTACCAACCACGCCATTCGTCGTCTCCTCTGCCCATGGGGATGCGACGGTACCCATCGCGCACCCAGTCTCGCATCGTCCACACAATCGCCGCGGCCGACAGAACACCCATAACAACGAGAAAAATCATCATGGCAGTAACGCTACGAATTGCGAATATCCGCCACCAGATGGAAGAATGTCAACAGTCCACGCTTTACTGCCACACCTCCCGTGAAGGAACAGCCATGCTCAAGAAGGTCGTGCTCATCGCCCTCCCCCACGTCGCACCGTTCGAGTTCGGAGTGATCTGCGAGGTCTTCGGCATCGATCGCTCCGACATGGGCGGGCCCGTCTTCGACTTCACGATCGCCGCCGCAGAACCCGGCCCCATCCCGACCAGCCTCGGCTACGACATGATGATCTTGAATGACCTCTCGGCAGCGGCCGACGCGGACCTCATCGCCATTCCGGCTCACATCATCGAGGGCGCAGTGCACCCCGAGGTTTTGAGGGTGCTGCACGAGGCCAACGACCGGGGCGCCTGGATCCTGACGGTGTGCAGCGGGGCGTTCACGTTGGCGAAGTCGGGCCTGCTCGACGGCAAGCGCGCCACCACGCACTGGATGCACGCCGACCGGCTGGCACGCGAATTCCCGAAGATCGAGGTCGACGCCGACGTGCTGTTCGTGCAGGACGGCAACATCATCACGGGCGCAGGCACCTCGGCCGGCATCGACGCGGCGCTGCACCTCGTTCGCACCGAGCTGGGCGCCGCCGCCGCGAACGTCATCGCCCGTCGCATGGTCGTGCCCCCTCAGCGCGCGGGCGGCCAGGCCCAGTACATCGCCACCCCGCTTCCCGCAGAGCCGAGCGACTCGTTCGCGGGCGTCACCGAATGGATGCTCGAGAACCTCGATCGCGACCTCAGCGTTGACGAGCTCGCCCGCAAGGCCCTGATGTCTTCACGCACCTTCGCGCGCCGATTCCGCGCGGATCTGGGCACGACGCCGGCGGCCTGGCTGAACAAGCAGCGCCTCATGCGCGCGCAGCAGCTCCTCGAGGAGACCACCCTGGGGCTCGAGGCCGTCGCCGCCGAGACGGGCTTCGGCTCGGCCGCCGTGATGCGGCACCACTTCGTGAAGACGCTCCAGACGACACCGGCCAACTACCGACGCACCTTTTGCGTGAGAGAACTCGTGGGCTGACAGTCAGTGCTGGGCCCTACGCCGAGCGCTAATTGAGGACAAACTGCTCCTGCGCCGCACACTGCCCCGTCAACCTGGCGCTCTTTCCAGGGTCCAGCGAGGAATGTCCTCAGTTGGCGAGGTCGCACGGGAGTATCAGCCGTCGACTCCTCCCTCCCAGGGATGTGAGCTCACGAAGGACTCACAGAACTCTCCAGTCCGTCCCACGTTCATCCGGGTAACGCCACGCTCGAACCATGGTCGGAGATCACTCGCGCATTCGCGGCCTCATGCTCATGTCGGGGGGAATCGCATCACGGCGCACCCTCACTTCCCTCGGAGCGGAATTGCCTATGATCGACCGAGCCCGATCTGACCGCATTCTCCAGCCGATCCGTCGAGGCATCTACGCAATAGCCGAGGCCGATCTCGATCAAAGACGCGCGGTCCGTCTCGGCGGCAAGGTCGCCTGCCTGTCGGCCTTGCGCAGAAACCGGGTATGGGCGGGCCTCGACACGCGACTACACGTTTGCGTTCGCCGCGGTGCGCACGACCTGCACACGGCTGACGCCTCACGCGTCGGTCGACCTGCCGAAACACCTCGGTCCGATACGAACTTCGTTGCAGATCCGGGAGTTCCTCGCGTTCACTGGCAGCGTTCGGCCACGCCGGATCTCTCCACCGGGCCGTCGAATCATCGCGACTGGCTCATGCCGCCTCTCGTATCGCTGCGCCAAGCCGTACTGTGCCAGAGCGAAGAGCATGCGATCGCGAGCATCGACTCCGCGCTGCGGACAGGGTTCGTGACGGCTGACCAGGTCGGTCTCCTCTTCAGACACCTTCCCCGCCGACTGCAGCACCTTCGGGCAGAGATCGATCCCGCCGCAGACTCGGGCAATGAAACGATCGTTCGCGTGCGTCTTCGTCGAGCCGGTTTCGTGGTGGAGACGCAGTTCCCTCTTCCTGGCACGAGCCCCTTCGACCTCCTGATCGATGGCGTCCTCCCACTCGATGTCGACAGCCGGCAATGGCATAGCGACGATGCGCAGATCTCGTGGGATTTCGATAAGGTGCTCGCCTCGTTCGGAGCAGGTCTGCCGAGCCTCCGCATCCTGCCCAGACACATCCATCAGTTGTGGCCGGAGACGCTCGCGGTCATTCGTCGCACCGTGTCAGAGGCGAAAGAGCTCAGAGACTTTCGACGTGGCGCCAACTGAGGACAAATCTCATTTCGTCCGCGAAGGTTCCCCGGGAAGCAGGGACTACGCCGCGGCCCAATGCACAATGTCCTCAGTTGGACCGGTTGGGTCGCCGAGGACCGATGCTGCTAGGCGGGAGCGCCCGGAGCCGCCAAGAAGACCGTGCCCACTCCCGTGAACGTGATCGCACCCTCCTCAGGCGTGATGAACACCGACTGGCCCCGCTCGAGGGTCGTGTCACTGCGTTCGCCGTGGATCTCGAAGGACCCTGCCGTGCAGATCGCGATCGCCGCGCCATCGGGCCGATACGCCGCGCGCTCGTTGAGCCGGGTATGGATGCGCACCAGCACGAAGTCGGGCACGCCCGGCCGGAACTCCTCCACACCCTCCGAGGGGAACGTGGGTCGCAGGTACGGAACGGGCAGCGATTCGAAGTCGAGCACCGACAGCAGCTCTGGCACGTCGATGTACTTCGGCGTGAGGCCGCCCCGCAGCACGTTGTCGGAGGCCGCCATCAGCTCGACGCCGAGCCCCTCCAGGTACGCATGGATGTTGCCGGCCGGCAGATACAGCGCCTCGCCGGCCGAGAGGGTCACTCTGTTGAGCAGCAGGGAGGTGACGATCCCCGGATCTCCGGGGTACTCGACCGCCAGGTCGCGCACGGTCTGCAGCGACGCCGCATACTCCCCCGCTGCCGCGGGCTCGTTCTCCTCCGCGAGCGCTGAGACCCGGCTCACGAGCGCCGCGACCTCCTCAGAACCACCCAGCAGCCATTCCACCAGCGAGCGGAGAATCTCGCCGTCGTCTCCGTCGGCGCGCGCCCGCGCGGCGAGAGGGGCGAGAACGGCCGGCGCCGGGGCATCCGATTCTGTGTCCCACTTCTCGAGCAGCGCGACGATGTCGCGGATCTCGGCCACGGGCCGGAACCCGCACAGGGCGTCGAAGGTCTCGCTCAGGGCGACGATGACCTCGGGCTTGTGCAGCGGGTCCTTGTAATTGCGATTGGGGGCGTCGAGCGGGATGCCCGCGGCGTTCTCGGCGTCGAACCCCTGCCGGGCCCGCTCCAGCGAGGGATGCGCCTGCAACGACAGCGGCCCGTCGGCGGCGAGGATCTTCAGCAGGAACGGCAGCTGCGCGTGCCCCCCGATGGCCACCTCCCTGTCATCCGCGATCCACTCGGCGAGGTCATCGACGCCATGACGCATGGATCCGTCGATGATGCGCGCCGGGGATCCGGGGTGCGCTCCCAGCCAGAGCTCGGCCTGCGGCCCTCCGGTCGACGGGATTCCGAGCAGTTCGGCGATCGCCGTCGTGGACCCCCACGAGTAGTCACGGGGAGTATTGGTGATGCCAACGAACACGTCGGGCGCCTTTCTGGGAAATCTGCGAGGAGCACGGCCCGGGGGCAGCATTATGAGCGACCTACAACGTCGCCCGGCGCGGCCTGCCGAGTCTTAGCCCAAACTACCAATCAGTTGGAGCGGCGACGGCCTCGCTGATTGAGTTGCACCCGAACACCCCTGAGCAATGGAGCACACATGTCATTGGAACCTCTCGCGAGCGACTTCTACGGCTACGAGTCGATGCTGACCGACCAGGAGAAGGATGCCCTCGCCGGCATCCGCCGCTACCTCGAGAACGAGGTCAAGCCGGTCGTCAACGGGCACTGGGAGAAGGCGACGTTCCCGCACGAGATCGTCAAGGGCCTCGCCGACCTCGACGTCTACCGCTTCGGCTGGGACGAGACGAAGCCGTTCGAGAATTCAGCCGTCTTCCGCGGCTTCGTCGCCCTCGAACTCGGCCGCATCGACGCATCCGTCGCCACCCACGTGGGCGTGCAGAACGGACTCGCCATGGGCGCCATCAGCGTCACGGGTTCCGATGAGCAGCGCGCAGAGTGGCTGCCCCGGATGGCGGCGGGAGAGATCGTCGGCGCGTTCGGCCTCACCGAGCCCACCTCGGGCTCGGACTCCGCCCAGGGCCTCAAGACCACGGCTACGCGCGACGGCGACGAGTGGGTGCTGAACGGCGAGAAGCGCTGGATCGGGCACGCGACCTTCAGCGACATCACGGTGATCTGGGCCAAGGACACGGCCGACAACCAGGTGAAGGGCTTCATCGTTCCCACGGACACCGACGGCTACGTCGCCACGAAGATTGAGAACAAGCAGAGCCTTCGCATCGTGCAGAACGCCGACATCACGCTCACCGACGTGCGCATCCCCGAGTCGCTGCGCCTTCAGAACGCGAACTCGTTCCGCGACACCGCCAAGGTGCTGCGCCTCACCCGCGCCGAGGTCGCCTGGGCCGCGGTCGGCAACTCGATCGGCGCCTACGAGGCCGCCCTGCGGTACACGAAGGAGCGCGTGCAGTTCGGCAAGCCGATCGCGTCGCACCAGCTGATCCAGGACCTGCTCGTGAAGTCGATCGGCAACATCACGGCCAGCCTCGGCATGGTCGTGCGCGTCTCGCAGATGCTCGATCAGGGCATCCAGCGCGACGAGCACTCGGCGCTCGCCAAGGCGTATGCCACGGCCCGGATGCGCGAGACGGTCGCGTGGTGCCGCGAGGCGCTCGGCGGCAACGGAATCGTGCTCGACTACGACGTCGCGCGGCACTTCGCCGACGCGGAGGCGCTGTACTCGTACGAGGGAACACGCGAGATGAACACGCTCATCGTGGGTCGCGCGCTCACGGGCTTCGCCGCCTTCGTGTAACACCTCGTTCCCTGAGCTTGTCTAAGGGCACATCCCTTCGACAAGCTCAGGGAACGAGCATCGGTAGTCTTGCCTCTATGAACTCCGTGACCAGCACCGGCCGCTCCACGCTGGCCGTGCTCACGTTCTTCACGCTTCTCGCCGGCGACTTCTGGCGCAACCTCATCGGCTGGTACGGATTCGCCGCCCTCTGCCTCGCGATCGTCATCACGCTGGTGGTGCTCATCACCCGTGACAAGGGATGGCGCCAGCTCACCCCCCGTCGGGTCCCGCTCGGTCTCACTGCGTTCCTCGCCCTCGCGATCATCTCGATCACGTGGTCCTTCTACCCCGGGGCCACGCTCCTCGGCCTGGTCGCCCAGGCGGGCCCCGTGATCGCGGCGATCTTCTTCGCCACCTCGATGTCGTGGCCGCGCATCCTCACCGCCCTCGGCCGCGCGACCCGCTGGATCCTCGGCCTGTCACTGCTCTTCGAGTTCGTCGTGGCCGTGTTCGTGCGCCGCCCGATCATTCCGTTCTGGGTCGACTACGGCAGCGGAAAGCTGCCCGACGCCTTCTTCTGGAGCCAGGCTCATCTCTTCACGGGAGACCCCATCCAGGGCATCGTCGGCAACCGCAACCTGCTGGCGTTCGTCGCCGTGATCGCGCTCGTCTGCCTCTTCCTCGAGTTCACGTCGAGGTCGCTGGGCCGTGCACGCTCCTACTCGTGGTTCGCCGTGGCGGTCGCCACACTGGCGCTCACCCGCTCGACCACGGCCATCGCCGTGCTCGTCGTCGTGGCCGCAGCCGCAGGCATCCTGATTCTGATGCGACGGTCGAACGCGAGGCAGCGCCGGGTCGTTCTCGTCTCGAGCGCTGCCGGCATCGCCGCGATCGCGGTTCTGGTGGGAGCGTTCTCGTCGCAGATCCTGCGGCTCTTCGGCAAGAGCTCCGACCTCACGGGTCGCCTCGACATCTGGAACGCCGTGACCGGGCTCGCCCAGCAGCGTCCAGCGTTCGGCTGGGGCTGGGTCAGCTACTGGGTGCCCTGGGTCGAGCCGTTCACCCACCTCGCCGAGCGCAAGGGCGTGACCTACCTTCAGGCGCACAACGCCTGGCTCGACGTGTGGCTGCAGCTCGGCATCGTGGGCCTCGTGCTGTTCATCGGGGCGGTCGTCGGCGCGTGCTGGCGGTCGTGGTGGTTCGCGGTCGATGAGCAACTGGATGCCCGGGGTACGGCCGTTCCGTTCGTTCCGGTCACTTTGCTCCCGGCCCTCATCCTCACGCTCCTGGTCGCCCAGTCGTTCGTCGAATCGCGCATGCTCGTCGAAGGCGGGTTCGCGCTCCTGGCGCTGATGGCGCTGAAGACCCGACTCGACGTGGGCGCCACCGGAATCGATCTGACCGTGCCCGACGGCGGCCCCGTCGAATCGGACGCGCCGGTGCGGCTGCGACGGGTCGGCCTCGCGAGGTGAGGATCTCCGAGCACCCCGGATGGGCGGTGGTCGCCGCGATCTTCGGCTCGCCGCGGTTCTCGGCCGTGCTGTCGGTGGCCGCCATCGGATCGGCGCTCTCCGTGCACGTCATCAAGGCGACGATGGGCTGGGCCGGGCTGGTCGGCATCCTGAGCACCCTCGTCGTGCTCGCGACCGTCTCCCTGGTGGCCCGCCGCAAGGATCTCGACTGGCACGGCGTGCTGCCCCTGTCGCTCCTCGTCTTTCTGGGCTGGTGCGCCATCACGATCGTGTGGAGCAGGTACCAGGCATCGAGCATCACGGGCGTCGTCTACCAGCTCACGTTCTCGTTCCTGGCGCTGTACGTCGCGCTCGTGCGCGATCTCATCCAGATCGTGCGGGCGGTCGGCGATGTCATGCGCGTGCTGCTGACGGCGTCGCTGGCGCTCGAGATCCTGTCGGGCCTGCTGCTCGATCTGCCGATCGCGTTCCTGCGCATCCAGGGCAACCTCGACGACGGCGGGCCACTGCAGGGCATCTTCGGATCGCGCAACATGCTGGGCTTCATCGCCCTGATCGCGCTCGTCACTTTTCTGGTCGAGCGCAACACGCGGTCGGTGCAACGCGGCCTGAGCCTGTACTCGATCATTCTGGCCGGGGTGCTTCTCATCGGCTCCCGCTCCCCCATCTCGCTGGGCGTCGCCGTGATCGTGCTCGTGGCCGCGCTGGCCGTTCTCGCGCTGCGCCGGGCGAGGCCCGAGCTGCGCCGCAGCCTGCAGATCGGAATGCTGGTCATCCTGGTGATCGGAACGATCAGCGCCTACTTCGTGCGCACGCGCATCCTCGCCATCGTCGGCGCTCGGGCCGAGTTCACCTACAGGCTCGAGATCTGGAACCAGCTGTCGAACCTGATCGACTACAACCAGCTCGAGGGCTGGGGCTGGGTGGGCCTGTGGCGGCCCAATGTGTCGCCGTTCTTCGCCCTCGACTTCGTGGGGAACCGGCAGCACACGTCGGGGCTGAACGCCTTCATCGACGTCTACTTCCAGGTCGGGCTGATCGGCCTCGCGATCTTCGTGGGCATGGTGGGACTGGCGCTGGTGCGCTCCTGGATTCTGGCCACGTCGAAGAAGAGCGTCATCTACATGTGGCCGGCGCTCATCCTCATCGTGCTGCTCGTGACGAGCGCCGCGGAGAGCGCCATGCTCGTGGAGTACGGGTGGATGTTCTTCGTGATGTGCATGGTGAAGGCGGCGCACTCGCTCAGCTGGCGACAGGGGCTCGCGTTGAAGCCGCCGACCGTGGAGCTGCCTCGGGCCGGCGCTTAGGAGCGCGGCGGCGCTGCACGGCGGAAAGGCCGCTGCACGCCCCAGAGTGTGACCCGCATCATCGCCTCGACCACGATCGCGCGACTCATCTTCGATTCGCCGCGCTCACGTTCTCGGAACTCGATCGGGTGCTCTACGACCCGACCGCCCGCGTCGAGGAGCCGGAGCGTCATGTCGACTTGAAAGCAATAGCCCTTCGAGTCGACTCCGTCGAGATCCATTGCCGCGATGTCCGACGCAGAGTAGACGCGGAATCCGGCCGTCACGTCCTTCACCGCCAGTCGCAGCATGAACCGGGCATAGGCGTTGCCCGCCCGACTCAGCAGCTGGCGGCTGCGCGGCCAGTTCACGACCGATCCGCCGGGCACCCACCGCGACCCGATCACCAGATCGGCCCGCCCGCCCTCGTGAAGGGCCAGCATGGCCGGCAGCGACTCCGGCGGATGCGAGCCGTCGGCATCCATCTCGACCAGCGTGTCGAACCCGTGCTCGATGCCCCAGCCGAACCCGGCGATGTACGCCGAGCCCAGCCCGAGTTTGCCCGCACGATGGATGACATGGACACGCGGGTCGTCGGCTGCCCGACGGTCGGCCAGATCGCCGGTGCCGTCCGAACTGGCGTCGTCGACGACCAGAACGTGAGCGGCGGGGACGGATGCGGCAAGCCGGTCGAGGATCCAGTCGAGGTTGCCGGCCTCGTTGAAGGTCGGCAGGATCACGAGCGCGGTCACCGGTTTTGCTCGATGTCATCGCACGTGATGTCGACCGTCCACGTCGGAGGGGCGATCTCGATCGGTGCCGGAACGAGTCCACTCTCGCATGTGTTTCGTGCCTGGTCGATCGACGTCGACCACTGGGGCCCGCCGTCACGTCTGATGGCGTCCAGGTGATAGCTGCCGATGAAGCCCATGGCCACGATCCCTATGGCGAGTCCCGCCACGAACCGAGCGCGGCCGCCTCTATGGAACGCCTGTGCAGCCGCCACGACGACTGCCCCGAGCAGCAGCATCGAGGGAACAGCGACGTACCGCGTGATCCTGAATCCCTGCAAGGTCTCGGAATCGAGGTCGGCATACTGCCATGTGGGGCCGGGGTTCAGCCAGAGGGCAGCCCCCCAGGCGATCAACGAAGCTCCGACCAGGATGACGGGCACGAATCGGTTGAGACCCGTCGCCGTGAAGACCGGAGTCAGTGCGAAGCCGATGACAACGATCGCGACGAGCGCGTTGATGATGGCGACCCCGAAGCCGCCCTCGAGGAGCGCGCTCTGTATCCGAGCCGAATGCCCCTCGAAGGCCCCGAGGATCGGAAGCTCGACATACCCCACCGCGATGTCGAGCGGGCCTGGCTTGATCTCCACGTTGGGAGTTCTCGGACTCGTGACCGTCGCCACGATCTGCACGGCGACGCCGATCGCGGTCGCCACTGCGACAAGCCAGGCCTTCGGCCACTTCACGTGGACGATCGCGAGAGGCAGGAACAGAAGCATCTGAATCTCGGTGAGTCCCCCGACCAGTGCGACGATACCGAGCGCAGATGCGCCTATCCAGGTTCTCGGCCTGTAGAGAAGCAGCCATGGGGCGAGCCAGAGGAAGCCCCAGTGCACGTTGGCGAAATTGCCCAGAATTTCAAGCGGCAGCACCGGGGCCAGGACAGTGATCATCGCGAGCAGTACCCGGAATGCCCGGCTTCGAATCAGATCCCGGCTGCACACGTACACCAGACCCGCGATGACGCCGAATGTCAGGGACGCCAGCAATGCCGCCGTCTCGGCGAAACGATCTATCGGAAATGCAGACACCGCGACGTCGGTCAAGAGCCGAGGAACGATGTGGACGTAGCCTTCGTAGACGTCGAAGACTGCGTTCCACGGCCCGAGCCGAAGACGGTCCTCGAGAAAGTTCCGTCCGTCTTCTGCCCAGAGGACGCCCCGGACTCCAGCGGGCAACCGACCGAGGCACAGGAGAGCGGCTGCAATGGCGACGGCAACCGTGATGACCGCATCATTGCGCAGCAGCGCGACGTGAGGAGGGAGCCGGTCTGCCGCTCCGGCCTCGGCGCGCGGATCGGCCACTCTGCTCATAGACACAGAGAGCATTCTCACATGAGGTTCGACGAGCGCCACTCCCGCGCATCAGGCGCGGGATCGCCCGTCGATGTGCAGCACCCCATCTACACTGAGAAACCGACGATCGGGCCACGGTCGCCGTTCGACAACACGAGAAGAACCGGAACGACCTTGCCACATCGGATAGTGACCGTCGCCGCCGACCTCTGGACTCGCGTTCTCTCCTACGGTGTGAAGTTCGGCGTCGTCGGCCTCATCGGATTCGTCGTCGACGTCGGCGTCTTCAACCTTCTGCGCGTGGGTGTCGCCGGCGAGGATCACTTCTGGCAGTCGCCGATCGGGGCCAAGATAGCGAGCGTGTCGATCGCCATCATCGTCAACTGGATCGGCAACCGGTACTGGACTTTCCGGAATCATCGCCGCAAGAACTTCATCCTCGAGTTCCTCGAGTACGTCGCCGTGTCACTCGGTGGGATGCTCATCGGGCTGGCCTGCCTGTATATCAGCCACTACGTGCTCGGCTTCGACAGTCTGCTGGCCGACAACATCTCGAGCAATGTGATCGGCCTCGGTCTGGGCACCGTGTTCCGTTTCGCGTTCTACCGGTTCTGGGTCTACGGGCACCATCGGGCCGACGGTCGTACTGTTCTCGCCGAGGCAGTCGACGCGCAGCGAGCGCTCTACGAAGAGCCTGATTCCGCGAACGGGGTCGAGGCTCCGTCCGAGAGCCGGGGGGCAAGCAAATGACCGATCGACCCAGCCGTTACGACATTATGCTGAAGAGTTTAATTCGCATCACCACGCCGCGCGAGTCCGGTCTGCCCAGCGTTCCGGTGCTCCTGGCGTTTCCCATCCTGGCCTTCGTGACCGTAGCCGTGTTCGTCCTTCTGGGCATCTCGGGCTCCTCCACCGGTGCATACTGGAACATCTTCGGAACGGGCTCCGATCCGGATCTGCTGCTCGGAACCCCGCAGTTGATCCGCAGCGACGAATGGCTCGTCCAGTCGAGCTGGGTCGTGTCGCAAACGGAGCAGGGCTTCCCGGTCTTCAACCAGACGCTTCCTGGTGGCATGGACGCGACAGTGCAGAACGACCTGCCGACGTGGGACTGGTCGAGTCTCTTCCGACCCCATGTTCTGGGATTCCTGTTCCTGCCGCTCGACCAGGGAATGGCCCTGCGGTGGTGGATTCCCGCGCTGATGCTGATCATCTCGGCTTACGTGTTCGTCGTGTCACTCCTGCCCCGGCGCCCGTTCAGTGCTGCATTCCTCGCGCTGACGGTGCTTTTCCAGCCGATCATCCAGTGGTGGTTTCTGCCGACGACGATTCTCCCCGTCGCTTTCGCGTTCACGGGTATGACAGCGGTGATCTGGGCGTATCGAAGCCGATCGAGACTCGCCCGACTCGGTTGGGCAGCGGCGACAGGCTACGTGGCCATCGCGATGGCGATGAGCATCTACGCGCCGTTCATGGTTCCTGCGGCACTCGCCTTGGTGGCATTCACGATCGGGTTCGTGCTCATGGAACGACGGACCCAGGGACTGTCCTGGGCTCAGACCGTGCGAACCCTTCTCCCTCTCCTGGCGGCGGCGGTCGCCGCGGCGGCCGTCATGGTCATCTGGATACTCACGCGTATCGAGACCATCAAGGCGCTTTTCGCGACCGTCTATCCGGGCCAGCGGCTGCAGAGCACGGGGGCACTGACATTCAACGAGCTCATCTCGCTCTTCAGCGGCCCCTTCCAGAAACCGCTTCAGTCGAACACGTTCGACATCCTCGGACCCAATTCCTCCGAAGCAGCCACGGCGATGATGACCAGCGTGTTTTTGTGCATCCCGCTCCTCTGGCTCGTGTGGCGCCGCTACCGTCGGTCCAAGTCGGTCGACTGGCTGGCACTCGCTCTGGTGTGCCTGCAGCTCGTGGTGTTGGCCTTCTACGTGATTCCCGGCTGGGATGTCATCGCCCATGTGACCCTGCTCGATCGATCGACCAACGGACGGTTGCGCCTGGTCTTCGCCATCCTGGCCCCCGTCGCGGTCGCGACGATCGTGTCTCGGCTCGAAACGGAGAAGATCCGGATCGGCTGGCCGACAACCGTCGCCACAGGTCTCTCGGTCGTCGCGGCGAGCGGGCTCGTATGGTTCGCTCTGCGCGAGGCCGGGTCGCACATCGCCGATTCCAGATGGGCGGTCCTCGCCACAATCCTGCTCGCCATGGGTGTTGTACTCATATCTCGTCGCGCCGCGGGATGGGGCGCCTTTGCGCTGCTGCTCGCCACACTCATCGTCGGCGCGCAGGTGAACCCTCTCTACCGGGGTGTCTTCGATCTCGCCGAAGACACCTCGGCTGGCCGCGCCGTCGACGTCATCGGCCAGACCGACCCCGAGGCGAATTGGGTCGGTGTCGGGTTCCCCGCACCCACGGCGGTGCTTTTGGAGAGCGGTGTTCACGCGTACAACGGCGTGCAGACCTACCCGAATGACACGATGTGGAAGCAGATCGACCCCTCGGGCCGGTTCGAAGAGAACTGGAATCGTCTCGCGAACATCAGCTGGGTGCCGGGCACGGGCGCCCCCACCGTCTCCAACCCGGCCCGCGATCAGATCGTTGTCACCTTCGACTCCTGCTCCTCATTCGCACAGGAACACGTCGACTTCGTGCTGTCAGACGGCGAACCGCTGAATCAGCCGTGCCTCGAGCCTCTCGATGAATTCACACAGGGCAATTCGGTTCTTCGAATCTACGCAGTGCAGCCGCAGACTCCGCGGTAGGCCTCCGAGCCCGCGGTCATCTCTCGGAATCACGCTCTGCAGGAAACACCCACCGCGCGTAGGTGAGATAGCGGAAGATCGTTGCCAGGGCCTGCCCGACGAGCGTGCCCGAGATGTTGTCGGCAACGGGGTCGGCCAGCTGAAGCACGTACCTGGAGAAGCCCAGACACCCCAGCTGGATGAGTATGGCGACCCCGTTCAGTACTGCGTAGAGAAGCAGCTGACGCGCCGTGCGAGGCGCCTTTCTATCGCGGTAGGTCAACCAGGAGTTCCCGAAATACGTGACAAGGGTCGCAACCAGGATGGCGATGATCTTGGCCAGAAGGGGCTGCTCGAAAAGGGGTCCCGAACCGTTCCAGTAGACCAGACCGTTGAAGGTGGCCGCATCGACGACGAAACCTACGCCGCCGATGAGGAGGAAGAGAAGCCCCCTGTTCAGATGTTGCCTCAGGCGCCCGGGGCGGGCGGGGCGTGGCGCGTCGTTCAGTTCGGAATCCGATCGTGGGTGTTGCGTTATGGTTGCGGAGGCACATCGGCCTTCATCGTCGTGCCATCCGACCGCAAGACCACCAGTGGAGCCCAGCCATGACCGCCGAAACGTATTCTATCGCCGCGATCGTCCCGTGCCACAACGAGGTCGCCGCCGTCGGAAAGGTCGTCTCCGATCTCAAAGCCGCCATCCCCGGCGTCACCGTCTACGTCTACGACAACCGTTCGAGCGACGGCACCGATGAGGTAGCGCGTGCTGCAGGCGCCATCGTTCGGTACGAGAACTTGAAGGGCAAGGGGAACGTTGTCCGCCGCGCCTTCGCCGACATCGAGGCGGACATCTACCTCCTGATCGACGGCGACGACACCTACGACGCGTTCGCGGCGCCACAGATGATCGACACCCTTGTCTCCGGTCCCTTCGATCATGTGCTCGGGGTGCGGGAGCAGATCACCGAGACCGCCTATCGAGCCGGTCACGAGGCCGGCAACAAAGCATTCAACCGATTCGTGAGCAGCGTGTTCGGCACGCCCGTCAACGACATGCTCAGCGGCTACCGCATCTTCTCCCGGCGGTTCGTGAAGTCCTTCCCCGCGGTCTCGCGCGAGTTCGAGATCGAGACCGAATTGACCGTGCACTGCATGAGCTTGCGGATTCCCAGCACGGAGGTCAAGGTCGGATTCAAGGACCGACCCGAGGGCAGCGAGAGCAAGCTCAGTACCTACCGAGACGGCTTCAAGATCCTCGGACTCATCCTTCAGCTGATCAGACACGAACGCCCCCTGGCATTCCATTCGGCCATCGGACTCCTGCTCTTCGTGACCGCCCTGATTCTGGGCATCCCTGTGATCATCGACTTCGTGCAGACGGGACTCGTGCCCCGGTTCCCGACCGCGTTCCTCTCGTCCTCGATCGTCGTACTCGGTGTTGTCGTGACCACGTTCGGGTTCGTCCTCGACGCGATCACCAAGACCCGGCGCGAGATAGCCCGAATGGGCTATCTCGCTCTCAGCGCCGTCCGAACGAAGAACTGACGCTCGGCGGGCCTGCCTACCGAGCGGGCTAGTAGGTGACGGACTTGCAGGACATCAGGGTGTTGCGACCCGCATTCAGCTTCGCCGTTCCGATTGCGAATGCGCACACGCTGTAGGTCCCGGGCTGGGTGAGAGTCAGCGTGTCGCTGAAGCCGTGAGTCGTTCCCGTACCCGGATAGACCCGTCCGACGTCGGCGCGCGTTTTGTTGGCGACGAGAGCCGTTCCGCGCTGAACCCCGTCGGGGCCGGTGACGTAGACGTGAACCTGCGTGGACATCGCTGGGACCTGCTGGTCTATGGACCATCCGGACACGGTCAGTGCCCCTGTGCCGTCCCCGGCCTTCACAACCGTGGCACTGTCGAACGAACCGATCGGGTTCGCTGCCGAAGCGTCGATGGTCGTACACAAGAACAGGGCGTTCTTCCCATCGCTCAGCGGCGACACGGCGATGCCGAATACGCACGCTTTGTAGACACCGGGAACGGTGATCGGAATGACCTCTGAGAAACCGTGATTCGCTCCGCTGCCGTAGACCCTGTTGACGTCATCTCGCTGCTTGTTCGCCACGAACGGGTATCCGCTCGTCGTGCCATCAGGCTTCGTCAGGTAGACGTGAACGGGAATGGCCGTGTTGAGCGCACCAGTGTCGAATGCCCAGCCCGCGATGGCGATGTTCGCCGACTTTTCATCCTGAACGAGGGCGGCCGAATCAACCGTGCCGAGCGGATAGGCAGACGGCAGATTGAACGTCTTGCATCCGAGGACAGCATTCGCGCCCTTGTTAGACCAGTATGTTCCGATGCCGAAGACGCAGACCTCGTACGTGCCTCCCTGACTGATCGGGAACGTCGAGGAGAAACCGTGGTTGGCTCCAGCCGCGGGGTAGGCGGCGGCGATATCCGGCCGGGCCTGGTTGGCCCTCAGCGCCGTGCCCCTGCGCGTGCCGTCGGGGTAGGTGATGTAGACATGCGCCTCGATCGACGTCGAAGCGATGTTGGGATCGAATGTCCAACCGCGCACGGCGAAGGCGGTGCTCGCACCCTTGCCGGTGACGTCTATGCCGTCGACGACCCCCTGCGGGTAGTTCTGGGCGATGGTGACCGACTTGCAGTCGAGAAGCCTGTTGTTGCCCGAGAGTCCGATTCCATAGACGCACGCTTGATACGACCCGCCGGCCGACACCGGAATGGTGGTCTGGTATCCATGATTCGCCCCGGCCCCCGGGTACGCGTTCGCGATGTCCGGACGGCTCTTGTCCGCCCGCAGGGGGGTTCCCGTCGTCGTACCGTCGGGCTTCGTGAGATAGACGTGCGCTTCGATGACCTTCGAGCTCGACTTCAGGTCGAGCGCCCATCCCCTGACTGTGAGGGTGGCTCCCGTCGAGGACAGGCTGACCGAGAACTCGTCGACAGACCCGGCCGGGTTGACCGGCTCCGTCGTAGAACCGAACCAGTCGGTGTAGATGCGCCAGAAGTTCCTGTTTCCGTATGCGCTGCAGCTGTCGCCCGAGCCATAGAGGTTGTTGAGGGCTGCCGCGTTCGGCTGGTACGGCGTGTAGTTGTACAGGCCGGCCGTCGCGAGGTTCTCGATGTAGACCGACGTCGAACCGCACGACGCGTTCGGGCTGAATCGCACATTGTTGTTGCGCCCGGCGATGTGGTTGAACGAGTTCGGAGACGTGGAGTAGATCTTGAACTGACGAGCGGCGTAGTACACCTGATAGAAGAACCCGGCAACGGACGAGTCGCACGGGGCCGTGTCCGGGCATCCCATGCCCGTGGCCGACTCGAACCGGCCCTGAGACGGGTTCGACATCGTGACCAGGCTCTGCTCCTTCTCGAGCAGCACCAGCATGGCCTTCTGGCTGATTCCGCAAACACGGCCGACCTTGGCGATGATCTCGGCGGCCGATTCGCTGCCGCTGCCCGGGTACGTGTCGCACCGTCCCGCAGAGGCAGCCATCGTCGGCGTCGACTGCCGGTAGTTCGTCAGGCAGGCGTAGCTGCTGCGACAGGTCGGCACCTGGCTGTTGAGGAAGTTCTGCACCGAGGAGGCGTCCATCGCGTCGCCGTTGTAGAACTGCGCGTCGCTGATGATGTTGCCGGGCTTGAAGTCCGACGCCGTCGCCGCCTGCGCAACCTCGGTGTTCACCACGGCCGGAAGCCCGACGAGGAGCAGCGCGCCGACGGCGACGGCCGCAACGAGGTTCTTGATTCGCATCATGGGACTGTGACCGTTTCACTCAGTGACGTGTAGAGGTTGGCGTCGAGCGCCGTGTATTCGAGCGTGATCTTCCACGATCCGCTTCCGAGACCATCTATGGGAACCTGCACCAGACCGCACGACGTCGTGCGGACATCCGGGATGCCGACGCTGTCGGCCGCCGCCTGCTTGCCGTTCGCCTCGAAGACGAAGTGGCAGGCGCCGCCGTCTTCGACCAGACCGGCTACGTACCCGCTCGCGGAGACGGTCTCGCCGCCCTCATCGGCCGCGGCGATCACCAGCACGGGTTCGACACCGGCCGGCACCGGCTCGGGGTCGTTGGTGGGCTGCGTGGTCGGCCGCACGGTCGGCGTGGTCGTCGGAGTCTGGCTCACGGTCGGCGTGGACGATGCATCGCCGTCAGGCGACGGCGCAACGCACGCGGTGAGAACGACCGCGCCGACGACAAGGGTCAGTACAGCCCCGACAATGCGACGACTTGACAACGCAGATACACCCCCATAGGCGGGCCGGCACCGGCAAACCCACCTAGATCGTATCTATTCGCCGCGAGTGATCGCGACCAACACGCCCAGCATCGGTGCTACCTGCCGACGATGGCCCTCACGGCGAGGAGGTAGGAGTTCTCGAACCTCTCGGAGGGTTCGAGCGCCGCGCGAACGAACCAGTCGCTCCACGCCTGAACGAAGACGAGTCGTTCGCCGACCTCTCGATCGCCCAGAACGGTGACGGCGGCGCTGAGCCACCTGTGGAACGTGAACGGGTTCGCTCCGAGAAGAAGGCCCGCGTGGAACCGCTCGAGCGACGTCGAGTCGTAGTCGACCGTCACCGCAGGCAGCTCGTGCTCCTCGAGGGTCCACGTGTCGGCGATGCGCTGGTCGGCAAAGCTCGCGTAGTTGTAGACCTCCCGGTTGTAGCGCCGATCCGTGTCGAGACCGTCCGGCTGTCCGCGGTAGTCGGGTCGGAGGGGGTCGGCGAGTCGAATCGATGCCTGAGTCGTGCCGTCAGCGCTGCGAGGGGCGATGCCGGTCGATGTTCCGTCGTCGACGGGAAGGACCGTGAATCGTGCGTCGTCGAGAAGCTTGTCGAAGGCGACGATCCGGTGCGGCTTCTCGACGACGAGGAGCGGTCGAGATGCCAGCGTCAGCGCCCTCGGGTGCTCGAGATACGACTTGATTCGCTCGAGGAAAGCCGCCGACTCCCCCTGCGTGATCTTCGGCGGACGTTCGTTTCCGGGAAAATCGAACGCTGAGCCGGGCGACCAGACCAGGCAGAACTGCCGATCGGTGCCGCTCTTGAGGAAGGCGTCGACGGCGTGGAACCCGTCTCTCGAATCGCTCATCGCGGTGACCCGGAACGCGAATCCCTCGAGGCCGTACTGCTCGAGCAATTCAGTCTGGTGCCGCACGGTCTGCGGGGAATCAGGCGTGTCGAAGGTCGAGTCGAGCGGCAGGTTCGGTTGCCAATGACCCGAGTACAGCGGCTGTGCGATCGCAATCTCCGTCCACGCGCCCGATCCCGCCTCGACCGCCGGACGGTTGCCGCCGAGGCCGATGGAGCGGAAGGCCACGACGCGAGCGCGAGCCCGCTTAGGCGCGTCGACGCGCGTCGTCGGGTCGACGTCGGCGAGGTCGGTGAATGCCACGGTCGCGAGCCCGGACTCGCGGGTGAGGTACCCGAGCAGCTGATCGAAGCTCTCCTCGAGCTCGGCAAGGCTCGTCGGCCCGGCCTCGTCGAAATCCGGCTCGATGAAGTGGAACGATTTCAGCGCTTGGATCACGAACCCGCGCTGCACGGACACGGCACCGCTCGAGTACTCGAAGTCGTCGTGATCGCGGCTCATCTGGAGGCGCCAGAGCCACGCGGCAAGGCCAGCAGCACTCGCGTCATCCGGCATCGCGCGTCGAAGATTCAGGCGGGGGGCCGCCAGTCCCAGTTCGAATCGCTGGGAGAACGCGGCGAGAGCATGACCGAGATCGGATGCCGACCGGTCGGTCAGAGCGGATGCGTCACGCACCCTGATCACCACGTCGTACGGATCGAGGAAGCCGGTTCCTGCCAGGAGCGCGAGCGCGAGGGCCGCGCTCTTCGTCGGGCCGAAGCGCAGCACTCGAACAGAGCGGGCGGGCAGCGAGTCGAAGGCGCGGGTGCCGGCTTCGCTCGACGAATCGATGATGATCAGGTCGACGTCGCCGAGCGTCGATAGGACCGTCTCCAAATGTGCGCCGTACCCGGCCTCGCGCATGTGGACGACCACGACCGTGGGGGCCGGCTCGTCGATGACAGGCGTCTCGCGTACCCACCCGGCCTGAATCGCCGAGCCGAAGGAGGTCTTGCGTCCGAGCGACCACTGATCGAGGGTACGGGAGCGGAAGTCCGCGTGGATGGACGGCGCGACGGCGCCGCCTCCCCCGACACGGTTGCCGACCTGGATCAGGCGCCGACCGACTCCCCGGCGCGTTCGCCCGAGGAGGCGCCTGAGTCTCAGCAGCAACGCCCGCGAGCCGGTCTTCGCATTCTGGGCGTTCGTCACATCCACTCCCGCAGGTTCTGTCCGTAGAGCAGCTCCACGGCGTCGTCGATGTCCCGATTGAGATGGAACAGGTCGGCATTCTTCACGAGCATCGACTTCACGAAGGGAAAGCCCAGTCTCATCATGTGGAACCAGCCCACCGTCGTGGGGTTCTGATTGGCCCAGACCAGCGCAGGCGTGTCGAGCAGGGGTTCGGAGACGAACCCCTCTGAACGCAGCAGCTTGCTGAAACCGATCTCGTAGGTCAGAACAATCTCGTCCTTGTCGTCGATGTGGTCGACACGCGACCAGAACTGCCGGATGCTCGGCGCCTCGAGAACCCTGTTCCGGAACCCGAGCCAGTAGCTCTGCAGATGCGGTGCGATCTCCTCGGTGTGGGTGATTCCCCACACGTCGCTGGTCGACTTCTCGAATGCGTCGAGCGTGGGAGCGAGCGAGGCGAAGGGCCCTACGAGGCTGTCGTTGGTGAGGATGACCAGCGGAACGGTGTGGATCACAGGGAACAGCGTCAACGCGGTCGCCCAGGATCCGAAGTCGTATCCACGGTTGGGCTTGACGACGACGGTCGGATGTCCGTCGAACCAGTCGGGCCAGAGCAGCTCACCCTGAACGTCGCCGGCACGCACGACCACGACCTCGTATCCACCGGACTCGAACTCGGTCACCAGCGTCGCGAGTGACCGCGACACCCGGAGAGTCGCCGCGTAGCTCGCGATCACTGCGACGCGGCTGAGACCCGTGCGAGGGAGGGTGTCGGAGATGATCGTGGCGTCGGCGGCCAGACGCATCGCGGGAGTGGGGCGGGTCATCGCCGAACCGCGGCGACGAGGGCCCGCAGGCGAAGGCGGGCACGCCTGACTGGCGCCGTGGTCTTCCAGATCGTCGAGCCTCGGAGTTCTGCGAGGAGTCTCTGGTCTCGGCGCTGCTGCGCCTTCAGGTGCTCCACTTCTCGGGCCAGCGACTCGGCTCGAACGGACAGGCCCGCGGCGGAGTGGCGAAGCGCCGAGAATTCGGCCCGGAGGAGACGGAGCTGTTCTTCGGCTGAGACGTCGATGGGGCTGGGCACGTGTTTCTCCTAGACCGAGACTCGGGCGATCGTGTGCAGTGCTGACAGAAGCTCCGAGCCTGCCATGCGCGCGAAGCGCTCGGCGGTGCGGTGTCCGTTGTCACGGAGCTCGGTGGCGACCGAGTCCATTGTCGCAATGTCTTCGAGCGCTTTCCTGAGAGCTCCCGACTCCACCCCGTCGGCACCGACGAGGAGCGCGTTGTACCCGTCGAGCACCTCGAACTTCGTCTTGTCGTTGACCAGCCCGACGAAGGCTCCTCCGAGGCCCATGAGGCCGAGCGGCTCGAGGCTGTTCTCATAAGGCGTCAGGGCGACGACAGCGAGCGGGCGAACCGACGAGAGTCGCTCGATGGCGGCGCGCGATACGTCACCGTCCTCGACCACGACGGTGAGGCCATGGGCTTCGCCGACCGCGCGAATGACTGCCACTACGGAGGGCGAATTGTTGACGGACACCACCACCCTCTCCGACGGCTCCGGGGCCAGCGGCAGCGCCGGCAGCGCGGGCACGACCCTGTGCGACGTCTCCCACGCGCTCTCGGCACGAAGCTGATCCGCGGCCCAGCGGTTCGGCGCGACGTAGTCGAACTCGGGCCGGTACTTCGACACGATCATGCTCTGCTTGTCGGGATCGAGAGGAAACGCACCGCTCTCGACCGTCGGCAGGAGGTAGGAGGGCTTCCCCTGGTGCAGGCTTCCCAGCCAGACGGTGTCGGCCGAGCCCCAGTCGCACGCGATCTTCAGACCGGTGCGCGACGAGAGCTCGTCGACGAGGGACTCGTCGACCGTGGTCGCGTCGATCGAGCGAACGGACGTCGCGACGCCGAGCCGCTGCAGTTCGGAGGCCTGGTGCGACACATAGTCGCGCCAGAGGGCCGATGATGCGGGGCTCAGGACGAAGTCGACCTGCAGCTCCTCGTCGGGGACGGAACGTTCGAGGAACAGGTGCGACCATTTCCTCCAGAAGTGGCGCATCGAGCCCAGCTCGCGAGCGCCCTGGCTGTAGCCGCGCGTGGCCGATTCGTGATGCACGACCATGGCCGCGGGCTGGTAGAGACACCGGATGCCTCGGGTCCAGGCCTCGATTCCATAGTCGACGTCCTCGAATCCGAGCCAGTAGGTCTCGTCGAGTCCGCCCAGCTGTTCGTAGGCGTGGCGAGTGACGTAGACGCAGGCGCCCGAGATGGACCTGTTGTAGCTCGCGACGTTGGCCAGGGGCCGATTCGCGGCGCTGCCCACGTAGAGGTGCCCGAACCACTGGGGAGCGAGCACCCGCGCGTAATAGGTTCCGCCGTACTGGATGCGACCATCGGGGTAGACCAGCTTGGGGCTGACGAGGCCGATCTTCTCGTCGACCGCGTAGGCACCGTACTGCAGGGCCTCGAGCCATCCGGGCTGGGCGACGGTGTCGCTGTTCAGCAGAACGATGTCGTGCCGGGCGGCGGCCATGCCCACGTTGACCGAGACGGCGAAGCCCTGTCGTTCCTCCTTGAAGATGACGCGCACACGTGACGATTCCAGTGTGCGCAGCAGCGCGGAGTTCGCCGGCTGGCAGTAGTCGTCGACGACGATGACCTCGTAGTCGAAGCCGGCACACGTCTCTCGAACCGCTTCAAGGCACGCCGTGAGCAGCGGGAAGTCGTTGTAGCTGGGGATGACGATGCTGACCGGGCGACGATTGCGGGCGACCCACAGGCCGATGCTCGGATCCTGCACGAGGCCGGAACTGCGATCGGCCAGGCTTCGATCCTGACGGGCGAGGTCGATTCGATCGCGAGCGGACTCGGGCAATGCCCGGTAGATGCGTCGTGCGATCGGACGAATGGGGAGGAGCGACATAAGGACAACGGTATCGATGAATTACTCTGTGTTCATCATGGGACAGTCATCACACGACCGCGACACGAGATCCCGAACCCGAGTGCTGCTCGTCGCACCCGACGTGGTCGGCGCGCGAATGGCCGGCCCCGGGCTGCGTTTCGTCTCCATCGCCCGGGCGCTCGCCCCGTACATGCACGTGACCCTGGCCGCGGGTGTCGAGGGCAGCAGCACACTCGGCGACGAGGCCCGAGCATTCGACGTCTCCTATTACAGCGAGCGATCCGAGCTCGAGGAACTGGTCGCAGCGACCGACGTGATCTTCTGCCAGTTCTTCGACACGCATGTGGCGCGCATCGCGAACGAGGCGGGCGTCGCGATCGTCTACGACCTCTACAACGCCCTCCCGGTCGAGACGATCGGCTCGAATCGGATCAGCGGTTTCACCGATGAGGAGGGCAAGGACCGCGAGTACTCGGAACTCGTGAAGTACTTCGCGTTCTGCGCGCGGGCCGGCAGCTACTTCGTCACGTCGAACGAACGTCAGCGCGACTGGTGGCTCGGTTTCATCATGGCCAGCCTCGGCGTACTGCCCAGCACCCTGCACGGGC
The DNA here is from genome assembly GCF_030433855.1 of Agreia sp. PsM10. GTDB lineage: Bacteria > Actinomycetota > Actinomycetes > Actinomycetales > Microbacteriaceae > Agreia. The sequence continues at coordinate 298,003 of NZ_JARUXC010000002.1, read as the reverse complement.
GCAAGGCAGACGAGATCATCGGCCTCCTGCCCTTCGGCTCCGAGGACCGGGAACCCGAACTCGACTTCCATGGACTCCGCGGCCGGCACGGCCTGGAATCGTCGGATTTCATCGTGCTCTGGGCAGGCGGAATCTGGGACTGGTTCGATGCGGCGACACCGATCAGGGCGGTCGCCTCCCTGGTGCATGAGAACCCGCAGATCAAGCTGGTGTTCTACGGCACGACGCACCCCAACGCATCCATCGGCGAACCCTCCACCGTTCGTGAGGCGAAAGCCCTGGCCGCGCAGCTCGGCGTGCTCGGCAGCAACGTCGTCTTCCTCGACGACTGGGTGCCGGCAGCGGAACGCGAGAACTATCTGCTCGACGCGGACATCGCCATCTCGACCCACCAGGACTCCCTCGAGACCCACTACGCGTTCCGCACACGCATTCTCGATCACTTCTGGGCCCGGCTCCCGAGCGTCGTCTCCCGCGGCGACTGGTTCGCCCAGTACATCGACGATCACGGACTCGGCACGGTGACGGCTGTCGGAGACGTGGCCGGGGTCGCCGATGCCATCCGCACGTACGCGAACAATGAGTCCATCCGGGCCTCGACGGTCGAGCGCATCGAGTCGATCCGTGCGGACTGGACCTGGAGCGAGACGACCCGGGAGCTGCGCGAGCTGCTCACCACGGGATTCACCTCCATCCGCCGCCCCCGGCTCGTCGTCGAAGAGACGGTTCAGCCGGCTGAGGCTCCGGCGTACGTCGAGCCGAGCATCCGGCAGCTCGTCAGGAAGCGTCTGGTGAGCTCTCCACTCGGCCCCGTTCTGCGCCGTGGGCGGGCGGCGCTGCAGCGGGTGTCATCGCGTCACAGGCGCGAGTAGAAGTCCTCGAGCTCGTCGAAGATCGCCGCCCAGGTGAAACGGGCGGCCGTCTCCAGCCCGGCGGCCCTCAACCGTTCCTGTAGAGCGGCATCGCCCATCAGCCTCTCGATCGCACGAGCCAGCCCGGCGTCATCGTCTTGCTCGACCATCAGACAGTTGACCTCGTCGTGGCAGAAGCCCCTGTTGCCGTGCGAATCGGTCGCGATCACCGGGCATCCGGCAGCCATCGCCTCGATGATGGGCAGGCTGAAACCCTCGTGCCGTGAGGTCTGCACGAAGCAGGTCGCCTCGTTGTAGAGCCTGTTGACGGTGGCGTTGTCGGGCGTCGTGACGTACTCGGATCGTTCGTCGTCGACGATCTTCGGCTCGCCCCCGAACAGCACGAGCCGCGGTCTCGCCTCGCCGAGGCTCGACCACGCCCGGAGGGTCATCGCGAAGTTCTTCTGGAAGAACGAGCGCCCGATCGCCAGGACGGTATCGTCGCGTCGCGTGACGTCGGGCAGCGGCCGGTAGTACTCGGCCTCGTACCCGACGGGAATGAGGGTGGGCGCCACGCCGATCGCCTGCAGCTCGTCGAACTGGAAGTCCGCCGTCGTGAGGTAGGCGAACTCGCGCCGATAGCTCGAGACAACGGCGGCGCGGGCGATGGCATCGTCGGGGTAGAACCAGGTCTCGAACTCCTGCACGAACTGCACGGGTACGCCGTTGTTCACGCTGGCGAGCCAGACGATCTGACCGGTCTCCCACCACGTCGCGACTTTGATCGCCTGCTCGTTTCGGAGCGCCACCATCAGGTCGTAGTAGCTGCGGAACCGTCGGACGGGAACGAGAAGCTCGGTCCAGGTCGGGGCATCCTCGAGCGACCAGATCTCCACGGAGAAGCCTCGCCGGGTCAGGCCGTTGGCCTGCTCGAACACTGTTCTGATACCGCCACTGATCGATGTGGCGTTCAGCACGAAGATCACCCGACGCCGACCGCCCTCGTCCACGACCGGCCGGCCCGTCAGCCACTCACGCTGGCTCTGCGTCAGCTGCGGGGCGGCGATCCGTGTGACGGGAAGCACCACGGGCGCGAAAGCGAGAGTGCGCCAGTTCTGCTTCCAGCCCTGCATGACGAGGTGAGCGAGCTGATCCGTCGTGGCCAGGGGCGCTAGCGCAACCGCATCCACGTCGATCCGGTCCATCATGCGGTGGGTGAGGTAGAAGCCGTGCACCCCCGAGGTGAGGACGTAGCGCGGAATCGCATCCTGACCGTAGTCCGTGCGGGTCGGGCCGGCCTCGACCCATGACCCGCTCGCCCTGTCGTAGTCGAATCCGGCCACGATTCGGGTGCCGTCGGAGTACGCGGGCGTCACCGCTCCCAGCTCGCCCTCGATGTCGTAGGTGTATGCGGCGTGTCTCAGCCGCACGATGTCGAGCAGCGGAATAAGAGGCTGCGAGAGGTCGACGAGCACGACGTCGCACTTGCGCCACCACTGCTGCATGAAGCTCACCAGCCGGGGCAGAGAGGTGGTGTCGGCGGTGTCGACGACGTCGCAGGCGGTGACGTCGTGCGCCCCGACGAACGGTCGAGTCGTGGCGAGCTGGGGCGATACGACGAAGTGCGTGAGCAGCGTCTGCCTGGCCTCATCGAGCCACCGGCCCAGTGACGGGTCGTCTGTCGAACCCATGAGTACCAGAACGATCCGCTCCGGCGAGAGGGTGTGCCAGTTCAGGGCATCGCCGACGGGAAGGTCGGTCGTGATCCCGTTGGGAAAGACCTTGTGCGGCACGTGCAGGGCCTGTCGTGCGCGCTGCCGGAATGCAAGGAACTCGCGAGGCCCCGTGCGCCTGAGGACTCTCGCGTGACCGAGACCCGTTCGAACGGCACCGACCGCCGACGCAATGCCGGTCTTGATCAGGCCCGCCGGATTCCTCATATCCATACAGCCAGCCTATTCGGTGATCGCAACGGCCTTCGCGGCACCCTCCCGCGCGGGCCGAAATCCGGAGTCCGACAGGAGGCGTGCGTTAAGCTGGGCCGTGCCTTCGCCGTCCACCCTCTCTGGGCTCCAGGCCAGCTCCCCCGACACCCGAGTCGCGTTGAGAGCCGGGACGGCGAATCGACAGATGGGAATGCACGCGTCATGAAGATTGCGATGACGGTGATGGTTCGCGACGAAGCGGACATCGAGAGGACTTGAATGATTTCCGACATGCAGCGAAGCACAGAGCCATCACCCCCTCGTGCCTCAGATGAGAACATCTCGGTCCAGTACGAGAACCTCGTCCAGAACAGATCGGCCGAAGGGCCGCTCGGTGTTATCGCCTTCGCCGTCTCCACCATCGATCTGACGGCCGGAAAAGGAGATCTCTTCGTCGCGGCAGGCCTGGCCCGTGCCCTGAACAGGCAAGGGTGGGGGGTCGCATTCTGGCCCAGAGAGAGATGGGATGAGCCTGTCGGAGATGACGTCTCAGTCGTCGTCGCGATGCTTGAATCCTTCGTACCTGATCTTGTTCCTGATCATGTTGCTTGTGTCGCCTGGGTTCGCAACTGGGCCAAGAAGTGGGCCGATTTGCCCTATCTCAACGATTTCGACGAGATCTGGTGTTCGTCGTCCGCCGCCGCCGCTTTCCTTGATTCCCGTTACGAGGGATCGGTTCGCGTGCTCCCGATCGGTGTGGACGATGAACTGTTTACGAAGGGAGTCGACGATCGCCCGCTCTCCGTCGTCTCCACAGCGAACGATTGGGGAGTCGAGAGGCAGATCAGTCGAAGCATCGAGTCGCTTGCTCAACATGTCGACGTGACGTGGTTCGGCACCAGCGGACACGGAGCTCGTCGGCTGGAGGGCGTCGATCGGCGCGACAGCGTCGACTATTTCGCCGTGCCGGCCATCTACGGACAGGCTCGGGTCGTCATCGACGATGTCATCGATGCCGCGAAGGAGTTCGGCAGCCAGAACAGCCGCCTCTACGAAGCCATCGCTGCTGGAGCCTTCCCGATCACGAACTGTCTGTCTGGACTTGACGACCTCGGACTAGACGATGTCCCTGTATACCGGGATTCCGATGATCTCGCCGCGATTGTGCCCGAACTACTGGCCGACCCCCAGTTCGAATCCCGGTTGGATCGGCTTCGAGCAGTCGTCATCGATCGCCATACCTACGACAGAAGAGCATCGGAGTCCACCCCGTGGCTTCATGCCGTGACTGAGCGACGAGCGTCGTCGCCCCGAGAGAGAACCTCTCTCGCTCGCTGGTTGGGCCCCGAGAGGCGCCAGACCCTCGACCTGGCCAGTGAACTCGAATCGACCTCGCGCGAACTCATCAGGACGTCGGAAGCCCTCGCCCGTCAGACCGACGAAACAGGCGTGGCGCTGGCCGAAATCGAGACTCTCGGCAAGCAGTCGCGCCTGCTCCAAGATTCCGTTGAATCAAGCGAGCAGGAACTTGCGGATATTCGGGCAAGCCGGGCCTACAAGCTCGCCCGCCGACTCAGCTCGATCGTTCAACCCGTCGCTCGGCGCCTTCGTCGTCGCTGAGACCGATCTACGTCAGCTGCTTCATCGACGGCCGGGCAAACACAACACCTGTCGCAGCTTCAAAGTACGGCACATCGAAGGAGGCAGCCTGAGCCTTGTCGATGACGTGAACGTGGGCTTCGTCCATCAGGGAGATGTTCACGAAATACTTGCCGCTTCCGAATGACACATCGGGAACGACGAATTCGATCGTGCGCTCATCTTTCAAGTACCCCAGATTCATTCCGAGGCGTTCGTTGTTTGTGCCGAAGACGACGTGACCGAGCGATGAATTGACCTGAACAGCAGCGATCCAGTCACGGATTCCTGCGCTGTGCGCAAAAGTGGCTCTGACGACGAGGGAATCGCCGGGCTGCACAGGTTCGCCGAGGCGCCGCCCTTCCGCCCACACAGATACGTCGGAGATGGACCCGACCGCGACGGGCTCGTCTTCCTTCTCCTTTTCTTGGACTTCATCGAGCCGTCTGTCCTCGAGGACGTTTCGCATCATCTGCGTGGCCTCGTGCGGAATACCATCGAAGATCATTCGACCCGAGCTGAGCAGAACGGCCCGGTCGCACAGTTCGTTGACCTGCTCCAAGGAATGCGTCACGAGCACGATTGTTCGGCCTTCCGTCTGGAAGGCACGGATCTTGTCGAGGCACTTCCTCTGGAATGCTTCGTCACCCACGGCGAGCACCTCGTCCACGAGCAGCAGGTCAGGATCGACGTGGATGGCGACCGCGAATGCGAGCCTGACGTACATGCCACTGGAGTAGAACTTCACCTGGGTATCGATGAAGTTGTGAATGCCTGAGAAGTCGACGATGTCGTCGAAGTAGTAGTCGGTCTGGCGACGCGACAAGCCTAGGATCGACGCGTTCAGGTAGACGTTCTCGCGCCCCGTCAGGTCGGGGTGAAAGCCCGCTCCGAGCTCGAGGAGCGCGGCGAGCCGACCTCGTCGGAACACGGAACCCGACGTCGGCTCGATGATGCCGCCGATCGCCTTGAGCAGGGTGCTCTTTCCGGATCCGTTCGGTCCGATGAGCCCGATCGTCGAGCCGGCGTTCACCTCGAGGCTCACATCTTGGAGTGCCCAGAAATCCTCTTTGAACTTGGATGAGCGGCCCGCATTCACAAGCCGTTCTTTGAGACTCTTCTCTTTTCTGATGATGAATCTCTTGGACACATTCTCGACCCTTACGACGGGCGTGGCTGATGTCATTTACTCACAGCTCCTGGGCGAAATTGCCCTGTAGACGCGCGAATACGCGCTGCGAAACGAAAAGCAATACGAGCCCCACAGCTGCAGCGGCAAGAAGACGAAGGGCTAGTCCATCGAGGGAATCGGACGACGAGCCAGGCGACCACACCGCCTCCTGAAATCCGATGACGGCAAGGGTCACCGGGTTGTTCAGGTAGATCTGCCCCAGCCAACCCGGCATGGCGCTCACGGCGAAAGTCCAGTGGTAGAGGATCGGCGATCCCCACATGAAGAGCATCAGGATGACCTCGACGAGATACTGGACGTCTCTCAGATACACGTTGAGAGCGGCCAACAGTATGCCCAGAGCAGTTCCGTAGATGACCACGACAACCAGCGCCCCGACACCGTATAAGAGGTGCGGCCCGAGAGTCAGTGTGCCCACGAGGAGCGCCGTGATCAGAAGGATCACCATCTGAACCGCGAGGTTGAACAGGGCGGAACCGACTGCGGAGAGCGGGAATATCTCGCGGGGCAGGTAGACCTTCTTGACCAGTCCCGAGTTGGAGATGATTGAAGAGGTTCCGCCGCTGACGATCTCGCTGAACAGCGTGTAGATGGTGAGCCCCGCGAAGATGTAGACGGCGAAGTTCGGAATCCCTCGCTCTGCACCGAGGAATTTCCCCACCACCACGTAGTAGATGAGCAGCTGCGTCAGGGGCTTGATCAGGCTCCAGACGAATCCGAGGCTGCTGTCTTTGTATCGCGCCTTCAGCTCCCGTTTGGTGAGCAGCCCGAGGAGCTCACGGTGCTTCCAGATGTCTTTGAGGGACCCGGCTGCGCCATTCACCAATTGGTCTGGCGCACCGGCGCGTTCCCACGGGAGCACATCGAGGCGATCAAGCCTCTCGCCCGCGGTCTCTTGTTTCTCCGCCATAGTGTCAGCCTTCAATCCGTTTTGCCGCACACCTGCACGACGACCGGATACGACACTACAACAGTCGGCCGGGGGGACCGCTGGACGAACGACAAACGCCACTGAACTCGCGCGCTAAAATTCGCAGAGATTGTGAAGCAGTCACACGAACCAGAGGACGATCATTTTCACCTTCTCCCGTCGCGGGCGAGACCTGAACCACCGACCCCGACGAATGACGACAGTGGTTGGTCGCGCCCTCGCTTACGCTCGCAGGCTCATCAGGAATCTGTTCGACCTGACGCGCTCCCGTCACGCAAGGTTCGCCCTCGGCATGGGAGGCCGACTCTCGATCTCGATCAAGACGTCGGCCCCGATCGGGCCGACTGGAGACGGATGGGGCGATGTCTTCTTCGCCGGCGACCTCGCCGCAAGTCTTCGCCGCCGCGGCCACGAGGTCTACATCGATCGACTCGGTGAGGAGCTCCGGCCGGCGACGTGGCAGAAGGATGACGCCGTCATTCACCTTCGGGGCCTGCACCGAACGGCGACCGTGCCGGGCGCGGTCAATATCCTCTGGGTGATAAGCCACCCCGAACTGGTCGACCGAGCCGAGCTCGGCGACGATTTCGACGTCCGGTTCGCCGCAAGCGTCTCCTGGGCGCGTTCGCGTTTCGGGGAGACCGGAGTTGAGGTGCTTCCCCTCCTTCAAGCCACGAATCCCGAACGTTTCTTTCCAGGACCGCCGGATCCCGATCTGGCTTCCGACGTTCTCTTCGTCGGCACGTCGAGAAACGTCTTCAGGCCGATCGTCAAGGATGCGCTGTCAGCGGGCGCCGCAATCGACATCTACGGCCCCAACTGGACCCAGTTCATCGATGCGGTGCATATTCGGGCCGACTCATTGGACAACGCTCGGACGCCGGCAGCGTACCGAAGCGCGCGGGTCGTGCTCAACGATCATTGGGCCGATATGAGAAGGGAAGGTTTTCTGTCGAACCGACTTTTCGATGCGGTCGGCGCCGGGGCCGTGGTGGTCAGTGACGACATCGCCGGCTTGGCCGAGACGTTCGGTCGTTCCGTGGTGCCGTACAGTTCCGTTCCTCACCTTCGAAACCTGTTGAGTCCCGACTACCCGTGGCCGAGCGAGGAAGATCGACGGCGAACAGCCGCTTCGATCCACGCGCATCACTCTTTCGAAGTCCGAGGTCGGCAGCTGACAGAGTCCATCCGACGCGCGATGAGACTCCGTCTCCGGGCGACGCTGCGGGAACTGCTCCCGAAGATCAGAAGCCGATCGCCCCGCAGCGACCAGTGACGGGAGCACCCGCTCAGTCGGCCTTGCGGCTGTGCTCCAGGGATCCGGCCCGGATGGCAGCCTCGTCGCCGAGATCGACCCGCGTCGCCGCCCGGTAGGCGCGCCACTTGGCGATATGGAAGCGCGGGTTGACGAGCAGCCATCTTAGCTTTTCCGCGACCGAGTAGTCGTCTCGCAGAATGCGGACCGTGTCGGCGAGGATGCCGCGCACGGTCATACGCAGCTGGGCTCGCCGGCGCATGGGCGGGATTGGCTTGCCGATCTGGCGCAGCGCCACGGTCTCATCGAACATGCGCTTGCCGTACTCGTCGAGCGTGAGGTCGTTCGAATGGATGACGGCCCCACGCGGTGCGTAGGCCTTCTTGTACCCGGCCTCGATGATGTCCTGCCCGAACATCATGTCTTCTGAATAGCGCACGTCTCGATACGGAATCTCGTCGCGCAGGAACAACGTGCGCGTGGCCGAATTCACGTCGGAGTAGAACGACAGAGCATCGATGAGCCCCTGGTCCTTCGCCGTGCCGTCGTCGAAGAAGACCGTCGTTCCGAAGTCGGGCCCGAAGCCCGCGAACACGCCCTCGATCTCGTACTTGAGAAGGGGGAAGCAGCCTGGGCGTGGAATCTGTTTGCCCATGACCGCCTTGATGTCGGCGGCCGTGTCGCGCAGCGGGGCGAGCAGCTCGCGCAGCCAGCCATCAGAGGCGGGGATGGCGTCGTGCGTGAGATAGGCGATGAACTCCCCCCGGGCGAGCCGAGCCGCCAGGTTGCGCGTCTTGCCGTGCCCGAATTCGGAGTTCGGGATCTGGTGGAGCCGGGCCGCTGGGTGCCGCGCGACGATGCCGAGGGTGCCGTCGGTCGATCCCGAGTCGATCACCAGGATGTCGACCTCGCCGTCGATGACTTGGCCCTCCACAGCGCTCAGGATCTGCTCGAGGTATGTCTCTCCGTTATAGGTGAGCACCGCGACGGTCGCGAGCGCATCGGGCGCCACGTTCTCGGGCTGGGTGACGGTCATCGTGACTCCCCCTTCACGTGCTGCCAGGTTTCTGCGATGCCGCGCTCGAGGCTCACGAACTCGTCGTAGCCGAACTCCGACGAGAATCGGCTCGTGTCGAGCACGACCCGGTCGAGGAAGGTCGAGGGAACAGGTTTGACCTCGACGTCGGGCTCGATGCCCGTGACCCTGCGCGCCACGTCGAGCAGTTCGCTCACGCTCGTGCCGGTTCCGCTGCCGATGTTGTAGACGCTCTCTTTCGAGGAGCCGCCGACGGTCTCGCCGATCATGCGCACGGCATCCCGTACATAGAGGTAGTCGCGCACCATAGAGCCGTCGCCGTAGACGGTGAGCGGCAGCCCCCGCGCCATGCGCGACAGGAAGATCGGGATGACGCCCTGCTTCTTGTTCGCCCGTTGCCGGGGCCCGTAGGGGTTCGAGATGCGGAAGGAGATGGAGTCGAGCCCGTACTTCGTGCCGAAGTACCGCAGGTACCCCTCGATCGCCAGCTTGCCGATCGCGTAGGGAGACACCGGCAGGGGCGACACGGTCTCAGAAAAGGATGTGCGGGGCTGGTCACCGTAGATCGCGCCGCCGGTCGAGGCGAAGAACAGCTTCTGCACTCCGGCGTCGACGCAGTGCTGGAAGAGCTCGATGCTCGACGCGATGTTCGTTCGCACGTCGAGCGTCGGATCGTTCTCGGCGGTCACCGGAGTCGTCGTCGAGACGAAATGGAACACGAACTGCTGCCCCGCGACCGCGTCAGCCACATCGGACTGGTTCATGAAATCGCCCGCGATCTGTCGTACGCCGACGGCCGAGTACGCGGCCTGCTGGCTCGAGAACCGGTCGAAGGCCGTGACCTCGTGCCCGAGCGAGACGAGTTCGTCGACGAGATGCGAACCGATGAATCCGTTGGCCCCGATGACCAGGCAGCTAGCCACGGACGGCATCCTCGAAGAGCTTCACGAAGGTGGCACCCGCGGCGTCCCAGTCGGCGCCCTGCACGCTCTCGGATGCGAGGCGCGCGTGCTCCGGCAGGTCGGCGCGATCAACGACCTCGATGAGGCGCCGCGCGAGCGCCTTGGGCGACGGATCGGCGTATTCGATGAACGGGTTGTCGCTGACGAGCCGATTGTTCTCGCCGTCGTTCACGACGGGGATGACCCCAGAGGCGAGCAGTTCGAGGGGAAGCAGCGACATGTTGGTGAGCGAGATCACGAGGCCCGCGGCGCACCTGTTGTACACGTCGTTGAGCTCGTCGATGCGCAGATCCTGGAGGTTCACATACGGGAACGGGATCTTGTAGGTGCTCACGTCCCAGCCCGCCAGGTTGATCACGTAGTCGGGTCGTTCACGGGCGAAGTGCGCCAGCGCGAGGATGCCCAGCTCGAAGCCGCGCCGCTCGGTGACCGGCCTCGCATAGAAGAAGATCTCTTTGCGGCGGCCCTGGTTCGTGACGTTGTACAGCGACTTGTCGGCACCGAAGTCGTAGTGCGAGGCTGCCATTCCATATTCGGTCGACAGCTTGTGCGAGAGGAATCCGCCGGCGGTGATGCCGTGGAAGCCGAAGCGGTAGGTGTTCTCGGCGAGCACGGAGGCCGAGCCCACGGGCGTGAAATAGGGCTCGAAGTCCTGAACGAAATAGAACCGGCGGGCGTTCGCCTCGTCGCGGAACGACGCGTAGGCGGTCTCCCACCCCGTGGCGAAGATGGCGTCGACGTCATCGCCGACGCTCTGGCCGGTGTGCGCCTCGATGCTCGCCTTCAGCTTCGGGTAGGAGGGCGACGACGCGAGCATGTCCTTGACGATCGCCACGGTGAAGGGATGCAGAGAGCTGTACAGGTAGATCTTGACCGTGTGCCCGGCCGCCTCGAGGTAGCTCATGAACCGGAAGATGTTCTGGTGACCGCCGCTCGACTCGCCGGGAGGCGACATGATCCAGGCGACGGTGAGCTTGTCGCCCGTGACGACGCGAGGCTCGACGACGGCCGGATGCGGGATGCTCCAGTCGACCTCGCTGGCATCCTCGGTCTTCACCAGCAGTCGGATCGGAACGGAGTTCGGCATCGGCTTGATCGACCGGGCTATGCCGCGCACGACCCTGGCGAACAACGCCAGCGGCCCTTGTTCGCGCAGAACCTGCCAGACCCTCTTTAGTGAACTCACCGTGCCATGGTACTTGGCCCCTCGGCCATGGCTCGGTCGAAGGCCTCGATGAACATCACTCCCGGATCGGCCCAGTCGATGCGCGCGACCGACTCCGCCATCTCCCGCGCGTGCTCCACCTGGTCGGCGTCGTCCACGATCTCGATCATGCGCCGAGCCATCGCGCCGGGCGACATCGGCTGGTAGTCCATGTACGGGCTCTCGAAGATCTCGCGCGTGTTCGGGCCGTCGTTCACGACGGGCACGACCCCGCTCGACATGACCTCCATCGGCAGCAGCGACATGTTCGTGAGCGACAGGATGAGCCCGGCCGCGCAACGGTTGTACACCTCGTTCAGCTGCGAGATGTCGAGCGCGGTGTGGTTCACGTAGGGGAACGGCACCCAGTAGGGCGAGATGTCCCAGCCCACCATGTTGATGGTGATCTCGGGACGCAGCCGGTGCAGTTCCATGAGCACGAGTCGGCCGAACTCGAAGGCGCGGCGAGAGGTGGGCGGACGGGCGTAGAACAGCACCTCGCTGCGACGAGCCTTGTTGGTGAACGAGTAGTGCTGCTTGTCGACGGCGTAGTCGTAGTGGTCGCCGGGCATGCCGTAGTCGTCGGTGAGCTTCTTCGACAGCCACTTTCCCGCCGAGATTCCGTGGAAGCCGAAGCGGTAGGTATTCTCCGCCAGCACGTAGTCGCTGCCCGAGGCGTAGAAGGCGGGCTCGAAGTCCTGGGTGAAGTAGAAGCGGCGGGCGTTCGTCGGATGCCGGTGGGCCGGGTAGGCGGTCTCCCAGCCGGTCGCGAAGACGGCCTGGGTGTCCGAATCCAGCCCGACGGCCTGATCGTAGATGCGCAGCTCGCCACGAAGGTCGGGATACGCGCTGGTCGTCTGCAGCATCAGCCGGATGGCCGCGAGGTCGATCGGCTTCGACTCGGTCGTGTAGAAGTACACCGTCACCGAGTGGCCGGCCTTCTCGAGGAAGTCCATGAAGCGGAACGCGTTCTGGTGCCCGCCGCTCGTGCGGCCGGGAGGGGAGATGATCCACGCCGTCTTCACGTTCTCGGTGACCGGCTGCGGCGGATCGGTCTCGAACAGGGCGGGCACCGTCCAGTCGACGGCGACGGCATCGTCGGGGTGCACCAGCGACTCGCCGGGCTTGTTGGTGTTCAGATCGATGGCCAGTCGGTTGAAGACACGCGACGCGGCTTGGCGCGGACCTTCCGACTTGAGCGATGTGACGGCGCGAGAGAACAGGCTCACGGGGGCTCCTTCGACAGTGTTCTCGTGCTCGGCCCCGATCGGCGGCCGCGGAACAGCTAGTAGCCTAACCATGTGCCGATCGACCGAGGAGAAGCCATGCCGCACGACACGTTGCGGGCGACCGTCATCGTCGTGAACTTCAATGGCGGCGCCTTCGTACTCGAGTGCATCGAGTCTCTCTCGCAGCAGAAGACGCCGGGCGTCGACGTCGAGGTGGTCGTCGTCGATAACGCCTCGACCGACGGATCCGACCGCGAGATCGCGCAGTTCTACCCGGATGTGCGCATCATCCGCAGCCCGAAGAACATCGGCTTCGCGGGCGGCGTCAACCTGGGAATCGCGAATTCCACGGGCGACGTCATCGTGCTGATCAACAACGACGCCGTTGCGGCTCCGGGCTTCCTCTCGGCGATCGTGGAGCCTCTCTCCGCGGACGGATCGAGCCGGACGGCCGCCGTGACGGCACGCATCCTTTTGAGCGGACGCTTCATCCCCGCGCCGGGCTCCCCGACCGCGTACGTCTCGGCATCCGGCCAGCGATGGGAACGCGTGGCGCGCAATGCGACGCCCGGCTCGGGCATAGCCCTGATCAACAGCACGGGAAACCAGGTCTCACGTTCGGGCAACGGCCGTGACCGCTCCTGGCTCGACACCACCGACGATGAGACGAGTCCGGTCGACGTCTTCGGCTTCTCGGGCGGAGGGGCCGCGATCCGTCGAGCCGCCCTCGATTCCGTCGGCCTGTTCGATGAACGCCTCTTCATGTACTACGAGGACACCGATCTGTCGTGGCGGCTGCGCCGTGCCGGATGGCAGATCGTCTACGCAGAGAAGGCGACGGTGTGGCACCGTCACGCCGCGTCCAGCGGAATCCGCTCGCCGTTCTTCCTGCGCCACAACGTGCGCAACCGCATCCTCGTCACGGCGCGCAACGCGCCCGCCCCCATGGTCGTGCGGTCGATCGTGCGCACCGGAGGCAGCCTCCTCAAGGCCGTCCGGCGCCTCGCCTCGGATCGACGCGACTCCGACGCGCGAGTGCAGGTGACGGCCACCGCGGCCGGGCTCGTGCAGGCGATGCTGATGCTGCCCTCCTACTTGTCAGACGGGCGCCGCTCCGACAGGGCGGCGAAACTGCCGAGGTCGTTCGTCTCGAAGTGGACCGTGCAGGACTGACATGACGAACACACCCTCACGGTCGGCGAAGACGGCTGGGGCGATCGGCCGTGCGGCGGTGGTCCTGCTCCTGATGTTCGTGGCGCTCGGAAGCTGGGCCGTGTCGTCGCCCGCCGGATCGAGTCCCGACGACGACTTCCATCTCGCGAGCATCTGGTGCGGTCTCGGCGACAGGGAGGGACTCTGCGAGTCGACGTCGACGCCCGGCGAGCGGCTGGTGCCGCAGCTCACCCGAGACGCCCCGGTCTGCTACGCGAACGAGCCCGCGATCAGCGCGTCCTGCCAGGAGGAGATCGCCGAGCCCACCGCGCTGGTGCCGACCTCTCGACTGAACTCCGAGGGCCTGTACCCGCCCGTCTACTACTCCGTGATGGGCGTCTTCGCCTCCACGAATATCGAGGCCTCGGTCGTGGCCATCCGTCTGGTCAACATCGCAATCTTCCTGGGGATCACGGCGCTCCTCTACTTCCTGCTGCCGGCCCGACGACGGTCGACTCTGGCGTGGTCGTGGTCGATCGCGATCGTGCCCCTGGGCATGTTCCTCATCGCGTCGAACAATCCGAGCGCGTGGGCGATCATCTCGGGCGGAACCGTCTGGCTGGCGCTGGTCGGGTATTTCGAGGCGCACGGGCGACGACAGCTCGCCCTGGTCGTGGTGGCGCTGATCGCGGTCTGTCTCGGTGCGGGGTCTCGGGCGGACTCGGCCCTGTACACCGTTCTCGGCGCATTCGTCGCCGTCGCGCTGACCTTCAGGAAAGAGCGCCGCTACGCCCTGCTCGCGCTGCTGCCGATCGCCAGCATCGTCATCGCCGTCACCCTCTTCCTCACGTCGAATCAAGCCGCGAGCGCGTCGGGCGGCCTCGGCACCGGCACCCAGGCGGCCTCGACGGATATCGGGTATCTCCTCACGATCAATCTCCTCGACGTGCCCCTGCTCTGGGCGGCCGTGTTCGGCTCGTGGCAGCTCGGATGGTTCGACACCCCGATGCCGGGAGTCGTGTCCGTCGGCGCTCTCGCCGCATTCTGCGTGGTGGCATTCACCGGACTCGCACACACCTCGTGGCGCAAGCTGCTGGTGCTCGGCGTCATCGTCTCTGCCCTCGTGGCGATCCCCGTGTACATCCTGGTCAAGAGCAACACTCGCGTGGGCGGAGAGGTTCAGCCGAGATACATCCTTCCGCTGATCGTGATCTTCGGGGGTGTCGCACTGTTCCACCTGGGGCAGCGCACGCCCCAGATGGGCCGTGTGCAGACCCTCCTCGTCGAGATCACCCTCATCGTCGCCAATTCCGTGGCCCTGCACGAGAACATCCGCCGCTACATCACGGGGGTCGACATGGGCGGGTGGAACCTCGACACCTCCGTCGAATGGTGGTGGCCCGGGCTGCCGTCGCCGATGGCGATCTGGGTCATCGGATCCGTCGCATTCGCCGTCGCCCTGCACCTGCTCTTCGTGTTCCACTCCGAGGCGATCTTCCGGGTGACCCCGTGGGGCCGACTGCGCCGCCGAGCCCAGGCCCTCGCGGTCGAGACGACATGACCCTCGACATCCTGATGCCGTTCTACGGCCGCATCGATCAGTTCCAAAGCGCGGTCGAGAGCGTGCGCGCGCAGACCTCCGCCGACTGGCGCCTGGTGATCGTCGACGATGTCTATCCCGACACGTCGGCGGGCGAGTGGGCGATAGGACTCGACGATCCCCGCATCACCTACCTGCGCAACGAGCACAATCTCGGTGTCAGCGGCAACTTCAACCGCTGCATCTCGCTCATCGAGAACGACTTCGCCGTGATCATGGGGTGCGACGACCTGATGCGGCCCGGCTATGCGGCACGTATCGCGCAGCTGCGCTCCCGCTATCCGGAGGCCGATCTCCTGCAGCCGGGTGTCGCGGTGATCGACCAGAACGGCGAACCCGCTCTCCCGCTCGCCGACCGGGTGAAGACGGCACTGCGCCCCCGCGGCCCCCGCCCGCGCGTTCTCGGAGGCGAGGAACTCGCCGCCAGCCTGCTGCGCGGAAACTGGTGCTACTTCCCCTCGCTCTGCTGGCGCAGCGACCGTCTGCGCGAGTTCGGCTTCAGGGAGGATCGCCGTGTGGTGCAGGACCTCACCCTGATCATGCAGATCGTCCTCTCGGGCGGCACCCTCGTGCTCGACGACGAGGTCGTCTTCGACTATCGCAGGCACGCGGCGAGCGTGTCGTCGCAGGGCGGCGTCGACGGATCGAAGTTCGCCGAGGAGCGGGACGTCTTCTACGAGACCGCCGACCGCTGCGATGACCTCGGCTGGCACCGCGCCGCCCGGGTCGCCCGACGACACGTGCCGTCGCGACTCAACGCACTGTCGGAGCTGCCCGCCGCCCTGCGATCGGGCGATTCGGATGGCCGTCGCGCGCTGCTGCGGCACGTTCTGGGCGGCCGCTAGCCGATCGGTTGCGGCGGCCTCAGGCGCACCCGCCGGCGGGCGATCAGCATGCCCCGGGCGAGCATCCGTCTCGCCGTGAGGATGGTGCCGAGCGGCCGCCATTTCAGCGGCGTGACGTTGTAGTCGTGCAGGCGACGCTCGACGACGACCTCGTCGAGATGCGAGATGGACCGGGTCGCATTTCCGAGGATCGCCAGCCAGAGGTCGTGCGACTCGATGAAGATCTCGGGGAAGGGCACCAGATCAGGCACGAGCTCCCGGCGGAAACCCATCGCGCAGCCGAAGTACGGCCGGTAGCCCACGAGGATCGCGAGCGTGTTCCAGCCGATCTGCCGGTCGTAACCCGGCCTCAGGGGCCGGCGGGCGGGCATCCGGCCGTGTTCGCCGAGCACCGAGTAGTTGCCGGCGACGACCAGGCTGCTGCCGAGGTGTCGGATCATCAG
Source organism: Agreia sp. PsM10 (assembly GCF_030433855.1). Lineage (GTDB taxonomy): Bacteria > Actinomycetota > Actinomycetes > Actinomycetales > Microbacteriaceae > Agreia. The sequence goes on along the minus strand of NZ_JARUXC010000002.1, from coordinate 281,740 downwards.
GTCGAGTCGGCCGGGCGTCCATACGTCGTCCTGGTCGGAGAGGAAGATGTAGGTTCCGCGAGCGCGACGGATCGCGTTCTCGAACGTTCGCACGTAGCCGCGGTTGACCGCCTCGGCGTGCAGGCGGATGCGGGGATCGTCGATCTGCTCGATGACCTGGACCGTGTCGTCGGGCGACGCGTCGTCGACGATCACGAGTTCGTCGTCGTCGTGCAGCTGCTCGAGGATCGAGAGGATCTGCTCCCTCACGAACGGTGCGCCTCGGTAGGTGGCCATGCACACGCTCGCCCGGATCATGCCACCATAGTATTCGCCCGCCGCAGCTGTTCCCTGATCCTGTCGCTCCCTGAGCCTGTCGAAGGGCGGCCGCCCGACGAGAAGGAGGCTTCGCGTGCATCGCACAGACAGACCGGCCCCGTCGACGCGGGTCGTCGCCGTGATCTCGGCCTTCAATCCCGGCCCGGCGCTTCTCGACGCGTGCACCTCTCTTCTCTCGCAGACCATGTCGGTCACGATCGTCGACGACGGCAGCACCGCCGACGTGACAGAGATTCTGGATGCCTGTGCGGCGGCCGGCTGCCAGGTCGTTCTGCTCGGTCAGAACTCGGGCATTGCCGCCGCGCTCAACGCGGGCGTGGACACGGCGTTCGATAGCGAGCCCGGTGCGGAGTTCGTGCTGACACTCGACCAGGACTCCACGCTGCAGGGCGACTACGTCGAGCGCGCCGTCGCCGCATACGACGCCGCCACGACGGCGGGCGTGCGCGTCGGCCTCGTCGCCCCGCACTCGGTCGAGGGACTGCCCTCGCGCGTGGCCGAGGTGCGCAACGGCGTCGTGTTGGGGCTCGAGCCCATCCAGTCGGGCCTGGTCATTCCCCGCTCGGTGTGGCGCGACGCGGGCCCGTTCCGCGCTGGCCTCTTCATCGACTCCGTCGACACCGAGTACTTCATGCGTCTCACCGACGCCGGCTTCGAGACGGTGCTCGCGGCGGGCACCCACCTGGGCCACAGCCTCGGAGGCCGCTTCCATCCCACGATCTTCGGGCGGCGTCTCCGCCTCGGCGGCCGCGACGTCTCGCTCGTGCGCAGTGCTCCCTTCCGCTACTACTACCTGGCCCGCAACCGCGTTCTGATGAACCGGGCGTTCGGCGCCCGTCACCGGGCCTGGTCGGTGAGAGAGACCGCACTCGACGCTCGACACTTCGCCATCGTGCTCGCCCTCTCGCCGAACAGGCTCACGCTGGCCCGTCTCCTCGTCGCCGGCTGGCGCGACGGGGTGCGGGGGCGCCAGGGTCGCATGCCGGCGTCCGTCGAACAGATCACCCGGGCCTGATCGCGCCTCCACTCCCCCGTCTTCGCGGGCGCTTATGATGGTCGGATGCCCCGCCCCTTTGACGGCACACTCATTGTGATGCCCGCACTCAACGAAGAAGAGGCCGTCGGCAACGTCGTTCGCGAGGTCCTCTCCGCGTATCCCGGCATCGCCTGCCTCGTCGTCGACGACGGCTCGATGGATGCGACGGGTGCGGAGGCGGCTGCGGCCGGCGCGATCGTGGCAACGCTTCCGTTCAACCTCGGAGTCGGCGGCGCCATGCGCGTCGGCTTCAAGTACGCGCTCGAGCACGGCTACCGCAACGTCGTTCAGGTCGACTCCGACGGCCAGCACGATCCCGTCGGGTTGCCCGCCCTCATCGAGCAGCTGAACTCCAGCGACCTCGTGCTGGGCGCGCGCTTCGCCGGAACCGGGGACTACGAGGTGCGCGGCCCCCGCAAGTGGGCGATGCTGATGCTCTCGGGCATCCTGAGCCGTCTCGCCCGAACGCGACTCACCGACACGACCTCGGGCTTCCGCGCCAGCGGCCCCCGCGCCGTGCGCCTGTTCGCCGCGCACTACCCCGCCGAGTACCTCGGCGACACGGTGGAATCCCTCGTGATCGCCAGCCGGGCCAGCCTGCGGGTGAGCCAGGTGGCCGTCGCCATGCGGCCCCGTGCAGGCGGACGCCCCTCCCACAACCCGTTCAAAGCGGCGATCTATCTCGGCCGCGCGGTCATGGCGCTGTTCATCGCCCTGCTTCGCCCGCCCGTCATCCTGCCCTCGGAGGCTTCGACCCGATGACCATCGCCACATACCTGCTCGGCGTCTTCTCGGCCCTGCTCACGCTCGGTGTCGTCATCGAGATGCTGCGCCGCAGGCGCCTGCGCGAGCGCCATGCCGTCTGGTGGCTGCTCGCCGGATCGCTGGCGCTGCTCGTCGGACTGTTCCCCGACATCCTCGGCTGGGCAGCGGGCCTCGTGGGGGTCGCCGTTCCGACCAACCTCATCTTCTTCGTGAGCATGGCGGTGCTGTTCCTGGTGTCGATCCAGCACAGCGCAGAACTCACCGACCTCGAGACCAAGACCCGCGTTCTCGCCGAGACGGCCGCCCTGCAGCAGCTGCGCATCGACGAGCTCGAGAAGTCGATCAAGGAACAGTCGTGACCTCGGCAGCCCCCCGCCCGTCTCGAGCACGATGGGGCGTCTTCGCGGGTGCCTGGATCGCGCTGGCCCTCCTCGCGTCCGCCTGGGCGATCGCGTCGCCGATCAGCTCGGGTCCCGACGAGCCCGCCCACCTGATCAAGGCCGCCTCGGTCGCGCGGGGCGAACTGGTCGGGCCCCAGGGCAGCTACGGCAACGAGGTGTCGGTGCCGAACTACGTCTCGTGGAGCAATGCCCAGACGTGCTTCGTGTTCAACCCGGAGGTGCCCGCGAACTGTGCGCCGCCACTCGTCGGCGACCCGGGCGAACTGGTCACGGGAACGACCACGGCGGGCTACTACAACCCGATCTACTACGCGATGGTCGGATGGCCGACCCTCATCTTCTCGAACGAGGTCGGCATCTACGCGATGCGCATCGTCAGCGCGGTCCTGTCGTCCGGCATCCTCGCCCTGGCGTTCATGCTCGTGTCGACCTGGCGCAGGCCGACCATTCCCCTCATCGGGCTCACCGTCGCGCTGACTCCCATGGTGATCTACGTCAATGGGCTGGTGAATCCGAGCTCGTTCGAGATCTCCGGAACCATCGCGGCGTTCGTGGCGATGCTCACGATCGTCACCCAGGCCGACGAACGGCTGCTTCGTGAACGGGCGATCATTCTCGTGATCGTCTCGGTGCTCGCCGCGAACACGCGCACGATCTCGCCGCTCTGGATCGCGCTGGCGATTCTGCTCCCCCTGCTGCTGCTGAGCTGGCGTGAGCTCGGCCGACTCCTGCGCCGCCGGGTGGTGCTGGTATCCGCGGCGATCATCGCGGTGGGCGCGGCGTTCGCGCTGGCGTGGACGCCGATCAGCTCGAGGCTCGCCACCGAGGCGACCGGCGGGGCGCCCGCCACCCCGGTCATCACGACGGTCTTCCCCGACGTGGGCCAGAGCCCGTTCTTCGGATTCGTGAAGATGATCACCCTCACCTTCACGAACGGCGCCGACATGATCGGCAACTTCGGGTGGATGGACACACCAGTGCCCGCAACCACGATCGTGATCTGGACGATCCTCGTCGGGGCCATCCTGCTCGCGGGCTTCACCCTCCTGCGGGGGCGTCGGGCCCTGGTCGGCTCGATGCTGCTCATGCTGGCCCTTTTTCTGCCCGCAATCATCCAGGCGGCGTTCATCACCTCGGGCGGCTTCATCTGGCAGGGACGATACGGCCTGCCGATCTTCGTGATGCTGATCATCGGCGTCGCCGCACTCGTCGGCCTGAGCATCGAGGAGCAGCCCCTGCGGGCCGCAGGCCTGACCCGTCTCGTGCTCGCCGTGCTGCTCGGCTTCGTCGCCGGGCAGGGCTACGCATTCCTCAAGGCGCTCCGCCGCAATGTGATCGGCAGCGACACATCGTGGAAGCAGCTGATCACCGATCCCGCCTGGATTCCGCCCGGCGGCATCGCGGTTCCGCTGGCGCTGTTCGCCGCCGGGCTCGTCGTTCTCGCCGTCGTCGCCCTGCGCATCCATTCGGCCGATCGCCGCGCGTTGGTCGTCAGGCAGGAGGAGCACCATGGCTCAGCCGCGCGTACTGTTTGACGCCACGTCGATTCCGCCCAGTCACGGCGGCGTCGCCCGCTTCATCTCCGGACTGCTCTCGGGACTCGAGCAGAACGGCGAGCTCGTCGAGGTCGTCGCGAAGCGCCACGACATCCCTGCGCTGCACGCGGTCGCGCCCGGCCACACCTATCTCGTCGCTCCGGCTCTCGTGTCTCTCCGGGGCGGCCGCTTCCTGTGGGAGCAGACCGGTCTCCCGGCCCTCGCCCGCCGCCGCCATGCCGACGTGATCTACTCGCCGCACTACACGTTCCCCCTCATCGCGCGGGCTCGGCGGGTGGTCACCCTGCACGACGCCACCTTCTTCAGCTCGCCCGAGGCGCACTCCCGCCTCAAGGGCCTCTTCTTCCGCACCTGGATTCGCTGGGCGAACGCGCGGGCCGACCGGCTCGTGGCGGCGAGCCGCGCCACGGCCGACGAGGTGCAGCGCTACGTCGCGCACGCCCAGGACTCGATCGATGTGGGCTACCTCGGTGTCGACCCGACCGTCTTCGCGCCGCCCACCCCCGAGGCCGTCGACAAGGCTCGGCGCGAGATCGGCCTGCGACCCGACCAGCCATGGATCGCCTTCCTCGGCACGATCGAGCCTCGCAAGAACATCCCCGCCCTGATCGAGGCCCACGCGACCCTCCGCGCAGCGGATCCCACGACGCCCGTGCTCGTGCTGTCGGGGGCGCGCGGGTGGGACGAGTCGGCGAACGACGCACTCGACCGCAACGCGCGTCTGCCTCAGGGCGAGCGACCCGTCATTGAGGCCGGCTACCTGCCGCTCGAGCTTCTGTCCGCCTTCCTCGGCGGTTCGGAGCTCGTCGTCTACCCGAGCCTCGGCGAAGGCTTCGGGCTGCCCGTGCTCGAGGCCATGTCGAGCGGCGCGGCCGTGCTCACGACGAAGCGCCTCTCGATCCCCGAGGTCGGCGGCGACGCCGTCGAGTACACCGAGACCGACGCCGCGTCGATCGCCACGCGGCTGCGCGAACTGCTCGACGACCCCGAGCACAGGGCCGCGCTGGCCGATGCAGGGCTCGCCCGCAGCGCGCGGTTCACCTGGAGCGAATGCGCGGCCGTCTACTCCCGCGCCTTCGCCGAGGCCGGAGCCTCCTCGTGAGCGCCGCCGCGGCCGGCGTCGTCACGGTGAGCTACGGTTCGGAGGGCGTGCTCGACGGCTTCCTCGCGTCGCTCGAGCACGCGAGCGTCTCCGAGCTGCAGGTCGTCGTGGCCGACAACCGTCCGGATGCCGGCGGGCCCGTGCGCGAGCTCGCCGAACACTACGGCGTCGCCTACCTTCCCATGAGTGCGAACCTCGGCTACGGCGGCGCCATGAACGCGGCCGTTCGCAGCCTGCCGGCCGACATTGCCTGGGTTCTCGTGAGCAATCCCGACATCGAGATCCGCCCCGGGGCGATCGACGAGCTCGTGCGGATCGGCGAATCGGATGCCCGCATCGGCGCTGTCGGACCCCTGGTCGAGACCGACGGCGAGATCTACCCGTCGGCGCGCGCGATCCCATCGCTGCGCATGGGCCTCGGCCACGCGCTCTTCGCCAACATCTGGCCCTCGAACCCGTGGAGCCGCAAGTACCACAGCGACAACGAGCGTCCTCCCCGCGAGCGCGACGCCGGCTGGCTCTCGGGTTCCTGCCTGCTCATCCGCCGTGAGGCCTTCGACGCCGTCGGCGGTTTCGACGATCGCTTCTTCATGTACTTCGAAGACGTCGACCTCGGCTACCGCCTCTCCAAGGCCGGCTGGCGCAACAGGTATGCCCCGTCGGCCACGGTCATGCACTCGGGCGCGCACTCCACAGACGAGCACTCCACGAAGATGGTTCTCGTGCACCACGAGAGCGCCTACCGCTTCCTGTCGAGCAAGTACCGCGGCTGGTACCTCGCGCCGGTGCGTCTGGCGGTGCGGGTGGGACTGTCGACCCGCGCCTATCTCGTCACGCGGGTCTTCAACCGCCGCTGACGACCGCGTTCAACGCAGTCGCCGGGCCAGCGTCGCCGGGATCACGCCGGTGCGCCCCCGGAAGGAATCGCGATACCCCGCGATCATGGCCACGGCGATCGCACGCCGATTCGGGCTGAAGGCGAGCCGAAGCAGGTGCGCCTTCGTCTCCTCCCCGAGCCTGCGCAGCACCCACGACGGGTCCTTCCGCAGGTAATGCCGGGTGAGCGTCGTGCCGTTGCGCGCGATGTAGTACACCCGCTGCGGAGAGTGGTAGTTGTAGCTCAGCTCACGACCGAGCACCCGCAGGGGCCTGCCGAACAGCCGCGCGGGGTCGCGCCGACCGAGCTGGTGCCGGATGTCGCATCCGGCCCCCACGAGCACGTCGAGGCCCGCCGCACGCGCCCGCGCCGTGTACTCGCTGTCGACGCCGTCGATCACAAGGCCCTCGTCGAACCGGCCGATCGATTCGAGGGTCTCGCGGGGAATCACGAAACCGGACTGCATGGGGTCGAACGCCACGGTGAAGCCCGCGACGTCTCCGCGGGTGTGCACCGCGTGCCCGCTGTATGACGAGGCGACGACGAAACCGACCCGTCGCCCCGCCGCGCGGGCATCGTCGTAGGTGGCCAACGCCCGCTCGGCGTAGTCGTCGACCGGCACCGAATCCTGGTCGAAGGTCACGACGAAGTCGGGCCGCCCGTTCTCGTCGGCCGCCTGGATTCCGGCGTTGAGGCTCGCGGCGATGCCGGCGTTCTGCGGCCGGCGGATCACCGTGACGCCCGTCGCCTCGATCTCGTCGAGACGCCCGGAGAACTCCGCCGGCGATCCGTCGTCGACGACGATCACGTGGTCGAGCTGCTGCGTCAGCTTCGCCGCGGTCGTCACCAGATCGGCGTCGGGGCGGTACGAGGCGACGATCGCGACGACACTGCGCGAGGAGCGGGGCTCAACCGACATGGGGCTCCTCCTTCTGGCGACGCAGCTCGCGGAACGCGGGCACGGCCAGGGCCGCGCAGAGCACCGCCTCGCTGAGCGCCATGCCCAGAGCGATCAGAGCCGCGTGCCCGGAGAGACCGGCGGCGAGCATCGCACCGATTCCGAGCACGGCCGAGACGAGAGTCCACCGCAGGATGAGCCGCTGTCGGCCGGCGGGGATCAGCACGTTGCGCATGAGCGGTGTGCCGACCGAGAGGAAGAAGAAGGCGATGCCGTAGTAGAGGCACACCTCGACGGTGGCCCGCGCCTCGCCCGCGAACAGGATCTCGCTCACCCAGGGGCCGGCCAGCACGAGGATCACCAGACCCGCGCCGCCGAGGCCGATGTGCGACCACAGGGCGAACGCGTGCCGTTGCCTTCTGTTCGCGATGCCCGGCTCGATGGTCCAGCTCTGCAGCGCGTTGCCCAGGGCCACGACGGTGAAGAGACCGAACCGGTAGAGCGTGTCCGCCGTCGACAGACTTCCGGATGCGACGGGGCTGGTCGTCGCCGTCGCGATCGGCGCCGGGGTGGATGCGTAGGCGCTGCCGGCCATGCTGATGCCGGCGGTGTGACCCTGCGACCGCAGGTCGCGGAGCGCTGCGCCGAGCGGAGTCGGCAGCCAGACGCCCCCGCGCGAGAACCTGCGGTGGAAGAGCACGAGACTCACCCCCGTCGCGGCGGCCAGCACGAGCGTGTAGCTCCAGACCTGCTGGGTGGCGAGGAGCAGGGGAACGGAGACGAGGGTCGCGAGGAAGCGCGGGACGGTGTCGTAGAGGGCGAGCAGCCTGGGCTGCCCGAGGCCGATGCAGAACCAGGCCGGCGACATGCCGACGAGGGCCGTGGCGAGCGCCATCGACACGGCCTCGACGCGGAACTCGGGCACGGCGACGAACGCGGCGATAACAGAGGCGATGGGGAGAGCGAAGACCAGCAGCACGATCCGCGTGCGCACGCTGCGCAGGTAGACCGTGGCCCTCTCCTCGGCAGTGGCGGCGCGCGCGATCAGCACGGGACCGTCGACGTTCCAGCCCCACATCAACGCCGTCGCGGCGAACGTGCCGATCGCCTGGCCCGAGATCACACTCGAGACCCCGTCGCCTCCCACGATCGCCGCGACGATGGGAAGGAGGAGGAACGGCGTGATGAGCGACAGCAGAGGCAGCACCGTGAAGCCGGAGAGGCGCAGCAGAACGGTCTTCATGGGTGTTTCTTCGTCCTCGGGCGTCGGCGGAAAGCTCCCCCGATCTTAGCCATGCAATCCCGGGCCCCGGGTGGGGACTCCCCGCGGTGCACGAGGCCTCACCTGTGGAAGGAGGACACCGCTTCGATCACACGGTCGATCTGGCCCTGCCTCATGCCGGCCCACAGAGGCAGGCGCACGAGGCGGTCGGAGAAGCTCTGGCTCTGTGTGAGCTCGCGCAGGCGACGGCCGTGCTTCAGGCCCGCCGGGGCGGAGTCGAGCGGAATGTAGTGGAAGGTCGCGAAGACCCCCAGCGAACGCAGGTACGCGAGCAGCGCCACCTGGTAGTCGTGGTCCGGAGTCTGCAGGAAGAAGAGGTGTGCCGGATGACGACGGTCGGCCGGCACATCCATCAGCCGCACGTTCTCGTCGGCCGCCCACGAGGGCAGCCGGGTCGCGTAGCTGTTCCAGATCGCGTGCCTCTTCTGCTGGATGCGCGTGAACGATTCGAGCTGCGAGTCGAGGACTGCGGCGTTGTACTCGCTCAGCAGGTAGCTCGACCCGATGTCGACCCACGTGTACTTGTCGATCTGCCCGCGCAGGAAACGGGCTCGATTCGTGCCCTTCTCGCGCATGATCTCGGCACGATCGAGGAGTGTCACGTCGTTGATCAGAATCGCGCCGCCCTCGCCGCAGTGCACGTTCTTGGTGTCGTGAAAGCTCTGCACGCCGACCACGCCGAAGGTGCCCAGCGCCTGCCCCCGGTAGGCGCCACCCAGGCCGTGCGCGTTGTCTTCGATGATGGCGAGCCCGTGCTCGTCGGCGATCGCCGTGATGGCCTCGAAGTCGACGGCGACCCCGCCGTAGCTGACGACGGAGATCGCCTTGGTTCTGGGGGTGATGGCCTCGGCCACCTGCTGCGGATCGATGTTTCCGTTCCGCATGTCGACGTCGACGAACACACAGGTGGCGCCGGTGAGGGCGATGGCGTTGGCCGCCGAGGGGAAGGTGAAGCTCGGAAGGATCACCTCGTCGCCGGGGCCCAGGTCGAGGAGCCGGCTGGCGAGTTCGAGCGCGTGCGAACCGGAGGTCGTCAGAAGCGCGGCCGCGGCACCGGTGATCTCGGTGAGCCGCTGGGTGGCGGAGCGGGTGAAGTCGCCGTCGCCGTGAGCGTGGTCGCCTCGCACGACCTGTCGAAGATTGGCCATCTCACGCGGTGCGTGAAACGGCTTCGAGAACAGGATGGCTGCATCGTCGTTCGGTTTTGTGGGCGACGACAACAACTCGCTGTGGTTCTGGTGCATGGTCTGCGAATCATCTCAGAGCAAACACATAGAAAGCCACATTCGACGCGTGTCGAAGCTGAAGATCATCCCCGAGTACTACTGCCGATCAGCGGGCGTCGAGAAGCGTGTTGAGGTAGGCCCCGTATCCGCTCTTCACGAGGGGAGCCGCGAGCGCGCGCAGCTGCTCGTCCGAGATCCATCCGGCGCGCCAGGCGATCTCCTCGATGCAACCGATCTTGAAGCCCTGGCGGTCTTCGACGACGCGCACGAACTCGGTGGCCTGAACCATCGACTCGAATGTGCCGGTGTCGAGCCAGGCCGTTCCACGGTCGAGAACCTGCACCCGCAGGTTGCCCTGCTTGAGGTAGCGCTCGTTGACCGTCGAGATCTCGAGCTCGCCGCGGGCGCTGGGCTCGATCGTCTTGGCGATCGCGACCACGGAGTTGTCGTAGAAGTAGAGGCCGGGAACGGCGTAGTTGCTCTTCGGCTCGAGCGGCTTCTCCTCGATCGACACGGCCACGTTGGCGTCGTCGAACTCGACCACGCCGTAGGCGCGCGGATTGGCCACGTGGTAGGCGAAGATCAGGGCGCCATCGAATGAGGTGTTGTTGCGCAGGCTGGAGCCGAGGCCCGTTCCGTGGAAGATGTTGTCACCGAGCACGAGGGCCACGCTCTCGTCACCGATGAACTCCTCGCCGATGATGAAAGCCTGGGCGAGTCCGTCGGGCGACGGCTGTACCGCGTACTCGAGGCGGATGCCGAGCTCGCTGCCGTCGCCGAGCAGAGACTTGAACTGCTCGTTGTACTCGGGAGTCGTGATGATGAGGATCTCATTGATGCCCGCCATCATCAGCGTCGACAGGGGGTAATAGATCATGGGCTTGTCGTAGATGGGCATCAACTGCTTGCTGATGCCCTTCGTGATGGGCCAGAGCCGGGTGCCGGAGCCGCCGGCGAGAATGATTCCACGCATGGTGGAGAAGTCTACCGGGCGGCCTCTCAGGAAGCCTCATTGGACACTGATAGGGTCGGAGCCACGGACAGTTCGTCGTTTTGTTCGTTCCGCCCCGCGGCTTGTCCACCCGGTTTTTTTGAGACCTGTCGCAGGTCCCGAGCGGAATTCGAACCCGTGCGACGGTGTCCGGTGGGCTGCACTCTGCAGCGCACTCGGGAAGTATTTGGAGACTGATGACAACCCTCAGGGTGATCATTGATCAGATGGTGGCGACCGTACCGGGGGGAATCGGTCGCTATACGGAAGAACTGACACGTGAGTTGATCGCCACGGCACCTCGTGGGTGCGACGTCGAAGGCATCATCTCGAAGGTGCCCGACGAGACGTACGACGAGACCCTGGCCCGGCTGCCCGGTCTCGGCGGTCTCACACGCCTGTCTCTGCCGCGACGCGAGCTCGCACGCGCCTGGCAGCACGGATTCTCGACCGGGGCCAAGGGCCGCGGCATGATCCATGCCACCAGCCTGCTCGCCCCTCTCCGCAAGATCGACCGCGTCAACTCCATCGGCGAGCAGGTGGCCGTCACGATCCATGACGTCGTTCCGTGGACCCACCCCGAGACGCTCACCAAGCACGGCGTCGCCTGGCACAAGGGGCTGGCCAAGCGGGCGCGTCGCTACGCCGACGCCATCGTCGTTCCGACCCACGCGGTCGCCGCTGAGCTGCGCGAGTTCGTCGACTTCGGCGACCGGGTGCGTGTCATCGGCGGCGCCGTCAGCTCCAAGCTCGTCGTGCCCGAGAATGCAGACGAGCGCGCGTCGGAGCTCGATCTGCCTGCCGAGTACATCCTCACCGTCGGCACCCTGGAACCCCGCAAAGGTCTCGCGCCCCTGATCGCGGCGCTCGCACGCCCCGGCGTGCCCGATCTGCCGCTGCTCATCGCGGGCCCCGACGGCTGGGGCGATCTCGATGTCGCCCGCGTCGTCACCGAGGCGGGTCTGCCCGCCGAACGCGTACGCACCCTGGGATTCGTCTCCGACTCCGATCTGGCTCTGCTGCTCGACCGTGCCTCGCTCTTCGTCTACCCCAGCCTCGCCGAGGGGTTCGGGCTCCCCGTGATCGAGGCCATGAACTTCGGCACCCCGGTGATCCACTCCGACGTGCCCGCGCTGCTCGAGGTCACGGCCGGAGCGAGTGTCCCGGTGGAGCGCGACGACCCGGCCGGATATCCGGAGCGCATCGCCGCGGCCATCACCCGCGTGCTCGGAGACACCCAGCTCTTCGAACGTCTCTCCGTGGGCGGATACGACCGCGCCCGAGCATTCAGCTGGCGCGATTCCGCCGAGAAGGTCTGGCAGCTGCACGCCGACCTGTAACAGGTCGCTCCGGTTCGCGCACGACGATCCGTTTCGGCACCTCGAACCGTTCGACCCGCGCATCCAGCCATGACCGGAGCTCGTCCGGCGAGGGAGCATCGGATGGTTCGAGGCCGGCCCGCAGTGTGACGGCGGCGCAGACCACCCGTCCGAACTCGGGGTCGTCCTCACCTTCGGCGCTCGCGCTGCCCACCGACGGATGCTCCGCCAGCGCCTCCTCGACCCGGCTGAGCGACACGTTCTCGCCACCCGAGACGACGATCCGATCGCTCCGTGAGGTGACGTGCAGCCGCCCGGCCGGCGACATCCACCCGACGTCGTGGGTGCGGCGACTCCCGCCCGCACCCGCGATCACGACTCGGATCTCGCCCGTCGCTCCCCGCGACACCGGGCGACCCGCGGCATCCGTCACCGCGATCGAGATGCCGGGAAGCGGACGACCGGCCGTTCCCGGCTCGCGCGACGACTGCCGGGGCGTCGAGCGCGTCAGGGTGCCCGTCTCGGTCGAGCCGTAGGCGTTCACGATCACGCCGCCCCAGGCGTCGATGGCTGCGGCAGCGTGCTGCGGTGCAAGCGGGGCAGATCCGCTCAGGATGCGCCTCACCGATGCGGGCGGCACGACGCCGTCCGCGAGCATCCGCACCAGCTGGGTCGGCACGAGCGTGAGGGCGACCGGTGAGTGGCGGTCGAGAATGCGCTGGAGCGCGGCGCCGCGGAGTCCGTGGCCGAGCACGACGGCACCTCCCACGAGGATGCCGGCGACGGCGGCACTCAACCCGTGGCCGTGGTGCAGGGGGGTGAGCACCAGGAGGGCTCGCCGGCTCCGGACTCCCGACGCGAGCAGCAGGGCGGCCAGTCCGCCGGCGCGCGCGAGCGTCGCATCGGGTGATCCGATCGCGCGCGGCGCACCCGTCGTGCCGGAGGTGAGGAGGCCAAGGCGCCCGCGTCGAGCGGGGCGCGGCGACCGCACCCCCATACAGCGAGGAGGGCGATCCTGATCGATGACGGGGCCAGAGAATCCGGCCTCGCGCACGGCGCGCAGACCGTCTGCGTCAGCGATCACGACGAGCGGCTTCTGGGCACGCAGCGTGCGGGTCAACGACGACGCACCTCCGAAGGAGTCGACCGGAATCACCTCGAATCCGGCGCGCAGGGCTCCGGCGATGGCCGCGAGCGGGCTCACCCGGGATCGCACGAGTACACACGCGCGTGGATGCGCATGCTTCTCATGATCGGAGGCCGCCTCGGCGCCCGGAACGACCGACACGAGTCCCCGCGCGATCAGCATCGCCCGTCTCCACAGCTCGTCGTAGCTTGTCGAGCCCAGGTCGTCGATCACCGCGGTGCTCCCACCGGAGCGACGCGCCGACACCTGAACGACCGTGTCGAGGCCGGCGCCGTGCCGCAGAACCAGCGGCACGAGCACGGTCACCACCTGCCACGGACGCAACAGAAATCCGCTCCGAGCCGCGACCATCAGCAGCGGCCCGACGCCCGAGAGAATCGACGCACGCGAGACCGAGCCGCGCGAGCGCCGGTCAGGCCGCATCGGCCCGACGTGCGAGACGGCGATGGGCACGGCCCGCGAAGGGAGTGAGCAGCAGATCGCTGAGCGCCGGAGAGACCACGGCAATCACCCCTCCTACCCGGGCGAAGACGGGGGCGACGAGGCGCGGCCGACGCACGACGGCCGACGCGACCACGCGGGCGGCCGCGGCCGTCGACAGTCCGGGCAGAAAGCGATAGAGAGGCGTCGCGTGGCTCATGCTCGAGTGCACCAAAGGCAGGTGAATGCTCGTGGTGCTGATTCCCTGCGCCTTCAGCTCGGGCGCCACAGCCCGCAGCCAGGCCTCGAAGGCGGTCTTCGTCGCCGTGTAGACGCTCCATCCCGGAGCGGGCAGGTCGACACCGACCGTCGCGATCGACACGAGATGCCCACCGCCCCGCGCGGCCATCGCCGGGAGCAACCCGAGACACAGCGCGACAGGGCCGAGAAAATTCGTTCCTGTGCTGCGCAGCACGTCGTGAAAACGGTGCGTGTACTCGGGCAGGAACCGTCTGATCGACAGCCCCGCGTTCGACACGATCACCTCGGGCACTCCGATCTCGTCGAGAATGCGGGCCGCCGCGGCCGTTGCCGCATCGGTATCGCGCAGGTCGAGCACCACCTCATGGGCCTCTCCCCCGTGGGAACGGATGCCGTGGGCCACCGCGGCGAGCGCCTCGGCGCCGCGAGCGATAAGCACGACCCGGGCACCGGCATCCGCCATCACCCGAGCTGTCGCCGCCCCGATGCCGCGCGACGCGCCCGTGACCACGACGATGCGCCCCTCGACCCGACCTCGAAGCGCCCGCTGCGCGGTGGCACGCCTCTTGGCAGTGACGCCCATCCCCCGCATGCGGTGCGCCCCGGCTACTGCGTCTTCGACGAACTGAGCACGAGGGCGTCTGTCACGGACTGCCTCACGGTGGCCCAGTCGGGATCTTCGGGATCGATCAGCGGCGGCACGAGTTCGACGTTGTCGATCGGGAGGTCTTTCGTCTTGAGCGCGAGGTCGAGGAAGTACGCCAGGGTCGACTGCGGCACGTCGGTCTTCACCACGTCGGCGCCGGCCTGGGCGATGCCCTGGAACTTCGACAGCACGTTGGCCGGCTGGAACTGCGTGAGGATGGCCGTCTGCAGCTCGCGCTGGCGACTCATGCGGTCGTAGTCGCTCGTGGAGTGGCGGGACCGGGCGTACCAGAGCGCCGTCGTTCCATCCATGTGCTGCAGGCCGGGCTCGATCCAGCCCTCGACCTGCTCGAGGTTCTCGTCGCCGCCGATGGGCAGGCGCTCGGTGACGTTGATGTCGACGCCGCCGAGGGCGTCGATGAGCTGAGCGAAGCCCTGCATGTCGATAAGCACGTAGTACTGGATGGTGATGCCGAGCGCCCCTTCGACCGCGTCTTTCGTGGCCTCGATACCCGGGCTCGACCCCTCTGCCTCCGCGTTCGGATAGAGCGCCCGGTATTCGTCGTAGGCCTCGACGCGGGGGTACAGGAAGCTGATCTGGCAATCGGAGCCGCAGTCGTAGACGCCCGTGCCGTTCTCATCGAAGTCGGAGCCGATGAGCGGCGATCCCTCGGGGAACGGCACCTGCTGCAGGTCGCGCGGAACACCGATCATCGTGGCCCGGCCCGTGTCGGCCTCGATGCTGACGACGGTGATGCTGTCGGGGCGCAGGCCGTCGCGATCGGCACCGGCGTCACCGCCGAGAAGAAGGATGTTGTAGCGGCCGTCGACGGGAGGCTCGGCATTCGCCTGGACCGCGAAGATCGAGGCCACGGTGTCGCGGGTCACGTTCACGAGGTAGGCGCCGTAGCCCGCGCCTCCGGCGAAGAGCACGAGCAGCACGGTGGTGAAGGCCGCGATCCAGCCGCGTGCCTTCGGCCGCGTACGCACAAGACGCACCAGGCGCAGGGTGTCGAGGGCGAGGATCACCCACAGCACGGCATAGGCGACGAGCAGGATCTGCACCGCCCACAAGCTCCACTCGTTCGTGAAGATCGAGAAGATGACCTGGGGCCAGATGAGATAGACCAGGCCCGCCACGATGGCGAGTCCCACCAGGCCGAGCGTGCAGGCCAGGCCGAAGCGGCCGAGGCGCCTGCTGCCGGCCAGCACCTGGGCGGAGCCGGGCAGCACGAAGTTCAACACGACCAGCACCCAGGCTCGGGCGGTCATGACTTTGGGAGAGGCCACATCCGGATAGCGGATGGGTGCGTTGACAGTGGTCATAGGCGCGCTTGCAGGTCCTGGTTCTTCTGTTCGACAACGGCGGTGAGCTCTTCGCGATAGTCGCCGAGCTTGCCCGCGAGCGTGTCGTCGAAGGTCGAGAGGATGCTCACGGCGATGAGGCCGGCATTCTTCGCACCGCCGATCGACACGGTGGCGACGGGGATGCCCGCGGGCATCTGCACGATGGACAGCAACGAATCGAGGCCGTCGAGACGGGAGAGAGGCACGGGCACGCCGACGACGGGGAGGGTCGTGACGGCGGCGAGCATTCCTGGAAGGTGGGCGGCGCCGCCGGCGCCGGCGATGATCACCTTGAGCCCGCGCTCACGGGCTGTGCGTCCGTAGTCGATCATCTTTTCGGGTGTGCGGTGGGCCGAGACGACCTGCACCTCGTGGGCAATACCGAAGTCGTTGAGCACGGCGACGGCGTCGGCCATCACGGAGAAGTCGGAATCCGACCCCATGACGACACCGACGAGAGGCATAAGAGCGGGCATTTGCCCATGGTAAAGGTCACTTCTGCAAGAAAGCCGCTGCGGCACGCACCAGCAGCGATGGAACCTTTTCCAGCCGACCGGACACTATGAGGTATGGGCACAGAACTAGTGAACGAGCCGGCCCTCTGGGAGCTGGCTCGTGGCGGCGATTCCGGGGCGTTCGCGATGCTCTATGACAGACACCGCGACCGCGTGTTCGGTCAGGCGTTGCGACTCATGCGTTCGCCGCATGATGCCGAGGACGTGACGGCGATGGTGTTTCTCGAGCTCTGGCGGCGACGCAAGATCGTGACGCTCGTCAACGAGACGCTGATCGGGTGGCTGCTCGTGACGACGAACAACGTGTCGCACAATTTCGTCCGGAGCATGCGACGGTACAAGGCGGTCATCGATCGCATTCCTCCGGCCGAGCCGGAGGGCGCCCACGATTTCGATCGGGTGGACGAGGAGATCGACTCCGCCGGCCGCGGCCGGAGTGTCGGCAGCGCATTCGCACAGCTGTCTGCGAACGACCAGAACATCATCACTCTGTGCGTGCTCGAAGAGTTCAGCCTGGCCGAGGCAGCGGCCGCGCTCCGGATTCCCGTCGGCACGGTCAAGTCGCGCTTGTCCCGCGCCAAACAGCGACTTTCCGCGCTCACGACCGAAGACATACAACGAACCGCAATCACCTCGGGAGGTGCGAAGTGACTGAGACACCGAAGTTCGATCCCCAGCGCAGTGCTGCGATCCGGCACCTTCTCATCGAGAACGTCGAGGCGGAGCCGAAGCGTCGCACGAGCCACCTCCGGGCCCTGCTCGCCGGCCTCATCATCACGGGCGTCGTCGCCTCCGGCTCGACCGCCCTGGCCCTCAACCGAGACTCGCTCTTCGGTGCGCCAGCACCGAGTACCGGTGTCGAGGTCTCGACACCGCCCACCCCTACCGCGTCTGTCACGACGCCACCTGCGCAGGAGACGGAGAGTCCGGCGCGGATATCAGTGGCGACCGCACCGATCGTCCCCCAGGACATCGCCACCCAGCCGACTGGCCCGACTTGGTCGCTGCAGCCTCCCGGTCTGGGAGAACCGGGAAAGCTCGTCGGATCCATCGACATCTCGGAGGATTATGCCCTGATCTCGGTCGCCCCGGAACACGGAGCCGACTTGACGTCCGAGTCCTTGCCCGCGTCGACCTCGAGCCTCTCTGTGACACTCGTCAATACACGAACCGGTGACCAGGTCTGGAGTCGTGAATGGCACTGGGATCTCGAGGCCGGCGTCTCGTCCGCGGACGCCCGCGCACTCGTCCTCGGGACGTCCGGACGAGTGCTCGTCGTCACGACCGGTAGCGAGAACGGGCCCCGCGAGGTTCTCGACCTGTCGACAGGCACAGCCGTAGCGGCATTTCAACCCGCCGAACCCGGCGAAACCCTGAAGAAGGTCTCCGTCGTTCCCGGCGATTCGGGCGACGTCTACGCCACCCTCGCACAGCGTGACGACCAGGGCGACGTCCTCCCGTACTCCTTAGTCAAGAGGTTCGACCCGGCTAACACGACCGATGCGCAGTGGGTCACCCGGATCGATGCTGCAGGCGTGAACGTCGGTGACTCCGGCAACGACATCGGCTACGCGAAGGTGACCTATTACGCCGGCGATCCACAACAGTCCGGGAACGGGGTGCTCGACCTGGCCACAGGCGCCTTCGTCGCTCGACCGGAACCATTCGAGTACTATCCGTTCACCGGCTACACGATTCGATCGAACCCGGACGAGGCCGGTGGGTCATCGACGCTGACAGGCTTGGACGATGATGGCAACACCCTCTGGACGCGGACGGAAACCGGCCTGGCCCAGGTGGACGAGGTGCTGACCTCGGCAGCAATACCCGGAAGTCCGCGATGGTCCACGGTCGGTACTGGTCAATTCGTCGTCGTCTCCGCCAACGGCGTAGCGCTGGTCGATGGCCTGACGGGCTCCACGATCTGGCAGGCGGCACTAGCCGACTGGAAGCTCGAGTACCCCTCGGTCCCACTTCGGTTCGAGGCGCAGGGAGATGTGCTGACGGTGACGAACTTCGGTGGCAGCCCCTCGTCACTGGTGGACCTGACAACGGGAGCATGGATGGGGTTCTCCCCGTGGGATATCAGCTACGAGACATCCGGCGCCGAATACGCCTATCGGTCGATTGATGGACAGGTCTCGGCGATCGACAAGATCAGCGGAGAAGTCATCTGGACAACAGACTTGGCTGCCGATTCATTGTTCTTCGCAGGAGGACGGCTCGTCGCAACCGAGGGGAATACGCTTCGTTCGGTCGGCTGATCTGAGCTCAGTTCTGGAAGAAAGCCGCTGCGGCACGCGCCTCGAACACGACCTGGTCGAGGTCGTCGCCGCCGGCGGTGACGTGTCCGACCTTGCGGCCGGGTCGAGGCGCCTTGCCGTAGTTGTGGAATTTGACCGTGGGCTGGTCTGCGAAGGCCACCGGATAGCGGTCTGCCAGGGTGCCTTCGGCCGGCCCGCCGAGCACGTTCACCATGACCGACCAGGTGTCGCGGCATCCGGTGGAGCCGAGCGGCAGGTCGAGGACCGCGCGCAGGTGCTGTTCGAACTGGCTCGTGGTCGATCCGTCGATCGACCAGTGGCCCGTGTTGTGCGGGCGCATGGCCAGCTCGTTCACGAGCAGGCGCTCGTCGGTGGTCTCGAAGAGCTCGACCGCGAAGACGCCGGTCACCCCGAGGCCCTCGGCGATGCTGGTGGCGATGTCGGCGGCCACGTCGGCCACCCGGCCCGCGCTGCGCGGCGCCGGTGCGATGACCTCGGCGCACACGCCGTCGCGCTGGATGGACTCGACGACCGGCCAGAGCTGCATGTCCCCCGACGGTCGGCGCGCCACCATCTGCGCCAGTTCGCGGCTGAAGTCGACCCGCTCCTCGGCGAGTAGCGCTCCCCCGTTGCCGTCTTCGGCGAGGGCGACGAACCAGTCGGCCACCTCGTCGGCGTGCGTCACGACACGCACCCCCTTGCCGTCGTAGCCGCCGCGAGGAGTCTTCACCACCGCGTGCCCGCCGTTGTCGGCGATGAACGCGGCCAGCTCGTCTGCGTCGGAGACGGCGGCCCAGATCGGAACCGGCACGCCCAGCTGCTCGAGCTTCTCGCGCATGAGGATCTTGTCCTGCGCGTAGAGCAGGGCGTCTGGTCCGGGGTGCACGGCATGGCCCGCCTCGACGAGCGCGCGCAGTATCGGCTGGGGAACGTGTTCGTGATCGAAGGTGACCACATCGACGGTCTCGGCGAATGCCAGCACGGTGTCGCGATCGAGGTAGTCTCCCACCTCGCTGGCGGCGAGTGCCGCCGACGACCCCTCGTTCTCGGCGAGCACTCTGAGGTCGAGACCGAGGTTCACCGCCGCGGGAATCATCATTCGAGCCAGCTGACCGCCACCGATAACACCTACGCGATAGTCCACCCGTACAGCTTAACGAATTCGCTGTTGATCCCTTCGACAGGCTCAGGGAACGGGCGGGTCGGTCCCTTCGACAGGCTCAGGGAACGGGCGGGTCGGTCCCTTCGACAGGCTCAGGGAACGGCCGGGTCGGGTCGGGCGTCAGGCTCAGTTCGGGCGGCCCAGGATGTCGTCGGAGTGCTGCGCCACCCAGAGCTCGGCGAGGTGCAGGTCTGCCGCCTGATGGATCTCGACCCCGTCGACCGTCTCGATGATGAACGGGCCCTCGCCGTGGCCCGAGGCCTCCCGGATGTTCGCCACGTGCTCGTTGCCGACCCAGACCTGTTCGAGCTTCTCGCCCTTGAATTCCAGCATGTCCCGAGGCTACTCCGATCGGGGCTGTGACTGCTCGTCCCACCAGGGATTGTCCTGATCCGGTCGGTGGAACCGCACGGCGTGGGAGGGAACGTGCTGCGACTCGAGCAGGTCGCCGATCACCTCGGACACCAGATCGGCACGGGGAACATCGCGGAGGACGGCGAACTCGCCCGGCCCGGTGCCGATGCGCACGTCGCCCGAGCGGAACATGGCCTGCAGCAGCGACTTGCGCACGGTGATGTCGCCGGCGCGCACGAGCATCAGCTCGCTCCGGGTGTTCACGAGGAGGCCCCGGCGCAGAATGATGCGCCTCGTGCTGATGACATAGCGGGTGCTCAGCCACCGCACCGTCGGAACGAGGAAGAAGAGCACCGCCAGGAGCGCACCGGCCGCGAGAACGGCCCAGTTCTGCCAGTCGACCGGGAACCAGCTCGAGAAGTACCCCGTCGCTCCCGCCACGGCGATCAGGAGGATCGTGGGAAAGAACAGACGCCGACCGTGCGCTCGGAACTTGGCGACCACCCGCTCCGGTTCGGCCGCCTCGTCGGCCGCACCCGCGGCATCCGGTGCGGCCTGGGGCCGAGGCCCCGCCGCCCGACGCGGGGGCCGGATGCGTTCGGTCGCGACCGTCTCGCCGTATGCCGACGGCGCGGGGGCCGGGGGCAGCGGCCCGGAACCTCCGGCCGCGATGAGCTCAGTGGGCGCGTCGGAGCCGTGGATGAGCGCGCCGAAGCTCGGACGCGGCTGCTTCGAGGCGGGCATGGGCCTATTAAACCTTCAGGTGGGTGATATCCCCTGCGGCCACGACGACTCTCCAGCCATCCGA
This sequence comes from Agreia sp. PsM10, assembly GCF_030433855.1. Taxonomy (GTDB): domain Bacteria; phylum Actinomycetota; class Actinomycetes; order Actinomycetales; family Microbacteriaceae; genus Agreia. The sequence goes on along the minus strand of NZ_JARUXC010000002.1, from coordinate 261,046 downwards.
GTCCCGATCGATACCGATGCGGCCCAGCTCGTCGATCTCGCGCGCGATGCCCGAGACCACCTCGCCGTCGGGCAGCTCGGCCAGCACGGGTGAGCCGAGCGTGCCGCAGAGGGCGGTGACCAGGGCGTGCAGCCCGCTCCGCACCGCGTCTCCCTCGAAGCGCACGAAGTCGCGGTAGAGGCGGGAGAGATTGATCAGGTAGCCCGCAAGCGCCGCGTCGAGGGATGCGTGGCTCACTCCGGCGAGCAGCAGGGAGGTGGCCGTCGGAACCGGGAGTTCGTTCTCGTCCAGAGAGATGTTGAGGCCGGCGCCGACGATGACTCCGGTCTCGGGGATGAGCTCGCTCAGGATTCCGCTGACCTTCGCACCGTCGATGAGAACGTCGTTGGGCCACTTGAGCGACGTGGCGGGATGGTGGTGCACGCGGGTCGCGTGGCCCACCTCTCCCTCGATGAGGGAGCGCACGACCTTCGTCATCGCGGCACCGGCCATGAGCGGCAGCCACCCCAGGCTGTCGGGCGGCAGTGCAGACCCGACGCCGATGGGCTGCCGCAGCAGAACCGACACCGCGAGGCACTTGCCGGCCGGCGCGGTCCACGTCCGCCCGAGGCGCCCGCGGCCCTGCGTCTGGGTGTCGGTCGCGACCACCGACAGATCGGGCCAGGCCGAGGCATCCGGGCCCGTCGCGTGCTCGCGCAACGCATCGTTCGTGGACCCCGTGCGGGGAAGCCACTCGAGGCGCTCGGCGACAGCGGAACTGAGGGGCAGTTTCATAGGCATCACCCTAGGCGCAGCGTCGCGGCGATTCGGCAGGACGCACGGGCGAGAACCAATGGATGCGCGGCAATTTTGTAGCAATCAACCAACGGTTGGCGGCGATGGCTGGCCGGTAGAGTGAACCGGTGAGCGAAGACGTAACTGCACAGGCGCCGGACATGTACACCACGGCGGGCAAGCTGGTCGACCTGAAGAACAGGTACCACGAGGCCGTGACCGCGAGCGGTGAGGCCGCGATCGCGAAGCAGCACGCCCGAGGCAAGAAGACCGCCCGCGAGCGCATCGAGGAGCTGCTCGACGCGGGCTCGTTCGTCGAGATCGACGAGTTCGTGCGCCACCGCACCGTGGCGTTCGGCATGGAGAAGTCCCGCCCCTACGGCGACGCGGTCGTCACCGGCACGGGCACCATCCACGGGCGCCAGGTCGCCGTCTACTCGCAGGACTTCACGATCTTCGGCGGCTCGCTCGGCGAGGTCGCTGGCGAGAAGATCATCAAGGTCATGGACCTCGCCCTGAAGACCGGCGTGCCGATCATCGGCATGCTCGACTCCGGCGGTGCACGCATCCAGGAGGGCGTCGTGGCCCTCGGCAAGTACGGCGAGATCTTCCGCCGCAACACGCAGGCCTCCGGCGTGATTCCGCAGATCTCGATCATCATGGGCCCTGCCGCAGGCGGCGCCGTGTACTCCCCCGCCCTCACCGACTTCGTGATCATGGTCGACAAGACCAGCCAGATGTTCGTGACCGGCCCCGACGTGATCAAGACGGTCACGGGCGAAGACGTGGGAATGGAGGAGCTCGGCGGTGCGCTCACCCACAACACCGTGTCGGGCGTCTCGCACTACCTGGCGAGCGACGAGGAGGATGCGCTCGACTTCGCGCGCGGCCTCATCAGCTACCTGCCCGACAACAACCTCTCGGATCCGCCCGTCTACGACAGCGAGGTCGAGCTCGAGATCACCGATGCCGACCGCCGGCTCAACACGCTCATCCCCGACTCGCCCAACCAGCCCTACGACGTGCACACCGTGATCGAGCACATCGTCGACAACGGCGAGTTCCTCGAGACGCAGCCGCTCTACGCGCCCAACATCGTCGTGGGCTTCGCCCGGGTCGAGGGTCGATCCGTGGGAATCGTCGCCAACCAGCCCAACGCGATGGCGGGAACGCTGAACATCGAGGCCGGCGAGAAGGCCGCGCGCTTCGTGCGCTTCTGCGACGCGTTCTCCATCCCGATCCTCACTCTGGTCGATGTCCCGGGGTACCTTCCCGGAACCGACCAGGAGTGGACGGGCGTCATCCGCCGCGGCGCGAAGCTGCTCTATGCCTACGCCGAGGCCACCGTTCCGCTCATCACCGTTATCACGCGCAAGGCCTACGGCGGCGCCTACATCGTGATGGGTTCCAAGCAGCTCGGAGCCGACATCAACCTCGCCTGGCCGACGGCCGAGATCGCCGTCATGGGCGGACAGGGCGCGGTCAACATCCTGTATCGCGGCGAGATCAAGCGGGCCGAGGAGGCCGGCGAAGACGTGGCCGCCGTGCGCACGAGGCTGGCGAACGAGTACACCTACAACGTGGCCTCGCCGTTCCTGGCGTCCGAGCGCGGCGAACTCGACGGAGTGATCGAGCCGGCCGCCACCCGCGTCGCCGTGGTGAAGGCGCTGCGTGCGCTTCGTACCAAGCGGGCGAGCCTGCCCACGAAGAAGCACGGCAACATCCCGCTGTAACGCGCTGTTCCCTGAGCCTGTCGAAGGGCTGCCCTTCGACGAGCTCAGGGAACGGGCACGTCACTCCGAGGCGGCGCCGCGCCAGTCGTCCGTCATGATGTGCGACCCGCCCTGCGGACCCATCTGCAGCATCCCGCCGTCGACGGCCCACGAGGCCCCGGTGACGTAGCTCGACGAGGGCGACGCGAGAAAGGCGATGACGGCGGCGATCTCGCCCGCGATTCCCGAGCGCCCCAGCGGGATGCCGGGCCGGTGGGTCTGGAACGCGTCCTCGTCGGTCATGTCGTTCATCGGTGTGGCGATCTCGCCCGGGGCGACGGCGTTCACCGTGATGTCGTGCTGGCCGAGCTCGAGCGCTGCGGTCTTGAGCAGACCGCCGAACCCGTGCTTCGCCGCGTCGTAGGCGCTGGACCCGACGCGAGGCTGGTGCTCGTGCACGCTGGTGACGCCGATGATGCGGCCGCCGGTTCCCTGGCCGACCATGGTCTGCGCGGCGGTCTGGATGCAGAGGAACGCGCCGTCGAGGTCGGCGGCGATCGTGTGACGCCAGGTCTCCAGCTCCATCTCGAGGAACGGTGCGACGTCCATGACCCCGGCGTTGTTGACGAAGACGTCGACGCCTCCGAGCTTCTCGATGAGCGAGGAGATCGTTCCGGGCACGGAATCGAGGTCGCCGGTGTCGAGCTGGGCGATGTGCGCGTCGCGACCGAGCGCGCGCACCATGTCGGCCGTCTCCTCGGCACCGTCGGAATCCGAATGGAAGGTGATGCCGACATCCATGCCCGCCTCGGCGAGGGCGAGGGCCGTGGCCCTGCCGATTCCCGAGTTCGATCCGGTGACGATGGCGCGGCGGGGCGAGAAGTTCGAAGTACTCATGCAGTCGACGCTACGGCGACCCCTCCTGTGCACGGGAGGGCTTGACGCGATCCGCCCGCTTCGCGAACCGCGCCGGCGCCCGGCAGCATCGCCCTCCCCCTGCCCGTGCTCCTCCTGTAGCCTCGAGTCCGTGACTGCATCGACACCCCGCCACGCCGCCGATCCCGAGCCGATCGACTTCACCATCACCACGCCGAACCTCGACGCCGAGGAGATCGCGGCCGTGACGGCCGTGCTTCAGGCGGCGCTGGCGAACGCGGGCGACGCGTCGCCCGCGGCGACCGCCGCACCGGCGAGCGGCTGGCAGAAGTCGCGCCGCGACCTGCGCACGCCCATCCACCCCGGGCCCGGCGAATGGCGTCGCGCGGGCTAGCGACGCATGTCCTCATTTATGCCGACTGGTGTGCTGCAGGCCTGACGGGTCATGATGATTCAGCTAGGTGCTCTCTTTCGGGATGAGCATCGCCAGTTCATCGCCATCTAGGGTAAGCGGGCATGAACTGGGGGCGAGTCAGGGCACTATTCGGGTTAGTGCTCTGACTCGGATTCGTAGCTGTGGGGCCGATGGATTACCGTCGGCCCCACTTCTGCGTCTGCGGTGTGCATCTGATCAGGGTCGACGGATCTCGTGCCACAGAGTGACCTCGTCTCCGCCGTCGTCGTCACCGAGCGCGGCCGCCGTTCCGTCGTCGCCCGTATCCTTCAGCCCGACGACAGAGACCGCGGTGTCCGACCCCTCGGTTCCCGTGCGGATGATCAGCCGATCGGCCTCGATGCCGTCGACCACGTCGACGAGTTCGGCGAGCGTCGTGAGCCTGTCCGTCTCCGACAGGGCGTCGAGGCCCCCGTCGTCGAGCATCGTCACATGCACTCCCCGGCGTCGGGCGGCCATCACCTCGGCGCGCACCTCATCGGTCAGCAGCAGCCTGCCGCGGATCTCGTCGCGGATGGCGGCCTCGAGATGCAGGCACTCACGCCGCTCCTGCTCGCCCAGCTCACCGCCCGAGGCGATGATCCGGCGGAGCATCGGGGCGGCGAGCTTGTCCATCTGCTCCAGACGACGCCGGCGCTCGAAGAGGAGCGCCTCCTGGTTGGCCTGCCACTCTGCCGCCTTGATGCCCGCGCGCGCATACTGGGCGGCATCCTGATCGGCCCGCACGAGCGCGACCGAGAGGGCGTGCGCGATGGCGACCCAGAGCGCGCCGCCGATGACACCGGTGGTCGTCAACGCCAGAGGTGTGGTCCAGACCGCGACCGAGATGACGGTGACGCCGACGCCGATCCATGCGAAGACGGGCTGCCCCCGCACCACGGTGATGACCAGCAGCGTGAACACGGCCGCCACGAACCAGGTGGCGTAGCCGTTCGCCGCGTGGGGGTCGAGCTGCGAGAGCACGAGCATGGTGATCACGAAGCCGACGGCCACGTTCAGGGCGGCGTTCCACCCGGGCATCGGCGCGGCCGTCGGCGCCCACAGGCTGATGACGGTGACCGACGCGTAGAGGACCATCGCGACGATGACGGGCCCCGGCTCGCGCGGCACGGAGATGGAGGAGAACGCGAGCACGAGGTGATACGCCGAGAACAGAGCAGCGAGGCCGATGAGGAGGAACCGGGGCGAGGAGATCATGCGCCCTCACCGCCCAGGTCGAACGAGCGCCGCAGATGCTCCGCCGTGGTCTCGCGGTTCGGGTCGGGCCACACGATGACGATCGACGCGCCACCTCCCGGAACCGACTGCACCTGAACCGCGCCGCCGACCGTGGCGACCCGCTCGCGGATGCTCACCCTGAGCCCCAGCCTCTCCTGGGGCACGGCGGCCGGATCGAAACCCACGCCCGTGTCCGAGACCTGAACGGTGAACCCCTCGTTCTGCAGCGGATGCATCGAGACCGTGCGCTCGATCGACCCAGGCACGGGCACGGTCTCATCGCCGTCGGCGTGCTGAAGGCTGTTCACCATCGCCTGCACGGCCGCAGAGAAGACCGCCTCAGCGACGTCGCTCGGCACCGACTGCCCCGGGATGGACTGCTGGGCGTAGTCGAAGCCCGGCGAGAGAACGCGCGCCGCATTCGCGAGGCGCTCGGCCAGCTCGCCCAGGGGCACCTCGAACCCGGGATCGCCCGCGTCGCCCGACGAGTGGAGCGCCCGCAATGCGTCTCGCGCCATCCCGACGACCAGGTCTCTCTCCATGGCGCTCGAACTCTTGGATGCCGACAGCAGGGTCGTGAGCACCCGATCGTGCACCAAGGCGTCGACGTGCAGGCGCTCCGCCTCCATCGCATCCTGCTTGACCGCGACGGAGTACCGCAGCATCGCGGCCTGCTGCGCCCTGTCGACCCGATCGGCGGCGGAGCGCAGGGTCGTGACCAGAACGAGGTTGACCGCTCCGAGGAGGAAGACGTACAGCGCGTCGAGGGCTGCGAGACCCGCGCTCGCCTCGCCTCCGGACGGGAGCGCGCGCAGGACCGCGTAGATGAGCGAGACCGCCACGATGTAGAAGCCGGCGAACCACATGTTGAACGACACCACGGCGCACGCCATGCAGACCACCACGAGGTACCAGAGCCAGGGCTGCGACGGCGCCACCTCGTTCGGCTGCAGCACGGACGCCGGCCAGAGCACGAGCGACAGCACGAACACACCGGCCGTCACACCGGCGGCGACGGTCACTCCCCGACCGATGATGCTGGTCACGACGACCCCGAGGATGCCGGCGAAGACCACCATGGGAAGAGCCACGGCCCAGGCGGGCGCGACGTAGCTCTGAGCGGCGATGACCGCGGGCAGGGACTGCAGCGCGAAGACGAACCCGAAGATTCCCGTGACCCTGCTCGCCACCGTCTCGATGCGCGATCTCGAGATGGAGCCGCGCATGCGGTTCAGAACGCCGGGCGGTCCGAATGCCGTTCTGGGGCGGGTCTGGCCCGACCGGGCCGTTGCGGACACGTCGTCACCTGCCGTCGGGGGTCTCGCCGAGAGCCAGGATGCCGTCTTCGACGGCTCGCTTCAGAAGGTCGACCTTCGTCGGCGCCGGACGGCCGACCTGAACGTACTTGGCCCGCACCCGGTCGAGATATTCGCGGGCCGTCGGGGTGGCGATGCCCAGTTGCACGGCGACGAGCTTGAGCGGCAGTCCTGCCGCGTAGAGATGCAGAACGTCGCGCTCCCTCGCGGTGAGCCGTGCCCGCGAGAACTCGGCGTCTGCATCGATCGCGCTCGCCCATTCGAGGTTGTTCAGCACACCGCCGCCGGCGACCGTCGCGATCGCGGCTATCACGGTGCTCGTCGCCGCGGACTTCGGGATGACCCCCGCCGCACCCGCCGCCAATGCCTCGCGCACGCTCGCGGTGCGGTCGGCGATGCTGTGCACCAGAACTGACGCCCCGGTCTGGAGCGCGGCCTCGACGTTGTGGGTGATGCTGAGCCCGTCGCCGATGCTGAGGTCGAGCACCACGACATCGGACGGCCTGCTGCCCAGCGCCCGGATGAGGTCCGGAACGGTCAGCCCGACCGCGACGACCTCGTATCCGGCCTCGAGGCATGCCGCCTTCAGACCCAGGAGAACCGACTCGTGGTCGTCGACGATCGCGACGCGCACGGGTGCGGCGGTGGACCGATCTGCCGGAGCTGCGGGATCTGGGGGAAACATGGCGACCTTCCCTGCGGGTGGTTCTGATCGTAACGGAAAGGGGTCGACTGGCCTCGGCGCCTCAGTCCTTCGTGAGAACCGCCACCGATTCGACGTGGTGGGTGTGGGGGAAGAGATCGAAGGCGCGCATCGAGCGCACGTGATAGCCGCCGCGCTCGAACTGGCCGGCGTCGCGGGCGAATGCGACGGGGTCGCACGCCACGTAGACGACCTGCGCGACGTCGAGGGCCATCAGGGAGTTGACGACCTGCTTGCCCGCTCCGGCGCGCGGGGGGTCGAGGATGACCGTGGCCCGCGACAGTCGCTCCCTCTCGGCCGCCTGCGCCGTCTTCTCGAGCTGGCGCAGATACCTGTCGACCCGGTTCGTCTCCGCATTCGCCCCGATCCACTCGCTGAGGTTCTCGGCGGCGTAGTCGGTCGCCAGTTCGTTGCCCTCGACGCTCGTGATGCGCAGGCCGGCGCCGACCTTCTCCCCCAGCGCCGCCGCGAGAAGCCCGACGCCTCCGTAGAGATCGAGGTTGAATGCGGCTGGATCGAGACGCTCGTCGAGTACCTCGCTGCGGATCGCGCGGGACAGGGTCGAGGCGGCTCCGCGGTGCACCTGCCAGAACCCCTGCTCGTCGAGGCGGAACTCGCGACCGTCGACGACCTCCGTGATGCTGCGTCCGCGGCGCGCCGGCGTGCGACCTCCGCGAGCCTTCTCCGGCGTCTCGCTCGAGGTGACGAAGCGGGGTGCGCCCTGCGAGGGCGCCACAAGATCGATCCAGCCGTCGGCGGGAAAGTCCGACCCGTCGATTCGATCGCCGAGCGGAGCCTCGCTCTCGAGGGCGGGCGTCGCCAGCGGCAGGTCGTCGACGGCGATGACCCGGTGCGAACGGGCCGCGAACGGGCCGACGCGACCATCGGCATCCACGTGCAGTCGCACGCGCGTTCGCCAGCCGAGCCCGCCCCGCTCATCGTCGCCGTCGACAGCCTCGACCTCGACGTCGCGCTCGAGACCGGCGAAGCGCTTCAGCGAGTCGACGATGACCTGGCGCTTCAGCTCCCGCTGCCAGGCGAGGTCGATGTGCCCGAACTCCGCGCCGCCGGCCCTGTCGTCGGGATCGCGATCGATCGACGCGGCCTGCCAGACGTGCGGCACCCGGTGCGGCGACGCCTCGAGCACGCGCACCGTCTCCGCGCGCCAGAACGAGGCGTGCTCGTCGTCGGTGATGCGGGCAAGCACGCGCTCGCCGGGCAGGGAGTCCGTGACGAACACCACGCGGCCGTCGAGTCGTGCGACCGAGATTCCTCCGTGGGCTACGTTGGTAATCTCCAGCTCGACCTGTGTTCCCTGCGCGTCAGCCATGCTTCGAGCATCCCACACGAAAGGCCGGTGCTCCTCGTGCGCCTCTACCTCGCATCCACCTCGCCTGCACGCCTCGCCCTGCTCAGGCAGGTCGGAATCGAGCCGGTCGTCGTCCCGTCGCACGTCGACGAGGAGGCCGCCGTGCGCCTCGCGACCGACTCCAACGGCGAACTGGATGCATCGGCGATGGTCACGCTGCTGGCCCGGTTGAAGGCCGAGGCGATTCTCGGGCAGCGACCGGATGGCGAGGAGATCGACGGCGTGATCCTCGGGGGCGATTCGGCCTTCGAACTCGACGGCGTCATCTACGGCAAGCCGCACGAGCCGCAGATCGCGCGCGAGCGATGGCTCGAGCAGCGCGGAAAGACAGGCACGCTGCACTCGGGTCACTGGATCATCGAGGTGAAGAACGGCACGCCCGCCCGGGCCCTCGGAGCGACGGCGCACGCCTCCGTCGAGTTCGCCTCGGACATCAGCGACTCCGAGATCGACGCGTACGTCGCCAGCGGAGAGCCCCTCCAGGTCGCCGGCGCGTTCACGGTCGACGGGCTCGCGGCGCCGTTCATCCGCTCGGTCACCGGCGCGCCCTCCACCGTGATCGGCATGTCGCTGCCGACGCTGCGCACCATGCTCGCCGAGCTCGACATCGACATGATGTCGCTGCGGGCGACCGCGCCGTAAGAGGTTCCCACAGGGACTCGGCGGGTTTTTTGTTCGCGTCTGCCAAAGGAGCACGCCGTCAGCCCAATAGGCTGGGTGGATTATGCCGCGCATCACCAAGGTACTCATAGCCAACAGAGGCGAGATCGCAGTCCGGGTCATCCGGGCCGCCAAAGACTCCGGAATCGGATCGGTCGCCGTCTACGCAGATCAAGACCGAGACGCCCTGCACGCGCAGCTCGCCGATGAGGCGTATGCGCTCGAGGGCACGACCAGCGCCGAGACCTACCTCGTCATTCCCAAGATCCTCTCCATCGCTCGCAGGAGCGGCGCCGACGCCGTTCACCCGGGCTACGGATTCCTCGCCGAGAACGCCGAGTTCGCCCAGGCCGTCATCGACGCCGGGCTCACCTGGATCGGGCCGTCGCCGGCCGCCATCGAGAAGCTCGGCGACAAGGTCTCAGCCCGCCACGTGGCGGAGAAGGTCGGCGCCCCGCTCGCTCCCGGCACCATCGACCCGGTCAACGGGGCCGACGAGGTTCTGGCCTTCGTCGCAGAGCACGGCCTCCCCGTGGCCATCAAGGCGGCCTTCGGCGGCGGCGGACGCGGACTCAAGATCGCGTACACCGAAGACGAGATCGTCGAGCAGTTCGAGTCGGCCACCCGCGAGGCGATCACCGCCTTCGGCCGGGGCGAGTGCTTCGTCGAGAAGTACCTCGACAAGCCGCGCCACGTCGAGACGCAGTGCCTCGCAGATGCGCACGGCAACGTCGTCGTGGTCTCCACCCGTGACTGCTCGCTGCAGCGCCGCCACCAGAAGCTCGTCGAAGAGGCCCCGGCCCCGTTCCTGACCGACGCCCAGAACGCCGAACTGTATCGCGCATCCAAGGCCATTCTCAAAGAGGTCGGCTATGTCGGCGCCGGCACCTGCGAGTTCCTCGTCGCCGCCGACGGAACGGTGTCGTTCCTCGAGGTGAACACCCGCCTGCAGGTCGAGCACCCCGTGTCCGAAGAGGTCACCGGCATCGACCTCGTGCGCGAGCAGTTCCGCCTGGCCGAGGGCGGCGTGCTCGACTACGACGACCCGGTGCCCCACGGTCACTCGTTCGAGTTCCGCATCAACGGAGAAGACGCGGGGCGCGGATTCCTCCCGAGCCCCGGACCGATTCACACGTTCACCGCCCCGGGCGGACCGGGCGTGCGCATCGACACGGGTATCCGGGCTGGCGACGTCATCTCGGGCTCGTTCGACTCGCTGCTCGCCAAGCTGATCGTCACGGGCAGCTCGCGCGAAGACGCGCTCGAGCGTTCGCGGCGCGCCCTCGACGAGTTCGAGGTGCTCGGCCTGCCCACGGTTCTGCCGTTCCACCGGTCGATCGTGCGCGACCCCGCGTTCGCTCCGGCCGACGGAGAGCCGTTCAGCATCTTCACGCGCTGGATCGAGACCGAGTACGTCAACGACATCGAGCCCTGGTCGGGCGAGATCGAAGAGACCGCTCCCGCGGCCGAGCGCACCACCGTGGTACTCGAGGTCGACGGCAAGCGCGTCTCCGTGGCCCTGCCCGCGCACTTCGGCGGCGGCTCGTCGCCCACCCGTTCCGCGACCTCCGGCTCCGCCCCGAAACGCCGCGGCGCCGCATCCGGTGTCTCGACGGCCACGGGCGACTCGGTCAAGGCGCCCATGCAGGCCACCATCGTGAAGATCGCGGTCGCCGAGGGCGACACGGTCGTCAAGGGCGACCTGGTGCTGGTGCTCGAGGCCATGAAGATGGAGCAGCCCATCACCGCCCACAAAGACGGAACCATCGGCTCGATCTCCGCGGCCGTCGGCGCCACGGTGTCGTCGGGCACGGTTCTGCTGGCGATCACCGGCTAGGTCTTCCCCGTTCCCTGAGCTCGTCGTTCCCTGAGCTCGTCGTTCCCTGAGATTGTCGAAGGGCCGTCGCAATCGGGTGCCTTTCGACAGGCTCAGGAACGGCGTCAGCGCTACAGAACGATGTGCATCGCGCGGGCCGCATCCGAGATGCTGCCCGACAGCGACGGGTACACGCTGAACGCGCGGGAGACCGCGTCGACCGTGAGCCGGTGCTCCACGGCCAGGGCGATCGGAAAGATGAGTTCCGACGCATTGGGGGCCACGACGACTCCGCCGATGACGGTTCCCGAACCCGTGCGGGCGAAGAGCTTCACGAAGCCCTCCTTGATGCCCATCATCTTGGCGCGAGGGTTCTCCGACAGTGGCAGCTTGTAGATGTCGCCCTGGGCGATGCCCTCTTCGATCTGGCGCTGGGTCCAGCCGACCGTGGCGATCTGCGGCTGGGTGAAGATGTTCGACGACACGTTGCGCAGCTCGGTGGGGTTCACCGCGTCGCCCATGGCGTGGAACACGGCCGTGCGGCCCTGCATCGAGGCGACGGATGCCAGGGGCAGGAAGGTCGTGCAGTCGCCGGCCGCGTAGATCGACGGCATCGACGTGCGGGCGACCCTGTTCACGCGGATGTGCCCGGACTCGGTGAGCTGCACTCCAGCCTCGGCGAGCCCGATGCCCTCGGTGTTGGGAATGGATCCGACGGCCATGAGGCAGTGGCTGCCCTCGACCGTTCGGCCGTCTGCGAGGGTGGCGACGACGCCCTTGTCGGTGCGCACGACAGAGTCGGCGCGCGACTTCGAGAGCACGGTCATGCCGTTGCGCTTGAAGACGTTCTCGATCACGGCCGCGGCGTCGGCGTCTTCTCCCGGCAGAACCTGGTCGCGACTCGAGATGAGCGTGACCTTCGAGCCGAGCGCCGTGTAGGCGGAGGCGAATTCGGCCCCGGTGACACCCGATCCGACCACGATGAGATGCTCGGGCACGGTCTTGAGGGTGTAGAGCTGGGTCCAGGTGAAGATACGCTCGCCGTCGGGTACGGCGGAGGCGAGGATGCGAGGGCTCGCTCCCACCGAGACGACGATGGTGTCGGCCTCGATCTCGTCGAAGTCGGTACCCTCCTCGCCCTTAGAGGTCGAGACGATCACCGAGTTGGCTCCGTCGAGGCGCCCCTCGCCGGTGACGATGCGCACGCCCGAGCGGATGAGGCTGGACTTCATGTCTTCGGACTGCTGGCGGGCGAGGCCGAGCAGACGCTTGTTCACGGCGGCCAGGTTGACCGCGATCTCGGGGCGAACCGGCTTGCCTGTGCCGCCGCGGGTGAAGAACTGCACGCCGAGGTCGGCCGCCTCGCCGATGGCATTGGTGGCCTCGGCCGTGGCGATGAGGGTCTTCGACGGAACGACGTCGGTGAGCACCGCCGAGCCGCCGACTCCGACACGCTCGATGAGGGTGACGTCGGCACCCAGCTGGGCGCCCGCGATGGCGGCGTCGTACCCGCCCGGTCCGCCGCCGAGGACGGCGATTCTCTGCTTGCGCTCGAACTCATAGACCATGACGGCCATTCTCCCGTGTCGCGCACGCGACCGCCAAACCCGGGCCCCGCGCATCCGCCGTCTGCCGGTGAACACCGCGTTAATCTAAGGTGGTTCAATGCTCACCACCACACCCAATCCCCTCGATTCCGCCGACGCCGATCCGTTCGAGATCGCCCGCGAGGCGGCCGCCCAGATCGCCGAGAAGACGGGTGTCGCCGGCCATGACATCGCGCTCACGCTGGGCAGCGGATGGGGCAAGGCCGCAGACCTGATCGGCGAGACGGTCGCCACGGTGGATGCGACGGAGATCGTCGGCTTCTCGGCCTCGGCCGTTCCGGGGCACGGCGGCACTCTCCGCTCGATCCGGCTGCCGAATGGAAAGCACGCGCTCGTGATCGGCGCGCGCACCCACTACTACGAGAACCACGGTGTGCGCAGGGTCGTGCACAGTGTGCGCACCGCCGCGGCCACGGGGGCCGCGACCATGATCCTCACGAACGGGGCCGGCGGCATCCGCGAGACCTGGGCGCCCGGAACCCCTGTTCTGATCAGCGACCACATCAACCTCACGGCCGATTCGCCTCTCGAGGGCGCCACGTTCATCGACCTCACCGATCTGTACTCCTCTCGTCTGCGTGACATCGCGCGCACGGTCGACGCCGACCTCGACGAGGGCGTCTACGTGCAGTTCCGCGGGCCGCACTACGAGACCCCGGCCGAGGTGCAGATGGCGAAGGCGATCGGCGGCCACATCGTGGGAATGTCGACGGCACTCGAGGCCATCGCCGCTCGCCAGGCCGGTATGGAGATCCTCGGCATGTCCTTGATCACCAACCTCGCCGCCGGCATTCAGAAGACTCCGCTGAGCCACGAAGAGGTCATCGAGGCCGGAAAGAACGCCGAGGGCAGGATCGGCTCGCTTCTCGCCCGCATCGTGGGCGAGCTGTGACCGAGGTCGAGCTGCTCGACGCGGCTCGGGCGTGGCTCGGGCAGGATCCCGATGACGAGACGCGCGCCGAGCTGTCGACGTTGATCGACTCCGCCGAAGCACAGGACGCAGCGGCCCTCGCCGAGCTGCACGATCGTTTCGACACGCGCCTCGCGTTCGGCACGGCCGGTCTTCGTGGCGAGATCGCGGCCGGACCGAACCGCATGAACCGGGTGCTGGTGTCGCAGGCCGCGGCGGGACTCGCCGCATTCCTGCTCGAGCGGGCGACCGACGGCGAGCAGCCCAGCATCGTGATCGGATACGACGGGCGCAAGAACTCCGCCGTCTTCGCAACCGACACGGCCGAGATCATGGCGGGCGCGGGCGTCCGGGCCATCCTGCTGCCCCGACTGCTGCCGACACCTCTCGTCGCGTTCGCCGTGCGGCACCTCGACGTGAGCGCCGGGGTCATGGTGACCGCGTCGCACAATCCGCCGAACGACAACGGCTACAAGGTCTACCTGGGCGGAGCAGACGAGGGATCGCAGATCGTCGCTCCGGTCGATGCGGAGATCGCGGCCCAGATCCTGCGCGTGGCCTCCGAGGCGCACGTGCTCGAGCTGCCTCGCTCCGATGGCTACGAGATCGCCGCGGAGTCCGTCGTCGAGGCCTACGTGGCCCAGACCGCCTCTCTCGCCTCCCGCCCGACCGCGCAGCCGAAGGTCGTCTACACGGCGATGCACGGCGTCGGCTGGCAGACGTTCCGGTCGGTGCTCCAGGCCGCCGGCTTCGACGAGCCCACGGTGGTGCGCCAGCAGATCGAGCCCGATTCCGCATTCCCCACGGTGACCTTTCCCAACCCCGAAGAACCGGGTGCGCTCGACCTGGCGTTCCAGACCGCGCGCGAGGTCGATGCAGACCTCGTGATCGCGAATGACCCCGACGCCGATCGGCTCGCCATCGCCATCCGCGATTCGTCGCGGCCGGCCGGGTTCCGCGCCCTCACCGGCAACGAGGTCGGCGCGCTGCTGGGCTGGCGCGCCGCAGACATTCTGGATGCGTCGGCGCGCGACGAGCAGGCCGCCTCGGGCACGCTCGCCTGCTCGATCGTGTCGTCGCCAGCCCTGCGCGCTGTCGCCACCGATTACGGTCTGGAGTTCGCCGAGACCCTCACCGGTTTCAAGTGGGTGTCGCGGGCTCCCGGACTCGTCTTCGGTTTCGAGGAGGCGCTCGGATATCTGGTGAACCCCTCGACCGTTCGTGACAAGGACGGCATCTCCGCAGCCGCGGCCCTGCTCGACCTGGCGGCCGGGCTGGCGGCTCGAGGCTTGACGCTCGACGATCAGCTCGACGCGTTCAGCATGCGGTTCGGCCAGTTCGCGTCGGGCCAGGTGTCGGTGCGCGTGACGGACCTGTCGCAGATCACCCGGGTCATGGCGAGGCTGCGGGCCGAGCCGCCCGCCGAGATCGGCGGCATCCGGGTGTCCTCGATCGACGACCTTCTGGGCGACGGCGGCGCACTTCCGCCGTCGGACGTGCTGCGCATCCATCTCGACGACGGATCGCGTGTGATGGTGCGCCCCAGCGGCACGGAACCGAAGCTGAAGGTCTACCTCGACACGCAGTCGAGCGACGGATCCCTCGAGGAGCGCAGATCGGCTGCCTCCGCCGCCCTCTCCCGGCTGGAGGAGGGCGTGCGGGCGCTGATCGCGGACTGATCGTTACGCCCAGTCGGCTGTAGAGGCGCGCCCTTATGACCCGCATGCGGAACGGGATCACCGAAGAATGCGGTCGACCAACTCGTCGATGGCTGCGTCGACGGATAGTCCGCTGTCGATCGGTGCGGTGAGATTGTCGAGCATCAGTCCGTCGATGGCGTAGTGGAACAGGGCGATCTCCGTTCGTCCCCCGGGCAAGTCTGACTCGTCGTTGAAAGCGACATCGTCCTCGAATGCTCGCTGCCTCCATGCACCGAGCGCCTTGGCGACGGCCGGACGCCGTGCGGCTTCCAGCCGCAGTTCGAAGAGAGCGAGCGGTACATGCGGGTCAGTACTGAGTCGCCGCACGACATCGCGCAGGTAGTCGGCGAAGAGGTCACGATCAGGAGTCCGAGCGGCATGCGACGACAGGCGCGTGGGATCAGGCGTGAGTCGCTCTCCTATGCGGCCGACCAATGCGGAGATGAGATCGTCGCGGGACGGGAAATAGTTCGACGCGGTACCGCGCGGAGTGCCGGCTGCAACGTCGACGGCGCGGTGCGTGAGACCGCGAGCTCCTTGCTCGGCCAGCACGCGGATGCCGGCGTCGGCGAGAGCGGAGCGCCGTTCTGTGTTGCGAGCCATGTCGATCATGCTAGCCAAACCACGACTCCTGTTGTACTTTAACCACGACAGTTGTCGTGATTGGAGACGCCATGCGAAAGCTCATCTACTATGTCGCCGTCAGCATCGATGGATATATTGCCGACGCGGCCGGCGGGTTCGACGCGTTCCTCGTTGAGGGCGACCATGCGTCGGTCGTATTCGGCGAGTATGCGGATGCGCTGCCGGCGCACGTGCACGCTGCTCTGGGAATCGAGCCGCCGAAGACGCGATTCGACACGGTCATCATGGGGTGGAACACACTCATTCCGGCACTCGATGCCGGAATCACCAGCCCCTACCCTCACCTGCGCCAGATCGTCGCGAGCCGCCGCCCGCGTGGCGTCGACCCGGACATTGTCCTGACCGACGATCCCCTCACCACTGTGCGCGAGCTGAAACGGAAAGACGGCCTGGATATCTGGCTGTGCGGTGGCGGACAGCTCGCAGGCGCCCTTCTGTCGGAGATCGACCACATCGTCCTGAAACGCAATCCCATCGTCTTCGGCTCCGGCATCTCCTTGTTCGGCGATGCCGCCGCCGCACCCCGCTCGTATGACTTGACCAGAACCCGTTCATTCGAGTCGGGTGTCGTGGTCGAGGAGTACGACTCCCACGGCGGAGCGTGACTTCTCGCGCCAGTGCCATCAGGATGAGTTCTGCCTCGAGCCTGCCCGGTGCGACGAAGGTGCTTGATCGGGATGTCACCATGGCCGACTCCGAGCTCACCGCGGTCACCAGGGTCTGCCCGTTCGTTGGTGCCCGGCGGGTCTTGGTGTTCGGTGCGGGTCTTGCCAGCTGGGTGGTTTGACATGTGGTCTGCCGTGGATCATGACGAGTTGCCATGCCGAGGTGTGGATGGTGGTGTGGTGGAACGGGCACAGTAAAGCCAAATTGTCGATGTCGGTCCGTCCGGGTGGATGGCTCTCACTCACCCACGGGGTGACGTGGTGCGCCTGACACCGTGAGGGTGGTGCGGTGCAGCCGGGGATGACGCATCCGCCGTCGCGGGCGGCGAGGGCTCTGCGTTGCCTTCGGGTGGCGAGGCGTTTCGTTTTGCCGTGGTGCAGGATCTCGCCGTGCTGGCCGAAGAGGGTGGTGATGGTGCTGCCGTGGCAGCGGAGCTGGTCGACGGTGCTGATGGGGATGGGTTCGGTGCTGCCGTCGATCCACGCGGCTCCTCGACCCGTTTGGAGGTCGTCGAGGGTGACGTGCACGTTCACGGTCGGCGCCGCCCCGTTCAGCAGCGACGCAGACGGCGACGTCGCGGCCATGTCGAGGAGGGTCATGACCGCGTCGAGGAGTTTCTGCTCCGCCGTGCGCGCATCGATCACGGTGTGGTCGTCTGAAGTGTCGCCCCGTTGTGCGGGTTCTTGTGGAGAGCGGTCATCGATCGTCAGGACGTCATTGGTCTGATCCCCGGCGATGCGGGTAGCGCCGCGGTCGGGGCCGGCCGCTGGTGGGTCTGCTGGGTTCGGTGCGTCGGGAGTGCGGGGGCTGAGGATCGAGCCGACCGCGGCCAGGAACACACCGAGTTGCAGGGGAGGAAGTGCGTAGCGGCCGCGGGCCATGCCGTCTGCGCCCACTTTCGGGTAGCTGAACCCGCGCAGCGACTGCTTCACGGCGTCGCGGGGTTCGGCACCGTCGGGATCGAGGCGCTCCCGGATGCGGATCGCGAGCCGGCCGATCTCCTCGACCGTGTACCGCCTCGGTGCCCTGGACCACGCATCCCCATCGCCCGTACCGCCGCCCTCGTCGACGCCCGCATCCGCATCCGCGTCGGCATCAGAATCGGGGTCGGGGTCGGGGTCGGGGCCGGGGCCGGCATCAAAGTCGGGGTCGGCGATGGTGGCCATCGCGGCGGCGACGAGGTGCCGTTCGGCCTGATCCGTGGCATCCGACCAGCCGGTGCGGTTCACGACCTCGGACAGGGTGCGGCAGATCACCGCCGCCGAATCCACGCCCACCCGACCGGCGAAGAACGCCGCCTCCACGACCGGGAAGAAACTCGGATTCGGCGTTCCCGACAAAGACACCGACGACCGCAACCGCTGGCCCAGGCTGATGCGGGTCGCCGCAGTGCGCTCAGAAGTGTTCGTGGTCGCGGCGAGGAGCTTTCTCGCCGACCCGAACCCGTGACGGTACGCGAGCCCCGCGGTGTCGAGTTCACGGCGGGACTCGTGCGCGACCTCCGCCGCCACCCAGGTACGGGCAGCGTCGCCGGTGCGACCGATGGCCTCCCACGCGTGGGCCGCCGCGAGCAGGGCATCACCGGGATCGGCGGCCGACCCGGAACCTGACGCGAGGGCCGCCCGGTTCTCGTCGAGGAGCTGCCGGAGACGCGCGGCGATATCGCCGAGGGATGCGTCGAGGAGGTCCATACGAGAAGTCAAACAGTAGCCACCGACATCGTGTCGATGGAGGCATTCGACGCTTGATCAGGGAATATGGCTGTGGATAACTGCGGCGCAATAGAGGTTGTGGAGGAGGAGAACGGGGCGGACTTGGGGGCCCTTCGACAAGCTCAGGGAACGAACCTTTCACAAGCTCAGCGAGCGCAGGGCCGTTCGACAGGCTCAGGGAACGGGACAGGCAGAATCGCGCACGCGATCAGCCGAGCGCGATCTCCAGCTTTCGGGTGAGCTCGTCGAGGTCGAAGTAGTTCTCGATGACGACCACGTCGGCATACGTCTTGCCGATGAACTTGACGAGCTCGGGAGAAGCCAGGATGACCTGCGCGTCTTCGGCGGCCACGGCGAGCCCGGCGATGTCGGTGGCCTCGATCTGAGCGTCGATTCCGAGTCGGGCGAGGGCCCGTTCGGCGTTCACCTTGAGAATGGCCGACGTGCCGATGCCTGCGCCACAGAAGGCGATGATCTTCATAGGGTCGATCTTAGCGTGGCCACTAGGACTCGGATTGAGTTCGAGTCAGGACGGCCCGCACCGCATCGGGAGTACTCGCCCTCGCGAGGGACCGAGTCGCAGTGGGATCGTTGAACGCGTTGGCCAGCTCCGCCAGAACGGTGACGTGGCCCTCGGTGCTCGTGACCGCGAGCGCCAGCACGACCTCGACGGGGTCGTTGTGCGGATGCCCGAACACGACGGGTTCGTCGAGCGTCACGACCGCGAGCCCGTCGTGCAGAACGTCGGGCCCGGGCCGCGCGTGCGCGAGCGCCAGACCGGGCGCGATCACGATGTACGCGCCGAACTCCTCGACGACCTGCACCATGCGCTCGGTGTAGGCATCCGTCACTACGCCGCCGGCGACGAGGGCATCGCCGGCGAGGCGCACCGCCTGCCGCCAATCCGTCGCACGGGCCCGCAGCTCGATGACGTCATCGGGCAGTTCGTCGAGGCGCATGTCTAGGCGTTCTGGAAGCCCGCGATGATCGTGTCGGCGAGGTCCTGACGCTCGTCGAGCGGCAGGAACGATGCATTCGCGGCGTTGAGCTGGAACACCTCGAAGTCTTCGAGGTCGTAACCGAAGGCGTCGGACAGCAGCGAGAGCTCCCGGCTGAGCGACGTGTTGCTCATCAGACGGTTGTCGGTGTTGACGGTGACCGTGAAACCCAGCTGGTAGAGCAGGTCGAACGGGTGGTCTTCGAGCTCGTCGCCCCATGCGGTGATGGCACCGGTCTGCAGGTTCGACGACGGCGAGAGCTCGAGCGCGATCTCCCTGTCTTTGACCCACTGCGCGAGGCCGCCGATCGTGACGAAGGTGTTCTCGTCGTCGCTCGATTCGATGCGGATGTCTTCGGCCAGGCGCACGCCGTGTCCGAGGCGGAGCGCGCGACCGTCGAAGAGGGCGCCTCGGATGCTGTCGAGGCCGTCGGCCTCGCCCGCGTGCACGGTGACGGGGAAGTAGTTCTGCGCGAGGTAGTCGAACGCCGCGCGGTGGTTGCCCGCGGGGAAACCGAGCTCGGCCCCGGCGATGTCGAATCCGACGACGCCGCGGTCGCGATGACGCACGGCGAGCTCGGCGATCTCGAGACCCCGGTCGGCGTGGCGCATCGCGGTGACCAGCTGGCCGACGCGCAGCGCCTTGCCGTCGTGGCGCGCGTCGTCGATGCCCTGCTCGATTCCTCGCTGCACGGCTTCGACGGTCTGGTCGAGGGTGAGACCCTTCGACACATGCTGCTCCGGGGCCCACCGCACCTCGCCGTAGACGACACCGTCTGCGGCAAGATCCTGAACGAATTCGCGGGCGACGCGACTGAGACCCTCTTCTGTCTGCATGACCCCGACCGTCACCTCGAACGTCGCCAAGTAGTCGACGAGCGATCCCGAGTCGGCCGAATCCTCGAACCATTCGCCGAGAGCAGCGGCATCGGAGGCCGGCACCTCGAAGCCGATCGAGTCGGCGAGCTCCAGGATCGTGGAGGGGCGGAGGCCGCCGTCGAGGTGGTCGTGGAGAGACACCTTGGGGAGAGCATTGATGCTCGTTCGGCCGTTGGCGAGCGTGTACTGCTCTCGTGAATCGTTCATGAGGATCAGCCTAGGGCGTCGATGCCGGGAAGAGGCTGGCGGCGATCTGCGAAGCGGTCTCGCGGGCGAGTCGCACCACCTCGTCGACACCGCTCACACTCACCCTCGTCGCGACGTAGGGAACCGTCAGCGCGGCGACGGCACTGCCATCGGGCCTCAGCACGGGGAAGACGACGTCGATCACGCCGGCGTGGAGCTCGTCGCCGCGCTCGACGTGACCCGCCGCGCGAACGGCACCGAGATCGGGCTCCCGCGCATCCGGAACCGAGTCTCGAAAAGCCCTGAGCACCTCGCCGGTCGCCGTCTCGTCGAGCGGGAAGAGTGCGCCCACCCGCACGCGGAATCCGAAGTCGCCGGGACTCTCGACCTGGGCGACGACCCGGGAGAGACCCGCGTCTTCGACGCTGAGGTTGCACGACTGCTCGGTCGCGTCGGCGAGAGCGCGCATCGGGCCGACGGATGCCTGCAGCAGGCCGCGCAGAGGATCGTGACGGTGGGCGAGATCGAACAGCCGCAACGACAGCACGTAGAGCCCCGACTGCGCGTCCCGGTGCACGTAGCCGCGACGCTCGAGGGTGCTGAGCACCCGGAAGATCTGGCTGACGCTGCGCCCGACGCCCGAGGCGACCTGGGCCTGACTGAGGCCTCCGCTCGTGGCGGCGAGGAGTTCGAGGATGTCGAGCCCCTTGTCGAGGGCGGGCGCCGCGTACTCTGGCTCGACTGGCACAGACGTGGCGGGAACAGCAGGCACGGCGGGCACGGCGGGCACGCCTAGAGGCTCGCGCCCATGGCGGCGACCATACGACGCGCGATCTCGCGCTCGAGGTCGTCGGGCACGGGCTGGGCGCCCGCGACCAGGGTGCTCGCGCCGGTCGCGACCCGCTCGAGTGACAGCACCTGCAGCAGGAAGCCGAGATCCATCGAGTCGAGCGAGTTGCCCTTCGGAGCGGTGCCCGCGAGGTTGAACATGCGCCCTCCGGCGATCAGAATGACGTGCCGGCCGTTCGGCAGGTCGATGCGCTCGATGGTGTCGTCGATCGCCCGGGCACCTGCCGCAGCGGTGCGCAGCGACGCCGTGTCGATCTCCCAGGGGAAGTGGCCGCAGTTCGCGAGGATCGCGCCGTCTGACATGCGTTCGATCGCCGACATCGTGAGCACGTTCGCGCGACCGGTCGCCGTGATGAACACCTCTCCCCACTCGGCCAGGCCGTCTGCCGTGTCGACCCGGAATCCGTCGAGGGCCGCCTCGAAGGCCTTCAGCTCGTCGACCTCGGCCACGGCGACTTTTCCGCCGAGTGCGCGCAGGTACTGGGCGACTCCCCGGCCGCACCAGCCGTAGCCGACGACCACGAAACGGCGTCCGGGAATCATGAGGTTCGTGATGCGCATGAAGCTCTCGACGACGGACTGGCCGACCGCGTGCTTGTTCTCGCCCAGTTGCTTCAGCAGGCTGTCGTTGATCACGATGACGGGGAACGGAACCCGCCCGAGAAGCTCGTCGCGCAGTCTGTCGCCACCCGAGGTCGTCTCCTCCGTGCCGCCGATCAGCGACGCTCCCGCGCCGCGGGCCACGATTCCCGCCGCCAGGTCGGCGCCGTTGTCGAGCAGGATGTCGGGGGTCGCGTCGAGCACGGCGGCCACGTTCGCGTGGTGCTGCTCGAGCGTGTCGTCGCGGCGGCCGAAGAGGGTCATGCCCTGATTGCGCAGGTAGGCGACCACGTCGTCCTGCGTTGATCCGTGGTTTCCGGTGCCGACGATCTCGGCGCCGCCGGCCGCGAGGGTCTCGAGAAGGACGGCCGTCTTCGGCTCGATGTGCAGGGACATGCCGATGCGGTGGCCCTCGAAGGGCCTCGACTCGGCGAACTGGCGACGCACTGCCGCGAGCAGGCGCATGCGCGAGCTGATCCACTCGACTCGGGAGGCCGCGGATTCGATGAGGTCTGTCATGACACCCAGTGTTGCATATATGAATGTGACTTTCATATATGCTTGGTAGATCGATTCAGAGGAGTTGTCCATGCCGCGCAAGATCATTCTCGACTGCGACCCCGGTCACGACGACGCGATCGCCATTCTGCTCGCGCACGGCAACCCCGAGATCGACCTTCTTGCCGTGACGACGGTCGTCGGCAACCAGACCCTCGAGAAGGTCACCCGCAACGCCTTGGCCGTCGCGGAGATCGCCGGCATCGTCGGCGTGCCGTTCGCCGCCGGATGCCCGCGGCCGCTCGTGCGCACGATCGAGGTGGCCGCCGACATCCACGGCGAATCCGGCATGGACGGGCCCGTGCTGCCCACCTCGAGTCGCGAACTCGACGGCCGCCACGCGGTCGACCTGATCATCGACACGATCATGGCGAGTGAGCCCGGCGAGATCACGCTGGTGCCGACCGGCGGCCTCACGAACATCGCCCTCGCCGCGCGCAAGGAGCCGCGCATCGTGCCCCGGGTTCGCGAGGTCGTTCTCATGGGCGGCGGCTTCCACGTCGGAAACTGGTCGGCGACGGCCGAGTTCAACATCATCATCGACCCCGAGGCGGCGCACATCGTGTTCAACGAGTCGTGGCCGCTCACCATGGTCGGCCTCGACCTCACCCACCAGGCACTGGCCACTCCCGAGGTCCGGGCGCGCATCGAGGCCATCGACACGACTCCGTCCCGCTTCGTGGGCGAGCTGCTCGACTTCTTCGCGACCACCTACCTCGAGGCGCAGGGCTTCGTCCATCCGCCGGTGCACGACCCGTGCGCGGTGGCGTATGTGATCGACCCGAGCGTCATGACCGTGCGCAAGACGCCCCTCGACGTGGAGCTCACTGGCACGCTGACGCTGGGCATGACCGTCGCCGACTTCCGCTCCCCCGCACCCGACGACTGCACCACCCAGGTGGCGGTCGACCTCGACACCGAGAAGTTCTGGGCTCTGATCGAAGACGCCCTGCGCCGAATCGGAGAACCCGCGCGCTGAGCTCAGGGCAGGCGCGCGATGAGAGCGAGCAAGCGGTCGTAGAACGCGTCCGCATCGACGTCACGCAGATAGGTGATGTTGCGCGGCAGCTCGGTGATCTGCCACCAGTCGGCCGCGAGCATGCCCATGGTGAGCTCGCTCGAGATCTCCACCCGGGCGTTGATGAGGCGGCCCGAGAAGAGCTCCGGATACAGGCAGTACAGGGGAACGACCGGCCCATGCAACGGCGCCCCCTCCCAGCCGTACTTGTCGAGGTCGAATCTCTCCGAGAACGTGAGCAGGCGCTCGATCGCCTGGCCGCAGCGGTTTCCGAGGACGGCGAATCGGTCGAGCCTCTCGCGGGTGTTGCGCAGCTGGTGCGTGACGTCGAGCGGCAGCATGGCGATGGGGATGCCCGACGAGAGCACGACGTCGGCCGCGTGCGGGTCGACGTAGATGTTGAACTCGGCAGTGGGGGTGATGTTGCCGACCTCGAAGTAGGCTCCCGCCATCATGACGATCTGCTTGATCGACGCGGCGATATCCGGGGCCTCGATCAACGCCACGGCCAGCGTCGTCATATTGCACATCTGCAGGACCGTCACCGATCCGAGCGGCGCGGCCCGCAGCATCCGGATGATCGCCGCGACACCCGCTTCGGCCTCGGCCTCGAGACGCGGCTCGGGCAGGTCGTAGCCGTCCATGCCTGTGGCCCCGTGCACGTGCGCCGCCGTGACGAGCTCGCGCACGAGGGGGCGCGGCGCCCCGCGATGGACCCGGATGTCCGTGCGCCCAGTGAGCTCGACCACCTGCAGGATGTTGCGCACAGTGTGGTCGAGCGTCGTGTTGCCCGCCCCCGCCACGATGCCGAGCACGTCGAACTCCTCGGGCGCCGCGAGGATCGCCATGAGGGCCGCGGCCTGTTCCTGGCCGGGATCGGTGATAATGATGGTCGGCCTCATGGGGCGGTCCTTTCGGTGAGGAGAAGCGGGGGTGGGTGAGGTTCCCTGAGCCTGCCCCTTCGGCAGGCTCAGGGAACGAGGGACAGGACTGCCCTTCGACAGGCTCAGGGAACGGACGCGCTACGGAACCGACGGGCTGTCGACGGTGATGTCTCCGTCGACGATCTGCACGCGGAGTGCCTCGATCTCGTCCGCGAGCGCCGGGTCGACCTTCGACTCGTAGTCGTGGAACGGGGAGATGGCCACTCCCCCGTTGGCGAGGGTTCCGATGTACGTCTCCTTCGAGAAGTCGCCGGCCTCGGCGTCCTCGATCACGGTCGCGATCGACAGCGGCATGTCACGGGCGATCGAGGTGAGGAACAGGTCGGAGTACTCGGGCGCGCTGGTGTACATGTCGGTGTCGACGCCCAGCAGAGCGACCGGCGCCGAAGAGTCGCGAATGGCCTCGGCCGTTCCCTGGTAGATGGGTCCGCCCACGGGCAGGATCACGTCGGCGCCCTGCTGGATGAGACCCTCCGAGAGCACCTTGGCCGCGTTGATGTCGGTGAAGTTGCCCGTGAACGAGCCCTCCTGCGTGTCGAAGTCCCAGCCGAGCACCTTAACGTCGGTGCCCTTGTCCTCGTTGTATCGGGCTACTCCCAGGGCGAAGCCGTCCATGTACAGCGTCACGGGCGGGATCTGGGCTCCCCCGAACGTGCCGACCATGCCCGACTTCGAGTAGCTCGCGGCCGCGTAGCCCACGAGGTAGCCCGACTGCGAGGTGTCGAAGAGGATTCCCTTGACGTTCGGCAGGTCGATCGAGTTGTCGTCGATGATGATGAACTCGACGTCGGGGTTGGCCTTCGCCGACTCCTCGGTGGCAGCGGCCAGCAGGTAGCCGGCCGCGACGACGACAGTGCAGCCCTGGTCGACCAGGTTCTGGATGTTCGGAGCGTAGTCGCCCTCGGACGCGGACTCGACCTTGATGTGGTCGGTGCCGAGCGCGTCGGCAGCGTCGGTCACGCCCTGCAGGCCGAGCGCGTTGAACGACTTGTCGTCGAACCCGCCCTCGTCGGAGACGATGCAGGGCAGGAAGTCGCCGGCCGCGGCATCCGTCGAATCGGACTCTGCGGGGGCGGACGAGCAGCTGACGAGAAGCAGCGAGCCGAGCGCGATGGCGGCTGCGCCGGCGGCGGCGCGGCCGCGACGGGTGGTGAATGAAGCCATGGGTGGATCCTCCAGGAGTGCGGTGTGTCGGGTGGTGCGGAAAGGGAGCCGGGTGCGGCAGGTGGGGCGGGTGGGGTTCGTGGATGCGACGGGTCGCGTCGCCGGGGTCAGGGGCGACGGAGGCCCGCGACCGTGGCCCCCATCGGACTGCCCGGTCATCGCGGAGTCTCCACCCAGGCATAGATCTCCCAGATGTACCCGTCGGCGTCGAGGAAATACGTCGATCGCGCACCCCACTCGAACACCGCCGGCGGGCCGCTCGCCTCGAGGCCGCGGTCGAGCAGCGTGCGGTAGAGCTCGTCGACCTGCTCTCCCGTGGGGAGTTCGATCGCGAGCATCAGGTGCCCGGTCGACGGCGCGAGGTCGAGCTCCGACGCCTGGGCGAGCGGCGACTGCAGGTGGGTCGCGCCCTCGTAGAGCGTGAGCGTGACCTCGCCCGCGGAGAGGACGCGGGCGCCCTCGACGGACTCGGTCACCTCGAAGCCGAGCAGCAGCAGGAACTCCGTGGTGGCGTCGAGGTCCGTCACGGTGAGGTCGATCTCGCTCAGGCGCCGGATGCCGTCGGCCGAGTCGCGCAGGCGCAGAACGAAGCCGTCGGGGTCGACGAGCACGCGTCGCCCGCCGGCCCGCTCCAGCGCCTCGGACTCGAGGTCGAGGGTGAGGGAGAACGGCTGACCGGCACCTGCGGGATAGCTCGGGCCGACGGTCTCGGCGATGCTCGGCCTCGTCCACATGGCGAGGCGCGGGCCGGTGCCGAGCACGAAGTCGGCGAAGCGCACGTTGCGCATGCGCCGCTCGAGACCGAGCGCGGAGTAGTAGGCGTCGCTCGCGTCGACATCGCTGATCACGAGGCAGGCGTCGTCGATTCTCATGGTGTGCTCCAGTCGCTGTGCTGAGTCGGAATGGGAGTGCGAAGGTCGGGCTGCTTCAGCGGCCACGGCGTCTGCGACGCCCGACGATGCACCTCTGAGACGAGCGGAACCAGCCGGGCGTTCGCCTCACGCATCCGCTCGCCCTCACTGCAGTAGTGCGCGGCCAGCGTGCGGAACTCTGCGAGGATCGCCGCCTCGTCGACCCGGGTCATCCGGCCGCCCTGCACCACGAGCTCGCCGTCGACCCAGACCTCGGCGATCGACGATCCGTTCTCCGAGAAGACGAGCTGCCGCGCGGTGTCGCCCGCGGGCGTGAAACTCGTGGTCGCCTCGAGGTCGAACACCACGAGGTCTGCGACGCGGCCGGGCTCGAGCGCGCCGACCGTGTCGGGAAGTCCCGTGGCCCGGGCACCTCCGCGCGTCGCTGCCCAGAGAACCTCGTCGCTCGACGGCCAGGTGGCGGGGTCGGGATCCGTGAGGGTGTGCAGCAGCGCGGCCTGCTTCACGACCTCGAGCATGCGCAGCGAGTCGTTGCTCGCGGTGCCGTCCGTTCCGAGGGCGACGGTCGCGTCCTCCTCGTGCAGGCGACGCCAGGGCAGCACGCCCGAGCCGAGTTTGAGGTTCGAGAGGGGATTGTGCACGATCGACGCCGACGACGATCCGAGCAGCTCGATGTCGTTGTCCGTGAGCCAGATGCCGTGCGCCAGGGTCAGGTTCGGGGTATCGAGGATGCCCAGCCCGGCCAGGTGCTCCACGATGGTGGCGTCGTAGCGCTGCTGCCCCACGATCGCCTGCAGCTTCGTCTCGAGGAGGTGCATGTGCAGGACGGCCCCGTACTCCTGTGCGAGCCGAGCGGCCCCGGTCATGAGTTCATCGGTGGAGCGCTGGGGTGCGCTGGGGGCGACCGCGAAGCGCAGGCGACCGTACTCCCGTCCGTGGTGCCGGTCGAAGGCGGCACGGCAGAATCGCAGGAACCTCTCGACCACGTACGGCCCCGTCGATGCGGCCTCGCGGGCCTCGGTCAGCTGGTCGGGCGTGAGCAGCCGATCCACGAAGGGAAGCCGGTCGACCGGCGCGACGTCGGCGATGCCGCCCGTGCAGGTCGCCCTGATGCCGAGCTCGGCGTATGCGTCGAAGACGGCGGCCAGGGACTCCGCTGACTGCGTGGGCAGTTCGCCGACGTCGTCGAGCAGGCTCGTCGTGCCGCCGCGCAGCGCATCCATGCCCGCCACCAGGGTGCGCAGGTAGACCAGCCTGTCGGGAACCGGCACCGCGTCGACCACCGGGTAGGTCTCGAGACTCCACAGCTCGAGCGGCAGGCGCTCGCTCGTGCCCCTGAAGAGCGACTCCCACGAGTGCATGTGGGCGTTCACGAATCCGGGCGTGATGAGAAGGGTCTGCGCGTCGACGACCCGGGCATCCGGCGGCACCTCGAGATCGGGGCCGACGGCAGCGATGATGGCGCCGTCGATCAGCAGGTCTCCGCGGAACGGTCGGGAACGGTTCGCGTCGTCCATCGCGATGAGGGTCGCATTGCGCCAGAGGGTCTTGGTCGCCGGGGGTTTCATGGGTCTCCTTCGGATTCCGGGCGCGCCGAAGGCCCCCATCACGGAGGTGCGTTCAGACGGCCCGGAGAGATCGGGTCGATGGTGTCGCCGGTGCGGCTGTCGCGCGGGCGACCGGATGCGAGGGGTGCGGCTGCGCAGGCCTCACACGGCGACAGACGGCCGGTGCGAGACGGAGCTCTCCCTCGAGACGGAGGCGGCTATGAGCCCAGGCAGTAGACGGAGACGTTGTGCGCACCGCTTCGGCGACGCAGGCAGAACCACGGCATGAAGCTGCGGCTCGCGGCGATCTCGGTCATGTTCTCGACGATAGTGCGCGCGTGTAACAGCGACGTTTCGCCGAGGCAACAAGTGCGTTGCCGCGCAGCTACTCGATCAGCGCGACTACTCGATGCGCTCGGCTACGAGCGGGCCGCGCGGCGTCCACTCGGCGGCTTCGCCGATGCTCCAGGCCCCCTCGACCGCCTCGAGCGCACGCTCGAAACGCTCCGGCTCGTCGGCCGAGAGCGTGAAGAGCGGCTGGCCCGCCTTCACCGTGTCGCCCGGCTTGGCGTGCAGATCGATTCCGGCGGCGTGCTGCACCGGATCCTGCGCACGGGCACGACCGGCTCCGAGCCTCCATGCGGCGATTCCGAAGGGAAGCGCCTCCTGCGTGAGGAGCACACCGTCGCGGTCGGCGGTCACGACGTGGGTCTCCCGCGCGACCGGCAGCGCCGCATCCGGGTCGCCGCCCTGGGCCTCGATCACGCGGCGCCAGGTGTCCATGGCGCGGCCGTCGGCCAGGGCCTTCTCGACGTCGGCGTCGGGCTGGCCGGCGAGGCGCAGCATCTCGCGGGCGAGCGCGATGGTGAGCTCGACCACGTCGGCCGGGCCGCCTCCGGCGAGCACCTCGACCGACTCGCGCACCTCGTTGGCGTTGCCGATGGCGAGCCCGAGGGGAACGTTCATATCGGTGAGCAGCGCCGTGGTCGCCACGCCGGCGTCGTTGCCGAGGTCGACCATGGTGCGGGCCAGCTCGCGCGACTTCTCGATGTCGACCATGAATGCGCCCGACCCGAACTTCACGTCGAGCACGAGCGAATCGGTTCCCTCGGCGATCTTCTTCGACATGATGCTCGAGGCGATCAGCGGAATCGCCTCGACCGTACCCGTGATGTCGCGCAGGGCGTAGAGCTTCTTGTCGGCGGGAGCCAGGCCGGAGCCCGCAGCGCAGATGACCCCTCCGACGTCGCGCAGCTGCGCGAACATCTCGTCGTTCGTGAGGTCGGCGCGCCAGCCAGGAATGCTCTCGAGCTTGTCGAGGGTTCCGCCCGTGTGGCCGAGGCCTCGGCCCGAGAGCTGGGGAACCGCCACGCCGAACGACGCGACCAGCGGCATGAGCGGAAGCGTGATCTTGTCGCCGACGCCACCCGTGGAGTGCTTGTCGACCGTGACCTTGCCGAGGCCTTCGAAGCTCATGCGCTCGCCCGAGGCGATCATGGCGAGGGTGAGGTCGCGGATCTCCTGGCGCTCCATGCCGTTGAGCACGATGGCCATGGCCATGGCGGCCATCTGCTCGTTGCCCACGAATCCGCGGGTGTAGGCGTCGACGAGCCAGTCGATCTCTGCGGTGCTGAGCGTTCCGTGATCGCGCTTGGTGCGGATCAGGTCGACGACGTCGAAGGATTCTGACACGGGGTGGAGCCTTTCGTTGGAGCTAGTGGGTCTCGACGTAGGCCTGCAGCGTGCGCGGGCCGAAGGCATCCGGCAGCACCTCGTCGATCGTGCGGATGCCCGAGACGGTCTGCAGAAGCATGCCGGGAGCCGAGTGCTCGTAGAGCAGCTGGCGGCAGCGGCCGCAGGGCATCAGCGCGTTGCCGTCGCCGTCGACGCAGGTGAAGGCCACGAGGTGTCCGCCGCCCGTCATGTGCAGCGCCGACACGAGGGCGCACTCGGCGCAGAGCGTGAGGCCGTAGCTGGCGTTCTCGACGTTGCAGCCGGAGATGACGCGGCCGTCGTCGACGAGAGCGGCGACCCCGACGGGGAACTTCGAATAGGGCACGTAGGCCTTGGCCATCGCCACGAGCGCCTCGGCCCGCAGCACGCCCCAGTCGATAACCGACTCCTGTTCGATGCCGGATGCCTGCTCGGTGTCGGTCATGTCGGTTCTCCTAAGACTTTATGTACGGTTTTCCGGATGCGGCAGGCCCTCGGACACGGCCGACCACCCCCGCGACCGCGAAGATCGTGACCAGATACGGCAGCATCAGCATGAACTCGCTGGGAACGGGCGATCCGATGATCGAGAGCACACTCTGCAGGTTCGAGGCGAAGCCGAACAGCAGGGCGGCGAGCGTCGCGCGGATCGGATCCCAGCGGCCGAAGATGACGGCCGCCAGGGCGATGAATCCGGCACCGGCCGTCATCTCCTTGTTGAACGATCCGACCGAGCCCATGGTGAAGTACGCACCACCCAGGCCCGCGATCGCTCCGGCGAGCGAGACGTTCCAGAAGCGCGTGCGCGCCACGTTGATGCCCACGGTGTCGGCTGCCTGCGGGTGCTCGCCCACGGCACGGAGGCGGAGGCCCCAGCGCGTCTTGAACAGGGCGAAGAACACCACGGCGACGGCGACGTAGAGGATGTAGACGATGATCGTCTGTCGGAACAGCACGGGGCCGAGAATCGGGATCTCGCTGAGACCGGGGATGGGAAGCCGCGGCAGGCGGATGGTGCCGCTGTTGTTGAGCAGCTCGGTGTTCTTCGACAGCACCTGCGAGTAGAGGAAGCTCGTGAGGCCGGTGACGAGCACGTTGAGCACGACGCCCACGATCACCTGGTCGACGAAGTACTTGATCGAGAAGGCGGCGAGCACGAACGACACGAGCACTCCGGCCGCCATCGCGGAGAGGAGGCCGAGAACGGGCTGGCCCGTGACCGAGGCGACGATGGCCGAGACGAACGCGCCCGCGAGCAGCTGGCCCTCGATCGCCACGTTCACCACTCCGACGCGCTCGGAGATGACGCCTCCGAGAGCACCGAACACGAGCGGCACGCTCAGGCCGACCGCACCGACCAGCAGGCCGGGAACCGGGATCGTGGCGCCCGCCGATGCCCAGGTGAGGAAGCCCACGAGGAACAGCACGGCGAAGACGACGGTGACCCAGAGGCGCACAGGGCGGCTGCGCGACACCAGGAACGCGCTGTAGGCGGCGAGGGCCACGAGCAGAACCGTCAGCACGATGTCCGTGGCGCGGGTGGGCGCCTGGATCGTGGGGATCTGGAAGAAGTCGGAGTCGGTCGAGAGACGGAATCCGCTCGTGCCCTCACGGCCGAAGACCACGAAGAGCAGGATGGCGATGATCGAGAAGATGCCGAACGCGATCGGGGCCTTCCAGCTCTTCACGACGGTCGTCTCGAGTGCCGCCGGCAGCGAATCCGGGTGGTTGTGCTGCAGGGGCGCGTCGGCGACGGCCGTCTTCAGCTCGGTGCGGCTGACGTTCTCGTCGACGATGGGGCGTTCTGCGTTCACGGCGTCTCGTCCTTCGCGGGGGTCGTCGATGCTCACTTGGTCACCGCCGCGGTGGAGGTGCGCGGGCGTCTGAGGCTGACGCCGCTGGGCTTCGGAAGCCGGAACACCGCACGCACGAGCGGCGGCGCGGCGATGAACAGCACGATGAGCGACTGGATGACGACCACGATGTCGATGGGGATGCCCTCCGACGCCTGCATCGCGAATCCGCCGGCCTTGAACGCGCCGAACAGGATGCCCGCGAAGAAGATGCCCCAGGGCTTCGAACGACCGAGCAGAGCGACGGTGATCGCGTCGAATCCGATGCCCGCGTCGATGCCCGAGCTGAATCCGGTGGTGACCGTGCCGAGCACCTGCGCCACGCCGGCGAGGCCGACGAGGCCGCCCGAGAACAGCATCGCGTAGATGTACATCTTGTTCACGCTGATGCCGGCGACGCGGGCGGCGTTCGGGTTCTCGCCCACCGCTCGGAACTGGAATCCGAGGTTCGATCGGTTGAGCAGGTACCAGACGTAGACGGTGGCCGCGATCACGAAGATGAAGCCCCAGTGCAGGTTGAACTGCGGGCCGAGCAGGTCGGGGAAGACCGCCGTCGGCAGCGCCGCCGGCGTCTTGGGGTTGTTCGAGCCGGGAGCCTGGAGCAGGCCGGGCGTCTTGAGCATGAACGAGATGAGGTAGAGGGCCACGAAGTTGAGCATGATCGTGACGATCACCTCGTGCGCGCCCGTGCGAGCCTTGAGCAGACCGACGATTCCACCCCAGACGGCGCCGCCGATGATTCCGGCCGCGACGGCCAGGATCAGGTGCAGTCCGTAGGGCAGCTCGAACGACCAGCTCACCCATCCGGCGCACGCGGCCGCGATGAGCATCTGGCCGCGGCCGCCGATGTTGAAGAGACCGACGCGGAAGGCGAGGCCCACACCGAGACCGGCCGCGATCAGCGGCGTGGCGAAGGTGAGCGTCTCGGTCAGGGGCTTGATCCCCGCGATGAAGCCGGGGCGGCGGAAGTTGTAGACGGCGCCCTGGAACAGCGCCGTGTAGGCACCCGAGACCGAATCCCAGACGGCCTTGACGAGGTCGCCGGGACGGGCGAAGAAGTACCCCGCGGCGGCCGACACCTTGTCGTCGGTGAGGGCGATCAGGATTCCACCGGCCAGCATGGCCAGCACGACCGCAAGCACGGAGATCATGGCGCTGCCGCCGACGATCTCGCGCATCACACCGTGCCAGCGCGGCTCCTCGACGGATGCGTCGGGCTTGGCGGGCGGGGAGGCGACGGGCGGGCCGGATTCGCCGGGTGGGACTGTGGGCTGGCTCACGCTGCCGCTCCTTCGGGTGGGGAGGTGACGGAATCGGGGACTTCGCCGGCCATCATGAGGCCGAGCACATCGCGGGGCGTGTCGCCCGGAACGATGCCCACGATGGTGCCGCGGTACATCACGGCGATGCGGTCGGCGAGCGCGACGACCTCGTCGAGCTCGGTCGAGACGACGATCACGGGGATTCCGGCGTCGCGGGTGGCGACGATGCGCTTGTGCACGAACTCGATCGAGCCGACGTCGATGCCTCGGGTGGGCTGCGCAGCCATGAAGAGGCGCAGATCGCGGCTGAGCTCTCGGGCCAGCACGACCTTCTGCTGGTTTCCGCCGGAGAGGCGGCCGACGGGCGTGGTGATGCCCTGGCTTCGCACGTCGAACTCCTTCGACTTCTGCTCGGCGAATTCGTTGAGGTAGTTGAGCTGCAGGGTGCCCGCCTTGACGAACGGGGGGCCGTCGCTGCGGTCGAGCATGAGGTTCTCCGCGATGGTGAACTCTCCGACGAGTCCGTCCTCCTTGCGGTCCTCCGGCACGAAGCCGATGCCGGATGCGAGCACCTGCTTCACCGAGAGCCCGCGGATCGACCTGCCATCGAGGGTGATGTCTCCGCGCACGCGCGGCTGGAGGCCCATGATCGCCTCGGTGAGCTCGGTCTGGCCGTTGCCCTGCACTCCGGCGATCGCGAGGATCTCGCCCGCGCGCACGTCGAAGCTGACGTTGTTGACGACGAGCTGGCCGTGGGGGTCGATGACCGAGAGGTTGGAGACGACGAAGGCGTCGGCCCCGGGCTGCGCGGGATCTTTGTGCACGGTGAGCTCGACGGCCCGGCCGACCATGAGGGAGGCCAGCTCGGCGTTCGTCGCCGTGGGCGACGCCTCGCCGACGACCTTGCCGAGTCGGATGACCGTGATGCGGTCGGCGACTTCGCGCACCTCTCGCAGTTTGTGGGTGATGAAGACGATGGATGTGCCGGCGGCCTTGAGCTGCCTCATGATCGTCATGAGCTCGTCGGTCTCCTGCGGGGTGAGCACGGCTGTGGGCTCGTCGAACACGAGGACCTTCGCGTCACGCGACAGGGCCTTGATGATCTCGACCCGCTGCTGCACACCGACCGGGAGATCGTCGACCAGCGCATCCGGATCGACATGGAAGCCGAACCTCTCGCTGATCTCGCGAACCTTCTCGCGCGCGGCCCCGAGGTCGAGCACGCCGGCGGCATTCGTCTTCTCGTGGCCGAGCATCACGTTCTCTGCCACCGTGAACACGGGGATGAGCATGAAGTGCTGGTGCACCATGCCGATGCCCGCGGCCATGGCGTCGCCGGGGCCGGCGAAGTGCTGCACGACGTCGTCGAGCAGGATCTCGCCCTCTTCTGCCTTGTAGAGGCCGTAGAGCACGTTCATCAGGGTGGACTTGCCCGCGCCGTTCTCGCCGAGGAGACAGTGGATCTCCCCCGGTTCGATCGTGAGGTCGATGTGGTCGTTGGCCGTGAGGGCGCCGAAGCGCTTCGTGATGCCGCGGAGTTCGAGCTTCATAGGGACAATCTACCCATCCGGTCGATGCGTGAAGAGGGGACTTAACGTGGTCGGGGGACCAGCCGTGGCTGGCCCCCCGATCTCACGCGGGTGGAACTGGGTGCGACTACTCGCTCAGGTACGAGGTGACGGTGATGTCGCCCGAGATGATCTTCGCCTTGATGTCGTCGATCTCGCCCTGGAGCGAGGAGTTGACCTTCGACTCGAAGTCGTGGAACGGCGCCATGCCGACTCCGTCGTTCTCGAGCGTTCCCACGTAGGGCTCGTTGCTGAAGCTGCCCGCGGCGGCGTCGGTGACGACCGCGTTGGTGGCCGTCTTGATGCCCTTGAGGATCGACGTCAGGTAGAGGTCCTTGTAGGTGGGGTCGCTCTCGTAGAGGTCGGAGTCGACGCCGACGAGTGCGATGTCCTTGCCGGACTCCTGGATGGCGACGCCGGCGCTCTGGTAGATCGGTCCGCCGACGGGGAGCAGGATGTCTGCGCCCTGGTCGATGAAGTTCTGAGCGGTCGTCTTCGCGACGTCGTTGGCCTCGAAGCCACCGGTGAAGGTCGCGGAGTCAGGGTTGTCGAGGTCGTAACCCAGAACCTTGACGTCTTTCGACTTCTGCTCGTTGTAGTACTTGACGCCCTGGGCGAAGCCGTCCATGAAGATGGTGACGGTGGGGAAGTTCATGCCGCCCCAGGTCGCGACGATGCCCGACTTGGAGTAGTCGGCGGCCGCGTAGCCCGCGAGGAATGCGGCGCCGGCGGTGTCGAACGTGATCGGCTTGACGTTCTCTGCATCGATGCTCGCGTCGTCGATGATGGCGAACTCGACGTCGCTGTTGGCCTCGGCCGCGGCGGAGGTCGCATCGGCGAGCGCGAAGCCGACCGTGACGATGAGGGAGCAGCCCTGGTCGACGAGGCTCGAGATGTTGGGGGCGAAGTCGGTCTCGGAGTTCGACTCGACCGTCACCGGCTCGACACCGAGCGACTTGGCGGCCTCGTTGAGACCCTCGAAGCCTGCCTGGTTGAACGACTTGTCGTCGAATCCACCGGCGTCGGAGACCATGCAGGGCAGGGCCTCGGCGCCCGAGGCGTCGGTCGAGTCGGTTTCGGCCGGCGCGGATGCGCAACCGGCGAGGAGTGCGGCGAAGCCGAGGGTGGCGATGCCACCCATGGCGGCACGGCGAATGGTCTTGCTCAAGGTGTCCTCCAAGGATTGCCCCACTTCAGATGCGGAGCGCAGGGGCTGTGTGGTCTCTCACGTTACCCAATGTGACGCGGGGCTTGCGGCCCGCGGACGGCATCGCGGCCCAGTCGTTACAAAGACGCGTTCGCGCCGAAACAACCCCGAAATGTTCACCGGAGAAAAGCCCCGAGAGACTACGGCGTGCTGGGGCTGGTGACCTCGAGTGCGCCCGACACGATGTCGTTCTCGAGCCCGTCGAGCTCGGCCTGCAGATCGGCCGATACCGCCGCAGCCTTGTCGTGATAGGGAGCCAGGGCCACTCCCCCGTTCTCGAGGGTTCCCACGAACGGGGTGTTGTCGAACGTGCCGTCGAGGTCGTCTCCCACGATCTGCACGACGGCGTCGCCGGTGTTCTTGAGCACGCTCGTCAGGATGATGGGCTTGTACGACGAGGGCAGTGTCTCGTAGCCGTCGTTGTCGACCCAGATGATCGACACGTTCGGGTTCTCGAGGGCGGCGGCCGCCGCACCCTCACCGACCTGGCCTGCGACCGGGAGGATGACGTCGGCACCCTGATCGATGAAGGCCTGCGTCGTGACCTTGCCCTTGTTGATGTCCTCGAAGTCGCCCGTGAACACGCCGTCCTGGGCGTCCTTGTTCCAGCCGAGGGCCTGGACCGCCGTGCCGTGCACCGCGTTGTATTTGGCGACGCCGTCGACGAATCCGTCCATGAACAGGGTCACGGGAGGCTGGTTGCCGCCGCCGAACGTGGCGACCTTGCCCGTCGCGCTCGTTCCCGCGGCCAGGTAGCCGGCGAGGAAGGCCGCCTGCGCCGTGTCGAAGACGATCGGCTTGATGTTCTCACCGTCGACCTGCTCGTCGACGATCGCGAAGTGCACGTCGGGGTTGGCCTTCGCCTCGGCCGAGGTCGCGTCGGCGAGCTCGTAGCCGACCGTGAGCACGAACTGGCATCCGCTGTCGACCGCCTGGGTCACGTTCGGGGCCAGGTCGGTCTCGTTCGTCGACACGATGACCTCGGCGTCGATCGAGAGATCGGTCTTGGCCTTCTCGAGACCCTCCCAGCTGGACTGGTTGAACGAGCGGTCCTCTAGACCGCCGGAGTTGGTGACCATGCGCGCGCAGTAGTGGCTGGCCGTCTCGGTCGTCTCGGGTGCCGGGGCGCATCCGGCCAGAACCAGGGCCGAGGCGGCCAGAACGACGACGGAGCGCAGGACGGTTGAGGTCGACATAGCCAAAAGACTAGTCGGTGGCCCGTTCCCTGAGCTTGTCGAAGGGGCCCTTCGACAAGCTCAGGGAACGATGGAATCAGAGAACGTCGCCCGAGCCGCCGAGGCGCAGGGCGTCGACGACCGACTTGACCCGCTGGGCATGCTCGCTGGTGGTGACGAGCAGCGCATCCGGTGTATCGACGACGACGATGTCCTTCACGCCGATGAGACTGATCACGCGGCCGCTCTGCGAGACCACCACGCCGCTCGACGAATCGGACAGCACGCGCGCGTTCTTGCCGAGGATCGCGAGCTCCGAGCCGCGACCGGTCGAGTGCAGCTTGGCGATGGAGGCGAAGTCGCCCACGTCGTCCCAGCTGAAGTCGCCGGGAACCACGGCGAGCGTGCCGTCGAGGGCTGCCGGCTCGGCCACGGTGTAGTCGATGGCGATCTTCTTGAGCTTGGGCCAGACCTGGTCGACGACGGCCCCGCGGCGCGGGGTGTCCCACGCCTCGGCCAGCTCGAGCAGACCGGCGAGCAGTTCGGGTTCGGCCTTGCCCAGCTGTTCGAGCAGCTTGTCGGCGCGAGCGATGAACATGCCGCCGTTCCAGAGGTACTTCTTGCTCTTCAGATACTTCTTGGCCGTCTCGAGGTCGGGCTTCTCGACGAAGCGCTGGGCGACCATCGCGGTCGGGGCGCCGGGCAGGTCGAGGGCGTCGCCCGTGAGGATGTAGCCGAATCCGACCGAGGGCTCCGTCGGCGTGATGCCGATGGTCACGATGTAGCCGGCGTCGGCCGCGTTCACCGCCTGCACCACGGTGTCGCGGAACGCCTCGGTCTGGGTGATCACGTGGTCGGCGGCGAAGGAGCCGATGATGACCCCCGGTTCGCGCTGCTGAAGGATGGCGGCGGCGAGGCCGATGGCCGCGGACGATTCGCGCGGCTCGCTCTCGAGAACCACATTCACGTCGGCGAGCTCGGGGATCTGCTTCTCGACGGCGGCACGGTGGGCGCGGCCGGTGACGACCATCACCCGCTGCTCGCCCGAGATGGGCGCGAGCCGCTCCCACGTGTCGCGCAGGAGGCTGCGACCCGAGCCGCTGAGGTCGTGCAGGAACTTCGGCGCGTCGGCGCGGGAGAGCGGCCAGAGTCTCGAGCCGATTCCTCCGGCAGGAATGACGCTGTAGAAACGGTCCATCGCAGAGTTCTCAGCCATGGCCCCACCCTACCCATCCCGGCGTCGCTCGCGATTGAACGAATGCTCACCTGGCCGCCACCCGTCATTAACCCGTCCGCCACACTCCGCTCGTAGCGTTCAGAACGTGCCCGGTGCATCCCCGGGCCGACGGGAGCAGTCCATGAGAGTCGCCGTCGTCACGGAGAGCTTTCTGCCCACGGTCAACGGCGTCACCAACAGCGTCTGCAAGGTGCTCGACTTCCTCGCCGACGCCGGGCACGAGGCCATCCTCATCGCCCCGGCCGCCCGGAACACGCCCTCGAGCTACCGGGGGTTCACGATCCACGCGGTGCCGGCGGTGGCCTACCGACAGTTCCCCGTCGGACTCCCCCATCCCCAGGTGCAGAAGGTGCTGAGCGCGTTCGCCCCGGATGTGCTGCATGCGGCGTCGCCGTTCCTCCTCGGCGCGCAGGCGATCGCCGCCGCGAACCGCATCGGCGTGCCGAGCGTCGCCATCTTCCAGACCGACGTCGCGGGCTACGCCAAGCGCAACCACCTCGGCAAGGCCGCCGCCCTGGCCTGGCGGTTCGTGCGGTGGATCCACGAGGCCGCCGACCTCACCCTCGTGCCCTCGTCGAGCTCAGAGCACGACCTCCTCGCCGCCGGCGTCACCCGACTGGCGCGGTGGGGCCGTGGCGTCGACACCGAGCGATACCACCCGCGGTTGCGCACGCATCCGGATGCCGTCGACCTGCACACCCGCCTGTCGCCGAACGGCGAGGTCGTCCTCGGCTACGTCGGCCGCGTGGCCCCCGAGAAGCAGCTCGAGCGCTTCGACCAGCTGCGCGGCATCGACGGCATCTCGCTGGCCATTGTCGGCGACGGCCCCTCGACGCCTTCGGTCGGGCGGCTGCTGCGCGGGATGCCCGTGACCTGGCTCGGCAGGAAAGGCGGGCACGACCTCGCCGTCGCGTACGCGAGTTTCGACGTCTTCGTGCACACAGGCACCGAGGAGACATTCGGCCAGACGATCCAGGAGGCGCACGCCGCCGGCCTGCCCGTGGTGGCGCCGCGCGCCGGCGGACCCGTCGACCTGGTGCACGACGGGAGCGACGGATACCTCTTCGATCCCGACGCGCGGTCGGGAGACACGAGCATGCGCACCCTCGTCGAGGACCTGGTGGTCTCGACCGACCTGCGCCTGCGCATGGGCGAGTCGGGGCGCCGCGCCGTGCGAGCAACGACGTGGAACTCCGTGTGCACCGAGCTGCTCGGCCACTACTCCTCGGTGATCGCTGCCCGACGGCCGGTTCCCGTCGGCGAGGCAGTGTAAGCGCCCGGCCGGCTTAGGGATACCTAACAAGCACGACCGGCGAGAACTTATAAACTGGAGACCATCTTCGCCTTCGCCCGATCCTGAACCACCTGTACGAGTCGACCGGCACGACCGCGACGAGCCATCTCCAGCACGGCTTACTCAACCAAGGAGGGTTGTTCGTGTCCAGAACCGAGACAGGAACCCATGCGCCAGGATCCCTGGCACCCACGGGCAAGAGGCCTCAGGGCACTCTGTACCGCGGGCGAGAGGGAATGTGGTCGTGGGTGCTTCACCGCATCACGGGCATCGCCATCTTCTTCTTCCTCCTCGTGCACATTCTCGACACCGCTCTGGTGCGCGTCGCGCCCGAGGCATACAACGCCGTGATGAGCACGTACAAGAACCCGATCATGGGCCTCGGCGAGACGGCGCTCGTCGGCGCCATCGCGTTCCACGCCTACAACGGCATCCGCATCATCCTCATCGACTTCTGGACCAAGGGCCCGAAGTACCAGAAGGTGATGTTCTACGTCGTCATCGGCCTCTGGGTCGTGACGATGGCCGGCTTCGTGCCGCGCCACCTGATCAACGTCTTCAGCGAGATGGGGCACTGATGGCCACCACGATCGAAGCTCCCCGCAGCCCGTACTCCCGTGCCCCGCGATCGCGCGGCATCAACTGGGAGAAGTGGGGCTGGATGTACATGCGCGCCTCGGGCCTCGTGCTCGTCGTGCTCATCTTCGGCCACCTCATCGTGAACCTCGTTCTCGGCGACGGCATCAAGGCCATCGACTTCGCCTTCGTCGGCGGAAAGTGGTCGAACCCCTTCTGGCAGGTCTGGGACTGCCTCATGCTCTGGCTCGCCATGATCCACGGCGCCAACGGCATGCGCACCCTCGTCAACGACTACGCATCGCACCGCACCACCCGGGGCATCCTCAAGGGCGCCCTGCTCTTCTCTGTCATCGTCCTCATAACGCTCGGAACTCTTGTGATCTTCACGTTCGACCCCTGCCCCGCCGGCGCACCCGCCGATCTCCTCGCCTCGTTCTGCTCGGCGAGCTGACGGCGACCGCTATGACCGAGTACGCAGACGGATCCGTCGTCGACGGAGTTCACTACCACCAGTTCGACATCGTCATCGTGGGTGCCGGCGGCGCCGGAATGCGGGCGGCCATCGAGGCCGGCCCCAAGGCGAAGACGGCAGTCATCTCCAAGCTCTACCCGACCCGCAGCCACACCGGCGCGGCGCAGGGCGGCATGGCCGCCGCCCTCGCGAACGTCGAGGAGGACAGCTGGGAATGGCACACCTTCGACACGGTGAAGGGCGGCGACTATCTCGTCGATCAGGATGCCGCGGAGATCCTCGCGAAGGAGGCCATCGACGCCGTCATCGACCTCGAAAACATGGGCCTGCCGTTCAACCGCACGCCCGAGGGCAAGATCGACCAGCGTCGTTTCGGCGGGCACACCCGCGACCACGGCAAGGCGCCCGTTCGCCGCGCCTGCTACGCGGCCGACCGCACCGGCCACATGATCCTTCAGACGCTGTACCAGAACTGCGTCAAGTTCGGCATCAACTTCTTCAACGAGTACTACGTGCTCGACCTCGTGATGGTCAGCGACGGCTTCGGCGGGCAGAAGCCGGCCGGCGTCGTCGCGTTCGAGCTCGCCACCGGCGAGATCCACGTCTTCCAGTCGAAGGCCGTGATCTTCGCGACCGGCGGTTTCGGCAAGATCTACAAGACGACCTCGAACGCCCACACCCTCACGGGCGACGGCGTCGGAATCATCTGGCGCAAGGGCCTCCCCCTCGAGGACATGGAGTTCTTCCAGTTCCACCCGACCGGCCTCGCCGGACTCGGCATCCTCCTCTCCGAGGCCGCCCGCGGCGAGGGTGCGATCCTGCGCAACAGCGAGGGCGAGCGGTTCATGGAGCGCTACGCCCCCACGATCAAAGACCTCGCGCCCCGCGACATCGTCGCCCGCTGCATGGCTCTCGAGATCCGCGAGGGCCGCGGCGCCGGTCCCCACAAGGACTACGTCTACCTCGACATCACCCACCTCGACCCCGCGGTCATCGACGCCAAGCTGCCCGACATCACCGAGTTCGCACGCACCTACCTGGGTGTCGAGCCGTACACCGAGCCCGTGCCCGTGCTCCCCACCGCGCACTACGCGATGGGCGGCATCCCCACCAATGTCCAGGCCGAGGTGCTCTCCGACAACACCACCGTCGTTCCCGGCCTCTACGCCGCCGGCGAGTGCGCGTGCGTCTCCGTGCACGGCTCGAACCGCCTGGGAACCAACTCGCTGCTCGACATCAACGTGTTCGGCAAGCGCGCCGGAAACGCCGCGGCGGAGTACGTGCAGACGGCCCCCTGGGTCGAGCTGCCCGACGACCCCGCGGCGGGCGTTCGCGAGCTCATCGAGAACGCGCGCAACTCCAACGGAACCGAGCGCATCGCGGTCATCCGCCGCGAGCTGCAGGAGTCGATGGACCGCAACGCCCAGGTCTTCAGAACCGAGGAGAGCCTCACCGAGGTGACCGAGGTCATCCACAACCTGCGCGAGCGCTACAAGAACATCCTCGTTCAGGACAAGGGCAAGCGGTTCAACACCGACCTGCTCGAGGCCGTCGAACTCGGCTTCCTGCTCGACCTGGCCGAGGTCGTCGTCTACTCGGCGCGCAACCGCAAGGAGAGCCGCGGAGCGCACATGCGCGAGGACTACCCGACCCGCGACGACGTGAACCACATGCAGCACACGATGGCCTACCTCTCGGGCGATCCCATGTCGGCCGACGCCGGCGACCACATCAGACTCGACTGGAAGCCGGTCGTCGTGACCCGCTACCAGCCCATGGAGAGGAAGTACTAAATGAGTACAGCAACCCTGGATTCTCCGCCGGCCCCCGCTGACGACGTCATCCCCACCTTCACGGTCACCCTGATCGTGCGTCGGTACAACCCCGACACCGACGACGAGCCCACGTGGCAGGACTTCGACGTCGAGATGTACCCCACCGACCGCGTTCTCGACGCGCTGCACAAGATCAAGTGGGAGCAGGACGGGTCGCTGACGTTCCGCCGCTCGTGCGCCCACGGCATCTGCGGTTCGGATGCGATGCGCATCAACGGCCGCAACCGCCTGGCCTGCAAGACGCTGATCAAAGACCTCGACATCACGAAGCCCATCTACGTGGAGGCCATCAAGGGCCTGCCGCTCGAGAAGGACCTCGTCGTCGACATGGAGCCGTTCTTCGCGTCGTTCCGCGAGGTGCAGCCGTTCCTGATCTCGTCGTCGAAGCCCGAGAAGGAGCGCCTGCAGTCGGCCACCGAGCGCGCACGCTTCGACGACACGACCAAGTGCATCCTCTGCGCCGCGTGCACGTCGAGCTGCCCGGTCTTCTGGACCGACGGGCAGTACTTCGGCCCCGCCGCCATCGTCAACGCCCACCGCTTCATCTTCGACAGCCGCGACGAGGGCGCCAACGTGCGCCTCGACATCCTCAACGACAAAGAGGGCGTGTGGCGCTGCCGCACCACCTTCAACTGCTCCGAGGCGTGCCCCCGCGGCATCCAGGTCACCCAGGCCATCGCCGAGGTCAAGCAGGCCATCATGCGAGGCAAGCCGTAGCGCCTGCCCCCGTTGCACCGATCGAGTGTGCCGGCGTCAAGCGGGAGCGCGGATGTGCTCGGGCTGAATAGGGTGGATTCGTGAGCGACAACAGCACCTCCACCGAGAAACCGGCCACCGGCATCCCTGCACTCGTGCAGAGGGTCATGAAGCTGAAGCCCGTGCGGGTGTTCCAGCACTACGCCTCGAACGGCGGACCGCTCATGGCCGCCGGCATGTCGTACCAGGCGCTGTTCGCTGTCTTCGCCGCGCTCTGGGCGGGGTTCTCGATCGCAGGGCTCGTGCTGGCGTCGAACCGCCCCCTGCTCGAAGAGCTGATAGCGATCATCGGCAACGCGGTGCCCGGCCTCATCGGAGACGGCGGAGCCGTCGATGCCGACGCCCTGCTCAACACCCCCGCGCTCAGCTGGTCGAGTGTCATCGCCCTGGTCGGACTCGTCTTCACGGCCCTCGGCTGGCTCGCGTCCGCGCGAGACGCCATCCGCCGCATCTTCTCGGTCGGCCCCGACACCACCTTCTTCCTCCTGCTCAAACTGAAGGATGCCGGGCTCGCGCTCGGCTTCGGCATCGTGCTGGTCGTGTCGGCCGGCATCAGCATCGGCAGCACGACCCTCATCGGGCTGGCATTCGACCTGATCGGCGTCGACAACACCTCCGGCTTCGCCGTGGTCGTGGCCCGCATCGTGGGCCTGCTGATCGCGTTCGCACTGGACACGCTCGTGCTGCTGGTCTTCTATCGAGTGCTGACGGGCATCCGCATCCCCTTCCGCCGCGTGATCAGCGGCGCACTCATCGGAGCGGCGGCGCTGGGCCTGCTGAAGGCGCTTGGAGGCCTGCTGCTCGGAGGGGCGAGCAACAACCCCCTCATCGCCTCGTTCGCCGTGATCGCCGGTCTGCTGATCTTCTTCAACCTGATCTGCCAGGTGATCCTCATCACCGCCGCGTGGATCTCCGTCGGAGTCGCCGACGTCGGCCTCGACGTTCGTGGTCTGTCGCCCGAACAGCTCGAGGCGGAGGCGGAACTGAAGCACGCCGAGGCGCGTGTGGTGGTGGCCGCCGCCGAGAGGCAGCGCCTCGAGGATGAGCTGCGAGAGGCCCATGGACTGCGACGTCGGGGCCTCTCGCGCAAGCTCAAGGCGGCGGTGCGCGAGGAGTCGAGACTGAAGGACGAGACCCCGACACCTCGCTAAACTGTTCGGATGTCTTCGTCGAAATCTGGCACCCCCCTCCGTATCGCGTCCGTCAACGTCAATGGCGTGCGCGCCGCATTCCGCAACGGCATGGGCGCGTGGCTCGACGACCGGGAGGTCGATATCCTCGCCCTGCAGGAGGTGCGCGCGGCCACGAGCGACCTCGAGAACCTGCTCGGCGACGAGTGGGACATCCTGCACGACGCCGCGACGGCCAAGGGGCGGGCCGGCGTCGCACTCGCGAGCCGCAACAAGGCATCCATCCACCGTGTGGCGCTCGGCGCCGACGACTTCGACAGCGCCGGGCGCTGGCTCGAGGCCGACTACGAGGTGGGCGACAAGGTCGTGACGGTCGTGTCGACCTACGTGCACTCCGGTGAGGCGGGAACGCCGAAGCAGGTGGAGAAGTACAAGTTCCTCGATGCGATGATCGAGCGGCTCCCGCTGCTGAAAGAGCACAACCCTCTCGCCGTCGTCGTGGGCGACCTGAACGTCGGCCACCGCACCCTCGACATCAAGAACTGGAAGGGCAACGTGAAGCGCGCCGGCTTCCTGCCCGAGGAGCGCGCGTACTTCGATCGTTTCCTCGGCGCCGAGGGCGACCCCGACTACAACGCGGGCGCCGGATTCGGCTTCGTCGACATCGGGCGTCGAGCCGCTGGCGAGGTCGAGGGCCCGTACACCTGGTGGTCGGCTCGCGGCCAGGCATTCGACAACAACACCGGCTGGCGTATCGACTACCAGCTCGCCACGCCCGACCTGGCGGCCATGGTCACGAACTACACGGTCGACCGCGCCGCAAGCTACGCCGAGCGCTGGAGCGATCACGCTCCGGTGGTCGTCGACTACGCACTCTAACTCCCCCCTCCCTTCGACAGGCTCAGGGAACGACACCAACTCAGGGAACGACATACCCATGACCGCCAAACCCCGCCTCCTCTCCGGTATGCAGCCCTCGGCCGCATCTCTCCACCTCGGCAACTACATCGGCGCGCTGATGAGCTGGAAAGCCCTGCAGGAGACCCACGACGCGTT
This sequence comes from Agreia sp. PsM10, assembly GCF_030433855.1. Classification (GTDB taxonomy): domain Bacteria; phylum Actinomycetota; class Actinomycetes; order Actinomycetales; family Microbacteriaceae; genus Agreia. The sequence goes on along the minus strand of NZ_JARUXC010000002.1, from coordinate 216,157 downwards.
CTTCTTCATCGCAGACCTGCACGCCATCACGGTTCCTCAAGACCCGGCGACGCTGCGTGAGAACACCCGTCTCACCGCCGCCCAGTACATCGCCGCCGGCATCGATCCGGCGAAGTCGACCCTCTTCGTGCAGTCGCAGGTTCCGGCGCACGCCCAGCTGGCCTGGGTGCTCAACACCCTCACCGGCTTCGGCGAGGCGAGCCGCATGACCCAGTTCAAGGACAAGGCGGCCAAGCAGGGCTCCGACGCGGCGTCGGTCGGCCTGTTCACCTATCCGATCCTGCAGGCCGGCGACATCCTGCTGTATCAGGCCGCCGAGGTTCCGGTCGGCGAAGACCAGCGTCAGCACATCGAACTGACCCGTGATCTCGCGACCCGGTTCAACGCGCGCTTCGGCGAGACCTTCCGCATCCCCGAGCCCTACATCCTCAAGGAGACGGCCAAGATCTTCGACCTGCAGAACCCGCAGTCGAAGATGTCGAAGTCCTCCGAGTCGCCGGCCGGCATCGTGTGGCTGCTCGACGACGCCAAGACCACGGCGAAGAAGATCATGCGGGCCGTGACGGATGCCGATGGCCGGGTCGTGTACGACCGCGAGGCCAAGCCCGGGGTCGCCAACCTGCTCACCATCTTCTCGGTGCTCGGCGACGTGCCCATCTCGTCGCTCGAGGAGGACTTCGCCGGTCGAGGCTACGGAGACCTGAAGAAGGCCCTGGTCGAGGTGGTCGAATCGACCCTCGGTCCGGTTCGCGAGCGCACCCTCGAGCTGCTGGCAGACCCGGCAGAGCTCGACCGCATCCTCGCCGCGAATGCCGACCGCGCGAACGAGGTGGCCTCGGCCACCCTCGCCGACGTCTATGACAAGGTCGGCTTCCTGCCGCGCTCCAGTTGAACCGTGAGGCGGAGCGTCAGGGCCTGACGCTCCGCCCCGCCTCCACGATCACCTCGTGCACGCGGCGCAGGTCTTCGATGAGCGAGCCGATCAGGATCCAGTGGGTCGGGCTCGGGGTGATCACCCGAAGCGGCGCCGTCAGGGCGGGCACCTCGCTCGTCAGAGGCTCGGGCTCGTCGCCGTCGAGATCCGAGTCCTGCATGACCAGACGAAGGTCGTGGGCCGCCCGGGTCATCTCGTCGGCCAGCCCCCTGACGGTGCTCTCGGTGTGCAGCGACTCGTCGTAGTTGTCGGCGAGGCCTCTGACCATGCCGGGCACCCTGCCGACGATGACCCCGAGCATGGCGAGCAGATCGTCGTCGAGTTCGAGAGCCTCGGAGTTCGTGCGGCGTCGCGGGTTGAAACGCAGGCTCTCCTCCGCACTCGTGACCGCCGCGCGGGCCTTCGCGAGCATCGGGGCGAGCAGGCGAACCTCGACGAGCGCCTGGTTGCGCTGCGCGGCGGTCGACGGCTCGACGAGCAGCTGTGCGAGGCCGTCGAGGCACGCGGCCGTCTCCTTGCCGAGCGCGGCCACCGCGTCGTGGGCGGGCTGGAGCCTGACGGGCGGCACCACGACGAGGTTCACGGCCACGGCGACCAGCGCTCCCAGAGCCGTCTCGATGATGCGTCCGCCCGCGTAGCCCGGGGTCTGCGCTCCGATCGTGAGCACGAGCATGGCGCTGATGGGCAACTGAACGGTTGTCGACTGGCTGAGTCGCAGCGCCCAGCCCGTGAGCAGGGCGAGCACGATCGACAGAAGCACGATCCAGGTCGACTGTCCGAACACCAGCCCGGCGAGGTAGGCGATCACGACTCCGACGATGACGCCGACCGTGCGCTCCAACGCCTTGGCGAACGATTGGTTCACGCTGGGCTGCACCACGATGATCGCGGCGATCGCGCCGAAGACGGGCAGCTGAGCGGGCAGGATCGCGAGGCAGACGACCCACGCGAGGGATGCCGCGACACCCGTCTTCACGATCTGCAGCAGCGGCGCCCTGTCGTCGGACTGCAGCACTCGGGCGTAGCGCGCCGGGGCCAGACCCGCCTCGACCATCCGTCTGGCGAACGCACCCCGTCTGGGGCTCTGGGCAGGCGGAGGCGTCACGCCCCCAGCCTATTCCTCGGCCAGTCCGTCGTTCGCGGGGCCGGATCCCGGACGCACCTCGATGCGCGTGACGTGGCCGGGATCGAGCTCCACAGTCGACGCCTCGCCCGGAACGCTCACCGCGCGCCGCTCGGCGCTCAGGTTGGCGATGATCAGCACCGTGCCGCCCCCGGCCCTCGACGTGGCCGCGACCACGGCGAGACCGGGAGCGCTTGCCTCGAGCAGGGTCGATCCTTCGAGCTGTGAGAGCCAGGTCAGCGCCTGAACAGCCTGCGGGTGGCTCGCCGCGCGCGGTCCCCACTCCTCGACGAAGCAGAGCGAGAGCACGGTCGGCGCAGACAGGGCCGCCACGCTCGCCACGAGCCAGGCAGCAAGCGACGCCGCGCCCGTTCGAGGATCGCTCGCGCCCTCGACCAGCGCTGCACCGTAGCCCACCGCGAGGTCGGGGCCGGGAGCCAGCGGCGCGGGAGTCGTCGCCACCGCATTGAAGCGGGCCCCGAGGGTGATCGGTCCGATGTGCAGCGGCCGACCGTCGGCGATCCGCTGAGCCTCCGCCGCCACCTGCCGCTGCATCGCCACCGACTCGACGAGCTGGTGGCCGGACGTGTCGTGCATGAACGGCGTGATGCTGAACGCGATCGGGCCCCGCCACGAATCGAGGCGATCGGTGCCGCGGTTCAGCTCGGTGAAGTGGGCGCGGGTTCCCGCGATGACCTGGATGTCGAGACCGTGGGCGTCGAGCGCCGCCACGAGTGCACGTGACGTGTCGGCGTCGGCCATGTGTCCCGCTCCCCCGAACAGCCCGATCCGCGCGAAGCTGCTCGATGGATGCTCGGCGAGGGCGTCGAGGACGGGCTCGGCCGCGCCGACATCGGCGGCCACGATCCGCACGTCGAGCGGGCGGGAGCCTGCGTCGCCGAGGGCCCGCTCGAGGGCCCCCGCCCAGTTCGGCGTGGCCGGGTCGAGCTCCACCAGAAGCTCCCGCGCCCAGGCGGACGGTCGGCCCTCCACGTTCAGCCCGGCAGCCGTCGAGGCCATCGTCGTGAGTCGAGGAACGGTCGTGCCCCGCAGGCGCCCGCCGATGGCGAGCGGTACGACACCCACGGCGTCGCTGGCACCCACGGTGTCGCTGGCACGCGCGTCGCTGGCGGCACCCGTTGCATCCGACCCCGCCCGGGCAGGCGAGCACGTGAGCGTGAGCGACTGCTCGACGACGTCGCCGGCACGAAGCTCGACAGGGAAGGGCAGCGACAGCGGGGTGGAGTACGTCTTGTACGACGCGTCCGTCCAGTTGCGCTGGTCCTCCATCTCGAAGACGTCGCCTGTCAGCTCGAGGCGGCACTCCACGTCGTCGCCGGAATCCCCTCCTGCCCACGACAGGGCACGGATGTCGAGGGCCGGCTGGTGCGGAGAGATCGCGATCGGAAACATCGTGCTCGTCGACCCTCCGTCGGGGTGCTCCACCGTCAGTTGCCGGCCGGCGAGATCGGGGGAGTGCAGAACGATCAGACCGAGCCTGTTGCGCAGGAACTCGGACTCCGCCTCGGCACGCAGAGCCACTACGAAGGTCTCGCCGTCGGCGTCGACCGTGAGTCGCCAGCGTACGAGGGCGTCGCCCTGTTGCGCGTGACCGTGGAGTACGAGCTGCCCGCCCCCGTCCACGCCCTCGATCCGCTCGACGCGCGATCGCAGGGTCTTCCAGTCGCGATCGCGCACGACGACCCGCACGCTGCGCAGCACCGGTCTGCCCGCGTGTCGGATGTCGTCGAGTTCGCCGGCGCGCAGCTCGGCCTGCCAGGGACCGCGCCGGATGCGCGTCGTGGACAGCTCGTCGGCGCGGAGCAGATCGGCGGGAGGAGAGATGAGCATCGTCGGCTGCGGATCTTCAGCGGCTCAGAGCGTCGTCATTCCGCCGTCGACGCGGAAGAGCGCGCCCGTGGCAAAGCTGGACTCGTCGCTGGCCAGGTAGATCATGATGCCCTCGACGTCGGACGCCTTGCCTGCGCGACCGATCGGAATACGGGACACGATCGCGGCCCTGGCCTCCTCATCGCCCGAGATGGCGGTGACCAGCGGCGTCTCCGTATATCCCGGCACGACCGTGTTGACCCGGATGCCGTCGGCCGCGTAGGCCGCCGCGACGGTGCGGCCGAGGCCGTGGATGCCCGCCTTCGACGAGCTGTAGGCGGTGAAGTCCTGGCCCTCGCCGTTGAGCCCGGTCGGGCTGCCGGTGAGGATGATCGATCCCCCGCGGCCGAGCATCGAGCGCACTGCGTGCTTGACGGTGAGGAAGGTGCCCGTGAGGTTGATGTCGATCGTGCGCTTCCACACGTCGAGGTCGAGGTCGGCGACCTTCGCGTCGTGACCGAAGAGCTGGACGCCGGCGTTCGCGACGACGACGTCGGGTGCCGAACCCGATGCATCCAGATCGGCGAACGCGGCGGCGACGCTTGCCTCGTCTGAGATGTCGAGCTCGACGGCGATGGCCGTGGGCCAGGCCGACGCGGCCGACTGGGCCGCGGCGAGGTCACGATCTGAGAACACGACCCGGGCGCCTTCACGCGCGAAACTCTCGGCCACACTCCGGCCGATCCCCGATCCGGCCCCCGTGACGAGTGCGGTCTTTCCCTCAAGCCGTGCGGTCATGATTGCCATCTCCTGTGAAAGCATGTGCGGTCGAACGGCCCCACCCTACACGGAATTGGTCAACCGGTGTGCCGCACTGCGAACGCGGGTCGCGGTCAGGAGGTCGGCGTGGCCCTGTCGGCCGCGACCGTCACGGGGGCCGTGACCGTGACCGTGTCGAGCGAGCGGTTGGCGTTGAACACCCAGAAGCGATAGAGCACGAACCGGAAGGCGGCGCCGAGCACGAGGCCGATCACGTTGCCCGACAGGTTGTCGGCGAACACGCTGCGGAAGCCGAGCACGTAGTGCGAGAACCAGAGGCACCCGAGGCCGATCATCATTCCCACGACGCTGACCGCGAAGAACTCGACGCTCTCGCGCAGGATGCGTGCCTGCCGCTTCGACCGGAAGGTCCAGTAGCGATTGCCGAGCCAGTTCACGACGATCGCGAGCAGCGTCGAGACGAGCATGGCGAAGATCGGACCGTTGTGCACCTCTGTGGGCGAGAAGACGGTGGCGCGGAGGACGTTGAACACCGAGACCTGCACGACGAAGCCGACGCCGCCGACCATGCCGAACTGCACGAGCTCGCGCACGATGCGACGGTAGCGGGATGGCACGAGGCCGAGCGGGTCGATCGATGCCATGGATGTTCCAAACGCGAAGTGAAGGTGGGGCGGATCAACGGCGCTGTCGAACTCTTCGAGGCTAGCAATCGCTCCGTCGCGGATACTGGGAGCGAGCTAAGGCTTGACTTGACGTTCACACAGAATCAACCTCCGAGCCATCTTTTCTCCCCGCCGCTGGAGAACACTCGACAGACCACCAGCGAACACCCAGCGATCCGGGCGGTGGCGCCCTCTAGAGTGACGACTGCTCCAGTCGAGACCGGCTGCCGTATCGTTCTCGTGAGAGAGGCACCCCATGTCATCCACCCTCGTCGTCATTCCGACGTACAACGAATTGCACGCCCTGTCCGACGCGGTCGAGCGCACCCTGCGCGCCGTGCCGACCACGCGCATCCTCGTCGTCGACGACAACAGCCCCGACGGCACCGGCCGTCTCGCCGACGAGATCGCCGCCCGCGACGACCGGGTGAGCGTGATGCACCGCACGGAGAAGAACGGGCTGGGTGCCGCGTACATCGCCGGGTTCCGGTGGGCGGAGGACCACGACGTCGATTTCATCATCGAGATGGATGCCGACGGCTCGCACCAGCCCGAGGAGCTGCCGCTCATGATCGCGCAGCTCGAGGACGGGGCCGACCTCTCGATCGGCGCCCGGTGGATCGCCGGCGGCAAGACCCGGAACTGGCCTCTGTACCGCCGCCTCATCTCCCGCGGAGGAACGGCCTACGCGCGCATCCTGCTGCGATCGAAACTGCACGACATCACCTCGGGATTCCGTGGTTTCCGCGTCGACACCCTCCGGCAGATCGACCTCGGAAGCGTCGCCAGCCAGGGCTACTGCTTCCAGATCGAGATGGCCTGGCTCATCGAGAAGACCGGCGGCGACGTGCGCGAGTTCCCCATCACCTTCGTCGAGCGGGTCGAGGGCAGCTCGAAGATGAGCTCGGCGATCGTGGTCGAGGCACTGCTCAAGGTCACCTCGTGGGGACTCGCCGATCGCTTCGGCTCGTCACGCGGCGACATGGAATATTCGCGGCGCCCCGGCGTTGGGGGTATAAGTAGTAAGTGACCTTCCTGCATAGGCGGGTCGCATAACAAGCACTACGTGCTCCGGGGTCGGTGGAATTCCGAACCGGCGGTGACAGTCTGCGAGCCGCGGTCGACGCGCTCTCTGCGAAGAGAGCGAATACTCTGCGGTTGACCTGGTGGAACTCCAGGACCGACGGTAACGAGGCGAGCTGGTGGCCTCCAAAGTCCGGATGAGAGGATGCACGCGTCACCCGAACGACCGCGCATGCGCGCGTGTGGATCGGGCGGCGAACTCGTCGATACACGACGGGGCCCCGGAATGCGTCGACCAGACGGAGACCGGATGACCAGGCAGCGACACGAAGCCGACGCGATGCGTCGTGCCATCGAGCTGTCGAGGCGCGGCCCTGCCAACGGGGCGAATCCCCGAGTCGGCTGCGTCATTCTGGATGCCTCGGGTCGCGTGATCGCCGAAGGCTGGCATCGCGGGCAGGGCACCGCGCACGCCGAGGTCGCCGCGCTCGACACACTCTCCGACCGCTCGCTCGCTCGGGGCGCGACCGCGGTGGTGACACTCGAGCCGTGCAACCACACGGGCACCACGGGCCCGTGCAGCGAGGCGCTCATCGCGGCCGGCGTCGGCCGGGTCGTCTACGCCGTCGACGATCCGGGCGTCTCATCGGCCGGGGGCGGCCAGCGCCTCCGCGGCGCCGGCATCGACGTCGAGGAGGGCCTTCTCCGCGCCGAGGCCACCGAGAACATCCTGCCCTGGCTCACCGCGATGCAACGCGGCACCCCGTTCGTGACCGTCAAATGGGCATCCAGTCTCGACGGTCGCGCGGCCGCTGCCGACGGCACCAGCCAGTGGATCACGGGACCCGCCGCCCGAGCAGATGTGCATCGGCGGCGCGCCGAGGCGGGCGCCATCGCGGTCGGCACCGGCACCGTGCTGGCCGACGATCCCGGCCTGACGGCGCGCGACGCCGAAGGCCTGGAGCTGCCCGAGCAGCCGATTCCCGTGATCGTCGGACGCCGCTCGGTGCCCCGCCACTCGCGCGTCCTCGCGCATCCGGCCGGTGTCATCGAGTACCCGCATCGAGACCTGCCGGGCCTGCTCGCCTCGCTCGCGGAGCGCGACGTGCGCCACGTGTTCGTCGAGGGCGGCCCGACCCTTGCGAGCGCCTTTCTCGCCGCAGGTCTTGCCGACGAGGTGCTCGTCTACCTCGCACCCGCGCTGCTGGGCGGGCCCGCGACCGCCGTGACCGACATCGGGGTGCGCACCATCTCCGAGCAGCACCGCATGAGATTCACCCACGTCGAGCGACTCGGCGACGATCTGCTGCTCGTCGCCCGCCCCGCGGTCTCTCCCGACACCGACTCGGCCGACACAGACTCCGCCCCACCGAAAGAAGACGACTGACATGTTCACCGGAATCATCGAAGAACGCGGAACGGTCACGGCGATCGCCCGATCGAGCGACGCGCTGCGCCTGACCGTTCGCGGCCCCCTGTCCGTCTCCGACGCCCGCCACGGGGACTCCATCTCGGTGAGCGGCGTCTGCCTGACGGTCGTCGATCGCGTGGAGGACACCTTCACCGCCGACGTGATGGCGCAGACGCTGGCCATGTCGACCATCGGCTCGCTCGTGGAGGGCTCCGAGGTGAACCTCGAACGCGCGGCCCTGGTGGGCGACAGGCTCGGCGGCCACATCGTGCAGGGGCACATCGACGGCACGGCGACCGTTCTGTCGGTCTCCCCCGGCGAGGCATGGAGCGTGCTCCGGTTCCGCCTTTCAGGCGAGAACGCCCGACTCGTCGTCGACAAGGGATCGATCGCGGTCTCGGGCGTCTCGCTGACCGTCTCGGCCATCGGGCGCGACGACGAGGGCGACTGGTTCGAGGTGTCCCTCATTCCCGAGACCCTGTCGGCCACGACCCTGGGAACTCTCTCGCCGGGCGACCTCGTCAACATCGAGACCGACATCCTCGCCCGCCACGTGGAACGCCTCCTGTCGTTCGGAGCCCGCTCATGACCGCCACGTCCTCGTCTCCGACTTCTCTCTCTCCGATGACCGAGGTCCTCGACGCCCTCCGCCAGGGTCGACCCGTCATCGTGGCCGACGCTGAGAACAGGGAGAACGAGGGCGACGCGATCCTGGCGGCAGAGCACGCGTCTCCCGAGTGGATCGCCTGGATGGTGCGGCACACCTCCGGGTTCCTGTGCGCGCCGATGACGGCCGAGACGAGCGACAGGCTCGGCCTCCCCCGCATGGTCGAACGCAACGAGGACTCGCTGCGCACCGACTACACGGTCACGGTCGACGCGTCGTCGGGCATCACGACGGGAATAAGCGCAACCGACAGGGCGGAGACGTTCCGTCGCCTCGCCGATCCCGCATCGACTCCGCAGAGCTTCATCCGGCCCGGTCACGTACTGCCGGTGCGCGCCGTCTCCGGCGGGGTGCGCGTGCGCCCGGGCCACACCGAGGCGACGGTCGACCTGCTGACCCTGGCCGGCCTCACCCCGGTGGGCGTGATCGGCGAGATCGTCGCCGACGACGGCGAGATGATGCGCCTGCCCGGCCTGCTCGAGCTCGGTGCGGAGTCCGGGCTGCCCGTCACCACGATCGCGGCCCTCATCGACTACCTCGACGGTGTGGATGCCGCGGCACGGCTCGCCGGAACGCCGCCCGAGGCCATCGTCACGGCTCCCGAGGTCGCAAGCGAGCCCCTTCGCGTGACCTTCGAGGTCGAGACCACGGTTCCCACCGTGCACGGCGACTTCAGGATCAGGGCGTACCACGACACCGTGACCGGCTACGAGCATCTGGCCCTCGTCTCGGGCGACCCCGCATCGGCCTCGGCCGTGGTGCGCGTGCACTCGGAGTGCCTCACCGGCGAGGCGTTCGGTTCGCTCAAGTGCGAATGCGGCCCCCAGTTGCAGGAGGCCCTCGACCAGGTTCACGCCACGGGCGGCGTGGTCATCTACCTCCGCGGCCACGAGGGGCGGGGCATCGGTCTGCTGAACAAGCTCCGGGCCTATCGGCTGCAGGAGGACGGCCTCGACACCCTCGACGCCAACCTCGCTCTCGGGCTTCCCGCCGACGCCCGCGACTACGGGGCCGCCGTCGCGATCCTGGCCGATCTCGGCATCCGATCGGTTCGGCTGCTCACGAACAACCCCGATAAGGTGAGCCAGCTCGAACAGCACGGCGTGACCGTCGCCGAACGGGTGCCCCTGATCGTCGGCGTCGACGCCGCGAACGCCGGGTACCTCACCGCGAAGGCGTCGCGGATGGGCCATGTCATTCCCGAGTGGGTCACTCGCGACCAGCTCTCTCCCACATCCACCGACGAAAGGCCCTCATCATGAGCGGTGCAGGATCCCCCACTCTGAACACCGACGGCACCGGCCTGAAGATCACGATCGTCGCCGGCCTCTGGCACGAGACCATCACGAACGGCCTCCTCGCCGGCGCGCACCGGGTGCTCGACGCGTCGGGCGCCGAGGTCAGCGAGGTGCGGGTGCCCGGCAGCTTCGAACTGCCCGTGGTCGCGAAAGCCGCCCTCGAGGCGGGAGCCGACGCCGTCGTGGCGCTCGGCGTGATCATCCGCGGCGGCACGCCGCACTTCGAGTACGTGTCGGATGCCGCGACCTCCGGCCTCACGCACGTGAGCATCCAGACGGGCAAGCCGATCGGATTCGGCGTTCTCACGCTCGACGACGAGAAGCAGGGACTCGACCGCGCAGGGCTGCCCGACTCGACCGAAGACAAGGGGGCCGAGGCTGCCGAGGCCGCCCTCGCGACCGCCCAGGCGATCCGCAAGATCATGCTGGAGCGCCGCTGAGCTGTCAGTCGGGCTGCGCGCCGACCCACTCGACGGCGCGACCCGCCGCGTCGCTCGCGGCCTGCATGGCGGCGCGCGCATCCAGGCCGGCCGCGAGGCCCGCGGCGAGCGTTCCGCAGTAGCTGTCGCCCGCGCCCGTGGTGTCGACCACGTGATCGACCCGGGCGGCGGCGACCTCGATGGAGCCCCAGCGCGACCCCGCCGAGCCGAGCGTGACCAGCAGCGACTCGGGCGACACCCCGGAGCGCTCGAGCTGCTGCGCCTCGTGCTCGTTGACGACCACCGGGTCGGCGAGCGCGAGGACCTCGGCGGGGATCTCCGCGAACGGAGCGAGATTGAGCACCACCCTGGCGCCACGCGAGTGCGCCATGCGCGCCGCCTCGGCGATCACCTCGAGGTCGGACTCCAGGGGCGCGAGAAGCACGTCGCCCGGTTCGACGGATTCGAGCGGACCCAGGTCGGCCGTGGTGAGACGGGCGTTGGCGCCCGGCGACACGATGATGGTGTTCTCAGCCTGCGCATCCAGCGCGATCATCGCGTGCCCCGTGGTCGAGCCCTGTGTCACCGTGACCCCGCTCGCGTCGATTCCGCGGGCGTTGAGCCGTGCGATGTAGTCGTGCCCGCCCGCGTCGTCGCCGACACGACCGATGAACAGCACCTGTGCGCCCGCCGCCGCGGCAGCGACGGCCTGATTCGCACCCTTTCCCCCGAAGAAGGTGGCCACGTCGCCGCCCATCAGTGTCTCGCCCGGTCGTGGGTGCCTCTCGACCTCGACGACCGAGTCGATATTGAGGGAACCGACGACGAAGACGCGGGGCATGACTGTCCATCCTGAACGGCCACCGTCGGACGCGTTCGGCACAATTGTAAGGGAGCCGTACTCGTATGCCGCGGCGGGAATGACCCTCTGCGGGGGCATGCCGCGCCCGATTCGCGCGTAAGGTTGTCGGGGCGCAGAACCGGCGCCGACACTTTTCGCATCGATGACGCTCGTGGGGCCGACGAACAACGTCGCTGCTCCCGGCGCCAGCCCGGTGCGCTCTCGTCATCGCGTCTCGACGCACTCACCGAAAGCCCGCTCATGTCATCCGCAGCCCCGGCCGCAACAGCGCCCGCGCCCAAGACCAATCCCCGCTCGCGCGTCATCCTCGCCAGCCTCATCGGCACGTCGATCGAGTTCTACGACTTCTACGTCTACGCCACAGCAGCGGTGCTCGTCTTCCCGAAGCTCTTCTTTCCGAACGCCGACGACACCACCGCACTGCTGAGCTCGTTCGCCGCCTTCGGCGCCGCGTTCGTGGCGCGACCCATCGGCTCGATCATCTTCGGCCACTTCGGCGACAGGATCGGTCGCAAGGGAACGCTCGTGGCCTCGCTGCTCACGATGGGTATCGCGACGGTGCTGATCGGATGCCTGCCCACCGCGAGCGCGGACGGATGGATCGTGCTCGCCCCGACGTTCCTCGTCATCCTCCGCTTCTGCCAGGGCCTCGGCCTCGGCGGCGAGTGGAGCGGTGCAGCGCTGCTCGCGACCGAGAACGCCCCGAAGGGCAAGCGCGCCATCTACGGCACGTTCCCGCAGCTGGGTGCGCCCATCGGGTTCATCGTCGCCAACGGCGTGTTCCTCTGGCTCTCCCTCGGACTCAGCGCCGAGGACTTCGCGGCCTGGGGCTGGCGCATCCCGTTCCTCGGCAGCGCGGTGCTGGTCGCAGTGGGCCTGTACGTGCGCTTCAAGCTCATCGAGACGCCCGCGTTCCAGAAGGTCGTCGAGAAGGGCGAGGTCGCGAAGCTCCCCCTCGCGCGCGTCTTCAAGACGAGCTGGCGCCCGCTCATCCTCGGCACGTTCATCATGCTGGCCACCTACGTGCTGTTCTACCTGATGACCACCTTCACCCTGACCTTCGGAACGACCCCGGCAACCGTCGAGGCCGGGCAGGCCGCCGCGGAGAAGGCGGGCAAGCCGTTCTCGGCCGACGCGTTCGTCGCGGGCCTCGGCTACCCCCGCAACGACTTCCTGGTGATGCTGATCATCGGTGTCGTGTTCTTCGGCATCTTCACGCTGGTCGCCGGCCCCCTCGCCGAGAAGTTCGGTCGCCGCAAGACGCTCATCTGGGTCACGATCGGCATCATCGTATTCGGCCTGCTCTTCGTTCCGCTCTTCGGCGGCGGCTTCGTGGGCGTCATGGCACTGCTCATCATCGGCTTCACGCTCATGGGGCTCACCTTCGGCCCCATGGGATCGATCCTGCCGGAGCTGTTCCCGACCAACGTGCGCTACACCGGCTCGGCGATCAGCTACAACGTCGCCAGCATCCTCGGTGCCGCTGTCGCCCCGTTCATCGCCGTCTACCTGTGGACCCTCGCCGACGGCAGCACGTGGCTGGTCGGCCTGTACCTGAGTGCCGCGGCCGTGATCACTCTGGTCGCCCTCATCCTGAGCAAGGAGACCAAAGACGTGGACTACGAGTCGAACGTCTCCTGACCCGCGTCACCGCACGCATCCCCGAGCCTGCGAGCCGCCGCCAGTGTCCTGCACTGTGCGGCAGTTCGCAGGCTCGCGGCATAAGGTGAGCCCATGTCGATTCATGCGGGCACGCCGTGGCGTCACGCCGGCTCCTGGCGCGGCGACGAGCCCCAACGGGCGATCCGCGCCTGGCTTCTCGCATCCGGTCTCGGCGGCCTGATGCTGGCGGCCCTTCTGCTCGCTCCTCCGGTCTCGCCCACCTCGTCGTCGATCGACAGCCCGGCCGCCGTCGTCACCACCCGGTGACCCGCACCGCGCACACGCGGTGCACAATGGAGAGGGGCCCGCGCACTCGGCTCGACCGACGGTACGGCGCATCGCACTCCCCTCTTCCCGCAGCAGAAAGATCCGCATGAGCACCAGCACGCAGCCACGACGCCGACTGGGCCGGGCGCCGAAGCCCGAAGACGGCCCCCGCGCCCGGTTCAGCCAGCTGCTGCCCTATCTCTCCGAGCACCGTCCGATCCTCGGCGTGGTCATCGTGCTCAGCATCCTGGGAGCCGGGGCCAGCCTGGCCCAGCCCCTGCTGGTGAGCCAGGTGATAACCGTGGTGCAAGCCGGCGATCCGCTGGGAACCCTCGTGGCCGCGCTGGTGGCCCTCGTGGTCGTCTCCGGGCTCATCAGTGGATTCCAGCACTACCTGCTGCAGCGCACGGGCACGGCGGTCGTACTGTCGGCCCGGCGCCAGCTGGTGCGCCGAATGATGCGTCTGCCGATTCGCGAGTTCGACGTGCGCAGAACCGGCGACCTCGTCAGCCGCGTCGGCAGCGACACCACGCTCCTCTACGCCGTCATCACCCAGGGACTCGTCGACGCGATCGGCGGCTCGCTCGTGTTCTTCGGCGCCCTGATCGCCATGCTCATCATCGATCCCGTGCTGCTCGGTCTCACGGTCGCGGTCATCGCCGTCTCCGTCGTCACGGTCGTCCTCATCTCCGGTCGCGTGCGCACGGCCAGCCGCAAGCAGCAGGAGAAGGTCGGCGACCTCGCGGCATCGGTCGAGCGCTCGCTCGGCGCCATCCGTACGGTGCGCGCATCCAATGCCACCGACCGCGAGATCGCGGCCATCGAGACGGATGCGCGGGGCGCGTTCGACATGGGCGTGCAGGTCGCGAAGATCTCGGCCCTCGTCGTGCCCATCGCCGGAATCGCCCTGCAGGTGTCGCTGCTGGTCGTGCTCGGCGTGGGCGGCTTCCGCGTCGCGGACGGCTCGATCACCATCGCCAACCTGATCTCGTTCATCCTCTTCCTGTTCATGATGATCATGCCTCTCGGCCAGGCGTTCGGTGCGCTCAACTCCGTGAACCAGGCGCTCGGAGCCCTCGGCCGCATCCAGGAGATCATCGACCTGCCCGTCGAGACCCAGTTCGACGCCGAGATCGCGCGCACCTCGGCGCCTCCCATCGCATCCGACGGCGTCGCTCTCGAGTTCGACGACGTGCACTTCGCGTATGCCGGCGCGCCCGTCGACGACGACGACGTACCTGCGGGCGGGCCCATGGCATCCGGCGTTCTGCACGGCGTGAGCTTCGCGGCCCGCCAGGGCCAGCGAACGGCGCTGGTCGGCCCGTCAGGAGCGGGCAAGAGCACCATGCTGGCCCTCATCGAACGCTTCTACGATCCGACCTCGGGCACCGTGCGTCTCGGCGGAATCGACCTCAAGGCCATCGATCGCGAGACGCTTCGGTCGCAGATCGGCTACGTCGAGCAGGATGCGCCCGTGCTCGCCGGAACGATCCGTCAGAACCTGCTGCTGGCCTCCCCCGACGCGACCGATGAGCAGTGCATCGAGGTGCTGCACGCGGTGAATCTCGGCGAGGTGCTCGACCGCAACGACAACGGGCTCGACGCCGCGGTCGGCGAAGACGGCGTCATGCTCTCCGGCGGCGAACGCCAGCGGCTGGCCATCGCCCGTGCCCTGCTCGCGGCCCCGCCCATCCTGCTGCTCGACGAATCGACGTCGAGCCTCGACGGCCTGAACGAACAGATGCTGCGCGAGGCGATCGACGCGGTCGCGGAGAACCGCACGCTCATCGTGATCGCGCACCGGCTGTCGACGGTCGTCGACTCCGACCAGATCGTGGTGCTCGAGCACGGCCGCGTGGTCGGCGTGGGAACGCATTCCGAGCTCGTCGTGTCGACCCCGCTGTACAAAGACCTGGCGAAGCACCAGCTACTGGTGTGACGGCGGTCTCGCTACGAGCTAGCGGAGCACAAATCGGACGACACGCTGCCACTCGAGCTCGGTCTGCGGCATGTTGCTCCGCATGTGCGTCCTTAGCCCGCCGGAGCGCGGTGTGGTCGGCGAGGCCGATGGCCAGCTGAGGACAAAGTCATTCTTTCTCGGATCAAGGCCCGGATATCCGGGGATGAATTGCCCGAACCGTTGTTCCCCAGCAGTCTGTCCTCACATAGCGCCCGTCTGCGCACCTTCGTATGTGCGAACGGGAGGAACGATGCGCATCGGACGCACATAGTGCGTCGATTTGATAAATCTCCTCCCGTTATGGAGACAGATGGGCGTAACCAGGCGTGGGAGGTGCCCTTCGACAAGCTCAGGAAACGGTTTCCTACGCGGGAGGCGCCCTTCGACGAGCTCAGGGAATGGGAATCTACGAGTTCGGGATGAGCGTGTACTTCGTCGACAGGTACTCGTGGATGCCCTCCAGCCCGCCCTCGCGGCCCAGTCCCGACTGCTTGACGCCGCCGAAGGGGGCCGCCGCGTTCGATACGACGCCCACGTTGAGGCCCATCATGCCGGTCTCGAGGCGCTCGATCATGCGCTGACCCCGGGCCAGGTCGGAGGTGAAGACGTAGCTCACGAGACCGTACTGGGTGTCGTTGGCGAGCCGCACGCCCTCGTCCTCGTCGTCGAACGTCACGATCGACACGACGGGTCCGAAGATCTCCTCGCGCAGGATGTCACTGCCGGCGGCGACCCCGGACACGACGGTGGGCTCGTAGAAGCTTCCCGGGCCGTCGACGCGCTTGCCGCCGGTGACCAGCTCGGCGCCCCGTGAGACGGCGTCCTGCACCAGGGAGTCGGCCTTGTCGACCGCCTTGTCGTTGATGAGCGGGCCGATGTCGACTCCCTGCTCGGTGCCGCGGCCGATCGAGAGGGCCTTCACCCGGTCGGCGATGCGCCGGGCGAACTCGTCGGCGACCGCGGAGTGCACGATGAAGCGGTTGGCCGCCGTGCATGCCTGACCGATGTTGCGGAACTTCGCGAGCATGGCCCCGTCGACCGCCTTGTCGAGATCGGCGTCGTCGAAGACGACGAAGGGGGCGTTGCCGCCGAGCTCCATCGAGGTGCGCAGCACGTTGGCGGCCGACTGGGCGATGAGTTTCTGACCGACGCCCGTGGACCCCGTGAAGCTGAGCTTGCGCAGCCGAGGATCTCTGATGATGGGTTCCGAGACCTCACCCGATGTGGACGTGGTGATCACGTTGAGCACGCCCGCGGGCAGGCCCGCGTCTTCGAGCAGCTTCGCGAAGAAGAGCGTGGTGAGGGGCGTGAGCTCGGCCGGCTTGACGACGACCGTGCAGCCTGCCGCGAGGGCCGGCGCGATCTTGCGCGTGGCCATGGCGAGCGGGAAGTTCCAGGGGGTGATCAGGAAGCAGGGGCCGACGGGTCGCTGCGACACGACCATCGTTCCTGTGCCCTCGGGGTTCTGCCCGTAGCGACCCGAGATGCGCACCGCCTCTTCGCTGAACCAGCGCAGGAACTCTCCCCCGTAGGCCACCTCACCGGCGGCCTCCGCCAGCGGCTTGCCCATCTCGAGGGTCATCAGCAGGGCGAACTCCGCCTTGCGCTCCTGCAGCATGTCGAACGCCCGGCGCAGGATCTCACCGCGCACCCGCGGAGCCGTGGCCGCCCACTCGGCCTGGGCGGCGACCGCGGCGTCGAGGGCTCGGATGCCGTCGGCCGGGCCGGCATCGGCGATCGTGCGGATCGTCGCGCCCGTCGCCGGGTCGTCGACATCGATGGTGCGACCGCCCTCAGCGTCGACCCACTGCCCACCGATGTAGAGCTGGTTGGGCACCGATGCGAGAAGCGAGGATTCGGACGTCGTTGTCATGATTCTCCGTACTGCTGAGCGCTAGCGAGATGGTGTGTCGACGCCCTGAGGCGCCTTCGCCAGCTTACTCGGCCACCAGATGACACGACCCAGGTCGTAGGCCAGCGCGGGCACCAGCAGCGACCTCACTAGCAGCGTGTCGAGCAGCACGCCGAAGGCCACGATGAAGGCGATCTGGGCGAGGAAGAGCACGGGAATGACCCCGAGCGCCGAGAACGTCGCGGCCAGAACGATTCCGGCCGAGGTGATGACCCCTCCGGTCACCGTCAGCCCCCGCAGGATGCCGGCGCGCGTTCCGTGCGCGATCGACTCCTCCCGCACGCGGGTCATGAGGAAGATGTTGTAGTCGATGCCCAGGGCCACGAGGAACACGAAGCCGTAGAGGGGAACCGACGGGTCGGCGCCGGGGAACCCGAAGACCTGATTGAAGACGAGCGCGGAGACGCCGAGCGCGGCGGCGAACGAGACGACCACGCTGAGCACCAGCAGCACCGGCGCCAGGATCGACCTCAGCAGCAGCATCAGGATGAGCAGGATGACCACGAGCACGATCGGGATGATGGTGTTGCGGTCGTGCACGCTGGCCGTGTCCGAGTCGATGGCGGTCGCCGTGACTCCGCCGACGAGTGCGCCGGACGTCGTGTCGGCCAGCGCCGACCGCAGCTCGCGCACCGTGTCCTTCGCGGCATCCGAATCTGCGGCATCGGAGAGCGTCGCCTGCAGCAGCACGTCGCCGTCGACGACCGTCGGCGCCACGGCGATGAGCGTCTGCGCGCCTCCGGGCGCCGAGAGCGACCCGTCGCTGTCGACGACGGCAGAGCCCGAGGGCGAATTCGCGCTGGTGACCGTGAGCGAGGTCACTCCGTCGGCCCCGAGAACGGTGGATGCGACGTCGGCCAGGTCGGCCTCGGGCGCGACGATCAGCGCCG
Source organism: Agreia sp. PsM10 (assembly GCF_030433855.1). Lineage (GTDB taxonomy): Bacteria > Actinomycetota > Actinomycetes > Actinomycetales > Microbacteriaceae > Agreia. Next base: position 198,454 of record NZ_JARUXC010000002.1, on the reverse strand, counting down.
GGCTTCCCGAACCGCCAGGGAAGTGCTCGCCGAGGGCCTCCTGGCCATCGCGCGCCTCCGACGAGCCGAGGATGAGGTCGCTCTGCGGAACGCCGCTGGCCTGCAACTGCAGCACTCCTGTGCCGGCCGCGAGCAGCACGACCGTGGTGACGATCCAGATCGTTCGGGGCCGCCAGGCGATGAACGCCTCGAGCCGCGCCCAGAAGCCCTTGGGTGCGCCGTGGGCGGCCTCGTGCGGGCCGAAACCGTGGCGGGCGTGCTCTGCCGCTGCGCGGGTCGCCGCCCCATCCGGCGCCGCGTATTTCGGCCGCAGCGGCCAGAACGACGCCCGGCCGCAGGCCAGCAGCAGCGCCGGAAGCAGCGTGAGCGATGCGAGCACGCTGAAGGCGACGCCGACGGCCGAGACGGGGCCGAGCGCCTTGTTCGAATTGAGGTCGGAGAAGAGCAGGCAGAGCAGGCCGGCGATGACCGTTCCACCCGACGCGAGGATCGGCTCGAGCGACACGCGCAGGGCCGCCCACGTCGCATCCCAGCGCTTCTCGTGCGTGCGCAGCGCCTCCCTGTACCGCGACACGTACAGCAGCGAATAGTCGGTGGCGGCACCGATCACGAGGATGAAGAGGATGCCCTGCACCTGCCCGTTCAGCGTGAAGACGCCGGCCTTGGCGAGCCACCAGACGGTGAGCAGGCTCGTGGTGAGCGCGAACAACGACGTTCCGAGCACCAGGAACGGCAGCAGGGGCGATCGATAGACGACGAAGAGGATGAGGAAGACGGCGGCGAGGGCCGTCACGAGCAGGATGCCGTCGATTCCCGCGAACGCGTCGCCGATGTCGGCGGTGAAGCCCGCCGGGCCGGTGACGAACGCCGTCACTCCCTCGATCGAACCCTCGCGCAGCAGGTAGGAGCGCATCGAGTCGACGGTGTCGCGCACCTCGCCCGAGGCATCGATCGGCACGAAGACCTCGACCGCCTGACCGTCTTCCGACGGAATCGCCGGCGAGATGTCGTCGGCGACCCCCGGTACTGTCGCGATCCCGTCGATCTGGTTCTGGATGCCCGTGCGCTGCTCGTCGGTGAGCTCGGCTCCATCGTCGGTGCGGAACACGATGATCGCGGGGATGGCGTCGGAGTCGGTGAACTGCTTCTGCAGCGCGCTCACCTTGGTCGCGTCGGCGCTGGCGGGCAGGTAGGTGGTCTGGTCGTTGCTCGACACCTCGTCGATGCGGCCGAAGTACGGGCCTCCGATCGATGCGGCGGTCAGCCACACGAGGATCAGGGCGGCGGGGAGGAGGATCCTCAGCCACCGGGGAACGCGCACGTCTAGCTTTCGACCTGGGCGGCGAGCACGAGGTCGGCGCCGGCGCGGGTCATCTCCGCCAGGGCCTCGCGGCTCGACTCGGGCGCGACGCCGGCCACGAGGTCGGTGATGATGCGCACGTCGCGTCCATGCTGCAGCGCGTCGAGCGCGGAGGCGCGAACGCAGTAGTCGGTCGCGAGACCGGCGATGTCGATCTGGGTGATGCCGTGGGTGTCGAGCAGCTCGACGACCGAGCCGCCCTCTTCCGCGGTTCCCTCGAAGATCGAGTAGGCAGGCTTTCCCTGGCCCTTGCGGATGTGGAAGTCGATCGAGTTGGTCGTGAGGTCGTCGTGGTACTCGGCACCGAACGTTCCGGCGACGCAGTGCACGGGCCAGCTGTCGACGAAGTCGGGGGCCTCGTCGGTCGCGAAATGGCCGCCGTTGTCGTTGTCTGCGTCGTGCCAGTCGCGCGAGGCGAAGATCATGTCGTAGGCATCACGGTGCTCCGCCAGCAGGGCCGAGACCCCGGCCGCCACAGCTTCGCCGCCTTCGACGCCCAGGGCGCCGCCCTCGGTGAAGTCGTTCTGCACGTCGATGATGAACAGTGCGCGGGCCATGCCGTCTCACTCTCTGTCTCACAGGCTACCGGTCGAGTCCGGTCGAATTAGTCAGCCGGCTTACCAATTGAGTCTAGAGCACACGCGGGTCACTGATTCGACAGGTTGTTCCCGCAACGATAGGCCGCGGCCGTCACCGTGTCGAGCGCCTGCTTCGAGCTGTCCGACACGTCGTCGAGCGCGAAGAAGGCGAAGGTCAGGATCGACCCGTCTGCCGCGGTGATGATGCCCGACAGGGTGTAGCCGGTGTCTATCCACCCGGTCTTCGCGATCACGCGACCCGCGGCATCCGAATTCGACCCGGTGAAGCGGCCGGCGAGGGTGCCGCTCTCGCCCGCCACAGGCAGGCCGTCGGCGATGATGCCGAGGTTGCCCTCCCGGGCCGCGATCTTGGCGAACAGCGCGGTGAGGAAGTTGGGCGAGACCCCGTTGTCGTCGGAGAGACCGGAGCCGTCGACGATGACGAGCCCGGCGGTGTCGAGGCCGTAGCTCGCGAGCGCGGCGGGGGTGGATGCGGCGAGCGAGGAGAAGGAGCTGCCCGAGCCCTGCGCGATCGCCGTGAGGCGGGCCAGCATCTCGGCCTCGGTGTTGTCGGATCGCAGGAGCGCATCCTGCACCATCGTCGACACCGGCGCCGACTGCACCTGGCCGAGCGTCGCCGTGCCCGCCGGCGCCACACCCTGGCTGATCGAGGCGCCCGTCGCCCCGAGGGCGCTCGCGAACGCCGCGCCCGCGCGCCCGATCGGGTCTTCGCTGCGGGTCGACTGGCTGCTCGACGGGTTCGCCCGGTCGCCGTCGACCTGCAGCGCGGTCACCTCGCTGGACCAGCCGTCGAAGAGTTCCTTCCGGTTCCAGGAAGGCTGCCATGCGTCGCCCGAGAACGCCGAGGAATCGAGCACGATCGAGGTGACGGGTGCGCCCCCCAGCGACGCGTTCACCTGCGCCGCGAGGTCGAGCATGCTGGCCGAGCCGGGGTAGATGTTCGACGAACCGCTGGCGAGGGTGATGTCTCCGCCGCCGACCAGCACGACCTGGCCGGGCTCCGTTCCGGCGACGACGGTGGTGCTCGCGCGATAGTCGGGGCCGAGCACGGCCAGGGCGGCCGCGCTGGTGAGCACCTTCATGACGCTGGCCGTGCGCGAGTAGGTGCCGCCCGCGTGGTCGTAGAGGATCTCGCCGGTGGTCGCGTTGCGCACGCTGCCCGAGAAGGTGCCGAGGCGCTCATCGGATGCCGCCTCCGCGATCGAGCAGGTGCGCACCGGTTGGGCGGCGGGCACGGCGGCGGGCACAGGGCGCGCCGTGGGGGTCGGGGTGGGCGTCGGCGTCGCGGAGGCGGGACCGGACGGGCTGGCGCTGGGAAGCGTCGCAACACGGGCCGCCGCATCGGCGTCGGGCGCACCGACGGCCGCCCCGGCCAGGAGCCCGCCGCCGCCGAGCACGATGAGTGCGACTGCTGCGGCGGTGATCGCGAAGGCCCTCGGATGCCGACGGGCGCGCCCCACGAGTCCGCTCAGCAAAGTGACGCGCGGCGTCGTTGCGGGAGTCTCGGACATCGTTCCATGCTAACCCGGGCCGGATGAGCACGGCCGGGCGGCGCTGGTCTGGAGGCGCTGGCCGGGAGGCGCTACTCCCCCGGGTAGACGACGCCGACCTGTCGGCGCGCTTCGTCGAGAACGCCCATGACCGCGACGCTCTCGTCGAGCGGGAGCAACTCGCTCTCGCCGCGCCCTTCCGCCACCACGCGCTCGAGCTCCCACGCCTGGAACTGCATGCCGCGCGAGACGACGGTCTCGTCGTAGCGCTCGACGACCTCGCTGCCCTTGCCCGCGTAGACGGTGAAGCCCGTCTGCTCGTACCAGACCGAGTCGATCTCGATGCGCCCCTCGGTTCCGACGACCGTGGCCGTGTTGGCGCCCTGCGTATCGAGCGCGGTGTGCAGCACGGAGATCGCCCCGCCGTCGTGCTCGAGGATCAGCGCCACCTGGCGGTCGACTCCGGTGGCCGTCTTGTCGCCCTTCGCGGTGACAGCAGTCGGCGCGCCGAAGAGGTCGACCGCGAACGAGACCGGGTACACGCCCAGGTCGAGCAGGGCGCCGCCGCCCAGGTCGGGGTTGTTGATGCGGTGCTCCGGGTCGGAGGGCAGCAGCTGGTCGTGGTCGGCGATGAGCGTGCGCACCTCGCCCAGCGTTCCGGCGGCGATGATCTCGCGGATGCGCACCATCGATGGCAGGAACCTGGTCCACATGGCCTCGAGCACGACCACTCCGGCTCGGCGCGCGGCCTCGGCGACCTCGGCCGCTTCAGCCGCGTTGAGGGTGAACGGCTTCTCGACCAGCACGTGCTTGCCGGCCGCGATCGCGAGCAGTGCGTTGGCCGCGTGCATCGGATGCGGCGTCGCGACGTAGACGGCGTCGACCTCCGGGTCGGCGACCAGGGCCTCATAACTCGCGTGACGCGAGGCGATGTCGAAGCGCGAGCCGAACGCATCCGCCGATTGCCGGCTGCGCGAACCCACGGCCGTGACCTCGATGCCCGTGGCCCGCAGGTCGGTGACGAACATCTCGGCGATCCAGCCGGTGCCGAGGATTCCCCAGCGGAATGGAGTGGACACGATTCTCCTTCGAAGTCGGGCTCTTAACGCGAGAAGACCCGGAGGTTCCGGGCCTTCTCAGTATGGGGCCGCCTATCAGAATCGAACTGATGACCTATTCATTACGAGTGAATCGCTCTACCGACTGAGCTAAGGCGGCCTGGCCATCGCATTTCACAGCGAATGGCACAGCAACAAATCCTAGCCGATGTTCGCGGTGTTTGCCGACACGGTTCAGACCACCCGTCGCAGCAGCGAGAACGACTCGCTGAGCTTCTCCGAGAGAGACTCGTCGTCGGCCCCCTCCGCCCACGAGGCGACGGCGTGTCTCAGGGCGGCGATGGCGACCAGGGCCGTGAGCCGGGCCTGCGCGAGGCGCGGGCCGATCGCATCCTGGCCCGCGCTCTCGGCATCGAGGCGTCGCTCGACGGCCTCGGCCAGTACGGTCTCGAAGCTGTGCATGCCGGCGACCTTGATGATGAAGAGCTCGGGGTAGCTGCGCAGAACCTGCCGACGCAGCTGGTGAAGCTCCCGGTCTCCCGTTGCGATCAACGCGATGTGCTGCATGAGGTCGAGCAGGCCGTCGATGAGGTCTGCCCCGGCGGAGCCGTCGACGAACGAATCGATCAGGCCCGGCGGCAGCTCGAGCGGGTTGTCTCCGACCATCGCCGCCTCTTTCGAGGGGAAATAGTTGAAGAAGGTGCGGGGCGAGACGTTCGCGACGCGACTGATCTCCTCGACCGTCACCTGATCGAGACCGCGCTCCACCGCCAGTTCGAGAACGGCGAACTGGATGGTGCGGCTCGTGGCCCGCCTCTTGCGTTCGCGAAGCCCCACGCCCTCGGCCAGGGCTGTCTCGGTCATCGTCAGCTCGTGCACCGTGGATCGGACGCCGGCACGGTGCCGCTGATGAAGTACGCGTCGACGACCCCCTTCACGCAGCTCGACGAGCCGTAGGCCGTGTGCCCCTCGCCGACGAACGTGACCAGCTGCCCGCTCGACAGCTGGCCGGCGAGGCCCTCTGCCCAGGCATACGGTGTGGCCGGGTCGCCGGTCGTGCCCACGACGATGATCGGTGCCGCGCCCTGCGCCGTCACGGCGTGAGGGGTGCGGGTCGACTTGTCGGGCCAGACGTCGCACGAGATGTCGCCGTAGCTCCACCAGGGTCCGATGGTGGGAGCGGCAGCGACGAGGTCGGCATTCTGCTTCTGCACCACGGCGGGATCGTTCGTGTACTGGTAGTCGAGGCAGTTGATGGCCGTGAACGCCTCGGTCGAGTTGTCGGAATACGTTCCGTCGGGGTTGCGCCCGTTGTAGCCGTCGGCGAACTGCATGGCGTAGTCGGCGCTGCCCGCCATGACATCGGAGAACATGTCGCTCAGGAAGTCCCAGGCCGTGGCATCGTACAGCGGGTAGATGATGGCGGTGAGCAGGCTCGACGATCCGAGCTGCCGCCCGTCGCCGGCACGGATCGGACTGGCGTCGACCTGCGCCAGCAGCTCGCCGATCGTCGCCATGCCGTCGTCGACGGATCCGTCGAACGGGCAGGAGGACTTCGTGAGGCAGTCGGCCATGTAGGCCTTCATCGCGTTCTCGAAACCGACGGCCTGCCCCACGCTCACATCGAAGTTGCTCGACGTCGGATCGAGGGCGCCGTCGAGCACGAGCCTGCCGACCTTCTGCGGGTAGAGATCGGCATAGGTCGAGCCGAGGAACGTTCCGTAGGAGTACCCGAGGTAGTTGAGTTTGCTGTCGCCGAGGGTGGCGCGGAGAAGGTCGAGGTCGCGGGCAGCGCTGACAGTGTCGACGTGCCCCAGCAGTTCAGGGCTGTTCTTCTCGCACGAGGCCGCGAACTGGGTGGACGAGGCGGTGTAGGCGTCGAGCCACTGCTGCGAGCCCCGCTCGCCGGGCAGCACGTCGTAGAGGTACGAGTCCATCTCGGAGCCGGTGAGGCAGCTGATGGCCGAGGAGCGCCCGACGCCGCGAGGATCGAATCCGACCACGTCGTACTGAGCCTGCAGGGTGTCGCTCACCGCGAAGCTGAGGCTGTCCTTCACGAAGTCGTAGCCGGAGCCGCCCGGGCCGCCGGGGTTCACGAGCAGTGAGCCGAGTCGCTCTCCCGGCCCGCTGGCCGGGTGCTTGACCAGCGCCAGCTTGATTTCGGAGGTGGACGGGCTCTGCCAGTCGAGCGGGGCGGTGGCCTCTGCGCACTGGAACCCGCCTCCGCAGTCGGTCCAGCTGAGGACCTGGTCGTAGAACGGCCGGAGGTCGGCATCGACGTCTTCAGCGGCGGGAGTCGACTCGGCGACCGGCCTCTCGCTGCCACCCGACGACGAGCGATCGACGAACCAGGTCGAGCACCCGGAGACGAGAACGGCCACCGCGAGCGCGGCCACGGCGAGAGAGACGGACCGTCGCCTGCGGCGCGGAGTGTGGGCTGTCACGGGGTTGTCCTTCGTTGGCGGGTTGTGGTGATGAGGGCTGCCTCGAGAGCGAGCGCGGGGGCCACGTTCGCGGAGATGCGGCGGCGCGCCACGGCGAACGCGTCGAGCACCGCGAGGGTGTCGGCGGGATCGCTGGCGGCCGCGACCTCGTCGAGACGGGACTGGATGGCGGAGTTGATGGTGGGCAGCTCGGACTGCAGCTGAACGAGCAGGATGTCGCGGTACAGCGACATGAGGTCGACGAGAATACGGTCGAGCCCGTCGCGCAGGCTGCGGGTCGCCCGCCGCTTCTGGTCGTCTTCGAGCGTCTTGATCTGCGAGCGCAGGGCGGGGGGAACGGCCTGGCCCGCCTCGACCCCCATCGACCTCAGGGTGCTCTCGCGTTCTTCGGCGTCGCGTTCGAGCGTGATCGCCTTGGCGTCGTCGCCGGCGATCTCCATGAGTCGGGCCGCGGCAACGACGGCCTGCGGCACGTTCTGGATGCCGAGCGCCAGACTCAGGGTCTCGTCGCGCCGGGCGCGCGCCTCGTCGTTCGTGGCCAGACGGTGCGCCATGCCGATGTGGCTCTGCGCCTCTCGTGCGGCGCGCTCTGCGGTGTGCGCGTCGACCCCGTCGCGTTTCTGGATGAGGGCGGCGACCTCGTCGACCCTCGGAACGCGCAGGCGAACCGAGCGGACCCTCGACCGGATGGTGGGAATGAGGTCGGCCTCGCTCGGCGCGCAGAGGATCCACACCGTTCGCTCGGGCGGCTCCTCGAGAGCCTTCAGCAGCACGTTGCTCGTCCGTTCGACCATTCGGTCGGCGTCTTCGATGACCATGACCCTGTATCGACCGACCGAGGGCGAGAACTGCGAGCTCGAGACCAGTTTGCGCACCTCGTCGATCGAGATGATGACGCGCTCGGTCGTGAGCACGGCCAGGTCGGGATGCGTGCGCGCATCGACCTGGCGGGTGGTGGCCGGGTCACCGTCGGCGCCGTGCCGGCTGAGCAGCGCGGCGGCGAACGCGTAGGCGAGGTTCGAGCGACCCGATCCGGGAGGGCCGGTGATGAGCCAGGAGTGCGTCATGGCGTCGCCCGAGTTCGCGGGATCGGCGGCGGCCCGGAAGATGGCGATCGCATCGTCCTGGCCTGTCAAGTCGTCCCACACGGTCATACCGACAACCTACCTGCCGCCGGCGACACAGCCCTCAGGATGCGTCCGTTCCCGCAGGATGCAGGGACAGCAGCGGCTCGACGGCGCCGCGGATGCGGGCGGCGAGAGTCTCGGCGGGCAGCGACGCGTCGAGCACGAGGAACCGATCGGGCTCCTCGGCCGCGAGGGCCAGGAACGCCGCCCGCACCCTGGCGTGGAACTCGCTCTTCTCGTTCTCGAGTCGATCGAATCGGGTGCGTGCCCCGTCGAGTCGGCGGCGCGCCTCGGTCTCGTCGAGGTCGAGCAGAATCGTGAGGTCGGGAAGCAGACCCTCGGCCGCCCAGAGCGACAGGCGCCTGATCTCGTCGGCGTCGAGCACACGTCCCGCACCCTGGTAGGCGACCGACGAGTCGAGGTACCTGTCCTGGATGACGACGTCGCCGCGTTCGAGTGCCGGTCGCACCTTGGTGCTGATGTGGTGCGCACGATCGGCCGCATAGAGGAGCGCTTCGGCCCGGGGACTGATGTCGCCGCGGCTGTGCAGCACGATCTCGCGCACCTCGGTGCCGAAATCGGTGCCGCCCGGCTCGCGGGTTCGCACCACCGTGCGGTGCTCTGCCACGAGCCACGCCTCGAGGAGCGCCGCCTGCGTGGATTTTCCCGAGCCGTCGCCGCCCTCGAGAGTGATGAAGAGTCCGGGCGAGGTCACGTCGTCGGCGCGGCCTTCTTCACCGGGGCCTTCTTCGCGGGAGCCTTGCGCACGACCGGCGTGGCGGCCGTCGTCGATTCCGCGGTCTGGCCGGCGACCTTCGACGCAGCGGCCTTCTTCACCGGAGCCTTCTTGGCCACGGTCTTCTTCACCGGAGCCTTCTTGGCGGGCGCCTTCTTCGCGGCCGTCTTGCGCGGGGCCGCCGGCCCCTTGGCACGCTTGTCCGCCAGCAGCTGCACAGCCCGTTCGAAGTCGACCTCCTCGACGGTCTCGCCCTTCGGGATGGTCGCATTCGTGACGCCGTCGGTCACGTACGCGCCGAAGCGGCCGTCCTTGATGCGGATCGGCTTGCCGCTCTCGGGGTCGGCCTCGAACTCCTTGAGCGCCGACGAGGCGCGGCGGGCGCCGTACTTCGGCTGCGCGAACAGCTCGAGGGCGCCCGGCAGGTCGATCTCGAAGATCATGTCTTCGCTGGTGATGGAGCGGGTGTCCGCACCCTTCTTCAGGTAGGGGCCGAACTTGCCGTTCTGGGCGGTGATCGGCTCGCCCGACTGCGGGTCGTCGCCGACGACGCGGGGCAGGTCGAGCAGGCGCAGTGCCGTCTCGATGTCGATCGTCGCCAGGTCCATCGACTTGAACAGCGAGGCGGTGCGCGGCTTGGGCGCCGTGCTCTTCTTGGCCGCGGGCTTGCGGGCGGGAGCCTTCTTCGCCGTTCCGTCGGCGGTCGCCACGGGCGCCGGCTCCGCGGCTGCGGCGACCTCGACGGGCGGCTCCGGCTCGGGGTCGACCTCGGTCACGTAGGGGCCGAACCGTCCGTCTTTCGCCACGACGTTCTTGCCGGTCTCGGGGTTGACGCCGATGACGCGGTCGACGACCACGGGGGCGTCGATGAGTTCGCGGGCCTTGGCCTCGGTCAGCTCGTCGGGGGCGAGCTCGGCGGGGATGTTGACCCGGCGGGGCACCGCGTCTTCTGCGGCTCCCTCTTCGCGCACTTCGAGGTAAGGGCCGTACTTGCCGATGCGCAGGGTGATGTCGGGCGCGATGACGACCGAGTTGACCGTGCGCGCATCGATGTCGCCGAGGTTGTCGATGACGTTGCGCAGGCCGCGGTGGCCCTCGTTGCCGAAGTAGAAGCCGTTGAGCCAGTCGACCCTGTCCTCCTCTCCACCGGCGATGCGGTCGAGGTCGTTCTCGAGCGTCGCCGTGAAGTCGTAGTTCACGAGGTCGCCGAAGTAGTCCTCGAGCAGGCGCACGACGGAGAACGCGATCCAGCTCGGCACGAGTGCCTGGCCCCGTGGCGTGACGTAGCCCCGGTCGATGATGGTCGAGATGATCGACGCATAGGTCGAGGGGCGTCCGATGCCGAGTTCGTCGAGCGTCTTCACCAGGCTCGCCTCGGTGTACCGCGGGGGCGGCGAGGTCTCGTGGCCTGCGGCGTCGACCGACACGGCCCGCAGCAGCTGGCCCTCCTTCAACGGCGGCAGCTTGGCCTCGGCAGGTTCCGCCGGACCGTTGCGGTCCTCGTCCTGGCCTTCTTCGTAGGCGTGCAGGAAGCCGCGGAAGGTGATGACCGTTCCGCTGGCCGTGAACTCCGCGAGCGCGGGTTCGGTCATGCCCTCGACGGCGGTCGGGCCCGCGGCGATGGTGACGGATGCCGTCACACCTTTCGCATCGGCCATCTGGGATGCGACGGTGCGCTTCCAGATGAGGTCGTAGAGCTTGAAGTCGTTGCCGCGCAGCGTCGACGACAACTGGGTGGGTGTGCGGAACGTCTCGCCGGCGGGCCGGATCGCCTCGTGGGCTTCCTGGGCGTTCTTGCCCTTGCCCGCGTAGAGGCGCGGCTTGTCGGGAACGGTCTCTGCGCCGTACAGCGACTTGGCCTGCGAGCGTGCGGCGTTCAGCGCCTGCTGCGACAACGACGGAGAGTCGGTTCGCATATAGGTGATGTACCCGTTCTCGTAGAGGGACTGGGCGACGCTCATGGTCTGCCGGGCCGAGAAGCGGAGCTTGCGCGACGCCTCCTGCTGCAGCGTGGAGGTGGTGAAGGGCGCGGCGGGCCGGCGCGTGTAGGGCTTCGAATCGACCGACGCGACGGTGATGTTGACCCCGGGCTCGGCCAGTGCTGCGGCGAGCGACTTGGCGCCCGCCTCGTCGAGGGCGACGGCCTTCGACTTGAGCTTGCCGTTCTCGTCGAAGTCTCGACCCGACGCGATGCGTTCCCCGTTGACGCGGGCCAGCCGCGACTCGAAGCCCTCCGACGCCGACAACTGCTCGAGTTCGGGCGAGAGCTGGGCGGTGAGGTCCCAGTATCCGGCGGCCGTGAAGGCCAGGCGCTCGCGCTCGCGCTCGACGACGAGGCGGGTTGCCGCGGACTGCACACGGCCGGCCGAGAGGCCCGGGCCGATCTTGCGCCAGAGCACAGGCGAGACCTCGTAGCCGTAGAGACGGTCGAGGATACGGCGGGTCTCCTGAGCGTCGACGAGCGCGCCGTCGATCTGTCGGGTGTTGTCTCGCGCCTTCTCGATCGCCTCGCGGGTGATCTCGTGGAACACCATGCGGTGCACGGGAACCTTGGGCTTCAGCACCTCGAGGAGGTGCCACGCGATGGCCTCGCCCTCGCGGTCCTCATCAGTTGCGAGGTAGAGCTCGCTGGCACCGGCCAGGGCTTTCTTCAGCTCGGCGACGGTCTTCTTCTTGGCGTCGCTGACCACGTAGTAGGGCGCGAAGCCCTTCTCGACGTCGACGGAGAACTTGCCGAGCGAGCCGGTCTTGAGCTCGGCCGGCAGGTTCTTGGGCTCGATGAGGTCGCGGATGTGACCGACGGACGCCTGCACCTCGAAGCCGTCGCCGAGATACTGGGCGATGGACTTGACCTTGGTCGGGGACTCGACGATCACGAGCTTTTTCGGGCCTGGCACGGTGCTCCTCAGCAGGAAATAGAGATTCGAACCACTCGCGACAATCTCGGGTAAGCGTCTTCGGCGGGATTCGTCGGGCACTGCAGGCCCGTCTGCCACACCATACACACCTCTTTACCCTGATTGCCTAATTGTGCGGCTGCTCGGGAAGCGGCGGGGAGCCCTTGCGGATATCGCTCGGGCGAGGAAGATGGAAGCCGACCCTCAAAGGAGAGGATGCACCATGGCATCGACAGAATACGGAAGCTACACCGCGAAACTCATGGACGGGCCCCTCGAGGGGCGCACCGTGCGCACGGAGTTCACCGACGCGGGCGAGCCGCTCGCCCGTCTCGAGATTCCCGCCGGCAGCGCCAAGCGCTACCTCTATATGCGGGGCAGCGGAGTGGAGTACAACGGGGAGGGTCACAACGCCGCCCTGCCTTCTGCTGTGGACTATCGGTTCATCGAGGCCCGGCTGGGCTGACCACGAGCGCGTCACCCCGTGTAGTCCCAGTGCCACGGCTCGTCGGGATCGGTGAGCGGCTCGAATCCGAACTGCGATGCGTTGGCAGCCAGCCAGCCATGCGGCTGCGATCCTCGGACGACGGGCGGATTCACGAAGTCGACCGCCGTGCCCGCACCGTGGTTCGACGTGCCCGGGATGGCGGCACGTGGCCACCCGTACTGGTCGAACACCCTCTGCTGTTCGGCGAGGTCTCTGTACCCCTCGTCGACCGGCAGGTAGTCGCCCGTCTCGGCGTGATAGGCCTCGAGCAGCTGCACCAGGGCGGCGGCGACATCGGATCTCAGACTCACGGGCGGGTTCTCGCGCACCCCCGGGTAGACGAGCTGCACGAGCTCGTCGGTCGGCATCGCGCCGTTCGCAGCCGTCGGCTTCGCCCGCGGCACGGCGGCACGGGCGGTGACAGAGAAGGTCGTCGTGAGGATCTGCCGCCCGACCGCGACCGTCGCCTCGGAGCCGCTCACGTCGCACCTCAGGAGCGTCGTGCCGTTGAGGGATGCGGCCTCCGCCGCGATCGCGCATGACCGCTCCGCCGTCGAGTGCGAGGCGGACTCGGCCGCGGCGATGGCGGCCGAGTCGGCGGCCGCGTGAACGGCCGCCTTCGAGGGCAGCACCGAGAAGAGGGTCAGCGCCAGCAGCGAGAAGGCGAGCACACCCGCGGCCACCGCGAGCGCGAGCACTCCTCCCGCTCCCCCGTCGTCGGCGAGCCGTCGACGGAGACGCGTCTGGTGAGGAGTCGCCGAGGGAGTCACTGGCCGCCTCCGAGCGCGCATGTCGTCGCCGCGACCGGGATCGCGCCGATCACCGATGGACCGGCGCCGGCCGACGTCGTGACGGTCGCGCAGACGAAGCGCCCGTCGACGCGCGACGAGAGCTCGGCCTGCCCTCCGAGAAGTTTCGACACCGTGTCGGCGGCGCCGGCGTCGTCGCCCCTGCCGAGCAGCCGGGCCGCCGACGACGCGGCGTCGGCGACCCTCATCTGCTGCACGATGAGCTGGAAGCCCCCGAGCAGGGCGGCCACGATGACGAGCACGGCTGGCAGCACCGTGACGAACTCCACGGTCACGCTGCCGTCGTCTCCGCGAGAGCCGCGGAACATGTGACGGAGACTCTGCTGCATCGCGCCTACCCCCCTCAGCCCGCGACGCTCAAAGCCGTGCTCACGAGATCCATGAGGATCTGCTTCACGGCATCGCCGCGAAGGATCGTGACGAGGAGGCCTGCCAGACCCACGGCCGCCATGGTGGCGATGACGTATTCCGCCGTCGCGGCCCCCTCGTCGTCTGCGACCAACCGCGCGGCCTGCCGGGTGCGCCCGACCCGCACCGCCGGTCGAGCATTTCGAGGGGAGATCTGTGTCTTGTCGCTCATCGCTGTTCTCTCTTTCGGTCTCGGCACGAGCTGCTGAATGCGCCCAGCCTCGTCGATGCGGGAGGGCCGCATCGACGAGCGGACGGGATCTGTGGCCGCTCACGAGAGTTCGACCATGGTGGAGGAGAAGACCGCGATCATGAGCGGGGCGACGCCCAGGAGCATGAACGCGGGCAGCACGCACACCCCGAGCGGAATCATGAGGGTGGTCGAGAGGGCCGCAGCCGTGGCCTGCGCTCGGCTCGTCGCCTCGCGTCTGATCTGCAGTGCCTCGCTCTGCAGCAGTTCGGCCGCCGGCACGCCGGCGACCCGTGAGAGCTCGAGCACCCGATCGATGCGATCCGCATCGTCGGGTTCTCCGAGCGCGTTCACCCGATGGGCCTCGGCCGCCAGCTCGCGGGCACGGAGGAGGGATCCGCCTCCGGCCAGGGCGACGGCCACCAGCTGGGCGGTGAGGCCCGGCGACGATTCAGGCGGCCTGGCCCGCGCAACGAGACGGGAGGTCCACCGTGCAGCGGCGACCGACAACGCGACGCCGACGACCAGGCAGGCGAACCCCGCCGCTGTGCCGAAGAGAACGCCGATCGTGTCGAAGCCCAGGACCGCTCCGAACACCAGACCGAGCAGGGGCATCACGCCGACGAAGCGGGCCGTCGACCGGGGCCCCGCGAGGGCGGCGTCGACGTCGCGGTGCAGCTGTCCGAGTTGGCGCAGGGAATCGGCGATCTCCCTAAGGGTGGCCGCGAGCGGAGCCCCGCTCTCGCTCGCGACGAACCACGCGGCCGCGACGGCCCTCCAGGCGGAGCCCGTTCTCTGGCCGCTCTGGCCGGTCGCCGCCGCCGAGATCGCAGCGGGGATCGACGCGCCCGTCGCGATCGAGGCCGTGACGGCATCGACGACCGGCGACCCGTCGACGTCTCTCAGATAGCGCCACGCATTCGCGGGCGCCACGCCCGCGCCGAGCATCACAGCCAGCCGCTGCACGACCGATGCGACGGCCTCGACCGCGCGCGCATCGTCGGCCATCAGCCGACCGGCTCGACCCGAAGGCGGCCCGCGGCATCGAGACCGAAGCGGCCCACGGCATCCAGACGCCTCGTCGCACCGCGGCGCTCGAGATGGAGCACCAGACCGATCGCGCTCACGGCCTGCCTGGCCACCGTCTCCGGGCTCATCGCGGCGAGGGAGCCGAGGGCCTCGAGCCGTGCAGGCACATCGTCGAGGGAGTTCGCGTGCAACGTTCCGGCGCCACCGTCGTGGCCTGTGTTGAGCGCCGCCAGCAGTTCGCGAAGCTCGCCGCCTCGGCACTCGCCCAGAACGAGCCGGTCGGGCCGCATGCGCAGGGCCTCGCGCAGCAGGCGGTCGAGGCCGACACCGCCGGCACCCTCGAGGTTCGGCTGTCGGGTCTCGAGGGCGATGAAGTGGGGGTGCTCGACGCGGAGCTCGGCGACGTCTTCGACCGCGATGATGCGGTCGCCCGGGTCTGCGGAGGCCAGGAGAGCGGAGAGGAACGTCGTCTTTCCGCTGCCGCCCGCGCCCGTGATCAGCAGGTTCGCGCGGTTCGTGACCGCAGCGTCGATGAAGGCGCGGGCACTGTCGGCCTCGGCGCCCTCGCCGAAGAGGCCGGATGCCGCCAGCGTGTCGAGCCGCGGCCTGTCGAGCGGCGGAATGCGGATCGACAGCAGCGTTCCCCTCGGAGCGATCGGCGGAAGCGCCGCGTGCACCCGGATGCCGTCATGCAGCCTCACGTCGGCGCACGGTGTGGCCTCGTCGATGTGGCGACCGCCCCGGGCGACGATCGCCACCGCGAGCTCGCGCAGCCTGGCCTCGTCGGGGCACGACCAGTCGGCCTGCCGCACCAGGCCGGCTCCCCTGTCGATCCACAGGTCGTCGGGGCCGTTGACGAAGACGTCGGTCACCGCGGGATCGCGCACGTAGCGGGCGAGCGGCCCGAAGTCGGATGCGCCGGCTCGGCCGGGCGGGCCGGGATCGAAGCCCGTGCCCGCACCGGGGGGATGCGATGCGGACACGGGTCGAGGCGCGCTCAGCACGGGTGCCGCAACGAAGGGTTCGCGCGTCGGCGCTGCCTCGTCTGGGTCGATGTCCGTGGTCTGTCTGCGTGCCATGGAACCGACCGTATGAGCCTCGGAAGGAAGGCTCCGACGACGACGGCGACGATGTGGATGGATCGAGCGCAGCCCGCCTGTGCAGGACAGGATGAACGGTGCATGGAAAACGGTGCGTTAAAGAAGAAGGGGCGGCACCTAATGGGGGGAAAAGGTGCCGCCGTAGCAACGCTGGATTGGGGGAATCCGTTAGTGCGTTGCATCTGGAAACGAGGTCCAGTGGAATTGAGTTTACTCGCCCGAAACACAACCGCAACTTCCCTCAGCTTTTTCTCAGCGCACCGCGGAAACACAGGCATGTGACACGGGCAACACGATGCAACCCGGCGGCATCTCGCGCAGGGCCGAGGGCTGACTAAGCTGGCAGAAGCCGTCGCAAAGGAGCGAACCGAACCCCATGAGCAACCGCATCGACAACCTCCTCCACGAGGCCCGCCGCTTTCCCCCCACCGCGCAGTTCGCCGCGAACGCGGTCGCCGGCGCCGACCTCTACGAGGCCGCCGACAACGACCGATTGCAGTTCTGGGCCGACCGTGCGCGCGAGCTGCTGCACTGGCACACGCCTTTCACCCGCACCCTCGACTGGAGCAACCCTCCCTTCGCGACATGGTTCGACGACGGGGCCCTCAACGTGGCGTACAACTGCCTCGATCGCCACGTGCTCGCCGGCAATGGCGATCGCGTCGCGCTGCACTGGGAGGGCGAGCCCGGAGACTCGCGCAGCTACACCTACGCCGAACTCACCAGCGAGGTGAAGCGCGCCGCCAATCTGCTGACCAGCCTCGGCATCCGCCAGGGCGACCGCGTGGCCATCTACCTGCCGATGATTCCCGAGGCGGTCATCTCCATGCTCGCCGTCGCGCGCATCGGAGCGGTGCACTCCGTGGTGTTCGGCGGCTTCAGCGCCGAGAGCCTGCGCAGCCGCATCGACGATGCGAGCGCAAAGCTGGTCATCACCGCCGACGGCGGCTACCGCAAGGGCTCGGTGTTCCCGCTCAAGAACGCGGTGGATGCCGCACTGGCGGCAGACGGCGCGAGCACCGTCTCGCACGTGCTCGTCGTGAAACGCGGCGGCAACGACGTGGACTGGACCGAGGGACGCGACCTCTGGTGGCACGACGAGATGGTGGCCGTCGACGACGAGCACGTGGCCAAGGGCTTCCCCGCCGAGAACCCCCTCTTCATCCTCTACACCTCGGGAACGACGGGCAGGCCGAAGGGCATCCTGCACACCTCGGGCGGCTATCTCACCCAGGCGGCGTTCACGCACAAGGCCGTGTTCGACCTGCACGCCGAGTCCGACGTCTACTGGTGCACCGCCGACGTCGGCTGGATCACGGGCCACAGCTACGTCGTCTACGGCCCCCTCGCCAACGGCGCCACCCAGGTGCTCTACGAGGGAACTCCCGACTCTCCCCACCCCGGCCGGTGGTGGGACATCATCCAGAAGTACGGCGTGAGCATCTTCTACACCGCGCCCACGGCCATCCGGTCGTTCATGAAGGCGGGCAGGCAGATACCCCAACAGTTCGACCTGACGAGCCTGCGCCTGCTCGGCTCGGTGGGCGAGCCCATCAACCCCGAGGCGTGGATCTGGTATCGCGACGTGATCGGCGGCGGCGAGACCCCGATCGTCGACACGTGGTGGCAGACGGAGACCGGGGCCATCATGGTCTCGGCCCTGCCCGGGGTGACCACCCTCAAACCGGGCTCGGCGCAGGTCGCGATCCCCGGCATCCGCATCGAGGTTCTCGACGACGATGGCCACGACGTCGGGCTCGACTCGGGCGGCCTGCTCGTGGTGAGCGAGCCCTGGCCGTCGATGCTGCGCGGAATCTGGGGAGACCCGGAGCGCTACAAGGAGACCTACTGGGACAAGTTCGGCGACAAATACTTCGCCGGAGACGGCGCACGCCGGGATCGGGACGGCGACCTCTGGCTGCTCGGCCGCGTCGACGATGTGATGAACGTGTCGGGCCACCGTCTCTCGACGGCGGAGATCGAGTCCGCGCTGGTGTCGCATCCGATGGTCGCCGAGGCCGCGGTGGTCGGAGCCGAGGACGAGGCGACGGGCCAGGCCGTCGTGGCGTTCGTCATCGTGCGCACGAGCCAGGCCGACGTGGCCACGGCGGAGGAGGCATCCGCCCTGCTTCGCGCCCATGTCGCCGAGCAGATCGGCGCGATCGCCAAACCGCGCACCGTCTTCCTCGTCGCCGAGCTGCCCAAGACACGCTCGGGCAAGATCATGAGACGCCTGCTCAGAGACGTGGCCGAGGGTCGTGAAGTCGGAGACACCACGACCCTCGCGGACACGCAGGTGATGCAGATCATCACCGACAGGCTGACGTAGTCGAGAACGCCTAGGCGAACTCGACGATCACCTCGATCTCGACGGGAGCGTCGAGGGGAAGGGCGGCGACGCCCACGGCCGAGCGGGCGTGGATGCCCCGGTCTCCGAACAGGTCGACCAAAAACTCCGATGCGCCGTTGATCACGCCGGGCTGGCCCGTGAAAGACGGGTCGGATGCGACGAATCCGGTCACCTTGACGACCCGCGTCACGCGGTCGAGCGACCCGATCACGTTCTCGACCGCGGCGAGCGCGTTGAGAATGGATGTCTGCGCGAGCGACTTGGCGATCGACGGCGAGACGAGCTCGTGGCCGTCGCCGACCTTGCCCGTGTACTCGAGCTTGCCGTCGACGAACGGAAGCTGGCCCGCGGTGAAGACGAGGTTGCCCGAGATCACGGCGGGGATGTAGGCCGCGACCGGGGGAACCACTGTGGGGATGGTGATGCCGAGCTCGGTGAGGCGGGCGGCGATGACACTCATCAGGCGGCCCCTCCCTCGGTCGCGATCGGTCGCTTGAGGTAGGCGACGAGGCCGCCCTCAGGACCGGTGACGATCTGCACGAGCTCCCAGCCCTTGGAGCCCCAGGTGTTGAGGATCCCGGTGGTGTTGTGGATCATGAGCGGTGTTGTGACGTACTCCCAGGTGGGCATCCGCGTTCCTTTCTGGCGGTTTGCCAGCATTGTCGATTAGTCTCGAGCATATGTCTGCCCCAAAAGCTAAGGCTAGCGGCGTAGTTGGAGCCATCCTCGGCATCGTGGGCATGAGTGCTATTGCAGGCATTCTCGTCACGGCCATGGTTGCTCCCGCGCTCGCGGTCACAGGAATCGCCACGAACAACTCCATCGGCATGTTCGAGAACCTTCCCTCGAACATCCGCCCCGATGTGCTCGCGCAGAAGTCCGAGATCTACGCGACCGGCAGCGACGGCAACCCCGTCCTGCTGGCGTCGGTCTTCGACCAGAACCGCGAAGAGGTCTCCTGGGACCAGATCTCCCCCTTCGTGAAAGACGCCGTGGTCTCGGTCGAGGACCCGCGTTTCTACACGCACGGCGGAGTCGACATCATCTCGGCGGCCCGCGCCGCCGCCCAGAGCGCGGCCGGCGGCGACGGCCCCGGCGCATCCACCATCTCGATGCAGTACGTGCGCAACATCCTCATCCAGAAGACCGAGGAGATCCAGGACGAGGCGGAGCGCGACAAGGCGTTCGAAGACGCCACGAAGACCACGGTCGACCGCAAGCTCAAAGAGATGAAGCTGGCCATCGGACTCGAGAAGGAGTTCACGAAGGACCAGATCCTCCTCGGCTACCTGAACATCTCGAACTTCGGTGGAACGGTGTACGGCATCGAGGCCGCCGCCCAGTACTACTACGGAGTGTCTGCGAAGGACGTGTCGCTGGCTCAGGCGGCCAGCCTCGTGGCCATGGTCAACGAGCCCAACGGGCTGCGCATCGACCAGCCCGACGCCCCGGAGAAGATCACCGAGAACCAGGCCCGACGAGACGTCAACATCCTCCCGGCCATGCTCAAAGAGCACAAGATCACACAGGCCCAGTTCGACGAGGCCATCGCCACCCCCGTCACGCCGAACATCGTGCAGCCCTCCACCGGCTGCAAGACGGCCAACCCCAACTACGGGGCGGGCTACTTCTGCGACTACGTGTCGTACATCGTGAAGAACGACCCCGCGTTCGGCGACAGCGCCGAGGCGCGGTGGCAGAAGTTCCGCACCGGCGGCTACCAGATCTACACGACGCTCGACCTCGACCTGCAGACGGCCGCGATCAACTCGATGCTGTCGAACGTTCCGCAGGTCACCGACCAGCTGGACCTCGGTTCGGCCATGGTCACCGTGCAGCCGGGAACCGGCAAGGTGCTGGCGATGGTGCAGAACAAGACCTTCAACGACGACCCCGAGACAACGATGCCGAACGAGACGTCGGTGAACTTCAGCACCGACTACGCCTACGGCGGCTCCACCGGCTTCCCCTCGGGATCGACCTACAAGGTGTTCACTCTGGCCGACTGGCTCAAGACAGGGCACTCGCTCAACGAGCAGGTCAACGGAAGCGTGCGCACCTTCAACCTCTCCACCTTCAAGAACCGATGCGAGGGCTCCGGCGGCGGAACCTACAAGTCGGCCAACGACGGCGGGTCGAACCCCGGTTCGATGAGCGTGACCGCGGCAACCGCGGCGTCGGTCAACAATGCGTACATCGGCATGGCTCAGAAGCTCGACATGTGCGACATCACCGAGACAGCCGAGTCGTTCGGCATGCACCGGGCCGACGGCACTCCGATGCAGCAGAACGTCTCGAGCGTTCTCGGCACCAACGAGGTGGCTCCCCTCACCGTCGCGGCCGCCTACGCGGGCATCGCCGCCAACGGCCTGTACTGCCAGCCGAAGGCCATCGACCGCATCCTCGACGCAACGGGTGCAGATGTCCCGATCCCCGAGACCACCTGCACCCAGGCGGTCGACCCGAACGTCGCGGCCGCGATGGACGTGGCCATGGCCGCCGTGGTCAACGGAGGCACGGGTGGGGCGGCACGCCCCGGTGACGGCATCCCTCTGATCGGAAAGACGGGTACCACCGACGGCGAGAAGCACGTCTGGTTCGCCGGAGCCTCGACCACGCTCGCCACCGCCATCTGGGTCGGCAACATCGTCGGAGACGCCTCGGTGCGATACACCAGCGTGCCCGACTACGGAAACGTCGCAGACATGCGGTTCAGCACCTGGCGCGAATACATGGCCCAGGCGAACGGCAAGTTCCCCGGCGGAGCGTTCCCGACGGCCAGCGGCAATCTCACCGCCACGCCGCAGGCCGCGGTGCCCGCCGTGCAGGGCAAGACCATCGCCGAGGCGCAGTCGCTCGTCGAGGCCGCAGGCTTCACGTTCCAAGACGGAGGAGCCACCGACAACGAGGCCCCCGCCGGCACCGCCGCGGGATCCGTCCCGGCCGGCGGAGAGAACGCCACCAAGGGCTCCACGGTCACCGTCTACACCAGCAACGGGGCGCTGAAAAGCATCCCCGACGTGGTCTCGGGCTCGAACAGCCTCGGCGACGCGGCGAACAAGCTGGGCCAGGCCGGCTGGAAGTTCGCGGGCACCAAGTACCAGGTGACAGGCGACGGCTGCGACGAGAAGAAGCCGATCGGCACCGAACCCGCCGTCGGGTCGTACGCGAACCCCGCAACCACCGGCGTATACGTCATCGGTTGCAAGAAGAAATAACGCCACCGGTGGCCCCGTCCCGCACCGCCACGGCCGCCGCGACAGCCCTCGGGCTGACCGCGGCGGCCGGTGCCGCGGCCTTCGCCTGGGGTTCGCTCGTCGAACGCCGGCTCTTCACCCTTCGCCGCGTCTCGGCTCCCGTGCTTCCTGCCGGATCGGCGGACATCCGGGTTCTGCACATCTCAGACCTGCACATGGCCCCCTGGCAGCGCGACAAGCAGGAATGGGTGAGGCGGCTCGCCCTGCTTCAGCCCGACCTGATCGTCGACACCGGCGACAACCTGGGACACACCGATTCCTACGACGCCATCAGCTACGCCCTCGAACCGCTCCGCGGCATCCCCGGCGTCTTCGTCAACGGATCGAACGACTACTTCGCCCCCACGTTCAAGAGCCCCCTGCGCTACTTCATGGGCCCATCGAAGATGCACCGCGATCCGACCCGTCTCGATACGAAGCAGCTCGAGAGCACCTTCGCCGACCTGGGCTGGCAGAACCTCAACAACCGGGCCACGAATCTGGTCGTGAACGGCACCCGCATCGAGTTCTTCGGCGTCGACGACCCGCACCGCCACTACGACCGGCTCGACCGTATTCCGGGCGCGCTCGACGAGCTGCGCGAGAACGAGGACGACGACTACACGGCCGACCTCACGATCGGAGTGGCGCACGCTCCGTACCAGCGCGTGCTCAACTCCTTCGTGACGCACGGGGCCGATGTGATCTTCGCCGGGCACACCCACGGCGGCCAGGTCTGCGTTCCCGGCTTCGGGGCGCTCATCACGAACTGCGACATTCCGAGAGACCAGGTCAAGGGTCTCAGCGTGTGGCGGCACGGTCTGCGAGCGGCCTACCTCAACGTCTCGGCCGGACTCGGCACATCGATCTACGCGCCCTTCCGCTTCTCCTGCCTGCCTGAGGCCACGTTGCTGACGCTCACCTCCACGCACTGACCCGTGCACGCGGCCCCCGCCGAAATCGGCTAGGATGATTGAGGCCTTCGGGCTGATCGGGGTATGGCGCAGCTTGGTAGCGCGCGTCGTTCGGGACGACGAGGTCGCAGGTTCAAATCCTGTTACCCCGACCACAACAGGCTCCCTCTCATTCGAGAGGGAGCCTGTCTGTTTCAGCCCTGCGATCGGGTCGGCGGCGCATCGATCGGGTCAGACGCTCGAGCCGAGCACCCCGCCGCTCTCCTCGAGGTAACAGACGCCGCACAGCGATTCGTAGGTGACGTGTTCGCCATCGATCGCCACCTGTGCTCCGTCGAACACGAACACGTCGTCGATCTTGCGCGAGTTGAAGATCGCCTTGCGTCCGCAGCGGCAGATGGTCTTCAGCTCTTCGAGACTGTGGGCGATCTCCATGAGCCGCGCGCTGCCCGGGAAGGCCGAGGTCTGGAAGTCGGTGCGGATTCCGTAGGCGAGAACGGGCACGTCGTCGAGGATGGCGATGCGCAGCGCGTCATCGACCTGCTCGGGCGTCAGGAACTGCGCCTCGTCGATGAGCAGGCACGAGATGGGGCCGGCGCCATCGGCGATGGACCGGTCGCGGCGCTCGAGGAAATCGGCCCTGAGCTTCGACTCCGGCGTCACCAGAAAGTCGACGGCACGCGTGACGCCGAGTCTCGACACGATGCGGGTGTCGCCCTTGGTGTCGACCGACGGCTTCGCGATGAGCACATTCTGGTCGCGCTCCTCGTAGTTGTAGGCGGCCTGGAGCATCGCCGTGCTCTTGCCGCTGTTCATCGCCCCGAACCGGAAGTAGAGTTTCGCCACCGCTCTAGGGTAGTTGCTCGCACGCCGGGCCGACCCCGGCCCACGGCCCGCGTCAGAACAGGGTCGGCTGGCCTTGGTCGATCTCCTCGGGAATGATCGCGCCCGAGGAGACTGTCGGCCTGCGTGCCGGGCCCGGCCCGCTGAACCCGATGGCTTTGCTGCGGATGCCGCCGGACGCCGGGTCTTCGATGCCTCGCTGCAGTCCGTGCGCACGGATCAACGGCTGGATGCGCGCGGCCAGCCACTTTCTGTAATCTTTCGGCGCATAGCTGTTCGTGCCGTAGTACATGCGCCCATACTGCTCGACCAGCTCTGGATGGGCGTTCTGCAGCCACTGGAAGAACCACGGCTTGACCCCCGGGCGCAGGTGCAGCGCGGTGTAGAGCACCGTGGTCGCCCCCGCCGCCTTGATCTGCCCGAGGGCATGATCGAGGTGGGCCTTCGTGTCGGTGAGATAGGGAAGGATCGGCATGAGGAACACGCTGCAGTCGAGCCCCGCGTCTCGCACGGCCGTGACCGTGGCCAGGCGGGCCTTGGTGGAGGGGGTGCCCGGCTCGATCGACTGCTGCAACTCGTCGTCGTAGACGGCGATCGACATGGCGAGGTCGACCGGAACGCGAGTGTTCGCCTCGACCAGGAGCGGAAGATCTCGGCGCAGCAGCGTGCCCTTGGTGAGGATGGAGAACGGCGTGCCCGAGTCGGCGAGGGCCGCGATGATGCCCGGCATCAACCGGTAGCGACCCTCGGCCCGCTGATACGGGTCTGTGTTCGTGCCGAGCGCGACGGGATGCCTCTGCCACGACGGGCGTCGCAGTTCTTTCTCGAGCACCTCGGCGACGTTGAGCTTGACGATGAGCTGCGCGTCGAAGTCCGCTCCCGCATCGAGGTCGAGATAGGTGTGCGTCGGACGGGCGAAGCAGTACACGCAGGCGTGGCTGCAGCCCCGGTACGGGTTGATGGTCCACCCGAAGGGCACGGCCGCCGTCTGCCCCGGGATCTTGTTCAGGGCCGACTTCGCGAGGATCTCGTGAAAGGTGACGCCCGCGAACTCGGGGGTCTGCACCGAACGGACGAGATTGTTGAGCCGGGCGAGCCCGGGCAGCGCCGCGGGCTCGGTCGTCGCTATCGCCTGACCACTCCATCGCATCGAGCCATTCGAACATGTATTCGAATGTCTGTCAAGCGACTAGGAACCGGGCGCGGTTCCGTCTCTGCGCCGATCGATGTCGGCGACGGTGTAGCTGGCAAGCGGGTTGCGTCCGAGCTTCTGCCGCGCCGCCGCGACCACGAGATGGCGCAGATGACTTGCCCGCCCGGCTCGCAGCACACGCGCGCGGAAGCTGTAAGCATCCATGTACGCCATGCGGGGCGCCCACACGGGCTGGGGGCGACGCGCGGCAACACCCCTGGTGAGGTGCAGGAACGCCTGCGCCGACGCGATCGACGACAGCAGGTCGATGCCGATGGCCAGCGACGGCAGCGAGACGGATGCGCCGGCTCCGTCGATCTGCCGAACCGCCGAGAGCGCCCGCAGGTCGGAATAGGGCGGCACGTACGGGAGGCTCCGGGCGAGGTCCATGCTGTGCCCCGCGATCTCGTCGAGCGGCATCCGCTCATCGAGGCCCATGAACCGCTCGAACGTCCAGGGCCCCGTTGGGGCGAACGAGGTCACCTGGGCGGCGAAGCCCACGTTCATGGCCATCAGATCCGGTATTCCCCGTGCTCGGGCGGCTCGCGCGATCAGAACGCCGATCTCCGGCTGGGTGGACTCGGACTCGTCGATGACGAGATCCGCCCCGGCCACGAACTCGTCGATCGAGTCGGGTGTCACCCCCGAGGTGAGCACGGTCACCCGCGCCTCGGGATTGATGTCGAGCACCCGGTCGCGGAAGACCTCGGCCTTGTTGCGGCCATAGGTGGATGAGCCGGCGCCCTCGACCCTGTTCGCGTTCTGAGGCTCGAACACCTCCGGGTCTGCGACGGTGAAGCCCGAGACGCCCATCCGAGCGAGTTTCAGCCCGAACTGGAACCCACCGCCGCCCGCGCCGCCGATCGCGACACTGGAGGCGATCAGAGCCTTCTGTTCGTCTTCACTCCAGAACCCGTAGTTGCGCGAGAATTCCGGAGATCGGAACGACCGGGTCATTACGCCGCACTCGTCGCGGCGCTGGACACCCGTCCGACGAACACGAGCCGGGGCTCCGCGGCCAGCAGACGCTCGACGAGGTCGCTGGTGCGGGCGGTCACCGTGGCGGTGGAGGCCTCGACATCGATCTCGATGGGCACGTTGTAGTCGAGATAGTGCTCGATGAACCTCACGTCGCCGACGCGGTCGATCGTGATGATGCTCTTCAGGTGCCGCTCGAACCACGGCTCGATGATGGCGAAGGCCCGACCGAGGCCGTGGTTCGTGACGTAGGCCAGCATCAGGGCGAACAGGTGCCACTGGATCGAATCCTGCACGACGGCCTTCTCGTGCCTCGCGATGACGCGGGAGACCTCGACGGCGTTCCACGGCAGCGGACCGTCGACGAAGGCGTCGGGGCAGAAGTCCTCGACGGGCAGCGGGGCGCCGTGCAGCGAGTCGCCCGCCCTTGCCTGCCCTCGCACGATCAGTCTCGAGACACCGACGACCCTCGTGCCGCTCGGGTGGTTCTCGAGGACGCAGAACGTCACGGAACGCGAGTCGTCCGCATCGCGATCCGTACCGTCGGGCAGAAGATCCTTCTCGGAGAGCTGCCCGGTCTGGTCGACATAGACTCGACGCCTCAGCTGGAAGTGGGCGAGGTACTCGGCCTCCAGGCCGGGAACGGCGACACCGTCGACGGCCAGAACTCCCAATGCGAGTCGGGAACTCGGCGACGAGTCGAAGACGGTGGACGAGACGACAGGGATGACTGCATCGTTCGTGACGGTCTGATCAACGTGTGACATACCGCCCCTGCATCGTAAGTTCCGTGGCACATATGGAGCTTGCGGACAACTGCGCCCCCTCACCTGTCCCGTTCTTGTTCGATCATATGGCAGGCGCGACGTCGTTTGAGGCCGGACAGGTCGCGGCACGCCATCTCCAGCCGCGTCAGAGGCCCCAAAGTTGCTAGTCTGGGCTTCGATACGATCGTGACCGAGGGGACCCCATGCCAGCTGGAGATGCACAGGCCTTCTCGCTCGCGCGCTCGAGCGGACCGCACTCCGAGGAGCGCACGCGCATCCTTTCCATCGCGACCCGTCGCGTGGGTGCGTCCGGCCTCGACGTGGGGTTCGAGCAGTCGACGCTCGACGACATCGTGCGCGAGGCGCAGGTCTCGTCACGGGTGGCCACCCGTATATGGCCCAGCCACGATGACTTTGTTTACGACCTGTTCACTGAGATCGCGCAGCAGACCCGACGCGACCTCACCGACACGGAGACCCTGGTCGCCACGTGGGGATTCCTGAGCTCGCGTCTCAACGACCTGCGTACTCCCGAGGGCCGTCGAAGCATCATGCTCGACGTCGTGCGAACGGCCGCGGAGCAGAATCTCGAAGAGGTCGCGACGTCCGCCGCCTGGAGGAGCTACGCGAGCCTGTCCCTCACGATCCTCTCCCGCCCCGAGAGCCCCGGCCGCGCCGCCGTGCTCGAGGCCCTGCGCAACAGCGAACTCGCCTTCATCGACACGATGGAGATGTTCTACCGCAACATCATGGCCACCGTCGGCTATCGCCTCAAAGAAGAGTTCCACAACGACTACCACCCCTTCGTGGTCGCCACCGCGGCCGTCGTCGAGGGGCTGGGCATCTCGCGCACGACCGTGCCCGAGATCGTCGACTCGCACTTCTCTCGCGCGGGCGAGAGCGAAGGCAACTCCTGGTCGCTCGTGTCGCTCGCCTTCGTCGGTGTGATCGAGGCCTTCGTCGAGTTCGACCCCGACTACGAGCCCGAAGAGGCGATCTCCCGTCTCAGCGGCGGCGTCGACGTCACGCCGTCTCCCGCCGAGAACCCGCAGGGCTACTAGGCTCCTCAGTCGGATTCGGCGAGGTAGCCGTCCTCCGCTGCGCGTCTCAGCAGTTCGTCACGGGTGTCCACACGGCGGCCCTGGGATTCGTAGGTCGCCCGGATCGCCTTCAGCGCCGTGCGCACGCGCTCGAACCGCACGCCTTCGATGAGGGCGATGTCGACCGTGCTCTCGCCGCGTGAATACAGTCGCAGCACACGCAGGTGCCAGTCGTCGAACGGCGGATGCTGCCCCTCCGGGTCGTCGACGACCGTGTCGGCCTGCGGCTGGTCGCGACCGAGCACACGGCGCGCAGCCACGAGCACGGCCTCGGCGGGCCGCGACTTGGGAACGAACGCGTCGGCGCCGGCCGCCAAGGTGTCGTCCTCCGCTTCGAGCCCCGCCTCCGTGCTCATGACCACGACGCGCACGCCGGCTTCGGCGCACACTCGGATCCGCTCCTCCAGCGGCGCGGGCGAATCGATCGTGCGCGCCATCACGACGACGTCGGGGGGAAAGGCATCGTCCGCGATCAGCTCCTCCCAGCTTCCGACGGCGGCGACCACGTGGAAGTCGGGCGCGTTCACGCTGATCCAGTGCGCGAGGCCGTCGACGATCAGGACATGGTCGTCGAGAAGGGCGATCGTATTGATTCGGGCGGCATCGTTCACGAGATCACCGCCGTCGTGCCGTGAGATCGGATGCGGTCCATCGTCTGCCTGAACGACTGCGGCCGGCCGAAGTAGTAGCCCTGCGCGCTCCGCACACCCAGCGCGACCATCACGTCGACCATGTCGGGGCTCTCGATGCCCTCGACGATCATCGTGTAGTCGAGGTTGTCGCCGAACCCCTGCAGCGCCTTGATGACCTCGCGCTGCCTCACATCGCCGAGGTCGTCGATGAGGCTCTTGTCGATCTTCAGGATGTCCATGGGGAAGCGCACGAGCGCGCCCACCGACGAGTCGTCGGACCCGTAGTCGTCGAGGGCGATGATCACGCCGGCATCCTGCATCACCTCGGCCTCGCGTCGCAGGTCGTCGGTGACCGAGCGCAGGGACCGCTCGTTCAGCTCGATGCAGAGCGACACGTTCGGGTGCGACTTCGCGACCTCGCGGATGAACGGGCCGAGGTGCTCCTCGCCGATCTGCCCCAGCTCGAGGTTCACGGTCATGCAGGCGATGCTCGGCTCGAGGGCGTGGAACTTCTCCGCCGCATCCATGGCCTTCACGATGATCTGCCTCGTGAGCTCGTCCATCAGGCCGAGGCTCTTGGCGCGGGCGACGAGAGACGACGGCGAGATGGGGCCGAGCTCGGGATCGATGTAGCGCACGAGGGCTTCGAACGCCCAGATGCGGCCCTGGTCGATGCTCACGATGGGCTGGAAGGCGAGCGTGAGCCTGTCCTCCGTGATGGCGCGGGCGACGATGTCGTTGGTTCGTGTGGAGCGATGCGACGCGATGCTCACGCTGCTGCCCTCGGCCGGTCCGCCCTGACGCCTCGAGCGCTTGACCTGCAGCATGCTGCGGTCGGCGTCGACGACGAGCAGCTGCGCATCGATCTCGCGGTGTCCCGAGAAGGCGAGGCCGGCGCTGACGACGGGCCGGAACTCCTGGCCGTCGAGGGTCAGCGGTCGTCCGATGTCATGGATGATGCCGTCGGCGAGCTCCTTGCTCTGCGCCACGGTCTGCAGCTCCGTGAGGATCGCGACGAACTCGTCGCCGCCGATGCGCGAGACGAAGTCGCGGCCTCCCACCGAGCTGCGCAGACGATCGGCCACGGCCTTCAGCAGCTCGTCGCCCGTGTGGTGGCCTCGCGAGTCGTTGAGCTTCTTGAAGTTGTCGAGGTCGATGAAGAGCACGGCGATGCCCGAGTGGTACGACCGGTTCTCGTTCGCCTCGATCAGCGCGGCCTGGAAGGCGCCGTAGTTGGGCAGTCCGGTGAGGGGATCGCTGTTCGCCCGGCGCTCGAGACTGTCGACGTCGTGCTGGATGCGCGCCGTCTCGCTCGCCATATGCGCCAGGGCGGTCAGGGCCTGCTCCTCCTCGCGCCCGAGGGGAAGGGCGCCGAGCCGCCTCGACGCGACGATGTACTCGTCGGTGCCGGGCTCGAGGCGAACCGGCGCGCCGATCTCACCGGGGCCGGGCGGCTCGTCCCTGACCTCGGTCTCGCCCGCCTGCAGCACCATCTGCGCCCGCACCTCGAGCGCCCTGCGCAGGCCCGTCTCCGTGGCCCAGGGCAGCTCGACCGCCGCCGTGACCACACCGCTGAGCCGCCGGTGCACGGCGCGGAAGCGGACGCGTTGCGCGATCACGAGGAACAGCGTCGCGACGAGGAGGATGACCGCGGGGGTGAGTCGCGCATCCGGATCGTGTTCGAGCCACGGGATGACCGCGCTGTCGACGGCATTCATCAGCGTCGACACGACGGCCACGAGGAGCACCACCCCGAAGAAGCGCATGGGGCTCAGCGCCGACAGACCGAATCGCTGGTCGAGCCCCCAACGTCCTCGCGCGCGGATGAACTCCAGCAGTATCGCGATGCCGAAATAGCACAGGCTGGCGACCGTGTAGCTGACGAGCTGCCAGACTCCCGCACGGGTCAGCTCGTTGTGCACGACGACGAAGGCCACCCCGCTCACGGCACTGATACCGACCACGTAGAGGCCGACGGCGACGCTGCGCAGCACGATCGTCTGCGAGATCATGAGCCCGACCGCCCAGATCGCGACGGTGAGCAGGTATTCGGATGCCGGTCGCGAGATCGCGAGGAGCGTCACGGCGACCCCCAGCATGGGGAGTCCGCTGATGCGCCCGATCGGCATGCGCAGGTGCGCGCACATGATGCATCCGAGCACCGTGACCAGCTCGACGGTCCAGGAGTCGGGCGGGGTCACGATGACCCCGACGACGGCGTAGACCAGCACGACCCCTGCGAGCACGATGAACGGCGCGACGAAGATGCGGTCGAACAACGACAGTCTGAAGCGATCGACCATGAGCCCGGGTCCCCTTTGGCGCGGCGCCCTGCCCCTCAGGATGCGAGGTGCAGTGCCTTGGCGGTGCTCGACAGCACCTTTCGGGCCGTCGCCGGCGAGTCGGTCAGTCTGGTTCCGAACGACGGGATCATCGTGCGGATCTGCGGAACCCACCGGAGGTAGTCGTCGGGGAAGCACCGCTCGAGCACATCGAGCATGATCGGCACGGCTGTGGACGCCCCCGGCGACGCGCCGAGGAGACCGGCGATCGACCCGTCGGCAGACGCGATGACCTCTGTTCCGAACTGCAGCACTCCCCCGCGCTCCGAGTCCTTCTTCATGACCTGCACGCGCTGTCCGGCCGTGATGAGGTACCAGTCCTTCGGGTCGGCCGTGGGCATGAACTCCTGCAGCGCTGCGAACTTCTTCTTCTTGCCCGCCAGCAGCTCGCCGATCAGATACTTCATCAGATCGAGATTGTCGCGCGCCACGGCCAGCATCGGGCCGAGGTTGTGCGCCCGGATCGATCCGGGCAGGTCGAGCCAGGACCCCTTCTTGAGGAACTTGGGGCTGAACCCGGCGTACGGTCCGAAGAGCAGAGACGGTTCTCCGTCGACCACGCGGGTGTCGAGGTGGGGAACGCTCATCGGCGGCGCTCCGACGGCGGCCTTGCCGTAGACCTTCGCCCGGTGCTCGGCGACGACGGCCGGGTTGTCGGTGCGGTAGAACTGGCCGCTGATCGGGAAGCCGCCGAAACCGCGGATCTCGGGGATGCCGGACTTCTGGAGCAGATGCAGGGCGCCGCCGCCGGCCCCGACGAAGACGAAACGGGCGTTGACGGTGGTGGGGGTCGACCCGACCAGCTCCTTGACGGAGACGTTCCACGTTCCGTCTTTCTGGCGCCTCAGGTTCGACACCGAGTGCTCGGTCTTGAGGCTCGCTCCCCGGCTGGTGAGGAAATCGAAGAGGTGCCGCGACAGGGAGCCGAAGTCGACATCGGTGCCCGCGGTGATGCGGGTCGCCGCGACGAGCTCGTTTTTCTTGCGGCGACGCATCAGAGTCGGCGCCCACGTGTAGATGACGGCCGGGTCTTCGGTGTACTCGATGCCCTCGAATAGCGGCTCGTCTCGAAGCACTTCGTAGCGCTTGCGCAGGTACTCGACGTTCTTCTCGCCCCGCACGAACGTCATGTGCGGCGTCGAGTTGATGAAGGTCGACGGGTCTGGGATGTCGCCCTTCTCGACCAGGTACGACCAGAACTGCCGGCTCACCTGGAACTGCTCGTTGATCGCGACGGCCTTCGACGCCTCGACGGTTCCGTCGGGCAGTTCGGGCATGTAATTCAGCTCGCAGAGCGCCGCATGGCCCGTTCCCGCGTTGTTCCACGGGTTGGAGCTCTCACCCGCGACATCGCCCAGCCGTTCGAAGATCCTGATCGACCAGTCGGGCTGGAGGATGGAGAGGAATGTGCCGAGCGTGGCGCTCATGATGCCGCCACCGATCAGAACGACGTCTACGGGTTTGCCTGCTGCGCTCACATCTCCCATGATACGGCCGCCCGACCGCCCGACGAGTCGAAGCGGAAGGTCACGGCGAGGCCGCCGTCGACGGCGATGACCTCGACCTGGTCGAAGACGAGACGCACCATGCGCACGAACGGCGTCAGGGAGGGCGGCGGCAGTGCACCCGGCCGGGCCGCGAACGCGACCGAGCCCCAGGCATCCGTCTCTCGTCGCTCGAGAACGAGCGACGGCCTGGCCGATGCGCCGATCTGCTCGACGATCTCGCGAATGAGCGCGCGCAGGGCCGCGGTCTGGCGATCGTCGAGGTGCGCGGCCACCCGGTCGTCGTCGCTGTAGCTCTCGACCGCGTCGGCCAGAGTGCCCTGCGAGATCCGCTCGACGATCGCCCTGCGGAGCACCGACGCCAGTTCTGCCGCCCTCACGGCGTCGTCGGGCCCCATCGACCCCGTCCGCTCCAATCGGGTGAGGAACGGCACCACGTCTCGTCGCAGCGATCCGAGCTCGCCCATCGCATCCGTCTCGGCGAGGCGCGTGAGCACGGCGCCGACATGCTGCGTACGCTCCGCGTCGGCGTCGCGCCTCGACTGCTCGAGGCTGCCGATGAGGCTGCGTGCGTAGGCGGCCGAGCCGAGGCCGATGGCGATCGAGGGCGTCGCGGCGGTGAGGGCCAGGATGCTGAGGGTGACCGTGGTGGTCGAGCTCAGGTTCTGCACGATCGCCAGGGCGAAGGTCACTCCGACGGCCTGGAGGGTGAACCACACGATCTCGGCGGATCGGCGGTACGGCGCACCGAGGATCAAGGCGAGACCGAGGCACACGCCACCCCAGTCGTCTCTGATGAGCGCGTTCGAGCCGAACTGGCTCAGCGCGTTGAGCACGCTCGCGAGCATCACCCCGCCCAGGAAGATCTGAAAACGCCCGAGGGAGACGAGAGGGCCGAACGGGTCGGCCGCTCTGATGAAGTACACGTACGACGCCGCGAGCACCAGTTGCGCCGCGGCCGCCACGACGGGAAGAGAGATCTGGTCGCGCCCCGACTGAGTGAGCGAGAGCGCGATCGACAGGGCCACGCTCACGACGCCCACGGCGATCACGAACATGCGGGCCGTCACTCTGGAGACCGGATCGAGCTCGGCCGCGGTCGGCTGCGCCGCGCCCGTCATGCGCCGGGCTTCGGAACGGTGAGGAGCACCGAGGTGCCCGCGCCGGGTCGCGACCAGACCGTCGCCGATCCCCCGACCCCGAGCATCCGGTCGTACACCGAGATGCGCAGGCCGAGACGGTCGGCCGGCGTCGACGACGAGACGAAGCCGCGCCCCGAGTCGGCGACCATCGCGGTGACCTCGTCGCCGGACACCGCGATGGCGAGCTCAGCGATCGACACCCCCGCATGAAGGATCACGTTGACGAGACACTGCTCGACGGCCCCGACGAGCGCCTCCTCCGCGATCGGGTCGAGTGCCGTCAGCTCGGCGGCGTCGCCGGACACGATCACCCGCAGGCCCAGCGCACCCACCCGGTCGAGCACGTGGGCCAGCCTGCTCTCGCTGGTCGACTCGATCAACCCCGGGATGGCGATCGTGCCCGGGGTGCGCATGAGGTCGTCACTGCGTTCGAGCAGTTCGAGGTCGCGGCGGATCACAGCGAGATGACTGTCGGGGATGGTGCCGGGGGCCAGCATCGCGAGGGCGTGCAGATCGCCGAGAACCGTGTCGTGCAACAGGCTCGAGGCGTGACCGAGCAGCCGCGCCTCCTCGACGATGCTCTGCTGCGTCTTCGCCGCCCGGTCGAGGGCGGGAGCCTGCTGCACGGCTCCCCGGCGGGCGACCCAGAGCACGACGAGCAGCAGCGAGATCGCGATGAAGGAGCCGAACGCCGTGAAGTCGAGCACGACCTCCCGCCCCCCGAGGTGGGCTCCGAGAAGCGCGGCGCTCGAGGCCGAGGCATAGCCGAGTCCGCAGACGACCAGGCACGATGTCAGCGAGCGACGGCCGACCCCCGAGACCGTCGCGGCCACCACGGGCAGGCTGAGCACGATGCTGTCGGACTTCTGACCCGGGGTGAGCAGGGGCTCGACGCTCAGTGCGTAGGCGAACGCCGCCGCGCACACGACCATGAGCCCGATGACCGTCTCGACCCGACCATGCAGGCGTTGCAGAGCGTAGGCGCCGCCGCCCATCACCGCGAGGGATGCGATGGGGACCGCCGCGCGCCACGGATCGGCGTCGCCACCCGTCTGCGGGTGGAAGGAGGCCAGCACGCCGACGATGATCGCGACCGCGGCGAGCAGGATCAAGGACAGCCACACGGCGGCACGGGTGAGAGCCCGAGACGTGAAGACGCCTTCGGCATCGGTGCCGAGCAGGAGACCGGTCAGGACACGAGCCCGTCTTCGGCCGCTCTGCGGATCAGGTCCTGTTTCGAGTGGGTGGGTCGGCCGGAGGCCGCATAGTGATCGCGGATGCGGGAGAGGTGACCCTTGACGACCTCGAACGAGAGGCCGAGCTGCAGTCCGATGTCGACCGGGCTCAGCCCGTCGGCGTACAGCCGCAGGGTCTCGAGCTCTGCGTCGACGAAGGCGCCCGCCTCCTGCGCGCTGGACCACGCCGACCGGACGGCGTCGACGACCGCGTCGGCGGGAGAGGACTTGGGCACGAAGGCGGAGGCCCCGGCCGCCAGCGACCGCTCGCGGATCTCGTCGGTCTCGAGGGCGCTGACGACCACCACGAGCGCACCGGCGGCCAGACACGTTCTCACCCGCGTCTCGATCGAGATCGGCTCCTGCAGCTGCAGGTCCATGACCACGACGTCGGGGGCGAAGGCGGGATGCCGGATGAGTTCGAACCATCCCGTTGCGCTGATGACGATGTCGAGGTCGGGGGCGTTGCTGCGCATGTACATGGTCAGCCCGTCGAGCAGAAGCTCGTGGTCATCGACGATGCCGACGCGACACGGTCGCGCAGTCGATTGCGTTTTCACGTTCTCCCCCTGAGTTGACGCACTCGCGCGGGACGACTCCCCCCAGAGGCGCGCGATGCCTTCACACTACTCGCTCTGGCACGGATTCGCTGGGGCGAACCGATCACTACAGCCCGAGTCGATCGAGTTCGTCCGACATCCGCCGCGCCATCTCGGCGTATCCCTCGTCATCGGGGTGCAGGCCGTCGGCGGCCATCCATTCGGGATGCCCTTCGATCCAGTGCGATGCCCCGTCGATTCGATCGGCTCCGATGGCGCGCGCCTCGTCTGCGACCCACGCGCTGATGGTCTCGAGGCTCTGCGGGCGCTCGTCCGTGTACCAGAAGGGCTCGACCACGATGATGCGCGCGTCCGGCAGCACCGCACGAAGGGCGGTGAAGTCGGCGACGATGGCCGCGTGCACCTCGTCGGACCGGGCGGGCATCGAGAAATTGTCGTTCAGCCCCATGGTGACGAAGACGATGTCGGGGTCGGATGCGATGACGAGGTCGACGAGATCGCCGTCCGGCGGCAGGAGGTCACGGTTGTTGACGAAACCGAGGCCGTTGACGCTGGGATTGACCTCGTTCCAGCCGCGATCGGCGCTGATCACCGTCGACCACCGCTTGCTCGGATCGCTCGCCCCGGTACCCAGCGTGTAGGAGTCGCCGTAGAAGGCGACCACGGGTCCGCCCGGCGCGACGTTGCCGGTACTCGACTCCGCCGGCGACTCCGAGCCACGGGATCCGAACACGATTCCCCCTCCGACCACGACCGCGAGCACGGCGAGCACGCCGATGAGTATCGCCGGTCGCCGTGATGTCATGTTCGTCTATTCGGAGCGGTCGTTCCCGGAGATTGCCCCTCCGGCATTCACCCGACTGCGGGGCGAGGTGCTGCGAATCCCGATACGACGACGACGGTCCTTCGACTGCCGGAGATCGCGGCCCAGTCGCCGGTCGCCGTGATACAGGATCGTCTGCCAGTCGACCGGAGCATCCGGGTCGACGAGCGAACGCTCGGGCTGCTTCTTCGCCCTGCGGTCGACGTAGAGGAAGTTCAGGAATCCGAGCCAGACATCGACCACGGAGTTCCAGATGCCGATGTAGGCGCGGATCGCGCCGGCGGCCATCACGGCGTTGAAAGCGGCGAACAGGGCGTTGCCCCAGTTCTGCAGAACGATGTCGCGGTACAGCGTGAAGAGGGAGAACAGCACGATGAGGTAGGGCGTGAGCACGTAGAGCGCGGGGGCGGCCGTGCGGTTCTTGACCTTCGGCGTACGTACGAACGGGATCTTCTCGCCCGTGATCATCTGCTGGAACGACTTGAAGACGCCCGCGAGGTTGACCGGCAGCAGCACGAGGTTGAAGCCGTAGATGCGGAAGATGTCGCTGAAGCGATGTCCCGCGGTGCGCAGGTCGCTTCCCATGGCGATGAAGTACGGCAGGGCGGCGAGGAAGACGAAGGGGCTGAGGAGCCGACTGTCGTAGGGGTACGCCAGCAGGAACAGCAGACCGAAGCTCGCCCAGGCGATCGAGGCCATGTAGTTGGTTCTCAGCAGGACCTCACTGAGCAGCACGCGGTCGCGATTGAAGCGGCGCTCCCTGAGCTGATCCCAGAACTTCGGGAGAATGAGCAGTCCGCCGTTGGCCCAGCGTCGTCGCTGCACGATGAGCGAGCCGAAGTCGGGCGGGGTGGCGCTGTAGCTGAGGCGCTCGGGGTAGTTCACCAGCGTCCAGCCGTGCGTGCCGAGGTCGATGCTCGACTCGGTGTCCTCGATGACCGTGCGGTCCTGGATGTACGTCTTGACCTCGAAGCCGGCGACGACCTCGACCTCGACGATGTCCTCGAGGGCGCGCTTGCGGATGACCGCGTTCGCGCCCACCCAGAACGTGGCGTTGTAGTAGGTCATGCCCTGATGCAGGATGTGCTGCAGGTCCGTGGTCGCGCCGGCGACGCGCTCGATGCGCGTCGGGGCGCCACGGAACGCGGAGTAGGGCGTCTGGGTCACGGCCACGCGTGCGTTCTCGGGCTGCTCGAGCAGATAGACGAGTCGAACGCAGTAGTCGCGCAGCAGCAGCGAGTCGGCGTCGAGGGTCAGCAGATACGTCGTCTCGGGGATGACCAGATCGGCCGAGGCCTCGTCGTCGGCCGGCCGGAGAACGACGCCGTCCGCGGTCTCCTCCGCCGCCCACGCGCCGCCCATGAGGCCGATGTAGGAGTTGAGGTTCATCGCCTTGTTGGCCTCGTGCGAGAGCGACGCGAACTTCTTGCGCTCGAAGTAGTCGAGCTTCGCGGTGAAGATGCGGGAGAGCCGCAGAGCAAGCGTGATGAGGCGGTCCGCATCCGGGTACGAGTCCTGGTCGAGTGCGCCGCCCAGGGCCACGATGGTCAGCCGGAGCTCGCGAGCCAGTCCCATGACGACCTGGTCGACGAAGAACTCGTCGACGTGATCGCCGACCTGTTCGGTATCGGCCATGGCCTCGAGCCATTCCGCCGCCGCCACGTAGTCGTCGACCAGCGCCTCGACGTCGTCGCGCAGCACCGTGTCGTCGGTGGCGAAACGCGCCGTCATCGACGCGACCGAGCGGCGGAATCGCTCGCCCGGAACTCTCAGAGCGCCCTCGATCTGGGCGGCGAGCGCGCGGGTCGCCTCGAGCGTCTCGGCCTTCTCGGGATCGCTGGGGAAGGGCGGGTCGTCGAGGAGGAGCACGATGCGCAGGTCGGGGAACTCCTGCAGGGCGGCCGACCACAGGGTGGCCCGCACCACGAGGGTCTCCTCCGCGTAACTGGGAACCAGAACCGTGATGCCGTCGGAGTACTCGGCGAAGTGACGGTCGAGCTCTCCGCGTGGAACCCGCACGTGACTGCGGAACCGGTAGAGGGCTCCCTGCCTGGCGAGCAGATACATCAGCGCGGAGAACGTGAGGATCGTGACGACGATCAGGTAGCTGACCGCTTCGACCGTGAAGCGGAAGCCGGCACCCGGATTGTTGACGAGCTCGCGGAGCACCGTGGTGATGACGTAGATCAGCCAGAATCCGATCGTGGCCACGATGGCGAGGCGCCCGAGGGTGACCTTGCGAGCGCTCGGCTTCGGGTGGACGATCGACAGCGGTTCGCTGCGCCTCTCCGACCCCCACTGCCGTCGCCGGCCCTTTGTTCCGTCCGCCATGGCACATCTCCCCGGGAAGTTCTGAATGTCCTACAAAGTTGACAGTGTCTCACGTTTTTGTGCGAAAGTGAGTACTGATCAATTTTTAGGGGAACTCTTGTCCACACGCTTTCCAGGCCGCCGTCTGTCCGTACTGCGGCTGTCCGGTGTCTTCATCCTCATCGCAGGTCTCGTCTTCTCCGGCTTCCAAGGGTGGAAGTGGTTCCAGGACGCGAACTCGGTGACCGCCAAGGCCTGGATGGCCGGTTATGTCGACGTCACGGCCACGCCGAGTTTCGCCTTCGAGAACCCGACCGACTCGGCCGGCGACAACGTCGTGCTGTCGTTCGTCGTCGCATCCAAGACCGACCCCTGCAGCCCGTCGTGGGGCACGTACTACTCGATGGACGAGGCCGACCAGGCCCTCGACCTCGACCGGCGCATCGCCCGACGCGACCAGCAGGGCGGCGATGTCATCGTGTCGTTCGGCGGACTCCTCAACGACGAGCTGTCGACCGGCTGCACCGACCCGGACGAGCTCAAGAAGGCCTACGAGTCGGTCATCGACCGCTACTCGCTCAGCACCATCGACCTCGACATCGAGGGCGCGAACCTCACCGACACCGCCTCGGGCGACCGGCGCGCGGCGGCGATCGCGAGCATCCAGCAGGAGCGCGCCGGCACCGACTCGCCCCTGGCCGTCTGGCTCACGCTCCCGGTCGCCCCGTCGGGACTCACCACCGACGGCACCGACGAGGTCACCCGCATGCTGTCCGCCGGCGTCGATCTCGCGGGCGTCAACCTGATGACCATGGACTACGGCGACAGCCGCGAGACGGGGCAGTCGATGCTCGACGCCTCGATCGACGCCGCGAACTCGGTGCACAGCCAGCTGCGCACCCTGTACGACCGACAGGACATCTCGCTCGGCCCGGTCGAGCTGTGGAACAAGATCGGCCTCACGCCGATGATCGGCCAGAACGACGTGGCCGGCGAGATCTTCACCCTCGACGACGCCAAGGCGCTCAATGCCTTCGCTGTGAAGAACGGGGTCGGCCGCATGTCGATGTGGTCGCTCAACCGCGACACCACCTGCGGATCGAACTACCCGGACGTCACGCGCGTCAGCGATTCATGCAGCGGCGTCGACCAGGGCGACCTGACGTTCGCCTCCCTCCTCGGCGACACGCTGACCGGCTCGCCCGAGTCGGCGGCCGGCGCCGTGACCACGTCGGTGCCGACGTCGAAGGAAGACCTCACCGACGATCCCACCACGAGCCCGTACCAGATCTGGGATGCCGACTCCGCGTACCAGAAGGACACGAAGGTGGTCTGGCACCGCCAGGTGTACATCGCCAAGTACTGGACGCAGGGCGACATTCCCGACAACCCCGTGCTGCAGGCGTCGGAGACGCCCTGGGAGCTCGTGGGCCCGGTGCTGCCGGGCGAGACGCCCGTGCCGGTGCCCGTTCTCCCCGCGGGAACGTACCCGGAATGGCAGGGAACGAGCATCTACACGAAGGGCGACTTCGTGATGTTCGACGATGCGGCCTACGAGGCCAAGTGGTGGACCCAGGGCGACAGCCCCCAGGCCGCCGGCAGCGACCAGGACGCGTCGCCGTGGCGGCCCCTCACCGACAACGAGGTACGCACGATCCTCGGCATCCCCACCGTGGGCACCGGTGACGTCGGCTAGCGCCGGCGCTTGCGGTCGGGCTTGCCGTTCGGCCCGTAGATGATGATGCCGGCGACCGGGATGAGAGCGAACCAGAGCCAGCTGTAGCTCCAGCTGAGGGCGCTGCCGGTCACGAAGAAGAGGGCGAGCGACACGAACGGCACGATGGCCATGACGGTCGCCCCGACTCGGCTCACCTCGGCCGGCTGCGGGTCCTTCCATCCCTCGGTCGCACTCGGGGTCGTGGGCTGAACCACGGGCGAGCCGGCCGGCCGGGCCACGCTCTGGATGTCGGGGGCGCCGTACGCGGGCATGGCATCGCTGGGCGCGGGGTCGGCGAACGTCGTCGGCGCGGGGTCGGCGAAGCCGGTCGACGCAGGCCGCACGGCGTCGCTCACCGACGCGGGAAAGGTCGTGGCGGGAAGGTCGTCGAACAGGGGGGCGAGATCGCCCCTCGTCACCGCGTTGCGCGCGGCCTTGCTGCGCTCGGCGAACTCGGCCTCCGAGAGGCGCCCCTCCGCCACGTGCTGACGGAGCTCGGTGACCGCACGATCACGTTCGGCCGTGCTGAGGCGATAGCTGGGATTGCCCGAATAGTCCGGAATGCTCATGAGGCCATTGTGTCAAGGCCTGTCTCCGCGCGCATCCACCGTCGAGTGGATGCGCGCGAGACGGCGACGCAGACGGCCTAGACGGCGACGGAGACCGAACGCTGGGCCGCGATGTACTCCGCGATCTGCACGGCGTTCAGCGCGGCACCCTTGCGCAGGTTGTCGTTGCTGATGAACAGTGCGAGCCCGCGGCCGGCAGGCGCTCCTTCGTCGGCGCGGATGCGGCCGACGTAGCTCGGGTCGTTGCCCGCGGCCTGGAGGGGCGTGGGCACCTCCGACAGTTCGACCCCCGGTGCCTTCGACAGCAGCTCGGTGGCGCGCTCGGGGCTCAGCGGCTCGGCGAATTCGGCGTTGATCGACAGGGAGTGCCCCGTGAAGACCGGAACACGTACGCAGGTGCCGCTGACGAGGAGCTCGGGCAGCTCGAGGATCTTGCGGCTCTCGTTGCGCAGCTTCTTCTCTTCGTCGGTCTCGTTCGAACCGTCGTCGACGATCGAACCCGCGAGCGGGATCACGTCGAAGGCGATGGGCCGCACGTAGGTCTGGGGCTCGGGCATCGAGACCGCGTCTCCGCGGTGCACGAGCTGCAGCAGATCGGGGTCGGCGACGGCCGCGCGCGCCTGGCCGGCGAGTTCTTCGGCTCCCTTGAGGCCGCTGCCCGACACCGCCTGGTAGGTCGAGACGATGAGCCTGGTCAGGCCGGCCTCCTCGTGCAGCACCTTGAGCACGGGCATCGCGGCCATCGTGGTGCAGTTGGGGTTGGCGATGATGCCCTTGCGCGCGTCGGCGATCGCGTGGGGGTTCACCTCGCTCACCACGAGAGGAACGTCGGGGTCCATGCGCCAGGCGCTCGAGTTGTCGATGACGAGCACGCCGGCGGCCGCGAAGCGCGGGGCCTGGGCGCGCGAGCCCGTGGCTCCCGCCGAGAAGAGCGCGATGTCGAGGCCTGACGGGTCGGCGGTCTCGATGTCCTCGACCACGACCTGCTCTCCCCGGAACTCGAGAGTCGTTCCGGCGGAACGGGCTGTGGCGAAGAATCGGATGCTCGAAATCGGGAAGTCGCGTTCCTCGAGCAGGCGGCGCATGACTGTGCCGACCTGTCCGGTCGCTCCGACAACGCCAACGTTCAATGCCTGTGCAGCCACGGTATGTTCCTCAGGTGATGGGCGCGGCCATCTGCCGCAAACTCCTACTTTACCAAGCCGCCCGTGCTCGCCGCGGGTGTTGCCGAACACGACGGATGTTACTGGGCGACCGGCAACATCCGTCGCCCCGGGCAACACTCACCGCCCTGTGATTCTGGGGACACCGATTCGCAGGAGACGCCGGGCGATCTCTGGCGGGTTGCGAAGTTCGGGCGGGCCCCAGCGGGTGACTCCGTTGTCCTCGTCCCGGAGGTGGTCCTCCCGGATCTTCTCTTCGTATATGACGTCTCCGGCGTTCTCCCCGAGCCTCATTGCCTGCTTCAGGTATTTGCCGAATCCGTCGAACTCTGCGATCGCGTTGTGCTCCGGCCACTCGTGATCGGTGTAGTAGAAGCCTCCCCTCGGATTCACGTGCTGGACCTGAAGGAGAGGCTCCGGAAATCCGAGCGCGATGATCGCGAGCCTGCTCAGCGTTTCTCCGGCATTGTCGGCACCGACCCGGGCCGCCTCGATGGCCCGCCCGGCCCGAGCGCGGCCGTTCGTGCGGGGCGAACGGAGAAGACCGTCGAGGAGTTTCTCTCGCGTCAGAACATGACGGCCGGCACGTCTCTTATGCAGCGTGAAGTCGATCGCCGCGACGGCGACAGGAAAAGGCATGGTTCGCGCCAGATCGATCGCCGTGCGCTCGAGGCTCGTGACGAGCACCCCGTTGCGCTCGGTCACATCACCGTCGTGCATCGCCTGACGATGAACAACCACGCCGTTCTTGCTGCGCGAATGCGAGGTCGCGTCGGCGACCACGTGCACCTCTGCGGGCCACGGGCGGTCGGCGAGCGGAAGGCCCCAGATGGCAGCCGCCGAGGCATGACCGAAAACCGGATGCCGGTGGGTCGAGTCGACGGCCAGCACGTTCGCGAGGTGGCGGCCGTACGTGTCGAAACCGGCCCAGGAGCCCGAGGCCACATAGACCCCTCGGCGGACTCGGCGCGTGTCGGTGCCCGAGGAGCGCTGGAGCTGGCGAAGCGCATCGGGATCGAGATCGCGGGCGAGGAGGAGATCACGCGCGCGGGGAGTCCGGGTCGGCGAAGCTGTCATGCGCTCCAGAATGACGGGAGCAGCGGCAGCAGGGCCTGCGATCAGACCCGTCGGTGCACAACTCGGCGGAGTCGGGGGACGGTGAGGAGTGTCCGATGCCTGAGTCCGGACCGAGGCGAATGTTGCCGAGCGCGACGGATGTTGCCGGGCGACCGACAACATCCGTCGCCTCGGGCAACACTCGCGGGTGCGGCCGACACTCAGCGGCCGGTTCCTCCGTGGACTACGGCCTCGGTGTCGCCGTCTAGGCCGAAGGCCGTGTGCACGACGCGCAGGGCGTCGTTGATGGTGTCGGCCCGGGTCACGACCGAGATGCGGATCTCGCTCGTGGAGATCATCTCGATGTTGATGCCGGCCTCGTAGAGGGCGGTGAAGAGTCGGGCCGAGACACCCGCGTTGGTGCGCATGCCAGCGCCGACGAGAGCGAGCTTGCCGATCTGGTCGTCGTACTGCAGCGACGCGAAGCCCACGTCGGACTGGTCGGCGCGCAGGGCGGTGAGCACCGTCTGGCCCTCGGTCTTCGGCAGCGTGAAGGAGATGTCGGTGAGCCCCGTGGAGGCCGCCGACACGTTCTGCACGATCATGTCGATGTTGGCGCCCGTCTTGGCGACCAGGTTGAAGATCTGCGCCGCCTTGCCCGGGATGTCGGGGACTCCGACGACGGTGATCTTCGCTTCGCCCAGGTCTGTCGCGACTCCGGCGATGAGTGGCTCTTCCACGGCGTTCTCGCTCTCTGTGGGGAGACCCTCCGCGGGGTTCTCCGATGGGTTGTAGACGATGGTGCCCTCGTTGTTGTTGAACGAGGAGCGCACGTGCAGGGTGACTCCGTGGCGACGGGCGTACTCCACGGCACGGATGTAGAGCACCTTCGCGCCGTTGGCCGCCAGCTCGAGCATCTCTTCACTCGTGATGCGGTCGATCTTCCTGGCCCTCGGAACCACGCGGGGGTCGGCGGTGAAGATGCCGTCGACGTCGGTGTAGATCTCGCAGACATCGGCGTCGAGGGCTGCGGCGAGCGCCACGGCCGTCGTGTCGGAGCCGCCTCGGCCGAGGGTCGTGATGTCTTTGGTGTCGCGGTTGAACCCCTGGAAGCCCGCGACGATCGCGATCGCGCCCTCGTCGAGCGCCTCGCGGAGCCGCACCGGGGTGACGTCGACGATGCGCGCCGAGCCGTGCCGGGCATCCGTGATCATGCCGGCCTGGCTGCCGGTGAACGAGCGGGCCTCGTGACCCAGGCTCTTGATGGCCATGGCCAGCAGCGCCATGGAGATGCGCTCCCCCGCGCTCAGCAGCATGTCGAGCTCGCGCGGCGCCGGCATCGGCGTGACCGCGTGGGCCAGGTCGAGCAGTTCGTCGGTGGTGTCGCCCATGGCCGAGACGGCGACGACGACGTCATTGCCCGCTTTGCGCGTCTCGACGATGCGCTTGGCGACACGCTTGATGCTCTCGGCGTCGGAAACCGATGATCCGCCGTACTTCTGCACGATCAAGCTCACGTAAACACTCCTGATATGACG
Source organism: Agreia sp. PsM10 (assembly GCF_030433855.1). Lineage (GTDB taxonomy): Bacteria > Actinomycetota > Actinomycetes > Actinomycetales > Microbacteriaceae > Agreia. The sequence goes on along the minus strand of NZ_JARUXC010000002.1, from coordinate 154,748 downwards.
AGGATGGGCCCAGCGTGCAATCTTAGCGGGCGCGCGGGGTCACGCCTTGGCCTTGTCGTAGCTGTCGACCACGGCGACGGTCACCGGGAACTGCACGGGCACGGCGCCGAACAGCAGCCTGCCCGCGTCTTCCGCGGCCGCGCGCACCTCGGCCGCCACGGTGTCGGCGAGCGCGGCGGGGGTGTGCACCACGATCTCGTCATGCAGGAAGAAGACGAGGTGGGGCCTGTCACGCAGCGGGAGCCCGGGGCCGAGGAGAACGAGCCGTCGCCGGAGCCCCGCCATCCACGACAGGGCCCACTCGGCCGCCGTTCCCTGGACCACGAAGTTGCGGGTGAATCGTCCCCAGCTGCGGCGCGCGGTCTTGGCCCGGGTCTGCACGGCCTCGCTCGCGCCCTCCTGCTGGGCGTCGTCCTGAGCCTCGCGCCACTGCGCCGACGGGAGAGGCGAGCTGCGGCCCAGGTGGGTCGACACGACGGCGCCGCTCTCTCCAAGGCGCGCGGCCTCTTCGACGAACCGGATGGCATCCGGATAGGCCCGCGCCAGCCGCGGAAGCATACGACCGCTCTCGCCCGTGGTTCCGCCGTACATCGCGCCGAGCATTCCGACCTTGGCGTGTGCGCGTGTATCGACGGCACCGGATGCGACGATGCCGTCGTAGAGATCACGGTCGCGCCCGGCCGCGGCCATGGCTCGATCGCCCGACATGGCCGTGAGGATGCGCGGCTCGAGCTGCGCGGCATCGGCGACCACGAACATCCAGCCCGGATCCGCGATGACGGCGCCGCGAACCTGGTGCGGCAGCTGCAGCGCTCCCCCGCCGTCGGCGGCCCACCGGCCGGTGACGACTCCGCCGGGCACGTAGACGGGGCGGAACCGACCGCCTTCGACCCAGCTGTCGATCCAGTTCCAGCCGTTGGCGGTGAGCAGGCGAGACAGCTTCTTGTAGGCGAGCAGCGGTTCGATGACCGGATGCTCGTGGCGGGCGAGCTCCCAGCGGTTCGTGCTCGAGACATCGATGCCGGCGCGACGCAGCGACTTGACCAGTTCGACGGGCGAGTCGGGATTCGCGGTCGGATCGTCGATCGCGGCGCGGATCTCGACGAGCAGTTCGTGCATGCGCGCGGGCCGCTGGCCCGGCTGGGGTCGTTCTCCGAGCAGGTCGACCAGGAGCTCGTTGTGACGGGCCGCATTCCAGGGCAGGCCGGCGTGCTGCATCTCGATCGCGATGAGGCTGCCGGCCGACTCTGCCGCGAGGAGCAGCGACAGGCGGTTCGGATCGGGGGCTCCGGCGACGGCCGCCCGCTGCAGCCGGAACTCCTCGACGGGGTCGAGGCCGGCCTCGTCGTCGCGACCACGCTGCACCCCGAGCTCGAAGAGCGTGTCCGGCTGGCCTTGCTCTGCCCAGGTGGCCGGGGCGTCCCAGGGGGAGACGGGAGCGAGGGCCAGCTCCGACGAGGCCGTCGCCGACGAGGCTCGCAGGATCGCGTGGCACAGACGCAGGTCGACGCAGCGTTCGACCACCACGTCGTGCGCCAGCAGTTGCGGGTACCAGCGACGGGTGTCGTCCCAGACCCAGCGCGGCGACAGCCGCTCCCGACGTGCTACCTCGTGCGGGAACCGATCGCGCGCGACCGTCTCCGGCTGGCCGAGCAGCCTGCCCGCGTCGTCGAGCTCGGTCAGGATCACGGCATCGTCGCCTGCACCGGCCGTATGAGCACCGGCCGTACTGGCACCGACCGCGATGTGCACGATCAGCTCTCGACGAGCCGACGCCCCTCGAAGGCACGACCGAGGGTGACCTCGTCGGCGTACTCGAGGTCGCCTCCGACCGGAAGCCCGGAGGCGAGGCGGGTGACCCGGATCTGCAGGGTGTTGAGCAGGCGGGACAGGTAGGTGGCCGTGGCCTCGCCTTCGAGGTTGGGGTCGGTGGCGATGATCACCTCGGTGATGTTCACGTCGGCCAGTCTCTGCATGAGCTCGCGGATGCGCAGGTTGTCGGGGCCGATGCCGTCGATCGGACTGATCGCACCGCCCAGCACGTGGTACAGGCCGCGGAACTCGCGAGTGCGTTCGATGGCGACCACGTCTTTGGCCTCTTCGACGACGCAGATGACCGTCTGCTGCCGGCGCGGGTCGCGGCAGATGGAGCACGTCTCCTGTTCGGACACGTTGCCGCAGATGGAGCAGAAGTGCACCTTGTCGCGCACCTCGATGAGCACCTCGGCCAGCCGGGTGACGTCGAACGATTCTGTCTGGAGGATGTGGAACGCGATGCGCTGTGCCGACTTCGGGCCGATGCCCGGGAGTCGTCCCAGTTCGTCGATGAGCTCCTGGACGATGCCTTCGTACACTTAGCCGTCGCTTCTCTGCGTGTTGCGGGGAGCCACGGGCTGCTCCTCGATGAAATTTGCGCCCAGGATCTCGCGGACGACGGCCTCGCCGTAACGCTGACGACCGGAATCGGTGGTGGCGACAGGAGCGGCTCGCGGGGCCGGGGTCTCGGGTCGAGCCTTGGCGAGCGTGGGCACGGGGGCCTGAACGGGCGCAGACGACGCGACGGGCGCGGATGCCGGCTCGGGCGCACGGAAGTCGGGCTCGGGTTCACGATCTTCTTCGGGCACCGGCTCGACCGCTGCATCGGGCGTGGGATCGGACTGCGGAATGGCGACGACGGCCCAGGAGCTGGTGACCGCTGTCGGCTTCTGCTGGTCGCGACCCGCTTCGGCCCGGCCGGAGGCCGGTGCTGCCGCCGACGGTGCGGATGCGGGCGCCGGGGTCGGGGTCGGCTCGGGCGCCCGGGTGGCGGTGGCCGCGGGCGCCGCCGAAGCACCCGGATGCTCGACGCGGGCGATGTACTTGACCCGCACGCCGAGCAGGTCGAGGATCGCCTGCCGGAGGATCTCGCTGACGCCCTGGCCGGGAGCCTGCTGCTGCTTGAACTGGGCGACGTCGTTCTCACTGGGGAACGCCAGCGTGAGGACGTCGTTCTCGAAGGCGCGAACGGTCGCCGTGTAGACGACGAGCCAGGCGCTGCGCTTGGCCTTCTGAACTGCCTCGAGGATCTCCGGCCACGTGTCTCGCACCTGCTGCAGCGTGACCGGCCCAGCGGGGGCGACAGGTTGCACCGGGGCGGCGGGCTCGGCCTGCTGCTGCGGCTCGACCTGCTGAGGTTCGGTCTTCTGCGGTTCGGCCTGCTGCGATTCGGGCTGCTGCGGGGAGGCGACGGCAGGATCAGCCGCCCGCGCGGGTGCCGCCTCGGACGCGGACGGCGCCGTGGCCGCACGCTCGACGGCGGGTTCGGGTGCGAGTGAAGGAACCGTCGCGGGTGCGGATACGGCTGTCGGTTCGGGGGCAGCGACCACGGCGGGGGCGGCGCGCTGAACCGGCGCCGCGGCCCGCGGCGCATCAGTCGTCTCGACTCCGACACGACGCTCGAGGCGTTCGATGCGGGCGAGCGAGCCGCGCTCGGTGTCGTCGCTGGCGGGCACGAGCACCCGGGCCACCATGAGCTCGAGGTGCAGGCGGGGGCTCGTGGCGCCCGTCATCTCGGTGAGCGCCGCGTTGACGATGTCGGCCGTGCGCGAGAGCTCGGCGTGGCCGAACTGCTGCGCCTGGTGGTGCATGGCCTGCAACTCGTCGGTGGGCACTCCGCGCAGGACGGCGCCGGCCGCCTCGATGCTGGTGGTGGCGCTGACGATGATGATGTCGCGAAGGCGCTCGAGCAGGTCTTCGACGAAGCGGCGCGGGTCTTGGCCGGTCTGGATGACGCGGTCGACCGCGCCGAATGCGGCTGCCGCGTCGCGCACGCCGATGGCGTCGATGACCTCGCCCAGGAGGGCCGAGTGGGTGTAGCCGAGCAGGGCGACGGCACGCTCGTATTCGATCGTGCTGCTCTCGGAGCCGGCCATGAGCTGGTCGAGGAGCGAGAGGGTGTCGCGGGGAGACCCTCCGCCGGCGCGCACCACGAGCGGAAGGACGCCCGGGGCCACCTTCATGCCCTCGCTGTCGCAGAGCTGCTGAACGTATTCGAGCAGCTGCGCCGGCGGGACGAGTCGGAAGGGGTAGTGATGCGTGCGCGAGCGGATGGTGCCGATGACCTTGTCGGGCTCGGTCGTGGCGAAGATGAACTTCACGTGCTCGGGCGGCTCTTCGACGATCTTGAGCAGGGCATTGAAGCCCTGCGGGGTGACCATGTGCGCCTCATCGAGGATGAAGATCTTGAAGCGGTCGCGTGCGGGAGCGAAGACGGCACGTTCGCGGATGTCTCGCGCGTCGTCGACGCCGTTGTGGCTCGCGGCGTCGATCTCGACGACATCGAGCGAGCCGCCGCCGTCGCGACCCAACTCGACGCAGCTGGGGCACACGCCGCACGGGGTGTCTGTGGGACCCTCTGCGCAGTTGAGGCAGCGGGCGAGGATGCGCGCCGACGTGGTCTTGCCGCAGCCGCGGGGACCGGAGAAGAGATAGGCGTGGTTGACCCGGTTCGTGCGGAGCGCGGTCATCAGCGGATCGGTCACCTGCGACTGGCCGATCATCTCGGCGAACGCCTCAGGTCGATAGCGGCGATAGAGGGCGGTGACCATGCAGCAATCGTAACGGTCGCCACCGACACCCCGCCCGCCGCATCCGGAGCCTGTGGACGGAACACTGTAAGAGGATGGAGGGATGCAGATACGCCCTTTCACTCCCGAAGACACCGATGCCGTGATCGAGCTGTGGACCTCCGCAGGGCTCGTGCGCCCGTGGAACGATCCGCGCAAGGACATCGAGCGCAAGCTCACCGTGCAGCCGGAGCTGTTCCTCGTGGGAGAGTCGGACGGCGTGGTCGTGGCGGCCGCGATGGTGGGGTACGACGGACACCGCGGGTGGGTCAACTACCTGGCCGTCTCACCCGGATCCCGGGGCCTCGACTACGGCCGCCGCATGATGGAGGAGGCGGAGCGGCTGCTCATCGAGCTCGGCTGCCCGAAGCTCAACCTGCAGATCCGCAGCGACAACGCCTCGGTGCGCGCCTTCTACGAGCACCTCGGCTACACCGAGGACGCCGCGGTGAGCTACGGAAAGCGCCTGATCGCCGACTGAGCGTGCGAACTTGTCCACCTACGAGGGCCACCTCGTCCTATAGCGACGAGCACCACTCCTCAGCTGTACAAGTTTTACCGCGCTCGTCCACAGAAGACCGCCTGAACCGGCCAGGGGCACCCATTCAGGTCGAAACTCGTGCAGATGACACACATCATCGACGTTCTCTCCGCGCATGGCGGACTTGCCCACTCTTCCACCCTTCAGGCCGACGGAGTCAGCCTCGCGATGACGCGTCTCGCGGTGGCCCGCGGCGACATCGTGCGGATTCGTCAGGGGTGGTTCGCCCTCGACACCGCTCCTCAGGCGCTGGTGAACGCCGTCAAAGTCGGCGGGCGGCTGAGTTGCGTGAGCCTGCTTCGGCTTCACGGCGTCTGGTGTGTCGACGACCGCCTGACCCATCTCAGCCACACCCGGCGCCTCACGAGACTCCGTGCGCCTAATGGCACTCCCCTCACAAGACCTGAGCGATGGGGCATCCGACTCCACCCGGCTCGGGGCTCGCATGATGCCGCTCGGATCGTCGACAGCATCGACGAGGCGCTCCTGAGCGTCTTCTCATGTCAGGCTCGCGACGACGTGATCGCCTCCATCGACTCAGCGCTGAACCTCGGCCTTACGACGATGGACCGCCTGTCGGCTCTGCCGTTGTCGGCCGAGTACCGAACTTATCTGGAGCTGGTGGACTCCGCCGCGCAGTCGGGCCTCGAGTCGAAGGCCCGCCTGGGCTTTCGGCGGCGAGGCATCCGGTGCCGCTCGCAGGTCTTCATCAGAGGGGTGGGAACGGTCGACCTGCTGATCGGCGATCGACTCGTGATCGAGTGCGACGGCATCACCTGGCACAGCTCGGCCAAGGCTCATGACGAGGACTGCCGCCGCGACCTCGAGCTTCATCGCCTCGGATACATCGTGATCCGAGTCACCTATCGTCAAGTGATGTTCGACTGGGCGAGCATCGACGAGGTCGTACGCGGATACGTGTCCAGGCGGGAACACCGCTGGGCGGCACGCCATCGCCGAGCAGGCCTGAGGTCGACTTGTACGGTCTGAGCGGCCACCAGGTCGTATAGCGACGAGGAGGCCGCCTATGGCGTACAACTCAGATCACGGCGAGGGTCTGCCGCGCGATCTCCAGTTCTTCGTTCGTGGGAATGACCAGCACGGCGACCCGTGACGCATCCGTCGAGATGAGCCGTGCACCGCGCTCGGGCGACTCATTGCGCTCCTCATCGATCTCGACGCCCAGGATGCCGAGGCCCTCCAGCGCTCCCGCCCGGACGAGCGGGGTGTTCTCCCCCACTCCCGCGGTGAAGACGATCGCGTCGAGACGGCCGAGGTGCGCCGCATAGGCGCCCACGTACTGCTTCAGCCGGTGCAGGTAGACGTCGAGAGCCGCCTGCGAATCGACGTCGCCCGAACGCGCGGCGGCGATCATGTCGCGCATGTCGCCGTGGCCCGAGAGACCCAGGATGCCGCTGCCGCGGTTGAGCAGCGTGTCGAGGTCGTCGAACGTCTGGCCCGTCTTGCGGTGCAGGTGGAAGAGCACAGCGGGGTCGAGGTCGCCCGACCTCGTGCCCATGACCAGTCCCTCGAGGGGCGTCATTCCCATCGACGTCTCGACCGACCTGCCGTCGGAGACGGCGCAGGCCGACGCCCCGTTGCCGAGGTGCAGCACGATCGTCTTCGTGTCCTCCAGCGACCGCCCGAGGAACTCCGCCGCGGCCTCCGACACGAACTTGTGCGACGTTCCGTGGAACCCGTAGCGACGAATGCGGTGCTGGTCGGCGAGCGTCTTGTCGATGGCGTAGGTGTAGGCGGCCGGCGACAGCGTCGAGTGGAACGCCGTGTCGAACACCGCCACGTGCGGCACGTCCGGGAACGCCTTTTGCGCCGCCGTGATGCCCTGCAGGTTCGCCGGGTTGTGCAGCGGCGCGAGGTCGGCCAGGTCTTCTATGTTGATCTTCACGAGATCGGTCACGATCGTCGCCTCGAAGAAGCGCTTTCCGCCGTGCACGACGCGATGGCCCACGGCCACGGGCGGATGCTCGTCGAGCGACGGTCCGTTCGCCCGGAACGCGTCGAGCATCACCTGGAACCCCTGCGAGTGGTCTCGGATCGGCAGGTCGAGCTCGCTCGAGCCGTCGGGGGTCGTGTGCTTGGAGTGCCCGGTCTGGTCACCGATGCGCTCGACGAGGCCGGAGGCGAGCACCTCTTCGGTCGTCATCTCGATGAGCTGGTACTTGAACGACGACGAACCGGAGTTCACCACGAGGATCGCGCTCACGCGGACACTCCTTCTGCTGCGACGGTTTCGACGGGCTGAGCCGCCGCCTGGATCGCCGTGATGGCGATGGTGTTCACGATGTCGGCGACGAGCGCGCCGCGCGACAGGTCGTTGATCGGCTTGTTGAGGCCCTGGAGCACCGGCCCGATCGCCACGGCGCCCGCGCTGCGCTGCACCGCCTTGTAGGTGTTGTTGCCCGTGTTGAGGTCGGGAAAGATGAACACCGTGGCGCGACCGGCCACCTCGCTGTCGGGCATCTTCGTGGCCGCCACCGCGGCATCCGCTGCGGCGTCGTACTGGATCGGCCCCTCGACCAGCAGGTCGGGGCGCCGCTCGCGCACGAGGCCGGTGGCGGCGCGCACCTTCTCGACCTCGGCGCCCGAGCCCGATGTCCCCGTCGAGTACGAGAGCATCGCGATGCGCGGGTCGACTCCGAACTGCGTGGCCGTGGCGCTCGACGAGATGGCGATGTCGGCGAGCTGCTCGGCGGTGGGGTCGGGGATGACGGCGCAATCGCCGTAGACCAGAACGCGGTCGGCGAGCGCCATGAGGAACACGCTCGAGACGACGGATACGCCGGGCTGGGTCTTGATCACCTCGAACGCCGGGCGGATGGTGTGCGCGGTGGTGTGCGCGGCACCCGAGACCATTCCGTCGGCGAGACCCAGCTTCACCATCATCGTTCCGAAGTACGAGACGTCGGTGATGGTGTCGCGTGCCTGCTCGACGGTGACGCCCTTGTGCGCTCGCAGTCGGGCGTACTCCTCGGCGAACGGCTGGCGGTACTTCTCGTCGAACACGCTCACGATGTGCGCGCCCTCGAGGTCGAGTCCGAGACCGGCCGCCCTGGTGCGCACCTCGTCCTCCTCCCCCACGATCGTGAGTTCGGCGATGCCGCGGGCCAGCACGGTGCTCGCGGCCCTCAGCACGCGGTCATCGTCGCCTTCGGGGAGCACGATGTGCCGGCGCACGTGGCGGGCCTGGTCGATGAGGCCGTACTCGAACATGAGCGGCGTGACGACGGTCGATGAGCTCACGTCGAGCAGTTCGAGCAGTTTCGCTCCGTCGACGTGCTGCTCGAACAGGGCCAGTGCGCTGTCGTACTTGCGCTGCGAGTCGGCGGCGAGACGCCCACGGGTCGACGTGATGCGCAGCGCCGTGTCGTAGGTTCCGAGGTCGGTCGTGACGATCGGCAGGGTCGAATCGAGACCCGAGATCAGGCGGGTGATCGGTTCGGGCAGATCGAAGCCTCCGTTGAGGATGATGCCCGACAGCGACGGGAAGGTCCCCGAGGCGTTGGCCATGAGAACCGCGAGGAGCACCTCGGAGCGGTCGGCGGGGATCACCACGACGGCGCTCTCGGTGAGCCGGGGAAGCACATTGACCATCGACATGCCGGCGACGACCACGCCCAGCGCCTCGCGATTGAGCAGGCTCGCATCGCCCGAGAGCAGCGAACCGTTGGTGGCCTCGACGAGGTGCTGCATGGTGGGAGCGACCAGAACGCGGTCCTCGGGGATGGCCCAGATGGGAACGGATGCGGGCGCGTCGATGGCGGAACCGATCGCATCCCGGATCTCGTCGAGCCGCTCGGGATCGGCGCGGTTCGACACGATGCCGAGCAGGGTGGCGTGCGCCAGCTTGAGCTCGACCTGGGCCAGCTCGGTGAGCTGGCGCATGTCGTCGGGCGTGCGGGACTCGGAGTAGCCGAGCGTCTCGGACGAGCCCTGACCCTTGCGCCCACCGAGCACCAGCAGCACGGGCGCGCCCAGGTTGGCCGCGACGCGGGCGTTGAACGACAGCTCGGAAGGGCTGCCGACATCGGTGTAGTCCGAGCCGAGGATGACCACCGCGTCGCACTCTCGCTCGACCGCCTTGTAGCGCTCGACGATGACCGACAGGGCGGCATCCGGATCGTTGTGCACGTCGTCGTACGTGACGCCGATGGTCTGCTCGTAGCTCAGCTCGACCCCGTCGTGCGCGAGCAGCATCTCGAGCACGTAGTCGCGCTCGGCGACCGAGCGGGCAATGGGCCGGAAGACGCCGACCCTCTGCAGCGAGTGGCAGAGGGTATCGAGCACACCCAACGCGATCGTGGATTTGCCGGAGTGTCCCTCGGCTGATGCGACATAGATGCTTCTCGACACTTCAGTCCTTTTACGTTTCGTTGCTTGGGCCGTTCTCACCTTATTCGCCCACGGTGAGACGCGCCCGGGAGTGCGCCCAGCTTGGGAAGGTGTTCACGCACGCCGCCGAAACACAAAGAAAAGACCCCCCGCGCACCCGCCAGAGCCCGGTTACCCTTGCTACGTTTCCGTCCTGGGGGAGTTGGCCTGGATGGCGCCACGCGGGGAGCCGTCAACCACTTTACGCGAGGTTGTGCGCCTCTCGCGAACTGAGGTGTACTTGATGCATGCGTATTGCAATTGCGGGGGGTCACGGCAAGATCGCCCTGATTCTCCAGAAACTCCTCAGTGACGCCGGCCACGAGGCCGTGGGCCTCATCCGAAACCCCGAGCAGGCCGGCGATCTGCTCGTCGCCGGCGGCATCCCCGTCGTGCTCGACCTCGAGCAGGTCTCGGCCGAGACCCTCGCCGCCGATCTCGCCGGGGTGGATGCCGTGGTGTTCGCCGCCGGGGCCGGTCCCGATTCCGGGGCGGCTCGAAAGCTCACCGTCGACCGGGATGCGGCCGTGCTGCTGGCCGACGCGGCCGTGATCGCCGGCATCCGGCGTTACGTGATGATCTCGGCGATGTCGGCCGACTCGTTCGAGCCCGACTCCGACGATGTGTTCCAGGTGTACCTGCGGGCCAAGAGCGAGGCCGACTCGGCCGTGCGCCAACGCGACCTCGACTGGACGATCATCCGCCCGGGCGGCCTCACCGACGACCCCGGAACGGGCCTCGTGCACCTCGCAGAGAGCACGGGCCGAGGCTCGATCCCCCGCGCCGACGTGGCTGCGCTCGTGTACTGCAGCCTCGTCGACGGGGTGGGCCTGCACGCCCAGTTCGAGGCGATCGAGGGCGACGACCCGGTGGCCGAGGCGCTCACCATGGCGCGGTACTAGCGCCTTCCTCCCGGCGCACACCCCGAACGTACAGGCCACGAACGCACAAACCCCTGATCGAAGGAACAACCTTCGATCAGGGGTTTCGGCGGTGGCGGAGAGATTCGAACTCTCGATAGGTTGCCCTATACACGCTTTCCAAGCGTGCCTCTTCGGCCGCTTGAGTACGCCACCTTGCGTTCTTGACGAACCTGACTATCGTAACCGATGACGTGCACGGCATGCGACATGAGAGAACGGCGAAAGCCGTCACGATCCGGAGGCAGACATGGCCTACGTACCCAATGAATTACTGAGCCGCCTCGTCGGATTCCGCCTGTACTCGGTTCACTTCGTCATGGACTACGTGCAGCTCGGCTTCGACAGCGAGACAGACGAGACCGCGTCGATGAACTGCGATGTGTGGCCGGACGTCACTCTCGAGGGCAAGGTCTTCCGCGAGGCCGATCTCGGATACGCCGACGCGCTGAGGCGGCTCATCCCCGGCACTGTCGTCGAGACCCGCGAGAGCACCGGTCTCGGCCTGCTCCTGCTCTTCGACAGAGGTTCCATCGGATTTCATCCGAGAATCGAGGAGATCCACGCGGAGATCGCAATGCTCAGCGGTTTCAGCGACGGCGCCTGGATGGTCTGGCGACCGGGCGAGGACTCGTTCGAAGACGTGAGGTGAATGCGGCTGCGCCGGGGAGTCGGCGCATGATCGAATGGAGTCATGTTCATCGAGAGCAAGCATGACGGCCACTGGAACCTCGAACTATGCGCGAACTATCGGCGCGACAAAAAGGGGGTGTTCCATCTCGTCTTTCCCGTACCGGGCGGTAATTTCGATCTGGCTCCCGACCATCCTCAGTACCGGCAGGCAGTGCAGTATCTGCTCAGCAGGACACTCCCGCACGATCGCCCCGAAGACGCCGCGATCCCAGCGCTCTGATGGCACCCCGCCGAGACGATGTCACCGCCCTCGAACTGGTCGGAGGTCCTGAGGCCCTCACGCACCCGCTCTCCGACTATGACCCGGCGTGGGCGGGCCGTTACCTCGAACACCAGCGGCTCATCGGCGAAGCCCTCGGCACGGTCGACGTCGTTCACGTGCACCTCTACGAACGGGGTGCGCCCGCCATCGACGAGTACCTGTTGCTTCGCGACCATCTCCGCTCGAATGCCGACGACCGCGCGCTCTATGAGCGGACGAAGCGTCGACTGATGAGCAGGCAGTGGAACGACATGAACGACTACGCCGACGCGAAGACCGACGTGATCGCCGCGATCAAGGAGCGCGCGAGGATGGCGTCCGGACTCTGACCTCGGCAGAGGATCATGCTTCCCACAAAGTATATTCCATGGAATAATCTTTCCCTGGGATCGCTTGACTCCTGCATGAAGAGAATCACCGGCACGCCGTCGCTCGGCGCTCGTGCCCTCACGGCATACCGACACTCCGCCCACGCGGTGCTGTCGACGAACGGCTGGCTGACGCCGAGACGAGAGGACGACGACGTGGGTACCTACCTGACGATGTTCACCCAGCTGGTGCAGACCGAGATCGCTCTCTGGAACGCACTCGACGAGAGGCTCGCCGCCGAGACCGGACACACGCTGGGGCAGTTGCAGGCCGTCACCGCCATCGCCTCCCTCGACGGGCCGGCCCGCGTTCAGGACATCTCCGCGGCGATGTCGATCACCGTGGGAGCCACGAGCAAGCTGGTCGACCGGCTCGAAGCATCCGGTCTCGCCGTGAGAGCAGCCAACCCGAACGACCGCCGGTCGTCGATCGTGTCGCTCACCGAGGCGGGCTCGCGCTTTCTCGACACCGCGAGCGCGATGGCCGAGACTCACCTCGCCGACGCGCTGGGCGGCATCCTGACGAACGGGCGCGAGGCCGCTCTCACCGACGAGCTATCGTCGCTGCGCTCCCAGGTCGCGTCCGCGTGAGTGCCACGATGCGGGCGGTCGTCATCGACGCCCCGGGCGGGCCGGATGCGCTGCAGGTTCGGCAGGTCGCCCGACCGCAGGCGGCGCCCGGTGAGATTCTGATCAAGGTCGAGGCGTTCGGCCTCAACCGCTCCGAGCTCCACTTCCGCTCCGGCGTCGCCTACAGCGGCAGCTTCCCGAGGATCCCGGGAATCGAGGCGGTCGGACTGGTCGCCGAGGCGCCGAACGGTGAGTTCCCCATCGGAACGCAGGTGGCGGCGTTGATGGGCGGCATGGGCCGCGAGTTCGACGGGGGCTACGCAGAGTACGTCGTCGTGCCCGCACCGATCGTCGTGCCGTTCACGAGCACCCTGGCCTGGGAGATCCTCGGCGCCATCCCCGAGATGCTGCAGACAGCAGCGGGCTCACTCCGTGTCGGATTGCAGGCGGTCGACGGGCAGTCGATCCTCATCCGCGGCGGCACCTCGTCTGTGGGCCTGGCCCTGGCGATCCTCGGCTCGTTGCGCGGCATGACGGTGTTCTCCACAACCCGCAACCCCGCCCGGCGCGAGCTGCTGAAGGCGGCGGGTGTCGATCACGTGATCATCGACGACGGCGCCGTTCACGACGCCGTGCGCGCGATCGCTAGAGAAGGCGTGGATGGCGCGGTCGAGCTCGTGGGCACCAATGTGATGCGTGACACCCTGCGATCGGTGCGCGCGGGCGGCACGGTCTGCTTCACCGGAATGCTGTCCGACGAGTGGACGATCCCCGACTTCTACCCCATGGACTGGCTGCCCAACGGCGTGCGCCTCACCGCCTATTCGGGCGACGCCGCCGACCTCACCCCGTCAGAACTGCAGGGGTTCATCGACGCGATCGCCGACGGCAGGGCGAAAGCGCCGATCGGTCGGGTCTACCGCCTCGACGAGATCGTCCAGGCGCATCGCGACATGGAGAACGGAGTCGCCGGCGGCAAACTCGTCGTGCTGACGTCGTGACGAAGGCCGGACGTGCTGTCTACTTCAGCCATTCGTGGGCGAATACCGTGGCGTCCTCGAGGGTGGCCGATCGGAGATGCCTGGTACTGAAGGCGTCCTGCGGCATCGAACCCCGCCGCGGCAGCCCGGTGTACGGCAGTAGGTGACGCACCCAATCGCGCTCCACCCTCGGGCTGCCGAACGGACCGTTGGCCACGATGAAGCGCTCCCTGCGGCCGGGACCCGTTCCCAGGTCGAGCGTGCTGACGCCACGGAAGATCATCGTGCGTGCCAGAACGACAGACGACAGCGGCTGCGCCTCTCCGCCGTTGATGCGGATGAGACCGCTGCGCTGATCGAACTCGGCGTACTGGTTGAGACCGATCAGAAGCGGGATGACGATGGCCGGGATGAGGAGGAACATCAGCATGAGCGGCGTGTGTTCCGGGTACGCGCTGAGGAGCCCGAGGACGGTGCCGACGAGGGTGGCACCGATGCCCAGGACGAGGCTCACGACGATGCCACGCCACGGGGTGGGGCGGCCGAATCGCACGACGGGATCCGGCCCGGTTCCAGCGTCGCGCGTCATTCACCCGACTTTAGGGCACGGGAGCGCGGGCGCGTCATCTCCAGCCCGACAGCTCCCCCACGAGCAGGGCCCGAGTGCGAACCAGCATCCCGCGCACGGTCGTGCTGGGGATCCCCAACTCCGTTCCGATCGCGGCGTAGCTCAGGTGGTCGATCTGCCGCAGCTCCCAGCACCGTCGCTGCAGATCGGGCAGCGTCGCCAGAATCCGGTGCGCGTCGACCACGAGCGCTCGCCGCTGTGCCACGGCGTACGGTCCCTGGTGATCGGATGCCGTCGGCTCGTACTCGAGATCGGCCCGCTTTCGATAGGCGGCCGAACGCAGGCGGTCGTAGCAGCGTCGCCTGACGGTGGTGACGAGCCAGCCCCGGATCGCGTCGCCCTCGAGAGGACGACCGGAGTGGGTCCAGGCCGCGAGAAAGGTCTCCTGCACGACGTCGTCGACGTCGGCATTGCATCCCAGCAATCTCCGGGCCGTGGTCTGCAGCAGCCCGGTGTGCCGATTGACGATCGCGGCGAAGGCCCGATCCTCGTCGTGAGGCGCCGTCGCCGGGAGGGTCGTGGTGTGCATGCGGGCTCCGGGGCTCGAAAAAGAAGGTACATGCGTGATTCGGACACGGGCGGGGCGTCGTTTGCCTGCTATCTCACCCCAATATGAGGGGTGGTCTCTCGCGAAGGCGTCGACCGCAATAGGCTTGTCTGTGGCCCGCCTCGCACCGCCGCGAGAGTCGCGGGCCACGCGCCACCGGCACTTACGGAGAACCCCTTGACCGAATCCGCTCCCGTCGATCCCACTACGACAGACGCCTGGAAGAACCTCGCCGCCATCGCCGAAGGCTTCGCGCCCGATCTCCGAGCCTGGTTCGATGGTGACGCCGGCCGAGCCGAGCGCTACACCTTCCAGGCGGCAGACCTCACCGTCGACCTCTCGAAGGGCCTCGTCACCGAGGAGATCCTCTCGAACCTGCTGCAGCTCGCGACCGACGTCGATGTGGCCGGCCGCTACCAGGCCATGATCGCCGGCGAGCACATCAACGTCACCGAAGACCGCGCGGTTCTGCACACGGCGCTGCGCCGGCCGAAGAACGGCGAGGGACTCGTTCCGCCCAAGGGTTTCATCGTCGACGGGCAGGACATCGACGCCGACGTGCACGCCACCCTCGACAAGGTGTACGCGTTCGCCGACAAGGTGCGCACGGGCGAGTGGACCGGCGTCACGGGCAAGCGCATCGAGACCGTGGTCAACATCGGCATCGGCGGATCCGACCTCGGCCCCGTGATGGTCTACGAGGCGCTGAAGCCCTACGTGCAGCAGGGCATCGAGGCCCGATTCGTGTCGAACATCGACCCCAACGACGTCTACGAGAAGACGGTCGGGCTCGACCCGGAGACCACGCTGTTCATCGTCGCGTCGAAGACCTTCGGCACCCTCGAGACGCTGACGAACGCGCGCCTCGCCCGTGAGTGGCTCTGGGCGCAGCTGGGCGCAGCCGGCGTTCTGGAGGACACCGACGAGGCCCGCACCGACGCCGTGGCCAAGCACTTCGTGGCCGTGTCGACCGCGCTCGACAAGGTCGCCGCATTCGGCATCGACCCCGAGAACGCCTTCGGGTTCTGGGACTGGGTGGGCGGGCGCTACTCGGTCGACTCCGCTATCGGCACCTCGGTCGTCATCGCGATCGGCCCCGACAACTGGCGCGAGTTCCTCGCCGGATTCCATGCGGTCGACGAGCACATGCGCACGGCTCCCCTCGAGCAGAACGTGCCCGTGCTGATGGGCCTGTTGAACGTCTGGTACACCAACTTCCTCGGCGCGCAGAGCCACGCCGTGCTCCCCTACGCCCAGTACCTGCACCGCTTCGCCGCCTACCTGCAGCAGCTCACGATGGAGTCGAACGGCAAGAGCGTGCGCTGGGACGGCTCGCCCGTGACCACGGACACGGGCGAGATCTTCTGGGGCGAGCCCGGCACCAACGGCCAGCACGCGTTCTACCAGCTCATCCACCAGGGCACCCGCCTCATCCCCGCCGATTTCATCGCGGTGGCCAACCCCGCGCATCCGCTGAAGGACGCGACCGGCGACGGCGCAGGCGTCGAGCCGGGCCAGGATGTGCACACGCTGTTCATGGCCAACTTCTTCGCGCAGACGAAAGCCCTCGCCTTCGGCAAGACGGCCGACGAGGTGCGCGCCGAGGGCACGAAGGAGTCGGTTGTTCCCGCGCGCGAGTTCGCCGGGAACCGGCCCACGACGTCGATCCTGGCGCCGGCGCTCACGCCGAGCGTCGTCGGTCAGCTCATCGCCCTGTACGAGCACATCGTCTTCGTCGAGGGCACCGTCTGGGGCATCGACTCGTTCGACCAGTGGGGTGTCGAGCTCGGCAAGCAGCTGGCGCTGCAGATCACGCCCGCCGTCGCCGGCGACGCGGCCGCCCTCGAGACCCAGGACTCGTCGAGCAAGTCGCTCATCGCGAAATACCTGGAGCTGCGCAAGTAGTGCGCAGCTAGGAGCAAAGGAGAACCGACCATGGCCGGTCGCATCGAGATCGATCTGTTCAGCACGCTCGACGGTGTGATGCAGGCCCCGGGCGGGCCCGAGGAGGACCCGTCCGGCGGATTCGCCTTCGGCGGATGGCAGGCGCCGATGAACGACGAGGCCGTGGGCGGGCAGGTCATCGAGGGCATCCGGCGCATGGATGCGCTCCTGCTGGGCCGGCGTACGTACGACATCTTCGCCGCGTACTGGCCGAACCAGCTCGTGGGCGACGGCGGTGTCGAGAACGAGATCGCTGCCGCGTTCGATGCCATCCCGAAGTACGTGGCGTCGCGCGGGGAGCCGGAACTGCCGTGGCGGGACTCCCACCTGCTCGGCCCCGATCTGCCATCCGAGATCGACGCACTCCGCGAGCGCCACCGCGAGGTGCACGTGATCGGCAGCATCGACTTCGCGCGCACCCTGGTGGCCGCAGGCCTCTTCGACCAGCTCAACCTGTGGGTCTATCCGATCGTGCTCGGCGCGGGCAAGCGTCTCTTCCCGGTCGACGGACCGGCCATGAGGCTCGAGCCTCTCTCGTCATCGACGGTCTCCGACGACGGAACGCTCCTCCTCAGATACGGTCCGACGGGCGAGGTGCCCGCGACGGGCGATATGACGTGAAGGAGTCGTAGGCTGACACCATGAACCTCGACGACATTCCCATCACCACCACGACCGGTGAAGAGACCACCCTGGGCGCCTACGACGGCGTCAGGCTGATCGTCAACGTCGCTTCTCGCTGCGGCCTCGCCCCGCAGTACGAGAAGCTCGAGACCCTGCAGAAGACCTATGGAGATCAGGGCTTCACCGTGCTCGGCTTCCCCAGCAACCAGTTCCTCCAGGAGCTCTCGAGCGACGAGGCGATCCAGGAGTACTGCTCGACGACGTGGGGCATCACGTTCCCCATCTTCGAGAAGATCCGGGTCAACGGCCGCAACGCCCACCCCCTCTACAAAGAGCTGACCAAGACGCCCGACGTCGATGGCAAGAAGGGCCGCATCAGCTGGAACTTCGAGAAGTTCGTGGTCACCCCCGACGGGGCGGTTCACCGGTTCAGCCCGCGCACCGAGCCCGACGACCCCGCCATCATCGGGTTGATCGAATCGTCGCTGCCCACGCCATCGCAGTAGCAGCGGTGCGGAACGATCCGGCGACCGTCTCCCCGGAGCACCGCGCGGAGGCGCTGAAGGAGCGCGTGTACGTCACCTTCACGAGCCTCGCGGTCGTCTTGGCGATGCAGTCGCACTCCACGGAGGAGCTGAGCGCCGGCGAGGCGGCATCGACCCTGAGCATCACGGTGGTCGGCACCCTGCTGGCGGTCTTCGTTGCCGACGTCGTCTCCCACCTCGCCGTGCACGCGACCGTGCCGACGTCCGCGGAGATCCGGCGCATGGCCGCGGTGAGCTTCGGTGCCTTCGCCACGGTCGTGCTCCCTCTCGTCTTCATCGGGTTCGCCGCTCTCGATCGCTGGAGCATCGACGCGGCCCTGCGCGCATCCACCATCGCGCTCACCCTCTCGCTGATCGCCATCGGCTTCCTCGCCGTGCGCCGCGTGAAACTCGCCTGGTGGCAACGCCTCGTCGTGCTGGGTGCGGAGTTCGCCGTCGGCGCAGCGGTGGTGGGTCTCGAACTGCTGGCGCACGGCTGAGCACTCGTAGGCTTGATGCATGGGCGGCCCCACGGAACCTCGTGACTCGCGACTGAACGTCGCCCGATACCAGGTCGACAAGCTCACCCCCGAGAGCGAGCGCGACGACGCGGCCGACGCCGGCCAGCCGACCATGGAGCAGCGCGCGCAGATCGTCGAGATCTCGATCCAGCAGGCCGTGCGCCGGGGCGACTTCGATGATCTGCCCGGTGCGGGCAAGCCTCTCACAGGCCTGCAGAACGCCTACGACCCGAACTGGTGGATCAGGCAGAAGATCGAGCGCGAGCGCCTCACCGGGCTGGGACCGCCGGCGCTGACCCTGCGAACGGAGGACGCCGGACTCGACGGGCGTCTCGATGCCGCCCCCTCCGAGGAGGCCGTGCGCGGCATGCTCACCGACTTCAATGCGCGCATCATCGAGGCCCGCCGACAGCTGCAGGGCGGTCCGCCGGTCGTCACGCGTCCGCGCGATGTCGAGACGGAGGTGCTCCGCTGGCGCGAACGGCGGGATGCCCGCTACCGGGAAGACGCGGAGGCTCGTCAGCGCGAGGAGGCCGCATACAGGGCCCTCGGATGGCGGGAACGCCGCCGGGTGCGGCGGTCGCAGCGCTGAGACGGGGCGCACACTTGCCGCTTCGGCGATCGTTTGTCACACTGGACGAGGTTCCTGTTTCCCAGTGTGAGGTCTCTCCGGTGAAGTTCTTCGACGGTTTCGCGCAGTCCGCGCGCTGACTCGTCGACTCGCCGCGTGTGCGGCTCCGGTGTCAGCGCTTCATCGACACCTCGGGAGCAGCATGTCCACCATCGGCACCTCATCCATCGTCCTCTCCGACGTCGGCCTCACCTGGCCCGACGGAGAACGTGCCCTCAGCGGCGTGACCGGCACCATCGCATCCGGTCGCACCGGCCTCGTCGGCGTCAACGGCAGCGGCAAGTCGACCCTGCTTCGACTTATCGCCGGCGAGCTCGCACCCACCACCGGAACGATCACGACCCGCGGCGATGTAGCGTACCTGTCGCAGTCGATCACCCTGCGGACGCAGGCGACGGTCGCCGAACTCCTCGGTGTCGCCGAGAGGCTCGCCGCCCTCCGCGCCATAGTGGCGGGCGACGCATCCGAGGCGAACTTCGACGCGCTCGCAGACGACTGGGATGTCGAGACCCGCGCCGAGGAGGCCCTGCGGGAGATCGGCCTCGACGCGGGTCACCTCGACCGACGCATCGGGGAGGTGTCGGGAGGCGAGGCGATGCTCGTCGCCACCGCCGGACTGTGGTTGCGCCGCGCGCCGATCACCTTGCTCGACGAGCCGAGCAACAACCTCGATCGCGGTGCGCGGAGCCGCCTGGCGGCCCTGATCGGGCGCTGGCCGGGAACGCTCGTGGTGGTCAGCCACGACACGTCGCTGCTCGAACTCATGGATGCGACGGCCGAGATCCATGATTCCCACCTGTCGGTCTTCGGAGGGCCCTACAGCGCCTGGCGCACGCATCTCGAGGAGGAGCAGGGCGCCGCCATCCAATCGGCGCACACGGCCGAGCAGGCCGTGAAGGCGCAGAAGCGACAGCGCATCGACGCCGAGACCACGCTGGCCCGGCGCGCACGCACCGCCAGGACCAACCGCCAGAACAAGGTCGGCTCGAAGCTCGTGATGAACCAGCGGGCATCAGACGCGCAGGTGTCGGCAGGCAAGCTGCGTTCCGGAGGCGACAAGCAGGTGAGGTCGGCGCAGGAACGGCTCGACGAGGCGGACGCCCGCGTTCGCGACGTCGAGCACATCGTGATCGATCATGCCGACCCCGACGTGCCGCGCTCCCGTCGCGTCGCCGAGCTGCACGGCACGAATCGCTCGTTCGTTCTGCAGGGCCCCGAGAGGGTGGCGATCGTCGCGCCGAACGGCATGGGGAAGACGAGTCTGCTCCAGTCGCTGGTGCAGGGAACACCTGCGCGCCCGAACAGCGTCGCGGGCGCGCTCCTGGTGTCGCGCGTCGGATATCTGCCTCAGCGAGCCATCGACCTGAACGACGACACGACCGTGCTCGAGGCGGTGCGTGCCGCCGCCCCGACGGTGCCCGTGGCCGAGGTGAGAAACCGTCTGGCACGCTTTCTGATCCGCGGCGCGATGGTCGACCGGCCCGTGCGTTCGCTGTCGGGCGGAGAGCGCTTCCGGGTCTGTCTGGCACGCCTGCTGCTGGCGGACCCGCCACCGCAGCTGTTGGTGCTGGATGAGCCCACGAACAACCTCGACACGATGAGCATCGACCACCTGGTGGACGCCCTCACCTCGTACCGGGGAGCGGTGATCGTGGTGAGCCACGACGACGCGTTCCTGCAACGCCTCGGTCTGTCGGCCGCGCTCGAACTCGGGCCATCCGGCACGATCGACGAGCGTACGATTTAGGCTGACCTTAACCACGGGAATCGGCCTGTGCAACCCCATTGCACCGGCAAGGCCTGGCACACGAGAGTGGACACATGAGAGAGCTTCACTATGGGGGCGGCATCCTGATCGTCGGTTACGAGGTCTGCACCGCCGTCTTCGACTACGCCCTCGCACTCGTGCGATCGGGCCGGTCCGACCTGATCACCGTTCCCGTACTGGTGAACGGCGAGGTCGACGAGTCGAACCTGCTGCTGGGGCCGACCACCCAGATCTTCTGCACCCCTGCGGGCGTGACCCACCCCGACCTCGACGACCCCGCGGTCGTCAGCGATCTGCGCGCACGCATCGACGGACTGCACCGACCGATCATGGCGCTGTCACCCGACACAGCGACCTATCCGGACTTCGAGTTCGAATACTGACAGGCGGGCCGATACAGTTCAGTGCATGTCGCTGCAACTGATCCGCCTCATCGCGCCGACAGAGGTGCGTCCTGGCTGAGCAGACGCCGGGAGACCTCGCTCGGCTGGTCACGTTCAGTGACGCCGTGGTGGCGATCGCCGCCACGCTGCTCGTTCTGCCGCTCGCCGAGAAGGCGACGCAGGGCGGCGCTCCATCGCTCGGCGACATCGTCGCGTCGAGCGGCGGCCAGATCCTGCTCCTGCTCCTCAGCTTTCTCGTGATCTGCCGGTTCTGGCTCAACCATCACGACATCATGCGGGAGCTCGTCACGTTCGACTCGCCGCTCTTCTGGGCGAACGCCGTCTGGCTCTTCTCGATCGTGCTGCTGCCGTTCACGACCAGCCTGATCGGCACATCCGACAGCCGCGATCCCGCCACGACCGGCGTCTACATCGGCAACATGCTCGTCACCTGCCTGGCGGCCCTGGCGATGCAGTGGCACGTCACCCGCACGCCCGCACTGCAGTCTGCGCAGAATCGGGGCACGGCCAGGCTCAAGGCCGACGTCGTCACCGCGATCACGATGGCCGTCGCCCTGCTTTTGGCGGTTCTCGTGCCCGTCATCGGGCCGTGGGCACTGCTGCTGCTCGCGTTCGACGGGCTCGTCGCGCGAGGCATCCACCCGAGAACGAGAACGCCGGGTCCGCCGCGTCGATGACGCTGCGAACCCGGCGCGGGCTCAGCTCGAGGTCGGTGCTCAGGCCACCGACTGCTCACGGCGCGGGAGCTTCCAGCCCGGACGCACGTAGTGGCAGGTGTAGCCGTTCGGGTACTTCTCGAGGTAATCCTGGTGCTCCTCCTCGGCCTCCCAGAACGCGCCCGCGGGCTCGACCTCGGTGACGACCTTCGCGGGCCAGAGACCGGATGCGTCGACATCGGCGATCGTGTCGAGCGCGACCTGCTTCTGCTCGTCGGAGGTGTAGAAGATCGCCGAGCGGTAGCTCTCGCCCACATCGTTGCCCTGACGGTTCCTGGTCGACGGGTCGTGGATCTGGAAGAAGAACTCGAGCAGGTCGCGGTAGCTGATCTGCGAGGGATCGAAGACGATCTCGAGCGCCTCGGCGTGGGAGCCGTGGTTGCGGTAGGTGGCGTTCGGGGTGTCGCCGCCCGAATAGCCGGTGCGGGTCGAGATCACTCCCGGGCGCTTGCGGATCAGGTCCTGGACGCCCCAGAAGCATCCGCCGGCCAGGATTGCGGTTTCGGTTGTCGTGGTCATCGTGAGATCTCCTCGGTGCTCGTGGATGCTGTGCTCATCGTCGATGTACTGGTCGTCGATGCGTTCGAGAACAGGCTCCGGTAATCACCGTAGCCCTCCTTCTCGAGGTCCGCCTCTGCGACGAAACGCAACGACGCGGAGTTGATGCAGTAGCGCAATCCTCCTGCCTCGGCGGGACCGTCGTCGAAGACGTGACCCAGGTGGCTGTCGCCGTGGGCGGAACGCACCTCGGTGCGCACCATGCCGAACGCCTTGTCGGTCTTGACCACGATGTTCGTCGGGTCGATCGGAACGGTGAAGCTGGGCCAGCCGGACCGGCTGTCGTACTTGTCGGTCGATGCGAAGAGCGGCTCACCAGAGACGACGTCGACGTAGAGCCCCGCGTCCTTCTTGTCCCAGAACTCGTTCCGGAAGGCGGGCTCCGTGGCGTCGTCCTGCGTGACGCGGCGCTGCTGGCGGGTGAGGCGGGCTAGCGCCTCGGGGGTCTTGCTGTACTGGGCTGACACTGTCGTCTCCTCGTATGGTGCGCGGCTGGCTGCCGCGACTATCAGGTAGAACAGGCGCGTGCCGCCGGATGTTCCGGGGTCGGCAAACACTCAGGAACGGGCGTTCACGACGGCCGCGGCCCGACTCAGGAACGGTTCGTCGCCCCGCGCCCAGCGGGCGACGACGGTGTCTGCGCGGGGTCGATCCCGAGCGTCGAGCGACCGCAGGAGCGGCCCGATCACATCGCGTGCGAGCACGTCGGCGATGTCCGCGAGGATGCTCGAACGCAGGAATCCCTCGAGCCTCGTGAGGTCGGAGACGACGAGCATCGGCAGGTTGCC
The DNA here is from genome assembly GCF_030433855.1 of Agreia sp. PsM10. Lineage (GTDB taxonomy): Bacteria > Actinomycetota > Actinomycetes > Actinomycetales > Microbacteriaceae > Agreia. The sequence goes on along the minus strand of NZ_JARUXC010000002.1, from coordinate 131,768 downwards.
CTGCAGCAGGATGATCGCGGCCAGCCGGCGCTCGTACACGGCGGCGGACCAGAGCAGCGAGCTCAGGGCGGTGATGTCGTCGTGCGCGAGGGCGGGATACCGCCGCAGGGTGTCGCGCAGCGTCGCCCGGATGGCGCCGACCGACGTGCCGTAGTAGTCGATTCCGTCTCCGAGGCGGGCGCGGTGCTCCTCGGCGCGCTGCCACGACGACTCGTACTGCAGTGCCTCGTCGATCGCGTCGGCGGCTTCGGCCAGGTGGTGCGACGCCACTACTCGCTCTCGGCGACCAGGGTGCCCATCACATCGAAGAACGCGTTGTACCCGATGGCGGTCTGGTCGAGCTGGCCCTGGTCGAAACCCGGGGACTCCTGCGACATGATCATCTCGGTGCCGTCGCCGACCTCGGAGAGATCGACCGTGATCACGCCGCGTGCATCGAGCGCGGGGTTGTCTGTGATGGTCATCACGAGATGCGACGGCGCATCGACCTCGAGGTATTCTCCGACCCAGCTGATCGACGTGTCGTCGGGCAGCTTCATGACCGCCTTCCACGACCCGCCGGGTCGCACGTCCATCGACAGGGTCTCGGCGGGAACGTCGACGCCATCTGTGCCGAACCACACGGCGAACTTCTCCGGGTTCGTCCAGGCGTCGAAGACGGCCTCGCGAGGCGCGGCGAACGAGCGGGTGATGGTGAGTTCTGCCATGGTCGTGCTCCTCGTCAGTGCTGGTCTGCGTGCAGTGAACGGTAGCGCATCGAGACGGCTCCGTTGCCGAATGCGCGCACGTCGACGAGCTCGAGGTCGAGGCGCGCTGCGCGGGGGAAGAAGGGCGTGCCGCCGCCAACGGACACCGGATACGCGAAGTAGATGTACTCGTCGACGAGTCCGGCGGTGATCGCCTGCACCGCGAGGCTCGCTCCCCCGATGCTGATGTCGTCGGCGGATGTGCGCTTCAGCTCCGCGATCGAGCTCGGGTCGAACGACCGCTCGATCCGGGTGCGGTCGGTGGATGCCTCGGCGAGCGTCGTCGAGAACACGACCTTCTGCGCCGCACGCCAGATGCGCGTGTAGTCCTGCATGACCGGCTCGGGGTCGGACTCGGCCTCGGGTGAGGCCCAGAACGACATGACGTCGTACATGCGGCGCCCGTAGAGGTAGGTGCCGATCGGCCGGGCGACGTCGTTGGCCGCGGCATGCACCTCGTGATCGGGTTCGGCCCAGTCGAATCGACCGTTCTCGTCGGCGACGTAACCGTCGAGCGACCCGATCCCGAAATACAGCAGCTTCGCCATGGTCAGGACACTACTCGTCTACTCGAGCAGCCGCACCTGATCGTTCTGCGGCGTTCCACGCTTCGTCGATGCGGGCTCGATCGGCGCGTCGAGCGGCGGTTCGGTCTTCTCGCTCCGAACGAACCCGATGCCCACGAGGATGAGCACGCCCCCGAGCAGCTGCGGGATCGTCAGCTGCTCGCCGAGCAGCAGCCAGGCGTAGAAGGTCGCGGCCACGACTTCGAGCAGACCGACGAAGGAGGCGAGCCGGGAGCCCAGCATCTCGCTGGCCGTGATGCTCGTGGCGTAGGCGATCGCGGTCGACACGACGCCGACGATCGCCAGGGGGATCCACCAGGGTGCCGTACCGCCGAACAGGGCCACCTCGCCGAAGGTCGCAGTGAACGGCACGAGGCCGGTCAGGCCGACGGCGCCGAGCGCGACCCCGCCGATGACCAGCCCGGCGGCCGCGAGGGCGACAGGAGGAAGGCCGTCGCTCGGCTGCGCGGCGACGAGGTAGTAGACAGCGCATCCCACCATCGCCGCGAGCGCGAAGCCGAGTCCGAGCGCGTCGAAGCTCGCCGAGCCTCCCGGCGACACGACCATGACCAGGCCGACCAGGGCGACGACCGAGCCGATCAGAACGACGGCCTTGGGCATCCGGCGCGTGCGCGCCCAGGCGAAGGCGACCAGCAGCAGTGGGGCCATGTACTCGATGAGCACGCCGGTGCCGACCGGGATGCGCTGGATGGCCGCGAAGTACAGCAGCTGGGTGCCGGCCACGCCGATGAGCGCCATGGCGAGAACCCTGCCCCGCGAGCGCCAGAGCGCAGACCAGCGGCCGCGCAGCATCACGATGGCGACGGGCGAGAGCACGATGCCGCCGACGAGGGCGCGCACCGTGACCGCCGCCGCGGGGCTCCAGCCGGCCTCGAGCAGCGGCTTGACCAGGGCGCCGGAGCTGCCGAACGTGGCCGCCGCGATGACCGCGATGACGAGACCGGCTGAGGTCTGAGACCGTGGCATGGCATTCCCTTTCGAACCGCTGTTGATGCTCCTTGATCCAGACGCTAGTCTCAGAATGAGTAAGGAGTCAATTTGCATCTAGCCCCTGACACCGAGGACATCCTGGCGTTCATCGTGGCGCTCGGCAACACGGTCGCCTCCGCGTCTCGCAGCGGCACCGACGAGATCGCCACCCCCGCCCGCTTGACCGAGCTCCTCGACGCCCACGGCTACACCGGGCGGTTCGACCGCGACGAGCGGGAGCTCGCCGAGGTGCACCGCGCACGCGCCCGCCTGCGGCACGTCTGGGGCCTGAAGCGCGACGCGGCGGCCGACGAGGTCAACGAGATTCTGCGGCAGACGCGGGCGCTCCCCCAGCTGGTGCGGCACGACGCCTTCGACTGGCACCTGCACGCGTCGGCCGACGACGAGCCCCTGGCCGATCGCATCCTGAGCGAGGCGTCGCTCGCGTTCGTCGATGTGATCCGCACCGACGAGATGACGCGCCTGCGCTCGTGCGGTGCCCCCGACTGCGAGGGCATCTTCGCCGACCTGTCGCGCAACGGCTCGAAGAGGTTCTGCAGCGTGCGCTGCGGCAACCGGGTGAACATGATCGCGTTCCGCGAGCGGGCGGCGGCCGACAGCGCCTAGCCTTGGCGCATGGCCAGAACCATCTCCACCAACACCACCGTCGACCGCGACGAAATGCTCGTCTTCGTTCGCCCCCGGCACCGGATGCTCGTCGCCACGACGCGCGCAGACGGCCGGCCCCAGATGTCGCCCGTCTCGGGCGGCGTCGACGAGCTCGGTCGCATCGTCGTCTCCACCTACCCCGGGCGGGCCAAGACCCGCAACGCCGAGCGCCGATCGGCCGCATCGGTGCTCGTGCTCTCCGACGACTGGAACGACGCGTGGATCCAGGTCGACGGCGATGCCGAGGTGCTGCACATGCCCGAGGCCGCAGACGCGCTCGTCGACTACTACCGCAGCATCGCGGGCGAGCACCCCGACTGGCAGGAGTACCGGGCCGCCATGGCCATCCAGAACAAGTCGCTGCTGCGCATCACGCCGACCAGGTGGAGCCCGATCTCGACCGGAGGATTTCCGGCCGACGTGGCCGCCCGGCTCGACGCCGAGTGAGCGCGAGACCGCCCGACGCCCGCCTCAGAGCACGCCGAGGTGGTCGAGCAGGATGCGGGTGCCGATGAGGATCAGGATGAGCCCGCCGGCGATCTCGGCCGGGCGGCGGAACTTCACGCCCGCGCGATGACCGATCAGGATGCCCGCAAACGTCAGCACGAACGTCGTCACCCCGATGAGCACGGCCGTCTCGGCGATCGAGATCGACAGGAACGCGAACGACAGGCCCACCGCGAGCGCGTCGACGCTCGTGGCCACCGACAGCACCAGCAGCTCCCTGATCTTCAGGCGGTCGTCGACCTCCTTGTCTTCGGGGTTCGAGAACGCCTCCCACAGCATCTTTCCGCCGATGAGGGCGAGCAGCCCGAAGGCCACCCAGTGGTCCACGCCCGTGATGTAGCTGGCGAACTGGGTGCCGAGGAACCACCCGATCACGGGCATGAACGCCTGGAACAGGCCGAATGCCGCGGCGATGATGAGGGCGTTGCGCAGGTTGAAGCGGCGCATGTGCAGGCCCTTGCCCAGTGCGACGGCGAAGGCGTCGGCCGAGACTCCGAGCGCGACGAGGAAGAGCGACCAGAGGGCCATGCGAGGGGAGACCTTTCCCAAGGAACGAGCGATGAACTGCTCGCCGTTGAGATCTCCAGCCTGCCAGCCGCGCTCACTCCGAATCGTCGAAACGCCCCGATTCACGGGATTTCGGGCCGCCTAAGCTGTGGCATCGACACCCGTGTGCGCGCGCGGGCCGTCGTCGTTCCAGGTCTTGATGATCGCCCACCCGACGGCCGCGATCGGCACGGCGAGCACCGCTCCGGTGATGCCGCCCAGGATGGTACCGGCGGTGAGGGCGACGAGGATCACGAGCGGGTGCAGCTTGAGCGACTGCGCCATCACGACGGGCTGCAGGAAGTTGCCCTCCAGCTGGTTCACGGCGATCACGATGATGATCACGATCAGGGCGATCACCGGCCCGTTGGCCACGAGGGCCACCAGGGCCGCGAGCACGCCGGCGGCGGTCGCTCCGACGATCGGGATGAAGGCCGTGACGAAGACGATGACGGCGAGCGGCAGGGCGAGGGGCACGCCCAGGATCGCGAGGCCGATGCCGATACCGGCCGCGTCGACGAAGGCGATGATGGCCGTGCCGCGCACGTAGCCGCCCAGCACCCGCACAGCGGTCGCGCCGATGCGCTCGCCACGGGCCTTGCGGTGGCCGCGGAACGGCCGCAGGAAGAAGGCCCAGATCGCCGGCCCGTCCTTGAGGAAGAAGAACAGGATCACGACGGCCAGCGCCGCTCCCGTGGCGAGCTCTCCGACGACTGACGCGCCGGCGAGCGCTCCCGACCCGGCCTGGCTGCTCGTGGCGAAGTCGATGAGGGCCTGCTTGGCGGACTCGATCTGGTCGGCATCGACCGGGATCGGCCCGTTGGTGATGAAGTTCTGCAGCTGGTCGAGGCCGTCCTTGGCCGACGACGCCAGCGTGTCCCACTGGCCGCGCACGGCGAAGACGATGAGGGTGACGAGGCCGCCGATCACGACGATGCCGGCGAGCAGGGTCAGCCAGGTCGCCAGGATCGCCGACATGCCGCGGTTCTTCAGGAAGCGCATGATCGGGGACGCGGCGGCCGTGATGATCAGCGCGATCAGCACGGGGATGACCACGAGCTTGAGCTGCACGAGCGCGAACACGACGACCACCGCCAGTGCCAGCACGATGAGGATCTGGCCGCTGCGGATGGCCAGGGACCCCATCTTGTCGGTGAGCAGGGATCGCAGTGAGGGAGCCGTCGTGGGCTCGCCGGAGGGAACGGTCATAGAGACACCCTAGGGAATGATCGGACCGGCGCACCCCCTGGACAAGCGCCCCTATACTTGCCCGGTGCCGAACCGCCCTCATCCTCCGACCGGCTCCTCGGCAGCCTCGGCGCGGGCCGGAGGTCGCGCGCTCGCCCTAGTGGGCATCGTTCTGGTCGCGGTCAATCTGCGCACGGCCGTGGCCGCCCTCTCGCCGATCTTCTCCCAGATCAGCGTCGACGTTCCCGTCGACAGCGTGGGCGTGGGCGTACTGGGAACGCTCCCTCCCCTCTGCTTCGCCGCCTTCGGGCTGCTGGCCCCCGTTCTGAAGCGGCACCTGCGCCTCGAGACCCTGCTGATCGCGGCGCTGGGCGCCATCCTGATCGGTCACCTCGCGCGGGGACTGGCACCCGACTACCCCGTGCTCGCCCTGGCGAGCGTGCTCACCTTCGCCGGAATGGGTGTGGCCAACGTCGCCCTGCCGCCCATCGTCAAGAAGTACTTCCCGGCGTCGATCGGGGCGCTCACCTCCGTCTACGTCACGATCATGGCGCTGTTCAGCCTGATCCCTCCGCTCGTCGCCGTGCCCGTGGCCGATTCCATCGGCTGGCGGGTCAGCGTCTCGATGTGGGCGGTGCTCGCCCTGGTCGCGATCGTGCCGTGGCTCGGCCTCTGGATGCGCGACCGCCGGTCGACGGCGGCGGCCGCACCGGCGGCATCCGATTCGCGGCTCGACGCCGAACTGCTGCCGGAGGTGTCGCCGACCCTCGCCGGGAGGGTCTGGCGCTCGCGGTTGGCCTGGTCGATGGGGCTGCTGTTCGGCGCCACCAGCCTCAACGTGTACGCGGCCTTCGCGTGGCTCCCCGAGATCCTCATCGATCTCGCCGGGGTGTCGCCCGCGCAGGCCGGCGTTCTGCTGTCGCTCTATGCGGGCATGGGCATCCCGTTCTCGCTCCTCGTGCCTGTGCTCGCGAGCCGCATGCGCTCCGTCTCGCCGCTCATCGCGCTCGGCCTGGTGTTCTACGTGCTCGGCTACGGCGGCCTGCTCATCGCGCCGGCCGCCCTCCCGTGGGTGTGGGTGGCGCTCGCCGGAGCCGGGCCCCTGCTGTTCCCGCTTGTGCTCGTGCTCGTGGGGCTCCGAAGCCGCACGCCCGAGGGAACCGTCGCGCTCAGCGGATTCACCCAGGGCATCGGCTACGCGCTCGGCGCCCTCGGACCGCTGCTCGTCGGCGTGCTGCACGAGCTCTCCGGCGGCTGGACCGCGCCCCTCGTGTTCCTGCTGCTCACGCTCGTGGTTGTGGTCGTCGCGGGCAGGGTCGTCGCACGGCCCCGGATGCTCGAGGACGACTGGCACCGCAGCCACAGCGTTCCCTGAGCTTGTCGAAGGGTGGCCTCGATACGCTCCGGCGAAATGGGAGGAGATGAGCGCATCCGACCCGAATACTGCGTCGATGTGGCGTATCTCCTCCCCTTCGCCAGGCTGGGCGGAGATTTCGAGCTACCGGCCGCCTATTCGTCTCGGCACGTGCGAATCTCCGCCCGAAGTGGCCTCGATACGCTCGTGCCTCGCTACTCGACCGGCGCGGTGCGCGCGGCGGGCGCAGCGGGTGCAGTGCGCGCGTAGCTCACGAAGCGGTAACGGATGCCCGTGCGCGAGACGAGCCACTCGGTCTCGTGTGCGACCTGCCACAAGGCGCGATCTATCGTCGGGGCTCTGGTGTCGCCCGCCACATCGAGGTCGACCTCGGTGACCTCGATACGGGATGCCCGGGGCAGGGTCTGCGCGTAGATGTCACCGCCGCCGATGACCCAGACGGGAGCCGACGGATCGTCGCGACCCGTCGCATCCAGAACCTCGTCGAGCGAATGCGCAACATCGGCGCCTTCGGCGGCGAAGTCGCGATCGCGGGTCAGCACGACGTTGCGGCGGCCGGGAAGGGGCCGGAAGCGCTCGGGGAGGGACTGCCAGGTGCGGCGGCCCATGACGACGGTGCCGCCGAGGGTGACCTCTTTGAAGTGCGCGAGGTCTTCGGGCAGGTGCCACGGGATCGTGCCGTCGCCGCCGATGACTCCGCCGCGCGCCTCGGCCCAGATGAGGGCGATGCTCATACGGCGACAGGGGCCTTGATCGCGGGGTGGTGCACGTAGTCGACGATCTCGAAATCGTCGTAGCGGTAGTCGAAGATGCTGTCGGGCGTGCGGGTGATGCGCAGGGTCGGCAGCGGGTAGGGCTCGCGCGTGAGCTGCTCGGTGACCTGCTCGACGTGGTTGTCGTAGATGTGGCAGTCGCCTCCTGTCCAGACGAAGTCGCCCACCTCGAGGCCGGCCTGCTGGGCGACCATGTGGGTCAGCAGCGCGTAGCTCGCGATGTTGAACGGAACGCCCAGGAACAGGTCGGCGCTACGCTGGTACAGCTGGCACGACAGCTTGCCGTCGGCCACGTAGAACTGGAAGAGGGCGTGGCACGGAGCCAGCGCCATCTCGGGGATCTCTGCGACGTTCCACGCCGACACGATGATGCGCCGCGAGTCGGGATCGGTCTTCAGCGTCTCGATGACCTGCGCGATCTGGTCGATGTGGCCGCCGGACGGCGTGGGCCACGAGCGCCACTGCACACCGTAGACGGGGCCGAGCTCGCCGTCGGCGTCGGCCCACTCGTCCCAGATCGTGACACCGTTCTCGCGCAGCCAGCCCACGTTGCTTTCGCCACGCAGGAACCACAGCAGCTCGTAGGCGATCGACTTGAAGTGAACCCGCTTCGTGGTGATGAGCGGAAAGCTCTCACTCAGATCGAAGCGCAGCTGGGCACCGAAGACGCTCGTCGTTCCCGTGCCCGTGCGGTCGGACTTCGCGGCTCCCGTCTCGAGCGTGTGGCGCAGAAGATCTTCGTACGGAGTCTGAAGTGTGGGCACCCTGCGATCTTAAACCACCGGCTGCCCGCGTGGGACGAGCTATCGACGAACTATCGTGGTCAACGATGATCACTCGACGAGAAGCCGCCCTCCGCCTCGACATCTCTGTGGAGATGGCTCGAAAGCACGGCATCGCCGGCAAGATCTCCGAAGCGGAGCTCGACGAGCTGAACGACAATCCCCCGCCGTGGCTCGCTCAGTCGCGCGCCAACCGCACGGGCAAGAAGGCCGTGTGGGTGCGGCTGCGGTGCGACGTGTGCGGCTTCGAGGAGTCGGTCAGGCCGAAGAAGTGGTGGCCCGAATTCACCTACCTGACCTGCGATCACCACAGCATCGGCGACATCCCCCTGCCTGCCGAGGGCCTCAAGCGCAGCGAACTCGACGGCATCGGCTCGCGCTTCATCGCGATCATCGACGCCTGACCTTCCTCCGAGTTCCCTCCGTATGCCCCCCGTTCGGGGCTGATCGACGGCAGGGTGGAGATCAAGAGAAGGGAACCACCATGCCCGAGAGCACCATGTCCGGATTCATGCCCGTCATCTTCTGGGTCATCGGCGGCATCGTCGTCGTCGTCGCCATCTTCGTGATCATCTCTGCGGTCACGAACGCGGCTCGTGTCCGCAGGGCGGGCCACAACCCGCTGACCCTTCAGACAGACATCGCCACGAAGCTGCTCGACAGCGATGCGCTGAGCTCCCAACCCACGGTGGAGGCGCGACTGCAGAAGATCGAGCAGCTGCGCGCTGCCGGCACCATTACGGGCGAGGAGTACGACACGGCCCGCTCCCGCCTTCTGACGCAGCTCTAGCCGCGCATCCTGCCCGGTCGCCCCTGTCGAGTACCGTGACCGCATGGGTGTGATGAACGAGCTGATCGACAGAGCCACTGTTCTGCGACTGATGACTCTGCTCCGCGAGGCCGATTCCTCGCGCGACTGGGCCGCTGTGGAGGAGTCTGCCGATCATGTGGACGGTCTGCAGCTGCGCGCTCGCAGCGACCTCGTCGCGGCGGCCATCCTGCGTGATAATTCGGGCCCCGACGACGACCACTCTGCGAACTCCGAGCGGCTCGCCGCAACCGTTCGCCGGGCCCTGCACGCGAGCGCGCTCGCCGGCTGGATGGTCTGGCCCGTGTCCGAGGCGGTCGCCTCGGCAGCGCTTCTCGCCTGGTCGAGTCGAACACCTCGCGACGGCGGCCCCTTCGACGACGGTCTCGACCTGCTCTCCGAGCTGACGCCGCGCCTCACCTCCGAGTTCGCGATCCGGCGGTTCCTGGCGGCCGACCTCGACCGCGCCATCGACCGGATCCTGCCCTGGACCCTGAGCGACGACGAGCACGTTCGTCGGCTGGCCACCGAGGGCACGCGTCCGTTCCTGCCCTGGGCCGTGCGCGTGGCGGCGCTCACCGCCCGACCCGAGAAGACGCTGCCGATCCTCGATGCGCTCCGCCGTGACTCGAGCGACTACGTGCGGCGCTCGGTCGCCAACCACCTGAACGATCTCAGTCGGCAGAACCCGGCGCTCGTGGTGCAGACGGCAGAACGATGGATGCGCGAGCCCGACGAGAACACCCGCTGGGTGGTGCGGCACGGGCTCCGCACCCTGGTGAAGAAGGCCGACCCGGGAGCCCTCGCCCTCATGGGCTTCTCCAACACGGCCGTCATCGTCTCCGAGATCTCGGTCGTCGACGACACGGTCGTCCTTCCCGGCGCGCTCGACTTCTCCTTCACCGTCACGAACGACGCAGGATCAGGCGTGAGACTGGCGATCGACTACATCGTGTCCTACGTCAAGAGCTCCGGAGCGCTGGCCGAGAAAGTGTTCAAGCTCACCACCCGAGACCTGGAGCACGGCGAATCCGTGGAACTGCGCAAACGACATGCGATCCACCAGATGACCACCCGGGTGCACTACGCGGGCACGCACCTGATCGAGTTGCAGATCAACGGCCGCCGCTACTCGCGTCGATCGTTCGAGGTCGTGCTGCCGCCGCGCTGATCGACGCTGTGATCGACGCGGTGGGAGACGGCTGCCGCGGCCGCGGCGCGACGCCGCAGCATGCGCGGCAGCACGACCCAGAGCATGCACACGACGGCGAGCACACCCGCACCGGCGAGCACACCCCCGACGCGTCCGAAGACGAAGTCGAAGATGAGCATCGCGGTGCCGGCCAGGGTGATCGCCACACCGGCCATCGTGACCTGCAGAAGACGATCGGTCGAGGCCACGATCGTGGCCTTCGCACGCTGGCGGAAGAGCACCCGGTGCAGGCTGACCGGAGCCAACCCCATGACGGTCGTGAGGATGGTTGCGACGACGAGGCAGGCGTAGACGGTTCTCTGATAGTCGTCGAGGTCGGAGAATCTGCTCTGGAACACCGCCGCCAGCAGAAAGCCGGTGAGGATCTGGGTTCCCGTCTGAATGACGCGCAGCTCCTGCAGGATCTCGTCCCAGTTGCGATCCAGTCTCTCCGTGCGAGTCTCGTGTCGACCGTCGTCGGGATCCGCGTCCTGGTCGGCGGCGTTGCCGGTGATGTCGTTCACGTGCGCTCCTTGTTCTGCCGTCAGGCTACCGAAGCACGAGTTCGAAGCACAGCGACTGGGGCATGACCTCGGCGTAGGGCGCGTACACCGGGATCGGCGTGAATCCCAGGCTGGCATACAGGCCGACCGCCTCGGGCTGCCGGTCTCCCGCCTGCAGGATGAGGCGGCGTGCACCCCCGCGGCGGGCGATGGCGATGATCTCCGTCATCACCGCTCGGCCCAGCCCGCGTCCACGCTGCGAGCCGTCGACGATGACCCGCTTGACCTCCCATTCGCGACCAGAATCGGTGCTGAGCATCCGAAGACCCGCGTGAGCCACCGCGACGCCGGCGTCGACGAGCAGTACCGTGTCGACGACCGTCGTCTCGTCGACCGCGAGCGCACGGTCGATCTCGGCCGACAACTCGGCGTCGGCCGGGCTGTCGAGGCCGTAGCGCACGTGCATCTCCGCATCCATGATCGCGCGCATGGCCAGCGCCCGAGGATCGGTCCATTCGACGTGCTGAATCTCGACTGCGTGAGGTGCGGGCATCCGACGATTCTCGCAAACACACCGGCCCCGGACAAAAGCGGTCACAGCACGGGTGAGCGCTCCTCGTCAACCCCCGACTGCGTTGCTGAGTTTCCGTCGTATACCCCTCTACGATCGCAGGTAGGGGTGACCGGCATCCACTGGGGATGGAGGCTGCACGATGAGCGAGAAGACGGCGCACCACCCGTACTCCGTGCTGCACGACCGCTACCGCATCGACTCCTTCGTCGGCAGAGGCGGAATGGCCTCCGTCTATCGCGCGCACGACCAGATGCTGGGTCGAGACGTGGCGGTGAAGCTCTTCGAGCCCGCACCGGCCAACACCGAGGAACTGGCGCGCCAGCATCACGAGCTCGCCGTGCTCGCCAGCCTGAACCACCCGAGCCTCGTCACCCTCCACGATGCGGGAATCGATCGCACCGACCCCGAGAACCCGCGTCGGTTCCTGGTCATGGAACTCGTCAAGGGCAAGAACCTCAAGGAGGCGCTCGCCGAGGGGCCGATGACCCGTCGCCAGGTCGCCCAGCTCGCCTACGACCTCGCAGAGGGACTCGAATACGCCCACCACCACGGCGTGGTTCACCGCGATGTGAAGCCGGCCAACATCCTGCTGGCCGAATACACGAGCCACGGCGTGCGCACCCGGGCGAAGCTCGCCGACTTCGGCATCGCACAGTCGCCCAACAGCCTGCCCGAAAGCAGCGGCTCCGCCACGGGAACCGCCGCCTACCTCAGCCCGGAACAGGCCCGAGGCGAGGCCCTCGGCCCGGCGAGCGACGTGTACTCGCTCGGTCTCGTGCTGCTCGAAGCGCTCAGCGGCCAGCCGTCGTTCACCGGGCCGAAGCTGCAGGCCGCGATGGCGCGGCTCATCGACGATCCCGAGGTGCCCGACGACCTGCCCGTCGACTGGCGGATCGTGCTCACCGGCATGACCGCGCGCGCAGTCGCCGACCGGCCGGCCCTGGGCGACATCATCCTGTTCTTCCGCCGCGCCTTCCTGACCGACTCGGCCCGGCATGGAGCACCCGAGGCCTCGGTGCTGCCGAACGACGAAGCAGCCCGCCTCGCCGCCGTCAGGCGCTACGACGTGCTCGACACCCCCGCCGACGGCACCTTCGACCGCATCACGGCACTGGCCGCCCGACTCTTCGACGTTCCCGTCGCCATCGTCAGCATCGTGGATCTCGACCGCATCTGGTTCAAGTCGCATCACGGCCTGGAGATCTCGGAGACGGGCCGCGACGCGGGTCTCTGCGCCTCCGCCATCCTCGGCGGCGAGGCATGGGTGGTGGATGACGCGTCATTCGACCCGCGGGCGATGGCCAATCCGCTCGTGGCCGGGGAGTTCGGACTGAGGTTCTATGCCGGCGTTCCCCTCACCACGCGCGACGGACACAACCTCGGCACGCTCTGCGTTCTCGACTTCGAGCCCCGCGAGACGAGCCCGGAGGAACTCGAGACCTTGACGGACCTCGCCGCGATGGTCATGAACGAGCTCGAGCTCCGCCTCGAACTGCGCCGCGCCGCCGGCGCCACGGAGACGGTGAGCCGCTAGAACCCCGAAGAGGCGTCGTCGAGCAGCGCGATCTCCGAATCGGTGAGTTCGAGGCGGGCGCCTTCGAGCAGGTCGGGCAGCTGATCGACCGTGCGGGCACTCGCGATCGGCGCGACCACGGTCGGGCGAGCCAGCAGCCAGGCCAACGCGACGCTCGCGATCGCGACGCCCCGCGCATCCGCCACCGTCGCCAATGCGGAGACGACGCCGAGGCCATCGTCGGTGAGGTAGCTCTTCGCGCCCGCCCCGCGACTGCTCTGGTCGAGATCGGCCGTCGTGCGGTACTTGCCGGTCAGGAACCCGCTCGCGAGTCCGTAGTAGGGAAGAACCCCGAGGTCGTTCCGCTCGGCGACGGGAGCGAGGTGCTGCTCGAAGGCGGAACGATGAACGAGGTTGTAGTGCGGCTGCAGGGCGACAGGGGGCGCGAAGCCGTTTCGCCGGGCGATGCCGACCCACTCGGAGACGCGCTCGGCCGTGAAGTTCGAGATGCCGACGTAACGCACCTTCCCGGCGGTGACCAGCGCATCGAAGGCGGCGACCGTCTCTTCGAGAGGAGTGTTCTCGTCGTCGTAGTGCGCGTAGTAGAGGTCGATGTAGTCGGTGCCGAGACGCGCCAGGCTCGCGTCGGCCGCCGCGGCGACCGTGCTCGCGGAGAGGCCGCGGAACTCGGGATGCTGGCTCACCTTGGTGGCGATGACGACATCCGATCGGTTGCCCGCGTCCGCCATCCATCGGCCGATGATCGTTTCTGACTCGCCACCCGAATTGCCCGGGACCCAGGCCGAGTATGCATCGGCCGTGTCGATCAGGTCTCCCCCGCCGGCGACGAAGGCGTCGAGCACTGCCCGTGACGACGATTCGTCGCTCGTCCAGCCGAACGTGTTGCCCCCGAGAGCCAGGGGGAAGACGGTGAGATCCGATGAACCGATCGTTGACACGGCGAACTCCTTCGACTGTTGCACATCACTGATGACCACCACGTACCTTAGGACGGACCAGCCCGCACGGCGGGACGGAATCGTTCCGCAGACAAGATACCCCCGAACCGCTCTCGATCGGATGAGAGGGGGTGATCTAGGAGGTGAAAGATTCACCGCGGGAGACTCCCACGCTTCCCCTGTGACCGAACTGACGGTAATAGCGAGTCCCGGGAAGTTACCTACAGTGTCTAACGATCTGAGTCAAGCAGGTGCTGCAAAGGATACGTGTCGCCTATCATTGCCAGCGTGACTGACCCTCGAATCAAAAGAACCCGCCTGCACGTCCTCGAGACGACCCGTCGTATGCTCTCAGAGCGCAACGGCGAGACGATCACCCTGAGCAGCCTCGCCAAGGAGGCGGAGGTCTCCCGACGCACTCTCTACGTGCACTGGGGCACCATCGAGCAGGTCATCAGCGAGGCCGTGAGCCTCGCGCCGGGCGGCGACGGATTCGACCCCGAGGGCCTGTCGAACCGCGAGCGCGTCGTGCACTTCCTGACCAGCGTGCGCGACGGCATCCACGAGCCGATCACCAAGGTGGCTCTGACCTCGCTGATCCACCACGCGACGCAGGAGGACAAGGCCGTCGCATCGATGGACGACATGAGCGACAAGCGCCTCGAGCAGCTGCGTCAGCTCATCGGACCCGTCACCGAGGAGCAGTTCGCCCAGCTCGTCGGACCGGTCTACTTCAGCGAGCTGGTGCTGCACAAGCCTGCATCCGACACGCTCATCGAGAGCCTGGCCGATGCCGCTGTCGAGCTGGTCGGCGCCGGAGAACCCGCAGCTTCGAAGTGATCTGACCCGCCGATTCGGCGTGTCCTCATTAATGCGGCTGTCCTACACCGCACCGGGCGATCTACGATGGCCGAAGGCGGGGGCGCCGAGCCCCTCCTCTCCTTCGGAGCATGAGGAATGGGGTCGCGCGGTGATACAGAACCCCGTCTCGCGCGCCGAACGCCTCCTCCGGCCGGTGGCCCAGTTGCACGGGCAGACGCGTCTGGTCACCGCCGCCCTGCTGATTCCCGTCTTCGCCGCGGTCTTCTGGTTCACCATCCCCCGCGGAACGTGGCCCCGCGTGCTGGTCGCGCTGCTGGTCGTGACCGTCGTCTACGCGCTCGCGTCGTACCTGCTCTCGCGCGTGTCGATCCGCATCTCACACGACTGCGTGAACGAACGCGGCTTCTTCACCACCAACAGGGTCGCGAGCAAGCGCATCGAGAGCGTGCTCATCCTGACGGTGTATCGGGGTCAGTCGCTCGAGACCGTTCAGCAGCTCTTCCTGCTCGACACCACCGGCGATGCGCTGTTGCGCATGCGCGGTCAGTTCTGGTCGGTCGACAGCATCGAGGCCATGGCCTCCGCGTTCGACGTGCCGGTGCGCCGCGTGGAGGAGCCCATCACCGGGGCCGCGCTTCGCCGTGACTATGCGCCGATTCTCTACTGGTTCGAGCGGTGGCCTTTATTGGGCGCCGCCGTCTCCGCGGGTGCGATCGCCGGACTGTCTCTCGTGCTCATCCTTCTGATGTCGCCGGAGAACCTCGTCGTCGGCTAACCCTCAGCGACGAACCTCAGCGTGAGGGTGAGCGTGTGTCCCTCTTCGCCATTCGCGTAGAGAGCCTCGCCACGGGCGCCCGCGAGTTCTGCTGTGCCCGAGCCCGGCACGATGCTGCCGAAGCTGTGGCCGTCGTCGCCCTCGGCGAGCCCTCCGTGCTGGATGACCAGCGACCCGGCGCGGCCGCCGATCACACCGGTGAACAGCTCGGAGGCCACATAGCCGGCGCCGACGGGATTACCGGCCATCAGCAGCTCGGCCGTGCTCTCCCCTTCGATGTCGCCGGTGAAGACCTTGGTCACCGTCACGCGGGCGAGCTCGTTGCGCTCCCCCTCGTCGCCATAGGGGGACTGCTCCCAGCCGATGATCTCGAAGGGGGCGATGAGGGGAGCGTCGTCGGTCATGTGGCGATCCTAGAGCGTCATGCCCATCAGCGCACCGACCTCGGGCTCGGCCGGCAGCGCGACGAAGCCGAGTCGAGAGTAGAACGCGACCGCCGACGTGTTCGCCGGATCGGCGACGAGGTGCAGACCCCGCACACCGCGGGTCCGCAACGCGTCTACGAGGGTCTGAATGAGCATCCGGCCGAGGCCCTGCCTCTGCAGCTCGGGAAGCAGGTCGACGTGCAGGTGGGCGGGATACTCGTCGACCCCGGGCACGAGCATGCGCTCGGGACTCAGCCCGGCCGCGAGCACCCCCTGCGGACCGTCGGCGGGTGCGTCGTCTGGCACCTCGTGACGCGCAGCGAAGGCTGGAAGCCACTCGGCGCGATACCGCCGGACGAACTCACGCGTGTCGGCGGTGCCGAGAATGTAGCCCGCGACCCGCTCGCCCGTGTCGACGACGAACGCGAGCGTCGGGTCGAAACGGAGATACGGCGCCGCGTACACATCCGCGAGGATCGCGGGGTCTCCGTGGCCGATACGGACGCAGACATCGAAGACGTGCGATTCGTCGCCCTCGCGAAACGGCCGGATGCGCGGCTCGGCCATCAGCGCCGTCGTGCGTTGCCGAAGATGCCGCGCATGACCTCGGTGAGGATGGTCTTGGTGACGGGCGAACCGAGCACCTGCTCCATGGGCGTCTTCGACGATCGGCGGGTCGACGACGATCTCGTCGTGGTGCGGCGAGGCTGACTCTGGCGGGTCATCCGGTCGTACTCGGCGTCGATCTTCTTCTGCGCGGCCAGTCGCTCCTTCTCGGTCTTGGCGGCCTGCGCAGCGGCGGCTTCGGCGGCCTCCGCCTGGGCGGCCGCAGCGGAGGCGGCGTCGAGGCGACGGGCCAGCATCTCCCTCGCCGAGTCGGGGTCGACGGCGGTTCCGTAGCGCGCGAGCAGCGGCGACGCCTGCACGGTGGCCTGCATGTCGGTCGCCGGCGTCGGATCCATCGATCCCTGGGGTGCGCGCATCCGCGTCCATGCCACCGGGGTGGGTGCACCCTTCTCGTTCATGACCGTGACGATCGCCTCGCCGATGGCCAGGCTCTGCAGGACCTCACCGAGGTCGTACTCGCTCACCGGATACGTCTGGACGGTCTGCCGCAAGGCCTTGGCGTCATCGGGGGTGTGGGCCCTCAGCTGATGCTGCACGCGCGATCCGAGCTGGGCGAGCACATCGCCCGGAACGTCCTTCGGGGTCTGCGTCACGAAGAAGATGCCCACACCCTTCGAGCGGATGAGGCGAACCGTCTGCGTGATGGCCGACAGGAAGTCCTTCGAGGCGCCGTTGAACAGCAGATGGGCCTCGTCGAAGAAGAACACCAGTTTCGGCTTGTCGATGTCCCCGACCTCGGGAAGGTCGTTCATGAGATCGGCGAGCAGCCACATCAGGAAGGTCGAGAACAGCGCCGGCTTGTCCTGCACCCCCGGCACCTCGAGCAGGCTGACGATGCCGCGACCGTCGGATGCGACCCGCAGGAAGTCGGCCGTGTCGATCTCGGGCTCCCCGAAGAAGACGTCGGCGCCCTGGTCGGAGAACGTGATGAGCTCGCGCAGGATCACGCCCACGGTCGCGGGTGCGAGGCCGCCCAGCTCCTTCAGCTCGCCCTTTCCCTCGTCGCTCTGCAGATAGCTCAGAACCGAACGCAGGTCGGCGAGGTCGATCAGCGGCAGGCCCTGCGCGTCGGCGTAGTGGAACACCAGCCCGAGACTCGACTCCTGCGTCTCGTTGAGGCCGAGCACCTTCGACAGCAGGAGGGGCCCGAAACTGGTGATAGTCGCGCGGATCGGCACTCCGGTGCCGAGGCCGCCGAGGGTGAAGTACTCGGTGGGGAAGGAGGTGGACTTCCAGTCCTGACCGATTCCGCGGGTGCGCTCGGTCAGCTTGTCGCTGGATGCGCCCGGCGTGGCGATGCCCGACAGGTCGCCTTTGATGTCGGCCGCGAACACGGGCACGCCCGCAGCGGAGAGCTGCTCGGCGAGCCCCTGGAGGGTCTTCGTCTTGCCTGTTCCGGTCGCTCCGGCCACGAGGCCGTGCCTCGCGACCATGCCGAGCGGGATCCGCACCTGCACATCGGCGAGCGCCTCGCCGTTGACGAGCGCCCCCATCTGCAGGGCCTCGCCCGCGAAGTCGTAGCCCGCCCGCACCGCGTCGACCGCCGCCGGGCTCAAAGGGCCGGATGCGACGGGTGGGGTGGACGCGACGGGCTGCGTGGATGCGACAGGCTGGGGATCGACCGGCGCGGCAGCGGCCTCCGCCTCAGCGGCTCGCCGCGTCGCTTCGGCGAGTGCTGCTTCGGCCGCATCCGCGGCAGCCTGCGCCGCTGCAGCCGCGGCCTTCGCCTGCGCGAGTGCGGCAGCGGCATCCTGAACAGAACCGTCGTCGTTCGTCATACACAGACTCTACCGACGAAGCCCGCGCTCCGAGCGACGAGTCGAGTTGCCTCATTCCGCCGCCTTCCCGGGCGACAAGGCGGCAGATTCGGGCAACTCGGCGACGCTGTGGACAACTTCCGTGAGCATTCACGATTGTGGGCATAGTGAGCGGGTGAGTCCGGTCCCTCCCAAACGAATCGTGTTCCCGCACCGCGCGTTCACGGTGGCCGAGGCCCGAGCGAACGGTGTCACGGACAAGCGCCTCCGCGCCCGAGATCTGACGACGCCGTTCCACGGCCTACGCCTCCGCGCCGGATGGGAAGACGGTCTTCCGCCTGCGATGGTGTTCGAAGAGAGGTGCCGCGCTCTGGCACAGACCCTTCCTCCCGAGGCGGCCTTCAGTCATGCGACCGCCGCAGCCCTGCACCGGCTGCCCCTGCCGACCGAGTTGCAGAACTCACCTCTGCACGTGACGGTGCCTCGCGGCCGGCGCGCGCCTCACCGGCACGGAGTGGTCGGGCATCAAGCCACTCTGTCGCCCGGCGATGTCGATGCCCGGTTCGGCTTCGGGGCGACAACGCCCGAACGCACCTGGTGCGATCTGGCTGCGGTTCTCGCCCTTGCGCCGCTGGTAGCGATCGGCGACCGTCTCATCCACCGCTCCCTCCCCCGGACAGACCTCGCCCGTCTCGCTCTCGCCGTCGGCAACCACGGTTCCGGGCGGGGTGCCAGGCTTCTCGCTCGGGCACTTCCGATGCTCGACGACGGCAGCGAGTCACCGATGGAGTCATGGCAGCGGGTGACCATCATTCTGGCGGGGCTGCCCACGCCCGTCACCAACTACGAGGTATACGACGATCGGGGCGTCTTCGTGGCGCGCGTCGATCTCGCATACCCCGCCCTGAAGATCTCGATGGACTACGAGGGTGACCACCACCGCACCGACAAGAAGCAGTGGCGCCGCGACATCGCTCGATTCAGAAGGCTGAAGACGATGGGCTGGGACGCGAAGCGCTACACAGCCGACGACCTCACGGCGCCCGACGAGTTCATCGCCGATCTGGCGGCCTCGATTCGGGCCCGGTCGTAGCCGAGTTGCCCGAATCCGCCGCCTGGCAGGCGGTCGAGCGGGCAGATTCGTGCAACTCGACGTCGCGCAGAGGCGGCGGCGGCGCGCTCAGCGCAGCAGCATCGGGGGGCGGGTCGCCCACTCGGCCACGAGCTCGGTGCGCACGGTCACACCCGTTCCCGGGCCCGTGGGAACACGGAGGCGCCCGTCGACGAGCTCGAACGGCTCGGTCAGATCTTCTGCGTAGTAGCGCCTCGACGCCGAGGTGTCGCCGGGCTGCGTGAACCCCGGCAGCGCCGCGAGCGCCACGTTCGCCGCTCTGCCCAGTCCCGTCTCGAGCATGCCCCCGCACCACACGGGCACGTCGCGGGCACGGCACACGTCGTGGATGCGCACGGACTCGAGGTATCCCCCGACCCGACCGGGCTTCACATTGACGATGGATGTCGCGTCGCGATCGATCGCATCGCTCGCGACGGCGGCAGACGTGATCGACTCGTCGAGGCACACCGGGGTGTCGATGGCGGCGGCGAGCAAGGCGTGGCCCGCGATGTCCTCCTCGACGAAGGGCTGCTCGATGAGGAGCAGCCCGAACGCGTCGAGCTCGCGCAGGTGATCGATGTCGTCGAGGGTGTAGGCCGTGTTGGCGTCGACCTGCAGCAGGGCCTCGTCGCCGAGCAGAGCGCGCACCGCACCGACCGGCTCGAGATCCCACCCCGGCTTGATCTTCAGCTTGATGCGCCGATACCCCTCGGCGACATAGCCGGAGACCTCGTCGAGCAACTCGTCGATGCTCGGGGCGATGCCCACCGACACCCCGCAGTCGACCTCGTCGCGCACGGCGCCGAGGTACCGCCCGAATGAGAGCCCGGATGCGCGCAGCTGGGCGTCCAGAACGGCCGCCTCGACGGCGGCCTTCGCCATGCGGTGGCCGACCACGAAGCGCAGTCGCGCATCCAGTGTCTCGGCCGTGATGTCGGGCGCGGCCAGCACGGCGGGCGCCAGGTAGTACTCGATGACGTGCTCGCAGCCGGAGACGTACTCGCTCGAGTACACGGGGTCCGCCCCCGCCACGCACTCTCCCCAGCCCTCGACGCCGTCCGAGGTGACGACGTGCACGAGCAGCACGTCGCGCTCGGTCTGGGTGCCGAAGCTGGTCTCGAACGGCCTGACCAGGGGCATCGCGAGGCGGTGCAGGCTGATCCGTGCGATCTTCACGAGACGAGCGGAACGAGCCGGTCTTCCAGACCCCAGGCCTGGCCGTAGCCGCCCTCGGACTCCGGCGCCTTCATCAGGTCGAGGAAGGCGCTCGCGTCGAACGCCTCCGGGCCGAGCACGCCGACGCCCGACCAGGCGCCCGTGCTGAGCAGTTCGAGCGCGATCACGGGGTTCAGGGCGGTCTGCCAGACCACGCACTGGGCCTCGTACTCGCGCATCGTCCACTCGTTGTCGCTGACGTGATAGAGGTAGACCTCGCGGGGCCGGCCGTCGACGCCGGTGCCCGTGACCCACAGGCCCGCGCAGGTCTTGCCCGACATGCGGGGTCCGAGGGTGGCCGGATCGGGCAGCCCGGCGGCGACGACGTCGCGCGGTGCGACCTCGACGGGGCCGTTGGCCGAGCGCACCCTCACGGGCACGGTGGAGTCGAGCCCCAGCTGGTGCAGCGTCTTGAGGATGCCGATGAACTCGTTGCCGAGCCCGTACTTGAACGTGACCCGCTTGGCGTCGACCCAGCGCGGCATCAGCAGCACCTCCTCGTGCTCGACGTTGACGCACTCGACGTCGCCGATGCCCTCGGGGAAGGTGAAGATCTCGGGCTCCGAGAACGGCGGGGTCGTGAACCAGCCGCGCTCCTTCTCCCAGACGACCGGAGGGTTGAGGCACTCCTCGATGGTCGTCCAGATCGAGAACGACGGGGCGAAGATCTCGTTGCCGGCCTCGTCGCGCACCACGAGGTTGGCGCCGTCGCGGGTGCCGAGCTCATCGATCTCGCTGAAGAGGTGATCGGCGGCGTAGCGTGCGAACACGTCGCTGAGCCCGGGCTCCACCCCCATGCCCACGAGGGCGAGGCGCCCCGCGGTCTCCCAGTCGGCGGCCTGCGCGAACTGGTCGTCCCCGAGCTTCACGCCGGTCTCGGAGTGCGGGTCGGTGGGGTGCGGCTCCGACAGGCTCATCGCCATGTCGAGGTAGTCGGCGCCCGCGGCGAGCGCGCCCGCGAAGATCGTGGGCACGAACTTCGGCTCGACCGCGTTCATCACGTGGCTGGCGCCGTGGCGCCGGGCGACGTCGGCGACGCTGTCGGGGTCGGATGCGTCGATCGCGTCGACCGCGAAACGGCCGGCGACCTCGCTGCCGTGCTTCGAGGCGATCCAATCGACGGTGCGCTGCGCCCTCGAGATGTCGTAGTCGGTGACGACGATCTGCTCGTAGAACGACCGCCGCGCTGCGATCTTGGCTATGGCATCGCCGACGCCGCCGGCGCCGACCAGGAGGATTCTCATGGGTGAACGCTACCCCAGGCTCACCGCGCTCCACGAGACCGCCGGGAGGGTGATCGTGACGACGCCGTCGGCGAGGCTCGCCGTCGTATTCGGGGTGAGGCCGACTCGGTTCTGGTCGGCGAGCGTGTTCGCCGCGTAGACGTCGGCGTCGGCGAGCGTCGAGGCCTCGAGAATGCCCAGAGCCCCCAGCCCCGCGACGTCGATGGTCACGGTCGCCTCGTCCGTCTCGCTGCGGTTCACCAGGAAGACGGCAGCGGTTCCCGCCTCGGCGTCGAAGGTGGCGACAGCGTCGACCGTCGCCACCGTTCCGTAGTCCTTCGTGTCGTGGGTGTCGCTCTCGAGCTTGACCTCGAGGACCGTGCCGCGGGCGAGACGCGAGGTGACGGCGAAGGGGAAGAAGGTGGTCTGGCGCCACGAGTCGCCGCCCGGTTCCGTCATGATCGGCGCGATCACGTTCACGAGCTGGGCGAGCGAGGCCGACTGCACTCGATCGGCGTGCTTCAGCAGCGAGATGAGCAGGCTGCCGAAGACCACCGCGTCGGCGACCGAGTAGACGTCTTCGAGCAGGCGCGGGGCGACGGGCCACTCCTCGATGTCGGTGATCCTGTCGACGGCGTGGTACCGGTCGATGTACCAGACGTTCCACTCGTCGAACGAGATGTTGATCTGCTTCGACGAGCGCAGCTCGGCCTTCACGCTGTCGGCCGTCGCCACGACGGACTCGATGAAGTGGTCCATGTTGACGCCCGACGCGAGGAAGCTCGTGAGGTCGCCCCCACGCTCCTCGTAGTAGGCGTGGCACGAGATGTAGTCCACGTCTTCGTAGGTGTGCTGCAGCACGGTGCGCTCCCACGATCCGAAGGTGGGCATCTGCGCGCTCGACGATCCGCAGACCACCAGCTCGAGTCGCTCGTCGAGCTGGCGCAGGGCCTTGGCGGTCTGGCTCGCGATCTTGCCGTAGTCCTCCGCACTGCGATGACCGAGCTGCCACGGGCCATCCATCTCGTTGCCGAGGCACCACATGGTGACGCCGAACGGGTCGACCCGGCCGTTGGCGATGCGCAGGTCGCTGAGCGTCGAGCCCGAGCGGATGTTCGTGTACTCGACCAGGTCGAGCGCCTCTTCGACACCGCGGGTGCCCAGGTTGATCGCGAGCATCAGCTCGCTGTCGACCTTCGTAAGCCATGACGAGAACTCGTGCAGCCCGATCTCGTTCGTCTCGGTGGAGTGCCAGGCCAGGTCGAGCCGCCGCGGGCGGTCCTCCCGAGGGCCGACGCTGTCCTCCCACTTGAATCCCGAGACGAAGTTGCCGCCGGGGTAGCGGATGGTCGTGGTTCCGAGTTCTTTGACGAGGTCGATGACGTCGCCGCGGAATCCCTCGGCATCGGCCGTGGGGTGCCCCGGCTCGTAGATGCCGTCGTACACGCAGCGTCCGAGGTGCTCGACGAACGAGCCGAAGATGCGGCGATTGATCGCCCCGACGGCGAAGTGGGGATCGAGGGTGAGGCGTGCGGTGACCATGGATGTCTCCTGGATTTCAGGGGTGAGTGAGGTGAGTGGTGCTTCGCGAGCGGGACTACTTGAGTGCGCCGAGCGAGAGACCGCCCTGCCAGTACTTCTGCAGCGAGAGGAACGCGATGACGAGCGGGATGATCGAGATGAGCGACCCGACGACGATGAGCGTGTAGAGCGAGGTGCCGCCGCCGTTGTTCGACGCCGCGAGCGCCTGCCAGCCGCCCAGCCCGACCGTCACGGGGTAGAGGTTCTGGTCGCTCAGCACGGCGAGGGGAAGGAAGTAGTTGTTCCACGTTCCGACCACCGAGAGCAGCAGCACCGTGACGACGGCGGGGCGCATCAGAGGCAGCGCCACGGTGAAGAAGGTGCGCAGCTCGCCCGAGCCGTCGACGCGGGCGGCGTCGAGCAGCTCGTCGGGAACGGCGTCGGCAGCGTAGACCCGCATGAGGTACACGCCGAACGGGCTGAGCAGCGACGGGAGGATGACCGCCCAGATCGTGTTCGTGAGGTGCAGCTGCGACATGAGCATGAACGTCGGAATGACGAGCGCGGTGAGCGGCACCATGACCGAGCCGAGCAGGATCGCGAACGAGAAGTCACGACCCTTGAAGGCGAACTTGGCGAAGCCGTAGCCCGCGAGCACCGCGAGCACGGTGGCGCCGACGCCGCCGAGCAGCGAGTACAGCGCGGAGTTGCCGAGCCAGCGGAAGTAGATGCCGCCCTTGTAGGTGACGAGCTCCTGGATGTTCGCCAGCAGGTTGAAGTTCTTGTCGAACCAGAGTGCGCCTCCCGTGCCCGTGAACAGGCCCTGCGGGTCTTTCGTGCTGGCGACGAACAGCCACCACAGGGGCAGCAGGAAGTACACGATGAGGATGACGAGGAAGACGTGCGCCGCGACGTTCGGCTTCTTCCTGACCTTGATCGGGCTCGTGATCGTCGTCATGAGAGGCCTCCCCGGCGCTTGCGGCTGGCGAATAAGAAGATGTACACCGCGATGAAGACCACGATGCCGAGCGAGAACGAGATGGTCGACGCGTAGTTGAACTGCGAGAACCGGAACGCGAGGTCGAACGCGTAGATGTTGGGCGTGAAGCTCGAGGTGATCGAGCCGTTCGAGATCGGCCTCAGCACCTGCGGCTCCGTGAAGAACTGCAGCGTTCCGATGAGGGCGAAGACGAGGATCAGGGCCATCGCGCTCGAGATCATCGGCACCTTGATGCGCAGGGCGATCTGTCTCGGCGTCGCGCCGTCGATGCGTGCGGCCTCGTAGATCGAGGGATCGATTCCCCGGAGTGCCGCGTAGATGATGATCATGTAGTAGCCGGCCCACTGCCAGACGACGATGTTCATCAGCCCGCCGAAGATGTTTCCCGAACTCAGGATCTCGGGTGCGCTCTGATTGACCACCTTGAAGAGGTCGGTGAGCGGCCCGAAGGTCGGGCTGTAGAGGAAGCCCCACATGAGCGTGCCGACGACGGCCGGGATGGCGTAGGGCACGAAGATGGCCAGCCGGGCGAAGCGCGACAGCCTCGTGGTGAGCGCGTCGAGCACGAGCGCCGCCGCGAGCGATACCGCCATCTGGATGGGAATGAGGATGACCGCGAAGCGGATGACGAACCAGATGCCCGAGAGGAACTCCGGGTCGGTGAACGCCTTGATGTAGTTGCCGGCGCCGGCGAAGATCGTGCCGGTGGCGAGGCCTTTGGAGAAGAGGCTGAGATAGAACGCGTAGGCCAGGGGCGCCACGAGGAAGACGAGGAAGATCGCTCCGAACGGGGCGATGAAGAGCCAGCCTATCCAGGGGCGACGCAGGTTGCGGCGCCGGGAGGGTGCTCTCAGCACGGCGGCGGGGTGTGTCATGTCAGTCCTTCGATCGACTGTGAGGAAAGAGTGGGGGGGCATCGACGGGCTCAGGGAACGGTGTCGCTCCCTGAGCCTGTCGAAGGGTGGAGACGTGCTACTTGACCGTGAAGCCCTGCGCCTTGGCGTAGTCGGTCATCGTGCCCTGCAGGTCGTCGAGAGCATCGGAACCCGACTTCGACCCGTCGATGATCGAGACCATCGCCTTTGTGAGCTCCGAGTAGTAGTACGTGGTGAACGGGCTGTAGGTGTAGCCCTCGTACGCGTTCTCGGCGGGGATGTAGACCTCTTTGTTGGCTGTCTGGCCGCCGAAGAACTTGACGGGCGTGTCGGCGAACGCGTCAGAGGCCAAAATCTTCTGGTTGAGCGGGAAGATCGTCTGGGTGTCGACGCCGTCCTGCAGTTCGTCGTCGGATGCGTACAGCTCCTTGGCGACGGTCGCCGCCAGATCCTTGTCCTTGGCCTGCGTGGTGACGGCGAACGTGGATCCGCCCCAGTTCACGGAGACGGGGTTGGCGGGATCCCACTGGGGAAGCGGGGCCGCCTTCCAGTCTGCGCCGTCTCCCTCGGTCGAGGCTCCGGCTCCGGTCAGGTATCCGGGAGCCCACGCCGCGGAGACGTAGGTGGCGTAGGAGCCGTTGGCCAGGCCGCCGATGTAGTCGGTGTTGAACTGGTCCTGCGTGTCGACGATGCCCTTCTTGACCAGGTCCGCCCAGTAGTCGGCGACCTTCTTCGAGCCGCTGTCGTTCAGCTCGACGCCGATGTTCTGCGGGTCGGCCGACTCGTAGTCCCAGGCCTTCTGGCCGTTCTGCGTCATCAGAGCCGTGAACCAGGCGGGTACGTTGCTGCCGAAGTCGCCCATGAACGGGCCACCCGCGTCTTTGAGCTGCTGCCCCGCAGCGGCGTATTCGTCCCACGTCGTCGGCACGGCGATGCCGTACTTCGCGAAGATGTCGGCGCGGTAGATCATGGCCATCGGGCCGCCGTCGACCGGGATGGCGTAGACGGAGTCTCCGCTGGAGACGTCCTTCCATGCGCCGGCGCTGAAGTTGGCCTTCACGTCGTCGGCGCCGTGCTCGCTGAGGTCGACGAGGGCGTCCTGCAGGATGAACCCGGGAACGACCTCGGCCTCGAGCATGACCACGTCGGGGGCACCCGTTCCGGCCGCGATCGCGGTGGAGAACTTGGCGTATTCGTCTGCGCCCTGGCCCGCGTTCGACCAGCAGACCTGCACGTCGTCGTGCGATTTGTTGAACATGTCCACGACCGTGTTGATGTTCGGGTACCACGCCCAGACCGACACCTGGGGGGCGTCTTTGTTGACGATGGTGTTGCTGCACGAGCCTGCGTCACCGCCTGCGGAGTCGGTGCTGCCTCCTGCGCTGACATCGGGCGAGCAGCCTGCGAGAGTGACCAGGAGAGCGCCAGCGCTCACCACGGCCAGAAGTGATTTGGTCTTCACTGTGATGGTTCCCTTCGAGGAAAGAACCGCGACGATGCTGTCGCGAGTTCGGGTGGGGGTGCGTCGTCTCCCTAGCGCAGCGGTGCGTGCGCCGAGGCGGGAGAGGGGTGGAAGAACTCGACGATGACGCCTGCCTGCGGGTAGCGGCACATGACCATCAGCGAATCCTCCTTGATTCGGGCAATCGACATCGGCGTGGTGGGCCAAGTCGAATTCTTGTCATTTACAACGTTGTAAAGTAAACGTTGTAAAAGTGATTCTGCACTGCCTCGACACCCCTGTCAAGACAAGAATCGTGACGAGTGCGCAATCGATACGAACGGCACCCACGGCGCGCTCAGGCGGCACTCAGCGCGCGCTCGACTCCCGTTGCACCACGCGGAACACGGTCGCGAGATCGCGCGCCGGAACATCCGAATCGGGATTCTCGATGCGTTCGAGGAGCAGGTCGACGGCGGTCTCGGCGATCTCGTCCTTCGACGGGTCGATAGTCGACAGCGAGGGGATCGAATACCGCGTCTCGTCGATGTCATCGAACCCGATGACCGAGACGTCGTCGGGAATGCGGAGTCCCGCCTCCTGCATCACGCGCATGGCACCGAGGGCCATGGAGTCGTTGAACGCGACGAGCCCGTCGAACGGCACGTCCTGTTCGAGGAAGCGCCGCATCGCCGCGGCGCCGTCTTTGCGGTGCCAGTTGATGGCGGGGATCACGAGCGACGGATCGTAGGCGACCCCCGCCTCGTCGAGGGCCTGCCGGTACCCGTCGAGCCTGAGTCCCGCCGACCCGACCACCTCGCCGGGATGCGAGCCGAGGGCGGCGATCCGGCGCCTGCCCAGAGAGAGCAGATGCTCGGTTGCCGCCTTCGCGCCGGCCGTGTTCTGCATCGTCACGTGATCCTTCGGGCCGTGGAAGATGCGATCGCCGAGCAGCACCATCGGCATCCGGCTGTCGAGCTCGTGCGCGTCCTCCTCGCCAAGAGCGAGAACGCTGTAGAGGATGCCGTCGACGAGCTGCATGCGGGGCCCGCGCAGGATCTCGAGCTCCTCCTTCTTGCCGCCGGGCATCTGCTCGATGATCACCGACAGGCCCCTCGCCTGGGCCGCGCGCATGACCGCGTCGGCGAGTTCGGCGAAGTAGGCGTTTCGCAGGTCGGGGATGAGCAGGCTGATGACACCCGACCGCCCCGAGCGCAGACTGCGGGCAGAGAGATTGGGCTGGTAGCCCAGCTCTGAGATGGCGGCCTCGACCTTGGTGCGGGTGGTCGGCCTGATGTGCGGATAGTCGTTGATGACGTTCGAGACGGTCTTGATCGACACGCCCGCCATCCGGGCGACATCGTGCAGGGTAATGGCCACGGGTCGAGACTACAACGTTGCAGAAAGCGCAACCATCATTCGCGCTCCAGGACGAATCGGTGCACCCGCTCGTTCTCCCGGTACAGCCTGTTCGCGATCGGAGCCCACACGATGATCGCGACTCCGGCGCCCAGCAGCAGCCCTCCGAACGTGTCGCTCAGCCAGTGCGCGCCGAGATACGTGCGGCTCAGCAGCATGAGCACGACGTAGACGACTCCCACGATCCAGACCCAGCCGCGGCGCAGGATGATCGCGAGCACCACGGCCATGGTCGTCGCGTTCGCGACGTGGCCGGAGGGGAACGACCCGACGTCGGCGTGCACCAGGATCTCCTCGGGCCTCGCCCGGCCGAAGATGCCCTTGAGTAACTGCACGAGGCCGGCCGACAGGATGGTCGCTGCCGCGAAGTACAGCGCGGCCCAGAACCGGCCGAACAGGCAGAGCCCCACGATGATGGCGATCGGCACGATGAACACCCCGATCACCCCACCCCCGAGGTAGTTCATCGCGAGCGACGGGATCTCCCAGACGGGCGAGCGGTGCTCGACGATCTCGTCCATCCACTCGGTGTCGAAGCCGAGCGGGTTGCCGGCCCCGCGCAGCATCACGAGCGCGCCGATCAGCACAGCGACCACGAGCACGGCGAATGCACTGACCAGCGGCCAGAGCCGCTGCACTCTGCGAGTCTTCTGGTCGGTGCTGGGCTGGGTGCCCGGCTCGATGTTCTCGGGGTTGCGCGTCGTCATCCACCGACCGTAGCGGCTGCGTCGAATCCGTGCGCAGGGCTTGCTATCGGCGTCAGTGGCCCAGCGCCGGCACCGTCGACGGTCGCACGATGAGCCACAGGGCGAGCACGGCGACGGCCGCGGTCACGGCCATGACCGCCCCCATCGGCACCGCGCTGGTGATGCCGAGGAACCCGACGACGGGCGAGATGAGGCCCGCGAGGCCGAAGTTGACCGCCCCGAGAAGAGACGCCGCCGTGCCGGCCTCCTTGCCGTGCCGGTCGAGGGCGAGCACCTGCACGCACGGGAACCCGAAGCCGCAGGAGGCGATGAAGAACCAGAGCGGAATGAGGATGCCCACCAGCCCGGCTCCGGCAGAGTCGAGCACCACGATCGCGATGGCGCACACCAGCATGACCATCGTCGTTCCCGCCAGGATCCACTGCGGGGCCACGTATTTAGTGAGTCGGGCCGAGGCCTGCGTGCCGACGGCGATGCCGATCGAGTTGACGGCGAAGAGCAGCCCGTACTGCTGCGGGTCGAGCTCGTAGACGAGCTGGAACAGGAACGACGACGCCGACAGGTAGGTGAAGAGCCCGGCGAAGGTCATTCCGCCGATGAGGGCGACGCCCACGAAGATGCGGTCGCTGAGCACCGATTTGTACCGCTGACCCAGGGTCGAGTGCCCGTCGTCTCGCGGGCGATCCTTGGGCAGGGTCTCGACGATCCAGAGCCAGACCGCCACCACGACGAGGATGCCGTAGATCGCGAGCGCCCAGAAGATTCCGCGCCAGTCGGTGAAGCGCAGCATCTGCGAGCCGATGAGCGGCGCCAGAAGAGGCGCGAGCGTCGTGACGAGGGCGAGACGCGAGAGCATGCGCACCAGCGGACGGCCGCCGAACAGGTCGCGCACCATCGCCATGGCGACCACTCCGCCCGCGGCGGCACCGGCGCCCTGAAGCACGCGGAAGATTCCGAGCGACACGATCTCCGGAGCGACGGCTGCTCCGATGCAGGCCGCGATGTGAAGCAGCGTCGCGACGATGAGCGGCAGCCGTCGACCGACCTTGTCGCTCCACGGGCCGACCACGAGCTGACCCAGCGCGAATCCGATCGTGGTGCCGGTGAGGGTGAGCTGGATCGCTCCGGCCGACACCCCCAGGTCCTCCTCGAGGATCGGGAACGCCGGCAGGTAGAGGTCGATCGTGAGCGGCCCGAGCGCGGTCAGTCCGCCGAGAAGGAGGACGTAGACGAGGCGTTGGCGCCGCGAGAGCGAGTCGCCCGGGTGAACGACGGTGATGGAGTCAGTTGTCACGGGATTCCTTGCGCGATCGCGGCGGTAGACGAATGGAATCCACATTACCGAATCGATTCGACTTCTGATCCCGTGCGCTCGAATCGGTTCGAGTCGCTTTCAGTCGTCGCGCGAGAGATCGGCGGCGAGAACGGCCCCGGCCTGCTCCGCATAGACGAGCGGATGCGCGAGCGAGCGCTCCTGAGACCCGGCAAGGTCGGTCAGCGACACGGCCGCGGCGAAGTCGTCGCTCGGCGCTGCGATGCGCCCGGCCACGAGCATCGGCACGGTGGATGCGGCGCGAGCGGCCGAGAGAACGCGCGACGCCACCTTGCCGCCGGCGGACTGCTCGTCGAAGCTGCCCTCTCCCGTGACCACGACGTCTGCTGTGGCGATCGCCGCGTCGAGGCCGGAGAGGAGGGCGATCTCGTCCGATCCCGAGACGAGCACCGCGCCCCAGGCCACGAGGCCGAAGCCCGCTCCCCCGGCCGCCCCGACGCCGGCACGATCGGCGGGAACCGCGGGCAGGGCCGAGGCGAGGGCGGCGAGACCGCGCTCGAGCTCGTCGACGACGCCCTCAGAGGCGCCCTTCTGCGGTCCGAAGACCCGGGCCGATCCGCGCTCGCCCAGCAGGGGGTTCGTCACATCGCAGAGGACGGTGACTCCGCCCGGCGGCAGCGGCCTCAGGCCGCTGAGCTCTGCCTCGGCGAGGTCGTGCAGGCCCCGGTTGCCGTCGGCGATCGGCGAGCCCTCGGCATCCAGAAACCGCGCGCCGAGCTCGGTGAGCACGCCCGCTCCCCCGTCTGTCGATGAGCTTCCGCCGATGGCCAGCACGAGGCGGCCCACCCCGTGGTCGAGGGCCGCCCGCACGGCCTGGCCGAATCCGCGCGTGTGCGCATCCACAGGCCGGAGGCCGGCGAGCAGCGACAGGCCGCTGGTGTTCGCCAGCTCGACCACGCCCGTACCGTCGGGCAGGAGGAGCCATTCGGCGTCGACCAGCGCGTCGTCCGGGCCCGTGACCCGAACGGGCATGCGCAGCGACCCCGGCACCGCGGCCGCGACGGCGTCGATCGTGCCCTCTCCCCCGTCTGCCAGCGGCAGCAGCACGAGCTCGTCGTCGGGGCGCACACGGGCCCACCCCTCGGCGATCGCGCGGGCGACGGCATCGGCCGACGCGGTGCCTTTGAACGAATCGGGGGCGATCACCACCCGACTCACGGCCCGAGCACTCCCGCGGGGTCGGCCAGCATCGGCCCGAAGGCCAGCTCGGCGGCGCCCACCATCAGCAGGCGCGTGCGCAGCTGGGCGCGCTCCACGGTGACCTGCTCGCCGAGGGTGCCGAACGACGCGCGTCGGATGCCCTCCTGCAGCCGGGCGGGATTCGCGGCGAAGAGCGATCCGAGGAATCCGCCGAGGATGATCGACGACGGGTTGAAGATGGCCACGAAGTTGCCCAGCGCGACGCCCAGAACATCGAGCTGCCGGTCGATCTCGGCCCGCACCGCGTCGTCGACCGTCTCTCCGAGCATGCGGTCGAACTCGTCGCCGTCGACGGGATCCACACCGAGCACCTCGAGCAGGCGACCGACGCTCACCTCGGTCTCGAGGCATCCGGTCTTGCCGCAGAAGCAGGTGACGCCGTTGCTGTTCACGAGGGTGTGGCCGAGCTCGCCCGCGTAGCCGCGGGAGCCCTGCAGGGTGCGGCCCGCGACGAGCACGCTGCCGCCGATGCCCGAGGTCGACCCGTTGAGGTAGACGATGTCGTCGACGCCGCGGCCGGCGCCGAAGAGGCTCTCCGCGAGCAGGCCGAGCTGCGCGTCGTTCGCCGCGAGAGCCGGGATGCCGACCCGGGCGGCGACCGGTTCGGCGAGGGGCTCATCGTTCCAGAGCAGATGCGGGGCAAGGGTGACGACGCCGTCCGACGTGCGCACGAGGCCGGGCACGGCCAGGCCGACACCCACGATGCGCTGGTCGTCGTCGAGGCCGGCGCGCAGCGCATCCACCTCGCGTGTCACGATGTCGATGGTCTCGGCGACGCCCGGGGCCGCGGGCGTCTCGTGCCGCACGCGCGAGTGCACGCGGCCGCCGAGACCCACCAGGCCGATGGTCACCGCGTCGAGATCGGGGTTCACCGCCACGGCGAGCATGCGGTCGGTCAGGTGCACGAACGGGCTGGGGCGTCCCACGGTTCCGGGGTCTGTCTGCTGGGTCTCGTACACGAGCCCGAGCTCCGCCAGCTCGGCGACGAGCGCAGCGATCGTGGAGCGGTTCAGGCCGGTCGCCCTGGTGAGGCCGGCCCGCGTCTGCGACCCTCCGTGGTGCAGCAGCGTCAGGATCGTGGAGAGATTGTGCCGCCTGGCCTGGTCGTTGCTGTTGCCCACGCGACTGAGAGGGGCGGGCGCAGACTCGACACTCATGATCCGAATACTAGTCTCCCGATCGCCGTCGAAAGCTGATATGTTTTCGACAGCAACAATTCACCAATGACGTTGAGAGACGGGAATCACCATGGCCCTCGAGCCCACGCGCGACGATAAATTCTCCTTTGGCCTCTGGACCATCGGCTACAACGGAGCCGACCCGTTCGGCGGCCCCACCCGAGCCCCCCTCGACGTCGTCGAGGCCGTGCACAAGCTCAACGAGCTGGGCGCCTACGGACTCACCTTCCACGACGACGACCTCTTCGCCTTCGGCTCCACCGACGCAGAGCGCCAGACGCAGATCGACCGCCTCAAGCAGGCCCTCGCCGACACCGGCGTGATCGTGCCGATGGTCACCACCAACCTCTTCTCCGCTCCCGTGTTCAAAGACGGCGGCTTCACCTCGAACGACCGCGGCGTGCGCCGCTTCGCGCTGCGCAAGGTGCTGCGCAACATCGACCTGGCCGCCGAGCTGGGCGCCAAGACGTTCGTCATGTGGGGTGGCCGCGAGGGCGCCGAGTACGACTCCGCCAAGGACATCCGCCAGGCTCTCGAGCGCTACCGCGAGGCCGTCAACATGCTCGGCGACTACGTCACCGACAAGGGTTACGACATCCGGTTCGCCATCGAGCCCAAGCCCAACGAACCGCGTGGCGACATCCTGCTGCCGACCCTGGGCCACGCGCTCGCATTCATCGACACGCTCGAGCGTCCCGAGCTCGTGGGTGTGAACCCCGAGGTCGGCCACGAGCAGATGGCCGGACTCAATTTCGCTGCCGGAATCGCGCAGGCGCTCTACCAGGGCAAGCTCTACCACATCGACCTCAACGGCCAGCGGGGCATCAAGTACGACCAGGACCTGGTCTTCGGCCACGGCGACCTGCAGAACGCCTTCGCCCTCGTCGACCTGCTCGAGAACGGCGGCCCGAACGGCGGACCGGCCTACGACGGCCCCCGCCACTTCGACTACAAGCCGTCGCGCACCGAGGACATCACGGGCGTCTGGGACTCGGCTGCCGCGAACATGCGCACCTACCTGCTGCTCAAGGAGCGCGCCGCCGCGTTCCGCGCCGACCCCGAGGTGCAGGAGCAGCTCGCCGCGTCGCGCGTTCTCGAGCTGTCGCAGAACACGCTCGGCGAGGGCGAGAGCTACGACGACCTGCTCGCCGACCGCAGCGCCTACGAGGAGTTCGACGCCGACGCCTACTTCGACGGCAAGGGCTTCGGCTTCGTGCGCCTGCAGCAGCTGGCACTCGAGCACCTGCTCGGAGCTCGCGGCTAGTAATCCCTCCGTTCCCTGAGCTTGTCTAAGGTCCCCTTCGACAGGCTCAGGGAACGACCCGTTTTCATCCTTAAGGAACCACACCCATGCCCCTCGTCGCCGGAGTCGACTCGTCCACCCAGAGCTGCAAGGTCGTCATCCGCGACGCCGAGACCGGCGCGCTCGTTCGCATGGGCCGCGCGCCGCATCCGGAGGGCACCGAGGTCGACCCCGCCGCCTGGTGGCAGGCACTGCGCCAGGCGCTCACCGCCGCGGGCGGTCTCGACGACGTCGACGCACTGGCCGTGGCCGGCCAGCAGCACGGCATGGTCGCTCTGGATGCCGATGGCCGGGTGATCCGCGACGCCCTGCTCTGGAACGACACCCGCTCGGCCGCCGCGGCCTCCGACCTCATCGCGGAGTTCGGCGCCGAGGAGCTGGCGCGACGCACCGGCTGCGTTCCGGTCGCGTCGTTCACCATCACCAAGCTGCGTTGGCTGCGCGACGCCGAACCCGCCAACGCCGAGCGCGTCGCCGCCGTCGCCCTCCCCCACGACTGGCTCACCTGGCGACTGCGCGGCTACGGTCCCGCCGACGATGAGACCAGCCCGCTGGGCCCGGTCCTCTCCGAGCTCACCACCGACCGCTCCGATGCGAGCGGCACCGGGTACTTCGACTCGGTCGCAGGCGAGTACGACCGCGAGCTCCTCGTCGCCGCGCTCGGCCACGACTGCATCCTTCCGCGCGTGCTCGGCCCGGCGGAGTCTGCCGGAACGACTCCCTCGGGCGTCGTCCTCGGCGCCGGCGCCGGCGACAACGCGGGCGCGGCTCTCGGCCTGGGCGCACGCGCCGGAGACGTCGTCGTCTCGATCGGCACGAGCGGCACGGTCTTCGCCGTGACCGAGGCCCCCATCAACGACGCGTCGGGCACCGTCGCCGGCTTCGCCGACGCGAGCGGACTGTCGCTGCCGTTGGTCGCCACCCTCAATGCCGCGCGCATCCTGGATGCGACGGCCCGGCTGCTCGGGGTCACTCACGACGAGCTCGGCTCACTCGCCCTGGCCGCGGCGCCGGGATCGGACGGCCTCGTGCTGCAGCCGTACTTCGAGGGCGAACGCACACCGAATCTGCCGGATGCCACGGCCACCCTCTTCGGCATGACCCTCGCCTCGACCACGCGCGAGGGCCTCGCGCGCGCCGCCATCGAGGGAATGCTCTGCGGCCTCGCAGACGGCGTCGCCGCCGTGACCGCGCTGGGTGTGCAGGCCGAGCGGCTGCTCATCATCGGCGGAGCCGCCCTGAACCCGGCCGTGCAGGCGATCGCCGCCCAGGTGTTCGAGCTGCCCGTGAGCATCCCGACGCCCGGCGAGTACGTGGCCGACGGCGCCGCGGCACAGGCCGCCTGGGTTCTCACGGGCACGCGCCCGACCTGGACCGTCTCGACCGTGGCGACCCCGACTCCCGACTACCGCCCGGAGATCCGCGCCCAGTACGCGGCGCACGCGGTCTGAATCCCGCAGCTGCGCCCACTGCGGACAAGAATTACCGGCGCACCGGGCACGACTGACCGCACCGGCACCTACTGGCTCGAGGCTGCGTAGAAACAGCTCAGGCCGACCCGAGAGATCTCGGATCGGCCTGAGCCTTACTGCTGTCGAGCGGGTGCTACTTGGTGAGCGGCTCGAGGGTCGGGTCGTTGGCGTACGCCTCGGCCGCGTTGTCCTTGGTCACGATGACCGGGTCGAGCAGGAAGGCCGGAACGACCTTCACGCCGTTGTCGTACGACTCGTCGTCGTTCGTCGTGGCCTTGCCACCCTTCTGCAGCTCGCCGACCATGTCGATGGCCTGCTTGACCAGCGCGCGGGTGTCCTTGTTGATGGTCGAGTACTGCTCGCCCGCCATGATGGACTTCACGGACTCGACCTCGGAGTCCTGACCGGTGACGACCGGGATCGGCTTTCCGGCGGCCTTCACCGAGGTGATGATCGCGCGAGCCAGCGTGTCGTTCGGGGAGAGGACTCCGTCGAGCGACGTGGTGCTGTACGTGCTGGTGATCAGCGAGTCCATACGGCTCTGGGCGTTCTCCGCCTTCCAGCCGGCGGTCGCCGTCTGCTTGATGTCGGTCTGGCCCGAGCCCACGACGACGGTGCCGTCGTCGATGGCCGGCTGCAGAACGCTCATCGCGCCGTCGAAGAAGACGGCCGAGTTGGCGTCATCCGACGAACCCGAGAACAGCTCGATGTTGTACGGGCCTTCGGCCTTCTTGGCCTTCATGCCGTCGAGCAGGGCCTGGCCCTGGAGCTCGCCGACCTTGAAGTTGTCGTAGGCCACGTAGTAGTCGACGGCCTCGGTGTTGAGGATCAGGCGGTCGTACGCGATGACGATCGCGCCGGCGTCGTGCGCGGCTTCGACCTGGGTTGAGAGCTGCGAACCATCGGCGGCACCGATGATGATGACCTTCGCGCCCTTGGTGACCATCGACTGGATCTGGCCCTGCTGGTCGGCGACGGTGCCGGATGCGGCGGCGTACTGCACGTCGCCCTTGTAGCCGGCCTCCTTGAGGCCGTCTTCGAACAGTCCACCGGCGAGGACCCAGTTCTCACTGGTCTTCGAGGGCAGTGCGACTCCGATGACGGAATCGGCGGCGAAACCGGCCGACGCTCCATCGGTGGAGGTCGTGTCTCCGGCGCGGCTGGAGCAACCGGACAGCGCCAATGCTGCGACCGCAGCGACAGCTGCAGCGGTTAGTGCGACTTTACGCATTTCAATCACTTTCTTTTGTGTGGTGCAGGGATGAGTGGTGCAGGAAGGAAAGATCTAGTTGTTGGGGGTGACCGACGAGGGGCGGTTCGTCTCCGAGGCGCCGACGGTGGGCTCGAGGGCGTTCGTGTCGTCCTGCACCCGGGGAACCGGAGGCGTCTCGGTGGTGAGTGCGCCGCCCGTGCGCTTGCGGGTGAGGAATCCGGTGATCGACGGGCGACCCTGGCTCTTGTTCCAGACGTCGATGGCGACGGCGGCGAGGAGCACGAGGCCCTTGATGATCTGCACCCGGTCGGACGGAACGCCGACGAGTTGAAGACCGTTGTTGAGAACGGCCATGACCAGACCACCGATGATCGAGCCGGTCACGGTTCCGACACCACCGGCGACGGCGGCGCCGCCGATGAACACGGCCGCGATCGCGTCGAGCTCCCAGTTCAGGCCGTCCTGCGGGCCGGATGCCGTGGAGCGGGCCACGAAGATCATGCCGGCCAGCGAGGCGAGCACCGACATGTTCATCATCACGAAGAAGTTGACCCGGCGGGAGTTGACGCCCGAGAGCTCGGCGGCGTGCGAGTTGCCGCCGACCGCGTAGATGTGGCGGCCGAAGATCGTGTTGCGGGTGACGAACGAGTAGAGCAGAACGAGTACACCGAGGATGATGCCCGAGATCGGGAAGCTGGTGCCGACGCGACCGGACGAGAAGAGGTAGGTGGCGTAGCCGGTCACGATGACGAGTCCCGCGATCTTGACCAGGGAGACCCACAGCGGAGCCATGTCGCTGCCCATCTCGGCCTGCGTGCGGCGGGCCGAGAACTCACGCCAGACGATGGCCACGATCACGACGAGCCCGAGCAGCAGCGTGAGGTTGTTGTAACCGGTGTCCGGCCCGACCTCCGGCAGGTAGCCGGCGCCGATGAACTGGAACTCCTTGGGCACGGCGACCGAGTTGGCGTTTCCGATGAACTGGTTGCCGCCGCGGAAGATGAGCATGCCGGCCAGCGTCACGATGAAGGCCGGAACTCCCACGTAGGCGACCCAGAAGCCCTGCCAGGCTCCGATGAGGGCGCCCACGACCAGGCCGAGCACGATCGCGACGGGCCACGGCACGTTGAAGTTCTGCATCAGGCTCGCCACCACGATGCCGGAGAACGCCGCGACCGAGCCGACCGAGAGGTCGATGTGGCCCGCGATGATCACCATGACCATGCCGATGGCGAGGATGAGGATGTAGGAGTACTGGCTCACCAGGGCGATCAGGTTGCCCGGGGTGAGGGTGAGCCCGCCCGTCCACACCTGGAAGATGATGATGATGACGACCAGGGCGCCGAGGATGCCGAGCTGCTTGGCCCCGGATCCGCTGCCGAACATCTTGCCGAGGTCGCGAATGCCTCCGGACTTCTTGGGGGCTTCGGTGATTTGAGTCATCAGGAAAGAACCTTTTTCTTGGCGGAGGTCATGCTCTTCATGAGCGTTTCGGGATCGGCCTCGGCGGCCGGGATGTCATTGGTGATGGCGCCTTCGAAGACCGTGTAGATGCGGTCGGAGATTCCGAGGAGCTCGGGCAGCTCGCTCGAGATGACGATCACGCCCTTGCCCTCGTCGGCGAGCTTCTGGATGATGCCGTAGATCTCGAACTTGGCACCGACGTCGATGCCGCGTGTCGGCTCGTCGAGGATGAGCAGGTCGGGGTCGGTGAACATCCACTTGGCGAGGACGACCTTCTGCTGGTTGCCGCCCGAGAGCTTGCCGACACCCTCGTTGACCGTGGGTGTCTTGATGCGCAGGCTCTTGCGGTAGGCATCCGAGATCTCGTACTCCTTGACCTCGTCGACGACGTCGCGCTTCGAGATCTTCTTGAGCTTGGCCGAGACCGTGGAGCGCTTGATGTCGTCGAGCAGGTTGAGCCCCAGGACCTTGCGGTCCTCGCTCACGTAGGCGAGACCGTGGTCGATCGCGTCGCCCGCGTTCTTGAGCACGATCTCCTTGCCGTCCTTGATGATCGTTCCCGAGACGTAGGTTCCGTAGGAGCGGCCGAAGATGCTCATGGCGAGCTCGGTGCGACCGGCGCCCATGAGCCCGGCGATGCCCACGATCTCGCCGCGGCGCACGAAAAGACTCTCGTCTTTGCAGACCAGGCGGTCGGAGATGAGCGGGTGCTGCACGGTCCAGTTGCGCACCTCGAAGAAGACCTCGCCGATCTTGGGGGTGTGCTCGGGGAAGCGGCTCTCGAGGTCGCGGCCCACCATGCCGCGGATGATGCGGTCCTCGTTGACCCCGTCCTCCTTGACGTTGAGGGTCTCGATGCTGCGGCCGTCGCGGATGATCGTGATGGAGTCGGCCACCTGCTCGATCTCGTTCAGCTTGTGCGAGATCATGATCGACGCGATGCCCTTGGACTTGAGGCCGCGGATCAGGTCGAGCAGGTGCTGCGAGTCGTTCTCGTTGAGCGCCGCCGTGGGCTCGTCGAGGATGAGCAGCTTCACGCTCTTGTTGAGCGCCTTGGCGATCTCGACGAGCTGCTGCTTGCCCACACCGATGTTCTTGATGAGCGAGTCGGGGTCGTCCTTGAGGCCGACCCGGGCGAGCAGCTCGATGGCGCGCTTCTTCGCGTCCTTCCAGTCGATGACGCCGCCGCGGCCGGGCTCGTTGCCCAGGAAGATGTTCTCGGTGATGGAGAGCTCGGGGATGAGCGCCAGCTCCTGGTGGATGATGACGATGCCGGTCTGCTCGCTGGAGCGGATGTCGCGGAAGCGCACCTCGCTGCCCTGGAAGACGATGTCTCCCTCGTAGGTGCCGAAGGGGTAGACGCCCGAGAGCACCTTCATGAGGGTGGACTTGCCCGCGCCGTTCTCGCCGCAGATCGCGTGGATCTCGCCGGCCCTGACCGTCAGCGACACGTTGGAGAGGGCCTTGACCCCGGGGAACTCCTTGGTGATGGATCGCATCTCAAGGATCGTGGGACTAGAAGACATTCATGCGCTCCTTGAAAGACTCCGCTGTCGGACTCGAGGATTCTGTCGAAATCTCTCGCTTAGGTAGTAAACGCCCTCGACCCCCTTGTCGTCAAATAGTTAACGCAACGACTTGATAACGGGAGGTCAGTGCGGGTGCACGCCGGGCTGCTGCAGCACGAGCGCGGCGGCGCCCAGGGCCTCGGCCCGGTCGCCGAGCGACGACATGCGGATGGCGGTGGTCTCGCCCACGATCGGCAGGGCGTTGCGCACCAGACCCCGCTTCACCGGCTCCAGGATGATGTCGCCCAGGGCGGCCAGCGGCCCTCCGATGAGCACGACCTCGGGATTGATCATGTTGGCCATGTTGGCGATCGCGCGGCCCACTGCGGTGCCGGCGTCGTCGAGCACACGCAGCGTGGCGGGGTCGCGTGCGAGCCCCCGCCGCACGATGTCGGCCGTGGTCACCGGCACGGGCGACCCGCGGCCGAGCAGCTCGATCATGATCGAGATGGATGCCACGGTCTCGAGGCATCCCCGGTTTCCGCAGCGGCACACGAGACCGTGGTCGGAGACCGGGGTGTGCCCGATCTCGCCGGTGATTCCGAGGTGGCCCCCATAGGGCGCCCCGTTCAGGATGAGGCCCGAGCCGATGCCCGAGCCGATCTTCACGAACACGAGGTTGCGCACGCCGCGATTCTCTCCCCAGGTGACCTCGGCGAGGGCGCCGAAGTTGGCGTCGTTGTCAATGATGACGGGGAAGGCGAAGCGCCGTTCGAGGTCGGTGAGGCCCACTCCCACCCACTCGGGAAGGATGGCGCCGACGACCACGGTATTGGTGCGCCGGTCGATCGGTCCGGGGATTCCTATGCCCACCCCGAGCACCTGGGAGCGCTCGATGCCGTTCTCCTCGAGCAGCCGGTCGAGCAGCTCGGCGCCGACGATGAGGCCGTCCTCCGCGGCGTAGCCGAGGGGCAGGGCCAGGGCCTCCTCCGCACGCACCTCGTAGCCGAGGCTGGTGATGACGACGCGCACGTGCCGCCGTCCGAAGTCGACTCCCACGGCCACCGAGCCGCTGTCGAGCAGACGCACCGAAAGGGCGCGGCGCCCCGAACTGGTGACGGGCGAGGTGTCGACGAGGCCGTTCGACTCCATGTCTTTCACGATGTTGGAGACCGTGGCGGTGGACAGCCCCGTGATGCGGGCGAGCTCGGCCTGGGTCGAGGGCCCCCCGGTGAGCAGGGACTCGACGATGCGCTGCTGGTTCTGCTGCCGCAGAGCCCCCTGTGACCCCGGGTTCCGAGGGCGGCTCTTCGCTGAGCGTGTTCGTGCGGGCATGTTAGTAGGGTGCATCATGTTCACCTTGTAGTCAAGAAGTTAACGCATAGCCGACAGAGAATGTGACCGGTCACTCGATAGGTGCAACAACGCCACCATGAGAAAGGCCCGCCGGGCCGCACCGCGATGGATGCGACCCGTCGGGCCCAGGGGACGACTCGGGTCAGATCGCCTGCGCAAGGCGGTAGTAGGCCGCGTTCCAGCGCACCTCTTTGGCGAACTCGCGCAGTTCGGTGTTCTCGTCGATGACGAGCAGCTCGGTCTTCGCGATCTCGGCGAAGTCCTGGAACACCTCGAGGCCGATCGTCGTCGACATCACCGTGTGGTGCGCCGCACCGGCCGTGAGCCACGCGGCGGCCGACGTCTGGAAGTTCGGCTCGGGCTTCCACACGGCACGCCCGACGGGAAGCTTCGGCAACGGAGCCGTGGGCTGCACGACCTCGACCACGTTGGCCACCAGGCGGAAGCGGTCGCGCATGTCGCTCAGGGCGACCACGACGGCGGGGCCGGAGTCGGCGGTGAAGACCAGGCGCACCGGGTCGTCCTTGCCGCCGATACCGAGCGCGTGGATCTCGAGGGTCGGCTTCGCCGTGGTGAGCGACGGGCTGACCTCGAGCATGTGGGCGCCCAGGATGAGCTCCGCCCCGGGAGTCATGTCGTAGGTGTAGTCCTCCATGAGGCTCGCGCCTCCGGGCAGGCCCGCACCCATCACGTTGGCGGCGCGCACGAGCACCGCCGTCTTCCAGTCGCCCTCGGCACCGAAGCCGTAGCCCTCGGCCATCAGGCGCTGAACGGCGAGACCCGGAAGCTGCTTCAGCCCGCCGAGGTCTTCGAAGCTCGTGGTGAAGGCTGAGAATCCTTCGGCCTCGAGGAAGGAGCGCAGCCCCAGTTCGATGCGCGCACCGTCGCGCAGCGACTCGTGACGCTCTGCACCCTTGCGCAGTTCGGGGACGACGTCGTAGAGCTCTTCGTACTCCGCCACGAGGGCGTCGACATCGGCATCGCTCTGCGCATCCACGACCTCGACCAGCTCGTTGACACCCCAGGTGTTGACCTGCACGCCGAACCGCAGCTCGGCCTCGGTCTTGTCGCCCTCGGTGACCGCGACGTAGCGCATGTTGTCGCCGAACCGGGCGAGCTTCAGCTCGTGCGTGGCTGCCCAGCCGGCGGCCGCGCGGCTCCAGTCCGAGATCTGCTTCTGCACGCTCGGGTCGGTGACGTGGCCGACGACGGTCTTGCGGGCCACGCCGAGGCGGGCCTGGATGTAACCGAACTCGCGGTCGCCGTGCGCCGCCTGATTGAGATTCATGAAGTCGAAGTCGATCTCGCCCCAGGGCAGTTCGACGTTCGCCTGCGTGTGCAGGTGCAGCAAGGGCTTCCGCAGCAGGTCGAGGCCCGTGATCCACATCTTGGCCGGCGAGAACGTGTGCATCCAGGCTGTGACGCCGATGACCTTGTCGTTCGCGTTGACCTCGAGGGCCATGCGACGGATCGCGTCGGAGTCGGTCAGCACCGGCTTCCACACGATGCGAACCGGGATGCCCGTGGACGCCTCGAGCGTGTCGGCGATCGTCTTCGACTGCTCGGCCACCTGGCGGAGGGTCTCCTCTCCGTAGAGGCCCTGGCTGCCGGTGAGGAACCAGATCTCGTAGTCGTCGAGGGTGGTGCGGAGTGTGCTCATGCGAGGGATCCTTCGGGGTTCTGTCCGTAGACGTTCTGGTAGCGGTCGAAGAGGGAGTCGATCGCGGGCTCGGGAATCTCGACCGGCGCGCCGAGCTGGCGGGAGATGTGCACGGTACGGGCGACGTCCTCGACCATGACGGCGGCCTTCACCGCGTCGCGGGCATCTTTTCCGATCGTGAACGGGCCGTGGCTCTTCATGAGCACGGCGCGCGAGCGGTGGCCCTTCAGCGTCTCGACGATGCCGCGCCCGATCGAGTCGTCGCCGATGATGGCGAACGGCCCGATCGGGATCTCGCCGCCGAACTCGTCGGCCATGGCGGTGATGACGCACGGGATCGGCTCGGCGCGCGCGGCCCAGGCGACCGCGTAGGTGGAGTGCGTGTGCACCACTCCCCCGACCTCGGGCATGTGCCGGTACACGTAGGCGTGTGCCGCCGTGTCGCTCGAGGGCGAGCGCTCGGAGCCCGGCGTGCCGGGGATGACGGCGCCGTCGAGGTCGCAGAGGATCATGTTCTCCGGCGCGAGGTCGTCGTAGTCGACGCCCGAGGGCTTGATCACGAACAGGTCGGCGCCCGGAACGCGGCCCGAGATGTTGCCTCCCGTCCAGATGACCAGGCCGTAGCGCACCAGCTCGCCGTGCAGCCGCGCGACGTCGTCGCGGACGCGCGCGATCGCATCCTGGATCTCGGGGGTGAACTCTGTCACGGTGTCGCTCACGCGAGGGCCTTCTTTCTGGCGGTCTTCAGCCGCTTCATCACGTCGTTGGCGCCGCGACCGAAGTAGTCGTGCAGCTCGGAGTAGTCGGCGTAGAGGTCGTCGTAGGCGTCGGCGTTGGCCTCGTTCGGCACGTAGACGGCCTCATCGAGGCGGCCCATGGCATTGCTCGCGGCGAGCACGTCGGGGTAGGCGCCGGCCGCGACGGCAGCGTGGATGGCGGAGCCGAGCGCGGGGCCCTGGGTGCTGGCGAGGATCGAGATCGGCAGGCGCAGAATGTCGCTGTAGGTCTGCATGAGGAACGCGTTCTTGATGAGTCCGCCGGCCACGATGAACTCGGTGACCTCGACGCCGGAGGCGTTGAACGTCTCGATGATCTTGCGGGTTCCGTAGGCCGTCGACTCGAGGAGCGCCCGGTAGATCTCTTCCGCGCGGGTCGCGAGCGTCTGGCCGACGAGCAGGCCCGACAGCTCGGTGTCGACGAGCACGGAGCGGTTGCCGTTGTTCCAGTCGAGGGCCAGCAGTCCGTGACCGCCCACCGGCTGGTGCTCGCTGAGCTCGGTCAGATACTGGTGGATGCTGATGCCGCGTGCGTCTGCCGCCTCGCGATAGTGGGCGGGCACCTGGTTCTCGACGTACCAGGCGAAGATGTCTCCGACGCCGGACTGCCCCGCCTCGTAGCCGTAGAGGCCCGAGACGATGCCGCCGTCGACGACGCCGCACATGCCGGGCACCTCTTTCAGCACCTCGGCGTTC
The DNA here is from genome assembly GCF_030433855.1 of Agreia sp. PsM10. Lineage (GTDB taxonomy): Bacteria > Actinomycetota > Actinomycetes > Actinomycetales > Microbacteriaceae > Agreia. The sequence continues at coordinate 87,997 of NZ_JARUXC010000002.1, read as the reverse complement.
ATCACGTGGCAGGTCGAGGTGCCCATGATGGCCACCATCTGTCCGGGCTTGACTGCTCGGGCGGCGGGGGCGGTCACGTGGGCGTCGACGTTGCCGACGGCCACCGCGATGCCCTCGGGCAGGCCCGTCCAGGCCGCGGCCTCCGCGGAGAGCCGACCCGCGGCATCCCCCAGCTGGCCGATGCGGTGCTCGACTTTGCTGGTGGCGAAGTCGGCGAAATCGGGGTTGAGGGCTGCGAGGAAGTCGGACGACGGGTACTCCCCGTCTTGCCAGATGCCCTTGTAGCCGGCGGTGCAGGCGTTGCGCACGTACTCGCCGGTGAGCTGCCAGACGATCCAGTCGGCGGCCTCGACCCAGTGGTCCATGCGGTTGTAGAGCTCGGGGTCCTCTTCGAGAAGCTGCAGGCCCTTGGCGAACTCCCACTCGCTCGAGATGAGCCCTCCGTAGCGGGGCAGCCAGGCCTCGCCGCGCTCTTCCGCGACGCGGTTGATGCGGTCGGCCTGGGGCTGGGCGGCGTGGTGCTTCCACAGCTTCACGTAGGCGTGGGGGCGGTCGGCGTATTCGGGCAGCTCGTTCAGCGGAGTGCCGTCGGCCAGGGTCGGAACCATGGTGCAGGCGGTGAAGTCGGTGCCGACCCCGATGACCTTCGACGGGTCGATGCCCGCCTCGGCCAGCGCGGCGGGAACGGTGTGCTTGAGCACATCGACGTAGTCGCTCGGCACCTGCAGGGCCCACTCGGGCGGCAGGGCGGCTCCGGATGCGGCGAGCGTGCGATCCATGACCGCGTGCGGGTATTCGAGAACACCGCTGCCCAGTTCGGCGCCGTCGCTGACGCGCACGACGACCGCTCTGCCCGAGAGCGTTCCATAGTCGATGCCGACGACGTAGCGCTCGTCGTCGTTCGTGTCGGAAGTGCTCATCGGGGGAACTCCTTTGTTCGCGTCACGCGGTGGATCCGGTTAATGTGACCGTTCACATTGCCGTCTTCATGTTACCTGAGCGGCGCCGCCCGATGTCAAGCGCTCACCGCGCGTGCGGCGGAGCCGTCGATGCTCGAACGATGAGGTCGGGAACCAGGGCGCGCTCCTCCGCCGGCGTGCCGCGGATCGCCGCCAGCAGCAGCGCGATGCAGCGCCGCCCGAACTCGTCGAAGTCCTGCCGCACGGTCGTGAGCGGCGGCCAGAAATGCGAGGCCTCGGGAATGTCGTCGAAACCGACGACGCTCACGTCACCCGGGACATCCAACCCCGCGTCGCGGAGCGCGTGAAGCAGGCCCAGCGCCATCTGGTCGTTCGCCGAGAACACGGCGGTGACGTCGCCCTCTCTGGCGATCCTCTGCCCGGCGAGATAACCCGACTCCGGCGTCCAGTCGCCGACGAGCGGCTCGCTGGGGGCGAGCCCCGCGGCCTCGAGCTCGGCGTGGAAGCCCACGATGCGCGCCTCCGCCTCGATCCAGTCGAGCGGGCCCGCCAGGTGCCGGATGCGCGTGTGCCCCAGCTCCAGGAGGTGCCGCGTGGCGCGCCTGGCCCCCGTGATCTGGTCGACCGAGAGCGCGTGATCGCCGCGACGACCGGTGGACTGCATCGTGACGAACGGAAGTTCGAGCCCTCGCGAGACCAGCGCGTCGAACACACGCACCTGCGGCGCGATCACCACCAGACCCTCGATCCCGAGGTCGAGCAGGTGGGTGAGCGCCGCCTGGATCTCGTCGACGTCGTTGCCGTCGACATTGACCGTGTTCACGAAGTAGCCCTCGGCGCGGGCCGCCCGCTCGATGGCGCGGATGCTCGATGCCGGCCCGTACTGCGCACTCGACGCCGACAGCACGCCGAGGGTCGCCGAGCGAGAGGTGACCAGGGCACGGGCCGCGCGGTTGGGTCGGTAGTTGAGCTCGCCCATCACGGCGAGCACCCGCTCCTTGGTCTCGGGCCGGATGCTCGGGTGCGCGTTGAGCACGCGCGAGACGGTCTGGTGCGAGACCCCCGCAATGCGGGCGACGTCGCGGATGCTGGGGGCGCGCCCGGATGCCGGCGGCTGCGTCACTCGGCCCTCCGCAGGGCGTGCGCCATCCACCACCACACCAGGGAGCCCGCGGCCGCATAGACGAGGAGCGAGAAGATCGTGGCGAGGATCGAGGCCGCAAAGGTCAGAGCGATTCCGGACGCGTCCTCCCCCGAGACGGAGCCGCTGCCGAGGACGGCGCCGAAGACGATCGTGATCAGCGGCGCGATCAGCGGAGACATGACGGTCGACGCGATGAGGCCGATGCCGACCAGGATCCCCGTCGCGCTCCAGGTCACCGCCCACGGGCGAGCGACTCCGACCGACGCGATCATGGCCTTGCCGATCCAGATGCCCGCCCAGCCGACCGCGGCGCCCAGCAGCATGCCGACGATCAGCACGAGCCACGCCACCCAGGCATGCTGAGGCGACAGCCCCACGGCCTCGAGAACGGAATCGAGGGGCCTTACCTGGTAGCCGTCGGACTGTCGGGCGATGCCCTGCACGAGCGACATGATCACGACGATGAGGAACAGGACGCCGGCCAGCGTCACGATGGTCAGGCCGGCGGTGAGAACGGTGTTCGACACGGCGCCCGCCAACCACGCGCGATTGCGGTGCGCCCGCGTCAGAGGCGGCCTCACGACGCGCTCGTTCGGGTACGAGAAGCCGGGCGGCTGAGTCAACTGGCTCACACGATCTCCTGTCGAACGTCGTGCCGTCAGGATACCGGCTGGCTCGATTCGCGGCCCGTACCCCCCGCGCGGGTGTTTAATGAATCATCATGACGATATGGGACTTCCCTGATTCCACCCGATCGACCCCGCACTCCTGACGTGACGAGAACAGGGGGCAGATCATGGATCGTATCGGCGTGGAGTACGTCGATGCTGCTTCAGTGCGCGGCATTCGGAGCCCTGACGGCCGTGCTCATCACGGCCATGAGCCCGATCACCTCGTCGATCGCCCTCGCCTCTCCGGTGGCCTACTCCCTCGTGGGATCGATCTCGTCGCTCGGCCCGCTGATCGCCGCCCGGTGGCTGCGCGCACCGGGCTCGCTCCTGATCACGGCACTCGTGGCCGGCCTCCTGGCGATGCCCTTCACCGCGCTCGGATTCCTGATCCTCGTGGCGCTGGGACTGCCCGCGCTCGCCGGCGAACTGGTGCTGCTGGCCAGCAGCTTCTCCACCAGACCTCGAGAGGCGTCCTGGTACGCCGCGGCCGCCACCCTCGCCCTGGTGCTCTTCGCCATCTCGCTCGTCGTGATCGATCCGGCGGTCATGTCGCCGTGGGTGGTCATCCTCACGCTGGGCGGCCGGATGCTGTCGATTCTGCTGCTCGCTGCCGTCGCCGTGCGCGTCGAGAAGGCGCTCACACGGTCGGGCCTCCGTCGGCGGCCCGTCGGCGGGGGCACCCTGTGACGGTGTGGGGCGCGCCGCGACTGCCGCCCAACTTCGTGTCCAGGCCCGGACTGGTGGAGATCCTCGAGGCTCCGGTTCCGCTCGCCATCGTGCACGGGCCGGCCGGTGCGGGCAAGACGTCGCTGCTCGCCGAGTGGGCGGCCGGAACGGCCCAGCACGGCGTCTGGGTGCAGTTCGAGACGGCCGACACGACCGGGCCCGCGGCTGTCTCGATGATCGCCGCCGAGCTGTCGGCCGCGGGAATGATCGCCGAGCCGAACCCCCTCCATCTGGCCGACGCGGCGATGGCGGGCGGCGCCGACGAATGGTCGTTGCTGCGTCGTGGCCTGCAGGCGCTCGGTCGCGAGCTCGTTCTCGTGATCGACCGCGCCGATCTCCTGATCCCCTCCGAGCTGCAGTCGCTCCTGTCGATTCTTCCCCGCGTGGAGGGCCTGCGACTCGTCCTCTCGACACGACGCATCTCCGTCGTCGACGCCTCGACCCCCGTCGTCGGCGTCGTGCGCTCCGTCATCGGGTGGAAGGAGCTCGCCTTCTCCCGCTCCGACGTCCGCGTCGCCCTCGGTGCGGGCGAGACCGAGCAGCTCGTCGACGAGGTGGTGCGTTTCGGCGGTTCGCCCCTGCTCACGCGCGCCCTCGCAGCGGCCGGACCGAGGACATCCGATGTGCCCGAGCGGATCGCCCGCGCCGTCGACACCTACGCGAGCTACGTCTGGGCGAACACGGCGGCCAGCGGCGATTCCGGCGCGAGCGCCGAGCAGTACCGCTCCTTCCTCCTCTCCATCTCGATCGCCGATGTGCTCGACGCCGAGCTGGCCGAGACCCTCTCCGGATCGCCGCTCGCGGCGGCGCTGCTCGATCGCGCCGAACGCGACGGGCTCGGACTCTGGCACGGCGAAGGCGCCACCCGCACCTTCACCCTCACGCCGCTGCTGCGCGAGACCTTCCTGCGCGAGCTGACAGGCGAGAGACGCGGCTCCCTGGTCGAACTGCGTCGGCAGGTCGCCGTGTGGTCGCACGCGCACGGCCGGCCTTTCGAGGCCCTCGACTTCGCGGTGCGCGCCAAAGACCTCGCCTTCGCGTCGACGGTCGCTCGCAGTTCGTGGATGCTGCTGCTGCGCAACCACGGGTCTCAGGTCATCGAGACCTTCGCCACCACCCCTCTCGTGGCACTGCGCCAGTACCCGCTCCTCTCGCTGCTTCTCGCGCTGATCTTCAACGCACGCGCACACCACCGGGTTCGGGCGATCGAGTTCTTCGGCCTCGCGATCGCCTCCTCGCGCATCCTCGGGTCGCGCGCCGCCCCGGCCGACCGCGCACTGTTCCGCACGATCGAGAGCAGCTCGCTGCGGGTGCTCGGGTCGTTCGAGCCTGCGCTCTCCGCGGCGGAATCGGCCTACGAGACGCTCATGGGGCTCGACCTCGAAGACCTCGCCAGACTCGGCCGTCTGCAGCCTGCGCTCTTCAATCACGTGGGCATCAGCTTCTTCTACAACGGGCGCATGGAGAAGGCCATGGCCAGCTTCCGCCGCAGCTCGTCGATCGGAGAGGCCGAGAACGTGCCGTCGGGACTCGAGGGCCTCGCGCTCGAAGCGGGAGCCGCAGCCATCACGGGAGATCTCGTGACGGCCGAGGACCGCTCGGCCGATGCGGTGCGCCGCCACTGGCCCGATGGGTGGATCACCGGATACATGGGCAGCTTCTACCAGGTCGCCGAGGCGTTCATCGCGCTCGAACGCTTCGATGCAGACAAGGCCGACGAGCACGTGCGCTCACTCGACCGGCACCGTGCGACCATCGAGCATTGGCCGATCCTCGCGCACCTCGATGCCCTGATCGCCATGTTCCGCGGAGACCCCGATCGCGCTCTGCTCGACCTCGAACGAGAGATCGCCACCCATTCGAAGCGCTCCTCGCTCGGCCCCTTCACGGCGGCACGGCTCCGAGCCACCCGGTCGCTCCTGCACCTCGCGGCGGGCGATGCCGACGCCGCCGAGAACGCCCTGGCGGTTCAGGGCCGGCGCGCGCGGCGCGACACGGTCGCCCTGGCCCGCATCATGCTGGCACGAGGAAATCCCGACGGCGCCCTCGAACTGCTCGGGCAGACCGCGCCCGGCAACGATCAGACGCCCCGGGTCGAGGGCGAGGTGCTGGTACTCATGGCCGCCGCGCTCACGGCCGGCGAACGGACCGAGGCATCCGCCGCCACGCGGCGGGCGGCGACCTTCCTGCAGCACAGCCACCAGGGACTCGCCTTCGCACTCATCCCCGAGCTGCACCAGCGCCCGATGATGCCGGGCATGCTCGCCGTGAATCCCGCCCTCGCGTCCGCTCCGTCGCTCGTGCCGGTCGCGGAGACCAGGGTGTCGCTCACCGCCAGGGAGGAGGCGGTCGCCGAACAGCTGGCGCGCTTCGCCTCGATCTCGGACATCGCGACGGCGTTGACCGTGTCGCCGAACACGGTCAAGAGCCAGCTCAGGTCGATCTACCGCAAGCTCGGCGTCTCGAATAGGGCAGACGCGATCGCCGTACTGAGCCAGCGTCGCGTGCCCTGAGACGGGCCGAGGCTAGGAGACGGGAACGACGAGCCCGCCCCAGGTCTCGTCGATGTAGTCCTTGGTCTCCTGCGAGGTCAGCAGCTCGTAGAGCTTCGCGACCCGCGGGTCGTCCTTGAGCTTGTCGCTGGTGGCCAGCACGTTGAAGTACGGGCTGTCGCTGCCCTCGATGAGAATGGCCTGCTTGGCGGTGAGACCAGCGGGAAGCGCGAAGGAGATCGTGACGAACGCCGTGTCGACGTCGGCGACCGCCTGGGCGAGGGTGGCGTTCTCGATCTCGACGAACTCGTAGTCGTGCGGGTTCTCGGTGATGTCGGCGAGCACCGTCGGCTCGTCGGTGACCTCGATCAGGCCCTCGGAGGCGAGGATCTTGAGGGCGCGGCCCTCGTTGGTCGGGTCGTTGGGGATGGCGATCTTCGCGCCGTCCTTCAGATCGTCGAGGCTCGTGATCGTGTCGCTGTAGAACGCCGCACTGGGCAGGTAGACCTCGCCCGCGCTGACCAGCGTGCCGCCGGCCTGCTCGTTGTACGTCTCGAGGAAGGTGCTGTTCTGGAAGAGGTTCGCGTCGATCGAGCCGTCGCTCAGGGCTGTGTTGGGCGTGTTGTAGTCGGTGAATTCGGTGAACTCGATCGTGAGGCCGGCGTCGGCGGCCAGGTTGTCGGAGACGAACGTGAGGATGTCGCCGGCGGGCGTCGCGAGCGCGCCTACCTTGATCGTGCCCAGGTCGCCCGAGCCGGAGCCGGAACCGGCGTCGGAGGGCGAATCGGAGGTGGTGGAGCACGCGGCGAGCGCGGTGAACGACAGTGCGGCCGTTGCGACGGCGGCGGCGATGCGGATGCTGTTCTTCATCAGGGTGCCTTTCGGATCGAGGTGCAGGGGTGGTGAGGAGATCAGGAGTTCTGGCGCTGGAGGCGTCGTGCGCCCCACGCCGCCAGGGCGGCGAGGGCCTGCACGATCAGGTAGATGACGATGATGACCGCCACCATGTGGATGGTGCTGTAGCGCTGGTAGCCGTAGCGGAACGCGACATCGCCGAGTCCGCCGCCGGCAACGGTGCCGACCATCGCCGAGAAGTTGATGATCGAGGTGACCGTGGTGGCGAGCCCGAGGAGGATGCTGGGGAGCGCCTCGGGCACGAGCACCTTGCGCACGATCTGCCACGAGGTCGCGCCCAGGGAGTCGGCCGCCTCGGACAGCCCGGGCTCGACCTCCTTGATCGCGATCTCGACCATGCGGGCGAAGAAGGGGATGGCCACCAGCGACAGCGGCACGATCGCGGCTGTCGAGCCGATGAACGTGCCGACGATGAGGCGGGTGAACGGGATGACCGCGATCATCAGGATGATGAACGGCACGCTGCGACCGAGGTTGACGACGAAGTCGAGGACCCGGTTGATGACGATGCCTGCGCGACGGGAGCCGAAGGGCGCAGAGAAGAGCCCGCCCTTCTCCGTGCCGACCAGCAGGATGCCGAGGGGCAGGCCGACGATGATCGTCACGAGCAGCGCGACGCCGACCATGTAGAGGGTCTGGCCTGTGCCGATCAGCAGCACCTCGAACAGGTCGGACCAGAACCCGGGAGCGGATGGGTCGATCATGCGTCCGCCCCTCCCACGACCTCGACGAGAAGCCCCTGGCCGCGCAGGTCGGCGAGCGCCCTGTCGATGTCGTCGCGCGCGCCGGGGAGGGCGAGCCGCGTGCGCCCGGCCTGATTGCCGCCGATGGTCTCGACGGCGGCGCCGAGGATGCTGACGTCGAGTCCGTGCACCCGTGCCAGCTGGGCGATCACCGGCCGGTCGGCCAGGCCGCCGCTGAAGGTGATGTCGACGACGGTGTGGCCGGCCGGGGTGTGCACCTCGCCGAGCGGGAACAGGTCGCGCGCGAGACGCGAACCCGGAGTGCGGATGAGGTCGACGAGGTTGCCGGTCTCCGTGACCCGGCCACCCTCGAGAAGGGCGGCCGAATCGCAGATCGTCTTGACGACATCCATCTCGTGGGTGATGAGCAGCACGGTCAGCCCGAGCTCGGCGTTGATCGTCTTGAGCAGCGCGAGGATCGATCGCGTCGTCTCGGGGTCGAGGGCGCTCGTGGCCTCGTCGCTGAGCAGCACCGACGGTTTCGCGGCGAGCGCGCGGGCGATTCCGACACGCTGCTTCTGCCCGCCCGAGAGCTGGCCCGGGTAGACCGACGCCTTGCTCGACAGGCCCACGAGGTCGAGGATCTCCGCCGCCCGGCGGCGACGCTCTCGCGCTTCGACGCCCACGATCTCGAGGGCGAGCTCGACGTTGCCCTGCACCGTGCGGCTGGTGAGCAGATTGAAGTGCTGGAAGATCATGCCGATGCCCCGCCGCGCACTGCGCAGCTCCGCGCCGGCGAGGCTCGTCAGAACGCGTCCGTCGACCTCGATGCTTCCCGAGTCGGGCCGCTCGAGCAGGTTGACGGTGCGGATGAGCGTGCTCTTACCCGCGCCGCTCTGGCCGGCGACGCCGAAGATCTCGCCTCGCTCGACCGTGAGGCTCACGTTGTCGAGGGCGGTGACCCGGCGGTCAGCGCGGCCGAACGTCTTGGTGACGTCGGTGATGGCGATCATGGGATTCCCGGGGGTCGGTGGTGCAGACGACATTGCACAGCACCGCGCAACTCAAGGTCTTCCCAGTGTGGCCGAGCCCGAACCGGCCGACCAATTCGTGTTACCGAATGTGAACGACGCGCTTCCAGGCGACCTCGCGGTCGAGCTGCCCGGTCCGCCGGAAGAGGGCGACCTGCGTCGTCTCGCCGAGAGCCGCGGCCAGCGATGCGGTCGACACCCGCTCGAAGCCGAGCTTCTGCCAGAACGGGCCGGAGCGCCGACTGAACAGCCAGGCATGCTCGATGCCCGCAGCCCGCGCCGCATCGAGGGCGAACCGCGCCAACTCGCTGCCGACTCCGGCTGCTCGAACGGAGGAGGCGACGGCCACGCTGCGGATCAGGGCGTCGGGCGCCGAGGGCGACCGCTCGAAGCCCGTGCTGCCGACGATCTCGCCCCGCTCCCCTCGCACGATCCAGTACCGCGCGCCCCGCACATCCAGCCCGGCCGTCGTAAGGTCGGCCTCCGCGAGAAAGTCATGCAATTCCGCGGTGTCGCGCGGATCCACGGGTATCGGTCGGATCATTCGATCGAGCGTAGCAACGGAAGAGAATCCTTGACAGGTGACCAAACAGTCACCTATTTTTGACGGCATGGACGAGGTGTTCCGGGCTCTGGCAGACCCCACGCGGCGGGCGATCCTCGACGCGCTGTTCATCGAAGACGGCCAGACCCTCGGCGCACTCGAGGCGCGGTTCGACATGAGCCGCTTCGGCGTGATGAAGCATGTGGGAATCCTGGAGGAGGCACGGCTCGTGGTCACTCGACGACGAGGCCGCGAGAAGCTGCACTTCCTCAATCCCGTGCCCATCCGGCTCGTGCACGACCGGTGGACGAGCAAGTACGCGGAACCCTGGACGGCCGCTCTCAGCGACCTCAAGACAGAACTGGAGAGAACCATGGAGAAGGTATTCGAGATCTACATCCGCACGACGCCCGAGCGTCTGTGGCACGCGATCACCGACACCGAGATGCGCAGCGTCTACAGCTTCGGCAATCGCATCGAGTCGGACTTCACCGAGGGGTCGAGCTATGTGCAGACCAATCCCAAGGCCAACGCGCCCCTCGGCGACGGGGTGAACCTCGTGGTCGATCCGCCTCGCAGACTGGTGCAGTCGATGGTGGCGCGCTGGAGCGACGAGGTCGCCTCCGAGGGCACCACCCGCATCACGTGGGAGATCGAGCAGGTCGGAGACTCGTGCCGCCTCGTCGTGACCCACGACGAGCTGCGCGAGGGCGCGAACGAGGAGCTGTACGGCGGCTGGCCGATGATCCTCTCCGGCCTCAAGACCCTGCTCGAGACCGGCGAGAAGCTCACCACGCCGGGTTCGCTGATGTACACCTGATCCGTTCCCTGAGCCCGTCGAAGGGCACGTCCGCTGAGGTTCCCTTCGACAGGCTCAGGGAACGATGACGCGGGCGAGCGCCTGGTCGAGGTCGGCGATGAGATCGTTCACGTCCTCGATGCCGACCGACAGCCTGATGAGCCCCGGGGTGATTCCCAGTCTCTGCCGCAGCTCCTCGGTGAACGAGATGTGCGTCGTCGTGGCGGGATGCAGCGCCATCGACCGCACGTCGCCGATGTTCGTCATGCGGGAGATGACACGCAGGCCGTCGAGGAAGCTCCGTGCCCCGGCTGCTCCCCCGCGAACGGTCACGGCGAAGACCGACCCGGTGCGGCCACCGTACAGACGCTGCGCCAGCTCGTACGCCGGGTTGGATTCCAGCCCGGCGAAGTCGACGCTCTCGACCTTCGGGTGCTGCTCGAGCCAGCGGGCGATCGTGACCGAGCTGTCGAGGTGCCGTTCCATGCGCAGTGACAGGGTCTCTATTCCCTGGTGCAGCAGGAACGAGTTGAAGGGCGACAGCGCCGGCCCGATGTCGTTGACCACGGCCTCGCGCGCGAGCCGCGCGTAGCCGGTGCGGCCGTAGCGCTCGAGCAGCGATCTGCCACCGGATGTCTGCGGCTCGGTCAGCAGCGGATAGCGCCTCTCCGAGGCGGCCCAGTCGAACGTGCCCCCATCGACGATCGCCCCGGAGAGCCCGGCGCCGTGGCCCGAGAGGAACTTCGTCGACGAGTGCACGACCACGGCGGCGCCGTGCTCGATCGGGCGGATCACGTAGGGCGACGCGATCGTGTTGTCGACCACGAGGGGGATGCCGTGCCGGGCGGCCACCCGGGCCACCTGGTCGATGTCGACGATGTCGTTCTTGGGATTGGGGATGGTCTCGGTGAAGATCGCCTTCGTGTTCGGCTGGATGACGCGATCCCACTCGTCGTCGTCCGCCGTGTTCCACACGTAGTCGACCGAGACACCGAAGCGGGCGAAGCTGCGCCCGAAGAGCACCCGCGTTCCGCTGTAGATGCTGGCGGTCGACACGATGCGCTCGCCGTTCTCCGCGAGCGCGAGCAGGGCCGCGGTGATCGCAGCCTGCCCCGACGAGACGACGATGGCCTCCGAGCCCCCTTCGAGCGAGGCGATGCGCTTCTCGGCCACGGCTCCTGAGGGGTTGCGCTGTCGGGAGTAGATGAGTCCGTCGGCGTCTCCGGAGAACCTGTCACGGGCGTCGTCGAACGAGTCGAAGCGGTAGCCGGCGGTCATCGCGATGGGCGAGACGCGGGCTCCGGCGTTGAGGTCGTCGTACTCGCCGGCGTGCACCTGGCGGGTGTCGAAGGCGTAGCCCTGCCAGTCGTATTCGGGCTGCGCGGCATCGGTCGCGGGCTGGTTCGCATCGGTCACAGAACACTGCTTTCTTTGGCTGAAGGGCTGAGACATCGACGCACGGCGGCCGCCATGTCGAGCACCGCCTGCTCGAGGATGGGCCGGGGCATGGCGAAGATGAGGCGCGCGTACCCCTCGTAGCCGCGACCGCAGAGGGATCCGTCGGTGAGCGTGACGCCCGCCTCGAGGCGGAAGAAGTCGGCGACCGAGCCGTCGATCCGCAGATCGGAGCAGTCCAGCCAGGCGATGTACGTCGCATCCGGGATCGTGTAGCGCACCTCGGGCAGGTGCTCGTCGAGCAGCTCCCCGAGAAGCCGGCGGTTGCCGTCGAGGTAGTCGACGACCTCGCCCAGCCACTCGCGCCCCTCGGTGTAGGCGACGGTCGCGGCGATCACGCCCGGGGTGGCGGCCCCGTGCATGACCGCGAACCCGAAGGTCTGGTACAGCTCCTCGTCTGACGTGTTCGAGGTGATCAGCTGCGCGGTCTTCAGGCCGGGCAGGTTCCAGGCCTTCGATGCCGACGTCGACGTGATCGTGTGCCTCGCCGTGGTCTCGGACAGCGACGCGTACGGGATGTGCGCGACGCCGTCGTAGCGCAGGGGCGCATGGATCTCGTCGGCGAACACACGCCCGTTGTGCCGGTCGACGATGCGGGCGATCGCCTCGAGCTCGTCGCGCGTGAGCACCGTTCCGGTGGGGTTCTGCGGGTTGCAGAGAATGAGCGTGCGGGCGCCGGCGCGGAAGGCCGCCTCGAGCCCGGCGAGGTCGTGCTGCCAGCGGCCGTCGGCGTTCACGACCCCGGGAACCTCGAAGACCTCGCGGCCCAGCGTGGGAACGAAGCTGAGGAACGGCATGTACGCCGGCGTGGGGATGATGACCCCCGTTCCGGATGGCGAGAACTTGGTGATGGCCACCTCGAGCGCGGCCATCACGTCGGAGACGGCGTGCACGTTCTGCCATGGAAAATCCCAGCCGTACTCGTCGCGGTGCCAGGCCGCGGTGGCCTTGCCCATCTCGTGCGAGGTCGCCGGAGCCAGGTAGCCCAGGTTGCCGTCGTCGATGGCCTGATGCAGCGCGCGGGTCACCTGCGGCGCCGTTCCGAAGTCCATCTCGGCCACCCAGGCTCCGATGGTTCCGGGGTGCAGGCTCCACTTGCGGCTCGAGGGGATGCTCAGCTCGGCACGGGTGATGTGGTCGAAGCGGGCGTGAGTCATGCAGCGATCGTACGGACAACGCGCCCGATCCCGTTCCTGCTTTACGCCATGTGTCATCGGCCCTCGGCGTTCCCCGTCTCCGCGCTTATGGTCGTCGCATGACCACCCCCACGCCTGTCCGCATGTTCGAACGCGATGGACAGCTGGTTCTCGGGGCGATGGTGCGCACGCTCGGGGCGTTCCCGTCCGGATGGCGGTATCCCGGCGCCCACAAGAACCCGGCGAACGACCCGGCGGCGCTCAAACGCCTCGCCCGCACCGCAGAGAAGGCCGGCCTCGACTTCCTCTTCCTGGGCGACTGGCTGTCGTCGAGCCCCGACCTCGAGTACACGGAACCGTCGCTCCTGGCGCGCATCGATCCGTTCAGCTCGGCCGCGTACCTCGCCGCCGTCACGAACCGCATCGGGCTGATCGCCACGGCCAGCACCGCGCATTCCGAGCCCTACGCGATCGCCCGGGCCGCGGCATCCATCGACCGTCTGAGCGGCGGGCGCTTCGGCCTCAACCTGACCGTGGGAACCGACCCGAGGGCCGGTGCGAATTTCGGCAGAACGGATGCCGGCGGCGCCGACGACAACCGCTTCGAGACCGGGGTCGAGTACGTGCGGCTGCTGCGCAGCCTCTGGGACAGCTGGGACGACGATGCCGTCGTGGCCGACGCGAAGCGCGGAATCCTGGTGGACCACTCACGGGTGGATCCGGTCGACCATGAGGGCAGGCGGTTCAGCGTGGCCGGGCCCCTCAATGCGCTGCGCCCCGTGCAGGGGCAGATACCCGTGGTGCACGCGGGTGTCTCGGTTCGCGCCAGGGAGTTCGCGGCGGCGCACGCCGACATCCACATCGTGGCGCCGTCGAGCCTCGGAGATGCGGTGAAGTTCTACCGCGAGGCGGGCCTCCGGGCGACGGCGGCCGGTCGGGCACCCGGCGACATCACGATCATCGCTCCCATCCTGCCCATCGTGGGCGAGACGCGACAGGCCGCCTTCGCGATCTACGACGAGCTCGTCGCGCTCGTGCCCCTCGACGACGGCAGCCCCCGCGCGCAGGCTCTCGGTCTGCCGGCGAGCCGGTCGACCTCGGCGCTCCTGCGCTCCGTGGGACTGCCCCTGCTCGAACGCGGCCTCGACGAGGCCGTGTCGCTCGCCACCGCCGAGCGCTTCAACGCCGTGGGGCAGCGCCTGCTCGAGGTCGTCGAGGCGCGCTCCGGGCGCACCGTCGGCGGCGCACGGCCGATCACCTATCGGCACCTCGTCGTCGCGCAGGCCATCGCGGCTCCGCTCGTCGTGGGATCGGCCATCGACATCGCCGATCACCTCGAGACCTGGTTCCGCGCCAGCGCCGCCGACGGCTTCGCCATCCAGAGCGCGTTCCTGCACGAGCAGTTCGACGCGTTCGCGCACTCCGTCGTACCCGAGCTGGTGCGCCGCGGCCTCGTGCACGAGGGCTACGACGCGAAGACCCTGCGAGGCCACCTGAACCTCACGAAGCCCCTTCGCGAGGCACCGGTCGCGCCGACGGTCGGCCCGCACTGGGTGATCTGACTCCTGCTCGAACGTCAGTAGTGCCCGCCGCGGACAAGAGGTACCGGCGCACCGGGCACCATTGACCGCATCGGGCGCTACTGGACTCGCGGGCGGCGTCAAGTTGCGTTACCTCGCGTTGCATCCATGACTCTCTGTGTCGGGGCATCACGGCGAAAAGCAGCCGACGTTCGTAGCGTGTGACCATGAGCACATTGCAGTCAGAATCCGAAGCCGCCGTCGATGACACCGCCTTCGCGGCCGAGTGGCAGGCATGGCACGAGGCCCACGAGAAGAACCGCGCAGACCCGCACGGATTCCTCGCGGTCACGAGCCTCAACTGGCTCGACGAGACGCCCACGAGATACCCGGATGCGCCGGGCGAGTGGTCGACGTCGGCCGCCGGCCCCGTGGTCACCCTCGCAGACGGAGAGCAGATCGTGGTCGACGGGCGGACCATCGCCGGCGGCGCCGAACCCGTCACCTACGAGTTCGGCGTCATCCCCGAGCGCGGCGGCATCACGGTGATCTCAGGCGACGCCGAGCTCGAAGTGGCCCGCCGCGGCGGCGCCGATATCGTGCGCCCGCGGCATCCATCGCACCCGACCCGCGTCGAGTATCAGGGCACGCCGGTCTACCCGCCCAACCGCAGGTGGGCCGCCGAGGGAACGTTCCGCCCGTTCGACGAGCCGAGGCCGGTGACCGTCGGCTCGGTGGCCGAAGGGCTCGAGCACATCTACGACTCCCCCGGCACGGTCGAGTTCGACCTCGCCGGCGAGCCGCTGTCGCTCACGGCCTTCAACGGCCCCACGCCCGGGTCGCTGTTCGTGCTCTTCACCGACGCCACCAGCGGGGTCACGACCTACGCCGCGAACCGCTCTTTGCAGATCGACGCACCAGATGACTCAGGTCGCGTGATCGTCGACTTCAACAGGGCCACGAACCTGCCCTGCGCCTACACCGAGTTCGCCACCTGCCCGCTGCCTCCCGCCGAGAACCGGCTGCCCGTCGGCATCGAGGCCGGCGAGAAGACGCCGCTGCACCCGAGCGCCGGAACGGACGGCGACGCGCGATGAGCCGCACCCCGTTCCACCTCGGCGTCGCCCTCGACGGGGCCGGCTGGCATCCCGCCGCGTGGCGCGACGCCACCGCGCGGCCCGAAGCCCTGTTCGACCCCGACTACTGGGTCTCGCTCGTCGTCGAGGCGCAGTCCGCCGGAATCGACCTCGTCACCATCGAGGACTCCTTCGGACTGCAGAGCGGTGGCTACGGACCCTTCGAGCTGCGCGGCGACGAGGTGCGCGGCCGGCTCGACGCGCTGCTGCTCGCCAACACCATCGCGGCGCAGGTGCCCGGCATCGGCATCGTGCCGACCGTGACCACCACGCACACCGAGCCGTTCCACACGGCCACGGGCATCCAGACCCTCGATCACGTCTCCGAAGGGTGGGCCGGATGGCGGGTGCAGGTCTCGGGCCGCTCCCACGAGGCCGCCCACGTGGGCCGCCGCGAGATCCCCGTGCTCGATCCCGCGCGCGCGGCGAGCGGCACCGACGAGGAGCAGACAGCACTCATCCGCAGCCTGTTCGGCGAGGCCGCCGACGCCATCGAGGTGGCTCGTCGACTCTGGGACAGCTGGGAGGACGACGCGGTGATCCGCGACGTGCCGACGGGCCGCTTCATCGACCGCGACCGGCTGCACTACGTCGACTTCGACGGCGAGAACTTCAGCGTGAAGGGGCCGTCGATCGTGCCGCGATCGCCCCAGGGCCAGCCCGTCGTCTTCGTTCTGGCTCACCAGACGGTGCCCTACGAGCTCGCCGTCGCCCAGGCCGACATCGTGGGCGTCACGCCGCACTCCGACGAGCACCTCGAGCAGATCCTCGGCGAGCTCGGCGACGCGGAGCTGTCCGTCGAGCGCCGCGCCGGCGAACCGCTGCGCGTCTGGACCGAGGCCGTGGTGCTCATCGAGGACACGAGCGAGGCCGCCGTCGCCGCCCTCGCGGCGCTCGACGACCTGCACGGGTCGCCCTACGCATCCGACGCCCTGATTCTGGCCGACACCGCAGAGAAGGTGGCCGCGCAGCTGCTGCGCTGGCAGCAGGCCGGCATCACCGGCGTGCGCCTGCGCCCCGCGCGCCTGCCGCTCGACCTCGAGCGCATCACGCACGAACTCGTGCCCGTGCTCGCCGAGACCGGCGTGCTCGAGCGGCCGGCATCCGCGTCGTCGTTGCGCGAACGCCTCGGTTTGGCGCGCGCCGTCAACCGCTACGCGAGCGCCAGCCCCGACACCGCCGAACTGATCGAAAGCGCCAGCCGATGACAACTCAGAAGCCCGTCAAGCAGATCCACCTCGCCGCGCACTTTCCCGGCGTGAACAACACCACCGTGTGGAGCGACGAGCGTTCGCAGAGCCAGATCGCGTTCTCGTCGTTCCGTCACTTCGCCCAGAACGCGGAGCGCGGCAAGTTCGACTTCCTGTTCCTGGCCGAAGGGCTGCGGCTGCGCGAGACGCGCGGCCTCATCCACGACCTCGACGTGGTCGGTCGCCCCAACACGCTCGCGATCCTCGCCGCGCTGGCCGGGGTCACGTCTCACATAGGGCTCGTCGGAACGCTGAGCTCGACCTTCAACGAGCCCTACGAGCTGGCCAGGCAGCTCGCGACCCTCGACCACCTCAGTCGCGGCCGCGCCGGCTGGAACATCGTCACCACGTCGGACGCATTCCACGGGGCGAACTTCCGTCGCGGCAAGTTCCTCGACCTCGCCGACCGCTACAGCCGCGCGAGTGAGTTCTTCGACGTCTCGTCGCAGCTGTGGGACAGCTGGGCCGATGACACGATCGTCGCCGACAAGGCATCGGGCGAGTTCGTGCGCACCTCTCGGCTCGGGCTCGTCGACCACCACGGACCGCAGTTCGACGTGACCGGCTACGCGACCCTGCCGCCCAGCCCGCAGCGGCATCCGGTGATCGTGCAGGCCGGCGATTCGCCCGACGGCCGCGACTTCGCGACCGGCTCGGCCGATGTCATCTTCTCGAGGCACGCCGACTACGAGGCCGGGCGCGCGTTCTACGACGACGTGAAAGGGCGATTGGATGCGGTGGGTCGCCCCCGCGATTCGCTCAAGATCCTGCCCGCCGCCACCTTCATCCTGGGCGACACGCACGCCGAGGCGCTGGAGCGGTCGCGCGAGATCTCCCGCCTGCAGGTGAGCCCGCAGACGGCCATCTCGTTTCTCGAGCAGGTGTGGAACACCGACCTCTCGGGCTACGACGTCGAGGGTCCGCTGCCCGAGATCGACCCCGTCGTCACGGCGGAGGGCGGCGCGAAGGGCCGCGCCCACGTGCACACCGACCCTGTCGCCACGGCGAATGCGTGGCGCGAACAGGCCGCGGCATCCGGCTGGTCGATTCGAGAGCTCGTGATCTCGTTCGCCGCGAAGCACACCTTCGTGGGCACGCCCGGCGTCGTCGCGGAGACGATCAACCGGCACGTGCAGGAGGACGCCTCGGACGGCTTCGTCATCGTGGGAAACACCAACCCGACCGGCCTCGACGAGTTCGTCGACCGGGTCATTCCCGAGCTGCAGGAGCGCGGCGTATACCGCACCGACTACGACGAGAACGCCACCCTGCACGAGACGCTCGGGCTGCCGGCTGTCTCTTCTCGTTCGGCCGCGGCGCTGGCCTCGGCGTAGTGGTCACGCGCGCAGACGTCGTCGTCGTGGGCGGCGGGGCCATGGGCTCCGCCGCCGCCTGGCAGCTCGCCCGGCGGGGGCGCGAGGTGACCCTGCTCGAACGCTTCGGCCCCGGGCACACGCAGGGCGCCTCGCACGGGGCCTCGCGCAACTTCAACCTCAGCTACGGCGACGACACCTACCTGTCGCTGCTGCGCGAGGCGCTGCCGCTGTGGCGCCAGCTCGAGGCGGAGTCAGGGGTCGCCGTGCTGGACCAGGTCGGGCTCGCCAATCACGGCACGAATCCGGCCTTCGATGCGGTGGCGTCGGCGTTGCCGACGTACGGTTTCGACGCGTCATTCCTCACACCGGAGGAGGCGGGCGAACGCTGGCCGGGCATCCGCTTCGATGGTCGAGTGCTCTTCACTCCCCAGGCCGGCAGGCTCGACGCGGATGCTGCGGTGTCGGCCCTGCAGCGGGCGGCGGCCGCGCGCGGCGCCGCGGTTCGGCACCATTCCCGGGTCGTCGCCATCCGGGTCGTGTCGGACGAATCGGTGCTCGTCGATGTGCAGCCGGTCGATCCCGACTCCGGCGAACCGGCCGGCGCGGTCGAGACGCTCGACGCTCGACGCGTCGTTGTGACCCTCGGCGCCTGGACGTCGAAACTTCTCGGTTCGTCGGTCCCCTCCATCGCGCTGCCGCGTCTCGTCGTGACGCAGGAGCAGCCCGCGCATTTCGCCGTGCGCGACGCGACGCTGACCTGGCCCGGCTTCAATCACGCCCCGAACCCCCTCGACCCGTCGTACGAGTACTGGTACTCGGGCGTCTACGGCATGTTCACGCCCGGCCAAGGCGTGAAGGCCGGATGGCACGGCACGGGCGCGGTGGTCGATCCCGATGCGCGCACGTTCGTCTCGGAGCCGGCCCAGCTGGCGGCGCTGCGGCGCTACGCCCGGGAGTGGCTTCCGGGCGCCGTCGCGGACTCCTTCGTCGAGATCAGCTGCACCTATACGACGACTCCCGACTCGAACTTCGTCGTCGACAGCGTCGGACCCGTCTCCGTGGGTGCGGGCTTCTCGGGCCACGGGTTCAAGTTCACGCCGTCGATCGGCCGCATCCTCGCCGACCTCGTCGATGGCACAGGTCTCGCGCCCGCCTTGTTCTCGCTCGCGGCGGCTCGGTGATCTCGATACGCGATGCTCGTTCCTCGCGGCGTATCGAGACCACCTCGCAGGCTAAGCCTTCACCGCCCGTCGGTGGCGGCCGAGGACCAGCAGCGCCGCCCCCGCCAGAAGCGTGAGGAGAGCCGCCGCCCACACCCCATGGTCGACGGAGAGTCCCGTCGCCGGAAGCATCGTGTCGCCCGTGCCGGCGACGGCCGCGTCCGCCGGTGGAACGACGATCCAGGGCGATCCGCCGGAGCCGGGCAGAGTCGGACCGGGGCCCGGGTCAGTGCCCGGATCGGGAACCGTCGGGGCCAGCACGGTGACGGCCGCCTCTCCGATGATGCCGGAGCGTTCACCCGTGGCGCGCAGGGTGTGCGCTCCCACCGGCTGCTCGGCAGGCACGGTGAATGTTCCCGTGAACGCACCGGCACCGTCGCTCTGCACCTCGGCCAACGTGACCGGCTCGGAGAACAACTGCACGATCACCTTCTCGTCGGCGTCGAAGCCGGTGCCGCTCAGGGTGAAACTGCCACCGGCCCGGAGCTCGGTCGAGTCGAGTTCCAGGACGGCGGCCTCGACGGGAGGTGCCGCATCTGCGGTGATGGTGATGTCGTAGGTCGACATCGTCACGTGGTCCTGCGCACTGGCACGCAGGGTCAGGGTGGTCGGTCCGCTCTCGGCGAGTGTCACGGTGCGAGGCAGCGAGTCGTCGATGAGCACGTCGCCCACGAAGACGAGGCCGCTCGGCACGGCGGGGTCGGCATCGAACGTCGCGGCCGTCGCGCCCTCGGGCACGCTCACCCTGTAGGAGTAGACGCCACCCGCCAGCTGCGGGGTCAGGCTTCCGCCCTCGAACGACAGGCCCGCCAGATCCGACTCTGTGGCGAATGAGGTATCGGATGCGGTGTAGACACCGAACACCCCGCCCACGTAGCTCGATCCGTTTCCCTGGAATCGAACGGTCACGACCGGGATCTTCTCGCCTTGCGCGTCGAGCACGTAGGCACCGCTCTGATCGCGCTTGTAGCTGTCCTCTGCCTCGATGGAGGCCAGCACGGAGGCCGGAATCTCGTCGTACTGGATGTACCACGAGCTGGATCCATTGGCATTCGTCACGCGCTCGTTCTTCAGCAGAACGTCGTTGAGGTAGACATCGAACGTGCGCCCATTGTCACCTCCGAAGTAGCGGACCCCGAGGTAGTTCTTCGGCAGCGACGGGTCGACGATCATCTCGTACTGGAAGAACGCGTCGGTGGCCCTCTGCCCGTCTCGGTAGCCCTGGCCGAGGTGCACCCCGACGCCGGACTTGGCGAAGCGGTAGTTCTTGTCGGCCTCGCTGTTGTTGTTGTCGAACGAGGTGAGCGAATCGATCGTGGTCTCGTCGACCCGCAACTGCTCCTTGTTCTGGCGGATCAGAGCCTGGGCCTGCGCCGAGTCGGGCTCGATCAGGTTCATGTAGGTGGCGTAACGCGCGTTGTAGAGGCTGTAATACGGCTCGAAGACGAGTGCGGCCGATGCGGCATCGGTGCCCTGCAGAGCGAAGCGCATCGTCGTGAGGCCGTTCTTGTTGGCACCATCGTCAAGCCGCACGAGGTTGTGGGCGATGTCGTCCCTGAATGCCGTCGCATCCGGAACGACGATGTCGTTGCTCACCGACTTGTCGGCCTGGCTCATGCGCACGAGCACGCCGGCCACATAGTCGGCGTCGACGTTGTTGCGGTTGAGCTCGGTCGCAAGAAGCACGGGGCCGTACTTGAAAGCGACCCAGTCCTTGTTCTCGGTGTTGTTGTCGACGGTCACCGACGCGGGAATCACGTAGCTGATCTGATCACCGGCGGAGACAGGCAGAACGGCGTACCCATCCGACGTGATCGTCGCGACATCGACGGGCGATCCGTTGACCGTGAGGGTCGGGGTCGAAGCGACCCACGCGGGCACACGGAGCTTCAGGGTCGTTCCGTCGCGAAGGGCGCCGCCATCGATGGACTCGACGGTCAGGGAGACCGTGTCGCTCGAGGGCACGTCGGCCACCTGCCGGAGCCGGAGGTTCTGCGCGTCGGAGGTGAACACGGACGACCGGAACTGGTTCACGTAGACGGTGGAGTCCTTCGTGAAGTAGATCGAGTCGCCGAGCTTCGTGAAACTCTCGGTGGCGGTGCCGTGGTCGCACCAGAACTCGTCGAGTTCGCGCCCGAACACCTTGGCGTAGCCCGCCGCCTGAGGCTGGAAGTAGGTCATCATTCCGGTCTCGGGGTTCTGCGAGGCGAGGATGGTGTTGATGTAGGTCGACTCGTAGAAGTCGGCGTACTTCACGTCGGGATCGACCTGGAAGAGAGCCTTCGAGAGCTTGAGCATGTTGTACTCGTTGCAGCCCTCCGAGGTGCTGTTCTCGCCGTACCCGGTGGTCGATCCGCTCGTGCCGTACTGGTAGAGGGTGTCGGCTTCGTGGAAGTGCTCGGAGTAGCTGTTGCCCCCGTTGGCGTAGGTGTGGTCGTCGACCACCATCTGCCAGAAGTTCTCGGCCGCTGTGCGGTACATGCCGAGGTTCGCCTTCTCCGCCTCGGTCAGCGTGGCGTAGAGGTTCGGATTCTCGGTGAACACCGTGTAGCGCTTGAGTGCTCCGATGAGCTTGGGGATGGTGGTGTTCGCGTGCTTTCCGTTCAGCACGTCCTGGCCCGCGGCCAGCTGCTGGAAGAGCGTCACCTCGTCGAAGTACTCCGCCGCGCGCTTGTGGGTCGGATCCTCGGTGATGGCGTAGAGCGAGTAGAGCGCCTCGTTCATTCCGCCGTACTCGGTGTTCAGCAGAGCGCCGGGGTTCGACTGTCGGCCTGCCCAGTTCGTGACCCAGGTGCCGAATCCGCTCGCCACCGCCAGCGCATCCGCCGACACATCCGCGGGGGCGTACTTGTGGGCATCGAGCAGCCCCGCCTCGATCTTGTGCAGGTTGTAGAAGGGAACGAGCAGTCCGTCGCCACCGCCCGGAAGCAGGTTCACCGAGAAGGGAGCCACGTAGCCGGCGTTCGCGGGATCGACCTGGGCATAGGCATCCTGCGCCTTCTTGAGACCGCTGACCGCGGTCGTGAGTTTGGCGAGGAGCGCCGCCTTGGTCGTCGCGTCGGTGGTCGTCGAGTACGACTGCGACAGGGCCGAGATGTAGTGCCCGAAGAAGTGGCCCTGGAAACGCACACCGCTCGTGCGCTCCCATCCGCCGTACGGATCGGCCGTCACGGGCAGGCCCGCCTGTGTGTAGAAACCGTTGAGGAACTTCTCGGGGTCGAGGCTCAGCAGGTAGTCGATCATCTTCTGGTTGCCGTTGACGAGGTAGGGATCCTCGAGCAGTACCTGATCGAGACCCGTCGCGTCGAGGAACGGCGATTCGGCGGATGCGTCGGTCGGCACGATCACCTCGAACGTCTTCGACACGGGGGCGCCGGATCCGTAGGCGGCCGACGCGGTGAGAACAACGGTCGCCGCATCATCGCCACGCACGACGGTGGCTGTGGCTCCGTCGACCGAAATGCGCTCGGGGTCCGACGACGACCAGGCGAAGCGGGTTCCATCGGATGCCTCGACCGGCAATGTGAAGGATGTCGCCGACTGGGCGGGGACGGTCACCGCATCGAGCGCCGCCTGGGCGATCGTCTGCGGGTCGAATGCGGAGTCGTTCTTCTGCGTCAGCGTCACGACATCGTCGATCGTGGCGACCGAGCTGTAGAGCGAGTAGTCGTCGACCAGTCCCGCCACGTGGCCGCCGTTGTAGGTCGGGCCGTTGAAGCCGAGGGTCTTGACCGAGGTGTTCTCGGAGCCGAGCACGCCCGATGCCGCCGACGACACGGGCGTGGAGATCGTTGCGACCTGCCGTACTCCGTTGCGGTAGAAATCGACCTTCTTCGTGGCGCTGTCGTAGCTTGCCACCACGTGCGTCCACGCCCCGGACGGGAAGAAGTCGGAGCGGGGAGACTGAACGACCACCTTGTACGGCTGCCCATCCGAGGGCCCGATCGAGAGAGCGAGCGGGGTGCCGGCACCCTCCGAGGTGAGGTACCAGCCATCCGAGTTGTACACGGTCTTGCTCCAGGCGAACACCTGCTCGCCCGACATCGCGCCGTTCGGCTTGAACCAGAACGAGACCGTGAGGTCGGTCGGCTGCAGTGCCGAGTCGGTTCCGAGGTTGATCGCATTCGACCCGTCGAACGAGAAGGCCTGCCCGTCGATTCCGGTGTCGTACTTCTCGGTGCCCTTCTGCATCGTGGCGTTGCCGGCGCGCGTGCTCGAGTCGGACAGCGAACCGTCGAACGTCAGGTCGAGCACCTTGGCTGCGTCGAGGGCCCCGGATGCGACGGGCTCGGCCGCGACGAGCTGGGGCGCTCCTGTCGACAGCCCGAGGGCCAGAACGGTGGAGAGTGCGAGGGCGAGAGGCGTGCGAAGACGAGTTCGCGAGATGACGCCGGTCATAGTTCTTTCCTTCTGTCGACAGCAACGTTGCTGAGGTACCAGGTCAATTCAGAAGCGCTCGATGATGCGAGATGTGAGCGGTAACAATGACCATAGGGTATGGATTATGAGACGGCAATGATCAAAATTGTGAGCGCTCATAGTTGAACCGTTCCAACGTCCTGCAGACGTCGATCTGCCCCCGGACTGCGCAGGCGTCGCCACGCGTCAGCACCCCGTGACCGTTCGATGTGAGGATCCGCTAAGGGATGAGCACGATCTTTCCGCGGGTGTGGCCCTCTTCGCTGAGGCGTTGCGCATCGGCGGCACGGGCCAGCGGGAACCGCTCCGAGACCTCGACGTCGAACTGTCCCTGCGACGCGAGCTCGATCGCCGCGGGAACTCCCTCGGCGCGCAGCCGCAGCTCCTCGTCGGTGAGCGGAACCGGGCTTCCGCCCGACCAGGCGCGGATGCCCAGTTCGGCTGCCCTGGGGCCTGCCACGATCGTGCCGATGTGCGAACGGTCGTCGACGAGGGCGAAGGATGCCTCGAGCGCCTCGTCGGTGCCGGCCCCGTCGAGCACGACATCGATTCCGTCGGGTGCCGCCTCACGCACGCGCTCGACGAGGCCGTCGCCGTAGCTCAGGGGAACGGCGCCCAGTTCGGCCAGCCGAGCGTGATTCGACGGACTCGCCGTGGCGAACACCGTCGCACCCCAGGCCACCGCGAACTGCACCGCGGCCTGACCGACGCCGCCCGTTCCACCGTGGATGAGCAGGCGGGTCCCCTCGCCCACTCCGAGCGAGCGGAGCGCCTGGTACGCCGTCGACACGGGAATGCCGACGGCCGCGGCCTGCGACCAGGTCCACACCGACGGCTTGCGCACGAGCGTGGAGGGCTCGAGCACGAGGTGGCTCGCGTAGGCGCCGGTGGCGCCCTGAACGATGACCTCGTCGCCAGCGGCCCAGCCGTGGACCCCGGACCCGACCTCGAGAACCACGCCCGACGCATCCGACCCCACGCGCCGCGGCGCGTCGATCGGAGGGGTCGGCCGCTTGCCCGAGCGCAGCTTCGAGTCGATGGGGTTCACCCCGACGGCCTGCACCTCGACGAGCACCTGCCCGTCCGAGACTGCGGGGATCGGAACCTCGACGACCTCCAGAACGTCCGGTCCTCCGAGACGTGAATACTGAACAATCGTCGCCATCGTCGACTCCCTCTTCTGCTTCTGCTCATGCCCACTCGTTCTGCATGAGGCGGGTCGAGCGCGACGCTAGTTCGCGTCGGCGCGCATTGCAAGTGCATGCAGCCGACAGAATTCTCAGAAGGGGCAGGGTTCTTCTGTGGTCGCCTCCCCCGGTGTGGTCTTCGTCATCGCGTCGATAAGCACTTCGGGGGCGGGTCGCATGATGCCTTGGGGTTCGAAGACGTAGACGAGGCCGGCGGGCGAGGTCCAGCTGAGGGTGTTGTTCTCTCCTTGCTCGATCTGCCACCGGGTGTGATGCTTCACCCGGTGATGGGTGGGCGAGAGCGGAGCGAGGTTGTCGTCTTCAGTCAGTCCCGCGGCCGCGAAGTCGACGGTGTGGTCGATGTCGGCCCCGACGGAGTCGTCGGCGCAGCCGCCGAACACGCAGTACGGATGCACCAGGGTGGCGTGGTCACGCATCTCCTGCGTCGGCCGGTAGTCAGTTGGGCTCACCTGCAGGATGCGGCCCGTGATCGGGTCGGTCAGGATGCGCCGCCACGAGGTCGCATCGGCGGTCAGCCGTGCCGCGGTGACCGGGTCGATCGGGCCGTACCCGCGGAGGATCGCCGGCTCTTCCCCCACACCGAGCAGCGTCATCGCGGGGACCATCACATGCACCCGGCCCCGGATGCCCTGTGTTGCACCCGGGATCGATGGTTCCCCGTTCAGCGTGAGGTCGGTGAGGACATCGACGCGCAGTTGGGTGATGCTACGCGGGTCACCGCCCGCTTTCAGACCCTTCGCCAACACCATTGCCCGGTTCGCGATCGTGTAGATCTCAGGGGCCGGGGCGAACAGGGTGAGGTAGGCCATGCCATCCTTGCCTGGGTCGACCGTGACGCGCCTCGTCTTGACTGCCTTCTCAACCTGCTCGACCACCGTCTTCGGGTTCGCGGTCTGGGCCTGCGAACGCGCGCGGTACTCGAGTTGCTTGTAGGTGAGGGCGGGAGCGAGTTTTGCCATGCGGCTGTCGTACTTCTCGAGCGCCTCCCCCTCCAAGCCGTCGGAGTGGACCGCGATCACCGTCGCATGCTCCTGGGACATCTCCCCCGCGGCGAGCACGGCGAACGATGCCGGGAGTTTCGATACCAACGCGATCGCGGTGTCTGCCAGGGTGCGGGCACGGTACTCGGTGCGGTGGGTGAGCATGGCGACCTCGGTGAAGAACTCCACCTCGGCCACTCGTCGCGGCGACCACTGTGGGCCTGCCGTGGACTGATCGTGCGGGGCGTCGGCCAGCAGCAGCTGCCA
Source organism: Agreia sp. PsM10 (assembly GCF_030433855.1). GTDB lineage: Bacteria > Actinomycetota > Actinomycetes > Actinomycetales > Microbacteriaceae > Agreia. The sequence goes on along the minus strand of NZ_JARUXC010000002.1, from coordinate 62,165 downwards.
GGCGTCGTGCACGTCGGTGGCCCGCAACGCAGACAGCTCGGCTATCTGTCTGTCACGGGCGGCTATTCGCTCGAGTGCCACCACATATGGTGACTGCTCGGGAGGGATATCGGCTGGTGTCATAGGAGAAGTCAAACAGTGACCACCGACATCGGATCGATCACGACAATCGGTTCTTGATCAGGGGTTACGCCTGTGGATAACCCACCGAAAGGGCACCCTGTGGAGGAGTAGTCGTGACTGAGTGGACTGCCCTTCGACAGGCTCAGGGAACGGGTCTGCGATTCCTCTCTGTCAGGTCGGATCTCGTAGTCTCGACTGGTGTCCGAACCGCTTGAAACCCAGCCCGAACTCGCCTTCACTGTGCGGCAGGCGCGAGAAGACGAGTACGAGGCCACCGGCGAACTCACCTCGCTCGGCTTCGCCACCGGCCCCTACGCCCACCTGCCCCGCCGACCGGAACGCGTCGCCCTCGAGCGCGACGCGGGTGCCCGCGCCGGCGACGGCGGACTGCTCGTCGCCGTCGAAGACGACACGAACAGGCTCCTCGGCACCGCCACGGTCACTCGGGCCGAGAACCCGATCTCACGGCAGGCGCGCGACGGCGAAGCCGAGCTGCGCCTCGTCGCCGTAGACCCGGCCGCCCGGGGTCGCGGCGTCGCGCAGGCGCTGGTGCAGGCATCCATCGACCTGGCCCGCAGCTGGGGCGTGCCGGGGCTCGTGCTCGACACCGGCCCCCTCAACCACACCGCGCAGCGCAACTACCTGCGCGCCGGATTCGAGCGGGTCGTCGCTCGCGAACTCGGCACCGAGACCGGCATCGGCACGCCCCAGGTCTACCGCTACGCGTTCGACGATGTCGCGCCCGTGCGCATCCGGCTTGTCCGGCCGCACGAACTGGATGCCGTGGCCCGGCTCACCGTCGAGGCCTACACCCGCGACTACCGGCTTTCAGAGACCTATCGCCGGTCGCTCGTCGAGGTGCACGACCGGGCCCGCTCCGGCGAGGTGTGGGTGGCCGAGGACACGGCGACCGGCGAACTCCTCGGAACCGTCTGGACGCCCCGCGAGGGCTCGCGCCTGTCCGACGTCGCGCGTGACGACGAGCTCGACTTCCGGTTGCTCGCCGTGGCCCCGGATGCGCGTGGTCGCGGCATCGGGGCGGCCCTCACCGAGCACGTGATCGGTCTCGCGCGCATCCGCGGCGTTCGACGAGTCGTTCTGAACACCGGAAGCTCGATGGTCGGCGCCCAACGCCTCTACGAACGGCTAGGCTTCGTGCGGCTTGCCGAGCGCGAGGGCCGCATCGAGGTCGAACCCGGGTTCTTCGTCGACCTCCTGGCCTTCGGCTACGACCTCGACTGAGCAGAGAAGAGCCCTTCGACAGGCTCAGGGAACGGGTTTCGTTCCCTGAACCTGTCGAAGGGGCCGGGTTCAGCTAGTCGGTCTTCGGCAGTCCGGGAGGGTTGACCTGGCTCGTCGGGATCGACTCGCTGTCGAGGCCCCAACGGTCGAGCACCTCCTGGTACTCGCCGCCGTCGATCGCGGCGTTGAGCACGATGTTCACGGCGTCGATCAGGCCGTTGCCCTTCTTGGTGGCCGCCGCGATGTCGGCCGTCTGGGGCCATCCGCCGCTGATGGTGCCGACGAGCTTCGTGTCTCCCGTCGAGGCCGCGGCGTAGGCGCCGGTCGCGTTGGGCTCGAAGTACGCGTCCGCCCGACCCGACTGAATCGCGAGGTTCGCCGCCGCGGTGTCGTTGTAGTACACGAGCTCGGCGGGCTTCTCGCCTGCGGCGGTGAGCTCCTCGTTCCAGGCGAGCAGGATCTTCTCCTGGTTGGTTCCCGATCCCACGATGATGGTGAGCCCGGAGATGTCCTTGGCCTCCTCGATCGATGCGATGTCGCTGTCGGCCTTCACATAGAAGCCGAGCAGGTCGACCCGGTAGCTGGCGAAGTCGTACAGCTCCTTGCGCTCCTCGGTGACCGTCACGTTGTTGAGGATGATGTCGTACTTGCCCGACTGGATTCCCAGCGGCCAGTCGGCCCAGTCGACCGAGACCGGGTTGTACTCGAGGCCCAGTCCGTCGGCGACGAGGGCGGCGAAGTCGGCTTCGCTTCCCAGCGCCGTGGTGTTGTCGTCGGATGCCGCGAAGACCAGGGGCGGGGCGCCGCTCGCGACGGTCTGGGCGACGGTGAGCTTGCCGGGTTCGATCGGCTGGAAGCCGCTCGCCTCGAGGGATGCGACGGCGTCGGCGACGGGGTCGATGCTCGGCCGGTCGTCGGCATTCTTCGACGTGAGGTCGAACGAGGTCGCAGCGGCGACCTGATCCTCTGTCGAACCGGTCGGCTTGACGTCGGCCGAGGTCGAGCTGTTCGCGTTGGCGGCGAGGGCGATGCCGCCTCCGGCCAGGGCCACGACGACGACTGCGCCGACGATGACCCCGATCTGCTTCTTGTTTATTGCCATGATCTGGTGGTGCCTCTCTGGAGTGATGCTGTGATGGAGCGGTGGAGTGATGCTGGGGTGCTCGGGCTGTGACGAATCGTCAGAGCACCTTGCGGAGGAAGTCCTTGGTTCGGGGGTGGCGCGGCTTCAGCAGCACCTGGCTCGGCGTGCCCTCTTCGAGGATCTCGCCCTGCTCGAGGAACACGACGCGGTCGGCGACCTCGCGGGCGAAGCCGATCTCGTGGGTCACGATGATGAGCGTCGTGCCGCTCTTCGACAGCTCCCGGATGACGTCGAGCACCTCCCCGACGAGCTCCGGGTCGAGCGCGCTGGTCGGCTCATCGAAGAGCAGCACCTTCGGGTTCAAGGCCAGCGCTCGGGCGATCGCCACGCGCTGCTGCTGACCGCCGGAGAGCTGACGCGGGTAGTGGTGCTCCTTGTCTGCCAGCCCGACGCGCGCGAGCAGGGCCTTCGCCTGTTCACGGGCCTCCGCCTTGGTCGCGCGTTTGAGTGCGACCGGTGCCGCGACGACGTTCTCGAGGGCGGTGAGGTGCGGAAAAAGATTGAAGTTCTGAAAGACGATGCCGATCTGCGTGCGGCGTTCGAGCACGTTCTTCTCGGGTAGCTCGTGAAGCCGGCCCGAGCGCAGTTCGTAGCCGATGTACTGGCCGTCGACCGTCACCGATCCGGAGTCGACCGTCTCGAGGTGGTTGATGGTGCGCAGCAGCGTCGACTTGCCCGAGCCCGACGGTCCGATGAGGGCGATCACCTCTCCCGGCTGCACGGTCAGGGAGACGTCGCGCAGCACCCGCACGGCCCCGTAGCTCTTCGAGACGTCGGTGATCTCGACGAGCCCGACCGTGGCCCGCACCGGCTTCGAAGGCAGAGGGATGGCCTGCTCGTCGAACGATCTGATGAACGTCGGTGTGCTCATGATCCGCTCCCCAGGATGGTGTCGTGTCGTCGGTTCTTCTCTGCGGCGAGCGGGTCGCCGGTCGTGTCGTCGCCGAGGCGGGCCCACTGCTGTTTCACCCAGGCCGTGGCCCGCTGGATGGGTGTGGGCGGCAGCTCGCGATGCGCCCCGCGGGCGTAGTGCCGCTCGACGTAGAACTGGATGATCGAGAGCACGGTCGTGATGATCGCGTACCAGACCACCGCCACGAGCAGCAGGGGAATGACCCGCTGGTTGCGGTTGTAGATGACCTGAACCGTGTAGAACAGTTCGGGCAGCGCCACGACGAACACCACCGAGGTGCCCTTCACGAGACCGATGACCTCGTTGAAGAAGTTCGGCAGAATGGCTCGGGCAGCCTGCGGCAGGATGATGCGGAAGAACCGCACCCGGCGTGGCAGCCCGAGGGCGGCCGAGGCTTCGAGCTGACCCTGGTCGACCGACAGGATGCCGCCGCGAATGATCTCGGCGAAATAGGCGGCCTGGTGCAGCGTGAGTCCGATGGTCGCCGCGGCGAACGCGGTGATCAGCGTGGTGGTCGAGAACTCGACCAGCCAGAAGTCCGTGGTGAACGGGGTTCCGAGCCCCAGCGTCGGATAGAGGTAGCCGAGGTTGTACCAGACGAGGATCTGCACCAGCAGCGGCACCGAGCGGAAGAACCAGATGTAGGCGTAGGCGGCACCGCTGAGCAGTGGTGATTTCGAGAGCCGGAAGTTCGCGAGCACGGCTCCGAGGATGAATCCTCCGATGACCGACACGACCGTCAGACCCAGGGTCACGCCGAGGCTGTTCAGCACCGACTGCGAGAAGAAGTACTCGGCGAAGACGTTCCACTCGTACTGCTGGTTCGTGAAGAGCGACCACACGAACTGCAGCACGACGAACGCGACGAGCGCGCTGAGCACCCACCGCCACCAGTGCCGAGTGGGCACGACCTTCACGGCCCGTTCCCTGAGCTTGTCGAAGGGCTCGTCCGATCGCCATTCCCTGAGGTTGTCGAAGGGCTTATCCCCCTTCGACAGGCTCAGGGAACGGTCGTCTCCCTTCGACGGGCTCAGGGAACGGTTCGACCGGCTCAGGGAACGCACGGCGAGACTCTCGTCATGGGCCGTCGTGATGCCGGCCACGTCGAGCGGCTCGTCATCCAGGCTCTTGGCGAACCCGTGCACGATCACCTCTTCGGGGTCGAGCGTGGTGTCGAAGAGCGGCGTGTAGCCGGTCTGGAAGTAGAGGTGCTTCGCCTCGGGCTGGCGAGGACCGGTGGTGAGGTAGGCCCGTGTGTAGCCGCGGCGCACGGCCTCGTCTTCGAGCTCTCTCACGACGCGGCGGGCCAGTCCCTGGCGGCGGTGCGCCGACGAGGTCCAGATGCGCTTCAGCTCGGCCGTGCGATCGTCGAATCTCTTGTAGGCGCCGCCGGCGATGGGCACGCCGCCGCGAAGCAGCAGCACGAACGCTCCGCCCTGCTCAGCCGAGAACGCCTCGACCGGATAGCGCCGGATCTCGGCCGACGCCTTCTCTCCGAAGAACTCGCCGTAGCGGGCGTCGTACTCCTGCTCGAGTTCACGCAGAAGGGGCTCGGCGAGCACGTCGTCGGCCGCGACGTAGACGAAGCGGTCGGTCACCTGCACGGTGTGCTCATGCAGCGTCACGGGACGCCTCCGGCCCGGCTGCAGAGGACGTGCTCGCGGCGGCCGCGTCGCGCTTCGCGACCTCGTCGCGCACCAGCGGAATGACATAGCGGCCGAAGTCGATGGTGTCGTTCACGAAGTCGTAGCCGCGCGCCGAGATGATGTCGACTCCGAGGTCGATGTAGTCGAGCAGAGCGGCGGCCACCGTCTCGGGTGTGCCGACGAGGGCGTTCGAGTTGCCCCGACCGCCGGATGCCGCGGCGGGCCTGGTCCACAGCGCCCGGTCGAAGCGGTCGCCCTGGCTCGCGATCGAGAGCAGCCGCTGCGATCCGGCGTTCTCGGGGTTCTTCAGATCTCCGACGAACGAGTTCGGCGCCGCCTGAGCCTGCCGTGCCTCGATCTTTCCGAGGATCTCCTCTGCCTTCTTCCACGCCAGTTCCTCGGTGGCGCCGAGGATCGGACGGAACGCGACCTGGATGCGGGGCCGCTCGGTGCGTCCGGCCGCGAGCGCCTCGACCGTGATGCGCTCGATCTGCTCGGCGGTGTTCGCCAGCGGCTCGCCCCACAGCGCGTAGATGTCGGCGTCGGCCGCACCGATGCGATACGCCGCGTCGCTGGAGCCGCCGAACGAGATCTGCGGGCGGGGCTGCTGCGCCGGCCAGATGTCGCTGACGAAGTCATCGAAGCGATAGTGCGCCCCGTCGAAGCTGAACGGCTCGCGGCTGGTCCACGCCTTCTTCACGATCTGGATGTATTCGCCGGTGCGGGCGTAGCGCTCGTCCTTGGTGAGGAAGTCGCCCTCCGCGGCCTGGTCGGCCGTCGATCCGCCCGTGATGACGTGCACGTTCAGGCGTCCGTCGCTGATCTGGTCGAGCGTCGCGAAGACCTTCGCCGCATAGGTGGGGTACGACACGTTCGGCCGGTGCGCGAGCAGGATCTTGAGGTGATCGAGCTTCGACGCGATGTAGGCCGCCGCGGTCGCCGGGTCGGGCGAGCCCGAGTGGTAGGCGAAGAGGATGCGATCCCAGCCGTTGTCCTCATGCGCTCGGGCGAACCGCAGCGTGTAGTCCTTGTCGAAACTGGCGCCGGAACGCGACTGGGTCTCGCCGCCGTCATTGAGCCCGGCGATGCCGAGGAATTCGATGGGCATGTCTGCCTCCTTCTCATGGTCTCGACACGGGCCGTGTCGCGTTGGAGAGACGTTAGGTGGGCTCGCGCAAGCCGGCCAAGCGATTTCGTTCACAATTCGTCACGTCGTCATGCGGGGTCACATTCCTCGATTTCGATGGACGAAACGTCGACGGTTGTGGGATGTCGCACGCGCACCACTCCTCAGCCGCTTCGCCCGAGCTCCACGTCGCCCTCATCGGCGGCGGCCCTCGCGGAGCCGGCGTTCTCGAGCGGCTCGCCGCCAACCTCCCCGAGCTGTGGGTCGCCGACGCACGGATCGTCATCCACGTGATCGACCCGCATCCGGCCGGCCCCGGCCGCATCTGGCGTTACGCGCAGTCCCCTCTTCTCAAGCTCAACTCCATGGCGGCCGACGTCACGATGTTCACCGACGAGTCGTCGACGATCGAGGGACCGGTGCGGCCCGGCCCGTCGCTCATCGAGTGGGCCGGCCTCGTGAACGCGGGCGAGATCGCGATCCCCCGCGTCGATGCGCGCCTCCGCCAGGAGATCGAGAACCTGTCGCCCGCGAGCTTTCCCACGCGCCGCCTGCAGAGCCTCTACCTCAGCTGGTTCTTCGAGGATGCCGTGGGTCTTCTTCCCGCGACCGTCACGGTCGTCGTGCACCGGGCATCCGCCGTCGAGACCGTCGACGAGGGGCCGACCCATCGCATCCGGCTCGACGACGGCGTCTCGATCGCGGCCGACGTGGTGCTGTACTCGCTCGGCCACACCGGGGCCGAGGCCGAGCCGGAGCACGCCGATCTCATCGACTTCGCCCGTCGCCGCGAGCTGTTCTATCTGCCCCCGGCGTTCACGGCGGATGCCGACACCCGCGCGATCGTTCCCGGCCAGCGCGTGATCGTGCGCGGCATGGGCCTCGCGGCCGTCGACCTCACGGTGCTGCTCACCGAGGGCCGGGGCGGCCGCTTCGATCGCGGCGACGACGGAGTGCTGCGGTATACGGCGTCGGGGCTCGAGCCGCGGCTGTACTTCGGATCGCGCCGTGGGGTGCCGTACCACTCGAAGATCTCGTCGACGCTGGTGGGCGAGCGCCCCGAGACCCGGTACTTCACGCCGGCCGTGGCCCGCTCGCTCGAGGAGTCGCTTCCGTCGCTCGATCTCAGCGTCGACGTGTGGCCGCTCATCGCGAAGGACATGCTGTGGGGGTACTACCGCGAGCTGTTCACCGGACACCCCGAGCGGGTGGAGTCGAGCTGGGATGCGTTCGTTCAGGTCTTCGACCGGCTCGACCCGCGGGCGCTGCTGCTGGCCGCGCCGCACATCGATGTCGCCGACAGTACACCGCGCGGCCACGCGATCCCGTCGTTCGAGGGCGAAGACGAGCACATCGCCCGTGACGCGCAGACCTTCGTCGACCTGGTCGAGGGCACGGTCGCCTACGCCGACGACAGGCTCTTCCTGCCGGAGCTCGACCGCCCTCTCGGCGGCGCCCTCGTCGCCGACCCGGGCGAGCTGCAGGAGCTCGTGCGCGACTACATCCGCACAGACCTGCAGCTGCGCACCAGGCCGGAGCACAGCGCCACGCTCGGCCTGTTCATCGCTCTTCTCACGAGCCTCTTCACCCTGTCGGACATCGTGGACTCGCCCAAGTGGACCGCTCAGTCGCGGGTGCGCGACATCCACGGCTGGTGGCTCGGCTACTTCAGCTTCATCGCCAGCGGGCCGCCCGCGCACCGGCTCGAGGAGCTCGTCGCCCTGTCGGAGGCGGGCATCGTCGAGTTCCTCGGCGCCGGAATCTGGGTGGAGGCCGACGAGAACGAGGGCATCTTCCGCGCGGGCAGCGCCACGACGCCGGCGACCGTCACCGCGAGCGCCCTGGTGGATGCGCGGCTGCCCGAGACCGCGATCTCGCGCAGCGACAACGAGCTGTTGAGGTCGCTGGTCTCGAGCGGCGCCGGCCTCGAGGAGATCGTGAGCGACGGAGCGTACTCGGCCAGCACGGGGAGGCTGTCGGTGCGGCAGCTCGACACCCGGCTGGTGAGTGCGGGCGGTTCGCACTCCTCGCGCCAGTACGCGATCGGACCGTACACGAACTCTCCGTTCGTGGGGGCGTTCTCGCGCCCGCGCACCAATGCGATCTCGTTCCGCGAGAACGACAAGGTCGCCCGCGCCATCCTGAACAGCCTCGCCGAGCTCGCCGAGGAGCGTGGCCTCGATACGCCCGCTCGTTCCTCGGGGGCTACTCGACCGGCGCCGTCCTCCCCCGCGCTGATCGAGTAGCTCGCCCCGCGCACCTCCCGCGCTGATCGAGTAGGTCGCGCAGCGACCGTATCGAGATCACTCCCTCTGAGATGACGCACATGGCGGCTTTCAGACGAGCGAAGCTACCATCTGCGCCACCTCAGTACCGTGCAATACTCCGGCGCACGAGAGGTGGCGCCGGCGCATCCGGCTCGACTGGCGCATCCGGCACGCGAAATGTACCTGTAACAAACTGACTTCGTTCGAGTCTGGTGCTCAACGACACGATCTCGATAAGGTCGCCACACCGCAATGAGATGGGACCTTCTGTGACGACGTGTGTTCTGGCCGCGACCGGATTCGATTCGGGGCCGATGCTCCTGATCATCGCCGTACTTCTTCTCGCGATGGGAAGCGCCGCGTGGCTGCTGCTCGGGCGCCGCAAGCGCGGCGCGAAGGCCGCCGTATTCGCCGCCGTGCCCCTCCTGCTGCTGGCCCTCGTCGCCACCGGCGGCATCGCACCTGCCCCTGCCAGCGCGGCAGAACCGTGCCCGCCGGGGATGAGCGCTCCCGTCACGACGACCCCGACCACCACCAACCCGGTCACTCCCGTCACGCCGGTCGACTTCGAGCCCGGGGCCGCAGGAATCGGCGACGAGTACTACCCGCTCGACGGCAACGGCGGCTACGACGTCGAGCACTACGACCTCGACCTCGCCTACGCGCCCGACACCGATGTGCTCTCGGGCACCACCACGGTCACCGCGATCGCCACCCAGAACCTGTCGGCCTTCAACCTCGACTTCGATACCCGCGACGTGAACGGCGACGACGCCATCGTCATCTCATCGATCACCGTCGACGGCGAGCCCGCCGAGTGGAGCCTCGCGACCACTCAGATCAGCGCATCCACCGGCCAGCCGCAGGTCGAGGGATCGACCGACGACGACGCCACGCCCCCGCGCACCGAGCTGACGATCGTTCCGCCGGCGGGCATCCCGCTCGGCGCCAGCATCACCACCGCCGTCACCTACAGCGGCGTGCCGATCGTGGTGTCGGATGCGTTCGGTCCGGCCGGTGTGTTCCCCACCCCGACCGGCGCGGTCGTCGTGGGCCAGCCGCGGGTCGCGGCTACCTGGTTCCCGTCGAACGACCACCCCAGCGACAAGGCCACGTTCTCGACACGCATGACCGTTCCCACGGGCCTCGAGGTCATCGGCAACGGGCGACTGGCATCGCAGACCACCACGGGCGGCCTCGACACCTTCGACTGGGAGATGGAGAAGCCGATGGCCACCTACCTCGCCACGGCGACACTGGGCGACTTCGAGGTCGAGACGAACACCGACCCGGCCACCGGCATCACCTACGTCGACGCGATCGACCCGACGCTGTTCCTGCGCAATGCCGCCGGCGGAGGTGGGAGCGGCGTCAAGGTGGGAAACATCGCGAAGGGAATCTTCGAGACGGAACCCCAGGTCATCGACTTCCTGTCGACGTACTTCGGCCCCTACCCATTCAGCGAAGCCGGCGGAATCGCCATCGGCTACATCGACGAAGGTGACCCGACAGCCACACCGCCGGTGCCACCGACCGACCTCCCGTACGCGCTCGAGAACCAGACACGACCGATCTACCCGGCCTGGGCGTTTCGCGCGAACAGCGACGCCAGTGTCGTCGTGCACGAACTCGCGCACCAGTGGTACGGCGACGACCTGTCGATGAACCGCTGGTCGGACATCTGGCTCAACGAGGGCTTCGCGTCGTATGCCGAATGGCTGTGGACCCAAGATCAGGAAGGGGTGTCGACGCAGCAGAGCTTCGAGGAGGCGTACAACGACATTCCTGCGAATGATCCGTTCTGGCAGACCGTCGTGGCGGATCCGGGCCCGGCCGGGATCTTCGACGACGCCGTGTACACCCGGGGCGCCATGACCTTGCAGGCGCTGCGCAACGAGGTCGGAGACGAGCCGTTCAGGGCCATCCTCCAGGGCTGGGCAACAGAGAACGCGGGCACGTCGGTGTCGACGGCGCAGTTCGTCGACTACGCCGAAACCGTATCTGGCAAGGACCTGACGGCGTTCTTCGACACCTGGATCTATACGGCAGGCAAGCCGGCGCTCGACTGAGCTGCGCTGAAACGCTGATCGAGCGGCCAGCGTATCGAGACCACCCCACGGTGGTCTCGATACGCTTCGGCAGCAAACGGCCTCGGGCTACTCGACCGGCGCAGCCGGGGCGACCAACGCCGGCACATAGTGGCGCAGCACTGGCGAGAGCGGTGTGGTCGGCGTGCGCACCGCCACATCGAAGCGCTGCAGCATCGCCGGCGTGGTCGGCGTCAGCTCGATGCGGCACTCCAGTTCGCCCGTGCGGCCGGGAATCGTCCAGGCGACGTGCGCAGGCGCGACCGACCAGGTGAGCCGGGCGTCGAGCGGCGGCGTGGTGTCGGCATCCAGAACCCCGCCGACCTCGGCGATCGCCGCGGCGATGCGCTCATCGCGCACCTCGGCCGGCACATCGCCGAGCAGGTTCGGGCTGAAGACCGTGGGTGCGACCTCGGCATCGAGGATGCGCCCCGACCCGCGAACGGCCGAGTCGACGGCGCGGGCCGCCGCCACCGTCGAGGGCCACAGCGGGATGCGCCGCGCGGGTTCGTCGCGAGACTCCAGAACCGCGCGCAATATGGCCGCCGCCGCGACCGCGAGCTTCAGCCCGTTGGTGTTGCCGAAGACCACCGCGCCGAGGCCGGACTCGAGGTGCCAGCGCATGTTCGACGTCCAGCCGGGCAGGCCGCCCGAGTGCTGGGCGAAGCGGCCGAAGCGCACGTCGTGCTCGATGTAGAGGCCGAGACCGTAGCCCTGCGCCTCGAGGGTCGGCTCTGCGGTGCGGTCGGCGGCTCCGGGCGCGACCGTGTGGATGCGCTGCATCTCACGCCGCGACGCCCGGCTGAGGATGGCGTCGTCGGTGTTCGTCGGGTCGAAGGCGCTCGAGAGCCAGGCGCTCCAGCGCGCGATGTCGGGCGGGGTGCTGAACATGCTCGCCGCGCAGGCCCCGATGCCACCGCCCACGACGGGACGCGATACCCAGCTCGCTCCCTTGTCGTAGCTCGTGTAGCCGTGGGCGATGCCGTCGCCGCCCTCGCCGTCGTCGGCGAAGTCGGCCGGCTTGTAGCCGGTCGATGCGAGGCCGAGCGGCTCGAGGAACGTCTCGCGGGCGAACTGCTCGAAGCCCTGGCCGGTAAGGTCTTCGACGATCACACCGAGGAGCCAGAAACCCACGTTGGAGTACTGGAAGCCGACGCCGGGAAGGCCCGCGAAGCCCAGCCCCGCCTCGACGACGGCCAGGAAGTCCGCTCGGGAGAGGGCCAGCTCGTGGTCGGCCCAGCCGTTGTCCTCGGGCAGCCCCGAGGAGTTGCTCATGAGCATCCGTACCGTCATGGGCTGCACCACGCCGGCGTCGTCGACCGGGTCGCGGAACTGCGGCACCAGATCGGAGACCCGATCGTCGAGCGAGAGCAGTCCGCGGTCGCGCAGCACGAGCACGGCGGCGATGCAGAAGCTCTTCGACATCGAGGCGATGCGGTAGATGGTGTTCTCCGCGGGGGCCCGGCCGTCGAGCTGGAACTCGCCGATGCCGTTGTGGAACAGCACCCCGGTGCGGTCGAAGACGGCGTAGCTGATCGACGGGCTCACCAGCTCCGTGTCGTCGAACCAGGCGCCAAGGCGCGCGACGACGTCGGCGGACAGCTCGGATGCGGCGGTCATGGTCAGCGGGTCTCGGATGCCGGGCCCGCATGGGCGGCGTCGTCGACCGCGGCCCCACCGATGGCCTGGCCCATCCAGGTGAGGGCGCGCCAGCCGGACTCGGGAGAGCCCTCGAGAACGACCACGCCCGTGTTGCTGAGGGAATGCTCTGCCGAGAAGTCGGCGCTCACGTTCTCGGCGCGAGCCCCGACCCAGGATCGGATGATGGCTCCGTGCGACACGATCGCCACAGTGGCGTGGCCCGTCGCGACCGCCTCGGCGATCACCTCGTCGTAGCGGGCATATACCTCGGCTCCCGACTCGGCCCCCGGCATGCGGCGGTCGATGTCGCCGTCGGCCCAGGCGATCACGGTCTCCATATAGATGCGCACGGCCACGTCGTCGTTGCGCATCTCGAGATCTCCGGCATCCACCTCGCGCAGGCCGGAGCGGATCTCGACGTCGAGCCCTCGCGCCTCGGCCAGGGGCGCAGCGGTGAGCTGCGAACGCACCTGCGTCGACGCGAAGATCGCGCCGATCGTCTCCTCGACGAGCGCGCCCGGAACCGCGGCGGCCTGCTCGACGCCGAACTCGGTGAGCCCCGGTCCGGGAACGCCGGTATCGAGGGCTCCGATGATGTTCGAGGGGGTCTGGCCGTGGCGGATCAGCAGTAAACGCATGAGGTCAATTGTCTCGCACGGATTCGGGTACGTAATTCAGGAGGAGCGGTCGGCCGCGTGGATAGTGGCGACGGCCACGCTCTCCTCCTGAATTAGTCACGCGCGTAGTGCGCGGCGAGGCGGCGCAGTCCCTCGTCGAGGCTCACTGCCGGCTGCCACCTCAGCTCTGCCCGCGTGCGTCGCTGGTCGAACCAGTGCGCGGTCGAGAGCTGCTCGGCCAGAAAGCGCGTCATCGGCGGCTCGTCGACACCCGGCTTCACGCGCCAGACAGCCTCGATCAGAGAGCCCGCGGCCCGGGCCACCCCGGCGGGAACACTCCACGCCGGCGCCGGAACACCCGCGGCGGCGCAGATTCCGGCGAGCAGCTCGGCGACGGGGCGGGGCTCGCCATTGGTGATCACGTAGGCATTTCCGTGCACCTCGTCGACGCGCTCCAGGGCGGCGGCGATCGCGGTCGCGGCGTTGTCGATATACGTCGTGTCGATCAGCGCAGCGCCCCGGTCGAGCAGCGGAAGCCGCCCGGCCCGCGCGCGCTCCACGATGCGCTCGATGAGCTGCGTGTCGCCCGGACCCCACACGAGGTGCGGCCGCACGGCGACGACGCGCAGCGATTCGGAATCCGATCCCAGCGCCAGCAGCTCGGCGCGCGCCTTCGTACGGGCGTACTCGCCCCGCGCGTGCGCCGGGTCGGCCGGCTGCGCGTCGTCTCCGACGATGGATGCCCCGGCGTGCGCCACCGACGGCGACGACACGAACACGAGACGGCCGGTCCCGGCCCGCCGCATCGCCGCGATCAGAGTGCGCGTGCCCCCGACGTTCACGGCCTCGAACTCGGCCGGGTCGCCGGCCAGCGAGACCTTCGCGGCCAGGTGCACCACGGCATCCATGCCCTCGACGGCACGCTCGACGTCGGCCTGCGACGTCAGGGAACCGAGAACGTCGTCGACGCCGTCGACACCGGATGGCCGCCGCTGGAACGTGCGCACCTCGTGTCCGGCGCGGGCGATCTCGCGGGCGACGGCGCCTCCGAGGAAGCCGCTGGCACCGGTGACGAGAACATTCACGGCGCGCTCAGCTTCGCGCCGGAGAGCACTCCCTCGGCCCAGCGCGACAGGGCCGAGCGGTCGATCTTCGAGTTGTGCCGGATGTCGGTGGGCAGCGAGGCCACAACGAGCACCGCGGCGATGTCGAGTGCGGTCGCGTGGCGAACCGCGGCCACGAGGTCGCTGTCGCCGAGGGCGGCAGGGCGACTGGCGGCAGGCTCGGTCTCGAGCACCGCGACGAGCTGCTGCGTTCCGCGAGGGCCGATGCCGGCCAAGGCTGCCCTGTTCACGCCGAGCAGCGACTCGATCCTCTGCTCGGGGCCGACCGGGGTGATGACTCCCCCGGCCGTGACGATCACGTGCGGAAGGCGGCCCTCCACCCAGAGGCGTCCGGCGGAGTCGAGGTGTCCGACGTCGCCGGTGCGATGCCACCGCTCGCCCTGCTCGCCCGCGGCGGCCGGAACCGAGTCGGCGTCGGCGACGCGGTTGGTGACCCAGAGTCTGTCGTACGCCTGTTTCAGGTGCGGAGCCGACAGGACGATCTCGCCCGTGACACCGGGCTGCTCGCCCGGCGCGCCCACGGGCATCCCGTCGTCGTCGAGGGCCGCGATGCGCACACGCACCGACCCCGCGGGGCGTCCGACGCAGACGCCGCCCGCGTGCTCGCCGTCGGGCAGCGCGGCGGCATCGTCGGCGGCGGCACGGATGCCCTCGAGCGTGATGTCGGTCATCAGCAGCCCCTCGGTCATGCCGTAGGGGGTGTGCGGGGTGGCGTTCGGCATCAGGCGGCCCGCGGCGGCGAGCAGCGACTCGGGCACAGGGGCGCCCGCCGAGAGGAAGGTGTGCACGCCCGCGAGCGCCGCCGTGTCGGAGGCGTCGAGGGCATCCGCCGTCGCGACCACGTTGGCGAGCGCGGCCGGCGAGAGGAAGACGACCGAGGCATCCACCGCGGCCGCCGCCCGGGCCGTGGCCTTCGCCGTGAGGGTGCGCGGCGACGTCACGTTCATATCGGGAGTCACCGAGCGCGCGCCGAGGGCGGGGCCTAGCAGTGCGAACGGAGCGAAGCCGGCGACGAGGCCGGTGCCGACTCCCACGTCGTACTGCGACGACAGGGCGTCGCGCACGGCCTCGAGCTGGGCGTGCGTGTATACGACGCCCTTGGCCGGTCCGGTCGATCCCGACGTGAAGAGAACGGCGGCGACAGCGGATGCCGCGGGCGGCTCGGGCAGGAATTCGTCGGCCCCCAGCCGCGCGACCTCGCCGAGGGAGTGACGCACGCCGAGGGCGAGCGCGGTGGGCAGGGGAAGCGTGGTGGTGGAGATCTTCTGGCCGGGCCACGAGAACGCGCGGGCAACGGTCAGCCCGGGCAGGGCGCCGATCACGTGGTCGGGGCGGGCGCCGCGCACGGCGCGGGTCAGACCGGGCAGGCCGAGGCCCGCGTCGGCGACGACCACGACCGCGCCGATGCGCAGGCAGGCGTAGAGCACGGCGGTGAGATCGGCGCTCGGGGGAATGAGGAGGGAGACGCGGTCGCCGGGCTTCACTCCGGCACGCACGAGGCCTGCGGCGAGCTGGCGCACGCGCCTGGAGAGGAGCCTCCACGAGACCGTGCGGAAGGGCTTCATGTCGACGAGCGCCGTCTCGGTGCTGTCGCGCAGCTCGTCGAGCACGCTCCAGAGGGGGCGCTCCGACGGCTCTCGTTCCCTGAGCTCGTCGAAGGGAAGCTTTTCGACGGGATCGGTTCCCTTCGACAGGCTCAGCGAACGGGAATGGATTCCACCCAGCCAGTCCAGCACGACCGGCGCGTACTCCACGTCCTCCGCGATCATGTGCCCGGCGCCCTCGAACCTGTGGATGTCGGCCTGCGGCATCCGTTCGGCGAGATCGTCGAGGTAGGTGTCGGAGAAGATCGGGTCGCGCGGACCCCAGAGCATCAGCGACGGAACGCCCAGCTCGCGCACGCCGGCCGCGATGCGCTCGAGCTCGTTCCACGACACGTGCTGTTCGTCGACGGGGATGTCTGCGACGAACGCCCCGATGCCGCCGCGCCGGTCGGCCGAGCGGTACGGCGCGCGGTAGCCGTTCTTGACCTCGGCCTCCAGAGGCGGATGCGCCAGCGCCAGCGTCGTCTCGAGGAAGGCGGGCGTGGCCACGGTCGCGCGCCCCAGCATGCCGCGCTGCAGCGTGAGGCGCAGCGGCCACGGAATGGCGCGGTCCTCGGGCTGGTGGATCGCGGTGTTCAGCAGCACGACGCCGGCGAGTTCGTCGGGGTGGTCGACCGCCCAGCCCATCGAGACGACGCCGCCCCAGTCGTGGCCCACCGTGACGACCGGGCCGGAGAGTTCGAGAGTGTTCGTGAGCGCGGAAAGGTCGGCGACTCGGCGCTCGAGCGGCCGCTCCGTGCCGGTGCGCTCCGAGAAGCCCATCTCGAGCTGATCGACGGCGATGACCCGCCACACGTCACCCGAGCCAGAGCCCGAGCCCGACTCTGAGCCCGACTCCGCGACTGCGGTGGCGGCATCCGTCGCGGCGGCCACGAGCCCGCGCCACAGATACGACCAGGTGGGGTTGCCGTGAACGCAGAGCAGCGTGCCCACGGGGGTCACGCCGAGCTCGTCGAGCACGGGGCCGTTGTCGAGCAGATGCCAGGCGACCGGGCGACCGGAGCCGCCGTCTGACACCTCGACGAGGCGGGAGAATCGCGCATCCATGCCCGGCAGACCGGCGGGCGGAAGAGATGCGGCCGCGGTTCGACCCGCCGACCGGGGCAGGCGGGAGGAGCCGTGACTCACCAGGCGATCTCCATCATGGAGGTGTTGAGGCCGGAGCCGACCCCCATCAGCAGAACGCGGTTGCCGCGCACGAGCTTCGAGGCCTCCTGCGCGAGCGTGATCGGAATCGAGGCGGGGCCCACGTTGCCCAGCAGCGGGAACGTGACGGGCACGCGGGTGGCGTCGAGGTTCGCGGCCTTGACGATGGCGTTGGTGTGCACCGACGACACCTGGTGCATGATGTAGCGGTCCATGTGCGACCAGCTCCACTGGCGCTTCGCGTCTTTCCAGGCGCTCACGACCAGCTCCATGCCGCCCTTGAGCAGGGCCTTCGCGTCGGTGAACATGCCGTCGACGCTGCCGACGCAGAGGTCGTTGAACTGGGTGGCCGCGCGGGTGATGCCGCCGAGCATGCGGTGGCCCTCCGGATGCAGGTCGGCCCGGCCGATCACGGCCGCAGCGGCGCCCGAACCCAGGGTCAGGCTCGCGAACTCGCTCATGAAGTCCTTGCGCTTGATGCCCTCGCGGCCCAGTCGCTCGATGGTGTTCACCTGGATCTCGTCGGCGTCTTCGCCATCGATGATCACCGCATAGTCGATCTGGCCGGCGTCGATGAGCTGGCCGGCGAGCGCCATGCCGTTGACGAAACCGAGGCAGGCGTTGGCGATATCGAAGTTCGTGGCCGAGCTCGGCAGGCCGAGGCCGTGGTGGATGCGCACGGCGACGGAGGGCTCGAGGTGCTTGCGGGTCACGGAGGTGTTGATGAGCAGGCCCACCTGGTCGGGCCGGATGCCCGCCTCGGCGAGAGCCTTCTTGCCCGCCTCGATCGCGGCGTCGTCGAAGGTCTGGCCTTCTCCCCAGTTGCGTCGCTCGTGCACTCCGGCGACGCGCTGCAGGAGGCCGGTGGGCAGTTTCAGGCGTTTGAGCGCGGGAGCGAGGCGACGATCGATCTCTTCGGATGTCGTGATTCGGGTCGCCATGGTGGTTGCGACCGACAGAAGTGCGACATTGCGGTGAGTCGTCGTAGCGTTTCCGTCCAACGGAGGTTCCTATCGAGTTGTGTTCGTGGGGTGCGGCTCGCAAACTGAGCGATCGTCCACAGGAGAGTTTAGTTCCTCACAAGCTGGGGGTTGCCCCACTTGACTCCGCACCGCAGAGCGGGAGTTCCCGCCGAGAGCGGCGGCCTCGCCACCGCGCCCGGCGGGAACTCCCGCGCATCCACTTCTTCTCGGCGGGCTACTTGAGCGCAGCCGCGATCGCGTCGGCGAGCGTCGTGCTCTCGCGTCCGAGCAGTCGCTGCAGGTCGCCCGAGTCGGTGAAGAGGTCGCCTCGCTTGGTCGCGACGTCGAGCGCCGTCACGAATCCGGCCGTTCCCGAATCCAGGCCCACGCTCTCGAGAGTGGCGACGAGCTCGTCGGGGG
Source organism: Agreia sp. PsM10 (assembly GCF_030433855.1). GTDB lineage: Bacteria > Actinomycetota > Actinomycetes > Actinomycetales > Microbacteriaceae > Agreia. Next base: position 44,103 of record NZ_JARUXC010000002.1, on the reverse strand, counting down.
TCACGTCGCGGTAGACGATCGTGGTGCCCGTGGCCGCGGAGAGCGCCGCCGCGAGGTCGGTCATCGTGAAGGCCGGCGCACCGCCCAGCTCGTAGACCGCGTTCTCGTGGCCGGGCTGGACGAGGGCGGCGGCCGCGGCCTCGGCGAAGTCGGCGCGAGGTGCGCCCGAGACGAGTCCGTCTCCGGCAGCCCCGACGATCTCGCCCGTGGCGCGGTACTGGTCGACCTGGCCGAGGTAGTTCTCGATGTACCAGCCGTTGCGCAGAATGGTGAAAGCGACGCCGGATGCCCGGAGGGCCTCTTCGGTCGCCTTGTGCTCGGGGGCGAGAACGAGTTCGGTCGTGTCGGCGCGCGGCGCGCTCGTGTAGGCGATGCGCGAGACGCCGGCGGCTTTCGCCGCGTCGATCACGTTGGTGTGCTGGGGGACGCGCTGTCCGACCTCGCTGCCCGAGACGAGCAGAAGGGTGTCGACACCGGCGAGAGCGTCCGGCAGCGTGGCGGCATCGGCGTAGTCGGCGACGCGGACCTGGACACCCTGATCGGCGAGGTCCTGAACCTTCGAGGGCGTGCGCACGAGGGCGACGATGTCGCTCGCGGGCACCCCGGCCTCGATGAGTGCGGTGACGGCGTGGTGACCGAAGGGTCCTGATGCTCCGGTTACGGCGTAGGTGGTCATGGTGTTGCTCCTTCTCGAGGGCTTTCGTTCGTGTAGCACTAACTATTACACAGTACCCCCGAATGCGCAGCACAGGTTACGATGGAGACATGACAGATCAGGAAACTCCGAGCAACGAGCTCGTCACATCTGTCTTCGCGCGCGACTGCACGTCACGCGCGGCGCTCGAAGACGTCTCGACGAAGTGGTCGAGTCTTGCCCTGCTCGCGCTCGGCGAAGGCGACTTCCGGTTCAATGCGCTGCGACGCAAAGTCGAGGGCGTCAGCGAGAAGATGCTCTCCCAGACCCTGCAGACCCTCGAACGCGACGGAATGGTCACGCGCGAGGTGCACTCCACGATTCCGCCGCGGGTCGAGTACTCCCTCACGGCGCTCGGCACTCTCGTCGCCGAGAACCTGCGCACCCTCGCCGACCTGCTCGAGGCATCCGCCCCTGGCATCGGGGCGTCGCGCGCCACCTACGACGAGGGCCGCGCGACCGCCTGACGCGGCCGAGGCATCCGCTCCTGTTCGGCACATCGGCGCCCGGTCGTCCGGTGGCGGATGCGCCGAACAGGCGCGGATGCGGCTCTAGTGACCCGTGTTCGTGCGGCGCGGCAGCGCGAACACCAGGATGAACGCCAGCACCGCGAAGCCGAGTGAGACGACCATCGCGGCGGCCGCCGCGTCCGTGAATCCGGTGGCCACGGCATCCGGCGTCTTGCCGCCGATCACGAGACTGCCGAAGAAGACGCTGCCGATCACCGCGATGCCCACGGCGCTTCCGATGCGCTGAACTGCGCCGATCACGCCACTGGCCGCGCCCGCCTCGCGAGGGTCGACCGTGGCCACGATGAACTGCGCGTTCGGCGCGATGAAGAGTCCGTTGCCGAGGCCCGCGATGAGCAGCGGGGCGATGAGCAGCCAGTTGGTGAGATCGGCCGCGTCGGTCAGCAGCAGCACGAGCCACAGCCAGGCCAGGCCGATGACGACCAGCAGCGTACCGACGATCAGCACGGTGCGACCGAGGCGCTGCGTGAGGCGGTTGCTCTGCGAGCTGCCCACGATGCTTCCGATCGCGAACGGGATCGACACGATGCCCGATTCGAGGGCGGTGTGGCCGAGGCCCGACTGCCAGAGGATCGAGATCGTGAAGAAGATGCTCGTGAAGGCGGCGAAGTAGACGAGCGCGAGGATGACTCCGCCGGTGAACGCCGGGTGGGAGAAGAGCCGCGGCGGAACCAGGGGGCTGCGCCCACGCTTCGTGTAGGCGACCTCCCATGCGCCGAATGCGACCATGAGCAGGGCGCCCGCGACGAGGGAGAGGATCGTCCAGAGCGGCCAGCCCGTGTCCTGGCCCTCGATCAGTGGAACGAGCAGGGCGATGAGGCTCGCCGAGACCAGCACGAGACCGATCCAGTCGAGGCCCGAGCGGTCGGCGTGGCTCGCCTCCTCCTCGCTCTGCTTCGGCAGCAGGATGGCCGCCGCCACGAGCGTCGCGATGCCGATGGGCAGGTTCACCCAGAACACCAGTCGCCAGCCGTCGGTCTCGCCAAAGGCCTGGATGAGGAGTCCGCCGATGATCGGACCCAGCGCGGAGGAGACACCGATGACCGCTCCCATGATGGCGAAGGCCTTGCCGCGCACGCGGCCGGGGAACAGAAGCTGGATGAATGCGGTCACCGCGGGCAGGAACATTCCGCCGGCGAGACCCTGCACGACGCGGGCAATCACGAGCTGCAGGTCGTTCTGGGCCAGGCCGCAGAAGAGGCTGGCCAGGGTGAACAGCGCGAGCCCCGTGAAGAACACCCACTTGTGCCCGATGCGGTCGCCCACGCGGCCCGCAGGAATCAGGGCGAGGCCGAACGCGAGCGCGTAGCCGGAGATGATCCACGAGAGCGTGCCCTCGCTGGCGTCGAGCGTGGTGCGGATCGTGGGCAGGGCCACGTTGACGATGGTGGTGTCGAGCAGCGCCATGAACATGCCGGCGAGCAGAACGATGAGCGCCTGCCAGGCCCGCCGCGAGACGACGGGAGGAGCAGACGGAGAGGAGGTGGGGTTGTGGCCCCGGACAGTTTCAGCCACGAACGGGCCTTTCAGACTCAAAATCAGCCGCGCGAATCGATCGCACGAACGAAGCCCGGGTGCGGACGACTTCAGAATCATACGCTCGCATCCGCCTCGCGGCGCACCCATTGCGATTCTGTTCAGCACGAGTTCGTCCGTGTTGCTCCCCGACGCGGTCAGCCCCGGCTGCACCGTTTCGCGCGCCACCCCTGCCGCGTTCGTGGTCGGCCGCGCTACCCTCCCACCATGACTGACTACAGGGATCACTACGACGTGGCCGTGATCGGCGCCGGCCCCGCGGGCACGGCCGCCGCCCTCCGCGCAGCAGAGCTCGGCGCGAGCGTCGTCGTTCTCGAGGCGGCGCGGGTGGGCGGCACCTGCGTGAACACGGGATGCGTCCCCACACGCGTGCTGGCCAAGACCGCGCGACTCATCCGCGAGACACGCCACGCCGACGTCTACGGGGTCGAGGTCGCGGCTCCCACGATCGACTGGGCCACGACGGTCGCCCGCGTCAGAGAGCGCGTCGATCGGGTGCGCTCGATCAAACGCGAGGCCGAACGCTTCGCCGAGGCCGGCATCCATCTCATTCACGAGGGACGGGCGAGGTTCGCCGACGACAAGACCCTCGTTCTCGACAGCGGGCGTCGTCTCACGGCATCGTCGATCCTCGTGTGCGTCGGAGGCCATTCGAGGCGCCTGCCGATCCCCGGCGCCGAGCTCGCCACGGTGCCCGAGCAGGTTCTCGACCTGCCGTCGCTGCCGGGCCGCGTCGCCGTGATCGGGGCGGGCAACACCGGCGCGCAGCTTGTCACCGTGTTCAGCTCCTTCGGGTCGCAGGTCACCGTGCTCGACCTCGCCCCGCGGGTGCTCATGCCGTCCGATCCGTCGATCTCCGAGGCTGTGGCGGCCGCGTTCGTCGAGCAGGGAATCGAGGTGCGCACCGGCATCGACGGCGTCGATGGACTCGCGCGCGCAGACGATGGCGGCATCACCCTGTCGTGGAGAGACGGCGATGCCGCACATTCGGCCGATTTCGACGCCGTCATCATGGCGACCGGATGGCCGGCGGACGTCGAGGACCTGGGTCTCGAGAAGGCGGGCATCGAGGTCGTGCGCTCGGCCATTCCCGCCGATGCGTACTTCCGCACGGTGGTTCCGCACATCTTCGCCGTCGGCGATGCGAACGGACGGGACATGCTCGTGCAGGCAGCGCAGTTCGAGGGCGAGGCCGCGGCGGAGAACGCCGTGCTGGGCGCCAACCGTCGAACGCCGCATCATCTGCTGCCGGCGGGCGGCTTCACCGACCCCGACTACGCGGGCGTGGGGCTCACCGAGCAGCAGGCCAGGGAAAAGGGTATCGACGGCGTCGTAGCGACCGTTCGATTCGCCGCGGTCGACCGCGCGGTCATCGACGACCGGGAGACGGGTTTCCTGAAGCTCATCGCCGACCCACGGCGCGAGCTGATCCTCGGAGCTCACGCCGTCGGGGAGAACGCGATCGAGGTCATCCAGTCGGTCACCACCGCGATGGCAGCGGGAGTCGACGTGTCGACCCTCGCGAACGTGCGCTTCGCCTATCCCACCTACAGCGCCGTGATCGGTATGGCGGCGCGGGCGCTGCTGTCCGAAACCCGCGACGACGATGGCGAGCTGAGGTGAGCCACGCCACTCAGCACCGACTCCGCCTTGTCGGGGCCGCTTCCGCCGTCGCTGCATCGCTTCTCCTCTCCGCCTGCGCCTTCGGCGGACCGGCCTCGACGCCCGCGTCGACCGTCGTCCTCCTCCCCGGCGGGCTCGTCGGCACGTGGACAGAAGACGGAAGCGATTCCCTCCTGCAGCCGTACATATCCCTCGAGAAAGATGGCACATTTCGGGGCAGCGATGGATGCAACACGCTCAGCGGCACCTGGACCTACGCGGAGAGCGACGGGGTGGTCTTGGGCGACATCGCGTCGACGGAGATCGCCTGCGAGGGCATCGACACGTGGCTCTCTCAGGTCGCGACCGCCCATGTGCAGGCCGGCGTCATGACCGTGAGGTCGGCCGACGGCACCGTCATCGGTCGCCTCGAGGGCTCTTAGAACCCCGCCGCGCCGGGGCGGTCACTACGCCCCCGGGCGACTCAGCACCGCGAGCTCTCCGCGGGTGCGCACGCCCGCCTTGCGCAGCACGTTCGACACATGGAACTTCACCGTGTTCGCGCTGACGCCCAGCTGCTCCGCGATCGCGCGGTTCTGCGCGCCCGATGCCACGAGCTTCAGCACCTCCCGCTCCCGCGGCGACAGCGACACGACGTCGGCGAGCGGCTCCGGAACGGCGGGCGGGTCGAGCGGCAGGGTGATCGCGACCGAGGAGCCCCACCCGGGAGTCGCCGTGACGTCGAAGCCGCCGTTCAGCGCCGTGACCCGCTCGGCGATCGGACGCAGCGAGTCGTCGTGCGGCGTGAGCTCGCCCGCCCCGTCGTCGCGGATTCCGATGAGCAGGTTCAGCCCGTCGCAGTCCCACTGGATGCGCACCTTGCGGCTCTCCCCCTCGTCGACGAGGGCGAGCACGGCGCTGCGCACGATGGCGCGGGCGGCGTGCGCGATTTCGCCGGGAAGCGCCCGGCCGGTCGACGGCGGCTCGACGAACTGCACGTCGAGGTCGCCGAACCGCACAAGCGGCCGCAGGTCGCTTCGCAGACGCGCGAACGCTCCGACCACCGGCTCGAGCTGAACGCTCGAGCGTTCGTCGCTCGCCGTGCGCAGACCCACGAGCGCAGACGCGGCCACGTCGATCGCCATGGCTCTGGATGCGCGATCGTCGAGCCGGGTCGACCTGAGCACGGCGAGCACGGACTCGAGGGCCACGGCGTGCTTGTCGGTCTGTTCGGCGGAGAGGCGGGCCTGCTCGGCTCGCCAGCGCCTGCTGGCGGCTGAGACCGTGTCGTCGAACGCGGTGTCGTCGAGGGGGGCGTCGTCGAGTGCGGTGTCGTTCACGTCGGGGTCGGGCATCCGGCCACCCTACCCGCTGGATCCCCACCTACCCATCGGTATAGGCGAAACCGGCCGTCCGGGCGGGGGCGCCGGTCGGCCGACCCGCGAAGACCGGAGAAATGAGTTCAGATGCACCCGGGTTCGATCGCTCCCTCTCACTGATCGCGGAGGAGCTCGAATCGGTCGTCGAGCGGCTCACCTCTGCCGATGCTTCTGCCGAGGCGCTGGTCGACGAGATCGCGCGAGCTCGCAGGGTCTTCGTGCACGGCGCCGGCCGCTCCGGTCTCGCCCTGCGCATGACGGCCATGCGGCTGATGCACCTCGGCCTCGACGTGCACGTCGTCGGAGAGACCTCGGCGCCCGCGATCGCCGAGGGCGACGTGCTGCTCACCGCCAGCGGCTCGGGCACGACCGAGAGCATCGTGCGGGCTGCCCGCACCGCTGTCGAGGCGAAGGCCCGTGTCGCGCTCATCACGACGGCCACCGATTCCCCGCTCTCCGAACTCGCATCGGCCACCCTCGTCGTGCCCGCCGCGGCAAAACTCGACAGGTCGATGACGGCATCCGCCCAGTACGCCGGCGGCCTCTTCGAGCAGACGGTCGTGCTGGTCGGCGACGCCCTCTTCCACACCCTGTGGCAGCGCTCGGGCCGCACGGCCGACGAGCTCTGGCCGCGGCACGCGAACCTCGAGTGACCCGGCTCTATTCGATTTTCCCCTCCCTCCACCCGCAACACGAAGGAACACAATGAAACTGCAGTTCGCCATGGACACCCTCACCACCGAAGCCGCCCTCGAGCTGGCCGCAGCGGCCGCGCCGCACGTCGACATCCTCGAGCTCGGCACCCCGCTCATCAAGAGCGCCGGCCTCTCGGCCGTCACAGCCATCAAGGCCGCTCACCCCGACAAGATCGTCTTCGCCGACCTCAAGACGATGGATGCCGGAGAACTCGAGGCCGACATCGCGTTCACCGCGGGAGCCGACCTCGTGACCGTGCTCGGCACCGCCGGCGACAGCACGATCGTCGGAGCGATCAAGGCCGCGAAGAAGCACGGCAAGGGCATCGTCGTCGACCTGATCGGCGTCGCCAACAAGTCCGAGCGCGCCCAGCAGGTCGTCGCCCTGGGTGCCGAGTTCGTCGAGATGCACGCGGGCCTCGACGAGCAGGCCGAGGAGGGCTTCACGTTCTCGACCCTGCTGGACGACGGCAAGGCATCCGGCGTGCCGTTCTCGGTTGCCGGCGGAATCAACGCCTCGACCATCGCGTCGGTTCAGCAGTCGGGCGCCCAGGTCGCGGTCGCCGGAGGCGCCATCTACGGGGCCCCCGACGTGGGAGCCGCCGCCGCAGAGCTGCGCGCAGCCATCGTCTGACGCACCGCTGATACGACGAACGCGGGTGTTCCCGCCTGCCGCTGTGGTTCAACCACTGCACTGGGCGGGAACACCCGCGTTCGTTGCGTCTAGGGCGCTTAGAAGTCCCAGTCCTCGTCTTCGGTGACAACGGCCTTGCCGATGACGTAGGAGGAGCCCGACCCCGAGAAGAAGTCGTGGTTCTCGCATCTGCTAGAAACTGACGGTACTCTCGCGGAAGCTAGAGACAGTTGAGAAGGTGTCGCCCCGTTTGGCCCTAGCCAGAGCCCTGCGGCGACGGTCTAATCGTCAAGAAGTTCCCCGCGTTAATGAACCGGCGGGCTCAATGAGCCATTTATGGGCGTCCGACGAAGTACGCGAGCTTCATTCTGAAGTTTTGCCGGGTGGCGTCGGTCATCTGATATAGCTTTGCCGACTGCAACTGTGACGTAACTGTCTGCGCGGGCCCCATCGAAGTCATAGCACTAAAATCAATGACACCTTTTTGAATTCCTTCTGGGCGAGCAATCTCAACTGGGAACAAATGACCGAATGAAATCGTGTCGACGCTCATATCGCCCGAGTTCATAATCTCGTCATGACGCTCCCCAGGAGAGGCGGGCACGGGAATTACAGGCGCTACTAAAATTCCGGTTCTTCCACGAGGGTTCTCCATGTCGCAATCATGCGAGCACAATGCGACCAGAGGTTGCTCCTGACGCAGCAACTTCGCCATAGTGGGAATGACGATTGCAGACGTGCTGCCATCGGAGTCAACCATTGCGTGGGACTTGTTCACGGCCCATTGTGGATATGCAACTACCTTTACGATGTCGCCCTGACGCAACTCGGAAAAAGACGGGTTTGGTTCCCACATTTGCGCTCAGTCGGTCCACTCCGACGGCATAACGAAGTTTGGATCTTCGACCACAGTTTTGGTCCCCAACGACACGAGCCATTCACGGGGAACAGTTTCTGGCATCGGCTCTGCAAATAGGTAGTCGTAAGGATCGGATTCGGGCTCAGGAAGATTCAGCCACTCGACCACTAAGTCGAGAAGCATACGGCTCATCGGCACAGTGGAAGTACTTAGCGATTCGTCGGACAACCGTCGAGAGCCGGTGTCCTTCGGGAGGAAAGCAATTATCTCCCCGAGGGATGGTTCGTTCGACACTGCTCTCAGGGCTCGCACACTCCGATCGTTTGCCGCGACAAGCCAGCTCCGGCCTGGCGCAGTCCCTCCCGACATCGAGAACGGCGCGCCGATCTTGTTGGCGGTGGACGAGGACGTCATGCGGACACCTTTACCAAAGCTTCCATGTTGTGGCCTATCTCCTCGACGATTCGAAGAGAATCGCGAAGTTGATCGACTGCCTCGACAGCTGAACCATGGGCTGATAGGTCAAAGTGAAAATTGAAATCCAGTACGACGTCGCCGGGATTACTAGTCGAGACGGTCACTCTCGCGATGCTTTCATTACCGCGCTTGAATGAATAAGCGAGGTCTGCAGTGATCGGATTCGTACCCAGCATCGTCTCAGCGGGAGCCTGATTCGCCAAGAGCCGAAGGATTTCAGATTTACGTGACTCCGAGCCAGGCAGAAGCCACTGTGCGTTATGGCCCACCGCGGTGATTGTGCGTCTACCAACATAATCAAAAAACGTGGTCGCTAGCTGTACCAAGCCTTCGCTCTGCTTATCCAAATCGTCGGGCTTCTTCACTGCGACGTCGAAGCGCTCAGAGAGTATCTGCATCGTGGCCAACTCGTTCTCAGCTTGAATTGCGATAGGTACGCGCACCATTTCCTTCAGGGGACGGTGGCGGAAGGAAAAGTCATCTACGCGCACTGAAGATACAGGGAAATTTTCGCCGGTCATGACGAGGTTGAAAGCTGTCACCGTCATATGATTCGGCCTCCATTCTCCTCGTGGACCGCTGCTATGCGAGTCATGACCAAAGTATGTCAGATGCTTGTGCCGCCGAGAATCCCCAGATGGTGGCCCCAAGCGAACGCTCAGACGCCTACGTACATTCCAGCTGAGTTCCCGGCGCATGTAGGGGAACCGGAATCGATACCCGTCTGCGGCGCCTTACTGAGCGCGACGATCAGGTAATACGAGGCGCCGCGAAGGACTCGGCTGACAACACGAAACGCAGGTGTTCCCGCCTGCCGCTGTGGTTCAACCACTGCGCTGGGCGGGAACACCCGCGTTCGTTGCGTCTAGGGCGCCTAGAAGTCCCAGTCCTCGTCTTCGGTGACCACGGCCTTGCCGATGACGTAGGAGGAACCCGACCCCGAGAAGAAGTCGTGGTTCTCGTCGGCGTTCGGTGAGAGCGCCGACAGGATCGCCGGGTTCACGTCGGTGACCGTCTTCGGGAACATGGCCTCGTAGCCGAGGTTCATGAGCGCCTTGTTGGCGTTGTAGTGCAGGAACTTCTTGACGTCTTCGGTGAGGCCGACCTCGTCGTAGAGGTCTTGCGTGTACTGCACCTCGTTGTCGTAGAGCTCGTAGAGCAGCGAGAACGTGTAGTCCTTGATCTCGTCGCGGCGCTCCTGGCTGACCGTCTCGAGCCCGCGCTGGAACTTGTAGCCGATGTAGTACCCGTGCACGGCTTCGTCACGGATGATGAGGCGGATCATGTCGGCCGTGTTCGTGAGCTTGGCGCGGCTCGACCAGTACATGGGCAGGTAGAAGCCCGAGTAGAACAGGAACGACTCGAGCAGCGTCGAGGCGACCTTGCGCTTCAGGGGGTCGTCACCCGTGTAGTAGTCCATGACGATCTGAGCCTTCTTCTGAAGGTTCTCGTTCTCGGTCGACCAGCGGAACGCCTCGTCGATGTCCTTCGTGTTCGACAGGGTCGAGAAGATCGACGAGTAGCTCTTGGCGTGCACGCTCTCCATGAACGCGATGTTCGTGTAGACGGCCTCTTCGTGAGGCGTGATCGCGTCGGGGATGAGGCTGACCGCGCCGACCGTGCCCTGGATCGTGTCGAGCAGGGTGAGGCCGGTGAACACGCGCATGGTGAGCTGCTGCTCGGCGGGCGTCAGCGTGTTCCACGACTGCACGTCGTTCGACAGCGGGATCTTCTCGGGCAACCAGAAGTTGTTGACGAGACGGTTCCACACCTCGACGTCTTTGTCGTCCTGGATTCTGTTCCAGTTGATCGCATTGACATGCGACACGAGCTTGAGCTTCTCGACCATGGGTTCTACTTACTTTCGTTCACTGAGCTTGTCGAAGTGGGAGATACCGGGAACGTCAGAGCGCGCAGGAGACGCAGCCCTCGATCTCGGTGCCCTCGAGGGCCATCTGGCGGAGACGGATGTAGTAGATCGTCTTGATGCCCTTGCGCCATGCGTAGATCTGCGCCTTGTTGATGTCGCGGGTGGTGGCGGTGTCCTTGAAGAACAGCGTCAGCGAGAGTCCCTGGTCGACGTGCTGCGTCGCCGCGGCGTAGGTGTCGATGATCTTCTCGGCGCCGATCTCGTACGAGTCCTGGTAGTACTCCAGGTTGTCGTTCGTCATGAACGGGGCCGGGAAGTAGACGCGACCCAGCTTGCCTTCCTTGCGGATCTCGATCTTCGCCGCGATCGGGTGGATCGACGCGGTGGAGTTGTTGATGTACGAGATCGATCCGGTGGGCGGCACGGCCTGCAGGTTCTGGTTGTAGATGCCGTGCTCCATGACGGATGCCTTCAGCTGGTCCCAGTCGGCTTGTGTCGGGATGTGCACCCCGGCCGTGTCGAAGAGCTCGCGGACGCGGTCGGTGGCGGGCACCCACTCGGCGTCGGTGTACTTGTCGAAGAACGCGCCGGATGCGTAGGTCGAGTCCTCGAAGCCCTCGAACTTGACGCCGCGCTCGATGGCGATGGCGTTCGAGGCGCGCAGGGCGTGGAACAGCACCGTGTAGAAGTAGATGTTCGTGAAGTCGATGCCCTCTTCGGAGCCGTAGAAGATGCGCTCACGAGCGAGGTAGCCGTGCAGGTTCATCTGGCCCAGGCCGATGGCGTGCGACTTGTCGTTGCCGTCTTCGATGGAGCGCACCGACGTGATGTGGCTCATGTCGCTGACGGCGGAGAGACCCCGGATGGCCGTCTCGACCGTGAGGCCGAAGTCGGGCGCATCCATCGCCAGGGCGATGTTCATCGAGCCCAGGTTGCACGAGATGTCCTTGCCGATCGTGTCGTACGACAGGTCTTCGTTGTACGTGGTCGGGGTGTTGACCTGCAGGATCTCGGAGCACAGGTTCGACATGTTGATGCGGCCCTTGATGGGGTTCGCCGCATTCACGGTGTCTTCGAACATGATGTAGGGGTAGCCCGACTCGAACTGGATCTCGGCGATCGTCTGGAAGAAGTCACGGGCCTTGATCTTGGTCTTCTTGATGCGCGAGTCGTCGACCATCTCGTGGTACTTCTCGGTCACCGAGATGTCACCGAAGGGCACGCCGTACACACGCTCGACGTCGTAGGGCGAGAAGAGGTACATGTCTTCTCCCTTCTTGGCGAGCTCGAACGTGATGTCGGGCACGACGACGCCGAGGGAGAGCGTCTTGATGCGGATCTTCTCGTCGGCGTTCTCGCGCTTGGTGTCGAGGAAGCGCATGATGTCGGGGTGGTGAGCGTGCAGGTACACGGCACCGGCACCCTGGCGCGCGCCCAGCTGGTTGGCGTAGCTGAAGGAGTCTTCGAGCAGCTTCATCACGGGGATGATTCCCGAGGACTGGTTCTCGATCTGCTTGATGGGAGCGCCCGACTCGCGGATGTTCGACAGCAGCAGGGCGACGCCGCCGCCGCGCTTGGAGAGCTGGAGGCTGGAGTTGATTGCGCGGGAGATGGACTCCATGTTGTCTTCGATGCGAAGAAGGAAGCAGGAGACGAGCTCGCCGCGCTGGGCCTTGCCCGTGTTGAGGAACGTGGGGGTGGCCGGCTGGAAGCGGCCTCCGATGATCTCGTTGACGAGGTTGATCGCGAGCTGCTCGTTGCCGCCGGCGAGGCCGAGGGCCGTCATCACGACGCGGTCTTCGAAGCGCTCGAGGTAGCGCTTTCCGTCGAACGTCTTCAGCGTGTACGAGGTGTAGTACTTGAACGCGCCGAGGAAGGTGTCGAAGCGGAACTTCTTCGAGTAGGCGAGGTCGTTGAGCTTGGTGATGAACTCGAACGAGTACTGCTCGATGGTCTCGGCCTCGTAGTACTCCTTCTCGACGAGGTAGTCGAGGCGCTCGCGCAGCGAGTGGAAGAAGACCGTGTTCTGGTTGACGTGCTGCAGGAAGAACTCGCGCGCCGCCTCTTTGTCTTTGTCGAACTGGATCTCACCGTTCGGCCCATAGAGGTTCAGCATCGCGTTCAGCGAGTGGTAATCCATCTGCACCTGACCCGGGGTCTCGATGCGGGTGTTCTCTAGTGCTGCTGTGGGGACGTCCAAAATGCTTCCAATCCATCGTGGACGGCATTCACGTCGTCCGGTGTTCCGAATACTTCGAATTTGTAGAGGTGGGGAACTGCGCACTTGCGGGAGACGATGTCGCCGGCCTTGCAGAAGGCTTCCCCGAAGTTGGTGTTGCCTGCAGAGATCACTCCGCGGATCAGGGACCTGTTGTGCTCGTCGTTGAGGAACGAGATCACCTGTTTGGGAACCGCCCCGCCCTCGGTGCCCCCACCGTAGGTGGGGAGCACGAGGACGTAGGGTTCGGTGGCCATCAGTCTCGGCTGCCACTTGTGCAGTGGGATGCGATCCGCCGGCAGACCCAGCTTCTCGATGAAGCGGTGGGTGTTGCCCGACACCGACGAGAAGTAGACCAGGTTCGACAGCGTGGGGATCGTGTCGACCACCGCTGCGAGCGACACGGCGTGACTAGCCGGCGAGGCGGGCCAGCTCATCGATCTTGTCGGGGCGGAATCCCGACCAGTGGTCGTTGTCAGTGATGACGACGGGCGCCTGCAGGTAGCCCAGCTCCTTGACGGCGGCCAGGGCCTTCTCGTCGACCGACACATCGAAGATCTCGTACTCGAGGCCCTTGTTCTCGAGGGCACGGTAGGTGGCCGTGCACTGCACGCAGGAGGGCTTCGTGTAAACCGTGATTGCCATGGAAATGCGCCTTTCAGACGAAGGAGAAGGGTGGGATGTTCTGTATTGGTTTGTGGTGCTGGCGGGGCGTCGCAGGGGCCCTGGGGCCCCGTCACCGTGCCGGGAGTTCAATACTACATATAGGGATGGGTCTCTTCGACTGCCACTAGATGAAGTGTTACACCCGTGTAATTCTCCACACGAAGTGCACACCCTTATCAACCATTTCTCCACAAGAAAAATGCCTGAAATTCACGGTTGATCTCTCCTCTTGTGGATAACTCGGGCGTCGAAAAACTTTCCAAAAAAGATGCGACGATCATTCCGCTCGGCGTGTCGCGACGCGTCCGCCCACCAGACGCCCGATGGCCCAGAGCACCACTCCGATGCCGAGCAGCACACCCGCGATCTCGTACTGCTCCGCCGGCCTTCCCGACGACCAGGGCAGCACGAGGTAGACGCACACGATCACGCCCAGAACCGGAAGCGCCGTGGGAGTTCTGAAGTGCTTGTGCTCGACCTTGTCGCGCCTCAGCACGAGCACGCTCACGTTCACGAGCGCGAAGACCGCGAGCAGCAGAAGCGAGGTCGTTCCTCCGAGCAGGATGACGAGCGGGTTCTCGGGATCGATCGACACGTAGGCGGTCAGGGCGAGCGCGATGGCCGTGGTGAACAGGATCGCGGCGAACGGCGTCTGCCGCTTGGTGTGCACTTTCGACAGGAACGACGGCAGAACGCCCCTCTTGCTCATGCCGTAGAGCAGGCGGCTCGCCATCATCATGTTGATGAGGGCGCTGTTGCCCACCGCGAAGAGGGAGATGAACGGGATCAGCGCCGAGATCGGGAAGTCGGGCGCCGCCGTCTGCACGACGGTCACGAGCGGGGTGTCATTGCCCGCCAGCTCGCCCACCGGCACGACGGCCACGGCGATGATCGCGACGACCACATAGACGACGGCTGTGATCGTGAGGCCCGAGAGCAGCGCCCGGGGAAAGATGCGCGAGGGGTTCTTCACCTCTTCGACCATGTTCACCGAGTCCTCGAAGCCGACCATGGCGAAGAACGCCAGCGACGTCGCCGTGCTGATGGCCAGGAAGAGACCCTTGTCTTCGGGCGTCTCGAACGCGACGACCCGCGAGAAGTCGGCGCTGCCGCCGAAGATGGCGAAGCTGCCGATGAGGATCACGAGCAGCAGACCCGACAGTTCGACGAGGGTCAGCACCACATTGAGCCCCACGCTCTCGGCGACCCCGCGCAGGTTGACCGCCATGACCAGCAGCATGAACAGCAGCGCCACGACCAGCAGGATGCCCGGATTGGAGCTGTCGAGGCCGAACCCTGTGGCGAAGTTGCTGGCGAATGCACCCGATGCGGCCGAGGCCGAGGTGAGCCCCGAGCACATCACCGTGAAGCACACGATGAACGTCACGAAGTGGATGCCGAAGGCCTTGTGCACATACAGCGCCGCCCCGGCCGCCTGCGGGTACTTGCCCACCAGCTCGAGATAGGAGCACGCGGTGAGCAGGGCGACGCCGAATGCCACGAGGAAGGGCAGCCACGCCGCTCCCCCGACCTCGGCCGCGACCTGGCCGGTGAGCGCGTAGATGCCCGTGCCGAGAATGTCGCCGACGATGAACAGCAGCAGCAGCTTGGGGCCCATCACCCGCTTGAGTTCGGGCTGCGCGGAGTCGCCGTCGCCGGCCTTCCTGTCATCGAGAACCGTCATCGCACTCACTCCCGTCCGTCACCACCGTCGTGCCCGTCTGCACCAAGACTGCATGGGGGCCGGGGCGCGGTCTACCCCTTGAGTTCGAGCACGGGCACGTCGACCGGCGTGAAGCCCATGACCTGTCCGTAGAACGAGAGCTCGGCCTCGGTGGCCGAGATGATGGTGGATGCACGCCTGAACCCGTGCGACTCGCCCTCGTAGGCCAGGTAGGCGTGCTTCAGCCCCTTGGCCTCGAGCGCGTCTCTGAAGCGCTCGGCCTGCGACGGCGGAACGATCTCGTCGTCGAGCCCCTGCAGCAGCAGCACCGGGCACGACAGCCCGTCGACGTTGTTCAACGGAGCCCTCTGCTCGTACAGCGCCGCGGCCTCGGGCAGCGGGCCCACCAGTCCGTCGATGTAGCGCGACTCGAAGTCGTGGGTCTCCTGGGCGAACAGGGTGAGCTCGGCGACGCCGAAGTACGAGGCGCCGCAGGCGAACACGTCGGACTGCGTCAGCGAGGCCAGCACGGTCCACCCGCCTGCGGAGCCGCCGCGGATGGCCAACCGCTCGCCGTCGGCCAGGCCCGCCTCTGCGAGCCCGCGCACGGCGGCGACCGTGTCGTCGACATCCACGATGCCCCACTGCCCGCGCAGCCGGTCGCGATATTCGCGGCCGTAGCCGGTCGAGCCGCCGTAGTTGATGTCGACCACGCCGATGCCCCGCGACGTGAAGTAGGCGATCGCGGGGTTGACCGCGGGCACGGTGCGGCTCGTGGGGCCGCCGTGCACGAAGGCCACGAACGGGGGCAGCTCGCCCTCGGGCGCTGCGAAGTCGGGGTTGGCGGGCTCGTAGACGAAGGTGTGCACGGGCCTGTCGGCCGTGCCGAAGGTGCGCGCGGCGGCGGTGGGCAGGTACGCGTCGTCGGGCAGGTCGTCAACAGAAAGCCGGATGTCTGTGAGCACGCCGGTCTGCAGGTCGAGTTCGCGAAGCCCCGACGCCAGAACGGCGCTGCCGCCTGTGACGAGGATGCGATCGCCTCGGCGTGCCCCGAAGGAGACGGAGTCGACGGGCAGCTCGATGTCTTCGAGAAGCCCCGTGTTGACGTCGAGGATCGCGGCCTGGTCTGTGCCGAAGGTGCTCACGGTCAGCAGCGTGTCGGCGTCGAGCACCGAGTACCAGGTGGTGCCGAGCATCCACAGGGCGCCGCCGAAGTCTCTCGGTGAGGGGTGCAGCGCCCGCGCTTCGGGGCTCTGCGATTCGAGATCGAGCAGGTAGAGGTTCCACCAGCCGGTGCGATCGCTGATCACGAAGAGGCTCTGCTCGTCGCGCCACTCGGGCTGCAGAACCGACTCGGTGGTGCTGCCGGCGAGGGTGCGCCAGTCGAGGACCCGACCGTCGTCGCCCAAGGACCCGACGCGCAGCTCCGTGCCGTCCCACGGCATCTGCGGGTGCTCCCACGCGATCCACGCGATCATCGTGCCGTCGGGCGAGAGGCGCGGCGACGCCAGAAAGCGCGACCCCGCCACGATCGAACGGATGCGCCCTGCGTCGGCCGCGGCACTGCCGTCGAGCGGAATGGCGACGATGTCGCGCTCGAGGTCGCCGCCCGAATGGGTCTCGCGAATCGCGATGATCTCGGCGCCGCGGTACTGCAGCTCGGCGAAGCGCATGCCGAGTCCATCGGGAGTCAGAGGTGTCGGATTGGCACCCACGGTGTCGACGTCGAGTCGGTAGACCCGCTGGTCGTCGAAATTCGCGAAGACGAGTACGGGCGGGCCGTCGGCGAGGCCCGCCACCGTCCACGCTCCCCCGCCGTATTCGTGCACGCGGGTTCGCGCGTTCCACGGCTGCGGAAGCACATCGACCGGCTCGCCGCCCGGCCCCGCGCGTCGGATGGAGATGCGGCCGCCCTCGGTGGGCCGGAGTTCCTGCCACCACACCTCGTCACCCGCGTATGCGCCCCCGCCCACGGCGTGACCCGAGCTCGCGAGGGACTCCGCGGTGATGGGCGAGGTCCAGGTTCCGTACGGGGCGATGCGGGGCTCGGTCATGCATTCACGCTACAACGGCGCACCGACAGCCACGATGTCGGGGGTTGCGACGGGCCCGGCGGCCTCGCCCGACGCCTCCCTCTTCGCCCGGGCCGCGCGAGACATCACGCGATCGACCAGCAGGCCGAGGAGCACCGCCGACGCTGCCGCGATGAGGGCCGAGAGCAGCGGGTTGTCCTGGATCCAGGCCGAGGCGATGAGGGCGACGGCGAACATGTAGAGCGACCAGGATGCGCCTGCCACGATGCTGAGCGGCACGAAGGTGCGGCGCGGCAGGCCGACGCTGCCCGCCGTCAGGTTCACGGCGATCCGGCCCACCGGGATGTAGCGGCCCGTGATGATGAGGCTCGCGGGCCGGGCCCGCAGCTGTCGCTCGGCGCCCGCGATCGCCGCCCGCATCGGGCGTCCGCGCATCCAGCGATAACGGCCGGCGCCCACCCGCCTGCCGATCTCGAAGACGATGTTGTCGCCGATGATGGCGCCGACCGCGGCGACGAGAACGAGCGGCACGAGAAGCGCCGGCGACCCTCCGGCCGCCATCGCGACGGCGGCGACGAGCACGATGTCACTGGGAACGGGAGGGAAGAAGGCATCGAGCATGCACACGGCGAAGACCACGACGAGGGCCAGGGGCGACGACACGCATGCGACGAGGAAGTCCGTGATCTGTTCCATGGTTCCTCCGAAATGGGGTGCGGGGTGCATCTCCCACCGTAGGAATCCTCGGCGGGGGCTGCATCCACCCGGGGGACCACGCGCATCGCACCCCGGTCTCATTCCTCACGCTAGGCGTCACTGCATCGTCGTATAGGGGTATTCCGTTGAACGTTTCTGGAACTCCAGGATCGCCGGGTTGCGCACCTCGCCACCGTCGATCTCGATCGCCCGCCTGATGGTGTCGGACTCCGCCCACGACGGGGCGCCCTCCATGACGATCCGGAGGAACGGCATGAGCGCCTCGCTGATCTCCCAGGTCGTGGAGTTCCACAGCAGCGAGGGGCTGTGATCGACGGCGTAGTAGTTGGTCGAGTCGCCGACCGTGAACATGGGGTCGGCGAAGGTCGTGGCCCTGGCCCATTCGAACCCCATGCCCTCGTCGACCGACACGTCGACGATGAGGCTTCCCGGCCGGAATGCGCCGAGATCCTCGGTGCGCAGATAGGTGAGCGGCGCGTTCGGGTCCTGCAGCGTGCAGTTCACCACGATGTCGTTCTCGGCGAGGAACGGAGCGAGCAGCACGGGCCCGTCCTCGGTGTTCACCGTGCTCTCGAAGGGAGCGGAGTCGTTGTGCTCGAACTGGATGATGTCGACCGACGGGATGGGCGACCCGACGGCCGCTATCCCCCGGTTGGTCAGCACCCGCACATCGTGGATGCCGTGGGCGTTGAGCGCGGTGACGGCCCCACGGGCGGTGGCACCGAATCCGATCACGACCGCCGTGAGCCGACGCCCGTAGTCGCCGGTCGACCCGCACAGCTGCAGGGAGTGCAGCACGGAGCAGTAGCCGGCGAGCTCGTTGTTCTTGTGGAAGACGTGCAGCCCGAAGCCGCCGTCGGCCTGCCAGTGGTTCATGGCCTCCCAGGCGATGAGGGTGAGCCGCTTGTCGATGGCGAGCTGGGTGATCTCCCGGTCTTGCACGCAGTGCGGCCATCCCCACAGCACCTGGCCGTCGCGCAGGTCTTCGAGGTCGGATGCTTGGGGCTTGGGCAGCAGCACCACGTCGGCTGTCGCGATGATCTCGTCGCGCGTCGCCATGGCCCC
This sequence comes from Agreia sp. PsM10, assembly GCF_030433855.1. Taxonomy (GTDB): domain Bacteria; phylum Actinomycetota; class Actinomycetes; order Actinomycetales; family Microbacteriaceae; genus Agreia. The sequence continues at coordinate 25,465 of NZ_JARUXC010000002.1, read as the reverse complement.
GACCAGCGGCTCCAGCTCGGAGTCGTGGATGCCGAACCGCAGCCCGTAGCCGCGCTCGAGGATCATGTTCGCGCGCAGGTCCTCGTCGATGCGCTCGAGATGCGCCGGGTGGATCGGCAGTCGACGCTCGTCGACCTTGCGCGACGTCGCCAGCACGCCGAGGCGCAGAAGGGCGGGCGTAGAAGTGGTTTCGCTCATACCTGACCCTAGGCCACGCCCCGCCGCCCCGGAGCCCGGGCGTTACTCGGCGATGTCGCCCGCCACGATGGCATCCGCGTACTTGCGGATGTCCGGCCCCGGCTTGAAATCGATGAAGCGGTCTTTCAGACGCGCGAACAACTGCTCGTACGCCTCGTCGGACTCATGTCCTTCGAGGGTCTTCGACAGCTCGAGCACCGCCTCGCGGAGCACCCGGTCGCTGTCGTCGAGGATCTTCGCGCGGGCTTCGTCGTTCCATACGATGTCGGTGGAGTTCATGTCTCCACGCTAAGCGCGGTCACGTGCACGAATGAGGGGGTTGCGGGCCGCTACTTCTTGGGCAGGGCCTGCTCGATGTCGGCGAGCAGGTCGTCGGCGCCCTCGATGCCGACCGAGAGGCGGATGAGGTTCTCGGGCACCTCGAGCGCCGTTCCCTTGACCGATGCGTGGGTCATCTCGGTGGGGTACCCGACAAGCGACTCGACGCCTCCGAGGGACTCGGCCAGCGAGAACAGCTTCGTCGACTCCGCGAACTTGCGCGCAGCCTTCGGGCCACCCTTGAAGGCGAGCGACAGCATGCCGCCGGGACGACGCATCTGCCTCTTCGCGAGCTCGTAGCCGGGGTGCGACTCGAGGCCCGGGTAGAACACGGTCTCGATGGCCGGGTGCCCCACGAGGTACTCGGCGATCTTCTGCGCGTTGTCGCTGTGGCGCTCCATGCGCACGGCGAGGGTCTTGATGCCTCGAACGGTGAGCCAGGCATCCATCGGGCCCGACACCGCGCCGGCGGCGAACTGCTGGAAGCGCACCTTCTCGTGAAGCTCGTCATCGTCGAGCACGAGCGCGCCGCCGAGAACGTCGGAATGGCCGCCCAGGTACTTGGTGGTGGAATGCACGACCACGTCGGCACCCAGCACGAGGGGCTGCTGCAGGTAGGGAGACGCGAAGGTGTTGTCGACGACGACGAGCGCGCCCGCCGCGTGGCCGATCTCTGCGAGCTCGGCCACGTCGCTGACCTTCATCAGGGGGTTCGACGGCGTCTCGAGCCACAGCACCTTGGTCTTGCCCGGGATGACCGCCTTGGCCACCGCCTGCAGGTTCATCATCTCGACGGTGTCGTTCTCCACACCCCAGCGGCCGAAGATGCGATTGATGAGCCGGTGGGTTCCGCCGTAGACGTCGTTGCCCAGCACCACGTGGTCGCCGGGCTCGAGCACCGCGCGCAGCAGGGCGTCCTCCGCCGCGAGCCCCGACGAGAACGAGAGACCGTGCTTCGCACCCTCGAGTGCCGCGACCAGCGTCTCGAGCGACGAGCGGGTGGGGTTGCCGCCCCGGGCGTACTCGTAGCCGCCCCGGAAGCCGCCGATGCCGTCCTGCACGAAGGTCGACGTCTGGTAGATCGGCGGGATGATCGCACCGGTCGTCGGGTCGAACTCCTGTCCGGCGTGGACGGCGACGGTCTCGAACTGCTGCTTTTTCTGGGGCATGTCTACTTTCAAGTCTCTTCGGGAGCGTTTTATTCGGCCGCGCGCTATTCGCTCAGGAAGGTGAGCAGGTCGTGCCGGGTGATCACGGCGACGGGCTTGCCGTCGTCGGTCACCAGCAGTGCCCCGGCCTTGCCGAGAAAACGTCGCGCCGAGGCGACAGACTCGTGGATGCCGATGAGCGGCAGAGGATCGCTGGCGAAGGCCCCGACATGGTCGGTCATGTCGGCCCGGCCTGAGAAGACCTCTTCGAGCAGGCTCTGCTCGTTGAGCGAGCCGGTGACCTCGCCCATGACGACGGGCGGCTCGGCCGAGAGCATCGGCAGCTGCGAGACGCCGTAGCTCGTCATGATCTGGATGGCGTCGCGCACGGTGTCGCTGGGGTGCGCGTGCACGAGCGCCGGCAGCGCCCCCGTCTTCGACTTGAGGATGTCGCCGACCGTCGCCTCGTCGGTGGCGTCTGCGAAACCGTAGCTGCGCATCCACTTGTCGTTGAAGATCTTGCCGAGGTAGCCGCGGCCTCCGTCGGGAAGGAGGACGACCACGACGTCGTCGGGGCCGAGCTTCGCGGCGGCCTTGAGCGCCGCGGCGACGGCGAGCCCGGAGGATCCGCCCACGAGCAGGCCCTCCTCGCGCGCCAGCCTGCGGGTGAGGGCGAACGACTCGGCGTCGCTGGCGGCGATGATCTCGTCGACCACGCTGGCGTCGTAGGCCTCGGGCCAGAAGTCCTCTCCGACTCCCTCGACCAGGTACGGCCTGCCGGTTCCGCCGGAGTAGACCGAGCCCTCGGGGTCGGCGCCGATGATCGTGACCCGGCCGTCGGAGACCTCTTTGAGGTAGCGGCCGACGCCCGAGATGGTGCCGCCCGTTCCCACGCCGGCGACGAAGTGCGTGATCTTGCCCTCGGTGTCGGCCCAGATCTCGGGGCCCGTGGTCTCGTAGTGACTGAGCGGACCATTGGGGTTGGAGTACTGGTTCGGCTTGAATGCGCCGGGAATCTCACGGGCAAGCCGGTCGGAGACCGAGTAGTAGGAGTTCGGGTCCTCGGGCGCCACCGACGTGGGGGTGACCACGATCTCGGCACCGTAGGCGGTGAGCACGTTGCGTTTGTCTTCGCCCACCTTGTCGGGGAGGACGAACACGCAGCGGTAGCCGCGCTGCTGGGCGACGAGGGCCAGGCCGATGCCCGTGTTCCCCGACGTCGGCTCGACGATCGTGCCGCCCGGCTTCAGCTTGCCCTCGCGCTCGGCCGCATCGATGATGCGCGTGGCGATGCGGTCTTTCGACGAACCGCCCGGGTTCAGGTACTCGATCTTCGCGAGCACCGTGGCCTGGATGCCCTCGGTGACGCTGTTGAGCTTGACGAGGGGGGTGTTGCCGACGAGGTCGATGACGGTGTTCGCGTATTTCACCTCACGAAACTATCACCGACGCCTGTCGGGCAGCCCCCGCGATCAGGTGGCGGCGAGCTTTCGCACGCCGTCGAACAGGTAGCGGTAGCTGAGGCCCGCGATCAGGCCGCCCACGATCGGGAAGACGATGAACACCCAGAGCTGCGCGAGCCAGTCGCCTCCGCCGAAGACGGCGGTCGCGATGGAGCGCGCCGGGTTGATCGAGGCGTTGTCGACGGGGATGGAGATGAGCAGCAGCAGGGTGAGCGTGAAACCGATCGCGATCGGGGCGAAGCCCTGATGCGCTCGCGAGTGGGTCACGCCGAGGATCACGAAGAGGAAGAGGCAGGTGATGATGATCTCGATCGCGATGGCAGATCCGATTCCGAAGCCGCCCGGCGAGTGCTCGCCGAAGCCGTTCGACACGAATCCGCCCGACACGGCCTTGTCGAGGAAGCCCTCGGGACCCCCCGACGCGATCGCGAACACCGCGAGCGCCCCGAGCACGGCGCCGACCAGCTGGGAGACGATGTAGACCGGCACGTCCTTCCAGCCGAAGCGGCCGGCCGCGGCGAGGCCGAGGCTCACGGCGGGGTTGAAGTGTCCGCCCGAGATGGGGCCGAACGCGTAGGCGCCGATCATCACGGTGAGGCCGAGGGCGATGGCCACACCGAGGAAGCCCACGCCGAGCGGGTTCGTGCCGTCGGCGTCGCCGAAGAACGCTGAGAACGTGGCGGTGCCGACGAGGCCGAAGACCAGAAGGAACGTTCCGGCGATCTCGGCGATGATCTTGGCCGCGAGCGACGGCTCGGCGGGTGCGGGGGCATCGGGAAAGGACATGGGTTCCTCCGGGGCTGCGAGACGGGCGTCAGAGTGCGATGGTTCCCGACGACGCCTGCGCGGCAGCGAGTGCGGCCGCGGCGAGTGAACGCCGGTTGTCGAGCGTCTCACCGATGCGGCGAGCGAGCGACGGGTGCTTGTGCACCATGTCGTCGACGACCGCACTGGGTACACGCAGAACGGTCACCGGGCGACTGGCGACCACAACGGTGGTGGTCTTCTGCCTCGTGAGCGCGGCTTGTCCGATGAACTCGCCCCGCTCGACGACGCCGATGCGCAGCCTCCCCGCCTCGTACGGTACCGACAGCTCGAGCACGCCGCTCAGAACGACACGCACACAGTCCGGAACAATTCCCGCCTTCTGCAATATTTCTCCCGTACCGTACTGCTCGATGCGGCACGAATCGGCGACCGCGTCGAGATCCTCCTGCGGCAGGTTGAGCCCCGGACCGACGAATCCCAGCGCCTCGATCACGTTCTCCCGGGTGTTCACCGGGTCTGTCGTGTCTCCGTCGAGCCCGAGATCGTGCCGACGCGCGGCGTACCAGAGCCAGGCGAGGAAGAGCGAGACGGTCTCGCCCTCGACGGCGGGACTGGTCACGGGAAGGCTCACCGTGTACGACGCCTTGCCCTCGTAGCTGACGCTCGGCCTGCTGCGACTGTCGAGCTGCGGCAGCGCCGACGCGGTCTCGGAGAGCATGCCCAGCACGACGTGCGGCGCATCGTCGGTGGTGAACGTGACCGGCACGGTGGCCACGTAGCCGTCGACCGGCTGGCTCAGGTTGGTGAACGACCCGCCGGCCAGCGACGAGTTGGGCATGATCTGGATGCCGTTGCCCGTGTCGATGTGCACAGAGCGCCAGTTGACCTCGACGACCCGGCCCCGCACATCCCCCACGTCGAGGTAGTCGCCGAGCTTGAACGGCTGCTCGAAGAGCAGCAGCAGGCCCGAGATGATCGACCCCACGGCGTTCTGCAGCGCCAGGCCGATGACGATGGATGTCACGCCCAGCGCCGCGAAGAGACCCCCGACATCCGCGCCCCACACCCACGAGAAGAGGATGGCGAGACCCACCAGAATGAGCGCGAGCCGCGCAAGGGTGACGAAGATGGAGGGCAGGCGCTCGCGCCAGCTGCCTTCGCGCGCGTTGCCGAAGAGGGCCACGTTGAAGGCGGAGAGCACGAGCAGGATGAGCAGGAAGCCGAGCACCGTGCCGACGATGCGCACCCAGGTCAGATCGAAGCTCTGCTGCGATGCGAAGGTGAGCAGCGCGAAGATCGCGGCGACGGGAACCACGAAGTTGCGAAGCAGCCGAACAGGCTTGGCCGCGGGCGATTCGCGTCGCTGCAGCACCCCGTAGATCTCGGTGAGCACGACGAGCAGAACGGGCAGGGCGATGACCACGCCCAGGGCCCAGCCGAACCACGGTTCGCTCCAGAGATCGATCACGGCGTCGTCATCCCCTCTGCTGCGAGATCTGCCAGACCGACTGCGGGCCGGCCTTCGTCTCGATCGTGCCCACCTCGGTCATGTTCGGCAGCTCACCCACCTTGTCGCGCACCCGCTGGCTGATGAACACGCCGGGTTTGCCTGCCAGCGCCTGCACCCTGTTGGCGATGCTCACCGCGTCTCCCCACATGTCGTACGCGATCGACGACCGGCCGACGAGTCCGCTGGTGACCGTGCCGGTGTCGATGCCCGCCCGCAGCGAGAGGGCCGCCCCGTGCTGGGCGTTGAACCGCTCGACGATGCGGATCATCTCGAGCGCGAAGTCCACCGTGCGACGAGCACTGTCGACCCGGGGGACGATCAGTCCGCAGCTGGCGAGGTATCCCTCGCGCAGGGTGCGCACCTTCTCGATGCCCTTCGACTGTGCCGCCTCGTCGAACTGGCGCACGAGGTCGTTGAGCAGGGCGAGCTCCTTCTCCGCTCCCAGCCCGGCCGCGAAGTCGTCGAAGCCCACGAGGTCGGCGAACAGCACCGATACGTCCTGGTGGTCCTCGGCGATCGTCTCGTCGCCGTCGCGGTAGCGTCGCGCGACCGACTCGGGCATCAGCGTGTGCAGGATCTTGTCGTTCTCGGCCTGCTGCTCGTCGATGAGCGCCTGCTTCACCTGGAGGCTCCGACTCATGTCGTTGAACGCCATCGAGAGGTCGCCGAACTCGTCACGGGTGTTCGCCGCCACCTCGACGCCGAGGTCTCCCCCGGCCACCTGTCGAACGGCGCCCACGAGCCGGCGCACCGGACGGGCGAAGACTTGCGCGAGGAGGAGGGAGAGCAGAGCCACGACCACCAGCAGCGCCGCGATCGACAGCACGAGGTTGCGCGTGAAGTCGGCCACCGGCGCGAAGGCCTCCGCCGCGGTGATGCTCGCCACGATCACCCACTGCTGGCCCTTGATGTCGAGCGGCCCGTAGGCGGCGAGCGTCTCCCTGTCGAGGTAGCTCTGCGCCACCATGACGCCGGTCTTGCCCTGCTGCGCCTCGCGCACGGGGGCCGTGTCGACGGTCTGCAGCTCGACTGTTCCGCCCACGTCGATGATCCGCTGGGCGACGGCGGGAGACAGTCCGCCCGAGATGGCCCGCTCCCTGTACGCCTCGGGGTCGTCGATCAGCAGACGGGACACCGAGCGCATGGTGTCGTCCGGCCCCACGATGTATGCCTCGCCGGTCTCGCCGAGTCCGTCCTTCGTCCACTGCTGGTCGCCGGTCATCACGTCGTTGATCGCGGTGATCGGCAGCTGCACGGCCAGCACCCCGACGACGTCTCCGTCCACCCCGATCGGAGACACGCCCCAGGCGGTGGGCACCCCGAGACTCGGCTGGTAGCGCTCGAAGTCGGTGATCTGCACGTAGTCGACCACGTTGGAGTTCAGGGCGTCGGTGTAGGCACCGGCCAGAGCAGTCCCCTTGTACGGCCCCGTGTTCACGTTCGAGCCGAGGTCCACTCCCTTGTAGACCGAGTAGACGATGTTGCCCTGCGTGTCGAGGATGAGCGCATCCTCGTACTTGTTCCTCTGGGCCATCTCGCGGAAGTAGGGGTTGTACTGGTCGTTGACCGCCGACCAGGTGCTGCCGTCCCCCGCGTTGTCGACCTCGGCTGCCGCGTCGAAATCACCGGCGGGCGGCACCGTGTAGAAGTTCTGCAGATAGGTCTCGGCGCTCGACTGGGGCACGAAGATGTCCGACACGCTCGTCGTTCCCGAACGGGCGTTGAGCTCGGGGATGAAGACGTCGTCGTAGTACGAGTCGACGGCCGTCGTCTGCGCGGGGTCGGTGGGCTGCGCCTGCAGCTCGGCGAAGGCCGACGTGTAGGCCGTCGCGGCCTGGTTGGCCGTAGCTCCGACCGAGTCGAGCACCAGCCCCGTCTCGATGGTGGTGAAGAGCGTCTCGATCGCGTCCGACTTCGCCTCGCGAAGGTTCGTCATGCGGTCGAACTCGGCCTGGCGAAGACTGTCGGTGCCGGAGGTATAGCCGATGTAGCCGACGATCAGGGTCGACCCGATGCTCACTCCGAGCAGCATGATCAACAGTTTCGACTGGATGCTCAGGCCGCGCCGCACCAGCGTTCCCGCCGACGAGCCGAGCCGCGTGGCTCGCCTCCGGCTGTTCGAAAGAGAGTTATCCCCTGACATCGCGCCCCGATTCGATTCCCCGAGCCGCCACCGAACCGCCGCCCCCTGGGTGCAACTCTAGTCACACCCGTCACTTTTCATGACGAATTTTCGCGTTGTTGAGAGTAAAGCGTCGAGTAGACCCCGTCGGCGTCGATGAGCTCCTGGTGCGTCCCGCGCTCGACGACCTCCCCGTTGTCGATGACGAAGATCACATCCGCCGACAGCACCGTCGACAGACGATGCGCGATCGCGATCGTCGTGCGGCCGCGGGATGCCGTGTCGAGCGCCGCCTGCACGACCCGTTCCGAGATGGTGTCGAGCGCGCTGGTGGCCTCGTCGAGGATGAGCACCGCCGGGTCCTTGAGAAGCACCCGCGCGATCGCGATGCGCTGCTTCTCGCCACCCGACAGCCGATAGCCGCGCTCCCCCACCACGGTGTCGTACCCGGCGGGAAAGCTCATGACGCGGTCGTGGATGTTCGCCTGCCGCGCCGCATCCTCGATCTCGGCCTGCGTCGCATCCGGCTTCGCGTAGCGCAGGTTCTCGCCGATCGTGGCGTGAAAGAGGTACGTCTCCTGGCTGACGATCCCCAGATTCGCCACGAGCGAGTCCTGGCTCAGCTCGCGCACGTCGGTGCCGGCGAAGCGCACCGTGCCGTCGGTCGCCTCGTAGAAGCGCGGCACGAGGTACGACACGGTCGTCTTGCCCGCCCCCGACGGCCCCACGAACGCGGCGAACTGGCCGGGCTCGATCACGAACGAGACCCCGTTGAGGGTCGGGCGCGAGTCGGTCTCGGCATCCGGGTAGCGGAAGACGACATCGTCGAACTCGACCCGACCGAGGGATGCCTGCTCGACCGACCGCGCGTCGGGTGCGTCGGCGATGGCCGGCTTCAGATCGAGGTACTCGAAGATGCGCGCGAAGAGGGCGCTCGAGGTCTGCAGGTCGAGCGCGACGCGCATGAGCCCGAGCAGAGGGAACAGCAGCCTGGCCTGCACGGTCGTGAAGGCGACGATCGTGCCCGCCGTGATGTCGGGTGCCCCGCCGACAAGCAGCCAGCCGGCCACGAGGTACACGATGGCGGGAACGGCCGACAGGAAGATGTTGACCATCGCGAAGAACCACTGGCCGCTCATCTGCTGGCTGACCTGCAGCCGCACCTGCGTGGCATTCTCGTCGGCGTAGCGGCGGATCTCGGTCTGCTGGCGGTTGAAGCTCTTCGACAGCAGGATGCCCGAGACGCTCAGCGTCTCCTGGGTGATCGCCGTCATGTCCGACAGCGACTCCTGCGTCTTCGTCGCGATCCGGGCACGCACCTGGCCGACCCGGCGCTGCGCGAGCACCAGGATGGGCATGAGCACCAGAGCCACGATCGTGAGCTGCCAGTTCAGCAGGATCATGGCGACGACGGCCGCGATGAGCGTGACCGTGTTGCCGAGGATCGACGAGATCGTGTTCGTGAGGACGTTGGCCACGCCGCCCACGTCGTTCTGCAGGCGCGACTGGATGACGCCCGTCTTCGTCTTGGTGAAGAAGCTCAGCTCCATCGCCTCGAGGTGCGTGAACAGGCGCACACGGAGCGCGCCCATCACACTGTTGCCGACCTTCGCGGTGAGATAGGTCTGCCAGACGCTCAACAGGCTCGACACGACATAGATCACGATCATCAGCACGACGATCTCGATCAGCACCGGCAGGTTGGGGCCCTGGATGACGGAGCCGGCGTCTCCCGTATCGCTCCCTGCGCCTGTCGACGGGAAGAGCCCGTCGTCGAAGGCACGCTGAGTGAGAAGAGGAGGGATCACCGTGAGGCCCGCACCGAGAAGCACGAGAACGATGGTGCCGATGATCGGTCGACGGTAGGGCGAGAACAGCGAGAGGATGCGACTCAGCAGATGGTCGATCTTCGGGGCGTCCTTGTTCAGCTCCTTCTGGAGGTCTGCGTCGCCCGCGCTGACTCCGCCTCGGCGGCCGCCGCCGCCCCCTCGCATACTCATCTGTTCAACCTACCCGCCGTACAACGAACGAAGCCCTTCGACGGGCTCAGGGCACGATGCGTTCCCTGAGCCCGTCGAAGGGCAGTGTGCCGCTTCGGTCAGCCCTTCGTGGCTCCGGCGAGCAGGCCTCGAACGAAGAAGCGCTGCAGCGAGAAGAACACGATGAGCGGCACGATGATCGAGATGAACGCACCGGCCGACTGCAGGAACCACTGGTTGCCCCAGGTGCCCGACAGCGAGTTGAGCGTCTGCGTGAGCGGCAGCGAGGTCGACGGCGCGAAGATCGTCGCGACCAGCAGGTCGTTCCACACCCAGAGGAACTGGAAGATGGCGAACGACGCGATGGCCGGCGTGGCCAGGGGAAGCACGATACGGAAGAAGATCTGTCCGTGTCCGGCTCCGTCGACGCGCGCGGCCTCGATCACCTCGCCCGGAATCTCCGAGATGAAGTTGTGCAGCATGAAGATGGCCAGCGGCAGGGCGAAGATCGCGTGGGCGATCCACACCGTGGCGAAGCTGTGCTCCGCGTCACGCAGCTCGAACCCCGGGAAGATGCCGACGCCGTTGACGGTGAGGCCCTTCGAGAAGAGGCTCAGCAGGGGAACGAGCGCCATCTGGATGGGCACGATCTGCAACGCGAAGACACCCACGAACACGATGTTCTTGAACTTGAAATCGATCCAGGCGAAGGCATAGGCCGCGAGCGAGGCGATGACGAGCGGGAACACGGTGGCGGGGATGGTGATGCCGAGCGAGTTGATGAACGACTGGCCCAGGGTGAGCGCCGTGCCGCCCGAGTTCAGCGCCTGCGAATAGTTGTCGAGCGTGAACGACGGGTTGACGAAGACGGTCCACCAGCCGGTCGACTGCGTGTCGGCACCGGGTCGGAACGATGTGACGAAGAGGCCGAAGGTCGGGATGGTCCAGATGACCGCGATGATGATCGCGGCGATCGTCGCGCCCTTCGAGGTGAGGCGCTTCTGCGCCATCTTCTCGCTCTTCTGGGTCTGCCGGGCGACCTGACGCTTCGTGCGTGTGTCGACGAGAGTGTCGGCGGTCATCGGATCTCCCTCTGCTTCCTCATCTGGTTTGCGTTGTAGATGATCAGCGGCAGCACGAACAGGAACAGGACGACGGCGAGGGCCGCCGAGTGTCCGTAGCTCTGGAAACGCTGCTGCTGGTTGACCATCTCGAAGCCGAGAACGGTCGTGTTGGCGCGACCACCGGTCATCACGGCGACGATGTCGTACACCTTGAGGGAGCCGATGGCGATCGTCGTCAGAACGACGATCAGGGAGGAACGGATGCCGGGAACGGTGACGTTGCGGAAGCGCTGCCAGGCGTTGGTGCCGTCGAGTTCGGCGGCCTCCATCTGCTCGGTCGGAACTCCCTTGATGGCGGCCGACAGGATCACCATGGCGAAACCGGTCTGCGTCCAGATGAAGACGACGAGAAGAAGGAGCGTGTTGATCAGCGGCTGCGCATCGAGCCACGAGACGGGCTGGCCGCCGAACGCGGTGACGATGGCGTTGAGCAGACCGACCTGCTCGCCCTGCCTGTTGTCGTAGATGAACTTCCAGATGATTCCGGCACCGACGAACGAGATGGCCATCGGCATGAACACCAGCGACTTCAGGTACTTCTCGCCGCGGGCCTTGTCGATGAACACGGCGTACGCGAGGCCGATGATCGTGGAGAACACCGGAGCGACGAGCACCCAGATGAGGGTGTTGACGACCGACCAGAATCCCTCGGGGTTGGTGAAGACCCAGAAGTAGTTGTCGAGTCCGACGAAGGTGGTCGTGGTCTTGTCGAAGAACGACTGGTAGATCGTCGCGACCGTCGGGTAGATGAGTCCGATGGCGAGCAGCAGCACTGCCGGCGCCATGAACGTCACGAGCTGGAAGAGGTAGCCCGCTCCCTGCCTCGACCGGTAGTCGGCGAAGAAGAGCAGGGCGCCGACGACGAGCGCGATGGCGAGGACCCAGATCAGGGCGTTCTGGTACGGGCGCAGCAGCATGAACGCGAGAACGGGAATCACGAAGCACGCGGCGAGCCGCAGCCAGAAGTAGAAGTTGCCCGATCGAGGCGCGTACTCGATGAGAACGAGGATCAGCGCGATCACGAGGCCGAAGATCACGATGATGATCGGAATCTGAACCAGGGGGTTCAGGTTGCCCATCCATCGGAAGAGGCTGTTCAGCGAGAAGCCGAGCGAGACGGGCTTGGCGTCATCGTTCGGAGGCGAGGTGATCAGCAGGATGAAGACGACGGCCAGGATGACCGCGGCCCCGGCGACGACCAGCCTGGTCGTGCGGGCCGACGGCGGCCGCTTCGGGGAGTCGTGCGGCTCCGGAGGTACTTGCGACACCGGAGGCGTCTTCGTTCGTGTGTCGGACATGAATACCCTTTCGAGTACAACGGTGGACTCTTGGATTGGCCAACAGTAGCGCTTAATGAGCCAGCGCGTTGAATGCGATCTGCGGGGCCGAGAGTGGGGGCCGCCCCGTTGCAAGAGCGGCCCCCACTGGGCGCCGGGCACGAGTGCCCGACAGGTGGTTATGCGTTAGTTGTCGTAGCCGGCCTGGATGTCGCTGAGCACCGTGTCGGTGTCCTTGCCATCGATCCAGCTGACCATGCCCTTCCAGAACGAACCGGCACCGACGGTCGACGGCATCAGGTCTGAGCCATCGAAACGAACGGTGGTGTTCGGGTCCTGGAGGAGCTTCATGGCGTCCTGCAGAAGCGGGCTGGATGCCTTGGAGGGGTCGGCGTTCAGGTTGGCCGAGATGCTTCCGCCGAGACCGACGCGAATGTCAGCCCACTCGGGGGTCGCCATGTAGGCCGTGACCTTCTGGACTGCCTCGGAGTCGGTGAACGGGGTGACGAACTCGCCGCCGACCTCGATGTTGGCCGCGTCGGCCTTGATGCCGGGGAGCACGAAGCCGTAGACGTCTCCGTCGGGGCCGACCGTGGGGGTCTCACCCGCAGCGGTCTTGACGTCGAGGAAGTTCGCCGACAGGAACGATGCCTGGTGGGTCAGCGGGCAGGAGCCATCGGCGACCTTGGCCGCGACGTCACCGAACGCGGTGGAGTTGATGCTCTTGACGTCGCCATAGCCGGCGTTCACGTAGTCCGGGTTCAGCAGGATCTGGCCGACGGCGTCGAACGCGTCCTTGATCTCGGGGTCGGTGAACTTGACGTCACCGGCGACCCAGCTGTCGTAGACATCGGGACCGGACTGGCGGAGCACGAGGTCCTCGATCCAGTCGGTTCCGGGCCATCCCGAAGCGGCGTCGGAGGCGAAGCCAGCACACCACGGGGCGGCACCCGTCTTGTCGCGGATGGTCTGCGTCATGGTGAGGACCTCGTCCCACGTCGTGGGAACCGTGATGCCCCACTCCTTGAACTGGGCCGGCGAGTACCAGACGTAGCCCTTGATGCTGGCGAGCATGGGGGCGGCGTAGAACTTGTCGTCGAAGGTGCCGTACTTCTTCCAGTCGGGCGACCAGTTCTTGTCGACGTTGGCCTCGGTCTCTTCTCCGGCCTCCTTCACCTCGCCCGTGTCGACGAGGGTCTTGAGCAGACCCGGCTGGGGAACGATGGCGATGTCGGGGGCGGAACCACCCGTGACCTTCGTCACGATGTTGCCCTCGAAGCTCTTGTCACCCGTGTACTCGACCTTGATGCCGGTGTCTTTGGTGAACTCGTCGAACGACTTGTTCAGCGCGTCGGCCTCGGTGCCGGTGATGCCACCGGAGATCTTGACGGTCTGGCCCTCGGTCGAACCGGAGTCGGTGCCGCTTTCTTCGGCGCAGCCGACGAGTGCGAGTCCGACGATTGTCGCGATGGCGATGGGTGCTGTGATACGGCGATGCAGGGAAACCCGCATTTCTCCTCCTCATTGAGTCGAGAACAGATCGTCAGGACTGCCGATCTGCCTGCCGGTTGAGTGACCGGACTAGGACGGCCCAACCGCGCGAACAGGCCGCGGGGAGGGCAGGTAGGAAAACCTTTCCATAAGTCCTAATAAATCACAAGCTCTCCCTCGGCAGGCAAAAATTCCGTAACGATTCGATACCGAGAGCGCTCTCAGAGTTCCGCGGATTTTCGGGGACGCCACTATGGTTGGCAGCGGAATTGTGACGGAGACGTTACGATTCTGGAAGCGGTTGCAGACGAGGAGGTCGGCCAGGAATGTCGGGCATCGAAGACGTCGCGCTTCGAGCGGGGGTATCGAAAGCCACTGTCTCGCGCGCGCTGAGCGGTCGGGGATACGTGTCGACCGTCACCCGCAACAGGGTGGAGACCGCGGCCAACGAGCTCGGCTATGTGGTGTCGTCGAATGCCTCGAGCCTCGTCACGGGTCGCACCAACAACGTGGGCGTCATCATCCCCGTGATCAATCAGTGGTTCTTCGGCAGCATCATCGAGGGCGTCGAGCGCGCGCTCCTCGATCGCGGCTACGACCTCATGCTCTACAACCTCACGAAGAACACCGAGGCCCGCAGCCGGGTCTTCGAGTACTTCCTCGTGCGCAAGCGCGTCGACGCGATCATCGCCGTGACCCTCGAGATCTCACCCGACGAGGCCACCTCGCTCCTCGCGCTCGGCAAACCCATCGCCGGAATCGGCGGACCGCTCGCGGGGATCCCCACTCTGAGCATCGACGACATCGCTGCGGCGAGGCTCGCGACCGAGCATCTCATCGCCCTCGGGCACACCAACATCATGCACGTCGGCGGCGACTCGGCCGAGCTCATGGACTTCCACGTGCACTCCAAGCGCCTGCAGGGTTTCCGAGATGCGCTCGGAGCCGCGGGCCTGCCGTTCAGCGACGAGTCGTACATGGCGACCCACTTCGACATCCCCGGAGGCTACGCGGTGGCGAAGCAGATCCTGGGTGACCCCCGACGACGGCCCACCGCGATCTTCGCCGCTGCCGACGAGGTCGCGATCGGGGTCATTCTGGCGGCCCGAGAGCTCGGCATCTCCGTGCCGGACGACCTCTCGGTGATCGGAATCGACAACCATCCACTGGCCGAGCTCTTCGGCCTCACCTCGATCGCGCAGAATCCTGCGAAGCAGGGCGAGCAGGCGGTCGACCTCGTCATCCGCCAGCTCGAGACCTCCGGGTGGACTCCGCCGAGCATCCACACGATGGTGCCCGCCCAGCTCGTGATGCGCTCGAGCACGTCGGCCCCGAGAGCGGGCGCCCAGCGCTGACGCCCCTCCGCGCGGGTTGCCCCACCCCTGGGCCGGATGCGACTAGTCGCGTTCTCCTCGGAAGGCGCGGCCCGAGGCGGCCAGGAACTCCTCGACAGCGGCTCGCGCCCGACGGCGACGGTCGCCCGGCGCGTGACCGGCTACCCGCACGCGCGGCTCGGGCCGCTTGGTGCGCAGGCGTTCGGGGCGCCAGCGATCCGGCCACCAGGTGTGCGCGAGCGAGAAGGCGAGGAGCAGCCATCCCGGAACCAGCAGCCAGCCGTTCGGCGCTCCCCCTCCGCCGAGAATGGCCGACGCGATGAGAAGACCCGCACCGACCAGGGTGCCGGCCAGGGCGACCTCTCCATTGCGGATCCACCAGAGCCGGGCGCGGCGTGTAAATCGGAGCGGAACTCCGAGCACCACGACGAAGACGGTGGAGATCGCCGAGGCGACGACCGCGGCGAGCAGGCAGAGCAGAAACGGCCCGACCCCGCCATCGGCGTAGCCCGAACCGAGCAGGAGGATCGTGGCGGCTACCGAGAGAGCGGCGCCGGTTGCGATGACCTGGGCCGTGAGCACCCCGAGTTGGGCAGCACCGCTCGCGACGGGAGGGGCTACGGCTTTGACGGTGCCGACGACCCGGGCAGCCGAGGCGCGCACGCCGGGGCGCGCCGTGGGGCCGAAGGAGGAGCGTCTGTCGCGCGGGGGCGGGGCATCGTGCACCCGCGGGGGAACGTCGTCGTAGACCGTGGCCATGATCGCTCCTCTCCCGCGCTGATCTTCAGGGTACACATGACGGCTGGGAACACAGTGTTTTCGGGAACACGAAAGGCCCCCGCACCTTCAGTGCGGGGGCCTTCCGATTCAGTAGTGTGCTCCGAAGCCGGAGCGCAGACTACTTGAGGGTGACGGTTGCGCCAGCCTCTTCGAGCTGAGCCTTGGCCTTCTCGGCGGTCTCCTTGTTGGCGCCCTCGAGGACGGCCTTGGGAGCGCCGTCAACGAGTGCTTTCGCCTCTCCGAGACCGAGGCTCGTGAGGGCGCGCACCTCCTTGATGACCTGGATCTTCTTCTCGCCGGCAGCCTCGAGGACGACGTCGAAGGAATCCTTCTCCTCGACCTCTTCGGTTGCGGCGGCAGCGCCACCGGCCGCGGCGACCGCGACGGGGGCAGCAGCGGTGACCTCGAAGGTCTCCTCGAACGCCTTGACGAACTCGCTCAGCTCAATGAGCGTGAGCTCCTTGAACGCGTCGAGCAGCTCTGCAGTTGACAGCTTTGCCATGATTTTCTCCTTGTTTCCCCTTCGACAAGCTCAGGGAACGGTTTGGTGTTACCTGCGCATAACGCTCAGGGAACGGTTTGTTGAAGGGTGTTAGTTACTTGACTGCTTCTCGCGCAGCGCATCGACCGTGCGAACGGCCTTCGACAGCGGTGCGTTGAAGAGGTATGCGGCACCGAACAGCGAGGCCTTGAAGGCGCCTGCGAGCTTCGCAAGCAGCACCTCCCGGGATTCGAGGTCGGCGAGCTTCGAGACCTCTTCGGCGCTCAGGGGGTTACCGTCGAAGTAACCGCCCTTCACAACGAGAAGAGGGTTTGCCTTGGCAAAGTCGCGCAGGGACTTCGCGACGGCGACAGGGTCACCGTGAACGAATGCGATGGCGGACGGGCCGGCGAGTTCGTCGTCGAACGACGAGATGCCGGCGTTGTTGGCCGCAATCTTGGTCAGCGTGTTCTTTACCACGGCGTAGCTTGCGTGCTCACGAAGGGTGCCGCGCAGCGTCTTCAGCTGGGCGACCGTGAGACCGCGGTACTCGGTCAGCAGAACGGCGGTCGAGCTCTGGAAAAGTTCCGTGAGTTCGGCAACCGAGGCTTCCTTGTTCGCCATGGCGCTCCTTGTGGTTTCAATGCCGGTAGCCCCAGGCTCACCCCACAAAAAAAGCTCCGGCGCAGGAGGCCGGAGCGAATGCACACGAGTGTGCGTTTACTGACTGTTCCTGCGCAGGTCTTCACGGACGTGAACCTTCGATCACAGCGTCTGCGTTCGAGCGAGTCGAATGCGGGCACGGCGATAACCGGCGGTCTTTGGCTTCGTTCACTGTACGTTATGCGCCGGAGCCATGCAAGTGCGGCGCCGGATCATGCCGTGGTACTACGAGAACACGTCCCGGGTCCGATGCCCGGCAGCGGCCCCGTTCGTAGCGTTGAAGCATGACAACTTCGACACTCACCCCAGACACCCCGAACACGCCCGACACGACCGACACGACCGATACGGCGACGATCACCCCCGACCTCACGGCCACCACACCGCTGCCCGGCACCCCGCCGACGGCCCCCGCCCAGCCGGCCACCCCGGCATCCCCGCAGTACGGCTACCAGCCCGTGCGGCCGACCAACGTGCTGGGCATCATCACCCTGGTCCTCGGAGTGCTCGGGTTCGCGATCGTTCCGGTGGTCACCGGGCACATCGCACTGGCGCAGATCAAGCGCACGGGCGACGACGGTCGCGGCATCACGATCGCCGGCCTCATCCTCGGCTACATCGGCCTCGCGGGCTACCTGCTCGCCGCCCTGTTCTTCTTCGGGGCGCTCTTCCTCGGAGCGGTCGGCGCCATCGGTTCCTATCGCTGATGCGCCGGGCGCAGGTCGCCGCTCGCGCCCTCCGTCGTCGGATAGGCGACGTAGGCGACGCGGCGGCCATCCGGTGACCAGCCGGGCACGTTCGTCGTGCCCTGCCCGCCCAGGAACGAGTCGATCGTGGTCACCGTTCCCGACGCGAGCTCGATGAGTTTCAGCTCGACCTCGAGGTTCGGCGGATGGCCCGTCGTCCCGACCGGGTAGCTGAGGTAGAGCACGTGCCGCCCGTCCGGCGAGGGATGCGGGAACCAGTTCACTCGATCATCGTGCGTGACCCGCGTGAGCTCCGTGCCGTCGGTGCGCATGCGGAACAGCTGCGCATGGCCCGGGTACTCGCCGGCCCGCTCGGAGTTGAACCAGATCCACTCGCCGTCGGCCGAGAAGTCGGCCCCGTCGTCGGCGAACGCGTCGTCGGTGAGCTGCGTGTGCGGCCCGCCCGAGGCCGGCAGCGTGTAGACGTTGGTCACCCAGTCGCCGGATGCGTCGAGGCCGCCCCCGATGGCGGCGAGCGTCAGGCCGTCGGAGGAGACCCCGTGCAGGTAGTACTTGAACCGCAACGCCGGGTCGGGCAGCTCGGTCACCGGCGTCGCGGCACCGCCGCCCCACGGAAGCCGGTACAGCCGGCCGTCGCGGGCGGAGACCAGAAGGTGGTGCCCGTCGGGCGAGATCACGTGATCGTTGTTCAGCACGAGCGGTGCGGGCACGTGCATCGGCTCGAGCGCCGGTGACCCGTCTGCGCGCAGGCGCACCAGACCGCCCTCCACGTTGAGCACGAGCCATTCGCCCCCGGGATGCCAGTTCGGCGCCTCGACGAACAGCGAGCTCGAGCTGAAGACGACAGACGTCTCGCCCGTGTCGAGGTCGAGAATGCGCACGTCGGCGCGCTGATCCGCGCGGAGGGTCAGGAAGGCCATGCCCTCCATTCTGGCCGCCCGCCGCGTCTGTGCGACTCAGGTCGATTCGGGCCTGCGGCGTCGGCGCACGAACAGCACGGCGGCGAGACCCAGGATGGCGGCCAGAGTCGCCCCGATGAAGGGCAGCATCGCGTGGGCCCCCGTATCGGCCAGAGAACGATCGCCGCCGACGGGACTGGTCGTTCCCGTGCTGTTCCTGGTGCTGGAACCCGGCGCGGTGGAGCCCGGCGTGGTCGTTCCTCCTGTGCCCGATCCCCCGGAATCCGACCCGCCGTCGACCGGCGTCGTCGTGGGCGGCGTGGCGACCAGGACGGAGACGGTCGACGGGGTGCCGAGAACGCCGCCGCCCGTGGGAGCCGACAGCGAGACGGTGAACGGAGCACTGCCCGCCTCGGCCGCAGCGATCGCCCGCGAGACCGCGTGGTCTGTGGAGACCGACGTCGCTGCCCTCGCCGATCCACCCCCGAGACCCGGCGCATCCGTCGGATCACTCGGCGGCACATCGCCGCCCGATGGCACATCGCCGCCGACGGGCAGATCACCCGGCGCGTCGCCGAGAAAGACGATCGGAATCACCTTGTCGGCGGTGTCGTGGTCGAGGAAGGTGACCTGGGTGTCGATGGGGGCGATCACAGCAGCGAGCTCGGCGGGCAGCACCTGCGAGTCGACATCGACGCCGACGACCCCGTCTGCGCCGCCGCTGCGGTGGACGCTGATGAAGGCCCGGTCTCCCTGTGCGACGCTGAGGGATGACGCACTGATCGTGAGGACGCCCGGAGCGGCCTCAGCGGCGGATGCCGCGAGCGGTGCGCTCAGCGGGTCGGCAGAGACGAGGCCAGCGACGAGGGCCGCTGCGGCGGCCACGAGAGCCGCAGCACGCGTCGCGGCGGTGGGACGGTCGACCATGCGGCGACGGAGTGAACTAGTACTCACTGTGCGGGAAATCCAATTCGGTTACGAGAACGTTTCTTTTCCCCCAGCATCAGTACTATAGCTCACAGGGCCCACAGGGGGCGGGTTCTGTCGATGATGCACCGCCGACTCACGCACCCGGAGAACAGATGGCCAAGAACGACGCGCGGTTTCCGACGGTCGGCGCGAGCCACCACCTCGCGCCGGGAAGCACGCCCGACATGCCCGAGCTCGTGCCGTCCGGCCCGAGTTCGGGTGCCCGCCTCAAACGCGCAACGACGGTGCCGTTCGACAAGCCCGTCGCCCCGCGTCGCCACCGACGCGCCTTCCGGGTGGCCCTCAGCGTCGCCTTCTGGCTCACGCTTGTCGCCGGGGGAACCTCACTGATCGTCGCTGCCACCGGGTCGGGCGGATCGGACGATCGGCCCGCATCCGATCCCGATTCCCGATCCAAGGCCTACGTGACGGCTGTGAACGAGTTCCGCAGCAGCTGGTCGGCGGAGGCGATCGCCGGGCTCGGCGTGACCTCGATCGGCATCACGCTCGAGACGAAGTACGACGAGTTCTCGCAGACCCCGCGTGCCTACGACGCTCTGGCGGAGCAGTGCGCCGCCCTCGACGGGACGCGGAGCCGGTTCGATGCTCTCGCCGACGTACCGCCTCCGACGACTCCGTCGCCTGCCCAGCGTTCGACCGACGAATCCGTGAACGCCCGCGTCGACGAGGCGGCCGAATCGATCGCGCCCCTGGCCGCAGCGGCGAACGAGCTGCTCTCCGACGGCAGAACCCAGCTCGAGACCCTCGACACCCTCTGCGATTCGCTCACGCGACTCCGGCCGATCGCCGACGCACGCGCATCCGAGACGGCCGCCACCGCCACACCGCTGATGGTTCCGCCCGGGCAGTCCGAGCAGGTCGCCACCACCAGCGGCACGGTCGAGTTCGCCTGCTCGGGCGATGCACCCTGTCAGCCACTCGCGAGCCCGGCGCGCGAGAGCTACGGTGCGGCGAACAGCGCGGTGAACACCCGCTTCGACGACGACGCCGCCGCGTTCTACTCCGATCACTGCCCCGTGACCGCCCTCGCCGACTACTGCGTTCTCGCGGCCGATCTCTGGTCGCAGCGCTCCGCGGTCGACACCGAGTCGGCGGCCCGGTTCGCCAAGGAGACGCCGTTGAACTCCAGCGTTCCCCTGCCCGAGTACAGCGCCTGGCTCGAGAAGGCCGACGCCGAATTCGAAGCGGGTCAGGCCGCTCTCGACGGCTGGCTGACGGCCTACTCGGGCGGCACTGCCGCGCCGCCCGGCGACAGCGCGTTCGTCACGGTGGTGTCGACGACCGCGGACACGGCCGAGAGCCGCTTCGCCCAGCTCCGCGATGCGGCGAGCGCCGCTGCCGCAGGCTGAGTCAGCGAGCGGCCGCGCCCACCGCTCGCTTCGGCAGCGTGATGCGGAACGCGGTGGCGCCGGGACGCGACTCGACCGAGACGCTGCCGCCGTGTGCATCCACCACGGCCCGCACGATGGCGAGACCGAGCCCGGTGGAGGTCGAGCCCGCCTGGCGGAACCTCGACACGTCGCCGCGCACGAATCGCTCGAACAGGGTCTCGACCAGCACGGGATCGATGCCGGGACCGTCGTCGGACACGGTGATGATCGCACTCGGAACCCCGGATGCGTCGACCCCCGACGCGAGCGCCACGGTCACCTCGGTGCCGGCGGGCGTGTGCACTCGTGCGTTCGCGAGCAGGTTCGACGCCACCTGGTACAGCCGGGGCCCGTCGCCCGAGACCTCGATGGGCTCCTCGGGAAGATCGAGCACCCACTCGTGGTCGCCGGCTGCGACATGGGCATCGCTCACGGCGTCGACGAGCACACGGGTGAGGTCGACCGGAGCCGTCTCGATCGAGGGGCCCTCGTCGAGTCGGGCGAGCAGCAGCAGATCCTCGACGAGGCTCGTCATGCGCGTGGCCTCTGACTCGATGCGTCCGAGGGAGTGCGTGACGTCGGGCGGCAGGTCGAAGTCGCCGCGCCGGGTCAGCTCCGCATAGCCGCGGATCGAGGCGAGGGGCGTGCGCAGCTCATGGCTGGCGTCGGCCACGAACTGGCGCACCTTGTTCTCGCTCGCCTGCCGCGACGTCAGGGCGGAGGCCACGTGTCCGAGCAGCTTGTTGAGCGAGGCGCCCACCCTGCCCACCTCGGTGCGCGGATCGGTGTCGGCATCCGGAACCCGCTCGGCGAGCGCGACATCGCCCCGGTCGAGCTGCAACCGGGTCACCCGGGTCGCCGTGGCGACGACGCGATCGAGCGGCCGCAGCGCCAGGCGGATGAGCACGGTTCCGAGAAGCGCGGCCACCACGAGGCCGCCGATCGTCACGAGAACGGTCACGATCACGAGCTGCGTCACCGTCGCCGTGACGTCGGCGAGGGGAAGACCCACGACGATGCCGTTGCCCGAGTCGGAGAGGTCGAACGCCACCCGGTAGTCGCCGAGCGACCCGCCCAGGTTCACCGTCTGGGGCTCGCCCGACGCCGCGAGCGAGGAGAGGGTGTCGAGCTGCTCGCTCGTGAGCTGCTGCAGCACCCCGGCGGAGTCGACGATCGCGGCGCGGTCCACTACTCCCCCGAGGCTGAAGCCGCCCAGGGTTCCCGCGGCCTGGCCGGGGCCTCCCACGAAGGCGGGATCTCCGGAGGATCCGGTGCTGCCCGAGCTCGGGGAGTCGGGCCGAGGCCCGTCGATCGACATGAGCGACCTATTGGTGGCCGTCTGCAGCTGGGTGTCGAGCCGTGCGAGGAGGAACCCGTTGAGGGCGAGCGACGAGACCACGCCGATGATCAGCCCGACAAGAGCGATCAGGGCGAGAACGCTCAGGATGAGCCGATTGCGCAGGGTCATGGATCGCACGGGTGCAGGCCGGACGGCGCTCAGGCCGCTTTGAGGATGTAGCCGGCGCCGCGTACGGTGTGGATCATCTGCGGGCGTCCGGCATCCACCTTCTTGCGCAGGTACGAGATGTAGATCTCGACCACGCTGGAGCGGCCGCCGAAGTCGTAGCTCCAGACCCGGTCGAGGATCTGGGCCTTCGACAGCACACGGCGGGGGTTGCGCATCAGGAACCTCAGCAGTTCGAACTCGGTCGCCGTGAGCTCGATCGGGTCGCCGCCGCGGTGCACCTCGTGGCTGTCCTCGTTCAGCACGAGGTCGCCGATCGAGACCTCCGGGTCGAACGCGTCGGTGAGCGTCAGGGTCGAACGACGGATGAGCCCGCGCAGGCGGGCCACCAGTTCTTCGAGGCTGAACGGCTTGGTCACATAGTCGTCGCCGCCCGCGGTGAGGCCGGCGATGCGGTCGTCGAGCGCGTCCTTGGCCGTGAGGAACAGCACGGGCGTCTCCTGCCCGTCGGCGCGCAGGCGCTGCAGCACGGCGAGGCCGTCGATGTCGGGCAGCATGATGTCGAGCACGATCACGTCGGGCTTGAATTCGCGGGCGATGCGCAGCGCGGTCTGACCGTCGCCCGCCGTGCGGATCTCCCACCCCTCGTAGCGCAGGGCCATCTGGAGCAGGTCGGTGAGCGTGGCCTCGTCGTCGACGACGAGGGCTCGCACGGGCGAGCCGTCGGCCCGGGTGATCTTGGGGCGGGAGGCGGAAGCGTGGGTCTCGGTCACAAGCCCCAAGTATCGACCCCGTTCCTATGCGGATTCTATGAATCAGGCTGCGATCGGCTGTGGACCACGCGAGCCCTCTCCTCTTGTCCGATTCATAGCCTCGTCATAAGCCTCGCCGGGGTGGCGTCCATACCGTGTGACCGCGGACCACCCGCACCGACACCGCCTTCCCAAGGAGCCCCCATGTTCATCACCTACCTCCGGCGAGAACTCGTCAACAGACGAAAGCAGACCATCATCATCGCCGTGGGCATGGCCCTCGCCATCGCCCTCGTCATCATCGTCAACTCCGTTGCGGCCGGCGTCAAAGATGCCCAGACCTCCGTTCTCGGCAGCGTCTACGGAGTCGGAACGGACATCACCATCTCGAAGGCCGCGGCCGCCCCCGACGAGGACGGCACCGACGGGCCCGGCCAGCGCTTCGACTTCGGCGCCGACGCGGGCTCGACGACAGACGGCACGACGGCCGTCGCGACCTCGCGACTGACTGCGGGCATGGGCACGTCGACGTTCGACGCGACGGCCCTCGACACCGTCACGGCGGAGAGCGGCGTCTCGGACGCCGCCGGCGTCCTGTCGCTCACGAACACGACCTTCGACGGCGAGCTGCCCGACTTCAGCCAGATGCAGCAGGGTCAGACCGGCGGCGCTCCGGGCGAGGCGGCAGAAGGCACGGCCCCGACCGGCGGCGCGGATGGCGCGGGCGGCTCCTCGTTCAACGTCGATTCGTTCACGGTGCTGGGTCTCGACCCCGCGGCATCCGCTGTCGGCCCGCTCTCGGCCGTGACACTGACCGATGGCCGCACCCTCGCATCCGGCGACACCGGCACGAACGTGGCCGTGCTCGACAGCGCCTACGCCACGACCGCCGAGCTCGCCGTCGGCGGCACGATCGACATCGGCGGCACGTCGTTCGAGATCGTGGGCCTCGTCGAGTCGTCGAGCGGCGACGCGTCGACCGCCTCGAACGTGTACATCCCCCTCGACGTCGCGCAGAGCCTGAGCGGCGAAGACGGCAAGATCTCGAGCATCTACGTGCAGGCCTCCTCGGCCGACGACATCGCCTCGCTCAAGACCTCGCTCGAGACGGCCCTGCCCGACAACACGGTCAGCACCCAGTCCGACCTCGCGTCGAGCGTGTCGGGTTCGCTGTCGACGGCGTCGACCCTCGTGGGCAACCTCGGCACCTGGCTGTCGATCATCGTGCTCGCCGCCGCCTTCCTGATCGCGATCCTGTTCACCATCTCGGGAGTCACGCGCCGCACCCGCGAGTTCGGAACACTGAAGGCCATCGGCTGGAGCAACCGGCGCATCGTCGGCCAGGTCGCCGGGGAGTCGCTCGTGCAGGGGCTCATCGGTGGCGTCGCCGGCATCGCGATCGGACTCGTCGGCGTGGTCGTGGTGAACCTCGTGGCCCCGACCCTCAGCGCGACGGCGTCGACCCAGACGGCCGGCGGGCTTGCGGCACCGGATGGCGCGGCGGCCGGCGGTCCCGGCATGGGCGGCGGCGGCTTCGGTCAGGCGGCACAGGCCGCGGCGACCTCGGACGTGGTGCTCAACGCCCCCGTGACGGTGTCGGTCATCCTGATCGCGGTGGGACTCGCCGTGGTCGGCGGACTGCTCGCCGGGGCGATCGGCGGCTGGAGGGCATCGCGCCTCCGCCCGGCCGAGGCGCTGCGCGCCGTCGCCTGATCCATCCACCCACCCGCACATCCCCACTCGCGCAGCCACCACTCGCGCATCCACGAAGGAGCGACACATGTACCAACTCACCGACGTCACGAAGAGCTACACGAAGTCGAAGCACACCGTCACCGCCCTCAAGGGCGTCACCCTCACCATTCCGAGCGACCAGATGGTCGCCATCCAGGGCCCGACGGGCGGTGGCAAGTCGACGCTGCTGCAGATGCTCGGCGCACTCGACCGACCGACATCGGGCGAGGTGGCCCTCGGCGACTCGACGCTGTCGAAGCTCGGAGACGCGAAGCTGGCCCACATCCGGGCCAAGGAGATCGGCTTCGTGTTCCAGGGGTTCAACCTGATTCCCACCCTCTCCGCGCGGGAGAACGTCGAGACCGCGCTCGCGCCCCTGGGGCTCTCCAACGCCGAGCGCACCTCGCGCGCATCGGCAGCGCTGGAGTCGGTGGGTCTCGGAGAGCGCATGCTGCACCTGCCCGCCGAACTGTCGGGCGGTCAGCAACAGCGCGTCGCGATCGCCCGGGCGATCGTGAAGAACCCCGAGGTGCTGCTGGCCGACGAGCCCACGGGTAGCCTCGACGAGGAGACGCGCGACGAGATCATGGAGCTGCTCGAGGGCATCTGGCGCGAGAAGCAGCTGACCCTGATCATCGTCACGCACGACTCCGCGGTCGCGAAGCGCGCAGAACGCCGCCTGCACATCAAGAGCGGCACGGTCAAGGAGCTGTAGGCGCCCGTTCCCTGAGCCTGTCGAAGGGCCGTTCCCTGAGCCTGTCGAAGGGCCGTTCCCTGAGCCTGTCGAAGGGCCGTTCCCTGAGCCTGTCGAAGGGCCGTTCCCTGAGCCTGTCGAAGGGCCGTTCCCTGAGCCTGTCGAAGGGCCGTTCCCTGAGCCTGTCGAAGGGCCGTT
>NZ_JARUXC010000029.1 GCF_030433855.1 Agreia sp. PsM10 | reverse complement strand
GGGGGCGGGGGGGCGCGCGGGGGGGTGGGGGGGGGGGGGGGGGGGGGGGGGTGGGGGGTCAGGGGGCGGGGTGGGGGGGGGGGGGGGCGCGCGCGGCCCCCCCCCCCCCGCGACCGACTACTTCTGCGTGTAGCCGCCGTTGGATGTGATGTTGGCGTCGATGGCCTTCACCGCGGAATCGAGAGACTGCTGGGGGTCGCCACCGTTCAGGATGTCCTGGGTCGCCTTGGTGAACTCGGTCGCGATGAACGGATACGCCGGTGTTTCAGGGCGAAGGACGGCGAACTTCTGCGAGAACTCACGGAAGATGGCGAGATTGCCGCCCTCCTCGAATCCGGGGACCAGGGCTGCGGCTGCCTCCGTCGCGGGAATCGTTCCGGTTGCGACGGATACCGCGGCGATGTTCTCCGGCGACAGCGAGTACGACAGGTAGTCCATCGCCGCTTCCGGGTCGGCGCAGCCGGTGGTCACGCCCCACTGCCACGATCCGCCGCCGACCTTCACTCCGTCGCCCAGGTCGACCGATGGCATCACGGCGAGGTCGTCACCGATGGCCTCGGCATGGGCGGATGCCGCCCAGCTGCCGCCGTACTGGATGGCGGTGACGTTGTTCTGAAGGTCGAGGGACGAGTCTGCGCCGCTCTTGGCCGCGACGTATCCGTCGTCGGCGAGCGACTGCATCCACTCGGCCCATTCGAGCGCCTCGGGTCCGTTGAGCACGCCGTCCGCCGACTGGAAGTCGTCGCGGTTCATCAGGTCGCCACCGAAGGACTGCAGGAACGGCGAGAAGGCGTAGGGGTACCACTCGCCGACGTCGGCCGTTCCGATGTCGAGCGGGTTGTCCCACTTCCCCTCGGCCTTGAGGGCGGCGAGGGCGTCGGAGAATTCGTCCTTGGTCCACGGCTCGTCGATGGTCGCGACGCGGATACCCGCGTCTTCGAGCACGGACTTGCGGGCGAACATCGCCAGTGCGACGTCGTAGTAGCCGACGGAGTAGGTGTCCCCGTTCCATACTCCGAGGGTGCTGGGCAGGTTCTCGTCGAGGTCGACACTGAGGTCGAGTGGCGTGAGGTACTTTGCCCATGCCCAGTTCGGCACGTTCGGCCCGTCGATGTCGACGATGCAGGGCAGCTTGCCCGATGCAGCGGCGGCGACGACCGAGTCGTTGTAGGAGGCCTGCGGGAAGGCCTGGACCTTCACCGTCGTCTTGTTCTGGCTCTCGTTGTAGCCGTCGACGATCGCCTGGATCGCGGCGAGCTCCTCGGTGTTGCCGCCGTTGTGGGTCCACAGGGTCAACTCACCGTTCTTGCCGTCGGTCCCTGTGCTGCCGCCGGTCGCGCAGCCTGCCAGGCCTGCCGCGAGGCTCGTGGCGAGTAAACTCGCTACGATCAGCCGCTTCTTTGCGTGTCGCATTCTCTTTCCTTACTTATTCGGTTGGGTGGGGTTTCGATCGACGAAGCGCCGATCTTCGCGGCCGTTCCAGCGGTCGCGAAGCAGGAAGTGGGGGGGGGGGGGGGGGCGGGGCCCGGGGGGGGGGCCCCGCGGGGGGGTGGGGGGGGGCCCCCCCGCCCCCCGGGGGGGGGGGGGCGGCGCGCGCGCGGGGGGCGCCCTCGGGGGGGGGGGGCG
>NZ_JARUXC010000028.1 GCF_030433855.1 Agreia sp. PsM10 | reverse complement strand
CGTTAACGCGAAATGGCCACCCCGGTGTGGGGTGGCCATTCGTGTAATAGGAGTCCGGCGGTGTCCTACTCTCCCACAAGGTCCCCCTTGCAGTACCATCGGCGCAGAGAGTCTTAGCTTCCGGGTTCGGAATGTGACCGGGCGTTTCCCTCTCGCTATGGCCGCCGAAACACTAGAGATGTCACTATCTAGAAGTTTCAAACAGACACAACGCCCATCATGAGAGATGGGTGTTGGTGTGTTTGGTTCTCGACCGTACATCGAGAACCACATAGTGGACGCAAGCAGTGTGTGCTCTGAATAAACAGAGCCGTTTCGCAAAATTTTGGGTGTTATCAAGTTATCGACTTATTAGTACAGGTCAGCTCCGTAGGTCTTTAGTCCCTACTTCCACATCCTGCCTATCAACCCAGTAGTCTAGCTGGGAGTCTCTCACCATAAATGGTATGGAAATCTCATCTTGAGAACGGCTTCCCGCTTAGATGCTTTCAGCGGTTATCCAGTCCGAACGTAGCTAATCAGCGGTGCTCCTGGCGGAACAACTGACACACCAGAGGTTCGTCCAACCCGGTCCTCTCGTACTAGGGTCAGATTCTCTCAAATTTCCTGCGCGCGCAGAGGATAGGGACCGAACTGTCTCACGACGTTCTAAACCCAGCTCGCGTACCGCTTTAATGGGCGAACAGCCCAACCCTTGGGACCTACTCCAGCCCCAGGATGCGACGAGCCGACATCGAGGTGCCAAACCATGCCGTCGATATGGACTCTTGGGCAAGATCAGCCTGTTATCCCCGAGGTACCTTTTATCCGTTGAGCGACAGCGCTTCCACAAGCCACTGCCGGATCACTAGTCCCGACTTTCGTCCCTGCTCGACTTGTCAGTCTCACAGTCAAGCTCCCTTGTGCACTTACACTCGACACCTGATTACCAACCAGGTTGAGGGAACCTTTGGGCGCCTCCGTTACTTTTTGGGAGGCAACCGCCCCAGTTAAACTACCCATCAGGCACTGTCCCAGAACCCGATTAGGGTTCGTAGTTAGATATCCAGAGTGACCAGAGTGGTATTTCAACAATGACTCCACCTGAACTAGCGTCCAAGCTTCACAGTCTCCCACCTATCCTACACAAGCCACACCGAACACCAATACCAAACTGTAGTAAAGGTCACGGGGTCTTTCCGTCCTTCTGCGCGTAACGAGCATCTTTACTCGTAGTGCAATTTCGCCGAGTTCGCGGTTGAGACAGCTGGGAAGTCGTTACGCCATTCGTGCAGGTCGGAACTTACCCGACAAGGAATTTCGCTACCTTAGGATGGTTATAGTTACCACCGCCGTTTACTGGGGCTTAAATTCTCAGCTTCGCCTTGCGGCTAACCGTTCCTCTTAACCTTCCAGCACCGGGCAGGCGTCAGTCCGTATACATCGTCTTGCGACTTGGCACGGACCTGTGTTTTTAGTAAACAGTCGCTTCCCACTGGTCTCTGCGGCCCTATCCCGCTCCAGGAGTAAATCCCTTCACAGGTCAGGCCCCCCTTCTCCCGAAGTTACGGGGGCATTTTGCCGAGTTCCTTAACCACGATTCTCTCGATCTCCTTAGTATTCTCTACCTGAACACCTGAGTCGGTTTGGGGTACGGGTGACTAAAACCTCGCGTCGATGCTTTTCTTGGCAGCATAGGATCACTGATTTCGTCCGTGAGGACTACCCATCGGGTCTCAGGCCATATAGAAGACGGATTTGCCTATCTTCTGCCCTACATCCTTAGACCGGGACAACCATCGCCCGGCTCAGCTACCTTCCTGCGTCACACCTGTTAATACGCTAAACGCACCAGCATAGGGTCGTACGCTAGGCCCCAACCGTCACCCCGAAGGGATCAGTGATGGGGATTCAGATACTTAGCATTACTGGATTATCTTGGGCGGTTTTTCGTCAGTACGGGAATATCAACCCGTTGTCCATCGACTACGCCTGTCGGCCTCGCCTTAGGTCCCGACTTACCCAGGGCGGATTAACCTGGCCCTGGAACCCTTGTTCTTTCGGAGGACGGGTTTCTCACCCGTCTTTCGCTACTCATGCCTGCATTCTCACTCGTGTGGCCTCCACGGCTGGTTTACACCGCCGCTTCGCTGGCCACACGACGCTCTCCTACCCATCCATACGCCTGGACCCACAAGGGGCCGGGCAAAAATATAAATGCCACAACTTCGGTGGCGTGCTTGAGCCCCGTTACATTGTCGGCGCGGAATCACTTGACCAGTGAGCTATTACGCACTCTTTCAAGGGTGGCTGCTTCTAAGCCAACCTCCTGGTTGTCTGTGCAACTCCACATCCTTTCCCACTTAGCACGCGCTTTGGGACCTTAGTTGGTGGTCTGGGTTGTTTCCCTCTCGACGATGAAGCTTATCCCCCACCGTCTCACTGCTGCGCTCTCACTTACCGGCATTCGGAGTTTGGCTAACGTCAGTAACCTTTTGGGGCCCATCGGCTATCCAGTAGCTCTACCTCCGGCAAGAAACACGCAACGCTGCACCTAAATGCATTTCGGAGAGAACCAGCTATCACGAAGTTTGATTGGCCTTTCACCCCTATCCACAGCTCATCCCCTCCATTTTCAACTGAAGTGGGTTCGGTCCTCCACGACGTCTTACCGTCGCTTCAACCTGGCCATGGATAGATCACTTCGCTTCGGGTCTAGAACCAGCGACTAAAACGCCCTATTAAGACTCGCTTTCGCTACGCATTCCCCTCACGGGTTAAGCTCGCCACTGATCACTAACTCGCAGGCTCATTCTTCAAAAGGCACGCTGTCACCCCTACAAGGAGGCTCCAACGGTTTGTAAGCAAACGGTTTCAGGTACTATTTCACTCCCCTCCCGGGGTACTTTTCACCTTTCCCTCACGGTACTTGTTCACTATCGGTCATCTGGGAGTATTTAGGCTTATCAGGTGGTCCTGACAGATTCACACGGGATTTCTCGGGCCCCGTGATACTTGGGATACTCTTCGAGCCATAACTTCATTTCGACTACCGGGCTGGCACCGTCTATGGCAGGGCTTTCAATCCCTTTCGTCTATAAAGCGCTGTAACTCTCACTGTTCGGCAGAAGCAGCAGAAAAGTCCCACAACCCCGACCATGCAACGCCTGCCGGCTATCACACATGATCGGTTTAGCCTCTTCCGGGTTCGCTCGCCACTACTAACGGAATCACTATTGTTTTCTCTTCCTGAGGGTACTGAGATGTTTCACTTCCCCCCGTTCCCTCTACCCGCCCTATATATTCAGGCGGGAGTCACCAGGTCACCCAAAGGGCCTGGCGGGGTTTCCCCATTCGGAAATCCTCGGATCACAGCTCTATTATCAGCTCCCCGAGGCTTATCGCAGATTTATACGTCCTTCTTCGGCTCCAGATGCCAAGGCATTCACCGTTTGCTCTTAAAAACTTGACAAACAAAATTGCAAAAAGACCAATGCTTACCACCAGAAACCGAAGTCCCCGGTGATGTCATTGATACACATAACACAACACGCACCACGTCAGACAGAACCGAAGTCCTGACCTATTTGATACGAGCGTGTAGATGCTCGCGTCCACTGTGTAGTTCTCAAAGTACGGGCGGTATCCTCCCCCACCCACACACCCCAAACGAGGCATTCATGTGAGCAGGACCAGGATCCAGAAGGCAGTCCACCCACTCCTTACGGAACAGATGGCCCGGTCCTTCAGGACCCAACAGCGTGCACAAAACCTACTTCACACCAGAACCCCCGTTCCGAACTCCCGAAGGAGTTGTACTGACGAGCTCTTTAGCTTTTCGATTTCCTAAGTCAATGTTCCACCCATGAGCGCCACCGGAAAACATATGTTTCCGAAATGGCTACGAGGTTTACTAGCCCTGTATACAGAGGCATCCTCGAGTGCTCCTTAGAAAGGAGGTGATCCAGCCGCACCTTCCGGTACGGCTACCTTGTTACGACTTAGTCCTAATCACCGATCCCACCTTAGACAGCTCCCTCCCACAAGGGGTTAGGCCACTGGCGTTGGGTGTTACCGACTTTCATGACTTGACGGGCGGTGTGTACAAGGCCCGGGAACGTATTCACCGCAGCGTTGCTGATCTGCGATTACTAGCGACTCCGACTTCATGAGGTCGAGTTGCAGACCTCAATCCGAACTGAGACCGGCTTTTTGGGATTCGCTCCACCTTACGGTATTGCAGCCCTTTGTACCGGCCATTGTAGCATGCGTGAAGCCCAAGACATAAGGGGCATGATGATTTGACGTCATCCCCACCTTCCTCCGAGTTGACCCCGGCAGTCTCCTATGAGTTCCCACCATAACGTGCTGGCAACATAGAACGAGGGTTGCGCTCGTTGCGGGACTTAACCCAACATCTCACGACACGAGCTGACGACAACCATGCACCACCTGTTTACGAGTGTCCAAAGAGTTGACCATTTCTGGCCCGTTCTCGTATATGTCAAGCCTTGGTAAGGTTCTTCGCGTTGCATCGAATTAATCCGCATGCTCCGCCGCTTGTGCGGGCCCCCGTCAATTCCTTTGAGTTTTAGCCTTGCGGCCGTACTCCCCAGGCGGGGAACTTAATGCGTTAGCTGCGACACGGAGACCGTGGAATGGCCCCCACATCTAGTTCCCAACGTTTACGGCATGGACTACCAGGGTATCTAATCCTGTTCGCTCCCCATGCTTTCGCTCCTCAGCGTCAGTTACGGCCCAGAGATCTGCCTTCGCCATCGGTGTTCCTCCTGATATCTGCGCATTCCACCGCTACACCAGGAATTCCAATCTCCCCTACCGCACTCTAGTCTGCCCGTACCCACTGCAGGCTGGAGGTTGAGCCTCCAGTTTTCACAGCAGACGCGACAAACCGCCTACGAGCTCTTTACGCCCAATAATTCCGGACAACGCTTGCACCCTACGTATTACCGCGGCTGCTGGCACGTAGTTAGCCGGTGCTTTTTCTGCAGGTACCGTCACTTTCGCTTCTTCCCTACTAAAAGAGGTTTACAACCCGAAGGCCGTCGTCCCTCACGCGGCGTTGCTGCATCAGGCTTTCGCCCATTGTGCAATATTCCCCACTGCTGCCTCCCGTAGGAGTCTGGGCCGTGTCTCAGTCCCAGTGTGGCCGGTCACCCTCTCAGGCCGGCTACCCGTCGTAGGCTTGGTGAGCCATTACCTCACCAACAACCTGATAGGCCGCGAGTCCATCCTTGACCAAAATTCTTTCCACAACCAGACCATGCGGCCAGCTGAAATATCCGGTATTAGACACCGTTTCCAGTGCTTATCCCAGAGTCAAGGGCAGGTTACTCACGTGTTACTCACCCGTTCGCCACTAATCCACCCAGCAAGCTGGGCTTCATCGTTCGACTTGCATGTGTTAAGCACGCCGCCAGCGTTCGTCCTGAGCCAGGATCAAACTCTCCGTAAATGATTACGCACAACCCAGTAACCGGAATAGGTCCACCAGAGTTGCAAGTTTGAAACTGACAGAACAAATCATTACTGACTTGCTTTGTATGTTTATATCTATTTCCAAAGGAATCCCAAACAACCATCAAACGATGACTGCCCGGGGTATTTGGCATTTGACTTAGTGCACGCTGTTGAGTTCTCAAGGATCGGACGCACCCGACATCAACCACACCAACCGGCACAGCATCACATCGAGGCAACTTCTCAAACCTAGACCC
>NZ_JARUXC010000027.1 GCF_030433855.1 Agreia sp. PsM10 | reverse complement strand
GTTCCGCCGGTGGTTCCGCCGGTGGTGCTGGAGTCGGTGGACTCGGCGTCGCCGATCACGGTGATGGCGTTGCCGCCGACGGTGACGGGGGCTCCGATGACGGGCACGATCTGGGTTCCGCCGAGGATTCCGTCTTCGCCGGAGGTGGTCGCGCCGGAGCCGGTCGTTCCGGTTCCGCCGGTGGTTCCGCCGGTGGTGCTGGAGTCGGTGGACTCGGCGTCGCCGATCACGGTGATGGCGTTGCCGCCGACGGTGACGGGGGCTCCGATGTCGCCCACGACCTGCGTTCCACCGAGGATTCCGTCTTCACCCGAAGTGGATGCGCCGGTGCCGGCAGGGCTGTCGGACGGCTCGCCCGCCGTGCTCGTGCTGCCCGAGCTGCTCGAGTCTCCGATCACGGTGATGGCGTTGCCGCCGACGGTGATCGGGATGTCGACGTCGACCGGTCCCTGCGTGCCGCCGAGAAGCGAATCGCTCCCGGTCGTGGTGGCCGCCGGAGCGTCCTCCGCCGGGGCCTCCGAAGCCGCGGGTGCGGACTCCGTGGCGCCCGACTGCTCCGAGTCGCCGACGACGCTGATCGCGTTGCCTGACACGTCGATCGGGACGTCGACGTCGACGACGGCCTGGGTGCCGGACGCGACGCCGTCTTCGCCGGAGGTCGTCGCTTCCGCGACGGGCTCGGGAGCCGGCTCGGGGGCCGGTGCCGGCTCAGCGGCGGGAGCCGCCTCGGGTGCCGTGGTCGTCGCATCCCCGAGGATGCTGATCGCGTTGCCCGAGAGGTCCACCGGAACCTCCAGGCCGATCACGGCCTGGGTTCCCGACACCAGGCCGTCTTCGCCCGATGTGGTGTCCGCAGCGTTCGCTGCGGCGACGCCGAGGCACGAGAGGCCTCCGACGAAGAGGGTGAAGTACAGCCCTCTCTGAATGAATTTCTTCATGATGGTTCAACTCCAAGAAAGATTGTTGTGACTGATTAGCTCCAGCCGCGCGATCGCGCGGGGAGGTGGTTCGCATCGTCTGCCCCTGGATTCCAGGCAGGTGCGAACTCAGTCAGTCAGGAGTCGAACCGAGGTCGAATGTCGGCGAAGCGGGAAGAGCATCGTCGGATTCGAGTGCGCGCAGCGTGATGGCGGCATGCGCGAAGAGTGAGCCCGAGAGGGCGTCGAGCGAGGCGACCCCGCCGGAACCGGCTCCGCCGCCCGTTCCCGCGCCGCCACTGCCGGACGGAGTGGGCAAGACCACGGGAGAACCCTCAGGGTGCCCGGCGGGCGCAGGAGCGCCCGGCACCGGAGGCGTTGAAGAGCTGGCGGAACCGGTCTGTCCCGGGGCGGGGAGACCAGAAGACGAAGCGGATGCGGCGGAACCGCGCACGGAGGCCGACACGGTGCCGTCGGACGATGCCGGAAGAACGGCGACCGCAGGGCTCGATGCCTGAAGGACATCGCCTGCGTCGGCAGGAGAAACGGCCGAGGAGCCGGGAAGATCGAGGCCTGGAATCGACGGGATGACTCCGTCGGGGCCGGTCGGTTCGGATGCCCCGGGGAGCGCCGGTGCGACGGTCACGACGGTCGTCGTCACCTGCCCGACAGTGGAGTCGGCGAGCTCGACGACCGGTGCCGTGACGCTTGCCGTCGGCGTGGATCCGAGGATGTCTCCGACCACGGGAACGGCCGCGACGACAGGGTCGACCACATCGGTGACGGGCTGCACGATCTCGGCCACGGGGGCGTCGGGCACCGCCTCGACGACGGGAAGGACGACCTGGTCGACGACGGGTTCCACTACCGGCTGCACGATTTCTGCAACCGGCTCGGGAACCACGGAGGTGGCGTTCTCGACCGCAGGAACAGCGGTGTCGACGACCGAGTCGACGATCTGGGAGACCGGCTGCGTCACGCCGGACACGACGCCTCCGACACCGTCGAGGAGACCATCGTCTGCGTGTGCCGGTGTCGATGAGAGCAGGATTCCACCGACGACGAAGCCGGCTCCGACGAGGCCTCCGAGCAGAAGAAGCCGCAGTCGACTGACGGGTCGGTGCTCTTCGATGGCATCCACGTCAATCACCCCCAACGGCTGAGTACCCCCAACCTAGGCACGTCTGATTCGCGGGGTAAAGGAGCTCGAATATTTCGGGACGCAACGACAACGCGATGGTTCGACTCGTTTTCGTGCGCTGCTTATAACGCAGTCCGTACCGGTAAAACGCTTCAATCCCCGGATTCGCTGGGCCTTCGCTGAATGCGGCCTCTTTATTTCGGGACAGAAACTATCACGCGGAGAATTTTGCGGATGTAAGAGCCAACGGTCGGCCGTTAGCCTGTCGCCATGCCGAAGAAGCAGCTCTCCGTCGATGATGCGCTCGACCAGCGTGCCCATCCTCTGCGCTCACAGATCGATCGTCTGCGCGACGTGACCCGCGCGATCGACCCCGCGATCGTCGAGGAATGGAAGTGGAACGCTCCGAGCTACCGAATCGCGAACGACTATCTCTACACCTTCATGCTGCGCCCCGACGAGTACCTGCACCTCGTCTTCCACCACCCGGAGGCGCCGTCGATCGCCAGTGAGCTCCTCGAGGGCGACTACTCCGATGGCCGCCGCATGGTCTATCTGCGCGGTGCCGACGACGTCACGGCGAAGCTGCCCGAGCTCACGCGCGTGCTGAAAGAACTGGTTCGCCGCTCGACCTGACGTCCGCCGTCGTGGTTCAGGCTTCGCGGCTCCGGATGCGTACGGCCGGGTCGACACACCACTCCAGCAGCGACGGCCACTCTCCGTAGCCGGAGTCGGGCGTGAAATGACCCTGACCGGGCAGAACGACGGTCGGCAGAGACAGCGGTCGGCCGAACGAGCTCTCGGCGCCCTCGGGATTGAACGGGTCGTCGTCGCTCGCCACCAGAGTCGTGCGTTCGGCATCGAGCGGTGACGCGGCGAGTGGCAGCGCGGCGAAGGCCGCGATCTCGGCGAAACCGGCTGCCACGTTCACCGACGGGGGCGCCACGAGAAGCACCCTCGAGACCTCGACGGGCGAATCCGGCCTCGCCCCCAGCCACAGCAGAACCGACAGGCTGTGGGCGATCACGACCACGTCGTCGACTCGGCCCGTGTCGTGGAGCCGACCCAGCGCATCCACCACCGACGCCGACCACTCGGAGACGGTGGGGGAGTGCGGCGAGGGCAGCTGCGGGTACTCCACGAGCGCGCCGCGGTCGCGCAGTGTGCGCGCGGTGAGATGCTGCCAGTGCTCGGGCGGTCGCTCGTTCTGCCACCCGTGCAGGAGGAGGAACCCGGAGCGCTGTGCTGTCATGCAGACGATTCTCGTGCCGCGGCGAACTGCCGTACAGCGAAACATGCCGTCGTTTCTGCCGATGAGCTATCGATTACCGCCAGCGCATCCCGCTAGCCTCGAGGCATGCCTCCAGCCACTCCCTTCTCTCGTCCCATCCGCGCAGGAATCATCGGATTCGGGCTCTCCGGTCGGGTGTTCCACGCGCCCTTCCTCGCCACGAATCCCGACTTCGAGGTGTCGGTGATCGTCACGTCGAACGCCGAGCGTGCCGCCGAAGCCGCCCGCCTGCATCCGGCCGCCGTCATCGTCGACAGCGTCGACGAGCTGTTCGAGCGTGCCACACGAGGGCAGCTCGACCTCGTCGTGATCGGCTCGCCCTCGGGCACGCACGCGGCGCTTGCCGACAGGGCGTTGGATGCGGGGGTCGCCGTCGTTGTCGACAAGCCGTTCGCCGTCACCAGCGCCGAGGGCCTGGCCCTCATCGAGAAGGCCGAGCGGCTCGGCCTCCCGTTCACCGTCTTCCAGAACCGCCGGTGGGATGGCGACTTCCTGACGCTGGCCTCGCTGCTCGAGGCCGGCCAGCTCGGCGAGGTGCGCCGCTTCGAGTCGCGTTTCGAATGGTGGAAGCCGGTGCAGGCCAAGTCGTGGAAGGCGGAGGCCACCGCGTCGGAAGGCGGCGGAATCCTCTACGACCTGGGCGTGCACCTGCTCGACCAGGCCCTGCAGCTCTTCGGAGACGTCGAGGAGATTCACGCCGAAGTGATCACCCGCCGGGAAAACGGGGTCGCCGACGACGACACCACCGTACTGCTCAGGCATTCGTCGGGCGTGCACACCCAGCTCTGGATGAACGGCATGGCAGCGCAGGTCGGCCCCCGATTCCACGTGCTGGGCTCGACCTCGGCCTACACGAGCTGGGGCCTCGACCCGCAGGAGACGCAGTTGCGCAACGGCGCGCTGCCCACCGACGACGGATTCGGCGTCTATGGCGAAGACCGCTGGGGTCTTCTCGGCGTCGACGGCGACGTGGTCGCCCTGCCCACCCAGGCGGGCAAGTACGCCACCTTCTACGAGATGCTCGCCGAAGCGCTGCTGCGCGGCGGCCCGCTTCCCGTCGACCCGCGCGACTCGTTGCGGTCGCTCGAGATCATCGAGCAGATCCACAGCGCCGCGGGCTCGTACGACGCCTAGGCCGGGGCCGCCGCGAGCACTCGCCTCTACTGCCCGCGGCCGGTGGCCTTCTGCAGTCGATCGATGTGCTCAGACGCCTCGGCCTTCGTGAGCGTGGCCGGAAGCTCTTCGCCGGCCTCGCGGGCGAGCGTATCGAGGTAGCTCTTCTGCGGGCCGGTCATCGGCTCGTCGCCGGTGACCCAGTCTTCGGGGTCTTTGGCGGCAGACGAGGTGTCGCCGTCTGGGCGTGGAGCGCCCAGCGTCTCTGGTTCATCGGCAGCCGAGTTGCCGGCGGTGGAGTCGTTCTGGGTGACGGACGGAGTCGCCGGTTCGACCGACGCGTCGTTGTTCTGGATGTCTGACATGCCTCCCACGCTACGGCCGACGGCCGACACGGCGGCGGGGGTGGCGCATCCGGTCTCGGCGGAGTAGCAGGCTCACGAGCATGTCACCCCTGTTCGAGGGTCAGGAACAACAAGTAGTCTTGGTACTCATGTCCACCAATGAACTCGTCGACGTCGTGCCGCGCGCAGCCCTGCGCCGCAGCCCGCGCCAGGACCGCAGCACACAGCGCATCGAACTCATCCTCGATACGACTGCGGCGCTGATCGACGAGGTCGGCTACGGCAGCCTGTCGCCCACGCTCATCGCCAAGCGGGTCGGCATGTCCGGACCGGGAATCTACCGGTACTTCGACGGCATGCCCGCCATCGCCGCGGCGCTCGCGACGCGCAATCTCACCCGTCTGATGCAGACGTCTCAGGCCGCGCTCGAAAGCAGGGACGCCGAGTGGCAGGAGCTGCTCGGCCGGGTCATCATGGCCTACTGTGGGCTCTTCCGCACCGAGCCCGGCTTCCGCTGGCTGCGTCTCGGAGACGCGATCGACCGCAATCTGATCGACAACACCGACAGCAACCGCACCGTGCTCGCCCATCAGGTGGGCGAACTCTTCTTCGAGCGCTTCGAGGTCTCGCGCGACCGACCCGACCTGCTCAAGCACGTCGAGGTGGTGGTCGAGATCGTCGACACGCTCACCGCGAAGGCGTTCGAGACCGATCCGTCGGGCGATCAGTTCTTCATCGACGAGTGCACGCGCATCGCCACCGAATACCTCGAGAAGTTCCTCGAACGCACCCAGAGCTACGTCGTCGAGTAGCCGGCGCAGCGCCGGCTCCCGACCGACCGCCTAGTCCGCTTCGGTCGAACCGGCTCCCGGCGAACGAAGATCGAGGTCGTCGTCGCCCACGCCGTCGGTGGGCAGCTGCTCTTCGACGGTGCCGAACGAGTGCGAGACGGCCTCGGCGGCCGCGTTGCCCTCGGTCTCGACGCCGGGAATGATCTGCTCGCCCTTGTCGACCTCTTTCTCGTCGAACTCGCTCTGCTGGTCGCTCATGCTTCGGTCCTCTCTCGCTTCGCCCGGATGGCACGACTAGGCAAGCATGTCGGGCGGGAACGCGCCACCCCCTGACCATTCAGCATCGATCGCGCTTGACTGAGAGAGACCACCGAAGCGAAGGAGCGACATGTCAGACAACATCCCCACCGAGGGCGAGAAGCTCGGAAAAGACGGCACCATCCCGAACTCCGACGACGGAATCGCGCTGGGACACGGCGAGGCGTCCCACTTCAATGTCGAAGAGGACGAGCACGCCGACGCCGGCGACAGCGCCGAGAAGGACCTCGAAGACCCCGCGCAGAACTGATCGCGGGCCAGGGGCTGTCGATCAGGCCGGCAGAAGCGTGAGCAGTCGATGCTGCTGCACGGCCTCGATCGACAGCACCTTGTAGCCCTCGTCATCGAAGAACACGGTGATCCTGTCCTCTTCGACGCGCATCACGACGCCCTCTCCCCATTTCGCGTGGCGCACCCGGGTGTCGAGGGGGTAGGCGCTCGCATCGCCCTCCGGCGAAGTGGTCGTGTGCTCCCGGGCGAACTCCTCCTGAGCGCTGCTCGAGGAGCAGGTGTCGCAGTCTCCGCAGGGGGCGCCCAGGTTCTCACCGAAGTATCCGAGCAGGAAGATGCGTCGGCATTCGAGGGTCTCCGCGTAGCCCCGCACCATCTGTACGCGCGACTTCTCCACGCGGTGCAGGGCCGCCGCCTTCTCCGACGCGATGCGCGCCGCCACGGTCGGCGATCGCCGGCCGACCGCGCTGAGTCCTCGTGCCGTCGAGGTCACCAGCCTCGACTCCTCGAGAAGATTGACCAGTGCTCGCGCCGACCGCGCAGAGACGTCGAGTGCGTCTGCCAGCTGCGACAGCGAGAGGCCCGGCGATCTCTTGATGGCGGCGAAGGCCAGCGAGATCGACTCGCTCGACGGAACGCCCGACGCGAAGAACGTGCGCAGCCCGAGGTCTTCGGCCCGGTAGTGCAGCGTCGCCCGCGCAACCCCGCCGTCTCGGCCCGCGCGACCGACCTCCTGGTAATAGCTGTCGATGGAGTCGGTGACCGCCTCGTGCACCACGAAGCGCACGTCGGGTTTGTCGATGCCCATGCCGAAAGCACTCGTGGCCACCACGATGTCGACGCGGCCGTCGATGAACCGCTCGTGCACGTCTTCGCGGTGGGCGTCGGGCAGGCCCGCGTGATACGCGGCGGCCGGGATGCCTCGGGCCTGCAGGGCGTCGGCGTACCGTTCCGCATCGGCGCGGGTCGCGACGTAGACGAGACCGGGACCGACGGCATCCACGACCTGCTGCACGACGGCCCGACGCTTGTCGTCGTCGCTCTCGTGCCGCACCACCTCGAGCCGGATGTTCGGCCGGTCGAAGCCCCGAGCGAGAACAAGCGCGTCGCGCAGGCCGAGCCTGTCGACGATGTCGTCGCGCACCGGGCCGGAGCCGGTGGCCGTGAGCGCGACGACGGGAGGGTGGCCGAGCCGGTCGATGACCTCGCCGAGCCCCAGGTAGTCGGGTCGGAAGTTGTGGCCCCACGCTGAGACGCAGTGCGCCTCGTCGACCGTGAAGAGCGACACGCCCCGGGAGACCAGCCGCGCGACGACGGACTCCTTGGCGAGCTGTTCCGGAGAGAGGAAGACGAAGCAGGGCTCGCCGCTCTCGACATCGGCCCAGGCCTCGTCGTTCTCGGAATCGGATCGGGACGAGTTGATCGCAGCGGCGACGAGGCCGTGCTTCTCGCGCAGCGATCGCACCTGGTCGTCCTGCAGGGCGATGAGCGGAGAGACCACGACGGTGACACCACCACGCACCGTACCCGCGAGCTGGTAGACGGCGGACTTGCCGTAGCCGGTGGGCATGACGGCGAGCACGTCTCTGTCCGAGACCGGGGCGCGCACGGCCTCGAGCTGTCCCTCGCGCAGGGTCGCCCAGCCGAACACGTCGCGTGCGGCCCTGGCGATGGCGGTGTCGCTCGTCGCGTCGACGGGTGTCACGGGGGCCTCGGTCATCGGGCTCGCCGGATGCCCGCCACCGGCTCCCACGCCCAGCGCGTTCCGGAGCTGTCGGTGAGCGAGTAGCCGGTGACCTTGTGCGTCTTCGCTTCGGTGATCGGGCTGTACTCGTGCGTGCCAGCCGGAATCTCGGCGAGGAAGTCCCATGAGGTCTCGTTCGAGTGCATGAAGTACCGCCCCGGAGGGAGCATCTGCACCGTGGCCGGCTTCGGTTTCGCGCGCGACACGATGCCGAGGTCGATGTTCCAGAGAACGCGGTGACCGCTGTTGCTGACGATGAGGCCCCAGTCCTTCTTGCCGGGCACGCCGGGCCGGGGATGCGACGCCCACCACACCGAGAAGGTCTCGACCTCAGCCCGGTCGTCTCTCTTCTGTTCGAGACGGAACGCCCGCCAGGCCGGGTAGATGGCGAGGCCGGCAGCCACGAAGGCGAGGCTCGAGGCGACGGCCGCGATCCAGTCGGGAAGAGAGGTGAAGGAATCGGTCACGACCTCGACGCTAGCGGCATCCCCCGGCGCTGCCCAGCGACGGACTATCGAGTTGGGGGGGGGGGGGGGGGGGGGGGGGGGGGGGGGGGGGGGGGGGGGGGGGGGGGGGGGGGGGGGGGGGGG
>NZ_JARUXC010000026.1 GCF_030433855.1 Agreia sp. PsM10 | reverse complement strand
AACCCCCACCTACCGGCTCGCCCGACTCCTCGAAGCGGCCTAACCCCCAGCGTTGCAACCACCACTTGACATTGCCGCCTGCGAAGCGACACATCTCCGCACCTCAGTGCAGGTCTGCCCGCGACCAGCTCCTAGGCTCGCAGTATGACCGAATCGATTCCGCCCACCTCCGTTCGCCAGCTCCGTCTCGTGGTCGAGGCCGAAGACTACGACGCCGCCGTCGCGTTCTATCGCGACGCTCTCGGCCTCAGTGAGCAGGCCGCCTACGAGGGGGAGGGCGATGCGAAGGTCATGATCCTCAACGCCGGCATCGCCACCCTCGAGATCTCCAACCCCGCCCAGGTGCGCATGATCGACCGGGTCGAGGCCGAGGGAAAGCCGAGCGCGCGCATCCGGATCGCGTTCGAGGTCGACGACTCGCCCTCCGTCACGGACGATCTCGTGGCGGCCGGCGCCGAGCTGATCGCCGAGCCGCGCGAGACGCCGTGGCGCTCGGTCAACTCGCGCCTCGACGCGCCGGCAGGCCTGCAGCTCACGATCTTCCAGGAGCTCGACTCGCTAGAGACCCGCGAGAGCAGCCCTGACTTCGGCACGAGCGCCTGACCCGCGGTCGCGTCTGTTGCCCGGAGCGACGTCTGTTGCCGGGCGCCCGGGCACGTACGTCGCGAACGGCCACCTTCGCGACGATCGTGGCATGATTCTCACCGTTTTTCCGGCCTCGCGTTGCTGTGGCAGGCCTTCGTGGTCTACTTCAGCCTGGGCGGCCCGACCCCCATCTCGTCGGCGTCGGACATTGTGAGATACGACGTCACGGCGATACTGTGCGTCGGAAGCGTCATCGCCGCCTTGGTGATCTCGATAGTGCGAAGATCGGTGTGGCTCGTTGTATTCAGCAGCATCTTGGTGCTGGTAGCCCTCGGCGGTTCCGCGGTGTTCTCGGTTCCGGCAGGCAAATGGTTTCCTCCGGAACCGACGAGCGAGCCCCTGCCCTCTTACTACAAGCCTTGTTACAGCGGCAGCGGCGACTGCGACTGACGCCCGCGTCGCTCGGCTATTCGGCGGCGGGCCGGCCCGCGAACACGGCCGCGAACGCGCGCCCGGAGTCCTTGATCGTGCGCTCCTGCGTGTCGTAGTCGACGCGCACGATGCCGAAGCGCTTGTCGTAGCCCCAGGCCCACTCGAAGTTGTCGAGCAGTGACCACACGAAGTACCCACGAACGTCCGCGCCCTCGGCGATGGCCTCGGCCACGGCAGAGACGTGTGCCAGGATGAACGCGGCCCGCTCCGGGTCGTGCACTTCGCCGTCAGAAGGCACGTCGTCGTCGTAGGCCGCGCCGTTCTCGGTCATGAACAGCGGCGGCAGGTTCGGGTACTCGTGACCGAGGCGCACGAGCAGGTGGCGAAGCCCGTCGGGGTTCACCTCCCAGTCCATGGCCGTGCGCGGCAGGCCGCGGCTCGGGAACGTCAGGAATTCCGAGCCGACGAACGGTGAGCTCAGGGGGCGCCCGGTGTCGACGAGGTGCGGGTCGATGGCGCCCTCGCCCAGCGCATGGCCGCTCACGACGTCGTCGTGGTAGTGGTTGATGCCGAGGAAGTCGATGGGCGCCGAGATGATCTCGAGGTCGCCGTCGCGCACGATCTCAGACAACCGGATGCCGGCGGCCGCCAGGTCGTCGGTGACATCGGCGGGGTAGGCACCGCGCAGCACGGGGTCGAGGAAGATGCGGTTCATCATGCCGTCGAGGCGGCGGGCCGCATCGACGTCGACGGGATCGGCCGCGTCGGCGGGGATCGCGTTCGTGAGGTTGTAGGTGACCCCGAGGTTCTGGGCGCCGAGCTCGCGCAGGCGGTTCACGGCGAGACCGTGCGCGAGGTGGTGGTGATGCACGGCCTGGATGGCGGCGAGCGGCTCGCGGCGGCCGGGCGCGTGCACGCCGGCGCCGTATCCGAGCAGGGCCGAGCAGAACGGTTCGTTGAACGTGGTCCAGTGCTCGACCCGATCGCCGAGAACCGCGTAGACGCCCTCGGCGTAGTCGCGGAAGCGGTAGGCGGTGTCGCGGTTCGCCCAGCCGCCCTGCTCTTCGACGGCCTGCGGCAGGTCCCAGTGGTAGAGGGTGAGCCAGGGCAGGATGCCGGCGTCGAGCAGCTCGTCGACGAGGCGCGAGTAGAAGTCGAGGCCGGTGCGGTTGAACTCGCGGTCACCGGGCTTGATGCGCGACCAGCTCGTCGAGAAGCGGTAGGAGTCGAGTCCGAGCTCCTTCATGATCGCCACGTCGTGCTCGAAGCGGTGGTAGTGGTCGACGGCGACCTCGGGAGTGTCGCCGTTGATGATCGCGTGCGGAACGCGCGCGAACGCATCCCATACGGAGTCCTCCTTGCCGCCCTCGTGCGCCGCACCCTCGATCTGGGCGGCGGCGGTGGCCGAGCCCCAGATGAAGCCGGGAGGGAAGGACGTGAACGTGGGTGCGTCGAGCGACATGGCGGGGAGTGCTCCTCTATAGCGTCGGAGAGAGCGCTCTCTCCGCAATCTCACAACGGTAGGCGACCGCTCCGACGGGTGTCAAACCTGTCGGAGCGGCCGAGTGCCCGATCGTGGGGGGCCGAGCTACTCCCGAGGCTTCTGCGCGGGGACGCTTCCCGTCGTGGGCTCGATCATCGCTCCGGCCTGGCCGGCGGCGCGGGATGCCTCGAGCTGCATCTCGAGGGCGGCCGCGTCCTCGCGCTCGGCGTCGGAGGACTCGTTCGAGGCCGCCAGGGCTGCCGCGTCGTCCGAGGCCTCCTGCAGCGCCGACTTCTGGCGCAGGGGAGTCGCCTTGAGGAACCAGCTCAGCAGGAACGCCAGCAGCACGACGCCGAGGCTGATGTAGAACCCGGTGACCATGGCGCTCGAGAACCCGTCGAGGAACGGACGGGCCAGGCGGGGATCGATCAGGTTCAGGAACGACGTGTCGCCGTTCAGCGCCTGGCCGAGCGTGTTGGGCTGGCCGGACTGCGCCAGCTGGATCTGCGTGAGCACATCGACGTTCGCCTGATCCGCGACCACCTTCGGGTCCTGGCTCGCCGCGGTGATGCCGGCCACGACATCCGGGTCGCCGAAGGCCGTCTTGATCGCGTCGGGAGCGCGCGAGAAGACGACTGAGAAGATCACGGCCGTTCCCAGCGTTCCACCGATCTGGCGGAAGAACGTGGCCGCGCTCGTGGCCACGCCGATGTCGCGCGGACCGACCGAGTTCTGGCTCGCGATGGTCAGCGTCTGCATCAGCTGGCCGAGACCCAGCCCGAGCATCAGCATGCCGCCCATGATGAAGACGACGCCGCTGGTCGCCGTGGCGAACGTCAGGTAGAAGAATGCCGCCGACATGAGGAACGTGCCGACGATGGGGAAGATCTTGTACTTGCCGGTGCGGGCGATGACCTGGCCGGAGACGATGGAGGCGATCATCAGACCGACCACCATCGGGATCATCAGGAGGCCGGACTCGGTGGGTGTGGCTCCGTTCACGATCTGCAGGTAGAGCGGCAGGGTGAGCATTCCGCCGAACATGCCGAAGCCGACGAGGGTGCCGATGACGCTCGCC
The DNA here is from genome assembly GCF_030433855.1 of Agreia sp. PsM10. Lineage (GTDB taxonomy): Bacteria > Actinomycetota > Actinomycetes > Actinomycetales > Microbacteriaceae > Agreia. The sequence goes on along the minus strand of NZ_JARUXC010000026.1, from coordinate 13,666 downwards.
ATCGAGAAGGTGGAGGAGCGGAACAGCGACAGCGGGATCAGCGCGTTGCTGCCCATGCGGCGCTCGACGAGGATGAACGCCACGATGCCGACGGCGCCGATGATGTAGCAGGCGAACGCCCCGACGGAGCCCCAGCCCCAGTCGCGTCCGTTCTCTGCCACGAGCAGCAGCGGTGCGATTCCCATCACGATGAAGGCGGCACCCCACCAGTCGATCCGGGTGTCGCGACGCGTGTGCGGAATGTGCAGGAAGCTGACGACGAGCACCATGGCGATGGCCGCCACCGGCAGGTTGAGCAGAAAGATCCAGCGCCATCCCGTGATGAAGAAGATCTCGTTGGTTCCGGAGATCAGGCCGCCGAGCAGCGGGCCCAGCACGCTCGAGACGCCGAAGACGGCCAGGAAGTAGCCCTGGTACTTGGCTCGTTCGCGAGGCGCGAGGATGTCTCCCATCACCGTGAGGGCGAGCGACATGAGTCCACCGGCGCCCAGACCCTGGATGGCGCGGAAGCCCGCGAGCTCGAGCATCGATGTCGAGATGCCGGCCAGGAGCGAGCCGAGGATGAAGATGGAGATGGCGATGATGTAGAGCGGGCGGCGACCGAAGATGTCGCTGAGCTTGCCGTAGATCGGCGTCGCGATGGTCGAGACCACGAGGTAGGCCGTGGTGACCCAGGCCTGCTGGTCCTGGCCCTTGAGGTCGTCACCGATCGTGCGCATCGAGGTTCCGACGATCGACTGGTCGAGCGCGGCCAGGAACATGCCGGCCATCAGTCCGAAGATGATGAACTTGATCTGGCGGGGCGAGAGCACCCCGCCCGACTCGGCGGCGGCCCGGGCGCGGTCGGCGCTGGTGCTTTTTGCGCGGCCTGCGGCGGCGCCATTCGTGCGTGGCATGAGGAGTCCTGAGCGAGAGAGGAGGAAAAGATGAAGGGTTCGCGCGAACAGAGCGTCGACAAACTTGCGCGGACTGCAAATTTACACCCCGTGAAAGCCGCATCTCAACTACGCGGCCGGCGATCTCAGGCAAACGTGGGCTTCCCCCGTAGGGTGGGATGGTGAACGAGTTGAGACAGCGCCGCGAACTGCGGCGCCGCGAACCCTCTCGTCGATCGAAGAACCGGGTGCTCATCGCCGGTTTCGTCGCCATCGTGTTCGTGATCGCGGGCGAGGCCGGCATCTGGGCCGCGACGGCTCAGCGCGCCAGCGTCGACGCATCCGTCGCCGCCGACGCGATAGCCGCTGCGGGCGACTCGTCCGCTCAGTTGACCGTTCCCACGCTCATTCCGGCGCCCGTCTTCACCGCGGCTGCGGCGACCCCGCAGGAGCCCGCCCCGGCGCCCGCATCCGACGGCTTCGACAAGTCGGCCCGCTCGATCGACGACCCCACGAGCATCTGGTTCGTCGTCAACAAGACGCGCCCGATTCCCGATGCGTCCTCCTACATTCCGCCCGATCTGGTCGACCTGCGCGCCGACATCCCCAACCCCTACGGCTACCCCCTGCGCCAGGAGGCCGCCGACGCGCTCGCCACCATGGCCGACGCGGCGACCGCCGAGATCGGCCAGCAGCTCGTGGCCCAGAGCGGCTACCGCGCGTACGACATCCAGGAGATCGTCTACAACCGCTACGTCGCGCAGCTCGGCACGGCCGGAGCAGACCTCACCAGCGCGCGCCCCGGCTACAGCGAGCACCAGACGGGCATGGCCGTCGACATCCTGGCCACGGGCAGCGGGTGCTCCCTCGACGGCCCGTGCTTCGGCGAGACGACCGCGGGCCAGTGGCTTGCCGCCAACGCCTACCGCTTCGGCTATCTGCTGAGCTATCCGGCCGACAAGACCGCGGTCACGGGCTACGAGTACGAGCCGTGGCACTTCCGCTACATCGGCGTCGACCTCGCGACAGAGATGCACAACGAGGGCGTCACGACCCTCGAAGAGTTCTTCGGCCTGCCCGCCGCGCCCGGCTACCTTGAGTAGGCCCGAGGCCGCCGCGCGATCCCAGAGCATCCTCGACCGGCCTTACCGCCTGGTGAGCATCGGTGCCTGCGCACTCATCGTGATCGCGGCCTTCGAGCAGCTCGCCGTCACCACGATCATGCCCGCGATCGCGCGCGATCTGGATGGGCTGGCCCTCTACGCCCTGGCCTTCGCGGGCCCGCTCGCGTCGGGCGTGATCGGCATGGTGCTGGCCGGCGACTGGTCGGACCGGCGCGGCCCGGTGAAGGCGCTCTACGCATCCGTCGCCCTGTTCGCCCTCGGCCTGGTGATCGCGGGAACCGCCACCTCGATGCCGCTCTTCGTCGCCGGCCGGCTCGTGCAGGGTCTCGGCGGCGGAGCGCTCACCGTGGCCCTCTACGTGATCGTCGCCAAGATCTACCCTCCCGGCCTGCAGCCCAAGATCTTCGGCGCGTTCGCGGCGGCCTGGGTCGTTCCCGCGCTCGTGGGCCCGTTCATCGCGGGCGTCGTCGGCCAGTACCTCGGGTGGCGCTGGGTGTTCCTCGGCGTCGTCGTGCTGGCCCTTCCTGCCCTGGCGATGGTGGTGCCCGGCATGCGCAGCATGGCCCCGCACGACCGGCTCGAGGCCGACGGCCGCAGCAGCGCCGCGCGCGCACTCTGGGCCGTGCTCCTGGCCGTCGCCATCCTGGGTCTGAATATCGCCGCCGATCTGGATGGCGTGGGCCGCTGGCTGCTGGCCATCGGCGGCCTGGTCGTCGCGCTCGTGGCCCTCCGGCCGCTGCTGCCCGCTGGCAGCCTGCGCCTCGGTCGGGGGCTGCCGAGCGTGATCGCGGTGCGCGGCCTTCTCTCCGGCGCGTTCATGGGGGCCGAGGTGTACCTGCCCTACGTGCTCACCGAGCGGTTCGGCCTCACGGCGGCGCTCGCCGGGCTCGCGCTCAGCTTCTCGGGGGTGGCCTGGGGCTCGTCGTCTGTTGTGCAGGGGCGCCTCGGTGACCGGGTCACGCACCGCACCGCCATCCGTATCGGCATTCTCGGCGCGACGATCGCGATCGCCATCGTGCTGCTCGTGACCGCGCTCGACCTGCCCGCCTGGGTCATCATCGGAGGCTGGTTCGTCGGGGGAGCGGGAATGGGATTCGCCTATCCGCGCATCACGGTGCTCACCTTCGACTACTCGGCGCCGGCGGAGCAGGGGTTCAACTCCTCGGCCCTCGCCATCGCCGATTCGGGCGGGGCCGCCATCGCGCTGGCGCTCGGAGCCGTCGCCTTCTCGGTCGCCGGCAGTCCGGGGAGCCAGCCGTCGTTCGTGGCGACCTTCGCGTTCTCGCTGGTGGTCGGCATCCTGGCCCTGCTGGTGAGCGCACGCGTCTCGGAGCGTGCGCCGCGCATCTGACGGAGCGCACGTAACACAGGGCGATTCCTGATGGCACCCATATGAGGCACACATAAAGATGTGTTGGGATGGAATCACCCCTAGTCAGGCGCTCGTCTTTCCTCTTCGTGCGCCTCGAGTTTCTCCGGAGGAAACCATCTCTCGTCGTACCCGAACCACCCGCTCGCTCGTCGCATCCCTCTTCGTCGCCGCCCTCGCTCTCACCGGCTGCACGGCCGTCGAAGAGACGAAGACCGAAGGGGCGGAGCAGGTCAAAGAAGAAGATGTGACGCGCATCGACACGATCTCGCCGGCATCCGGGTCGCTTCTGGGCGGCGAGACGATCACGCTCACCGGCGAGGGACTGTCGGATGTGTCGAGCGTGGTGTTCGGCGGGGTCTCGGCCATGTCGATCACGGCGGCGGCCGACAACCAGCTGCAGGTCATCGCGCCTGCTGCGGTCGACTACGCGGTGGGTGCGGTGAGTGTCACCGCCCTGAGCGGAGACAACGAGGTCATCGCCAGCGCAGCGAATTACGACTACCAGGTCGTCACCCCGGTCGACGCGCAGATGCAGTACGCGTTCGCCCACTGGCAGGACTACAACGACGAGGTGTGGGGCACCTTCCCCGACAACGACTGCGGCAACTTCGTGAACCAGACCCTCATCGCCCGTGGATGGGTGCAGACGGACGAGTGGTACAGCGAGTGGAACACCACCGGTGACTTCAGCGACAGCTGGGCTCGTGGTCCCGCCATGGACGCGTTCTTCGCATCGCAGACCGACCGGGCAACGCGCCTGTCGCTCGAGCAGCGCGACCAGGTCAAGGTCGGAGACGTCGTGATGTTCGACTGGGATCCCGCCAATGAGAACGGCGTCGACCACACGATGCTCGTCTCGAAGGTCGACCCTGCCACCGGTGCGATCAGCATGGCCGGACACACGATCGACGCGCAGTACCGCGACCTCGACCAGGCCATCACGGTCGAGAACCCGGGCGCGACCGCCTGGTTCTACAGCATCGCGTAGGGTCTCGGCTCGTTCCCTGAGCTTGTCGAAGGGCGTTCGATCTGCCGACACCTCCCCTTCGACAGGCTCAGGGAGCGGTGCGCGCTACTCCGCGAGGGCCTCGTCGACGATCGCCTTGGCCTCTTGCTGCACCTTACGCAGGTGCTCCTCGCCGAGGAAGCTCTCCGCGTAGATCTTGTAGACGTCTTCGGTGCCGCTGGGGCGCGCCGCGAACCAGGCATTCTCGGTCACGACCTTGACCCCGCCGATGGCCGCGCCGTTTCCGGGCGCGTGGCTGAGCTTCGCGATGATCTGCTCGCCCGCGACCTCGGTGGCGGTGATCGCGTCGCCGTCGAGCTTGCCGAGCCGGGCCTTCTGCGCCTTCGTGGCGGCGGCATCCACTCGCTCGTAGGCGGGCGAACCGAAGGTCTCAGTGAGCTCGGCGTAGAGCACGCTGGGCGTCTTGCCCGTGACGGCCAGGATCTCCGCCGCGAGCAGGCACAGGATGATGCCGTCCTTGTCGGTCGTCCACACGGTGCCGTCGAAGCGCAGGAAGCTCGCGCCGGCACTCTCCTCGCCGCCGAACGCGACGGTTCCGTCGACCAGCCCGGGCACGAACCACTTGAAGCCCACGGGCACCTCGAGCAGCGTGCGGTCGAGCTCTGTGGCGACCCGGTCGATCATGCTCGACGACACGAGGGTCTTGCCGATCGCGGCGTCGGGCTTCCAGTCGGCGCGGTTCGCGTACAGGTACTGGATGGCGACGGCCAGGTAGTGGTTCGGGTTCATGAGGCCGCCATCCGGGGTCACGATGCCGTGCCGGTCGGCGTCGGCGTCGTTGCCCGTGAGGATGTCGTAGTCGTGCTGGTGGGCGAGAACCGATGCCATGGCGCTGGGCGACGACGGGTCCATGCGGATCTTGCCGTCCCAGTCGAGGGTCATGAAGCCCCACTGCGGGTCGACCAGCGGGTTCACCACGGTGAGGTCGATTCCGTAGCGCTCGCGGATGGCCTGCCAGTAGTGCACGCTGGCGCCGCCCAGGGGGTCTGCGCCGATGCGGATGCCCGACTTCTTGATGGCCTCCATGTCGATGATGGTGCCGAGGTCGTTCACGTAGTTGTTCATGAAGTCGTAGGTCTCGACGGCGCTGGGCTCGGCGCGCTTGACGCCGTGCAGGCCGTCGGCGAGAAGCTCGTTGGCGCGGTTCGCGATCCAGCCCGTGGCGTCGCTGTCGGCCGGGCCTCCGTGCGGCGGGTTGTACTTGAAGCCGCCGTCCGCGGGCGGGTTGTGGCTGGGCGTCACGACGATGCCGTCGGCCTGCCCTTCGAATCCTTCGGTCGTTCCCTGAGCCTGTCGAAGGGCCAGGTTGTACGCGATGATCGCATGGCTCACGGCGGGCGTCGGGGTGAAGCTGTCGAACTCGTCGACGAGAACACGCACCTCGTTGCCCACGAGCACCTCGAGGGCCGTGGTCTGGGCGGGGCGGCTGAGCGCGTGCGTGTCGATGCCGATGAAGAGGGGGCCGGTGATGCCCTGGCTCGCGCGATACTCGACGATCGCCTGCGTGGTCGCGGCGATGTGGTCTTCGTTGAAGGCGGTGTTCAGCGACGAGCCGCGGTGGCCACTCGTGCCGAACACGACCTTCTGGTCGGCGATGGAGACATCGGGCTTGAGGTCGTAGTAGGCGCGAACGAGCGCCTCGACATCGACCAGATCTTCAGGGAGGGCAACGGTGCCGGCGCGGTTTTCCATGCCTCACAGTCTGGCACTCCGGCACCGTGGAGAGGCGGTGCCGCTCTTATTCAGGAAAAACGCGCCCGCCGTGTGCGAAAACGCCGATACCGACTCCTTTGTCCTGCGTATGAGCGCGATGCGCTCGAACAGTTGACCTCTGGAAGGCTTCGTTCCACCGCGTCCAATAGGCTCTGAGCCATGTCCGATGCACCCGAGCCCGCCGCCGCCTCCGAGAGCTACAGCTACCTGGGCCCGCGGGGCACGTTCACCGAGGCGGCCCTCGCGCAGGTTCCGGATGCCCGTGGCAAGGTCTGGCGGAGTGTCAACAATGTGGGCGAGGCGCTCGACGACGTCGTCACCGGACGCAGCGTCGCGGCGATGATCGCGATCGAGAACTCGATCGAGGGCGGGGTGAGCGCGACCCAGGACGCGTTGGCGAACATCCCGAACCTGCGCATCGTGGGCGAGTATCTCGTGAAGGTGCAGTTCGTTCTGGTGGCCCGCCCGGGAACGACGCTGGCCGACGTCGAGGTCGTCAACGCGCATCCGGTCGCCTATACCCAGTGCCACCACTGGCTCGATGCCAACCTGCCGAGCCACGGCCACATCCCGGCCACCTCGAACGTCGCCGCCGCCGCCTCGCTGTTCGAGAACGACCTGGCCGACGCGGCCGTCGCGCCTCCCGGAATCGTCGACCACTACGACCTCGAGGTTCTCGCCGAGAACATCGGCGACAACGACAACGCGGTCACCCGGTTCGTGCTGGTCAGCAGGACCACCGCGATCCCGCCGCGCACCGGCGCCGACAAGACGAGCCTCATCGTCGAGCTGCCCGACGACCGGGCGGGTTCGCTGCTCGAGCTGCTCGAGCAGTTCTCGACCCGCGGGGTGAACATGAGCCTGCTGGAGTCCCGGCCGATCGGCGACGCCCTCGGTCGCTATCGCTTCGTGATCGATGCCGATGGGCACATCCTCGACGAGCGGGTGGCGGACTCGCTGCTCGGCGTGCGCCGCTTCAGCCCGAAGGTGATCTTCCTCGGCTCGTACCCGCGCGCCGACAAGGCGCCCATCGAGTACATTCCGCGTTACGACGACGACGTGTTCATCGAGGCGCGCGACTGGCTGCGCGGAGTGATCTCGGGCGAGCCGGACGCCTCGTAGCCCCCTTCGACAGGCTCAGGGAACGGAGACCGTTCCCTGAGCCTGTCGAAGGGCCCGCTCTAGAACTCGGTCATCGCCGTCTCGCCGCGCAGGTGGGCGATCATGTTGAGCACCAGGAAGTTCCAGTTCTGGAACCCCTTCGTCATGATCGGCTCCCCGTTGTCGGGGTTGTAGAACTCGTGCATGCTGCCGGTGCGCTCGAGATCGCGCCCGAACAGCAGCACGGTCTTCTCGGCCAGGTCGGTCGCCTCGGCCTCGAATCCGTACTTCTGCAGGCCGCGGAACACCAGGTAGTTGCTCACGCCCCAGATGGGTCCGAGCCAGTTCGACGGGTTGTTGGATGCCCGCAGGTTGTACTGCTTCTCGAGTCTCGAGAGGGTGCGCACGCCATAGTTGGCGAAGAACGTGCGCGGCTCGAGGTATCTCTGCCGCATGCGCTCGGCCTGCTCCTGCGACGCGAAGCCCGCCCACAGCGGCATGAAGCTCGACCAGCTGTCGATGCGCAGCAGCAGCGAGTTCCAGGTTCGCGGGGCGCCGCGGTGGAGCCAGTCCTCCGGGTCGATCGGGCGCAGGTTGAGGTCGACGCTGTAGTAGGTGCCATCGCGCTCGTCCCAGCAGTGCAGATTCACCGCGTCAGCGAGGTCCTGGGCGTAGCCGCGCCACACGTTCGCCTCTTTCACGCGGCCGGCCTCCTCGAGCAGGTAGCCGAACGCGAGGAGCTCGCGGTAGAGCAGGGAGTTCAGATAGATCGATGCCGTGCTCTTGGCCGGGCGGTAGAACACCGAGGGGTCGTTGTCGACGCCGATCGCGAAGTCGCTCTGCCAGTAGGCGAGCCCGGTGGCCTCGTCAACGTGGCTGTCGAGGTAGCGCCGCAGATAGGTCTCTATCGCATCGAGCTTGCCTGTCACCCACTCGATGCTGCCGGAGCGCTGCGAGAGCAGCGCCGCGTGCTGGGCGATGATCGGCTTGTGCATGTTCTCGGAGAATCCGGCCGCGCGAGACGGATCGCCGTGGATCATCGGGCCGTCCGGCTTCAACAGAATGGGCATCACGCCGTCTTCATCGGTGTGGTCGAGGAAGTTGAGGATGACGCCCTCCTCGTACTCGCGGAAGCGCCCCCGCTCGTCGATGTCGGCCTCGACCTGCCCGAGGGCGACGCTGATGAACCAGGAGTCCCAGTCCCAGAGCGTAGACGAGTAGTAGGGGGAGTCCGCCGTGGCCGGAACCGTGTAGGGGTGACGCAGGATGCCGGTGGGCGGTCGCATCATCTGGTCGCTGCTGGTGTGGATGTAGTCCACGATCCTCTGGGCCAGGTGGTCGTGCATCGGATGCCTCTCGTTCGTCGCCATTGATGGTTCGATCGTACATTGAAACGTTCCAACCCGGGGGTGGGATCTGCCGACCTTTGTCGGCGACGAGAGCTACGCGGGCACCCTCACGCGCAGCGCGCCGGGTTCGACCCAGCTGTGCACGGCGGTGACCTCGCCGAACTCGTCGCCGTCGAGCTGGAACTCCTCGGGCTCTGCGACCACCAGCTGCAGGTCCTTGCCGGTGCGGTAGGTGACCGAGCGCACATCCTTCGACAGGTCGATGATCTTGCGACCGGCCGCCGACTTGCGCAGCACCCCGTTCTCCCACGCGATCTTGTTCCACACCTTGAGCCAGCCGAAGGGGCCCTCGGGGCGCAACGCCATGATGTCGAGCACCCCGTCGTCGAGCCGGGCATCCGGAATGAGGAGGACGCCGCCGGGCAGCACCCCGCAATTGCCGACCATCACGGTGTGCGCCGAGGTCGACTTGAACGGGGCGCCGTCGATCGAGAAGCGGAACTTCACCGGGTGCAGTTCGGGCAGCGACCGACCCACGCCGTCGACGTAGGCCAGCCAGCCGACGGCCTTCTTGAGGCGCGAATTGGTGTTGGCGATCATCTTGGCGTCGAGGCCGAGGCCGGCCATCACCAAAAACACGTGCTCCTGGACGTCGCCGTCGGGTCGGGTGATCGCGGCCAGCCCGAGGTCGATGACGCGGTCTTTTCCCGCGAAGATGATGCTGAGCGCCCTGTCGGTGTGCGGAACGCCCATGTCGAGGTTGCGCGCGAGCAGGTTGCCGGTGCCGCTCGGCAGGAGACCGAGGGCGGCGCCGGTGTTGCGGAGTCCTTCTGCGACGGCCCTGACCGTTCCGTCTCCGCCGGCCGCGATGACCACGGTGGCTCCCTGTTCGACCGCCTGTCGCGTGAGCTTCTGGCCGGCCTCGTCGATCGTGGTCTCGAACCAGAGGGTCGTGTCGAACCCGGCCGCGGCGGCGGCCCTGTCGACCTCGGCGCGCAGCTTCGAGACGTCGACCTTGATCGGGTTGTACACGACAGCGGCCCTTCGGGGCTGCGCGGGTTCCTCGATAGTGGCCACGAGTGTAAAGCTACCGTCTTGTCGTTCACTGTCGGAGACCCGGGCGCGCGTGCGACGAAAGGTAGGCTTGAACGGTGATCGATCCCGTACTGCTGCGCGAAAATCCCGATGTCATCCGCCGATCGCAGGCGGCGAGGGGCGACTCCGTCGACCTCGTCGATGCGGCCCTGTCTGCCGACGCCGCGCGGCGGGCCGCCATCCAGGAGTACGAGAACCTGCGCGCGACCCAGAATTCGTTCGGCAAGAAGGTGGCCCAGGCCGCCAAAGACGAGAAGAAGGCGCTGGTCGCCGAGGCCCAGTCGCTGGCCGCCGAGGTCAAGGCCGCGAGCCAGCGGGCGACGGATGCCGAGGGCCGGTTCACGACGATCGTGCGGCAGATCGCCAACCCGATCATCGACGGTGTGCCCGCCGGCGGCGAAGACGACTTCGTGACGCTGCGCGAGGTGGGCGACCGACCCGCATTCGACTTCGAGCCGAAAGACCACGTCGAGCTCGGCGAGACGCTCGGCATCTTCGACCTGGCCCGCGGAGCCAAGGTCTCGGGTGCGCGGTTCTACTACCTCACCGGAATCGGCGCGCGCCTAGAACTCGCCCTCATGACGCTGGCGCTTGACCGCGCGGAGAAGAACGGCTTCGTTCCGCTCATCGTTCCGACGCTGGTGCGGCCCGAGATCATGGCCGGCACCGGGTTCCTCGGCGAGCACTCCGATGAGATCTACTACCTGCCCGCCGACGACCTCTACCTCACGGGCACGAGTGAGGTGGCGCTCGCGGGCTTCCACTCCGACGAGATCCTCGACCTCGAGGGCGGCTCGAAGCGCTACGCCGGATGGTCGACCTGCTACCGACGCGAGGCCGGCTCGGGCGGAAAAGACACCCGCGGAATCCTGCGCGTGCACCAGTTCAACAAGCTCGAGATGTTCAGCTACGTGCTGCCCGAGAACGCCGAGGCCGAGCACCTCGCCCTGGTGTCGTACCAGGAGCAGATGATGCAGGACCTGGGGCTCAGCTACCGGGTCATCGACACAGCCGCCGGCGACCTCGGTTCGTCGGCCGCGCGCAAGTACGACATCGAGGCGTGGATTCCCACCCAGGGCTCGTATCGCGAGCTCACCTCGACGTCGAACTGCACCACCTTCCAGGCTCGCCGGCTCGACACCCGCTATCGCACCGAGAGCGGCAAGACGGCCCCGGTCGCGACGCTCAACGGCACCCTGGCGACGACCCGCTGGATCGTCGCGATCCTCGAGACCCACCAGCAGGCCGACGGCTCCGTGATCGTGCCCGAGGTCCTGCGGCCGTACCTCAACGGGGTCGAGAGAATCGAACCGAAGTGACCGACTCTGCGACCGGGCCCGACGTGTCCGCCCAGCCCACGGCATCCGCTGATCGCTGGCTGCTCGCGCTCGACATCGACGGCACCATCATCTACGAGGACGGCACCCTGACCGATGCCGTTCGTGACGAGGTCGCCCGGGTGTCGGCGCTCGGCCACGAGATCATGCTGGCCACGGGGCGGTCTGTCGCATCCACTCTCCCTGTGCTCGATCAGCTCTCGATCACGCCCGAGTACGTGGTGTGCTCCAACGGGGCGATCACGCTCAAGCGCGACCCCACGGCGCCCGTCGGCTACAGCCGCGAGTTCGTCGAGACGTTCAACCCGGGGCCGGTGCTCACCAAGATCCGCTCTCACCTGACCGAGGCCAGCTTCGCCGTCGAAGACGAAGAGGGCAACTTCTGCTACTACGGCGCGTTCCCCGTCTCCGTCGCCGATGTGGGCAGCCGGGCCGTGCCGTTCGAGCAGCTGCTCGACATCGAGGCCACCCGCGTCGTCGTGATCTCTCCCGACCACGACATGGAGGACTTCCTGGCCCTCGTCGAGCGCATGGGCCTGCACCGCGTGAGCTACGCGATCGGGTGGACCGCCTGGCTCGACATCGCCCCCGACGGCGTGAACAAGGCCACCGGCCTCGAGCGCGTGCGCGAAGCGCTGGGCATTCCGCGAGATCGCGTCTTCGCCATCGGAGACGGTCGCAACGACATCGACATGCTCACCTGGGCCGGCGCGCACGGCCGCGGCGTAGCCATGGGCCAGGCGCCCGACGACGTGCTGGCCGTGGCCAGCGAGGTGACGGCATCCGTGCACGACGACGGCCTGGCCGTCGCCCTTCGCCCGTTCTGACGGGCGCCGTGCTCGTTCCGAACCCATCGGTGGATGCGGTTCGGTTAGAATCGTGGCTTGTTCGGTTCTGCCGGGCAAGGAGGGCTGTCCGAGCGGCCGATGGAGCCAGTCTTGAAAACTGGTGGGCAGAAATGTCTCTAGGGTTCGAATCCCTAGCCCTCCGCGCATTCCACCCCGATGACCATGGACCCGAAACCATGGGCGTGAAAGGACCCGAATGAGTGCAGCCTCATCGCGTCGTCGCACGCCCGCGCCTCGACCCACGGCCATTCGTCATGGGCGCCAGCGCACGGGCACGATCTTCGCGGAGCTGTTCAGAGCCGTCGGGCTGGTTCTCGCCGTGGTGCTGGTGAGCGGCGTCTCGCTCGCGGCGATCGCCACGTGGGACGTGCGGAAGGATCTGACCGTCGTCGCGCTCGCGGGCGAGGAGTCTGATGCTCCGCCGCCGAACATCGCGGCCATCGACGGGGGAGTCAACCTGCTGCTCGTGGGCAGCGACAGCCGCGAAGGCCAGGGTGAGGCATACGGCGACGAGACGTCGAATCTCAACGACGTGACCATGCTGCTGCACGTCTCGCAGGACCACTCCAGCGCCTCGGTCATCAGCTTTCCCCGCGACCTCATCGTGTCGATCCCCGAGTGTCCCGACGGCCAGGGCGGAACGAGCGAGGCCATGTCGGCGCAGCCGATCAATGTGACCCTGCTCTACGGCGGCCTGCCGTGCACCGTTCTGACCGTCGAGAAGCTCACCGGGCTCACGATTCCCTTCGCCGCCGAGGTGCAGTTCAACGGCGTGATCGAGATGTCGAATGCGGTGGGCGGCGTGCCCGTGTGCGTCTCTTCGCCGATCGACGACGAGTGGACCAACACGCACCTCACCCCGGGCACGCACCAGCTGCAGGGCATGGATGCGCTCCAGTTCCTGAGAACACGGCATGGGGTGGGCGACGGAAGCGACCTGGGGCGCATCAGCTCGCAGCAGGTCTTTCTGTCGTCGCTGGTGCGCACAGTGAAGAGCACCGAGACCCTCACCGACGTGACCAAGCTCTATGGGCTGGCGAAGGCCGCCACCGGCAACATGCAGATCTCGACCAGCCTGAGCTCGCCCGACACCATGGTCTCCATCGCGCTCGCGCTCAAGGACATTCCGCTCGAGAACATCGGGTTCTACGCCTACCCGGGAACGACAGGCGGGTCGGGTGTGTACGCCGGCAAGGTGCAGCCGAATGCGGCCGACGCCGAGGCGATGTTCGCAGCGATCCGCGCCGACGAGTCGATCGTCGCCGAGGCGGGCAACACCGGCCTCGGAGCCGAGGTCGACCCCAACGCCCTTCCGCCCGTGACCGAGGCGGCGTCGAGCGATGCCGCTACGCCGTCACCTGACTCGGCGGCGCCTGCCGACATCGCGGCTGCGGCGGCACGGGACTCGTCTGCGATCGTCCTGCCCAAGAGCATCACGGGCCAGTCGGCCGCCGAATACACCTGCAGCAAGGGCTTCGACTACTGATCGATCGGGCCGAAGAGAGACATTCGGCCGACGTCGGCTATGATTGCTGAGGCGCAAGCCAAGGAGACGTCGCATAGTCCGGCCTAGTGCACCACCCTGCTAAGGTGGAGTGGGGGAAACCCCACCGAGGGTTCAAATCCCTCCGTCTCCGCACCTGATGTTTTTCACTCGGTGAAACCCGCTCGGCCCGTCGGCCAGGCGGGTTTTTGCGTATGCACCGGTTCCCCTGCCACTGAGGTGCGGACTTTTGCCGCATCCCATCGGGCAGAGTCATATGGTCGTTGCAACGCTCTGATTGATCGGAGTGTTGATGTCGACGAAGAAGTATGGCGTTCGGTA
>NZ_JARUXC010000025.1 GCF_030433855.1 Agreia sp. PsM10 | reverse complement strand
AAACCCCCACCTACCGGCTCGCCCGACTCCTCGAAGCGGCCTAACCCCCAGCGTTGCAACCACCACTTGACATTGCCCCGGACAATGCGACAATTCTCCGCACCTCAGCGCGCACGACTGCGTACTGCGCACTCGGAGCTACTCCTGCGTGCGACGCCGCTCGTCGAGCTCGGCCTCGAGCCGGCGGATGCGATCCTGCTGCTTGTAGAACTCGATCTCGCGATCGAGGTCGGCGAGCTCCTCTTCTGTGGTCTTCGCCCGCGTCGTGGGTGCGGCGGATGCCGTGCGCGCAGCCTTCTCGCGCCGACGCGGGTCGCCGAACGAACCCAGATCGACGGACTGGCTGTACTCGCGTCCGATCGTGAACCACAGGATGCTGCCGATGAGCGGCAGGAAGACGACCAGCAGAACCCACACGATCTTGGGCAGATGCTTCACCTGCTCGTCGCTGCGCAGAATGATGTCGACGAGAGCACCGATCAGAAGCGCGAACACAACGACGGAGAACACGATCGACATGCGCGCCAGTCTAGTGAGACACCGTCGTCGGAATCGAGCATTCGATACAAGCCGAATTGGAACCCGAAGTACCGTTCTCGGTGTTGCGTTCACGCAGCTCGGGTACCGTGATCCCATGACCGATGCTCCCACCGTTCTCTTCGTCTGCATCCACAACGCGGGTCGCTCGCAGATGGCCGCGGGCTACATGACCGCGCTGTCGAAGGGCGCCGTCACGGTGCGCTCCGGCGGCTCGGAACCCGGGCGGCAGATCAACCCCGTCGCCATCCAGGCCATGGCCGAGGAGGGCATCGACATCTCGCACGAGGTGCCCCAGCTCATGACGACGGAGGCCGTCCGCGACTCGGATGTCGTGATCACCATGGGCTGCGGCGACGTCTGCCCGATCTTCCCCGGCAAGCGCTACGAGGACTGGGAGCTCGTCGACCCGTCAGGCAAGGGCATCGACGAGGTCCGCGAGATCCGCGACTCCATCAGGTCGCGCGTCGAGTCCCTTCTGCAGGAACTCCTGCCCCAGGCCTGACCGTGACGGCGCTCTCCAGCATCGACCTCACCTTCGACGACACGATCGAGAAGGCGATCAGAGGCGAATGGGATGCGCTGGAACGCGCCGGATTCTCGAGCCTCGGCGCGCACAGATCCGACAGCAACAGGCCGCACCTCACCCTCGTGGTGGGAACGCCCCTCGAGATCGTCGACCACGCCGCCGCGCACGATGCGCTACATCTTCCGCTGCCCGTGACCATAGGGCCACCCGTGCTCTTCGGCAGCGGCGGCCGACGGGTGCTCGCTCGACTCGTCACACCCACGGCCGCGCTGCTCGATCTGCAGGCCTCGGTTCACGCATCCGTGCGGCAGCAGGGCCTCGTCGCGCATTCGCACCCCGGCGTCTGGGTCGCGCATGTCACCCTGGCCCGCCGCATCCGGCTCGACGACCTGCCTCAGGCGCTCGGCCTGCTCGGCGACGACCTCACGGGAGAGGCCACGGGCATGCGCCTGTGGAACGCGGTCGAGCGCACCGTGACGCCGCTCAGCTCGAGATGAGCGCGATCGCGACCGTGGCGACCCACGCGAGCACGGCCACGTAGAGCAGACGCTCCGCCAGACCGAAGAAGGTCTTCAGGGGGCCCACGACGCTGGTCAGCAGGATGAGTGCACTGAACACGGCCATCGCCCATGCGAGAACCCCGGAGGCCGGGGCGATGCCCGACAGAGCGGGGTCGGCGGCGAATGTGCCCGTGAACAGGAATGCGGCCACCGTGGCCGACGCGAAGAAGGCGGTGGCGAGCAGGTTGTGCCGCAGGCCGGTCGAGGTGCGCGGGGCGCCCGGCGCATCCATGGGAACCCACCCGATCGTCAGGCGAGCGAATCCGAGGATCACGAGAAAGACGATGCCGGCGGCGTTCGCCTCGCTCAGCGCCTCGAGAAGCGCGACCGCCAGGGTGAGCGACGCGACGCCGAGCGCGAGAGCCGCAGCGCGGTAGAAGGTGAAGTAGTCGGTGATGCCGTACTGGCTCACGGCGTCGCGCACCGGGTTGAGGCCGGTCGGCGCGATGTGCAGGTAGACCAGGCACGCGGCGCACACGAGCACGCCAAGCAGCGAGATCACGGCGATGGCGATCACCATTCGAGTTCTCCTTCGGTCGCGCGCAGCAGACGCCGGCGTTCACCCTCGATCATGCACCACTACATCAAACCCTGGGCTATGAATGCCCACCGGATCGCGGGCGCCACATGCTCGGAGTACTGCACCGTCATGTGCACCTGGTCGTACTTCGTGGGCAGGGTGCCGGCGAAGGCGGGGCACTGGCCGTCGACGCAGCTGAAGGGCAGCGAGCTCACGGCGTGGTCGCCGGTCGCCGGGGCCGCCGCCTCGAACGCGGCCTCGAAGTCGTTCCACGCGGCATCCACGTTCACGGCGCAGTCGATCGGGCTCGACACCCTCGAGTAGCACTGACCGAGGGGAGCGCCCAGGGGCGGCGGCGCCAGGTAGACGACGCGGCCGGCGGCGTTGTACTGGGCCGCCTCGGCCAGGGTGGATGCGACGAGGTCGCCCGTCGACAGCGGCTGGCGGCTGCTCGATTGGCCCAGGGCGAAGGCGTTCGACATCACGATCAGCTGGGGCGCGTCGGCGCGGATGCGATCGGCCACGTCCTGCTTGCGCTGCGGGCACGCATCCATCACCCCGTCGCCGTCGTTCTGCACGAGCACGTCGGTGAAGCGGCATCCGTAGAGCCCGATCGTCGTGATCTGCCATTGGTCGCCGCTGGCCTCGGCCATCGCCTTGAACGCCGGCGCGTAGGCCATCGCGGTCGAGTCCCCGACGAGATACATGTGCTGCGGGGCGTTCCGGTTGCCCCAGGTGCAGTCGTCGACGTTCGGTGTGTCGCCGATGTCGAAGCAGCGTCTGGCCGGATTGTCGGTCGACGTCTGCGACATCGCGTCGTCGATCGAGGGCGAGAGGTTGTCGGGCCACGCGGTCGCGGTGAGGGCGGCGGCCAGGTCTGCCTGCAGCTGCACCTCGGGGTTCTCGGCGGGCACCGGAGCAGCGACGGGAGCGGCCATCGGGGTGTGGTCGCGCAGCACGCTGAACGATCCGAGCCCCACTCCGGCCCCCACGACCATGAGCGCCACGGTCGCGAGGATCGCGTGCGCCCCGAAGCGGTCGCGCCACGCCTGCCACGCCTCGCGGCTCTTCTCTCGCGAGCCGGAGCGGCGCAGCAGGGGCGAGTGATGGAACGGCTGCTCGATCAGATAGAACGCGATCATGGAGATGGCCGCGGTGAGCCCGAAGATGATCGCCGTGACCACGGGCGTCTGCTCGGGCATGAGCAGCAGCGCGAAGACCAGTACGGGGAAATGCCACAGGTAGAGCGAGTACGAAAGGTTGCCGATGTACACGCTCAGCGGGTTGTCGAGCACGAAGAGCGAGCGCTGCCGCCCACCGATTCCGCCGGCGATGATGAGCATCGTCGCGCCGACCGCGAGCGCGGCGCCCGGACCCGGGAACGGCGTCGAGTCGGTGACCTGCACGAACGACCACAGCAAGGCGAGCAGGCCGAGCCATCCCACGACGATGCGGATGCCCGTGGGCAGCTTGGCCAGCAGCGGTGCAGCGATGGCCAGCAGGGCTCCGGCGCCCAGCTCCCATGCACGCGAGAAGGTCGAGAAGTACGCGGCCGCGGGGCTGGATGCCGTCTGCTGCACCGCGTAGAGGAAGGATGCCGCGACGATGACCGCCATCACGACGCCGAGCACGACCCTGGCCCGCGCGGGCGAGCGCAGCAGCTTCACCGCGATGGCGAGCACGATGATCACCAGCCAGGGCCAGACGAGGTAGAACTGCTCCTCGACCGACAGCGACCAGTAGTGCTGGAGCGGCGAGGCCGGGTCGGTGGCGTGAAAATAGTCGGTGCCGACCGCCGTGTAGCGCCAGTTCGCCACGAACAGCAGCGACGAGACGCCGTCCCAGATCGTCGACATGCTGCGCGCGCGGTTGAAGAGGAACCATCCGACGGCCGCGGTCACCACGATCACGGTCAGGGCGGCGGGCACGATGCGGCGGATGCGGCGGGCGTAGAAGGCGGCGAGCGAGATGCGGCCGTGCTGCTCGTGGTCGCGCAGCAGCAGACCGGTGATGAGAAAGCCGGAGATCACGAAGAACACGTCGACGCCGGCGAAGCCGCCGCTCGGCCAGCCGATCACGTGGTTCACGATGACCGCCACCACCGCGACCGCCCGAAGGCCTTGGATGTCGGCCCTCACGGCGCGAGGTGCGTTCGCCTCGGTTTCGGGTGTGGTGTCAGGCATCACAGTGCTGTTCTCGCGCGTCACGTACTACTCGTCTCCCCCGTCTGAGCCGTGCAGAGCCTATCGCGCCACGGATGAAAGCGCTCTCTCATTGCCGCTGCCTGAGCTTGTCGAAGGGAACCCCTTCGACAAGATCAGGGAACGGAGGGAGAATCTCTGCATGACTCATCCCGCGTTTCGCCAGATCGTGCTCGACACCGAGAACGCCCGTGAGCTGGCCGAGTTCTACCGCGAGCTTCTCGGCCTCATCTACCAGCCGGGAGACGAAGCACCCCCGGCGGGCGAGCCCGATCCGGCCGGCGCCGACTGGCTGGTGCTGCTCGGCGAAGACGAGCGACGACTGCTCGCCTTCCAGCAGGTAGAGAAGCTCGAGACGGCCACCTGGCCCGAAGGGCCCAGGCCGCAGCAGCTGCATCTGGATTTCAGCGTCCGCACGCTCGACGATCTGCGCACCCACAACATCCGGGCTCTGAGCCTCGGCGCGACCCTTCTCGACGACCGCATCGACGACCCCGCCGAGGCGCTGGTCGTACTGGCAGACCCGGCCGGGCATCCCTTCTGCATCTTCGTGACGACCGACTGACCTGTCGGCCGTCGGCGACACGTGTTGCCTTGGGCCCTCGGGTCGCGGGAGACTGGAGGTCCGTACCGGATCGCTACTGAGTCTTCCGCCAACCGAGGAGCTCACCATGGCTGAAACAACCGAACCCGTCGACGCCCGCGTCGGCCTCTACATCGACTTCGACAACATCGTCATCTCGCGCTACCAGCAGCTGCACGGGCGCAACGCGTTCCAGCGCGACGGAATCCGCGACTTCGACAAGACCGATCCCAACAACGACCCCGAGATCGCAGCCCGCCTGGCCGCCGCGACCGTGGACTTCAGCGCCATCATCGACTTCGCCGCCAGCTTCGGCACCACCGTCGTGAACCGCGCCTACGCAGACTGGTCGGTTCCGGTCAACGCGAGCTACCAGCGCCAGCTCATGTCGCGCGCGGTCGACCTCACCCAGCTCTTCACGACCACGACCCGCGGCACCAAGAACGGAGCGGACATCCGCCTGGCCGTCGACGTGGTCGAAGACCTCTTCCGCCTGCCCGACCTCACGCACGTGATCATCGTGGCGGGCGATTCCGACTACATCGCGCTGGCCCAGAAGGCCAAGCGTCTCGGCCGCTTCGTCGTGGGCATCGGCGTGGCCGGTTCGACGAGCACGTCGCTCGCCGCCGCCTGCGACGAGTTCGAGGACTACGACTCGCTGCCCGGCATCGAGAAGCGGCCCGAGGTGGTCGCCCCTGCGGGTTCGTCGTCGTCGCGCCGCGGTTCGAAGAAGACGGCGGATGCCCCGGCCTCGGCCGCCGAGTCCGGTTCCGGTGCCGACGACACGGTCGAGGCCGAGGTCGAACCCAAGAAGGCGCCCGCCCGGTCGCGCCGCGTCACCGTGCCCATGTTCTCGCACACCGAGGACTCCCCCTTCGAGGAGCCGGAGCCCGAGCCCGAGGATGCGCAGAAGGTGGCCACCGAGCTGCTCGTGCGCGCCCTGCAGATCGGCCACGCCAAGGGCGACGCCGACGAATGGCTCAACACCGGATCGGTCAAGAACCAGATGCGCCGCATGGACCCGTCGTTCAACGAGAAGCCCCTGGGCTACCGCTCGTTCACCGACTTCCTGGCCTCGCGCGACGACGTGGCAGAGCTCGCCGAAGAGGGGCAGCAGCGGCTCATCCGCCTTCTCGCCTCGGCAGACACGCAGCGCTGAGCAGGGTCTCGCAGCTCGCTCTAACTCAGGAAAACTCCGCCCGAGTGGCCGTTTTCGCACTCGACCCCCCGAATTTTCCTGCATACGAGCGCGACCCAACACGACGTACGGTCGAGGGTGTCAGCCGGCGACGTAGCGGCCCGGGCGGTGGTTCAGGGCGAGCACCACGTTGAGCACGGCGGCACCCGCGGCCGACACCAGCACCACCCACGGCGAGACCACCGCGAACGCCGCGAGCACCACCGTGACGTCGAGCGCCATCTGCACGTAGCCCGCGCGCCAGCCGAACTTCTCCTGCATCAGCAGTGCGAGCACGTTGAAGCCGCCCAGGCTCGAGCCGTGCCGGAACAGAATGAGCATGCCCACGCCGGCGAGCAGGTTGCCCACGAGAATGCCGAAGACCGCATCGATGTGCTCGAAGCTCACGAGCATGGGGATGATCGAGGAGAACACCGACAGCAGCCCCACCGTGATGATGGTGCGCACGGTGAACGCGATGCCCTTCTTCCAGAACGCGAGCACGAAGAACGGAGCGTTCACCACGAGCAGCAGAACGGGGAAGGGCAGGGCGGTCGCGTAGCTGATGAGCAGCGAGAGCCCTGCGGTTCCGCCGGTAACGGCGCCCGCGCTCTTCAGCAGGAACAGCCCGAGAGACGTCGTGATCGTGCCGGTGAGGATCGCCAGAATGTCCTCGACGATCGTGTGCCCGGGCGAGGCCTGGGCCACCGGTGCGGATGCCGGGAGGACGGAGGCGGGCAGCACGGGAGACGAGGTCATGGGCTGATGCTCTCAGCGGATCGGGCATGCGCGCAACCGAGCCTTCCCTCGTTGCGCAGTCTGAGACATCCGAGGCCCGTAACATGACAAAATGCGTGCATGGACACGCTCGACTCGCTTGACGCTCGCCTTCTGCTCGCGCTCGACGACAACCCGGATGCCACGATCCTGTCTCTCGCGCGAACGCTCGGCATCGCACGCAACACGGTGCACGCCCGCTTTGCGCGGCTCGCGCGCATCGGAGCACTCAAGGAGCCGAGCCGCCGCGTCGACCCCGCGGCCCTCGGCTACACGCTCGTCGCGTTCGTGTCGATCGCAATCAGCCAGGCCACGGGACATCTCGCAGAGGCCGGACTCGCCGAGCTGCCCGAGGTCGTCGAGATCCACTCCACGACCGGTGAGGCCGACCTGCTCGTCAAGGTGCTCGCCCGCAGTACCGAGGAGCTGCGCCGCATCACCGTCGCGATGCTCGCGATCGAGGGCGTGGTGCGCACGAACACCACGATCTCGCTGGTCGAGACCATGCCCCTGCGTCTGCGCCCGCTCCTGGAGCGCGCCGCCGACGCCTGAGTGAGCAGAAGTCGTCGATTCGATCGAATCGCACGCAACACACACTGCACACTCGACGTCGTCACTCAGTGCATGATCATTCCGCCGGTGACGTTGAACGACTGGCCCGTGAGGTACTCGCCGTCGACCGACGCGAGGAACAGGGCGAACCCGGCCACGTCATCCGGTGTGCCGAGGCGACCCAGCGGCGACTTCTTCGACCAGTTGGCAACGTCGTCGTCGGTGCGCGTGTCCTTGCCCATGTCGGTGAGCACGTACCCCGGAAGCAGCGCGTTGACCCGGATCAGATGCTCTCCCCATTCGAGAGCGGCCGCCCGGGTGAGCCCGACGACTGCGGCCTTCGACGCCGCGTAGGCGCCCTCGTCGGCGCCGCCGGCCTTGGCGGCCATGCTCGCGATGTTCACGATCGTGCCACCCGCGCCCTGGTCGATCATGGCGCGGGCCGCATGCTGCATGGCGAAGAGCGTGCCGCGCGCGTTGATGTCCATCACCAGGTCCCACCGCTCGGGCGCCAGGTCGAGCAGGCTGCCGCGGGCGAGGATTCCCGCGCTGTTCACCAGCACGTCGATGCCGCCGAGTTCGGCAAGCGCCACCGCGAAGGCGGCCTCGACGCTCACCGCATCGACGAGGTCGCAGTGCAGGATGCCCCTGCCCGGCCCGGCAGACGGGGCCCCGCCGAGCGCGCGGTCGGCTCCGCGCACGAGGTCGAGCACGATGATGTCGGCACCCTCGTCGGTGAACCGCTCCGCGATGCGGCCGCCGATTCCCCCGGCACCCCCGACGACGACGACCCGCGTTCCCCCGAAGCGGCTCATGCGCGGTCGAGCGTCAGGCCCGACAGGGCGTAGTAGCGATCGAACTCGAGTCCGCCGCGCAGCTGGTCGATCAGTCTCACCAGCAGGAAGCTGCGCCTGGACACGTGCCACGTGGGCACCGCGCCCTTCACTCCTCCGTCTGCCGTGACCGAGTAGGGCAGAGGCAGAGCGGCCCTGTACTGGTCGATCCACACGGCGATCACGCGGTCGACGAGCTCGCCCCGGTAGAAGAGGTCGACGAAGAACGGGCGTGCGTTGTCGTACTCGAAGCTGGCCGGTTTCACCCAGTCGAGCAGCGCGTCGATCTGGATGGCCGCCGCATCCATGCCGAATTCGATCGAGATGTCGACATCATCGTTCAGCACGGCGCGCGTGCCGTGCTGAACCACGCGCACGACCGACCCGCCCTGGCCGTTGCCCGAGGCGGAGAGATTCTGGTGGAAGAGGGGCCCGAAGGTGATCGCGTTCCACTGGGCAGGGCCCGTCGGCTCTATCGCGAGGTAGATCTGGGGCAGCTGCACGGGGCGTCCTTTCGAGGCGCGGAGCGGTCTGGCGGATCAGTAGATGAGCGGCAGCGCGATCGTGAAGATCAGCCCATTGAGCACTCCGAGGAGCAGGGCGACGCCGAGAGTCGTTCCGACGATGGCGAGGAGCTTCGACGGACCGCCCTTCAGATAGCCGAGCACACCGAGGGCGATGGCGCCCAGACCGAGCAGGGCGTCGAGCACCGACTGCGTTCCGCTGAGCAGACCGTAGGCGCCTGAGCTGTCCGTCGCGTACATGCCGAGCTGGATGAAGGTGAAGATGAACCCGAGTGCAAAGCCTGACGCGCCGAGGATCGCGGAGACGAGGCCCAGGGTGTTCTTGGGGCGGGGCGGCCGTGCGTTCTGGCCCGGCTGCTGCGGGTAGCCGGGGTGCGGTTGTTGCTGCTGCTGCTGCGCGTAGCTCGGCTGCTGCGGCGCATAACCGGGCTGCTGCTGCTGCGCGTAGCTCGGCGGCTGCTGCTGGTACGAGGGAGCCGGAGGAACCGGCGACTGCGGCGTCGACTGCGGCGGGGTGTAAGACGGCGGAACGGCCGGGGGTTCGAATGTCATGACAAGTCCTCTGTGCTCTCGGGGCGTCTGCTTAGAGTATGGCCGCCGTGACGCCATCGACGCACGCATAGCGCTCGATGTCCCACCCGGCGCGCCGGGCTCCGGCCTCGTAGGCGGCCTGAAGGAACTCCAGCGCTGCGCCCCTCGGATCTCCGCTCTCCCGGGTGGCGTCGTACGACAGAACGGCCAGATGGCTCGCGCCGCGGTCGAGCCACTCCGCCGAACCCGGCAGCGGCTCGTCGGCCAGCCCCTCGGGCTCGGGCGAGGTGTAGGCGTACCAGGCCGGGGCCGGGTAGCTCGGGTCTCCGAACCAGAAGCCCACGCTGATGACCTCGCGGGAGTACGCCTCGCGGGTCACCGGATCGGACTCGGCCGTGTGCGGAACGACGACATCGGAGAACCGCGTGGCGGCGATGTCGAAGGTGTGCCAGAAGTGGTGCACCGGGCTCGTCTTGCCCGAGAACCGGCCGCTGAACTCCTCGAGCACCAGGTTCACGTCGCTGAGCACGCGCCAGTACCGCGACACTGCCGCCGGGTCGTAGGCGGCGTGCTCGGTGTCGTCGGCGAACGCGCGGCCCGCGTCGGGCAGGTCGAATGGATGCGCGTCGACGATCCTCTCGGCGGCGTCCGGCGCGCCGATGAAGCGCAGCGCCTGAAGGAGTTCGCCGTGGAACGAGGCGACCGACTGCCCCGCGAGCGCGATGCTGGCCCTGCGGCCGTCGGTGTTCTGCACGATCGCCCGGTGGTCGATGAAGTCGAAGTCGATCGCGAAGGTCGGATCGAACCCCATGGGCCGAGTCGTGATGCCCGACGCGGTGAGGTGGAACGGCACGTTCCACCAGTGGTTGCGTCGAACGCTCGCGGCGAGCCTGACCTTGCCCACGATCTGCACGAAGCGGTGCAGCGTCTCTTTCGTGTGCTGCCAGTCGTCGTAGGGTGCCGCCTCGAAATGCTCCATCGTTCGAGTATGCCTCGTCGCCGTGCGGCGGCCGCTAGAGCGCGAGCAGCTTGCGCTTGGCGGCCGCGAACTCCTCGTCGGTGAGCACTCCGTCGCGGTGGTAGGCGGCCAGCGCACCCAGCTCGGCGATGAAATCGCGAGCCTGCACCGCGGCATCCGGAGCCTGTTCGGCGACAGGCTCGGGCTCGGTGGATGCCAGCCCGCCGTTGGCCGCGAGCCGCGCGTCGGCGATGGCTCCGGTGATGGCCGCGACGCCCTCGCGGAACTCCTTCACGTCGTCGAGCGTCAGCTGGTTGGAGTCGTCACCGTGGCCCACCGTGACCCTGATGGTCGCGAGCCCGCGGGTCTTCTGCAGGGTGCTCTGCACCACGTCGATCTCGGCGATGTCGATCACCGCGATGTCGTGCAGCGTGCGGGCAGCGTCGCCGATGTGCACGAAGAGGTGGTCGTAGATGAGCAGGTAGCGGCCACCGCCGACCTTCGAGATGGGATTGCCCACGGCCGCCCAGCGGGTGCCCTCCGGCCACTTGGGCTTCGGCGTGTACGAGGCGGTCGGCTTCGGCATGTCGGCCTGGCGAGCGGTCCACGCTCGGCCGTCCCACCAGCGCTTTCCACCGGATCCATCGTCGTACCAGCCTGCAGCGACATCACTCATAGCTTGTTACCCCCGAACCGAGCGTAAACCGGCCGGGGGTCGCACCGCATCCCCGCGCAGGGTTCGAGTTGCGTACGCCTCGCGTTCTTCGCGTATTCACCGATGTCGGGCGAGACTGGAGCCGCTGAACTCAGATCGGGCACGACCTATCGAAGGGCATCCGATGCATCTCGACGAATCCGGCGAGGTCTACGCGTTCATCATCACGTTCATCGCATTCGTCGTCGCGCTGTGCGCGGTCGGCATCGCCGCGGCCAGGCGCAGATAGGCGGTGCAACACACAGTGTGTTGTCGTGCGACCCCCGTACTGGCAGACTGATCGCGGATCGGGGGATCATGACCAGGCACACTCACACGGACTCGCCCACGTGGGGCACGCCCCGTCGACTCTCGCGGCGCGGGCGCAGAATCGTGTCGGTCCTCAGCGCCGTGCTCGCTGTGGCACTGGTGATCTCGATCATCACCTCCGCCTCGCCCTGGGCGTCGAGCATGCTCATCCGGGCCGTTTTCGAGAAGGGCGGGCGCGACACGGTCGCCGAGATGCTGCCCTACGTTCCGCCATCCGGAATCGCCGAGACGCTCGACGTGCAGTACGGCGACGGCACGGCCGGCGCCGCGACGACACTGGATGCGTTCCGCCCCGAATCCGCGAACGGCCCGCTCCCGACGGTGGTCTGGATCCACGGCGGCGCCTGGATCTCCGGCGACAAGAGCAACGTCGCGCCCTACCTGAAGATCCTCGCCGCGGAGGGGTACACGACGATCGAGCTCAACTACTCGATTGCACCCGAGTCCATCTATCCGACGGCCATCTTCCAGCTGAACGAGGCGCTCGCCTACATCGATGAGCACGCCGCCGAGCTGGGTGTCGACGCCGACCAGATCGTGCTGGCCGGAGACTCCGCGGGCGCGCAGCTCGCGAGCGAACTCGCCGGAATCACGACGAATCCCTCGTATGCCACCGTCGTGGGCATCGATCCGGCCCTGTCTCCGACTCAACTCGTGGGCACGATCCTCAACTGCGGGGTCTACGACCTGCAGCGCATGTCGGAGCTCAACGGCATCGAGGCCTGGGGATTCAAGATCTCCCTGTGGGCATACACCGGAACCAAGGACTGGTCGGACACCTCCGCGGGCTCGACGATGTCGAGCCTCGGCTTCGTCACAGCCGAGTTTCCGCCGACCTACATCTCGGGCGGCAACGGCGACGCCCTCACCTGGGTCGAGTCGGTTCCCATGTCGAACGAGCTGAAGGCCGCCGGCGTCGAGGTCGACGAGCTGTTCTGGGCGGCCGATCACGAGCCCGCGCTCCCCCACGAGTACCAGTTCCACCTCGACTACGACGACGCGCACACCGCGCTCGATCGCACCCTGGCCTTCCTCGAGTCGCACACCGACGCATCCTGACGGGCACCAGGTGCTTCAATGGATGTCGACACCCACCGAACGAGAGAAGCCCCGTGCCGTCCATCTCCGAGCTGACCATCCCCGGCAAGCGCAACGTCAAGGGACTCACGGCATCCATCGCCGAGCTGAAGTCGGGCGACCTCGTGAAGGCCGTGTTCTCGACCCCGCGCTACGGGGTCGTCTCGATCGAGGGTCGGGCGCACTTCTCGAAGACGACGAACTCGTTCATGATCGCGGGCCGGGCTCTGGATGCGAACCTCAAGCCCGACAAGTCGCTGCAGCTTCTCGAGATCGTCGACCCGCAGGCCGCCCTGGCCGACGACGGCGTCGCCGCAGTCAGCGATGAGGAGGTCGCGGCGCTCCCCTCCGGCGACCCGGCCGACGTCGTGCCGACCCTGCAGCACGGCGACGTGATCGCGGCCCGCTACTTCGAGCTCGCCTATGGCGCGTTCACCGTGATGGGCGCCTGTGTCGCAGCCCCCGGCTCGTCGCTGATGCTCGGCACCTGGTTCGTCTCGCGCAACGGTGTTCCCGCCGGCCGACTCAACCATGTCGACGTCGTGGCCCGCGCGGCCGACGGCGAGCTGCGCATCCCGGCCGCCATCTCGTCGTGGGGCGAGGAGTCGGGCAGCGACGAGCTGTAGTCCAAGCGCAGCGCAGGGGGTTGTCCCCTCGTTCGCGGCGCCTCTAGCCTCGATGAATGGCCATCGATCCCGCAGCGAGCATGCAGTCCGACGCGTTCGACCCGGCATCCAATCATCTGGATGCGCGGATCGAGATCGTGCGCACCCGGTTGCTGCGGCGGCGTCGCGAGCTGGTCGTCACGCGCCACGACACCGGCGCGGTCGAACTGCGCGTCGAGGCCGGCGATCGGGCGCAGGCGGGTCGGCTGCTCGCGCAGGTGCACGGCGAGCTGCACTCGAAGTCGGTCATGGAGTTCTTCCGTGAGTGGCACGTGATCTCGTAGCTTAATCCGACAAATGTTGGATAAGAGGAATACTCTGGACGGGTGCGCGCGTTGAACTCTATGCACGCGCATGGAGATCGTCGATCTCCGCGACATCAGTCTGTAGAGAATGGAAAGTGATCCTCATGGCCAGGTTCGACAACAAGGTAGCGATCGTCACCGGCGGCGGAAGCGGCATCGGAGCCGAGATCTCGCGGGAGCTCGCGGAGCAGGGCGCGTCGGTGGTGGTCACCGACATCAACCTCGACGCGGCACAGAGCATCGTCGACGAGATCGTCGCAGCCGGCGGTTCGGCAGCTGCGTTCCAGCAGAACACCGCGAAGTGGGAGGACTCGAAGGCCGCGGTCGAATTCGCGCAGTCGACGTTCGGCGCCCTGCACCTCGCCGTGAACAACGCCGGCATCGGAGCCGCCCCGCAGAAGATCGGCGACTACGACATCGCCGCCTGGGACAGGGTTCGCTCCGTCGACCTCGACGGCGTGTTCTACGGCCTCAAGTTCCAGCTGCCCGCGATGGTGGCGGCCGGCGGCGGAGCCGTCGTGAACATGGCCTCGGTTCTCGGATCGGTCGGAATCGCCGAGAACGCGGCATACGTCACCAGCAAGCACGCCCTCATCGGCCTGACCAAGGTCGCGGCGCTCGAGTACACATCAGAGGGAGTGCGCACCAACGCGGTGGGCCCCGGATTCATCGACACCCCGCTCGTGCGCTCCAGCCTCTCGCCCGAGGCACTCACCGCGCTCGAGGCGGAGCACGCCTCGCGTCGCCTCGGCACCGACAAGGAGGTCGCCGCGCTGACCCTGTTCCTGCTCAGCGACGAGGCCTCGTTCATCTCGGGCAGCTACCACCTGGTCGACGGCGGCTACTCCGCCCACTAGGCCCTGCGCCGGTCGAGGGCCTCGATACGGCCGTGGCCGGCCTACTCGACCAGCGCGGTCGGTGTGCAGACTGGAGTCATGGATTCTCCCGATATCAGCACGCAGACCTCGACCGTCGATGCGTGGACCCACGCCCTCGCCGGGCGGAACGGCTCGCCCGGCGGCGGCGCGGGTGCCGGAGTGATGCTCGCCATCGCGGCGTCCCTGATGTCGATGGTCGCGGGGTACTCCGAGCATGACGACCGAGATGACGACGCGGTCGTCGTCGACCTCCACGCGAGGGCACGCTCCCTCCGCGAGACCGCCCTGCGACTCGCCGACGAGGACTCCACGGCCTCCGCCGCGTTCGGCGCGGCCTACCGGCTCGAGAAGGGGCCGGCGAGGGATGCGGCGATCCGCCAGGCATCCATCGACGCCGCCCGCGCGTCGAGCGTTCTCGGCCGGCACGCGACCGACGCGATCGACGACCTCGAGTGGCTGGCCCTTCACGGCAATCCGGCGCTGATCGCCGATGTGGTCGTGGCGCTCGGCGCCCTGAGGGCAGCAGTCACGGGCGCGCGCACGAACGTGAGCTTCGACCTCGCAGCCGTTTCTCGCGTCGGAGAGCCGCCCACGCAGGTCCATGCCGAGAACCCGACGGTCTGGGACTCGGTGCGCGAATTCGACGAGGCCCGCGACCGCATCGACGAGATCATGGCCGCGGTCGACGACCGCGCGGCCCCGACCGACCACGGGTAGCGGGCCAACGGAGCACGTTTCGAACAACACCCCGCTCGCGAGGCGCGAAAAGTGGCGTGTCGGCCGATTCGTGCTCCGTTGACCCGGTCTCGAGACCATCTGCAGCGTTCCCTGAGCCTGTCGAAGGGAGGCTAGGCGAACTGCAGCAGGATCTTCCCCATGTGGGCGCTCGACTCCATGCGGCGGTGCGCGTCGGCGGCATCGTCGGGCGTGAACACGCTGTCGACGGTCGGCCGCACGAGACCCTGCTCGACGAGCGGCCACACCGACTCCCGCACAGAGGCGATGATCGCGATGCGCTCGGCCAGAGGCCTCGCGCGAAGGGTCGTCGCCCAGATGCGGCCGCGCTTCATCATGAGCGAGCCGACATTGAACGAGCACGTGTCTCCGCTCTGGTTCGCGATCACCATGATGCGTCCGCCCACGCCCAGCGCCCGGATGTCGCGGGCCAGGTAGTCACCGCCCACCATGTCGAGGATCACGTCGAGCCCGTGGCCGCCGAGCTCGTGCCCGGTGACCTCCACGAAGTCCTGCTCGCGGTAGTTGATTCCGACGGCGCCGAGCGACTCGGCGAAGGCGACCTTCTCGGCCGAGCCCGCCGTCGCGAAGACCCGCGAGCCCTGTGCATGGGCGAGCTGGATGGCCATGGCACCGATGCCGCTCGAGCCGCCGTGCACGAGGAACGATTCGGTCGGCAGCAGCTCGGCACTCATGTACACGTTCGACCAGACCGTCGCGGCAACCTCCGGCAGCGCGGCCGCATCGAGCACGGAGACGCCGGCGGGCACGGGAAGCACGAGACCCTGGTCGACGACCGCCCGCTCGGCATAGCCGCCGCCCGGCAGCAGGGCGCAGACCTCGTCGCCGACACGCCACTCCGACACGT
Source organism: Agreia sp. PsM10 (assembly GCF_030433855.1). Taxonomy (GTDB): domain Bacteria; phylum Actinomycetota; class Actinomycetes; order Actinomycetales; family Microbacteriaceae; genus Agreia. Next base: position 7,692 of record NZ_JARUXC010000025.1, on the reverse strand, counting down.
CGTCGCCGACCGCGCTGACGACGCCCGACACCTCGAGTCCCGGCCACACCGGAGCACCGGAGGGCGGCGGGTAGTTGCCCCGGCGCTGGGAGATGTCCGCCCCGTTGATGCCGGCGCCGACGACGTCGATGCGCACATCCGACGGCCCGACCGGAGGCTCTATGACCTCGCTCAGGGTGAGAACAGAGGCATCGCCGAACCGGGGAAGAGTGATCGCTCGCATGCCGCGAGTCTACGAGCGTGACGGCCGCATCTACGAGCCGAGCCGGCCCGACAGGCGCGTGTGCAGCGCCCGGCTGCGCCCATCCAGACCCTCGAATGCGACCGTCACGCCGTGCTGGCGGTACTTGTTCTCGACCGAGTCGAGCGCGGCCACGGTCGATGCGTCCCAGATCTGGGCTGCTCCGAAGTCGACGACCACGTTCGGCGGGTCGACGGCATACGAGAAGCGCTCGACCATGTCGTTGCTGCTTCCGAAGAAGAGCGGCCCCTGCACGGTGTAGCGCGCGGACTCGCCGTCGTCCGAGACGACCCGGTCGACCCGGATGACGTGGGCCACCCTGCGCGCGAACAGCACCATCGCGAGCACCACGCCCACGAGCACGCCGAGCGCGAGGTTGCCGGTCGCGACCACGACCACGACGGTGATCACCATCACGAGGGTCTCGGGCACGGGCATGCGGCGCAGCGTCGATGGCCTCACGCTGTGCCAGTCGACAGTGGTGATGGCCACGATCATCATCACCGCCGCGAGCGCCACCATGGGAATCTGCGCCATCAGGTCGCTGAGCAGCGTGACGAGGGCCAGCAGCACGAGCCCCGCCACGAACGTCGAGATGCGGGTGCGGGCCCGACCCATCTTCACATTCACGATCGTCTGGCCGATCATCGCGCACCCGGCGATTCCACCGTAGAAGCCCGCGAGGATGTTCGCGACGCCGAGCGCCCACGACTCCCTGCTCTTGTGCGAGCGGGTCTCGGTGATGTCGTCGACGAGCTTCGCGGTGAGCAGGGTCTCCATCAGACCGACGAAGGCGACACTGAGCGCCGTGGGCCAGATGAGCTGCAGCGTCTCGAGGTTCAGCGGCGCGAGGAACGGCGTGAGTCCCGGCAGCGCGCCGCCGATCTCGCCCTCGTCGCCGACATTCGGAACGTTCAGGTGCGCGATCATCACGATCGCGGTGACGACGACGATGGCGACCAGGGGCGCGGGCACGGCGGTGGTGAAGCGAGGCAGGACCAGGATGATCGCGACGGTCAGCGCGAACAGCGGATACACGAGCCAGGGCACGCCGAGCAGGTGCGGCACCTGGGCGACGAAGATCAGGATGCCGAGGGCGTTGACGAATCCGATCATCACCGAACGGGGGATGAACCGCATCAGCCGGGCCAGGCCGAGCGCTCCGAACACGATCTGCACGATGCCGGCGAGGATGATCGCCGGCAGAAGGTACTCGACGCCGTGATCCTTGACCAGGGGCGCGACGACGAGCGCGACCGAGCCGGCCGCCGCCGTGACCATCGCGGGCCGCCCGCCGAGGATCGACATGGTGATGGCGAGAACGATGGATGCGACGAGGCTCACCTTGGGATCGACACCCGCGATCACCGAGAAGGAGATGACCTCCGGGATGAGGGCCAGCGTCGTCACGATTCCCGCGAGCACCTCCCGGCTGAGCAGTCGGGGCGAGCGGAGCGCCTGGAGCGTCGTCACTTCGGCCTGGGGAGCAAGGGATCCGGGGAGCGCGGGCACCGGGACAGCCTACGGGGAATGACTTTTCCCCGCCGCGTTCCCGCTGCCGATCGGAGGCCTTGACTCCCATTGACCGTCATATATGATGTACGAGACACAAAGGAGTGAATCGTGACAGTGCAGTCATTCGAGCAGGTAGCCCTTCCCTCGCGCACCTCGCACGTTCTCGACACCCTCAAAAGCGCGATCATCAGCGGGCGGCTCGCACCCGGCCAGGCGCTCGTCGAAACAGAACTCGCCGCCCAGTTCGGCGTCTCCAAGACCCCGGTCCGCGAGGCCCTGAAGAGCCTCGAGGGAACGGGGCTCGTCGTCATCCGGCCCTATACCGGCGCGAAGGTCCGGGTGTTCACCGAGGCGGACGCCATCGCGATCTACGACATGCGCCTTCTCCTCGAACCGGAGGCCGTCAGGCGGAGCCTCGCCTCCGGCACCTCCCTCGACGCAGCGGCCGACGCGTTGGAGCGGGCGCGCTCCGCCTCCGACGGCAGCGAACGAAGCATCGCCAACCGGGACTTCCATCGCGCCCTCTATGCGCGCTGCGGCAATCCCCTTCTTCTCCAGACCCTCGACGGCCTCCGCGATCAGATCGCACTCATCTCCGCCGGATCATGGACGCGAGACGCGTCGTGGGAGCACGAGGCCGCCGAGCACAGGCACATTCTCGATGTCGCCCGATCGGGCGATCCGGATGGCGCGGCAGATCTCGTCGCGGCCCACATCGGCAGCTTCACCCGGCGTCACATCGCCGGCAACGAAGCGGGAATCGGAGGGCCCGACTAGCAGGGGGAGACGGCTCGTTCACCGCCAAGTTCCCGAGCCGCCCCGATAGACCACGCTCCGTGAGGAGCAGACATCACTACCACTAGCAAGGAGCAACGATGCTTCACCATGATACAAAGAACGCCCCGACATCGGCCCAGGCCGCGAACCGCCAGAAACGCACGAACATGCGCTGGACGATCGTGGGATTCTCGGCGCTCGGACTGACCATCGCATACCTCGACCGGGCCGCCCTGTCGGTCGCCCTGCCCTTCATGGCGGAGGAGTTCGAGATCGGCCCGGCCATTCGGGGCATCCTGCTCTCGTCGTTCTTCTGGACGTACGCGCTCTTCCAGATCCCTTCGGGCTGGCTGCTCGACAAGTTCGGTCCGAGGGTCATCTACCCGCTCGCCGTCGGCTGGTGGTCGGTCTGGACAGCCCTGACCGCACTGTCGCAGGGCGTCGTCACCACGATCATCTTCCGCCTCGGACTCGGCATCGGCGAGGCTCCCGTGCAGCCGGCCAACGTGAAGGTCGTCTCACGGTGGTTCCCCCGCCGCGAGCGCGCCTTCGCGTCGAGCCTCTTCGACATGGGCCAGCAGATCGGAACCGCACTCTCGATTCCGCTGGTCACGACTCTCGCGATCTTCGCCGGATGGCGGCTCGCGTTCATCGTCATCGGCGTCGCCGGGCTGCTGTGGATCATCGGATGGCTGGCCGTCTACCGCGACCCCGACAAGCACCCGCGCGTCAACGCGGCGGAGCTCGAGTACATCAACTCCGACCAGGGCGAGATGGTCGCCGCCGAGGTGACCGCGGAGAAGACGCCCTGGCGCGACCTGCTGCGCGACAACCAGGTCTGGGCGCTGACGCTCGGTTACGTGTTCCGGTCCCTCGCCGGAGCGTTCTTCCTGACGTGGTACCCGAGCTACCTGCTCAACGACCGCGGCTTCTCGAAAGAGGACTTCGGCCTGGTCGGAGCCATTCCGGCCGTGATCGCGATCGGGTCGACGATTCTCGGTGGAATCGTGTCGGACCGCCTGCTCGCATCCGGCATCTCGCCCAATCTGTCGCGCAAGATCCCGATCATCGCCGGACTCGTGCTCAGCGCCTGCATCGGCTTCAGCCCCTTCATCGAGAGCAACGTGCTCGTGATGGTCGTGCTGACGGTCTCGAGCGCCGCCCACTCCTTCGCCGGTGCCGCCATCCTCAGCCTGCCGGCCGAGGTGGCCAAGAGCCCGGACACGGTCGGGTCCGTCGCCGGGTTCCAGAACTTCGGATCGCAACTCGGAAACCTGATCAGCCCGATCGCGATCGGCCTGTTCCTCACCTTCAGCAACAACTCCTACGTCGGGCCGCTCGTGTTCGCGGCGCTGAGCTGCCTCGTCAGCGCAGCGATCTACGGCTTCTGGGTGCGCATCAAACCCGTCGTCGCCCTCACAGACGTCGTCACCGAACCATCCCCTGAAAGGAATCCGTCATGAACCGCGCCGAACTGATCGCCCGGCTCTCCACCGTCGTCGGCATCCCCGTTGTGCCGTACACGGCGAGCGGTGAGATCGACCACCCGCTCGCGCATCGGCTGACCAGACGACTCGTCACCGAGGGGGTGACAGCGCTCACACCGAACGGCAACACCGGCGAGTTCTATGCCCTGTCCCCGCACGAGCGTCGGTCCGTCCTGGCGACCGTGGTCGATGCGGCAGGTGGCGACGCGGTCGTCATCGCGGGCGTCGGCCTCGACCTGCACTCCGCGGTGGCCGACGCCCGGTTCGCCCGCGATGCCGGAGTCGACGCCGTCATGGTGCACCAGCCCGTGCTCCCCTATCTCTCGGCTCGTGGCTGGATCGACTACAACGTGGCCATCGCCCGAGCGGTTCCGGAGATCGGGATCGTGCCCTATCTGAGCACCACCGCCGTCTCCGGCGCCGATATCGCCGCTCTCATGCACGCCGCGCCGAACGTCGTCGCGCTGAAGTACTCGGTGCCCGATCCCGTGGCGTTCGCGACGACCCGCTTCGACGTCTCCGAGAACTCCGACTCCGAGATCCTGTGGATCGCCGGACTGGCCGAGTCCTACGCCCCGGCCTACTGGCAGGCCGGTGCCCGCGCATTCACGTCCGGGCTCGTCAACGTCGCGCCGGCCGTATCGCTCGAGCTCCTCGAGGCGTTGCGACGCGGCGACGCGGCCGGGACCGAATCGGTCTGGCGTCGAATCCGGTCGTTCGAACACCTGCGCGCCCGCGACAGGTCGGCCGACAATGTGTCGGTCGTCAAAGAGGCCATGCACCAGCTGGGACTCTGCGCCAGGGACGTCCGCCCGCCGAGCGCCGTGCTGAGCGACGCGGCCCGGGTCGAGGTGCACAACGCCCTCGAGGGCTGGTCGGATGCGAAGGTCGCCGCATGATGCGCATCGACAGGCTCGAGACATTCCTGCAGAGGGTCGGCGACCGACCGCGCGTTCTGGTGAAGATCACCACCGACGACGGCATCGTCGGCTGGTCCGAGGTGTACAACCACGGACCGGACCTCGCCCTACCCCCTCTGCTCGACTACCTCATCGAGCAGATCCGCGGGGTCGATGCGCGGCGCACCTCGTACGTCTCGCAGTTCCTTCAGCAGTCGTCCCGGTTCCCGCAGGGCGCGCTCGGACTCGCCGCCATCGCCGCGATCGACCACGCCCTGTGGGACATCGCCGGCAAGGCGGCGGGGGTGCCCGTCTATCAACTCCTCGGCGGTGCCGTTCGCGATCGGGTGCGCGTCTATGCGGGCCTCTACTCGGCGCCGGATGTTCCGCAGCTCCTCGAGCGCACATCGGCGCTCCACGAGAGCCACGGCTACACGGCGTTCAAACTCAGTCCCTACCGGTCCGACATCCACCGGCACCGCTTCGGCCTCGTCGCCGAGGAGCTCGGCCGGTACTTCGGAGACGTGAGGCAGGCGCATCCTGCCGAGTGGGAGTTCGCATTCGACGCCCACGCCTGCCTGTGGACTCCGCAGCAGGCGATCACCCTCGGGGCCGCGCTGGCCCCGCACGACCCTCTCTTCCTCGAGGAGCCCATCCGGCCCGAGTACCTGCCCGCGTGGACACGACTGCGTTCGCAGTTGCAGGTGCCACTCGCGACCGGGGAGTCGCTCTACTCGCCCAACGAGTTCCTCGGTCTCCTGTCCGCCCAGGGCGCCGACATCATCCAGCCGGACATCTGCGTCGTGGGCGGCCTCACCCAGATGATCAAGATCGCGCACATCGCCGAGGCCCACTATGTGCCCGTGGCTCCGCACAACCCGCTCGGGCCGCTGGCCACGGCCGCGAACCTGCATTTCGCCGCCGCGACGACCAACTTCTCGATCCTCGAGTTCAAGCCGGATGCCGTCAGCTGGTGCCACGACCCGTACGAGCCGGTCGATGGCCACCTCGAACTGCGCCCCGACCGGCCCGGCTGGGGAATCGAGATAGACGAGAGCGCCCTCGCGACGGACGACTGGGTGTACTGGGGCCGCCCGGTTCCCGTGAAGCCCGACGGGTCGACCGCGTGGATGTGACACCCCGCCCGACGCTTCCTGCTCCGTTCGATCGACCCGCTCAACCGAAAGGCCAGCCGATGCCCCTCGTCACCACCACCGACCCGACAACAGGAGAGAGCCGCGAACTCGACTTCTCCGAGAGCGATGCCGCCGAGGTACGCGCCGCCGTCGACCGTGCGGTCGAGGCCACCGCCGACCTCGACGCGCGGGGGCGACTCGGCCGCGCCGAGCTTCTGGATGCGATCGCGGACGCACTCGAGGCACGCCGCGTCGACATCGTCGCCGCTGCCGATTCGGAGACCGCCCTCGGCGAGACGCGGCTGAACGGCGAGCTCACCCGCACCACCTACCAGCTGCGCTTCTTCGGGGAGGTGCTGCGGGAGGGCTCCTACCTGGAGGCGACGATCGACCACGCCGGGGACACTCCGATGGGACCGCGCCCCGACCTCCGTCGGATGCTTCTGCCCCTCGGTCCCGTCGCCGTCTATGCGGCGAGCAATTTCCCCCTCGCGTTCTCCGTCGCGGGCGGCGATACCGCTGCCGCCCTCGCTGCGGGATGCGGTGTCGTGGTGAAGGCGCACCCCGCGCATCCGGCGACGAGCGACCTGGTCGGCCGAATCGTCCAGTCGGTCGCCGGGAATGCCCTCTCCGTGGTCTACGGGCGGGAGGCCGGCATCATGCTCGTCACCGAACCGGCGATCAGGGCAGCGGGCTTCACGGGATCTCCCGGCGGCGGACGAGCCCTCGCGGACCTCGCGGCGGCGCGCCCCGAACCCATCCCCTTCTATGGCGAGCTGGGCAGCCTCAACCCCGTGATCGTGTCACCCGAAGCCGCCCGCACCAGGGCCACCGAGATCGGAACGGGACTGTCGGCATCCATCGTTCTCGGCGGTGGCCAGTTCTGCACGAAGCCCGGAATCGTGCTCGTGCCCGACAACTCCGACGGCGAGCAGCTCGTGCGCGTGCTGGCGCGCGACGCCTCTCTGACCGCCGCGAAGCCGGCACTCACGACGGCGATGGCGCACGCCTATGCGGCGGGCGTCGACGCACTCGCCGGCGAGACCGGCGCGACTCTCGCCGTCGAGGCTCGCGACGCGGCCGACGGGGCGACGTCTCCCACAGTGGTCGCGTTCGACGGCGACGAGTTCACCGGCGCGCTGCTCGAGGAGTGCTTCGGGCCGGTCGCCGTGGTCGCCCGCTACCGCGACGACGCGCACGCCGCGCGCCTGCTGGAGTCGCTTCCCGCGTCGCTGACCGGGTCCTTATTCGTCGACGAGGACGACCGGGGTGTGCCGCTCGCCCGCAAGGTGGTGGCCGCGAAGTCGGGGCGCATCCTCTACAACCAGTACCCGACCGGTGTCGCCGTGTCGTGGGCCCAGAACCACGGCGGATCCTGGCCGTCGACGAACTCGGTGCACACGTCGGTGGGTGCCACGTCCATCCGGCGATTCCTGCGTCCTGTCGCGTGGCAGAACGCGCCTCAGACCGAACTCCCGGAGGAACTGCGGGACGCGTACGAGGCGGTGCCCCGCCGCGTCGACGGCAGGCTGGTGCTCCCCGCGGAGTGACGCGCCCTGCATCGAGTTGGGGGGGGGGGGGGGGGGGGGGGGGGGGGGGGGGGGGGGGGGGGGGGGGGGGGGGGGGGGGGGGGGGGG
>NZ_JARUXC010000024.1 GCF_030433855.1 Agreia sp. PsM10 | reverse complement strand
ACGAACTTCGACCACGCAAAACTGCTCCCCAGAAGTTGAGACTGAATTTCTCAGTCCAACTTCCGGGGAGCGGTTCAAATGATCGCCCGGGGCCCTTGTTCTGCGATTGCGGAGTCGTTCCTGCGTCTGCCTCAGCGAACCGATCGAAGAACCGACACGACCTTGCCGAGCACCTGCGCATGGTCGCCCACGATCGGCTCGAAGTTCGAGTTGCGGGGCAGGAGCCACGTGTGGCCGTCGCGCTGCCTGAACACCTTCACGGTCGCCTCGCCGTCGAGCATGGCCGCGACGATGTCGCCGTTCTCGGCCGTCTGCTGTGACCGGACCACGACGAAGTCGCCGTCGCAGATGGCGGCGTCGATCATCGACTCTCCCACGACCTTCAGCATGAAGAGGTCGCCGCTGCCCACGAGCTGACGGGGGAGAGGGAACACCTCCTCGACCTGCTGCTCCGCCGTGATCGGAATACCGGCGGCGATCCGACCCACGAGGGGCACGAGGGCCGCGTCGCCCATCGGCGCCGAGGACTCGGACGGTTCGTTCGTCTCGGTGGCCGAATCCGGCGTCGGGATGTCGATCAGGACCTCCATGGCGCGTGGCCTGTTCGGGTCGCGCCGAAGGTAGCCGCTCAGCTCGAGCTGGTTGAGCTGGTGCGTGACGCTCGACAGCGACGCGAGGCCGACCGCGTCTCCGATCTCGCGCATGCTCGGCGGATATCCACGCTGGCTGACGGAGCGCTGGACGACCCCGAGGATGGCCAGCTGCTTCTCCGAGAGACTCTTGCGTCGTCTCGTTCCACGTTCCGTGGTCATTTCTCCTGCTTTCCGGCTGCTTCGTATGCGGGTGTGCTCGTCGCCATCGACGACCGATGTCGGTGGCTGCTGATGCACTGTCGGTGGCTGGTGATGCAATTCATATCGACAGTCGAAACTGTATCCAACTCAGGGTGCAAACAAAACACATGTTCGAGTGTGTCGCGATATTTCTCGGCTTTCGAACTTGAACTATCGAACATTCGAAGCTATATTCGGAACACAGCTTCGTATCCGGTGCTCCCGGCCGATCACCGGATACGAATTTCTCCTGGAGGTTGCCATGACCGCTCTACCCGCTCCCACGACGAACGCCGTCCACCTGCGCATCACGCGCCGTGGTCGCATCGTGCTCGCGGCGCTGGCGTCGCTTCCCCTCGTGGCCGCCCTGGTCGCCTTGGCCGTCTTCGGGGCGAACAGCGCCGTTGCGAACGGCGCAGAGACGTCAGCCGCCTCGCAGTCGTTCGACTACGTCACGGTGCAGGCGGGCGAGACCCTCTGGGGCATCGCAGAAGAGATGGCGCCCACGGCCGACCCGCGCGACGTCATTGCAGACATCGTGAGCCTGAACCAGCTTCCGTCCTCCGAGGTTCAGCCTGGCCAGCGTCTGGCCGTTCCCAGCAAGTACTGATCCCGGTCGGTGCTGGTCCCCGTCGCTGTTGAGGCGCGCCGCAGGGCCCCGTCGTCGCACTAAAATCGTGGAGTGACCTCTCTCGAAGACCTCCCCATCCGCGACGACCTCCGGGGAAAATCGCCCTATGGTGCGCCGCAGAAGCATGTGCGCATCGAGCTGAACGTCAATGAGAACACGCACCCGATCCCCGAACCGGTTGCCCGAGACATCATCGAGTCTCTCGCCCGTGCGATCCTGACGATCAATCGCTACCCCGATCGCGAGTTCTCCCAGCTCCGCGATGGTCTCGCCGACTACCTCGGTCACGGTCTGACCCGAGACAACATCTGGGCTGCCAACGGATCCAATGAGATCCTGCAGCAGATCATGCAGGCCTTCGGCGGTCCGGGCAGGTCGATACTGGGTTTCCCGCCCACCTACTCGATGCACTCCATCATCGCCTCGGGAACGGGGACGGCGTGGGTCAGTGCCGAGAGGGATGCCGACTTCGAGATCTCCCCGTGCACGGCGGTCGCGGCGATTCGTGAACACGATCCCGACATCGTGATCTTCTGTTCACCGAACAACCCCACTGGCACACCGCTGTCGCTCGAGACCATCGAGGCCGCCTACGACGCCACCGACAAGATCGTCATCGTCGACGAGGCCTACGCCGAGTTCGCGCCCGCCGGTGCTCCATCGGCGCTCACGCTGCTGCCAGGACGTCCGCGACTGATCGTCTCCCGAACGATGAGCAAGGCGTTCGCGTTCGCGGGTGCGCGGCTCGGCTACCTGGCCGCGGACCCCGCGATCGCCGACGCGCTGCGCCTCGTTCGCCTTCCGTACCACCTGTCGTCGCTGACGCAGGCGGCAGCCGTGGCGGCACTGCAGCACTCCGCCGAGATGCTCGCCATGGTCGACGACATCGCGCGCGAGCGCGATCGCATCGTCGATCGACTCACAGAGCTCGGCTATCACCCATGGCCCACGTGGTCGAACTTCGTGCTGTTCGGGGGCGTCGAGAATCCGTCTGAGGTCTTCGAGACCCTGCTCGAGCAGGGCATCATCATCCGTGACCTGGGCATCCCCGGCCACCTGCGGGTGAGTGCGGGCACGCACGCCGAGACCACGGCGTTCCTCGAGGCGATGGCCGCGCTGTCCTGACGCGAGGCTCCGTCGTTCGGCACGAACGGCAGGAACTGCAGGATCGCCAAGAACGGCATGAACGGCAGGCGCGGCGTCGTCATCGGTAAACTGAAGACATGGCACACCCTTCCCGCACCGCCCGCCTGCAGCGTGCGACCAGTGAATCCAGCATCGACCTCTCGCTCGACCTCGACGGTACAGGCGAGAGTTCGATCTCGAGCGGGGTGCCGTTCTTCGACCACATGCTCACGGCTTTCGCGAAGCACTCCCTCACCGACCTGACGGTGACGGCGACCGGCGACATCGCGATCGACGTGCACCACACGGTCGAAGACATCGGCATCGTCCTGGGCACCGCGATCAAGCAGGCTCTCGGCGACAAGTCGGGAATCTCGCGGTTCGGTGACGCCCTGGTGCCTCTCGACGAGGCCCTCGTGCAGGCGGTCGTCGACATCTCCGGCCGGCCGTTCCTCGTTCACTCCGGTGAGCCGGCGGGCTTCGAATTCCACCTCATCGGCGGCCACTTCACCGGATCGATGGTGAGGCACGTCTTCGAGGCGATCACGTTCCACGCAGGGCTGACCGTGCACGTCACGGTGCTCGGGGGCCGCGACCCCCACCACATCGCCGAGGCCGAGTTCAAGGCATTCGCCCGTGCCTTCCGCCAGGCCAAGGCGTTCGATCCACTCGTGTCGGGAATCCCGTCGACCAAGGGAGCACTGTGACCCGCAAATCCGTCGTCGTCCTCGACTACGGCAGCGGCAACATCCACTCAGCGGCCAAGGCGCTCGAGAGAGCAGGGGCGAATGTCGTGCTGTCTCGCGATCGGGCGCGCGTCATGGAGGCGGACGGCCTGTTCGTTCCCGGCGTCGGAGCATTCTCCGCGGTGATGGAGCAGCTGCGCAGTGTGCGCGGCGACGAGCTCATCGACCGGCGACTCGCGGGCGGGCGTCCCGTTCTCGGAATCTGCGTGGGCATGCAGGTCATGTTCGACCGCGGAGTCGAGCGAGGTGTCGACACCGAGGGGCTGGGTGAATGGCCCGGCGCGGTCGATCAGCTGCCCGCCGAGATCCTGCCCCACATGGGCTGGAACCTCGTCGACGCGCCGAGCGAATCGGTGCTGTTCGAGGGCATCCGCGACGAGAGATTCTATTTCGTGCACTCCAATGCCGCCCAGCAGTGGCTCCTTCCCCCTCAGCCTCCGCTGCCCGCCCCGCGCGTCACCTGGGCCGATCACGACGGACGGTTCATCGCCGCCGTCGAGAACGGCCCGCTTTCGGCAACCCAGTTCCACCCCGAGAAGTCCGGCGAGGCGGGACTGCGTCTGCTGCGCAACTGGATCGCGTCGCTCTGACCCGGCTCCGATTTCGTCGGGTCCACCAGAATCGTTAAGATCGCACGGGGTGTCCGCACGTGCGCCTGACAGAGACCAGAAGGACGCCATGAGCGAGTTCAGCATCAAGACCCCCGCCCTCACCCTGCTGCCGGCCGTCGACGTCGCGGGTGGCAAGGCCGTGCGGCTCACGCAGGGCAAGGCGGGCACGGAGACCAACCATGGCGACCCCGTGGATGCGGCGGCCGACTGGATCGAGCAGGGCGCCGAGTGGATTCACCTCGTCGACCTCGACGCCGCTTTCGGCCGGGGAGACAACCTCCACATCATCAAGCGCGTCATCCACGCGGCCAAGGGCGTGAACGTCGAGCTCTCCGGCGGCATCCGAGACGACCGAAGCCTCGAGACCGCCTTGGAGACCGGCGCGAAGCGCATCAACCTCGGCACCGCGGCGCTCGAGAACCCGGAGTGGGCGGCCAGCGTGATCGCGAGTTACGGCGAGGCCATCGCCGTGGGTCTCGATGTGCGTGGCACAACGCTCGCCGCACGCGGATGGACCGAAGACGGGGGAGACCTCTGGGAGGTCCTCGCCCGACTCGAGGAGGCCGGCTGCGCACGGTACGTCGTGACCGACGTCACGAAGGACGGCACTCTCAAAGGCCCGAACGTCGACCTGCTCAAGCAGGTCATGCAGCGCACGGAGCGCCCGGTCGTCGCGTCCGGCGGCATCTCGAGCCTCGACGACATCGCTGAACTGCGTGCCCTCGTCTCGCTCGGACTGGAAGGGGCGATCGTGGGTCGCGCCCTGTACGCGGGGGCCTTCACCCTCGCCGAGGCACTGGACGTGGCATCTGACTGAGCATCCCGGCGACCACGCGCACCACGACGCCGGCGCGACGGACTCGGCGGGCCAGCCGTGGGCCGGCCGCTCGTTCGACACGAACTTCTTCGCCGGAGACTCGGGGGATGCGCCGGAGCGGCTCATCGAGGCCCTTCGCCGGTTCCGCGCCTCGGAGCTCGATCAGCAGGACGTGCTCGACGCGGTGCGTGACGTGCGCCTGCTGGTGCCGCTCGTCGCCCATGCGGGCGAGACGGGGGTCGACTCGCACGGCCGCCGCATCGACAAGACCCAGGAGCTGTCGCTCGTCACGGTGAGTGCGCCGGACGGACGCCGGGTGCTGCCGGTCTTCACCTCGACCGAGGCCATGACCGCCTGGAACCCGGCGGCCCGGCCCATACCGGCGTCGGCCCGCCGTGCCGCGCTCGCCGCAGCGGGAGAGGACACCCCGCTCATGGTGCTCGACGCCACGAGCGACACGGAGTTCGTGTTCCGTCGACCGATGCTCAGGGCCATCGCCGAGGGAACCCCGTGGGTCCACCCGGCCGTCGACCCCGACGTCGTGGCCGAGGTCGAGCGGTCGATCATCGGTGTGCCGGCCGTGCGCGCCGTGCGGCTCGTCGACGGCGATCCGGATGCCCGGCTGTCGGGCCCGCAGGTCGTCGTCGAGTTGGGGCTCGTGCCCGGCCTGTCGCGCGCCGAGCTCGACGAAGTGCTCGCGGTCCTGCAGAACCGCTGGCAGAGCAGCGAGCGCATCGCCGACGGAGTGGACTCGCTGGGCGTCAGGCTCGCCGAGGCCCGCTGAGCCAGCGGGTCAGTCGACGGGACTGGTCAGTTGACCGGGCCGGTGAGCTTCTCTCCGGGGCCCTGGCCGACGGCATCCGGAATCGCCGATGCCTCGCGGAACGCGAGCTGCAACGAACGGAGGCCGTCGCGGAGACTGCGGGCATGCTGGTCGCCGATCTCCGGCGAGGCGCTCGTGACGAGGCCCGCGAGGGCGATGATGAGCTTGCGAGCCTCATCGAGGTCGATCTGGTTCTCGGGATCGTCGGCGAGCCCGGTCTTGATGGCGGCGGCGCTCATCAGGTGCACGGCGGTGGTGGTGATCAGTTCGACCGCCGGCACCTCCGAGATGTCGCGCGTGGCGGAGGATGCCGAGTCGTCGTATGCAAAGCTCATGAAGCGAGTCTAGGTCGCCTGCGGCGCCGGACTATGCCGGTGGCCCATCCTCTGCTAGTATCTTCAAGGCTCTGGGGAACATGTATGCCCCCAGTACGAAAAGTGGAGAATCTCCCACCCGCACACCGCTTCAACAGGTTACCGGGTAGATTGCACTCCGCTCCGGATCGGAATATCGATGCGGGGTAGACAGGGTGCGGTGCACGAAACGGCGATCGCCGAGGCTGTGCGCAGATTGTTCAAGGTTCGTGGCTGCGTTGTCACCTACGACCGCGCTGCCGAGCCCGGTGCCCAGACATTCACGGTCTGTGAGCGCCGCACCAGCGATTGAAGGAGTAACGCATCAGCGATCCCCGTACCAACGACCGTATCCGGGTTCCCGAGGTTCGCCTCGTCGGACCGGCCGGTGAGCAGGTCGGCGTCGTCAGTATCGACGTCGCACTCAAGCTTGCCCAGGAGGCAGACCTCGATCTGGTTGAGGTGGCCCCCAACAGCAAGCCGCCCGTTGCCAAGATCATGGATTACGGCAAGTTCAAGTACGAAGCTGCGCAGAAAGCCAAGGAAGCCCGTCGCAACCAGGCGAACACGATCCTCAAAGAGGTTCGATTCCGTCTGAAGATCGACGTGCACGACTACGAGACCAAGCGCAAGCGCGCCGAGGGATTCCTCAAGGCGGGCGACAAGGTGAAGGCCATGATCCTGTTCCGAGGCCGCGAGCAGTCGCGACCCGAGCAGGGAGTCCGTCTGCTCCAGCGCTTCGCCGAAGACGTGTCCGAGTTCGGCACCGTCGAGTCGACGCCCACGATCGATGGCCGCAACATGGTCATGGTCATCGGGCCCCTGAAGAACAAGTCCGAGGCGAAGGCCGAGGCGAATGCCCAGCGGGCCGCGTCGAAGTCCCGCCCAGGTGCAGACGAAGCGGCGGATGAGACCCCCGAGGTCGAGTCACCGGCTGCAACCGACACCGTCACGGCAGACACTGCCGAGACGAAGTAGCACCCCACATACCGAGCACGTCCCAAGGAGATATCAATGCCCAAGATGAAGACCCACTCCGGGTCCAAGAAGCGCTTCAAGGTCACCGGCACCGGCAAGCTCATGAAGCAGCAGGCTGGAATGCGTCACAACCTCGAGGTCAAGTCGGCGAAGCGCAAGGCTCGCCTGAACCAGGACCAGGTGTTGGCTCCGGCCGACTCGAAGGTCATCAAGAAGCTTCTCGGCCTGTAGTCGCCGACTCCACACGGAATAAGGAATTAGGAAATGGCAAGAGTAAAGAGGGCCGTCAACGCCCACAAGAAGCGTCGGGTCATCCTCGAGCGCGCCAGCGGTTACCGCGGACAGCGTTCGCGCCTGTACCGCAAGGCCAAGGAGCAGGTCACCCACTCGCTCGTCTACTCGTACCGCGACCGTCGCGCCCGCAAGGGTGACTTCCGTCGCCTGTGGATCCAGCGCATCAACGCTGCGTCCCGCGCGAACGGCCTCACGTACAACCGCCTCATCCAGGGTCTCGGCCTTGCGGGCATCGAGGTCGACCGTCGCATCCTGGCCGACCTCGCCGTTCACGAGCCCGCCACGTTCGCGGCGCTCGTCGAGAGTGCTCGTGCCGCCCTCCCCGCCGACACGTCGGCGCCGAGGACCGCAGCCTAATAAGCTGTAGGGAGCATCCACGTTCCCTGACCCGAAAGAGGTCGCATGTCCCTCCTGGATAACCCGCGGTCGCCGCGGGTCCGGGCAGTGGCAAAACTCGCCAAGAAAGGAGCCCGGTCTGAGACCGGGCTCTTTCTCTTGGAGGGGCCACAAGCCGTTTCCGAGGCGCTGACCTTCGCGCCCGACCTCGTCGTCGACCTGTTCGCCACGCCGTTCGCGCTCGATCGATACGCCGACATCGGCGCCGCAGCCGAGCAGGCCGGGGTCGAGGTCGAGTTCGTGACCGAGACCGTTCTGCAGGCCATGGCCGACACCGTCACGCCGCAGGGCTTCGTCGCCGTGTGCCGGCAGTTCCCCACGGCGCTGAAAGACATCTTCGGCGCGTCGCCCCGCCTGATCGCCATCCTCGAAGAGGTGCGCGATCCCGGCAACGCCGGAACGATCATCCGGGCCGCCGATTCGGCCGGCGCCGACGCGGTGATCCTCACGGGCCGCAGCGTCGATCTCTACAACCCCAAGGTCGTGCGTTCCACGACCGGGTCGCTCTTCCACCTTCCTGTCGCCGTGGAGGCGAGCCTCGCCGACGTCCGGGCACGGGCCACGGAAGCGGGCATCCAGATTCTCGCGGCCGATATCAAGGGCGACGACATGCTGACGGCGCGCAACTCCGGCGTTCTCGATGCGCCGACGGCGTGGCTGTTCGGCAATGAGGCACGGGGCCTGAACGATGAGGACCTGGCCCTCGCCGACCACGCGATCTCGGTTCCCATCTACGGCCAGGCCGAATCGATGAATCTGGCGACGGCCGCCTCCGTGTGTCTCTACGAGAGCGCATTCGCACAGCGCAGCGCGTGATTCCGGCGCATAAGCGCACAGCATGAGGGCGATCACGGTTGGGTAACCGTCGACCGTCCGACACACGCCGGTAACACGACGTCCCCTACTGTGGGGGTCATGGACTCAACCAACACCGATGGCCCTGTCGACGACGCGGTGGCCGGTCCGGCGACGTCGAACATCTCCGTTTGTCGAGGCGAACCTCTCGTCGTCCTCACAGACGTCAACAAGCACTACGGCGAACTCCATGTTCTGAACAACATCAACACGGTCGTCAATCGCGGCGAGGTCGTCGTGGTGATCGGCCCGAGCGGATCAGGAAAGTCGACGTTCTGTCGGGCCATCAACAGGCTCGAGACGATCGATTCGGGCAGCATCACGATCGACGGCAAGGTCCTTCCCGAGGAGGGCAAGGCCCTCGCCCAGTTGCGGGCCGACGTGGGCATGGTGTTCCAGTCCTTCAACCTCTTCGCTCACAAGACGATCCTCGAGAACGTCACCCTGGCTCCCATCAAGGTGCGCAAGCTGTCGAAGAAGGCGGCCGAGGCCCGCGGCATGGAGATGCTCGACCGAGTCGGCATCGCGAACCAGGCCAACAAGATGCCGGCCCAGCTCTCGGGCGGGCAGCAGCAGCGTGTCGCCATCGCGCGATCGCTCACGATGCAGCCGAAACTCATCCTCATGGACGAGCCGACGAGCGCGCTCGACCCCGAGATGATCAACGAGGTCCTCGACGTGATGGTCGGGCTCGCCAAAGACGGCATGACCATGATCGTCGTCACCCACGAGATGGGCTTTGCGCGCAAGGCGGCCGACCGCGTCGTCTTCATGGCCGACGGCCGCATCGAAGAAGAGACGACCCCCGAACAGTTCTTCACGAACCCCCAGTCGAACAGGGCGCAGGACTTCCTGTCGAAAATACTCGACCACTAAAGATCGGTGGTCGGGCACGCAGCATACGGAGAGAGGTACGAAACCGATGAGAGCATCGAAAAAACTGAGCATCGCCGCCCTGGCCGCGGCGACCATGATCGCGCTGGCCGGATGCGCCGGGTCGCTCGACGAGGCCGAGACCACCACGACGCCCGAGCCGGCCCCCACATTCGCCGCCGGGTCGACCATGGAGCGCCTCGCAGAGGCGGGCACCATCACGATCGGCACCAAGTTCGACCAGCCGCTGTTCGGTCTCACCGACATCGACGGAACCCCCAAGGGCTTCGACGTCGAGATCGGCAAGCTGATCGCTGCGAAGCTCGGCATCGCCGAAGACAAGATCGTCTGGAAAGAGGCCGTCTCAGCCAACCGCGAGCCCTTCATCCAGAACGGCGAGGTCGACATCGTGGTCGCCACCTACACGATCAACGACAAGCGCAAAGAGGTCATCTCCTTCGCCGGCCCGTACTACGAGGCAGGCCAGTCGATCCTGGTGAAGGCCGACAACGACGACATCAAGTCCGAGAAGGACCTCGTCGGGCAGCCTGTCTGCTCCGTGACCGGGTCGACTCCCGCCGCCAAGCTCACCGAGATCGGCGCGGAACCGCTGCTGACCGACACCTACACCAACTGCCTCGAGCCGCTGCGTGGCGGACAGGTCGTCGCGGTCTCGACGGACAACGTCATCCTGGCGGGCCTCGCGCAGCAGAACGAGGGCCAGTTCAAGGTCGTCGGCAAGCCGTTCACCCAGGAGCCCTACGGCATCGGACTGGCGAAGGACGACACCGACTTCCGCAACTTCATCAACGATGTGCTCGAAGAGTCGTATGAAGACGGCAGCTACGAGGCGGCATGGGATGCCACCGCGGGCGAGGTCCTCGAATACGTGGAGCCGCCGGCCGTCGACCGGTACTGATCCGAAGCCTGCCCGGAGGGCCCACCGCGATTCCCGCGGAGGACCCTTCGGGCAGGTCGACACCTCGACCGTCCCTCTGCATGAGATGAGCCCACCGTGAATGCCGTCATCGAGAACCTGCCCCGGTTCATCGAAGCCTTTGGGATGACCCTGTGGCTGCTCGCGACCTCCGGGGTCTGCGCCCTCATCATCGGCACGGTGATCGCAGCGATGCGGATATCGCCGGTCCCGTCGCTGAACGTCTTCGCCAGTGTCTACACCGAGCTGCTCCGCAACACGCCCCTGACGCTCGTGTTGTTCTTCTGCGCTTTCGTGCTGCCCCAGCTGGGCTCGAGGCTGCCCTACGAATGGGCGGCCTTCATCGGCCTCACTCTGTACACGTCGCCCTTCGTCGCAGAGGCCCTGCGATCCGGCATCAACGGCGTGGCCGTCGGCCAGGCGGAGGCGGCCCGCAGTCTGGGTCTCGGCTTCATGCAGTCGACGACCCTCATCATCTTTCCGCAGGCCTTCCGGATGGTGATCCCGCCGCTGATCAACGTGCTGATCGCGCTCACCAAGAACACCTCGGTCGCCGGCGGGTTCTTCGTCTTCGAACTGTTCTCTGCGGCCAAAGAGCTTGCGAATGCCAACGGCAACGCCGTGATCGCCATCCTGCTCGCCGTCGCGGCGTTCTACCTTGTCGTCACCATCCCGCTCGGAATCCTGTCCGCGCACCTCGAGAAGAAGCTGGCGGTACAGCGATGAGCGCCTCCGTTCTGTTCGACACCCCGGGGCCACGCACCCGCCGCCGCTCACGTATCGCCTCGGTGATCGTGGTCGTCCTGATTGCGGCCGGCCTGGCCTGGGTCGTCTACACCCTCGCGCAGCCTCGAGACTCCTCGGGCATCACGCTTCCGGGCTACTTCGATGCGTCACGCTGGGACATCTTCGTGCTGGCCGAGCTCTGGGTGCGCATCGGGGGAGGCCTTCTCGCGACTCTCCAGGCCGCCGCCGTCGCCGCAGCGATGGCCCTCGTCATCGGGGTGATGTTCGCCATGCTGCGCACCTCCGTTCACGCTGCCGTGCGCATCCCCGCCACGATCGTGCTCGAATTCTTCCGCGGCATGCCCGTGCTGCTGATGATGCTCTTCATTCTGCTCGTGGCCTCCACCGGAGCGTTCTGGGCCGTCGTGCTCGCGCTCGGTGTCTACAACGGCGCGATCATCGGCGAGTCGCTGCGCGCCGGCCTCGCCGCCCTGCCGCGGGGGCAGCGCGAGGCGGGGTTGAGCCTCGGACTGACCCGGCTCCAGACGAAGACGTTCATCGAGTTCCCCCAGGCCTTCCGCCAGATGCTGCCGGTGATCATCGCGCAGCTGGTGGTGCTGCTGAAAGACACCAGCCTCGGCTACATCGTCGGCTACAACGAACTCATCCGCACCACCATGAACAACCTCGGCAGCAGTGTCGGCAACCGATACCTCTTCTCCCTCTTCCTCGTGACCCTCGTCATCTACCTCGCGGTCAACCTGTCCCTGTCGGCGGTTGCACGACGACTCGCGCGTCGACGCAGCCCGGGCAAGATCCTGGCGAAAGACCAGATCACCCCGACCGCATCGATCTCCGCGCTCGGCGCACCGACCGGCAACCCCGAGGACCGCACGACGGAGTAGGCCGCCGCGGGTCGCTAAACTTGTGACTCGTGTCTGACCCACTAGTGATATCCGACGAGTCCGTCGCTGCAGCCGTCGATGCGGCGTTGACCGCCATCGCGGCAGCCGAGGACTCGACCGCCCTGAAGGCCGCGCGCGGCGCGCACGTGGGGGAGGCGTCGGTGCTGTCCCGCCTGAACGCCACACTCCGCGACGTCGCCAAAGACCAGAAGGCTGCGGCGGGCAAGCTCATGGGCCAGGCCCGCGCCAGAGTCGCCCAGGCCCTCGCCGAGCGGGAGTCCGAGATCGTCGCTCACGAGGAAGAGGTTCGGCTCGAGGCCGAATTCGTCGACGTGACGGCCTTGCCGACGCGCGCCCGTGCGGGCGCCCGGCATCCGCTGTCGCTTCTGCAGGAGCGCATCGCCGACATCTTCGTGGGCATGGGCTGGGAGGTCGCAGAGGGGCCGGAGCTCGAGAGCGAGTGGTTCAACTTCGACGCGCTCAACTTCGCACCCGATCACCCCGCCCGGGCCATGCAGGACACGTTCTTCATCGATCCCGTCGAATCGCACCTCCTCCTGCGCACTCACACATCGCCGGTGCAGGTGCGGTCGCTGCTCTCGCGCGAGCTTCCCGTCTACGTCATCGCGCCGGGGCGGGTGTACCGCACCGATGAGCTCGATGCCACGCACACTCCCGTCTTCATGCAGGTCGAGGGAATCGCGATCGACAAGGGTCTGACGATGGCCCACCTGCGCGGAACCCTCGAGCACTTCGCCCGCGCCATGTTCGGCGAGGGTGCCAAGATCCGTCTCCGCCCCAACTACTTCCCCTTCACCGAGCCGAGCGCCGAGATGGACGTCTGGCAGCCGAACGCCAAGGGCGGCGCGCGCTGGGTCGAGTGGGGCGGATGCGGAATGGTCAACCCGAACGTGCTTCTGTCGGCCGGCATCGATCCCGAGGAGTACCAGGGCTTCGCCTTCGGCATGGGCATCGAGCGCACGCTCCAGTTCCGCAACGATCTCAATGACATGCGCGACATGGTCGAGGGCGATATCCGCTTCAGTCAGCAGTTCGGAATGGTGGTCTAGCCCATGCGTATCCCACTCGGATGGTTGGCGGAATTCGTCGACGTCGCCCCCGGCTCCACGATCGACGACGTGCACGCCGCGCTCGTCAAGGTCGGGCTCGAAGAGGAGGGCTCGCACGGTTTCGACCTCACGGGCCCCATCGTCGTCGGCGAGGTGCTCGAGTTCGTCGAGGAGCCGCAGTCGAACGGAAAGACGATCCGCTGGTGCAGCGTGCGTGTGGCCCCCGAAGGCCAGACGGCAGCGGATGGCGGAGAGGACGTGCGCGGAATCGTCTGCGGCGCCCACAACTTCGTGGTCGGCGACAAGGTCGTGGTCACCCTTCCGGGCGCCGTCCTGCCCGGCGACTTCGCGATCGCCGCGCGCAAGACCTACGGCCACGTCTCCGACGGCATGATCGCATCGAGCCGAGAACTCGGCCTGGGCGACGAGCACGATGGCATTCTGCGGCTCGCGACCCTGGGCCTCGACCCCGTCGTCGGCACAGACGCGCTCTCGCTGCTCGGGCTCGACGACCAGGCGGTCGAGGTCAATGTCACGCCCGATCGCGGATACGCCTTCTCCATTCGAGGGATCGCGCGCGAGTACGCGCACGCGACAGGGGCGGCGTTCCGCGATCCGGCCCTCGAGTCCCCGTCCGTCGAGGCGTCGGGATTCCCCGTCGTCATCGACGACGATGCACCCATTCGCGGTCGCGTCGGTGCCACGGTGTTCGTCACGCGCCTCGTGCGCGGCGTCGACCCGACGAGGCCGACCCCGCCGTGGATGGCGACCCGGCTGAACCTCGCCGGCATCCGATCGATCTCGCTCATCGTCGACGTCACGAACTACGTGATGCTCGAGCTCGGCCAGCCCACGCACGGTTACGACTTCGACAAGCTCAGCGGCGGCATCCGCGTTCGTCGCGCGAAGCCGGGGGAGACGCTCGTGACCCTCGACGACCAGACGCGATCGCTCGATCCCGAAGACCTGGTGATCGCCGACGAGTCGGGCCCCATCGGGCTGGCCGGCGTCATGGGTGGCGCCTCGACCGAGATCGACTCCTCGTCACGCACCGTGCTCGTCGAAGCCGCCAACTTCGATCCGGTGTCGATCGCGCGCACCGCTCGGCGACACAAGCTGCCGAGCGAGGCCTCGCGTCGGTTCGAACGCGGTGTCGACCCCGAGGTCGCGTCTGCTGCAGCCGCCCGGGTGGTCCAGCTGCTCGTCGATCTGGGAGGCGGAACGGCCGACGAGCTCGGCTCGTCGTACTCGAAGCACGACGCACCGGCCCCGGTGGAGCTTCCCGACGGCTACATCTCGGGTCTGATCGGCGTCGACTTCACACCGGAGGAGATCCGCACCTCGCTCGCGGAGATCGGTGGCCGGATCGTCGAGGTCGAGGGTGGTCTCCTGGTGACGCCGCCCACGTGGCGTCCGGACATCACGCACAAGTCGGCCCTCGCCGAAGAGGTCGCCCGCATCGTCGGCTACGACCGCATCCCGAGCGTTCTCCCCGTCGCGCCACCGGGTCGAGGTCTCACGAGGGAGCAGCTGCTTCGACGACAGGTGTCGCAGACACTGGCGTCGAGCGGACTCGTCGAAGTGATGGCCTACCCGTTCCTGTCGCAGGCCGCGTCTCAGCTCTTCGGCTCGCGAACAGGTGAGCCGGTCACGGCGATGCGCGTGGCGAACCCGCTCGACGCCGAGGCTCCGCTGCTGCGCACGACCCTGATTCCGGGGCTGCTCGACATCGCGCGTCGCAACCTGTCACGCGGACTCCTCGACCTGGCGCTCTTCGAGACCGGCCTCGTGTTCCTTCCCGAACCCGGGGTCGAATACGGGCAGGCCGAGCTGCCGCCGGGCGGAGCTCGTCCCAGCGACGACGTGCTGGCGAGACTCGACGCGGGTCTGCCTCCTCAGCCACGACACGTCGCGTTCGTGCTCACGGGCAACGCCTGGGAGAAGCAGCCGGCACTCGAGGCACGCGCCGTCGGCCTGGCCGACGCGCTGGATTCGGTGCGGCAGCTCGGGCTCGCGCTCGGTGTCGACATCCGTGCCGTGCAGGGCTCCCACGCCGCACTGCATCCGGGTCGAACGGCGTCGCTCACCGTCGGCGATGTCGTCGTCGGTGTTGCGGGGGAGCTGCTCCCTCGTATCGCCGAGGAGGCACACCTGCCCCGCGTCGTCGCCGTCGCCGAGATCGACCTCGACGCGCTGATCGCCCTGTCCCCGCGGGAGATCGCGGTACGACCGATCTTCGGCTTCCCGGCTGCGACGCAAGACCTGTCGCTGGTCGTTCCGCGTGCCACGCCCGCGGGCGATGTGTCCGCAGCCGTGTCGCGAGGAGCCGGCGCCCTGCTCGAAGACATCCGACTTGTCGACGACTACCGGGGTTCCGGGGTCGGCGACGATCAGAAGTCGCTCACGTTCGCGCTCCGCTTCCGTGCGACCGATCGCACGCTGACGGCGAAGGAGGCCTCCGACGCCAAGCTCGCCGGCCTGGCCGTCGCAGCGGCCGAGTTCGGCGCGACCCTCCGCGACTGATCCTCGACACGCGGGTCCGGCCGACGCGGATGCGACGGACGGACCCGCGGCTTGCGGCTCGCGGCTCTGCGGGCCGAGGGTTACTTCTTGCCGCCGCCCAGCAGCCCGCCGAGCAGGTCGCCGATGCCGCCGCTCGAGCCGCTCGTTCTGCTCGAGCCGCCTTCTCCGCCGCCGAGGAGTCCGCCCAGCAGGTCGCCGAGGCCTCCCGACGACCCGGAGGCCGTGCCGCCGGACCCACCGCCGAGGAGTCCGCCCAGCACATCGCCGATTCCGCCGCCGGACGTGCCGGCGGACCCAGTGGCATTGCCGCCTGTCTTGCCGAAGAACTTCTGTGCGAGCCACGCGAGAACGATCGGGGCGACGATCGGCAGGGTCTTCTGGATGACGGACTGCGTCGTCGACGTCTTCGTAGAGGCCAGGGCCGACACGACCTGGTCCTTGTTGCCGCCGAAGATGTTCGACACGATCTTCTCGCCGTCGTGCGTATCGACGGCGTCGACGTCGACACCGCCGTCGAGCAGCGAGCTGGCGGAGTGCTTCTGCAGTGCCTTCTCGAGAGACTTCTCGCCCTGCGGCGTCGCGCTGTTGGCCGCCAGGCCGGAGACCAGCGCGGGCAGTGCCTCGTTCACGGCATCCCTCGCCTCGGCCTCGCTGACGCCGAGTCTCTGGGCGATGGCGCCGATGGGAAGCTGCCTGGCCAGTTCGTCGAGTCCATCCATGGTGAGCCTTCTTTCCCTCTGGCGGGCGCGCCGTCGCGCCCGGATCATGCCTCCACAGTAGTGACGACGCAGCGACGCAGGGGCGCGCGCCGTCGGTGAATCCGGTCGCCTCCGTGAGAGCGACTAGATTTAAGGCATGACTTTTTCGGTGGCTGTTGCCGGTGCGAGCGGATACGCGGGTGGCGAGGTGCTCCGACTGCTCGCCGACCATCCCGAATTCGAGGTGGCGACCGTCACGGCGCACGCCAACGCGGGACAACGCTTGATCGACGTCCACCCGCACCTGCGATCCCTCGCCCATCTCGAACTGGTCGACACGACGGCCGAGAACCTGGCCGGGCACGACGTCGTCTTCCTCGGGCTGCCGCACGGCAAGTCCGGCGAGCTGACCGAGCAGCTCGACGCGTCGACGCTCGTCGTCGACTGCGGAGCAGATCACCGCCTCGTCGATGAGAAGGACTGGGCCGAGTTCTACGGCGGCGAGTTCTACGGCTCCTGGCCCTACGGGCTTCCCGAACTCCTTCGGCACGACGGCTCGAGGCAGCGCAGCGCGCTCGAGGGAGTCAAGCGCATCGCCGTTCCCGGCTGCAACGTCACCGCAATCTCACTGGGCCTCGCGCCCGGTCTGGCCGCCCACGTCATCGAGGGCGAAGACATCGTGGCGGTTCTCGCCGTCGGCCCATCGGGAGCGGGCAAGGCGCTGCGCACCGACCTTCTCGCCTCCGAGATCCTCGGCTCGGCCAGCGCCTACGGTGTCGGCGGGCGCCACCGTCACGTGCCGGAGATCATCCAGAACCTCAGCGGCGCGTCGGGCGAGCGCACCTCTGTGTCGTTCACTCCGATGCTCGTGCCGATGGCCAGGGGCATCCTGGCCACCTCGACCGCTCGACTGGCTCCCGGCGCGACCGCGAGCGATGTTCGGAGCGCCTGGGAGCTCGCGTATTCCGACGAGCCGTTCGTGCACCTTCTTCCCGAAGGCCGCTTTCCGCGCACGGCCGACGTTCTGGGCGCCAACGTCGCCCTGGTCGGGCTGGCGGTCGACGAGGCGGCCGGCCGCGTCGTCACCGTCACCGCTCTCGACAATCTCGTCAAGGGCACGGCCGGTGCGGCCATCCAATCGGCCAATATCGCGCTCGGACTGGGCGAAACGACCGGCCTGCCGGTGAATGGAGTCGCACCGTGAGTGTCACAGCAGCGCAGGGATTCGTCGCGGCGGGCGTCGCCTCAGGGCTCAAGGCGTCGGGTGCGCTCGACCTCGCCCTCGTGCAGAATCTCGGCCCCCGACGCTCGGCTGCGGCGGTCTTCACCAGCAACCGCTGCACGGCGAACCCGATTATCTGGTCGCGCCAGGCGATCCTCGACGGATCGATCGAGGCCATCGTGCTCAACTCGGGCGGCGCCAACTGCTACACCGGCGCCTTCGGGTTCCAGACCACCCACCAGACGGCGGAGCAGGTCGCGGCCCGCCTCGGCATATCGTCTGGCGACGTTCTCGTCTGCTCCACGGGGCTCATCGGCACGGGCGACCAGAGCTTCCGCGACCGCCTGCTGGCGGGAGTCGACGTCGCGGCCCCGGCCCTCACCTCGGATGGCGGCCCGGACGCCGCGCGCGCCATCATGACGACGGACTCGCATCCCAAGCAGGCTTCAGTGACATCGCCGTCGGGATGGGTGATCGGCGGCATGGCCAAGGGCGCCGGCATGCTCGCCCCGGGACTCGCGACCATGCTGGTGGTCATCACGACCGACGCCGACGTCTCGAGTCCCGAACTCGACTCGGCGCTTCGCGCGGCGACCCGCGTGACGTTCGATCGCCTCGACTCCGACGGCTGCATGTCGACCAACGACCAGGTCACGCTCATGGCGTCCGGCGCATCCGGAATCGTGCCCGACCCCGCCGAGTTCGCGGCCGCCGTCGAATCGATCTGCGCCGATCTCGCCGAGCAGCTTCAGGGCGATGCGGAGGGTGCGAGCCATGACATCACGATCGAGACGATCAGGGCGGCATCCGAAGACGACGCCGTCGATGTCGGACGTGCCGTGTCGCGCAGCAATCTGTTCAAGGCGGCCGTCTTCGGCAACGATCCCAACTGGGGGCGCGTGCTCGCCGCCGTGGGAACCACCCAGGCCGAATTCGATCCCTTCGACATCGACGTCACGATCAACGGCGTGCGTGTCTGTTCGGCGGGTCAGCCCGATCAGCCGAGCGACGCAGTCGACCTCTCCCCGCGCGCCGTGCACGTGCTCATCGACCTCAAGGTCGGCGCAGCGACGGCGACCATCCTCACGAACGACCTCACCCACGACTACGTCCACGAGAACAGCGCATACGCCACCTGATGACAGACATTCCTTTCTCGCCCACCGCAGGCGACAAGGTCGCGACCCTGATCGAGTCGCTTCCCTGGCTCAAGAGATTCCACAACCAGATCATGGTCATCAAGTTCGGCGGCAACGCCATGGTCGACGAGGCGCTCCAGAAGTCGTTCGCCGAAGACATGGTCTTCCTCCGCTATGCGGGCATCCGCCCGGTCGTCGTGCACGGCGGCGGGCCGCAGATCTCCGCCATGCTCGATCGCCTCGGCATCCAGAGCGAATTCCGCGGCGGATACCGGGTCACCAGTCCCGAAGCGATGGATGTCGTGCGCATGGTGCTCGCCGGACAGATCAGCCGTGAGATCGTAGGCCACATCAACGAGCACGGTCCGCTGGCCGTCGCCTTCTCCGGAGACGACGCGGGGCTGTTCGCCGGCCGCAAGCGCACCATCGAGATCGACGGTGAGCAGGTCGACATCGGCCAGGTGGGCGACATCGTCAGCGTGAATCCGGATGCCATCCGGCAGCGACTCGACGCGGGGTACATTCCCGTCGTGTCGTCGATCGCGCCCGACGCGGACAACCCCGGCCAGTCCCTCAATGTCAACGCCGATGCCGCCGCCGCCGCACTCGCCGTCGCGCTGGGAGCGGTGAAGCTGGTCATCCTGACCGACGTGGCGGGTCTGTACAGCGACTGGCCCAACAGGGACTCGCTCGTGAGCAGCATCGATTCCGAGGCGCTGCGCGCGCTGCTGCCCGGTCTCGAATCGGGCATGATCCCGAAGATGGCCGCGTGCCTCGAGGCCGTCGACGGCGGCGTGGCCAAGGCCGCGATCATCGACGGTCGCACACCGCATTCGATTCTGCTCGAGGTCTTCACCCGCAGCGGCGTCGGCACCGAAGTCAGCCGGGAGGCATCGTGAGCACCGAAACACCATGGCCGGACAGGTTCGGCGATTCCCTGATGAAGTCGATGGGGGCGCCGCTCGGCCTGCTCGCCCGCGGCGAGGGATGCTACGTCTGGGACGAGTCCGGTAAGCAGTATCTCGACTTTCTCGCCGGCATCGCCGTCAACTCGCTCGGCCACGCGCATCCGGCCTTCGTCGATGCCGTGTCTCGTCAGGCCGCGACCCTGGCGCATGTCTCGAACTACTTCACGACGGCCCCGCAGCTCGCCCTCGCCGAACGACTCAAGCGCATCACCGGGGCGGGAGCCGAGGGCCGCGTGTACTTCGGCAACTCCGGCGCCGAGGCCAACGAGGCCGCGTTCAAGCTCGCGCGGCTCAATCGTGCGGGCGGCAATCGCCACCGGGTGCTGGCCCTGCACGATTCCTTCCACGGTCGCACGATGGGTGCCCTGGCACTGACCGGCAAGCCGAGCCTGCGCGACGCATTCGAGCCCATGCCCTCCGGTGTCGAGCACATCGACTCGACGATCGAGGCGCTCGAGCGGTCGATCGACGCCTCCGTCTCCGCACTCATCGTCGAACCGATCAAGGGGGAGGCCGGCGTCGTCGACCTGCCCGACGGATTCCTGGTGCGTGCCCGTGAGCTGACGGCCGAGCACGGTGTGCTGCTGATCCTCGATGAGATCCAGACCGGCGCCGGCCGCACGGGCACCTGGTTCGCCTACGAGCAGTTCGGCATCCTTCCCGACGCGGTGACGATGGCCAAGGGCATGGGCGGCGGATTCCCCATCGGTGCACTGGTCACGTTCGGATGGGCGTCGGAGCTCTTCCAACGCGGCATGCACGGTTCCACCTTCGGCGGCAATCCGCTCGCCACGGCGACGGCCGACGCGGTTCTCGACGAGATCGAGACGGCCGGGCTTCTGCAGAACGCCGCCCTGCGCGGCGAGCAGCTGCGGCAGATCATTCGAGACATCGCGTCTCCCCACGTCGCGGAGGTCCGCGGTCGCGGACTTCTCGTCGGCGTCGGATTGACGACACCGGTCGCCGGCGCGGTGGCTGCGGCCGCCCTTGCCGCGGGACTCATCGTCAACGCGGCGAACGACTCGAGCATCCGCATCGCCCCGCCGCTCATCGTGGGCGACGCCGAACTCGCCCTCTTCGCCGAGCGGTTCCGCTCCGCCCTCGACGCGGTGCCCGCCTCCTGAGCCTTCGCGGCCCGCGCTAGTCTTTCCCTTTCCGCCATTTATCGAAAGTTCTCCCGTGACCAGACATTTCCTGCGCGACGACGACCTCTCACCTGCCGAGCAGGCTGAGATCCTCGACCTGGCATTGGAGCTCAAGCGAGACCGATTCCAGACGCAGCCCCTGGCCGGGCCGCAGACCGTCGCCGTGATCTTCGACAAGTCGTCCACGCGCACCCGCGTCTCGTTCGCGGTCGGCATCGCCGATCTGGGCGGCAGTCCGTTGATCATCAGCATGGCGTCGAGCCAGCTCGGCGGCAAGGAGACCGCGTCCGACACCGCGCGAGTGCTCGAGCGGCAGGTCGCGGCGATCGTCTGGCGCACCTATGCGCAGACCGGTCTGGAGGAGATGGCCAAGGGAACGACTGTTCCCGTCGTGAACGCCCTCTCCGACGAGTTCCACCCCTGTCAGCTGCTCGCCGATCTGCTCACCATCCGTGAGCATCGCGGGTCGCTCGCCGGACAGACCGTCGCCTTCCTCGGAGACGGGGCCAGCAATATGGCGCAGTCGTACCTGCTCGCCTGCGCGACAGCGGGCATGCACGTGCGCATCGGTGCGCCCGCCGAATTCGCACCGGATGCGGCTGTGTTCTCCGACGCCGAGGCTCGTGCGGCCGATACCGGGGGATCCGTCGCAGTGCATGTCGACCCCGCCGACGCGGTCCGCGATGCCGACATCGTGGTCACCGACACCTGGGTGTCGATGGGCAAAGAGGACGAGAAGGCCGAGCGCGTGGCGATCTTCGGCGGCTACCAGGTCGACCAGGACCTCCTCGACAAGGCGAAGCCGAATGCCCTGTTCCTGCACTGCCTTCCCGCAGATCGCGGCTACGAGGTCAGCGCCGATGTCATCGACGGACCGCAGAGCGTCATCTGGGACGAGGCGGAGAACCGGCTTCATGCCCAGAAGGCGCTTCTGGTCTGGCTCCTCCGCCAGCAGGCGCCGGTCACCGTGGGAGACTGAGAGCGATGAGTGAACACGACGTCTCCAACCGCGCCGGCGAAGCGGGAGCCCTGTGGGGCGGACGCTTCGCGGGCGGCCCTGCCCCCGAACTCGTCGACCTCAGCCGGTCGACCCACTTCGACTGGCAGCTCGCCGCCTACGACATCGCCGGGTCGCGTGCCCACGCGCGGGCTCTGGCGCAGGCCGGGTATCTCACCTCCGACGAGCTGACCGGCATGCTGGTGGCCCTCGACGCCCTCGACTCCGACGTCGCCGATGGAACCTTCAGACCGCTGGCATCCGACGAAGACGTGCATTCCGCGCTGGAGCGCGGGCTCATCGACCGTGCCGGTGTCGAGCTCGGCGGCAAGCTCCGTGCGGGGCGGAGCCGCAACGACCAGATCGCCACGCTCGTGCGCATGCTGCTGCGCGACCATGCCGCGCGCATCCGTCACCTGGTGACCGATCTCGTTGACGCGATCGCGGCCCAGGCCGACAGGCATTTCGGGGCGATCCTGCCCGGGCGCACCCATCTGCAGCACGCACAGCCTGTACTCCTGTCGCACCACCTGCTC
Organism: Agreia sp. PsM10; assembly: GCF_030433855.1. Taxonomy (GTDB): domain Bacteria; phylum Actinomycetota; class Actinomycetes; order Actinomycetales; family Microbacteriaceae; genus Agreia. The sequence continues at coordinate 4,832 of NZ_JARUXC010000024.1, read as the reverse complement.
GCGCACTGCTGGCCCCTTGTCCGCGACCTCGAGCGCTTCGTCGACTGGGATCGTCGGGCGAACTGGTCGCCCTACGGGTCGGGCGCCCTGGCGGGAAACACCCTGGGCCTCGATGCCCAGGCGGTCGCGGTCGAGCTCGGCTTCGACCAGAGTTCCTGGAACTCGATCGACGGGACGGCGAGCCGCGACGTCGTGGCGGAGTTCGCCTTCATCACCGCCCAGATAGGCATCGACCTCTCCCGCTTCGCCGAGGAGATCATCCTGTGGAACACGAAGGAGTTCGGCTTCGTCACGCTGTCCGACTCCTACTCCACGGGCTCGTCGATCATGCCGCAGAAGAAGAACCCCGATATCGCGGAGCTGGCTCGGGGCAAGTCGGGTCGACTCATCGGCAACCTCACGGGCCTGCTGACCACGCTCAAGGGACTCCCGCTCGCGTACAACCGCGACCTGCAGGAGGACAAGGAGCCGGTCTTCGACTCCATCACCACGCTCGAGGTGCTTCTGCCGGCGTTCACGGGGATGGTCGCAACGATGACGTTCCACACTGACCGCATGGCGGAGCTCGCCCCGCAGGGATTCTCCCTGGCCACCGACGTGGCCGAGTGGCTGGTGAAGCAGCACGTGTCCTTCAGAGACGCCCACGAGATCACCGGCGCCCTCGTGCGTTTCGCAGAAGAGAACGACCTCGAGCTCGACGAGTTGAGCGACGAGCAGTACGCCTCGCTGTCGCCGCATCTGGTGCCGGCGGTGCGATCGGTGCTCACGATCGAGGGGTCGGTCTCGAGTCGTGACGGCCGCGGCGGAACCGCGCCCGATCGCGTCAGGGAGCAGCTCGCGGCGCTCACGCAGAGCGTTCGTGCTCTTCAGGCCGCCGCCGCACCCGAGATCGGAGCCTCATGACCCTGCGCAACGAGAACAACAAGAAGAAGCGCGCCAGGCCGCCGATGTCTCGGCGCGCGACCTGGATCGTCGTAACCGTCGCCGTCGCGGTCCTCGTGTTCGTGGTGATCGTGTCGGTGGTCTCGGGCAAGGGCATGTTCTAGACGGTGTTCAGTCCGGCGTCGAACAAGTCGGGATTCTTCGACAGGACAAGCGTCGAGGTCGCCCCCGCGTTGCTCGGTGCGCGGTTCACGCGGCACTCGCCGCTGGGCGACGTCTCTCTGCGCATCACGGAAGTCGAGGCCTACCTGGGTGTCGGCGAGGATCCGGGTTCGCACAGCTTTCGCGGACGGACGGCCCGTAACGCGGTGATGTTCGGCCCGCCTCTGCATCTGTACGCGTATTTCACCTACGGCATGCATGTCTGCGCGAACATCGTCTGCTCCCCGGAAGGCCAGGCATCGGCTGTGCTGCTGAGGGCGGGCGAGATCGTCGCCGGTGTCGAGCATGCACGATCGAACCGTGGGGAGCAGGTCGCGTATCGCGATCTCGCCCGTGGACCCGCCCGGCTCACCAAGGCACTGGGGATTCCCCTCTCGGACGACGGGGCCGACCTGACGGGTGAGGTCTATTCGCTCGAGCTCGACGATCAGGTGCCGGATGTCGGCACGAGCGTGCGCACCGGGGTCAGCGGGCCGGGTGGCCTCGCCGAGTACCCGTGGCGGTTCTTCATCCCGAACGATCCGACCGTCTCGCCCTACCGGGCGAGCGTGCCGAGGTGACGCGACTGACCGGTCGACCGCCGGTCACCGCAGGACGAGTGCGCAGGCGCCGGCCCAGACGAAGCTCGCGAGGGTTCCGATGATGAATCGCTCCTTGGCCTCCGGCGCCGCCAGTTCGCTGAAACGGCCGACGCCCTTGATCGCGATGATCACGGCGACGGCCTCGGGGAATCCGGCCACGATCGAGCCGGCGATCGCGATCCGTTCGAGGACTCCGATGGTCGTTCCTCCCCGCAGTACCTCGACCGCCGGGGTTCCCATCGCCTGCGCCGGCGACGCGGGGGAGGCGCGGGGAACGTCTTTGCGGCGGCGGAAGATTCCGAGTGGAGAGGGTGTCACGGGTGCGAGGGGCGGAACCGCCTGCGGTTCGTTCTCGCCGATGAGGATACCGCCGTGCACTCCGGCGCGGCTCGCCCCTCGGGTTGCGAGGCGCAGAGCGAGTACGGCGAACGGGCCTCCACCGATGGTCGCCAGGGCGAGGGCCAGGGCTGTCGTGATGACTCGGTCGAGGGGCTGCGCGGACTCGTCGTGCGGGGCGAGCGCCGCGCAGGCGAGTGCTGCGACGAGACTGCCGGTCGCCAGGATGGTCGTCGCCGTGAGGACGACATCGGCGGATCGTGCTCCACGTGGTCGTCGCGGCCGTGCGCCGCTCGTACGCAAATCGAGGGCGAGGGCGATCGCGCTCGCGAGGAGACCCGCGGCGAGGAGCGCAACGATCACGGTGTTCACGTCAGACCTCGTCTTTCGAGTATTCGGATGATTCGGTGAGCCTGGAGAGCAGCCGGCTGAGCGGTGCGTGGGCTTCGAGGTCGATTCTGACCTGGGCCGCCGACATCCGGTCGCTCACGGCCTGGGGTGTGATGCCCAGTGTGTCGGCGGCCTCCCTCTGCGTTCGTCCCTGGGCGAGCAGGTCGTAGACCTGCCATCCCTGTTCGGTGCGGCGGTCTCGCACCGACAGGAGCAGGAGCATGAGGGCTTCGAAGTCGCTTGCGTCGGTCTGCTTCGGGGGTGTTCCGTCTCGGAAGGCGAAGCGCAGGGGGGACTTCTTGGCCGAGTCGACGGCCGCCCTGGCCGCGATGAAGGCGGGGCCTCGAGTCTCGCGTGTCGAGGAGGCCAGGGGCTGCTCGACATCCCCGGCTCCGAGCCCGACGCTCCAGTCGCCCGAGCGGGTGAGCTCGAGGACCATGGCGACGGCGGTGGTCGAGTCGACGACGAGAGCCTGCAGTTCGTCACCGGCGTTCCGGTCGACCGGCAGGGCGAGTCCCGCTCCGAAGACATCGTCGAGGTGGGCGACGGCCGGCGACACGAGGTCGGCGGAATGGCGGCTGTCGACCTGGTCTGCGGTGATGACGAACATAGGGACCCCTCTCATCAAGGCTGCAGCCTTGATGTCTAGGTAATCAAGTCTATAGGCCTGATTGGTGGTACATCAAGGCCAGAGGCCTGTTCCGTCCGCCCGAAGTATCGCGACCGCCGCTGATACTGTGATCAGGTGTCGATGATCCAGAGCGAACTCCTGACCCGCCAGCACAACGATTCCTCGTTCGACGATGTCTGGGACGAGATCGAGTGGCGCGGCCTCGTCCATGTCTCCACAGACCGGGACTCGCTGAAGAAGCTGCTCGCCGGCCCGCCGATCACGTACTACTGCGGATTCGACCCGACCGCCCCGAGTCTCCACCTCGGCAACCTCGTGCAGATCCTTCTACTGCGCCGACTGCAGCTCGCGGGCCACAGGCCCCTCGGTCTCGTGGGAGGGTCGACCGGTCTCATCGGAGATCCGCGCCCCACTGCCGAGCGCACGCTCAACACCAAGGACACGGTCGCCGAATGGGTCGAGTACCTCCGGGGCCAGATCGAGAGGTTCCTGAGCTTCGACGGCGACAACCCTGCTCGAATGGTCAACAACCTCGACTGGACGCAGCCGCTCTCGGCGATCGACTTCCTCCGTGACATCGGCAAGCACTACCGCGTCGGAACGATGCTGAAGAAGGATGCCGTCAGTGCACGGCTCAACTCTGACGCCGGCATCAGCTACACGGAGTTCAGCTACCAGATCCTGCAGGGGATGGACTTCCTCGAGCTGTACCGCACCTTCGACTGCGTGCTCCAGACCGGAGGCAGCGACCAGTGGGGCAATCTGACGAGTGGAACGGACCTCATCCACCGGGCCGAGCACGGCAGTGCCCACGCGATCGGCACGCCCCTGATCACGAATTCCGACGGAACGAAGTTCGGCAAGAGCGAGGGCAACGCCGTCTGGCTCGATCCCGCACTCACGAGCCCGTACGCGTTCTACCAGTTCTGGCTCAACACGCTCGATGCCGACGTGGTCGCCCGACTCAAGATCTTCACTTTCCTCTCTCGCGCCGAGATCGAGCGCATCGCGGTGCTGGTCGACGAGGAGCCGTTCCGTCGTGAGGCTCAGAAGACGCTGGCCTACGAGGTGACCGCGCTCGTGCATGGCGTGGCCGCCACCGAATCGGCGATCGCCGCGGCCCAGGCCCTCTTCGGGCAAGGAGACCTCTCCGATCTCGAGACGGAGACTCTGGTCGCCGCGCTGCGCGAGCTCCCCAACACCACCTGCATGCCGGATGCCCCGATAGTTCAGCTGCTCGTCGATACCGGACTGACCAAAAGCGTGAGTGAGGCGCGGCGCGCCATCGCCCAGGGCGGTGTGTATGTGAACAACACCGTGGTCGCCGACGAGTCGGCCACGATCAGCGGTTCCGTGCTGAGCGGGGGAGTGGCTGTGCTCCGGCGAGGCAAGAAGACGCTCGCGGGAGTCTTCGTCGAGTGAAGAACCGCGGGATTCCGGGGCGACACGCCCGGGCTGCACACCGGTTTTGACCGTCGCAGAATCTGCCCGTAATGTCTTCTCTTGTCACCCCACAGGTGCGGAAAGCCGAAGAGCTTCCGGCCTCAAGCGGGACCAAATCCAAAGCTGAATCAGATTCGCTCTAGAAGTGTTCTGTAGGACTGCTTTAGGATGTATAACGCCTCTTCCCAGGAACGTTCTGTTGGAAGTCGTGTTGAGCGCCCGGAATCATCCGGATCACCGCGAAAACACGATTTGACAGAAACAAAACTTGGGTCTAGGTTTGAGAAGTTGCCTCGATGTGATGCTGTGCCGGTTGGTGTGGTTGATGTCGGGTGCGTCCGATCCTT
>NZ_JARUXC010000023.1 GCF_030433855.1 Agreia sp. PsM10 | reverse complement strand
CTGACCCGACGAACCGAGTACCGCGCCGCCACGCTGATCGACACGAGTACGGCCCTCGTCGATCGGCTCCCCGCGACCCTGGCGGCGGTCGCTGCTGGCACGGTGTCGTGGGAGCACGCCGAAGTCATCGCGAAGCATGCCGAGGGGTTAGAGGGCGACGCCCTCGCCACATACGACACGAGGCTCGCTTCTCTGGCTGTTGAGGTGAACCCGAAGCAGCTCGAGAAGAAGGCCCGGCATGAGGTGGAGCTCGCCCAACCGTCCACCGCGGTGAAACGAGCGGAGAAAGCCGCGGCGACCCGGCGCATCTATGTCGATCCGGCAGCGGACGGCATGGCTTGCCTCACCTTGTTCGCGCCGGCGCCGGAGATCCACGCGATCGCGGACAGGGCCGTGCGATTGGCGGCCGGACTGAATACAGGTGGTGACCCGCGGAGCATGGGGCACCTGAAAGTCGACGTTCTGACCGATCTGCTTCTCAACGGGGAACCGTCGATTCCCGGAGCCACCCGGGGCGTTCGGGGTCGGGTGCATGTGATTGTTCCCGCGATGACACTGTTGGGCGTGGGTGAGGAGGCGGCGATTCTCCGCGGGTACGGGCCCATCGACCCGGCCACTGCCGCCCAGTTGACCGCGGAGGCGACGTCGTGGCGGAGGATCCTCACTGACCCGATTACGGGGCGGATCCTGGCCACCGACCCCCGGGACTACCGGCCGACCGCGGCGATGATCGACCACGCCCGGCTGGTCCACCCGGAGTGTGTGTTCCCGGGGTGCACGGTTCCGTCGGAGCAGGCGGACATGGACCACACCGAAGACCATGCCTATGGCGGCGACACGATCCCCGAGAACCTGGCCCCGCTGAGTCCGGAGCATCATCGGGTGAAGCACCACACGAGGTGGCAGTTCATCCCGAACGGAGACGACACCCTCACGGCGACCTCTCCGGCCGGTCACGTCTACACGGTTCGGCCGGAAGGCCGGATGCGGCCCGCACCACAAACCCTCATCAAGGCCACAGCGGCAGCAGCAGCAGCCGCAGCCGCGGCGACGACGATCACCGTCGAGGAGGACCTCGCCGACTGCCCCTTCTAACCACCACCGGGTCTCGATACAGCCCAGGCGGCCTACTCGACCAGCGCCAGGGGGGCAAGGCTGGGGCGTTCCCCGAGCTTGTCGAAGGGCGGCCTCCTCGGCCAGCGCACGAAAGACGAGAGCGCCTCCGCACGGCGCTGATAATCCAGCGCGCCCGATACCCACCACCACCCCTGCGCCGATCGAGTAGCGGCGCGAGGAACGAGCACCGCGTATCGAGATCACCCCGTTTCAAGATCACGCGTATCGAAAGCACCCCTGCCGTGGCAGAAGCATGCAGCGTTCCGTCATGCTGGACGCATGGAGAGCCGTCACGTCAGCCGGGTCATTTCGGCGAGCCCGCAGACTGTCTACGAGGTCGCCGCGAACATCTACAACCTCCCGAAGTGGGCATCCGGTCTCGCACACTCCGAGGTGACCCGCGAGGGCGACACCTTATGGGTCGACTCGCCCATGGGTCGGGTCTCGGTGCGCTTCGTCGAGCGCAACGAGTTCGGCATCCTCGATCACGATGTGACCCTGCCGTCAGGCGTGACCGTCACCAACCCGCTGAGGGTGATCATCCACCCGAACGGGTCCGAGATCATCTTCACCGTGCGTCAGCTCGACCTGTCCGACGACGAGTTCGATCGCGACACGAAGACCGTCGGAGAAGACCTCGACCGTCTGCGCGAGCTCGTCGAAGCAGCTACGAGCTCTCGACCCGGTATTTGAACCCGACGTGAGACGCATCGAAGCCGAGCCTCTCGTAGAAGCGGTGCGCATCCACTCGCGCGGCATCTGACGTCAACTGCACGAGCGGCACGCCGGAGACACGGGCGTCCTCGATCGCCCAGCGCATCATGGCCGCACCGATGCCGCGGCTGCGTTGACTCGACGAGACCCGCACGGCCTCGATCTGCAGACGCGAGGCTCCGCGCCGCGCGAGTCCCGGAATCACGGTGAGCTGCATGGTCGCGACGACAGCGCCAACGGGGTCGACCACGACCAGAAGTCGCTGCGCCGGGTCGCGGTCGATGGCGGCGAAGGCGACCTCGTAGGCCTCGCGGTCGCTGGCATCGGCCGAGTCGCCGCGCGCTGCACTGATCGGGTCGTCGGCCAGCAGATCGATGATCACCGAGAGGTCGGCGATCGTCGCGCGCCTGAGCGTCACGTGACCATCGGGCAGATCGAGACTCACAGCATCCATTCCGGCCACGATACAGGCCGGGACACCGGCCAGGAGGGCGCGACCGGCGGCGGAGAATCTAGAATGGAATGCCCATGGATTCCCTCCCCCGTATCGTCTTCCCCCCTGAACTCCCGGTCAGCCAGCGGCGCGACGACATCGCGCGCGCGATCGCCGAGAACCAGGTGGTCATCGTCGCGGGCGCGACAGGATCGGGAAAGACCACGCAGCTCCCGAAGATCTGCCTCGAGCTGGGGCGCGAAGCGATCGGCCATACCCAGCCCCGACGCCTCGCGGCCCGCACGATCGCCGAGCGCATCGCCGAGGAACTCGGTCAGGAGGTCGGCGGCCTGGTCGGCTACCAGGTGCGCTTCACCGACAAGGCGTCGAAAGACACCCGCATCAAGCTGATGACCGACGGAATCCTGCTCAACGAGATGCACCACGACCGCATGCTCTCGAAGTACGACACGATCATCATCGACGAGGCCCACGAGCGCAGCCTCAACATCGACTTCCTGCTGGGCTACCTCAAGCAGCTGCTGCCGAAGCGGCCCGACCTCAAGCTCATCATCACCTCCGCCACGATCGACCCGCAGAGCTTCTCGAAGCACTTCGACGATGCCCCGATCGTCGAGGTCTCCGGACGCACGTTCCCGGTCGAGATCCGGTACCGGCCGCTGGTTGCGGACGCAGCTCTTGAGGATGACGATGACGACCCTTCGACAGGCTCAGGGAACGCAGGCTCAGGGAGCACAACCCCCGATCGCGACGCCTTCGAGGCCATCGGAGACGCCGTCGACGAGCTGGGGCGCGAGGGCGACGGCGACATCCTCGTCTTCCTGTCGGGAGAGAACGAGATCCGCGACGCCGAGGAGTCGCTCAAGGGCAAGTTCGCCAACCGCAGCTCGGCGGGCGGCGTCACAGAGATCCTCCCCCTCTACGGCCGGCTCTCGAGCGCCGATCAGCACCGTGTCTTCCAGCGCAGCAGCACTCCCGGCGTTCGCCGGCGCATCGTGCTGGCCACGAACGTCGCCGAGACCAGCCTCACGGTGCCCGGCATCAAGTACGTGATCGACGCCGGAACGGCGCGCATCAGCCGCTACAGCGTGCGCTCCAAGGTGCAGCGACTGCCGATCGAGGCGATCTCGCAGGCCTCCGCGAACCAGCGTTCGGGCCGTTCGGGCCGCACCAGCGATGGAATCGCCATCCGGCTGTATTCGCAGCAGGACTTCGAGAAGCGCCCCGAGTTCACCGAGCCCGAGATCCTGCGCACGAACCTCGCCGCCGTCATCCTGCAGATGATCTCGCTCGGCCTCGGCGACATCGCATCGTTCCCCTTCCTTCAACCGCCGGAGTCGCGCGGCATCAAGGACGGCCTCGACCTTCTGGGCGAGCTGGGCGCGCTGCGCACGGCGTCGTCGGCAGACGCGAACACACGAACCAAGACACCGGATGCCCAGCCGCGGCTCACGAGGATCGGTCGCGATCTCGCGCGCCTGCCCATAGAGCCGCGCTTCGCGCGCATGGTGATCGAGTCCAAAGAGACGGGCACGAGCCGCGAGGTGATGCTCATCGTGGCAGGGCTCACGATCCAGGACCCGCGAGAGCGCCCGCTCGAACGGCGCCAGCGAGCCGACGAGCTGCACGGCCGGTTCACCGACCCGACGAGCGACTTCCTCACCCTGCTCAACCTCTGGAATTACCTCGAGGAGAAGCAGTCCGAGCTGTCGTCGAGCGCGTTCCGCAGACTCTGCAAGAACGAGTTCCTCAACTACCTGCGCATCCGCGAGTGGCAGGACGTGTATCGCCAGCTGAAGCAGCTGTCGCGTCCGCTGGGGCTCACGATCGGCGAGCCGGCGGTGAACCCCGACGGAATCCACCGGTCGATCCTGTCGGGGCTGCTCTCGCACATCGGCCTGAAGGACGCGGTCAAGAAGGACTACGTGGGCGCGCGCCAGTCGCGCTTCTCCATCTTCCCGGGGTCGGTGCTGAACAAGAAGCAGCCCGCCGCCGTGATGAGCGCCGAGCTGGTCGAGACGAGTCGCCTCTTCGCGCGCATGAACGCGGCCATCGATCCGGCCTGGGCCGAAAAGCTCGCGGGCGACCTCGTCAAGCGCAGCTACTCCGAACCCCGCTGGGAGAAGAAGCAGGGCTCCGTCGTCGCCTACGAGCGGGTCACGCTGTTCGGCGTTCCCATCGTCGAGAAGCGGCGCATCCAGTTCTCTCGTGTCGACCCGTCGTACGCGCGCGAGCTGTTCATCCGCCACGCGCTCGTCGAGGGCGACTGGGAATCGCAGCAGGCGTTCGACCGGGCGAACCGCGCCTTCCGCAAAGAGCTCGAGCAGATCGAGGAGCGCAGCCGCCGCCGCGACCTGCTGACCGATGACGAGGCGGTGTTCGACTTCTACAACGAGCGCATCCCGCGCGACGTGTTCTCGCAGCGCACCTTCGAGGGCTGGTGGAAGACGGCGAAGCACGACACCCCCGACCTGCTCACCATGACCATCGACGCGCTCGTGCCCGGGGGCGCGCCCGAGATCGACGAGAACGAGTATCCGACCACGTGGCAGCAGGAGGACCAGCGTCTGGGCCTGAGCTACCGCTTCGAACCGGGCACCGAAGACGACGGGGTCACGGCGACGGTGCCGCTCGCGCTGCTGCCGAGGCTCAAGCCGGAGTCGTTCGAGTACCAGGTGCCGGGTCTGCGGGTCGAGCTCGTGACCGCGCTCATCAAGTCGCTGCCCAAGAACATCCGCCGCAACTTCGTTCCCTCCACCGACTGGGCGGTGCGCCTCGTCGCCGAGACGCCCGAGGGCGGAGGCGACGAGGGGTACCTCGCAGCCCTGGCCACGACGATGACGCGTCTCGGGCACGTCTCGGTGTCGGCATCCGACTTCGACCGCGAGCGCCTGCCGTCGCACCTGCGCATGTCGTTCCGCGTAGTTGACGAACGGGGCAAGACGCTCTCGGTCGGCAAGGACCTGCCCGCCCTGCAGCAGAAGCACCGCGGCGCCGCCCGCGACTCGGTGGCGAAAGCCACGACCCGCATCTCGAGCGACCTCGAACGCTCCGGCCTCACCTCCTGGAGCTTCGGAGAACTGCCGCGCCTCGTCGACACGAAGCAGCACGGCGGAGTGATCCGCGCCTACCCCGCGCTCGTCGACGACGGCTCGTCGGTGTCGCTGCGGCTCATGACATCGCCCGATGAACAGGTCCTCCAGACGCCCGACGGCATCGTGCGCCTGCTGCTTCTCGCCGTGCCCTCTCCCCTGTCGTATGTGCGCGAGCACCTCACGCAGAACGAGAAGCTCATGCTGGCCACGAGCCCGTACCAGAACGTCCAGGCCCTCTTCGACGACTGCCTGCGCGCGGTCGCGCAGCGCGTGCTCTTCGAGGTGGCACCGGATGGCATGCTCTGGAACGAGGCCGGGTTCCTCTCGGCCCGGGACCACCTCTCGGCGACGGTCATGGACGAGCTCTACGCGACCGTCGGCGTGGTCACCACGATCCTCTCGGCGGCGCGCGACGCGGAGAAGGCGCTCAAGGGCGTCACGAGCATGGCCCTGCTCGCCGCGCTCGGCGATGCCCGAGAGCAGCTCAAGGGTCTCATCTACCCGGGCTTCGTGTCGGCCACGGGAACCACGCAGCTGCGCCAGCTGCCTCGCTATCTCAAGGCCCTCACGCAGCGGCTCGGCAAACTCGCCGAGAACGCGGCCCGCGATCGCGCCTGGATGACCGAGGTGCAGGCGGCGACGAGCCGCTACACGGACGCGGGTGGATGCATCCCCCTCGCCCCGCATTCGCCGCCCAACATCGTGCGCGCGCGCTGGCTCCTCGAGGAGTTCCGGGTGAGTCTGTTTGCGCAATCGCTCGGAACGGCGGAGCCTGTTTCCATGCAACGTATTCAGAAGGCACTTGTACCGGCTGGACGGTAGAGTAGAGAAGTTGTGAGCAGCTACTCGAATCTCCTGAAAACCCGCGGGGTCGCGCGCATCATCGCCGCGCAACTCACCGCCCGGTTCCCCTTCGGCATGCTCTCGCTCGCCTTCCTCCTGCACATCGAGAGGGTCCACGACTCCTACGGAGCGGCCGGCCTGGTTCTCGCCGCCCTGAGCATCGGCCAGGCGGTCGCCGGGCCCCTCACCTCGCGTCTCATGGGCGTCTGGGGCATGCGCCAGGTCATCACCATCACGATGATCATCTGCGCCTTCGCCATATCGGCCATCGCGCTCCTGCCCCTCACGATCCCGGCCGCCATGGGCGTCGCTCTCGTCGCCGGTCTCACCATGCCGCCCATCCAGCCTGCCGTGCGCACCATCTACCCCAAGATGGTCAACTCGAAGCAGCTCACTCCGCTCTTCTCTCTCGATGCCTCGGCCCAGGAGATCATCTGGGTCGTCGGCCCGGTCATCACCACGTTCGTGTCGACCCAGATCGGCACCGTCTGGGGCATCCTCCTCGCCGTCGTCTTCCTCGTGGGAGGCGGCACCTGGTTCATCGCGAGCCCTGAGCTCGGTCGGGTGCGCATCCCCCGCTCGCGCCGCAAGCTGGGCGCCGTGCTCGCCAAGCCTCCGGTGCTGCTGGCGACGATCGTCGGCTTCCTGCTCGTCGCGGCCTGCGCGGCCATCGAGGCCGGCGTCGTGGCCACCTTCGGTCACGACGGCCTCGAGGCCGGCATCGTTCTCGCGATCTTCGCCGTGGGCTCGTTGGTCGGCGGCCTGTCGCTCGGCCATGTTCCGATCGGGCCGTGGGCACTGGCCCGCCGCATGCTCATCGTGTTCATCGGAACCGCACTCGCGGCAGTGTCTCTCAACGTCTGGTGGCTCGCCGTCACCCTGTTCATCGCCGGCATCGGCATCGCCCCGGCCCTCGCCGTGATGTTCTCCATCGTCTCGTCGAGCGTGCGCTTCAGCGATACGGCCGAGGCCTACGGCTGGGTCGGCACGGGTCAGCTCATCGGAGCGGCCGTCGGAAGCGCGTTCGCCGGCTTCCTCATCGACAGCCAGGGAGCCTCGGGAGCCTTCTACGTCGCCGGCGTGCTGGGCCTCCTCGGGTTCCTCGTTCCGCTCGTCGGAAAGCGCTGGCACCCCGATCTCCGCGGAAAAGACGCCAGCCCCATTCCCGACACCGAACCCATTCAGACGGTGAGCGGGCTCTGACTCCTGGAGCGTAGTGTCGATACCGTGCACCCTCTGAGAGACAGCCTTCGTCCGCTCGCGAGCCTCGCGGCCACTCCTCCGCCATTCGATCCGACCATCGCTCCCGAGAACCCGCTCGAGCTCTTCGTGGCATGGTTCGGCCAGGCCGTCGAGGCGGGCCAGCTCGAACCGCACGCGATGACGCTCTCGACCGTCGACGCCGACGGCGTTCCGGATGCCCGGGTGCTGATACTGAAGGACCTCACCGACGACGGCTGGTGGTTCGCGAGCAGCTCCGCCAGCGCCAAGGGCGTCGAACTCACGGCGAACCCCGTGGCCGCCCTCACGTTCTACTGGCCCACGGTCGGCCGCTCCGTGCGCATCCGCGGCTCGGTGACGCGTGGCTCAGACGACGAGAACGCCCGAGACTTCTCCCGCCGAGGCATCGGCGCCCGTGCCGTCGCGCTCGGCAGCCCGCAGAGCGCGCCGCTCGGCAGCCGCGACGAGAGCGAGGCCGCCATCGAGAAGGCCGCGCGCGAACTCGACGCGCATCCAGACCTGGTATCGCCCACCTGGACCCTCTGGTGCGTCAGGCCGTCGACTGTCGAATTCTGGCAGTCGGATGCCGAGCGTCGGCACCAGAGGCTGCGGTACGCGCGCAGCGACGACACGTGGTCTACATCACTTCTCTGGCCGTAAAGACACCCGTTCGCTGAGCTTGTCGAAGCGGGCCCTTCGACAAGCTCAGGGAACGGAGTTGTTTAGACGGCGAGGGCGTTGGCCTTCGCGACCTCGCCGTACCAGCTCGCGCTGGGCTTGGGCGTGCGCTCGAAGGTCTGCTTGTCCCAGCCGATGAGTCCGAACGTCGGGGCGAACCCCGATGCCCACTCGTAGTTGTCGAGCGCCGACCAGTGCTGGTAGCCCAGCAGCGTGATGCCGTCTTCGATGCATGCGTGCAGTCCCTCGAGGGCGCCTCGGGTGTAGTCGATGCGACGAGGATCGTCCTGCGTGGCGATGCCGTTCTCGGTCACCATGACCGGAGTGTGGTCGCTCAGCTCCCAGGCGGCGCGTACGCCGATTCCGGCGGCCGGGGGGAAGTACTCCCACTGCGTGAGCGTCTTCTCCACGTCGGCGGCGGGCGGGCGGATGCCCTCCGGGCCCACGATATTGCGGGTGTACGCCTGCACGCCGATGAAGTCGTCGCCGGCGGCGTTCTCGAGGTACCAGTCCTCTGCCGGGTAGGCGATCTCGCGCTTCTTCTCCTCTGAGCCGGGCTCGTCGGCCGCCTCGAAGGCCTGGGTGGCGATGGTCCAGCCCGTCTTCAGGCCGGAGACCTGCGACAGCACCTCGCGCGAGCGCCGGTGCGACTCGAGCAGCGCGTCGGCCACGCCGAGGTCGGGCTTGGGCAGGCCGTACGCCACGAGGTTCGAGGCGTCCTCTCCCCCGGCGAGCATCGCGGCGATGTTGGGCTCATTGATGGTGCAGACGTAGTTCACGCCCTCGGCCACGACGGGCAGCGCGAGCTCGGTGTAGCGGGCGAACAGATCCGCAGCATCCGGAGCCCGCCAGAAACCGTCGTTCTCGAACCACCGGGGCACGGTGAAGTGCATCAGGGTCACGATCGGCTCGATGCCGAACTCGTGGCAGGTGTCGACCATGCGCCGGTAGTGGTCGACGGATGCGCGCGAGTAGAGACCGCGCTCGGGTTCGATGCGCGACCACTCGATGCTGAACCGGTAGGAGTTCAGGCCGAGCTCGGCGAGCAGCCGGATGTCGTCGCGGTAGCGGTGGTAGCTGTCGGCCGCGTCGCCCGAGGGCTCCACGATCGTCGTGCCCGGCTCGTTCTCGTGAACCCACCAGTTGCTGTTGACATTGTTTCCCTCGATCTGGTGGGCGGCGGTGGCCGCACCCCACAGAAAGCCGTCGGGGAAGGTGAGCATCAGGATTCTCCTTTGTGTTCTCCACCAGACCAGAAGCTGTCGAGCAGCGCGGTCGTGTGGTTGGGGTTGTCGATGTTCGGCAGGTGCCCGGCGTTCGGGATGACTTCGTAGCGGGCTCCGACCCGCAGGGCCATGGCGTGCTGGGATGCGATGGGCCAGGCGTCGTCGGCATCGCCGTGTGCGATGAGCACGGGCAGGCCGGTCTCGCGCAGCTCGTCACTCGAATCGGGCGTGTCCCGCAGGATCGCGGCCATACCGAGAAAGTTGTCGTCGCTCGACGCGGCCGCACGCTCGCGCACGAACACCTCGTCGGCGTTCCTCGCGCCGAGAGGATTGTTGTGCTCCCACCAGGCCAGCGTGCCGTGGCGGGCCACGAATGCGGCGTCGTCGACGTGATGCCCGGGCCCTTGACCGCCGGGCCCCGAGCAGAGCATCGTCAGGTCGGCGAAGACGTCGGGCCGAAGGATGGCCGCCGCACGGGCGACGAGGCCGCCGAGGCTGTGGCCCACCAGGTGCACCCGGCGACCCCGTGCGATCCGATCTGCCACGGCGACCGCGTCGTCGGCGAGCTTCCGCAGCGAATACTCGTCGATCCCACGCGGTGCGACCGAGTCGGCCTGTCCGCGCTGGCTGTACGAGAACGACTCCCATCCCCGTTCCGCGGCGAGCGCGACGAGAAAGCGGTGGTCCTCCTTCGAGCCTGTGAAGCCCGGCACGAAGAGGGCGACGCCGCGCTCCTCACCCCGGGCCGGCGCGCGGAAGGCCGTCAGGCCGTCGAGGGTGAAGATCTCGAGCGAATCGGGCAGCGCCAGGCCGCCGAACGTCACGCCACGTCCTGTCGGCCGGGATTCGGGATCGCGTCGAGCAGTCTGATCGTGTACTCGTCGGTCGGATTGCGCAGCACCTCGGCGGTGTTGCCGCGCTCGACGACCCGCCCTCCGTTCAGCACCATGATGTTGTCGGTCACCACGCGCGCCGACAGCAGATCATGGGTGATGTACAGGAGCGAGACGCCCCACTGCTCACGCAGGTCCTCGAGCAGCGCGAGCACGCCGGCGCGAAGCGACACGTCGAGCATCGACACCGGCTCGTCGGCGATGATCACCTGCGGGTCGCTCGCGAGGGCGCGGGCGATCACCACGCGCTGGCGTTGGCCGCCCGACAGCTGATGCGGCAGTTTCGCCGCGAACTCCTCGACCGGCGACAGACCGACGGTGTCGAGCAGCTCGAGAACCCGGCGACGCGCATCCAGGCCCTTCAGACCGGTGAAGTTCACCACGGGTCGCGTCAACGTGTACTCCACGGTGTGCAGCGGGTTGAGTGCGGCGTAGGGGTCTTGGAAGACCATCTGCACGTCGCGGTGCAGGCGCCGGAACTGGCCGCGCCGAAGAGATCCCACGTCGAGGTCGCCGAAGCGCACGCTGCCCGACGACGGCTTCTCGACGGCGGTGATCAGCTTGGCGAGGGTCGACTTGCCGCTTCCGGATGCGCCGACGAGCGCGAGCGATTGGCCCGGCTCCAGCGTGAAAGACACGTCGTCGACAGCGGTCACCTGCGACTCGCCGCGACGCGGCGCCGGGTACACCTTCGAGACGTGGTCGACGACGATGGCCTTCTGGTCCTTGCGCCGGGTGCGCGACGACACGGTCGGTGGATGGGCGTCGGCGGGCGCGCGGTGACGGCCCTCGAAGCCGGGCAGCTCCACGACCTCCGCGCGCGGGTCGGCATAGTGCGACAGCAGCATCTTCGTGTAGTCGTCGCCGGGCCTCTCGAGGATCTGCCGCGACGGCGCATCCTCGACGATCTCGCCCTCGTGCATCACGAGCACGCGCTGCGCCGACTCGAGAACGATGCCCAGGTCGTGGCTGATCAGCAGGGCGGTGAAGTTCTCCTTCTTCTGCAGCTCGATGATGGTGTCCATCACGGCGTGCTGCACGAGCACGTCGAGCGCGGTGGTCGGCTCGTCGAAGACCATGAGCTTCGGCTCGAGCGAGAGGGCGAGGGCGATCGACACGCGCTGGCGCATGCCGCCCGAGAGCTCTCCCGGATACCGGTCGAGAACGGAGGCGGGCAGCTCCACCTTGCCCACGAGTTCGGCGGCACGCGAGCCCCAGTCGCCGCGCTCGACGTGGCCGTGCGCCCGGAAGATGTCGACGAAGTGGTTGCGGATGCTGCGCACGGGGTTCAGCGCGTTCATGCCCGACTGCAGCACCATGGCGACGCCGCCGTGGCGCTGCTCGCGCAGCTCGCCGGTCGACAGGCTCGCGATGTCGACGCCGTCGAGCAGGATGCTGCCGCCCGCGATGCGTGCCGGCGGCTTCGACAGGCCCGTGACCGCGAATCCGAACGTGGACTTCCCGGAACCGGACTCGCCCACCAGCCCGACGAACTCGCCGTGCTCCAGGGTGAACGACACGTGATTCACCGCGTGCGTGCTGCCGGTGCCCTCGCCGTAGTCGACAGAGAGGTCGGTGATCTCGAGCAGGGCGGTCATCGCTGCTTTCCTTCCCGGAGGCGCGGATTGGAGATTCCGTCGACGCCGAAGTTGATGAGGGTGAGGCTGGTCGCCAGCAGGGCGATGCAGAGCCCGGGTGCGAACAGGAGCGCCCACTGGCCGGTGAGGAGGGCGTTGGAGTTCTGCGCCCAGAAGAGCATCGTTCCCCAGCTCACCACCGTGGTGTCGCCGAGGCCCAGGTATTCGAGGCCCGCCTCGGCGAGGATCGCCGCGGTCGCCGCCCCGAAGAAGTTGCCCACGATGAGCGAGGTCATGTTCGGCAGGATCTCGCGGAACACGATGCGGAAGGGCCGCTCGCCGCTGAATACGGCGGCGGTGACGAAGTCGCGCGATCGCAGCGACTGGGTCTGGCTGCGCAGCACGCGCGCTCCCCAGGCCCATCCGGTGATCACCACGACCACGATGATCATGCCGATGCCGCCGCCCGAGAGATAGGCCGCGATCACGATCATGAGCGGCAGGCCCGGGATGACGAGGAACAGGTTGACGATGAAGTTGATCACGTCTGCGCCGAATCCGCGCACGTACCCCCAGCTGAGTCCCACGAGAACCGCGATCACGGTCGACAGCAGGCCCGCGACGAGGCCGACGAAGATGCTGATCTGGGATCCCCAGATGAGCTGCGACAGCACGTCCTCGCCGGCTGCCGTCGTGCCGAGCCAATGGGCGGCCGACGCATCCGCCGACCGGTCGAAGCCGTTCTGGCGGGCGCCGTACGGGGCGATCAGTGGCGCGAACACGGCGATCAGGATGAACAGCCCGAGGATGATGATGCCGATGCGCGCCTTGCCGTTCGACCACACGGTCGATGCGACGCGCAGCACGACCTTGAGCGGACTCGGGGCGGGAGCGATGGACGCCTGCTCGATGGCGCGCACAGCGCGGGTCGAGGGGGGAATGCTCTGGGTGCTCATCGGCGGGTCCTCGGGTCAAGCACGCCGTACAAGATGTCGACGAGGAAGTTGGCGATGAGCACGCTCACGGTGATCATCAGGAACAGGGCCTGCATCAACGGGTAGTCCTGGTTGGTGACCGCGTTGAACAGCAGGTAGCCGATGCCCGGGTATCCGAACACCCGCTCGACGAGGATCGATCCTCCGACGACACCGCCGAGCGCGAGCCCGAACGAGGTGAGGTTGGGCAGGATCGCGTTGCGCGCGGCATATCGCAGCGCGACCGTGCGCGGCTTCAGTCCATTGGCTTCGGCGAAGGTCACGTAGTCGTCGCCGATCGTCGAGATCATCGTGTTGCGCATGCCGAGGATCCAGCCGCCCAGCGAGGTGATGAGGATCGTCAGCGCCGGAAGCGCCGCGTGATAGATCGCGTCGCCGAGGAAGCCGATCGTGAACTCGGGTGTGGCCGTGGGGCCGTAGGCGCCCGAGGTCGGGAACAGCCTCCCCACGTATCCGGCGAAGAACAGCAGCAGCAGCGCCGTCCAGAAGTACGGGAACGCGCTGGCGAACGATCCGGCCAGGGTCGGCAGCGTGTCGAGCCAGGTTCCGCGCTTCCAGGCGGCGAGCACGCCGAGCAGGGTGCCGAGCACGAAGGCGATGATGGTGACGACGCCGACGAGCACGAGCGTGTAGGGAAGCGCGGTGCTGACCAGTTCGGACACGCTCTGGGGGTAGAACGTGTACGAGACGCCGAAGTCGAGCGTCACCACCTGGTGCAGGTACGCCACGTACTGCTCGAGGATGTTGCCCGTCGGCACTCCGAGCTGTGCCTCGATCGCCGATTTGGTCGCCTCGCTCACGGGTCCGTTCTGCGCGAGCTTCGCCAGAGCGGCGTCGGCCGGAGAGCCTGGCATGAGCCTCGGCAGGATGAAGTTGAGCGTGATGGCCGCCCACAGTGTGAGCAGCAGGAGCCCCGCCTTGCGGGCGATATAGCCCAGGGCCCTGCCCCGACCGGATGCGACGGGGGCGCCCGCGGGCGCGGCAGTTGATTCCGCGCTGCCAGGCGCGATCGTGACGCTAGTCATCGTTGACCTTCTTCAGATGGGTGAGCACGAGCAAGGGAGTGGATTCGTAGGTCTTGGGCGACGCGTACGGATCGGCCTCGCTGGGCCAACCGGTGAACTTCGCGTCGCTCATCAGGCCCCACGACCCGCCGTAGTAGAGGCTGAGCACGGGCAGGTCGTTGTAGACGATGTTCTGCAACTGGAAGCCCAGCTGCTTCTGCGTCTCCGGATCGATCGCGAGCTTGTAGTCCTTCAGCACCGCGTCGGCCTCGGGGTTGCTGTACCGCTCGTAGTTGAAGACGGCCTCCTCGCCGACCGGCTTCAGGTAGTCGCTCGAGAGCAGCTGGTTGAAGTCACGGAAGATCGATCCCGTTCCGCCCGTTCCTCCCATGGCGAGGTCGTACTCGCCGTTGCGGAGCGCCAGCTGGTAAGCGGCGGGCTGCGGGCTCTCGACCTTCACGTCGATGCCGATGGCGCCCCATTGCTTCTGCACCTCCTGCACGCCCTTGAGCCAGTCGTTGTAGCCGTTGGCCGTGGTGATGGTGAAGCTCAGCTGCGACCCTTGAGCATCCACCAGCTTGCCGCCCTGCTGCGTGTAGCCGGCCTGGGCGAAGTACTCGAGCGCCTTCTGCTGGTTCTGAGCCACCAGGCCCGAGTCGGGAATCGAGGGGTCGAGCAGGCTCTGCTGATAGGGCAGCAAAATGTTGGTCTGTCCGGCCACATCCATGTAACCCTCGGCGGCGGAGTCTCCCACGGCCTTCCTGTCGAGCGCGAGCGACAGGCCCTGACGAAGGTTGAGGTCGTTGAACGGCGCCTTCGTGAGGTTGGGGAACAGCGCGACGGTTCCTCCCGGCGGGAACCAGTAGGTGTTCTTGTTGCCGGCTCCGACCCAGGCCCCATCGACGTCGGAGATGAACGAGTAGGCCCAGTCGTAGCCCTTGGTGGCCACGTCGAGCTGCGTGTTGGTGGCCGGCAGGATGATGTGCTCGGCTGCCACCTTGTCGGCCTGCCAGTACGTGGGATTCTTGTCGATCGTGTACTGCTGGGCGGCGAAATTGCCGAGCGTGTAGGGACCGGTGCCGACGGGGTCGGGGTTTCGGAACGTCGACGGGTCGGGCACGTCCTTCCAGATGTGCTCGGGCACGATGAGCGTGGTCGCGATGAGCTGTGCCGCCGGGACGTCGGGTGCCTTCAGGTGCACGGTCACCGTCGTGTCGCTCGTCTCGACCGTGTCGATGTAGGTCCAGATGCCCTGCAGATCGAAGGTCGGGTACTTCTTGAGCAGGTCGAAGCTGAAGGCCACGTCGTCCGGCGTGAACGGCTTGCCGTCGCTCCAGGTCACTCCGTCGCGGATGGTGAACACCACGGTCGAGGGGTCGGGCAGGCTGTAGCCCGTGGCGAGCCACGGGTGCTCTTCGCCGGTCACGTTGTCGAGAACCACGAGCGGCTCGTACATGTACCAGGCGGCGGTGCGCTTGTTCGTCATGTACGGGTTGAAGTTGCGCTCGAACAGGGGCGAGCCGTTGTCGGCCGCGATCAGCATGGTGTCGTCGGGAATCGAGGGATCGGGTGCGCTCTCGATCTGGATGCTGCAGGCCGCGAGCCCCGAAGTCAGCACGATGGCTGCGACGATGGCGCCCAATCGGCGTCGGGATGGGTGCTTCATGGAAACCGCTTCTCTCAGGTCGACGATGAACTGACGGGGATATCGAACTAACCGCTCGGCACAACTGTATGCGCTTACAGTTGGGCTTCGCAACCCTGAGATCGCAACCCCACGGCGACATCCCCGAGCGCGCCTCTAGGGGCAGCTGTCGCGCAGAACCACCTGAACCGGGAGCACGAGCGACTGCGCATCCAGGGCGGGATCGTCGAGGCGGGCGGTCAGCGCCTGGATGGCGGCCCGTCCGAGTTCCACCATCGGCTGGTGCACGGTCGTCAGGCGCGGGGTCGAGTGCCGCCCCGCCGCGATGCCGTCGAATCCGGTGACCATCACGTCGTCCGGCACGCTGATCGACCGGCGACCCATCGCATCCAGCACCCCGAGGGCGGTCTGGTCGTTCGCGCAGACGATCGCCTCAGGCATCGCCTCGATGCCGAGCGCGATCTCACGCCCGCGAACCCTGCTGAAGTCGCCGCGCACCAACTCGACGGTCACGCCGTCAACACGGTCGACCGCCGCACGGAAGCCCTCGAGGCGCTCCCGGTCGTCGGGCGAATCCTCGGGGCCGGCGATGTACATCAGACGCCGCGCGCCCGTGCTCAGCACATGCTCGGTGATGGCCTGCATACCGGGCGCGTTGTTGACGCTGACGTGGTCGAACTCGTCCGTTCCGCGGGTCGCCGCGAGAACCACGACAGGGATGCGCCGGGCGACATGGGCGAGCAGCTCGTCGGGCACGGTGCGCGCCAGCACGGCCAGGCCGTCGACGCGGCCCGCGATGTCGTTCACGATAGCCTCGCGCGACGCGCCGCGACCCGCGGCCACCATCAGGGCGAAGCCGCGCCTCCAGGCCTCGATCTCGGCCCCGCGCAGCACCTCGTCGAAGTAGTAGTTGTGGGTCTCGGGATCGCCTGTCGCGTCGTCGCGGACGACGGTCACTCCCCCGGATGCCGCCACGAGGCGCCCGTCGGATCCCGTGACGTCGTCGTGGCCGGGAAAGAAAAGTCCGATCACGTTCGTTCGACGGGCCGCGAGGCCGCGGGCGTTCGCGCTCGGAACGTATCCGAGGTGACGCACGGCCTCGAGCACGCGCTCCCTCGTCTGCTCCTTCACGGAGTCGGGGTTGCGCAGCACGCGCGACACGCTGGCGATCGAGACGCGGGCGCGCTCGGCCACGTCGTACACCGTCGGTGCCTTTGCCATGATCGCGTCGTCCTCCCTCGTGCCTCTAGTCTGCACGACGCCCTCGCACCGATCGCACGCGGGGCGTCGTCGATAATGGAAGGGTGCCGGCCTCTCCCCTTGTGACCCTGTCCGACGGACGCGCCATCCCCCAGCTCGGTCTGGGCGTGTACAAGGTGTCAGACAGCGAGGCGACGGATGCGGTCGGTCACGCCCTCGAAGTCGGGTATCGGCACATCGACACGGCCGCGTTCTACGAGAACGAGCGCGGAGTGGGAGAGGCGATCCGCTCGAGCGGAATCGCGCGGCACGAGGTCTACGTCGCATCCAAGGTCTGGCAGAGCGACCACGGCTACGACGAGACCCGACGCGCGTTCGACGCAAGCCTCTCCAAGCTCGGCTTCGACTACCTCGATCTCTACCTCATCCATTGGCCGGCGCCGAAGCAGAACCGGTACGTCGAGACCTGGCGGGCGCTCGAGAGCCTCAAGGCAGACGGTGTCGTCCGATCGATCGGCGTCTCGAATTTCCACCCTCATCACCTCGAGCGACTGGCGAAGGAGGGCGGGGAGACGCCCGTGATCAACCAGGTCGAACTGCACCCGTGGCTGCAGCAGGAGACGACCCGGCAGTACGACGCCGCGCACGGCATCGCGACCGAGGCCTGGTCGCCGCTGGCCCGGGGCCGCATCCTCGACGATCCCACGCTCGCGGCGCTGGCGTCGAAGCACGACCGGTCGCCCGCACAGATCGTTCTACGCTGGCAGCTCGACCTCGGCAATGTCGTGATCCCCAAGTCGATCACCCCCGCGCGCATCCTCGAGAACATCGACGTCTTCGACTTCACGCTCGACGAGGACGACCGCGCCCGAATCGCCGCGCTCGACAGCGGTCAGCGCACCGGAAAAGACCCCGACGACCTCGACTAGAGATCGTCGATGTGCAGGTGCGTGCAGGTGTCGGCGAAGTCGGAGAAGTTCGACAGCTCGGGCTCGTCGCCCGCGGCGATGCGGCACTGACGCTGCCCGAGACCGGAGCCCGGGGGCATCACGGTATCGAGAACCTGGATGAGCCGCAGGGAGTTCTCGTCCGCGCCCGTGAGGCCCTGCCCGCCGAGACGATTGAAGTCCACGGCGTGCCCTCCCCCGTCGACGTAGTGCGCAGAATAGATTCCGGCGCCCTCGATCTGGCCGGTGCATTTGCGATTGATGTCGCTGACTCCCGCGCTGCCGAAGGTGCGCACGGCCACCACGATGGCCGCGAGGATCTGGGTATCGATTCCGCAGTTGCCCACCGACTGTCCGGCGGCGATCCACTCGATCTCCGGTAGGTGGTCGGGGTCGGCCCCGGTCAGGCGTCCGGCCTGGATGTCTCCGACCAGCTCCAGGGCGAGCGCCTGGGCGTCGTCGGAGATCGGGGCTCCCGGAGCCGAACCCGCCGATGCGGCGGCTGCGGCGGCCGCCGCCGCTGCCGCGGCAGCCGCCGCGACTCCCGCCTGGTAGTCCGCCTCGGTCGTGGCGACGTTCTGGGTGAGCGATGCGAGCTGGGCCTGCAGCTCCGACTCGTGGGACGTCTGGGCGTTCACCGCTCCGACCGCCGCCTTCTGGGCGGCCTGCGCGTCGGCGAGCGCCGAGGCGGCCGTGTCCGCGAGGGCGGCGAGCGCATCCCTCGCCACCTGCGCCTGGTCGTTCATGGCCGCGGCGTCGTTGCTCTCGGTCTCGGCCGTCGCATAGACGCCCGAGACGGTCTCGCTCAGCTTGCTCAACGAGCCGAGACGCCCGAGAAGATCATCGCTCTCGGACGAGGAGTCGGTGATCAGCATCGTCGTGACGTCCTCGCCCCCGCCGAGCCGAGCGAATTGGGCCGCGAGCTGCGCGGCCTGCTTCTTCGACGCATCCGCCGATGCCTGCAGGGCGGCCGCACGATCGGCCAGCGAGTCGGCCTTCGCCTGGCCGTCTTCGAGCGCCTTCTGGGCCTTCTCGTTAAGAGTCCACTTCGCATCGGCCTGCTGCTGGGCCTGGGTCGCCTCGTCCTTCAACTGGGTGATGAGCTGCGTGATCTCGTCGACCTCGGACTGCTTGGCCGTCTCACTGGCCTTCGCGGCCTCTACGTCGTCCCACGACGGATACTCATCGGCCTGGGCTGCGCCACCCGACAGCACGCTCGCGCCGAGCAGGGCGGTGACGACCAATGCCGTGACCGTGCGATTCGTGCGACGTGCTCTGTTCACCGGTGTCCTCGTTCTCTCGGGCCGCCTACGAAAGTAGACCCGAGAGCGGAGACGCGCCCGCAGCAACACGCCGCCGGGCGCTCACGCCCAGCAGCTTGTCACCAGCGGCCGTGCACGACCTCGCGGAAGTATCGGTCGTAGATGCCGGTCACGCCGTCTTTGAACGCCTCGCCGAGGTATCCCACCGAGCCGGCGGCGGCGTTCGCCCGGGCCTGCGCCATGTTGCGCGCTCCCGGAATGACGGTGCTGACACCGGGCCGCGATGCGACCCAGGCCAGGGCGGCCGCCGCGGGAGTCGTGCCGTCGGGAACGAGCGCGGAGAACTCCTGTGCCGCGGCGACGCCCGAGGCGAAGTCGACACCGGAGAAGGTCTCGCCGACGTCGAAGGCACTGCCGTCGCGGTTGTAGGTGCGGTGGTCGTCGGCCGCGAAGACCGTGTCGGCGGTGTAGCGGCCGCTGAGCAGACCGGATGCGAGGGGCACGCGCGCGATGATCCCCACACCGGCCTCGAGCGCCGCCGGAAGAACGGCGTCGAGCGGCTTGAGCCGGAACGCGTTCAGAATGATCTGCACTGTCGCGGTGCCGGGCCGCGCGATCGCCGCCAGTGCCTCGTCGCACGTCTCGACGCTCACCCCGTAGTTGGCGATGACGCCGTCGTCGATGAGGGTGTCGAGGGCGTCGTAGACGGCATCGGAGGAGAAGACAGAGGTGGGCGGGCAGTGAAGCTGCACCAGATCGAGCGTCTGCACGTTGAGGTTGCGCCTCGACCGATCGGTCCACTCGCGGAACTTCTCGAGTGTGAAGTTCTCGGCATCCTGCGCCTCGCGGCGACCCATCTTGGTCGCGACGGTCACCTCGCTGTCGGGATGCGCCTCCAGATACTCCCCGATCAGCTGCTCGCTGCGCCCGTCACCGTAGACGTCGGCGGTGTCGAAGAAGGTGACGCCCGACTCCACGGCCGCATCGAGAACGGCGTGGGCGTCCGCCGCGCTGACGTCGCCCCAGTCCGCTCCGAGCTGCCAGGTTCCGAGCCCGATGCTCGATACGGTTCGTCCAGTTCGTCCGAGAGTGCGATAGTCCATGCGCCGAGCCTAAGCGGTACGACTGCTCGCCCATAACGGGGCCATAACGAGAGCGTAACCATCGGGTCTCGCTCACTCCGCTCCCAGACAACCGTCCCTAGCGTGAGCGTCATGAAGAGATTCGCGCTCACCGCCGTCGCCTCGGTCGCCGCCCTCCTGCTTCTCGCCGGGTGCTCGAGTTCCTCCGGAACGTCCTCCCCATCCGAGGGAGGGGGGCCCGTGTCGCCCCAGCAGGACAAGTCGGCCTCGGGCATCGCCGAAGACGGCTCCGTGCAGTCGGATGCGCAGGTCATCACGACCGGCTGGGTCTCGATCAGCGTCAGCGACCCGGTCGCTGCGAGCGCCGATGCCGCCGAGGTGGTCGAGACGCACGGTGGACACATCGACAACCGTTCCGAGCAGGCCGGCACCGGATCCGAGTCCGCGAGCGCGCAGCTCACGATCCGGGTGCCCGAAGACCAGGTCACACAGACGCTCGACGAGCTGAAGAAACTCGGCACCGTCGAGTCCGTGTCGATCTCATCGACAGACGTCACCTCGCAGACCACCGATCTGGATGCCCGCATCACGGCCATGCAGGGATCGGTCGATCGCCTGCTCGACCTGATGGCCGCCGCCACGGACATCGACGACCTGATCACGCTGGAGACAGCGATCTCGACCAGGCAGGCCGACCTCGATTCCCTGAAGGCGCAGCGCGACCTGCTGGCCGACCAGGTCGACTACTCGACGATCGACCTGCAGCTCTATGAATCCGGCGCCGTGCCCGTCGGCGGGCCGAAGGACTTCTGGGGAGGCCTCGTCGTGGGCTGGAACTCGCTCGTCGCCGCCCTCGGTGGCGGGCTCGTGGCGATCGGAGTCGCCCTGCCCTGGCTCCTCGTGCTCGCGGTGCTCGCCGCGATCACTGTCATCATCATCCGAGTGGCATCCCGACGCACTCCCACTCCCCCTCCGTCGGCCGACTGATCTGACACGCGGGTTCGATAGCATGGCGGCGGCGCCCTCCGATCCGGAGGACGCCGCCGCATTGCGAAGGAGCTCACCGTGTCAGATTCACCCGCCGCCGAAGAACCTCGCATTCACAAGGGCCTGGCCGGGGTCGTGGTCGACACGACCTCCATCTCCAAGGTCAATCCCGAGACCAACTCGCTGCTGTACCGCGGCTACCCCGTGCAGGAACTGGCGGCCCTCTGCTCCTTCGAGCAGGTCGCCTATCTCCTGTGGCACGGCGAACTTCCGACCGATGAGCAGCTCGCCGAGTTCGAGCGCCTCGAACGGGCCCAGCGCGCCCTGCCCGTAGCCGTGCGACGCATCATCGACGAGCTGCCGCTGACGGCGCATCCGATGGACGTGCTGCGCACGGCCGTGAGCGTCATCGGCGCGAGCGACCCCCGGGCATCCGATGACTCGCCCGAGGCCGAGCTCGAGAAGGCGATCGGCCTCTACGCGCGCATCCCCGCGATCGTGGCCTATGACCAGAGGCGACGCCACGGCGACGATGTCGTCGAGCCGCGCGACGATCTGGGCTACTCGGCGAACTTCCTGCACATGACCTTCGGCGACGTTCCCGAGCTGGTCGTGGTCGACGCGTTCGACGTGTCGATGATCCTGTACGCCGAGCACTCGTTCAACGCGTCGACCTTCACGACTCGCGTCATCACCTCGACGCTCGCCGACCTCTACTCGGCGGTCGTCGGCGGCATCGGAGCACTCAAGGGCCCCCTGCACGGCGGAGCGAACGAGGCCGTGATGCACACGTTCGACGAGGTCGGCCGGGCCGACAAGGCGGCCGCGTGGCTCGATACGGCGCTCGCTGAGAAGCGCAAGATCATGGGCTTCGGCCACCGCGTCTACAAGCACGGCGACTCACGCGTGCCGACGATGAAGACGAGCCTCGATGCGCTCCTCGACCACTACGACCGTCCCGATCTCGGCGCCCTCTACGACGCGCTCGAGACGGCCATGACCGCGCGCAAGAACATTCTGCCGAACCTCGACTACCCGTCTGGCCCGGCGTACCACCTCATGGGCTTCGACACCGAGACGTTCACGCCGCTGTTCGTGGCGAGCCGCGTCGTGGGGTGGACGGCGCACATCATGGAGCAGCGCGCATCGAACTCGCTGATCCGCCCGCTGAGCGCCTACTCGGGCCACGACGAGCGGCACGTCGAGGGCTGACGCGCCGGCCTTCGACTCAGAAGGCCAGATCCGGATGCTGGCGCAGCCAGAGCTCGCGCCGCAGTTCGAGGTCGCGAGTCACTGCGTCGTCGATGATCGCCGGATCGATCCGGCCCGACTCGACGGCCCCGACGACCGCGGCGATCATGGCGTCCACGTCTCCTGGCGTCACGTAGAGCAGCAGGTCGTTGCCGGCTGCCACGGCCCTGATCGCGTTCTCGTCGGGGTTCGCATACTCGGCCAGGCCTGAAGCCTCGAGCATGCCCATGTCGTCGGTGACGGTCACCCCCGTGAAGCCCAGTTCGTCACGCAGAACGGAATGCCAGGTCGCGGAGAGGCTCGCGGGCTGCGTGTCCACCGGCGTGTAGGCGAGATGGCCGAACATCACGAGTTCGGCCCCGGCGTCGATGCCTGCCTGGAACGACGGCGCATCGCGTGCGCGCCAGCCGCCCAGATCGACGTCGCTCTGCGGCACGCTGGAATGGGAATCGCCCGTCGTCTCGCCGTGACCGGGAAAGTGCTTGAGCGTGCTGAAGACGCGTCCGTTCTCGCCGGCCACGGCGGCGGCCACACGAGGCGCTGACGTCGACGCGTCACCGCCGAGCACCCGGCTGGACATGAACGAGGCGGGGTCGGCCGTGACGTCGGCGACGATGCCGAAGTTGACCGAGACGCCGGATGCGGCGAGCAGTTCCGACCTGCCGGTGAACGCGTCCTGCGTCGCCGACTCCGGCTGAGCAGACAACGTGTCGGCGCCGGCGAAACCGTCGTAGGGCAAGCGGGTGACGTCTCCGCCCTCCTCGTCGATCGCGATGAGCGGAGCCAGGCCGGCGCCGCCCGACGAGACGCCCGCAGTGAGGGCCGCCAACTCCTCGGGTGTCGCCGGAATGTTGTCTCCCATGAGGATGAGACCTCCCACGCCCCTCGACGACACCGTGGCCCGCCACGCCGCCCCGTCGACACCGGGCGCGCGCACGATGAACATCGAGGCGACCTTCTGCTGAAGGGTCATCGCATCGAGTCGCACCGACACGTATTGGGCCGTCAGCTCGTCGACGGATGGCGTGGCCTGGGCGGGCACCGGCTCGGGCGTCGCCGTCGACGACGCGGTCGCGGATGCCGCCTCCGCGCCCGCATAGGGACCACCCGGAAACGACGTGCACGAGGTCAGGAGCAGACCGAGACAGACGATGGCGGGCAGCGTGGCGAGACTACGACGCACCGTGGGCCCGGGAGAGTGCGACGTGGTGCCTGGCGTTCACGCTCATTCGGCCACCGGTCCCAGCAGCGAGTTCGCGACGGTCGCGTGGGCGGACTGGTCGTCGGAGGGATGGAACAGTCCGGCGAGCACGTCGCGGTAGAGGCGCCCGAGTTCGCTGGAGTTCGACATCGTCGAACCGCCCGTCACTCGAATCGCCTGGTCGACCACGACCCGCGCGGTCTCGGTCGCGCGCACCTTGAGCCCGACCAGCCTCGCGAACCAGGCGGCGCCGTGGTCGACGAGATCGTCGACGTCCTGCGCCATCCGGTCTATCTGCGGCTCGAGTGCGTCGAGCGCGATGCCCGCCTCGGCCACCCGGTGTCTGATATCGGGGTCGGATGCGTAGGGTCGGCCTCCCGACTTGAGGCTCGTGCGGCGATGGGCCGCCTCGACGGCGAGCTCGAGCGCACGGTCGCCGATGCCCGCATACACGGCGGCGACGAGCACCTCGAAGTTCGCGAAGATGGCGAAGACCAGCGGATCTGCGGTCGGCCCCGGCGCGATGCGACGGAACACCCGGTCGGCCGGAGCGATCACGCCCTCGAGGATCGTCGTGTGGCTCTGGGTCGCGCGCATTCCGAGCGTGTCCCAGTCCTCATCGATGCGATACCCGTCGGCCGCCCTGTCGATGAACGCGTGCACGAGCTTCGGCGCATCCGGGCTCGTGTCGTCGCGCCCGAACACGCCGAGCCTGGTCCAGACCGGCGACAGCGACGTGAAGATCTTGCGCCCCGTGAACGAGTACGAGCCGTCGGGGTGGGCGTCGGCCCGTGTGCGCGAGTCGAGCAGAACCAGGTCGTTGCCGGCCTCGCTGTTGCCGAAGGCGAAGATCTCGCCCCGAACAGCCTCGTCGAGCACGAAGGCCAGCGAGTCATCGCCCCTGTCGAGCAGCGCCTTCGCCACTCCCGTCCAGACGAGGTGCATGTTGATGGCCAGGGCCGTGGCGGGCGCGGCTGCGGCGAGGCGACGCTGCGCGCGGGCAACCGCGGCCAAGCCCAGACCGAGGCCACCGCGTGCGGCCGGTGCGAACATGCGCAGATAGCCCAGCCGGATCAGCTCGCCGAGGTCTTCGTGCGGAAAGGCGTTGTCACGGTCGTAGCCGGCGGCGCGCGAACGGATGCGTTCGATCACGTCGTCGGGGATCAGCGGGGAGGACACCCACCCACACTACGCCCGGCGCTTCTTCTCGGTCGCGGGCTCCTTCTTCGGCACGGACTTCTTCGCCGTGGGCGTCGATGCGGCCTGTTTCTTCGTCGCCGGGCTCTTCTTGGCCGGGCTCTTCTTCGCAGCGGGTTTCTTCGTCGACGTCTTCTTCGCCGCATTCCGCTCCACGCTGCGCCGCAATGCCTCCATGAGGTCGATCACCTCGCCGCCCGACTCCTTCTCGGGCTGCTCGCCGAACGTCACATCGGTGTCGAGGGCCTCCCCCTGCTCGAGTTTTGCGTCGATGAGCGTTCGCAACTGCTCCTGGTAGTCGTCGGTGAAGTCCTCGGGCGAGAAGTCGCTGGCGAAGCTGTCGACGAGTGCGCTCGACATCTCGAGCTCCTTCGCGGTGATGCGCACCCGCTCGTCGAGCGCGGGGAACGTCGCCTCCCGCACCTCGTCCGACCAGAGAAGGGATTGCAGCATCAGAACGTCGCCGTGCACCCGCAGAGCACCGAGTCTGGTCTTCTGGCGCAGGGCGAAGTGCACAATCGCCGTGCGGTCGGTCTGCTCGAGGGTGCGCCTCAGCAGAACGTACGATTTGGCCGACGAGGAGTCGGGTTCGAGAAAGTAGCTGCGGTCGAGCATGATCGGGTCGATCTGGTCGCTCGGCACGAACTCGACGACATCGATCTCGCGGCTCTTCTCCTCGGGCAGGCTCGCCAGGTCGTCGCCCGTGAGAACGACGGTGCGTTCGCCGTCGTCGTAGGCCTTGTCGATGTGGGCGTAGTCCACGACCTTGCCGCAGATCTCGCAGCGTCGCTGGTACCGGATGCGCCCACCGTCCTCGTCGTGCACCTGGTGCAGCGCGAGGTCGTGGTCTTCAGTCGCGGCGTACACCTTGACCGGCACGTTCACGAGGCCGAACGTGACGGCGCCCTTCCAGATCGCTCTCATAGACACGAGTGAACTCCTCTTGCGGCGCAAGCACTAGCCCTTGACCCCCGGCGCATGAGGAGAATGTCAGCATGAGCGCGACGAAACAGGTGGTGTCGGTGGGCGGCCAGCGCCTCACCCTGACCAACCTCGACAAGGTGCTGTATCCCGAGACGGGCACGACGAAGGGTGAGGTGCTCGACTACTACGCGTCGATCGCGCACGTGCTGATCCCGCATTCCCGAGCGAGGCCCGCCACACGCAAGAGGTGGGTCAATGGAGTCGGAACCGACGAGCATCCGGGCGAGATGTTCTTCCAGAAGAACCTCGACGATTCGACGCCCGACTGGATTCCGCGCGGCACGATCGAGCACAAGAACCACTCGAACGATTACGCGCTGGTCAACAACCTCGCCACCCTCACCTGGTTCGGCCAGATCGCGGCCCTCGAGATCCACGTTCCGCAGTGGCGCTTCGCGCGAACCGGCGAGGCGAAGAACCCCGACCGCCTCGTGCTCGACCTCGACCCCGGCGAGGGTGCCGGCCTGCAGGAGTGCGCGGAGGTCGCCATTCAGGCCCGCGCGATCCTGCGCGACATGGGGCTCGACCCCATGCCCGTCACGAGCGGGTCGAAGGGAATCCACCTCTACGCCGCCCTCGACGGCAGGCAGACCTCGGATGAGGTATCCGCGGTCGCGCACGAGCTCGCCCGCGCCCTCGAGGCCGCTCATCCCGACCTCATCGTCAGCGACATGAAGAAGGAGCTGCGCCGCGGCAAGGTGCTCGTCGACTGGAGTCAGAACAATGGTTCGAAGACCACGATCACGCCGTACTCGCTGCGGGGCCGCTCGCATCCGATGGTCGCCGCGCCTCGCACCTGGCGCGAACTGGCCAGCCCGTCTCTCGCCCAGCTCGATTTCCAGGAGGTGCTGCGGCGAGTGAAGCGCCGAGGCGATCCACTGGCCGACCTGGTGAAGGGGCACCTCGACGCGCTGGAGCCCACGACCGACCGGCTCGCGACCTACAGGCGCAAGCGCGACGCATCCAAGACGCCCGAGCCCGTGCCCAGTGAGGCCGCTGAGCCGACCGAGGGGCAGTCGTTCGTCATCCAGGAGCACCACGCCCGGCGGCTGCACTACGACTTCCGACTCGAGCACGACGGCGTGCTCGTGAGCTGGGCCCTTCCGAAAGGAGTGCCGACCTCCAAGACTCAGAATCACCTCGCCGTGCAGACCGAGGACCACCCGCTCGCCTACGGCTCGTTCGAAGGCACGATCCCGGCCGGCGAATACGGGGGTGGCGAGGTGAACATCTGGGATGCCGGCACCTACGAGCTCGAGAAGTGGCGCGACGGGAAAGAGGTGATCGCCACCCTCACCGGCACGAAGCCGTCGGGGCTCGGCGAGCCGCGCAGATTCGCGCTCATCCACACCGGCGGCGGCGGCAGGGCGGAGAACAACTGGCTGATCCACCTGATGGACCCGGTCCAGGAACCGAGCCCATCGCATCCGGTCGCGAAGCAGACCCCCCTGTCGCCCATGCTCGCGACGCTGGGAACGGCGGAGTCGGTGCGTGCCGACGACTCGCCCGCGGGCTGGGCCTTCGAGATGAAATGGGACGGCCTCCGCGCAATCGCCCGGGTCGAGGGCGGCGTCGTTCGGCTCACGAGTCGCAACGGCAACGACCTCACCCGCAGCTTCCCCGACATCGCCGAGGCTGTGACGCAATCGATCGACGCCTCCATCGACTGCGTGCTCGACGGCGAGATCGTCGCACTCGACTCCCGGGGCCGGCCTGACTTCGGGCGCCTTCAGGGCCGCATGAAGCTCACGAAGAAGGCCGAGGTCGAACGCGCGATCGCAGAGACACGAGCCCACTACTTCGTCTTCGACGCGCTCGAACGGGGATCGGAATCGCTCATGTCCCGCGACTACGACGACCGACGGCAGGCACTGGACGACATCGTGCAGACCGACGCATCCTCGCTCGTGCAGTGTCCGCCCGCCTATGAGGGCAACCTCGACGAGGCGCTCGCCGCGAGCGCCGAGCTGCATCTGGAGGGCGTCGTCGCGAAGAAGCGCGACTCCACCTACAGGCCGGGCAAGCGCTCGCCCGCCTGGGTCAAGCTGAAGCTCCACAAGACCCAGGAGGTCGTGGTCGTCGGCTGGAGGCCGGGCGCGGGCAGGCGGGCGAACACCATCGGTTCCCTGCTGCTCGCCGTTCCCCAGGATGGCGGGCTGCGCTACGCCGGACGCGTCGGCACGGGCTTCAGCGAGCGCGACCTCGCAGAGCTGCAGGCGAAGTTCTCCCGTATGGAGCGCAAGACCTCACCCGCCGAGGATGTGCCGGCGGCCGATGCGCGCGACGCCCACTGGGTCACGCCGTCCGACGTCGGCGAGGTGGAGTTCGCGGAGTGGACGTCGACGAACCGCCTGCGCCAACCGGTCTGGCGCGGGTGGCGCGTCGACAAGAAGCCCGACGACGTCGTGATCGAAGATCCTCGGCCCGCATAGACCCCTAAAATCGATTCCATGACCACGCCCCTCGACGCTGCCTCGCTCGTCTTGGAGGTGCTGTCGTGGGTCGGCCTGATCATCGGCGTGCCGCTGCTGATCGGAGGCTACGTTCGCCGCCTCGCGTTCAGCGGCTGGACCGAGACCATGGCCGTCATCGTCTCCCGCCAGCCGATTCCGGATGCGCCGGGCGACGACTCCTCGGCCGCCCACGTCTTCCGGTGGCTGGGCACCGACGGGCACCTCTACGAGCTGCCCGCAGACACCGAGGAGACGGCTCATCTCGAGGAGGGCGACGACGTCACCGTCTTCGTCAACCCGAGACGCCCCGACCAGGCCCGCACCGACCCCGCGCACAGGGAAGGCCATCTGCTGCGCCTTCTCGGCTACATCTTCCTCGGGGTCGGAGTGCTCAGCGTCGTGCTGTCGATCGTGATCGCCGTCGTCGAATAACGACGCGCCACAGGGGCCGAGGCTCTACAGCTCGAAACGCGCCGGCTCGATATCGTCGAGGGCGTACCGGATGCGCGTGCGCATGTCGAGCGACATCTCCGGCAGGGAGTCCAACGCGAACCAGCGGGCCTCGGTGTTCTCTCCGTCTGCCGGATAGGGATCGCCGGAGACGTAGCGCATGCGGAACGTGAGATCGAGGTACTCGGTCTGGTCGCCGTTCTCATAGGTCAGCATCGGGAGCGTGTGCACCCAGGAGAGCCGTTCGGCGACGGCCACGACGCCGGCCTCCTCGAGCACTTCCCGGGCCGCCGCCGTCGCGGGCTGCTCCCCGGGATCGATGATGCCCGTGACGGGAGTCCAGGCGCCGTTGTCGGCACGCCGCACCATGAGCACGCTGCCCTCATGCGTGACCACGGCCGTGATGCCGGAGAGCCACAGAGGAGCGTTGCCGATCTTCTCGCGCAGGGCCAATACGAAATCTGGAGTCGCCATAAGACGAGACTATGGTGCCGAGCGGGCGCGGGTAGAATCGTCCGGTTATGACAGACCTGCCCCCAGACCCCGAAGCGCCGCAGAGCGGCTTCACCGCCGACGAACTCGAGGTGACCCTGCGGGTACTGGCCCAGCTGCACACACTCGAGCAGGAGCATCCGGATTTCGTGGCCGTGCGCCGCGCGACCGCCAAGATGTTCAAGGCCGTCAAGAACCATGGCCGACAGGAGAAGCGGGCCCGCATCGCCGCGGCCGACAGGGCTGTCGTGGCCGCCACCGCCACCGGCGCATCCGATCGCATCGATGACGAGACCCGGGGCATCCCGCTCGCCACGACCACCGAGGCGCCCACGGCAGGCACGCTGCTCAAGTCGCGCGCCTGCTACATCTGCAAGCAGCACTACACCGTGGTCGACGCGTTCTACCACCAGCTCTGCCCCGATTGCGCGGCCATGAGCCACGCGAAAAGGGATGCCCGCACCGATCTCACGGGCAAGCGGGCGCTGCTCACCGGCGGACGCGCGAAGATCGGCATGTACATCGCCCTGCGTCTGCTGCGCGACGGGGCGCACACCACGATCACGACCCGCTTTCCGCGCGACGCCGTTCGCCGTTTCTCCAGCCTTCCCGACGCCTCCGAATGGGTGCACCGGCTGAAGGTCGTCGGCATCGATCTGCGCGATCCGGCCCAGGTCATCGCCCTCGCCGATGCGGTCGCCGCAGACGGGCCCCTCGACATCCTCATCAACAACGCCGCCCAGACGGTCAAGCGCTCCCCCGGGTCGTACGCACCGCTGACCGACGCCGAGCTGGAGCCGCTGCCCACCGACAGGCCCCTGCCCGAGCTGGTCACCTTCGGTCACACCAACGATCCGCACCCGCAGGCGCTGGCGGCCTCCGTGGCCGCGCACCCCATCCTCGGATCGACCGCGCTCGTCGCCGACAAGCTCACGGCCTCGGAGCTGACGAGCCTCGCGATGGCGCCGGGATCGAGCTCGCTCGACCGTCTGGCGGCCGGAACCGCGATCGACGCCGGCGGCCTCGTTCCCGACCTGCACGACGTGAACAGCTGGACCCAGAACGTGGAGCACGTCGACCCGCTCGAGATGCTCGAGGTTCAGCTCGCCAACACCACGGCGCCGTTCATTCTGGTGAGCCGCCTGCGTCCCGTGCTCGCGGCGTCGCCCGCGCGCCGCAAGTACATCGTCAACGTCTCGGCCATGGAGGGCCAGTTCGGCCGCCGCTACAAAGGTCCGGGGCACCCGCACACGAACATGGCCAAGGCGGCGATGAACATGCTCACCCGAACCAGTGCCGGCGAGATGCTCGAGAACGACGGAATCCTGATGACCAGCGTCGACACCGGCTGGATCACCGACGAGCGACCCCACCCCACCAAGGTCCGACTGGCGGAGGAGGGCTTCCATGCCCCGCTCGACCTCGTGGATGGCGCGGCCCGGGTGTACGACCCGATCGTTCAGGGCGAGGCCGGCGAAGACCTGCATGGAGTCTTCTTGAAGGACTACAAGCCCGCCGCCTGGTGACGCGTCGGCCGCTCGGCGCTAGGCGCTAGTAACTAGGCGCGGTCGAGCCAGCGCAGAACGCTCATAGGCACGAAGACCGCGGCCGACGAGAGCAGCACGCCGCCCACGAACACTTCTCCGACGAATCCGCCCTCGCCATTGAATGCGTACGCCATCACAACCATCCCGACGACGAAGGCTGCCAGGCACAGGACGAAGACGATCACTCTCATGGAAACAACTACCGTTCGTTCGGGGCGGCACCGCTTACGCCGCGTGAAAAAGACTGTTCTCCCAGACTATCGCGAGCCCGAGTCTCCCGGCTCACGCAGTTCGCGCCTCAGGATCTTGCCCACGTTCGTCTTGGGCAGTTCGTCACGGAACACGATGTACTTCGGCCGCTTGTAGCCGGCCAGGCGTTCCTTGAGGTACCCCCGGATGTCCGCCTCGGTCAACGACGGATCCTGGCGCACGACGAACAGCTTCACGGTCTCGCCGGAGTGCTCGTCGTTCACGCCGATGACGCCCGCCTCCTTGACCCGGGGGTCGCTGAGCACAGCCTCCTCGACCTCCGCCGGATACACGTTGAAGCCGCCCACGACGATCATGTCCTTCATGCGGTCGACGATGGTCACGTAGCCGTCCGCGTCCATGATCGCCACGTCGCCGGTGTGCAGCCATCCGTCGGGCCCGATCGTCTTCGCGGTCTCCTCCGGCTTGTTCCAGTACCCCTTCATGATCTGAGGGCCGAAGATCACCAGCTCGCCTCGTTCGCCGAGCGCGACGGGGTGATCGTCGTCGTCCCGGATCTCCACGTACGTCGACGGCAGCGGAAGTCCGATCGTGCCGAGACGGGCGGTGCCCACGGTGGGGTTGACCGATACGACGGGAGAC
The DNA here is from genome assembly GCF_030433855.1 of Agreia sp. PsM10. Taxonomy (GTDB): domain Bacteria; phylum Actinomycetota; class Actinomycetes; order Actinomycetales; family Microbacteriaceae; genus Agreia. Next base: position 1,239 of record NZ_JARUXC010000023.1, on the reverse strand, counting down.
GCCTCGGTCAGGCCGTATCCCTCGACCATCTGGGTACCCGTTCTCCGCTCCCATTCTTCGGCGACCTGCGTGCGCAGGGCCATGCCTCCGGCCACACTGAGCTTCAGCGGAGCAAAGTCGAGGGTGTCGAAGTTCGGCCTGTCGAGCAGCGCGGCGGCTAGTGTGCTCACGAGGATCAGAACGCTCGGCCGGTACTTCGCGACGGTCTTGATGAGGGCATCCGTCTCACGGGGATTCGTGATGAGCACGTTGTGGGCTCCGAAGTGGAAGAAGCCCAGGCAGTTCACCGTCAGACAGAACACGTGGTAGAGCGGAAGGGCAGCGATCACCGTCTCCGCCCCCTCCTGCAGCGCCACACGAATGGGACCCATGATCTGGAACTGGTTCGCCAGCATGTTGTAGTGCGTCAGCATGGCCGCCTTCGTACCGCCCGTCGTGCCGCCCGTGTACTGCAGGAAGGCCAGGTCTTCGGGCGCGATGCTGGGAGGATCGAGAACCAGCTGCGCTCCCCTGCTGAGGGCGTCGCGGAAGGAGATCGTTCCCGCCAGGGAGTGAGCCGGAACCATCTTCTTCACGTAGCGCACGGCGAAGTTGGTGAAGGCGCGCTGAGGCAGCGGTAGCAGGTCTCCTACCGACGTCAGGATGACGTGCCGGATGTCGGTGCCGCCGATCTCCTGGTCGAGCGTCACGGCGAAGTTCTCGAGCACGACGATGGCCACGGCGCCGGAGTCGACGAGGATCGACTTGAGCTCGTGAGCGGTGTACAGGGGGTTGGCGTTGACGACGACGAGTCCCGCCTTCAGCGCACCGAACATCGCGACAGGGAACTGCAGCAGGTTGGGCAGCTGGATGACGATACGGTCACCCGGAATGAGGCCCAGTTCCTTCTGGTAGAACGCGGCCATACGATCGGACAGCTGGTCGACCTCGCGGAACGACAGCGCGTGCCCCATGTTGGAGAACGCCGGCTGATCGCCGAACTTCTCGCACGTGGCCGCGACCAGTTCCGGAATCGACCGGAAGGTGATCTCCGGGATGTCGGAGTCCTGTCCGGACGGATAGCTCGCGAGCCATGGTCGGGGTGATTCGGGATGATTCTCTGCTCTGAGCACCCTACGACTTTACCCGTCTCTCAAGACGGCCGCGCTCTGCGGGCATTCGCCGTTAACGCGAAATGGCCACCCCGGTGTGGGGTGGCCATTCGTGTAATAGGAGTCCGGCGGTGTCCTACTCTCCCAC
>NZ_JARUXC010000022.1 GCF_030433855.1 Agreia sp. PsM10 | reverse complement strand
CCTGGCGCGGGGGGGGGGGGGGGGCGGGCGGGGGGGGGGGGGGGGGGGGGTGGGGGGGGGGGGGGGGGGGGGGGGGGGGGCGGGCGCCGCCGCGCGGCCCCCCCCCCCCCCCCCCCGCCTCGGGGTGCCGAGAGGTCAGCCGATCGACGACCAGCCCTCCGTGAGCTTCTGCTTCAGCTCGTCAAGGGTGATCGAGTTCGCGAAGTACTGCTGCAGCAGCGGGGTGGCGTACTGGTCCTTCCACTGCGGGTAGTTCGTGGCCTTCTGGAACGGCGCACCGGTGAGGTCTTCACCTGTCGCGAGCAGCTCCTTCCAGCCGTTCTCGCCGTTCGTGTTCGTCTCCACGGCGGTGCGCGCGGCATCCGTCGAGGGGATCAGCCAGTCGCCCTCGGCGACCGAGGCCAGGTTGTCCGCGCTCATGAAGTAGTCGATGAACTTGGCCGATGCCTCGACGTTCTTGCTCTCGGCGGCGACGGAGAGGGTCTGCGGGTTCGCGGCCTGTACGGGGCCTGCGGAGCCGGCGAGCGGGGGCAGGACCTTCCAGTTGAAGCCCTCGGGAGCGGACTCGCTGATCTGCTGCGCCAGGAAGTTGCCGCCCACGTACATGGCGTACGTTCCGCCGAGGAAGCCGGGGAGGACATCCGACCCGCTCTGGGTGAGCGTGATCGGGTCGAGCGACGCGTCTTCGTAGGCCATGTCGTGCACGTACTTCGGAACGGCCAGCTCGTCGTCGCCGATGTCGATCTTGGCGGTGCCGTCGTCTTCGACGTCGAAGAAGGTGCCGTCGAATCCGAGGGCCGTGTTCATGATCGCGGCGGTGGGCTGCTTGAGGCCCCAGCCGACACCGAACTTTCCGTCGGCGGTGAGCTTCTTCGAGATGTCCTGCAGCTGATCCCAGGTGAGTTCGTCGCCCGTGGGCACCTCGACGCCGGCCGCGGCGAACGCGTCGGTGTTGGCGTACACCACGTAGGTCTGCAGCAGAGTCGGAGCGGCGACGATCTTTCCGTCGGCGGTCGACACCGTCTTCCAGACGTCGTCGGAGACGCTCGACTTCACGTCGTCGCTGAGGTGGTCGCTGAGGTCGGCGAGGTAGCCCTGGTTCGCGAAGCCGAGGATGTCGCTCGACTCGTCCTGGATGACATCCGGGGCCGTGCCGCCCTGGAACTGGGTGACGAGCTGGTCGTGCACGTTGTCCCAGCTTCCCTGGGTGAGCTTCACCTGGATGTCGGGGTTGTCGGCGTTCCAGCTGTCGACGATCTCCTTCGTGGCGGCCACCGTGGAGTCCTGGTAGGCGAGGCTCTGGAAGGTGATCTCGACGGGGCCGTCGTTCGACGAGCTGTCTGTCGTTCCGCCTCCGCCGAAGGCGCATCCCGACATCATGCCGATGATGGCGACGGCGCCGACGGCGACCGAAATCTTTCTTCTCATGGGTGAAACTCCTTTGTTTTCTGGTGAGGGCACTGCACTGTGTTGGGTATGGATGCGGGCTTCGCCCGGCGAGCAGGTGTCGGGCGTCAGCCCTTCACCGCGCCGCTGAGCAGGCCCGACGTGAGCCTCTTCTGGATGAGCGCGAAGAACACGAGGCTGGGGATCGTGGCGAGCAGCGACGCCGCCGCGAGCTGGCCGAGCTGCACCTGCCCCTCGGCGCCCACGAAGCGGGCGAGGGTGAGCGGCAGGGTCTGCAGCGCGGGGTCTTGAATGAGCACGAGCGCGAAGAAGAACTCGTTCCACGCCGAGATGAAGGTGAACAGGCTCGTGGCGACGAGGCCCGGGGCAAGCAGCGGAAGGATGATCTTGCGCAGCACGAGCAGCCTCGACCCGCCGTCCATCGCGCCGGCCTCCTCGAGTTCGACGGGGATGCCGGCGACGTACCCCTGCAGCATCCATAGCGCGAACGGCAGCGACCAGACCGTGTACACGAGGATCAGGCCGACCAGGCTGTTGATGAGCCCGATCTGCTTCAGCACCAGGAACAGCGGGATGATGATGAGGATGAACGGGAACACCTGGCTGAGCAGGATCCAGCCCGTGGCCACCGTGCGCAGCTTCGTCTTGAAGCGGGCGAGGGCGTAGGCCGCCGGCAGCGAGATCACCGTCACGATGAGGGTCGTCGCGACCGACACGATCAGACTGTTCAGTGCCGCCGGAATCAGATTGGCCTTCTCGGTGGCCTGCGTGAAGTTGTCGAAGTTGAGCGACTGCGGCAGAAACGACGGGGCCGCCGACTGCAGCTCCTGCGGCGTCTTGAACGCGGTGATGAGCAGGAACAGCAGGGGGAATCCGAGGAACACGATGTAGCCCGCGAGCGCCAGGTACTGCAGCGGGCGGGTGACCCGGCGGGTGCGCTTCGCCGACGAGAGCCTGCGGGGCGCGGGGTCGGGGCGGGCGGTCTGGGGACGGTCGATGGTGGCGGTCATGAGATGCGGCTCCTCGCCTGGCTGCGCAGATAGAAGAAGAGGAAGATGCCGATCACGACGACCATCACATTTCCCATGGCGGCGGCGTAGCCGAAGTTGCCGTAGCGGAACGCCTCGTTGTAGGCGAAGAGCATCGGCAGCATCGTCTGGCCGCCCGGTCCGCCGGCCGTGAGCACGTAGACCAGGGCGAAACTGTTGAAATTCCAGATGAGGTCGAGCGTGGTGATCGCCACGATGATGGGTCGCAGCGCCGGCAGGGTCACGTGCCAGAAGCGCTTGAACGCGCCTGCCCCGTCGATGGATGCGGCCTCGTGCAGGTCGGTGGGCACGTTCTGCAGCCCGGCCAGCAGCGTGATGGTCGTCTGCGGCATTCCGGCCCAGACGCCCACGACGATCACGGCGGGCAGCGCGGTCGAGAAGTCGCCGAGCCAGTTGATGTCGCCCGGCAGGCCGATGGCCCGCATGCCCTCGTTGATCGGACCGTAGGTGGGGTTGAGCATCAGGCGCCACATGATGGCGATGATCACCGGCGGCATGGCCCACGGCACCAGGGCCAGGGTGCGCGCGATCCAGCGGATCTTGAGGTCGAGGTTGAGCAGGAGGGCGAGGCCCAGCGAGGCGAAGAACTGCAGGATGGTCACGCCGAAGGCCCAGATGAGGCCGATGCGGAACGAGTTCCAGAAGAGCTCGTTGCCCATGAGCTGCGTGTAGTTGTCGACGCCGTTGAAGCTGACCGTCGCGTTCAGCCCGGCCTTGGAATCGGTGAAACCGAGAAGCAGGCCCTGTGCGAGCGGGTAGACGCTGAACAGCAGAACGGGGATCAGGGCCGGCAGTACGAGAAGCCAGGCGTCACGGCCTCCGCCGCCGCCGACGCGGGAGCGTCGACGCTTCTTGGGCGGGGCCGTGGGGGTCGGCGTGCCCGCGCGCGGGCGACTGTCGAGTGTGCTCGTCATCGTGCATCCTCTTCGATTGTGGGGAGGTGGGTCGGGTCAGGGGGTGAGGTTCGGTGCACCGGGTGTGGACTCGCGAACGGTCAGCGACGGCTTGATCACGACCTGCTCGACCGGCGCATCCGGTGTCTCGAGGCGCCGGATGAGCAGCTTCGCTGCGGCCCGCGCGCGCTTGACCGAGCCCAGGTCGACACTCGTGATCGAGGGGTTGGCGAGCTCGGCGATGTCGGTGTCGTCCATGCCGATCACCGCCACCTGCTCGGGCACCCGGATGCCGCGGGTGCTGAGCTCCTTCATCGCCGCGACGGCGAGCAGGTCGTTCGCACACACCACGGCGTCGGGGGTCGACTGCGAGAAGAGTTCGCGGGCCGCGTCGAGCCCGGCCCGGTAGGTGAAGTCGGAGGCGGCGGCCTGCATGTCGGCGACCAGCGGCATGCCGTGCTTGGTCATGGCCCGCATGTACCCGGCGAGACGAGCGGCGCCCGGAACGGTGTCGACGGGCCCGTTGATGAACGCGATGCGCTCGCGCCCCGCCTTCACGAGGTGCTTCACGGCGAGGCCGATGCCCTTGGCCGAGTCGGCGCGAACGTTGTCGAATTCGACGCCGGCGGGCAGCGATCCGATGATCACGACGGGCACGCGCGTCTCCTGCAGGGCGGCGACGAGTTCGTCGGTCACGCGCAGGGGGCTCATGATGAGCCCGTCGGCGAACCCGCGGTTGAGGCCGGCGAGAAAATCGATCTGGTCGCTGGGGTCGCTTCCGGTCGACGAGAGCACGAGGCGGTAGCCGGCCTCGGTCACGACACGGGAGACCTCGTGCATCATGGCGACGTAGACGGGGTTTCCGACGTCGGCTACGGCGAGCGCGATCTGCATGGTCTTGCCGACCTTGAGCGAGCGGGCCGTGGCCGAGGGAACGTAGCCCAGGGCGGTGGCGGCCTCGCGCACGCGCTCGGTCACGCCATCCGATGCGGGAAGCCCGTTGAGCACCCGCGAGACGGATGCGATCGACACACCGGCGCGCTCGGCGACCAGCACGAGTGTGGACTTCTTCGTCACGGGGTTCCCTTTGTAATCGTTTACAAGAACGTTTACAGGAACACTAGCCCGCCTCCCGCCGAGACGCAAGCGGAGGCGAACGGTTCATGAACAGACACCGACGAGCCGCACCGAACTGAGCATCCCTCGCTACGCTCGACGCGCCAGAGCACGTCACACATCGGAGAAACCCATGCACCCCGCCCTGAAGAAGATCGCCGTCGGAGCCGTCATCGTGACCGCTTTCGGCGCCGTCACGCCCCTCGTCGCCGGGTCGGCCAGCGCCGCCGACGCCACCGGGACTGTGACGGTGACGCAGTTCGACGACCGCTACGCGGACGGCCTCTTCGACACGACACTCGTCGCCCCCGACGGTCGCACAGACGAGAAGCGCACCTCCTCCTACGTGTACCTGCACGATGTCAACGGCAAGTGGTGGGCGACCAACACGAACGTCAGCGGCGATTACGTCTTTCCGAACATCCCCGTCGGCGCGGCCCAGATCTACGTGGGCGGCCCGAACAGCGGTGTGAGCTCGGCCTTCTTCGATGCCACAGGCGCAACGGGACTCGCAGACCTCGAGCGGCTGCCCGACGAGACCATCTCTTTCAGCAATGGCACGTTCATCTTCCAGGACGGCACCACCATCGACACCCTCAGCGGCCCGAGCAGCGTGCAGGGCGAGGCCTCGGTCACGGTCACGGCCGCCAGCCAGTCGAAACTCATCGGCATGTCGGCGTTCAAGGCGGGCGTGCAGACCGTTCTGGCGGGCGACCCCGAGACGCTCGTGACCGGATACGGCGTTCCGACCGTGTACTCGAACGGCGACTCCTTCGAGGCCGTCGAGTGGCAGCTTGGCAACTTCTACGTGGCCGACGACGACCACGAGGCGTACTTCTTCCCGTCCCGCTTCGGCGTCACGGTCGAGCCGAAGGAGGGCTACGTCGTGACGAACGTCGAGGCCCGCTCCTCGATCGACCTCACCCGCACCCTTCCCGTGACCGAGACGGACGGCTTCTACAGTGTCGACCTGCTGGGAGCGGCGACCTACTTCGACCGTATCGACTTCATCGTGACCCTCGACGTCGCTCCGCCGACACCGGTGGATCCGCCCACGACCACGCCGGGCACGACCACTCCTCCCGTGATCGCAGGAACCGACTTCACGTCCGGCGTGAAGCCGGCCGCGGGAGGCAAGACGCTCGCCGCCACGGGCCTGGATGCGACGGCCTCGGTCGCCGCCGCCGGCGCCCTGCTCGCAATCGGCGGCTTCGTGCTGCTGCGCCGCCGCCGCACCGCCTAGCACCTGCCGCGCTGAGGTGCGGAGAATGGCCGCTTCCGAGCATGTGGAGGCGGCCATTTTCCGCACCTCAGTGCGGCTCGCCGCCTCCGTCGAGGAACGAGGGGCGAACGCGAACTGACCCGAAGTGCTCTCGATTCTCAGAAAGGGAGCACTTCGGGTCAGTTCGGTGAGCGCTGTGCGGACCCCGTCGGGGCCGCCTCAGCGGCGCTGCGTCGGGATCCAGATGCGCATCGTCGACGGGCCGCGGTTTCCCCACGCGTGGTACGGCAGCAGCTCCGCCGTGAACGCCTCGGCATCGGAGGCCGCATTCAGCTCCGACTCGTACGGCCACTCCGACGTCGCCTCGGGCGCGACCCGCAGCGTCACGGTCAGCCTCCCATCGACATGCGATTCGACAGGCTCGACCGTGTCGTCGATCTCGATGCGGCTGAACTCCTCCTCGCCGCTGCCGACGCCGGCCAGCCCCGCCGACTCGAGCGAGAACACCTCAGGGCCGCGCTCGACAGCCACCGAGCCGCGGATCGCGTCGATGCGCGAGTCGGGGCGCGTGAAGCGCGGCCGCATGGGCAGGTCGAGCTCGAGCACGTCGCCCGCAGAGAACACGCGCGTCACCGTGGCATAGCCCGGCGACACGGTCTCTGCCGAGCCGCCAGCCTCGGTCGAGCCACCGGCCTCCGTCGCGCCACCGCCGACGGCGAGCGTCGCGCCCGTCGCCCACGAAGGAACGCGCAGCGACAGCGACACCTCGTCGGACGGCGCCTCGACGACGCGCACCACGATGCGGCCCGAGCGCGGGTAGTCGGTCTCGACCTCCACCGCGAGTCGCCCGCCGAGGCGCCCGCCGCCACCGCCCAGCTGCGTGTCGATCGTGGCGGGAGCGTACTGGTGCAGCTGCAGCCCCGTGTCGTCTACGGTCGCCACGTAGGCGGCGAGGCTCGCGAAGGTGCGCGCCACGTTCGGCGGGCAGCACGACACCTCGAACCAGGGCGCGCGCACCGACGACGACGCGCGCGGCGAGATCTCGTCGGGCGAACCGGCCTCTCCGGGCGTGCGCTGGTGCAGCGTGTTGGCGTAGAAGAACGCCGTTCCCTCAGCCGAGGGCGACGTCGCCACCACGTTGAACAGGGTGCGCTCGATCAGGTCGGCGTAGCGCACGTCGTTCTCCTCGAGCAGCAGCCGCCAGCTGAACATGATCGACGCGATGCCGGCGCAGGTCTCGGAGTAGGCGCGGTCGCTGGGCAGCTCCCAGTCCTCGCCGAACGCCTCGTCCTGATGGTGCGAACCCTGCCCGCCCGTCACATAGGTGCGGCGGTCGACGGTGCGCTGCCACTGGGCCTTCAGCGCGTCGAGCAACCCGGAGTCCGACTTCTCCACCGCGATGTCGAGCGCTCCGGCGGCGAGGTAGTTCGCCCGAACCGCGTGCCCGCGGAGCACGGTCGCATCGCGAACAGGAACGTCGTCTTGAAAGTAGGCCCGTCCGTACTCGATGTCCTTCAACGTCTGATGACCGCGTCGCTCGACGAACAGCTCGGCGAGGTCGATGTACGACTGCTCACCCGTGACCCGGCCGAGTTCGGCGAGGCCCACTTCGACCTCGGGGTGGCCGCAGACCGACTGGATGCCGTGCTCCCCGAAGCTCTCGACGATCAGGTCGGCGGCGCGTCGGGCGATCGACAGCAGCCCGTCGTCTGCGCCGGGCGCCGTGCGCTCCCGGGCGACGGCGGCCTGGAACAGGTGGCCGAGGCAGTAGAGCTCGTGGCCCCACTCGAGCTGCGTCCAGCGGGACTCCTGGCCCGCATGGCCGAACCGGGTGTTCAGGTAGCCGTCGGCATCCTGCGCCGCGGCGACCCGGTCGACCACTGCACGGAAGCGGGCCTCGAGAGCGTTGCGCCGATCGGAGCCGGAGTCACCGAGGCGGCCGATCTCCCAGGCCACGGCCTCGAGGTACTTGTAGATCTCGGAATCGGAGAACTCGCGTCCGCGCCGACCCTCCGACGCGGTGAGGCCCGCGGCGACCCGGTCGAAGTTGGCGAGCCAGCCCTCCTTCTCGAGCCAGTGCTCGATGTGCGGGAGGGTGGCTTCTCCATTGACCTGCTGGCGGTCCTGCCAGAAGCCGCCGGTGATGCGAACCTCGTCGAGGCCCAGGGGTCGGAGCGCACCGGAGGTGGGAACCACCGGAGCTGCGACGGTTCGAGTGATGAGTGACATGGTTACCCCTTGAAAGCGCCCGACATGAAGCCGCGCACGTAGTGACGTTGAAGGATGAGGAAGAGAAGGATGCACGGGAGTGCGAGAACGACGACGCCGGCCTCGGTCGCGCCGTAGTCGACGACGCCCTGCACCTGCCCGCGCAGGTTCGACACGGCGAGCGGAAGAGTCATCTTCGCCGAGTCGTTGATCAGGATGAGCGGAGCCATGAAGTCGTTCCACGCCGCGAGGAACGCGAACAGCCCCACCGTGATGAGCCCCGGCTTCACGGCCGGCACGAGCACCTTCCACAGCACCGTCCACGAGTTGCAGCCGTCGACCATCGCGGCCTCGTCGAGTTCTTTCGGGATCGACTCGAACGCGATGCGCATCATGAAGGTCGAGAACGGCAGCTGGAACATCGTGAGCACCAACGCCACTCCGACGAGGGAGTTCGACAGGCCGACCATGTTGAGCAGCACGTACAACGGAATGAGCAGCGTGGCATACGGCACCATCAGGATCGCGATCGTCGCGAGGAACAGCGCGTTCTTGCCGTGGAAGCTGAACCGGGCGAACGCGTACCCCCCGAGCAGCGAGATCACGAGCGTGAGCACCACGGTCAGCAGCGACACGAACACCGAGTTGCCGATGTACTGCAGAATGCCGTCCTGGTAGTTCGCCAGCGTGATGTAGTTGCCGAGGCCCCAGCCATCGGTCTGATTCGTGCCCGCGAGCGGCGCGACCGATGAGATCGCGGTCCACACCAGCGGGTAGAGGAAGATCACGGCGAGTGCCGCGGTCAGAACCCAGAACGGCATCTGGATGGCGATTCCGCCGAGACTCGTCGTGCGAGGCGCCTTGCGGCCCCCGCGGGGCGGCTCGGCCGGGCGGTCGGCCGCGACGGTCGTGGGCGGTTCGATGAGAGCGGTCACGGCTTCAGTCCTCGGCTTTCTTGCTGAACGCGCGGATCTGCACGATGTTGATGATCACGAGGGCGGCGAGCACGATGACCGACAAGGCACCGGCGACGCCGAGGTTGTTCGGCCCCTGGAAGGCCACGTTGTAGATCAGCTGAACGACGGTGATGGTGCTGTTGTCGGGGCCGCCCTTGGTGAGGATGTAGAACTGCTCGAAGGCGAGCAGCGATCCGGTGACGCACATCACGGTGGTCAGCGCCAGCGTGGGCTTGAGCAGGGGAACCGTGATGTCGCGGAAGATCTGCCAGCGTGATCCGCCGTCGATGCGGGCGGCCTCGTAGACCTCCTCGGGAATGCCCTGCAGGCCCACGAGCATCAACAACATGTAGAAGCCGGCGAACCGCCAGACGATCAGGAACAGGGTCGACCAGAGCGCGGCATCCGGGGTGCCGAGGAACGTGAACCCCCACGACTTCGTGAGCTCGGCGAACGGGCCCGCGATGGGCGAGTAGAGAACGTAGAAGAGCAGGGATGCCGATGCGAGGCCGAGCGCGCTGGGTACCAGGAAGGCGGTTCGCAGGAACCCCTTCCAGCGGCTGGACTCCTGCACGAGCAGTGCGAGCCCGAGGCCGAGGCCGATGAGCAGCACCGTGGCCAGGACGGTGTACTTCAGGGTGAAGATGACCGAATCGATGAAGAAGCGGTTGTCGAGGGCCTCGGGAAAGTTCTCGGGGAAGTTGATGCCCTGGTTGCCGCCGAGCAGCGGCCAGTCCGACGCCGCCATCTGGAAGACGAGCACGAGCGGCACCAGGAAGAGGAGGACGACGAACAGCGCCGTGGGCAGCGCGAACAGCCAGCCCGTGAGGGCCCCTCCGGATTGGCCCTGTCTGGAGCGTCGCGGGCGGCGTCGGGACGGAGCACGACCGGGCCGGGTCGCCGCGACCGGCGCCGATGCCGGAGTGACGGTGGTGCTCATGAGGGAGCCTTTCGATGCGGTGATGCGGGTGTGGAGCCGGGGCAGGCGTTGCGGGCGCCCGCCCCGGATGACGCTGGTGACGCCGGTTACTGCGAGAGCACCTCGGTGATGGCCTCGTTGTCGGCGTCGAGCGAGTCGCTGCCGTCGAGAACCGCGTTGCGCACGAGTTCGAGCCACGGGCCGGTCGGCGAGTTGAACGCCTCCTGGAAGTTCTTCGACACGGGGGTGTCGCCCTTGGCCGCGACCTCGTTGATCGTGACCAGGCGCGGATCCTTGTCGGAGTAGGCGTTGCTCGACAGGTCGCTGCGGGAGACCACGTCGCTGTCCTTCGCGAGGACCTCGACCTGCGCGTCCTCCGACATCAGCCAGTTGAGGAAGTTCCACGCCTGGGGCGACTTCTTGGAGTCCTTCGAGATTCCGATGCCGTCGCCACCGACGAACGTCGAGGCGCCGCCATCCGGCCCCGGGATGCCGGCGACGCCCACATCGAAGGGCGTGGAGCTCAGCAGCGTGGCGGGGTAAGGCATAACGCCGACCTTGCCCTCGGTGAATCCGGCGGTCCAGGTGGGGCCGGCCTCATCCTTCGACGACGGCAGCACCGTTCCGGAGGCCCACAGGTCGGCCCACGTGGCGAAGACGTCCTTCGCGTTCTTCTCGGCGAGCAGCGACTCGGTTCCGTCGCCGTTCATGACCTCGTCGCCCGATGCCCAGACACTCGGGAACCAGGTGAAGACGAGGCAGCCGCCGCAGTTGAGGCCCGTGGCCGTGCCGTAGGTGTCGGGCTTGTTGAGCGCCTGAACCGCCTTGGCCTGTTCGGCGAACTCGGCGAGGGTCGTCGGCCCCTTCTCGGGGTCGAGTCCGGCCTCCTTGTAGAGCTCCTTGTTCCAGAACATCATCGAGAGGTCGAGCACGAAGGGCAGCACATGCTCCTTGTCGTCGACGGTGCCGGCCGAGAGGTGCCCCTTGTTGATCGAGTCCTTGAAGTCGAGGCCGTCGATGTTGGTCGAGATGTCCTGGAACAGTCCCTGTTCCACCCAGTTCGGCACGTAGACGATGTCTGCGGCGAACAGATCGGGAAGGCTTCCGGAGCCGGCTGCGGCACCGACCTTGGCCACGTAGTCGTCGTTCGGCACGACGGTGAGCTTGACCTGGTTCTCGTGGCTCGCGTTGTACGCGTCGACGAGCAGGTTGGCCTGCTTCTCGAGCGGGGCGCGGGTCCAGAGGGTGAGCTCGCTTCCGTCGTCGGTTCCTTCCGGGCCGGCGCTGGCTGCGGGGTCCGCGGCGGTTCCGCCACCGGAGCATGCGGCGAGTCCGGCGATGAGTGCGCCGGCGAGCAGCACGCCTCCCGCCCGTCGCATGCGATTACCTGCTGTGGTGATCATCTGTGATTCTCCTTTTGACTCTACGTTGAGTGGACCGTGCGAGGTCCTTCAGGTTCGGGCAGAAGCCGAAAGCTTCGAAACGCCTTTCGGCAGGCTAGCGCGTGGCCTGCAGCGACGTCAAGTGCATTCTCCTGTAGCCTTTTCTTCACGGAAGAGGTGCGCATGTCAGACAACAGAACGGGCACAGCGGGGGGCCGCGCTGCCACGCTCAGCGACGTGGCGAAGATCGCCGGTGTGTCTCTTGCGACGGCGTCGAAGGCCATCAACGGCCGCGGCGAGGTTGCGGCCGCGACGCGCCAACGCGTGCTCGAAGCGGCTAAGAAGATCTCGTTCACGCCCAACGAATTGGCGCGCAGCCTGATCAACGGTCGAACGGGAACGGTCGGCCTGCTCACGAGCGACCTCGAGGGTCGCTTCGTGATCCCCATTCTCATGGGCGCGGAAGACGCGTTCGGCGCAGGCCAGGTCAACGTCTTCCTCTGCGACGCCCGTGGCGACGCGATCCGCGAGCAGCATCACCTGAACGCGCTGCTCACGCGCCGGGTCGACGGCATCATCGTGGTGGGCCGCTCGACCGATCCCCGCCCCTCTCTCGGGCACAACATCCCCGTTCCCGTGGTCTACGCCTACGCCCCGAGCGAAGACCCCACCGACGTGTCGATCACTCCGGACAACCGGGCGGGCGGCCGCCTCGCGGTCGAACATCTCATCGCGTGCGGCCGTTCGAAGATCGCGATGATCACCGGGGAGGCCGCCTATGCCGCCGCCCAGGACCGGGCCGCAGGGGTCATGGATGCGCTCGGCGACGCCGGCCTCGAGCTGGTGGGGCGCCCCATGTTCTCGGAATGGTCGGAGCACTGGGGTCGCGACGCGTCGGCCATGCTCTTCCGACAGTTCCCCGACATCGACGGCATCGTCGCCGGCTCCGACCAGATCGCGCGGGGCGTGCTCGACACGATGCGCGACCTCGGCCGCGAGGTTCCGCACGACGTGGCCGTGGTGAGCTTCGACAACTGGGAGATCCTGGCCACGAACTCGCGCCCCGAGCTCACGAGTATCGACGCCAACCTGCAGCAGCTCGGGCGCATGGCCGCCACCCGCATCTTCGATGCCATCGATGGAACGGCAGCGGCTCCCGGAGTGGAGAACCTGCCGGGTCGCCTGGTCATCAGGGGATCGACGATAGCCCGCCGCTGAGTGCGAGGGCACGCCCTTCGACAGGGGCAGGGAACGATCCGTTCCCTGAGCCTGTCGAAGGGGCGAGCGCTACCCGCGGCCTACTCGACCGGCGCGGAGTAGTGGCGCCGGAGGAGCAGCGCTCCCGCGGCCACCAGCAGCAACGCCGCCAGCGCAGGCAGCAGCGGCTCGGCGCCCGTCGCCGGCAGAGTGTCTCCTGAGGACACTCCCGATCCGCCCGACGATCCCGCAGGAACAGACGGAACCCCCGGTGCGGTCGGGACACCCGGCGTCCCAGGCTCCTGCGGGTCGACCGGAACCTCCCCCGCGGTGATCTGCACCTCGAGCGTGCGCGTCTCCTCGACGTTGCCGGCGGCATCCACCGAGCGGAAGCTCAGCGTCTGCCTGCCCACCTCGTCGAACACGATCTCGTCGTCGCCCGCGGCGATCCACTCGTCGCCACCACGCGAATACTCCGTGAGGGCGACGCCCGACGTCTCGTCGCTCGCGCTGATCGTGATGCGAACGGGCTTCTCCGGAGTCCCCGTCACCGGCGCGGCAGCAGCAGCGGCAGCGGCCCGGAGAGCGTCGCCGACCACCGTGGCCGAGCTCACCGGCGCGACCGAGTCGATCTTCACGCTCGCCAAGCCGATCTCCGAGACGTTTCCCGCGGCATCCACCGCCCGGGCATCGACCTGTGAGACACCCTGGGCCGACACCACGATCGGCGCCGTGTACGGCGCCCAATCGCCCGAGTCGACGCGCACCGAGACGGCCGGCGCGTCGTCCACGTCGTCGCTCGCGGTGACCGACACGGTCACGTCGCCGGTGTTCCAGCCGGATGCCGGCGGCACGGGCGCCTGCTCGAGCACCACGGTCGGGGCCACGATGTCGGGCTCGGGGTCGACGGCCTCCGCGGCGAAGACCCGCCACTCGTAGATGCCGCTCGACCCGCCGGCCGCGGTCTCGCCCCAGGCCTGCATCACCGTGCGCAGGGCGGTCGTGCTCACGGCGTCGAACGACACCGGATTGAAGGCCTCGCGATCGCGGCCGTATTCTCCCGTCGCGTCGACGTCGAGCCACTGGCCCGTCCTCACGTCGAGGTACTGGATGCGCCAGCTGCGCGGCACGATCACGCCAACGCCGGCCTCGTCGGTGGAGTCGGAGAAGAACTTCAGCTCCGAGCTGTCGACGTCGACGATGCGATCCCAGGTGAGCTGCACCCACTGCTCGCCGACTTCGGGCCAGGTTCCCCAGCTCGATCCGTCGGCGGCGCCGTCGTTGATGGCGCCGACCGATGTCCAGCTCGACGAGAACGACGCGGTCGCGGTGGCGAGGGGCGCGATGTTGCCGGTGAGCGGAACCGTGCTCGAGATCGGGACGGTGGCCTTGCCGGCGACCGACACGTTGCCGGCCGCGTCGCGTGCCCGGTAGAACACGTCGTGCTTCTGCTCGTCGACCACGACCGGGGCCGTGTAGGCCTGCCAGCCGAGCTGGTTGTCGATCGAGTACTCGAGCCCCGCGGTGGTCGCGAGTCCCGACACCGCGTCGGCGCCCGTGACGGTCACCTGGCGCGCGGCCGCGTCGACCGTGGCCTGCGCGGTGGGCAGCGTCTTGTCGATCGACACGGTCACGAGCGATTCCTCGCTGACGTTGCCCGAGGCATCCGTCGCCCTCGCCCGCACCTCGGTGGCGCCCTCGGCGCTCACGAGGATCTCGGCGAAGCGCACGTTCTCGAACGCCGTCCACGCGCCCGACCCCGACTTCAGCTCGATGCGGCTGCGGATGTCTCGGTCGTCGACAGCCGTGGCCCGCACCGTGCTGTTCGAGAGGTACCAGCCGCCGGCGCCCTGCGACCCGGTGACGGTGAGCGCCATGGTCGGAGCGGCGAGATCGGCGGGTTCGCCCAGCACCGTCCACTCCTTCACTCCGAGGCTCGACCTGCCCTCCACCGTTCCCTGGGCGACGAGTTGCGCACGCAGCTTCGTCGTGGTCACGGCGTCGAAGGTCACGGTGTTGTAGGCGTCGACCTCGGTGCCGTAGGCGGAGGCGTTCGGCACGGCGACCCAGGTCTCCGTCGCCGCGTCCCAGTACTCGAGCGACCACGACTTCGGCACCGCGATCCCATCGCCTGAAGCGTCGAGGTTGTGCACGAAGTACAGGGCGCTCTCGTCGATGCGCACCGGACTCGCCCACTCGTACTCGATCGTCTGCGGCCCGACCTGCGGCCAGGCGCCCCAGACCTGGGCGTTGTCGTCGGGCGTGACATCGCCGGATGCCGTCGGCTCGGTTCCGTCGTTGAGCCCGGCGACCGCATTCCACGGCGCCGTGTAGCTCGCGGCGGCCGTCGCGTCGAGCGCGACGTTCGTGCGCAGCTCGTCACCGCCGAGCACCGTGACGGTGGCCTCGACCTGCGACGTGGCGTATCCCTGCGCGGAACCCGACACGGTGAATGTGCCGGGCGCCGCGACGTCGGCCGCATCCACCGGCGACCACGCGACCGTCACGGGAAGGGTGACGCCGCCCGCATACGTCACGTCGACGGTCTCGGGCAGCTCGGGGAGCTCGCCGACGAGCGTGCTGACCGCCGCCGGGGTGTAGCCCGTCGCCGAATCGGCGTTGACCTTCCACTCCTCCACAGCGAGGGCGGAGTATTCCGATGGATTGGCCGTGCCGGGCGACGCCTTGAGCACCGCGCGCACCTGCGTCGTGGTGACGGCGTCGAAGGTCGTCGACTGCGGCGACGTGGTCGAGGTGCCGTACGGGCTGGCGTTCGGCACGTCGACCCAGGCGCCCTCCTTCCAGTACTGCAGGGTCCACGACTCCGGGTTCGAGACCCCGTTGCCCGTGCCCGGCGCCACGTCGCGGAAGAACTTGATCTCGGTGCTCGAGATGCGCACCGGATGCGGCCACGTGTACTGCAGCCACTGCTCCGCGGGCCGGGTCCCGGTCCAGCTGCCCCACATGTCCGGCGGCAGCGGATTGGGGCGCACGATCTCATCGTTGAGGGCCTTCACCCAGTACTGGGTGGGAACCGGGTCGTTCGACACGGTGACCTGCGCCCAGGGCGCGATGTTCGTGCGCGGCGTGGTGTTCGCCTGCTTCTCGGGAGTCTGCGTCACGAGCTTCATGCGGGCCGGCGTCTGAGTGTCGTCCCACTCGACCGTGTCGATGGCCACCGAGCGCCTGAAGTGGTTGCCGCCCACCGCATCCGCCGTGTGGTAAGCGATGACCCACTCGCCGTCGAACTCGGTGATCGCCGGATGGCTGGTGGTCGATGAGACCGGAGCGAGAACCGTGCCGCGGTAGGTCCACGGGCCGGTGGCGCTGGGCGCCGAGGCGTAGCCGATGCACGCGTGGTAGTTCGCCGGGGTGCAGGTGCTGCCCACGTCGTTGCCCGCGTAGGCCAGATAGTAGGTGCCATTGCGCTCGAACAGCCACGGGGCTTCGAAGAACCCGGTGAGTCCGGTGACCGTCTGCGCGCTGCCCACGAGCGTCTTCATGTCTGCTGCGAGCTCGATGCGCCGGGCCTGGCCGAAGCTGCCCCAGTACATCTGCACTTCTCCGTCGTCGTCGACGAACACGGTGGGGTCGATGTTGTGGATCGTGTTGCCGAGGATCTTCTGCGACACGATCGGGCCGCCAGCGTGGTCGGTCCAGGGGCCGAGCGGGTTGTCGCTCACGGCCACGCCGATGCCGAACTTGTCCTCCGAGGTGCTCGCGGCCTCGTGCACCGGCACGTACCAGTAGTAGCGCCCGTCGATACCCTCGACGACCTGGCCGGCGTAGGCGCGTCCGGGTGTCGCCCAGTCGAAGACGGCCTCGGGGCGCATGAGCGCGGGGTGGTGCTCCCAGACCCCGGAGTCGACGTCTGTGGTCGAGAACGCCTGCCACTCGTTCATGATGAAGTCGTTCTGGGTGGCGGACGCCTCGTCGCGGCCCGCGTAGATGTAGAGCGTGTCGTCGACCACGAGGGTCGCCGGGTCTGCCGAGTAGTACGACCCGTCGCCCAGAATGGGGTTCGACGTGGCCGCGTTCGCCGATGCGGCGGCGACGAGCGCGAGGCCGGATGCGACGAGGCCGGTGGCGAGCAGCGCGGCGGTCGTGCGAATGGTGCGTTTCACGTGTGATCTTTCGTTGATCGTGCGGTCGAGCGGGGTGCCCTTCTACAGGCTCAGGGAACGGTCCGTTCCCTGAGCCTGTCGACGGGGGGTGCGACTACTCCAGCAGCGCGGCGGAGTCCGTCGTGCGCGTCGAACGACGCGACCGGGTCGTGAGGTACAGACCCAGTCCGGCGATCAGCGCGAGGGTCGCGGCCCAGGCGATGAAGCCCACCGGCTCCCCGATTCCTGTGGATGCGATCGCGTCGGGCCCGGGGCCTCCCGCGACCACCACGGTGATCGGCGCCGACAGCTCGCCGCCCGGGTTCACGAGCACGATGCGGTGCGCTCCGGCCTCGGTCGACACGGGGATCGTCACGACGGCCTGAGCCGTGCCGTCGGCAGCCACCGTCAGCGTTCCCAGCGTGACCGGGGTGCTGCGCAGCTCGATGCGGAAGACCGCGCCGGGCTCGGCGTTCCTCAACGACACCGGAACCTGTCCGCCCGGGGAGACCGTCGTGACGCCGAGGTTCAGCTTCTCGAGGCCGGTCAGGCCGCCCGACGGCTCACCGGGGGTGCCCGGATCGGTCGGCGTTCCCGGGTCGGTCGGGTCGGTCGGATCCGTCGGGTCGACGGGCCCTGTCGGCTTGGCCGGAACATCGACGGAGGCACTGTCCGAACGGTTGCCCGCCAGGTCGCTCGCCCGGTAGTCGATCGTCACGGCCGCGTCGCCGGTGCCGAAGGGGGCGGAGTAGACCGTCCACTCGCCGCCCGCGACGCGGTACTCGACCTGGGCGATGCCCGATGAGGCATCCGACGCCGTCAGCGTGAGAGTGCGCGCGGCCGAATCGAAGGCCTGCGTGACCGTCGGCGCCGTGGTGTCGCGTTTCACGGTCACGGTCTGCGTCTCCGAGACGTTGCCGGCGGCATCCGTCGCCCGCAGCAGCACCGTTGTGCTGCCGTCGGTCGAGACCGCGATGGCCGCCGTGTACGGTGCCCATTCGGCGTCGCCGACCTTGGCCTCGACCTTCGGTACGTCGTCACGGTCGTCGATCGCCGATGCGGTGATCGTGGCCGTGCCGGTGAACCAGCCGGACGCGGGAGCCTCGGGGGCGACGGCGACGGTGAGCACCGGCGCCGTGGTGTCGGGCACCACGACCTCGGCCTTCTCGAAGACGCGCCACTCCTTGATGCCGAGGCTTCCGGCACCCGACGCAGTGCCGGCGGCCTTCAGCTCGACACGCAGCTTCGTGGTCGTGACCGGGTCGAACGTGACCGTGTTGAAGGTGTCGATCGCGGTCGGGTACTCCGATGCGTTGGCCACCTCGACCCAGGTCGACGTCTCGGCGTTCCAGGCCTGCACGATGTACGACTTCGGCACCGAGATGCCCACGCCCGCGCCGTCGAGGTTCGAGACGAAGTAGAGCTGCGCCTCATCGACGGTCACCTCCTCCGTCCAGTCGTACTGCACCCACTGGGTGCCGATCTCGGGCCAGGCGCCCCAGACGTTGGCGTTGTCGTTCGGGGTGACATCTCCCGACGAGGTCGGCAGCACATCGTCGTTGAGTCCGTTCACCGAGTTCCAGCCGGCGGTGACGGATGCCGTGGGTACGGCGAACAGCGCCACGTTGCGTCGGTGGTTTCCGTCGCTGGCGGCGACGGTCACCGGCTCGGCCTCGGTCACGTTGCCCGCCTTGTCGGCGGAGCGCAGGTGCACGACCGTCTCGTCGAGTCCGACGAGGATGGTGCGTGTGTACGCGGTCCACTCCACGGCGTCGCCGATCCGGTACTCGAGGCTCGCGACTCCCGACCCGGAGTCGCTCGCACTGGCCTTGACCGTGCGACCGATCGCATCCGGAACGCTCACGATGGCGGGCTTCGTCGCGTCGATCGTGAAGGTGAGCTCCTTGACCGTCGACACGTTGCCCGCGGCGTCGCGCGCCCTGGCCTGAACGGTGTGGCTGCCGTCGGCCGAGACCGCGACGCCCTCCGTGTAGGCCGTCCAGGCTCCGCCGTCGACCGCGTACTCGAGCACGGGGGCCGGATCGGCGTTGTCTGTGGCCGAGAGAGTCACGGTCACGGGGCCCGTGTACCAGCCGGATGCCGGGACGGCACTCGACGGGGTGATCGTCACGACGGGCTTCGTCGAGTCGACGGGCGAGCCTGTGCCGACCTGAACGGTGGCCGAGGCGGCGACGGGAGAGTTCTCCACGGTGCCGGCCACGGTGAACGTTCCGTCTGTGGCGTACTGGGCCGCGTCGATGTCGGCCCAGTCCACGGCCACGCCGCTCTGCCGTGATCCGTCGTTGTACTGCACGGTGACGGTCGACGGCAGGGCCGGGGCGACGCCCGCCCTCGTCTTCACGGAGACCGGGTCGATCGTGTTGATCTGGCCCGGAGGCGTCGCGCGGACCCAGACGGTGGCCTTCGCCGGAGCCGATGCCCCGTCGACGAGGCCGATGACCTCGAAGCTGCCCTCGTTCGCGTAGTTGGCCGCGTCGATCGGAGCCCAGGCAACCGGAGTGGCCTGGCGCGAACCGTCTGCGAAGACAGCGTCGACCGTCGCCGGAAGAACCGGGGCCACCCCGACGCTGGTGCGAACGGAGACCGGGTCGAGAGACTCGGGGGCCTCGGCGAACACCTTCCACTCGCTGACCGCGACACCCGCGTAGGGATCGTTGCCCGTGCCCGGGCCTGCTGCCGAGAGCACGAGTCGCAGCTTCGTGGTGGTGACCGCGTCGAACGTGACCGAGTTCGGCGCCGATCGCGCCACCCCGTAGGCGCTGGGGTTCTCGACGTCGACCCAGGCCGCGCCGTCCCAGTACTGGGCCTTCCACGACTTCGGAATGTTGACGCCGGCACCGCTGGTGGCGCTCGTCTGGTCGGCCCAGAAGCTGGCCTCGAGCGAGTTGACCCGCACGGGGCTCGACCAGTCGTACTGCAGCCAGCGCGTCGCCGGGCGAGAGCCCGACCACGTGCCCCAGAGCTCGGTCTGGGCGCCGCCGGAGTGCAGGATCGTGCCGTTGTTCACGGCGTTCACGTTGTTCCAGCCGGCGGTGAACTCGGCCGTGGGCGTCGCTGATCCCGCGACGTTGTTGCCGCCCGCGGCGACCTCGGCGGTGACGACCACGTCTTTCGTGCTCGAGAGCTCTCCATCGTTCACCGTGAGGCGCAGCGTGTAGTCGCCGGCCGCGGTGAAGCGCACGACGCTGGTGGCGGCATCCGGGCTCTCGAAGACGGCGAGGCCGTCTGCCGGTGCGCTCACGACGCTCCAGCTCGTGGTGAGGTCGGTGCCCGGCAGGCCGTCGTCCTTGGCCGTGCCGATGAGGCGCGCCTGGCCGGCGGCCGTGTACGCGGCGTCACGCCACGCATCCACCTGCGGCTTCTGGTTCGTCGAGGCCGGGGCCTCGACGCCGGTCGAGAAGACCTGCACCTCCTTGATTCCCGTCTTGAACCCGGCCGCATGGGTCGAGGTGACCCGGACCTTCTGCGCCGTGATCTCGGGGAACTGGGACTGGTTCAGGTTGGCCCGCGGATAGACGGGTGTCCTGGCCTGGGCCGGGATCGGCTTCCAGGTGCTGCCGTCCTGATACTCGATCGTGTACTGCGCGGGCTCGGAGTAGCCCTGCACCGTGGCGGTCGACGAGGAGTTGTAGAAGAAGACCCGGATGTCGTCGAAGGACTTCGCCGAGCCGAGGTCGACCTCGATCGAGTCCTTCGCGTTCGGAGAACCGGCGGTTCCCCAGAAGGGCTCGTTGATGGTCGTGCCGTTCACCGCGCCGGCCGGCGGGCGAGAGCCCGCCGAGAACGTGGCCGTGACCGGCTGACCCGCTGCGAGATTCGTCGATCCGACGCTGCGGGGGTCGATGTCGGCGCCCGCCTTGGCGAACAGGTCGACGACGCGGTCGGTCGACGCGAACTGTACGTCTCGAGGAGCCGTGACATCCTTCGTCGTCTCGGTCGTGACCGTGACGCCGTCCGGAGCCTCGACCTGGCCCGTGGCCGGGTCGTAGGTCACGTGGCTGAGCTTGTCGACCGTGAAGGCCAGCTCGCCGTCGAGGAACACCGAGTAGCCCTCGGGAACGTCGGCGCCGTAGTACTTCGTGCCGCCGGGCGCGTCCCACGTGATCGTGAGGTCGCTGTCGCGGTACTTGATGTTGTTCGCGGTGAAGTGATCCCACTCGATGTCGATCGGGTCGAGTTCGATCTTGGCGTCGGTGCGGGGGCGCAGGCCCATCGCATCCTCGATCATCGTGAAGTTCGTGGTTCCGAGGATCGTGTGGTGGATCCACGAGCGGTACCCGATGTTCTGGGGGTCGGCCGAGCCGTTCGACCAGAACTCGTTCTGGTCGGGCAGCCGGTTGTCTCCGCCGTTCTGGTAGTGCGACCAGGCGTTCCAGTAGAGCAGCTTCTTGTACCACTCGGAGTCGATCGCGTCGGTCGGGTAGTTGCGCAGAACGCTGGCCAGCATGCGGAAGGTGACCGTGGAGTTGATGACGGAGAAGTTGTTGCTGCCCGGTCCGCCGTAGTCGGCCTGGTCGGCCTGGTTCGCCGTGTAGAACGGGAAGATCGGGTACTGCTTGTCGTCGGCGAACAGGCGCAGGGCGTCGACGTAGTCGTCGTTGTAGTCCGCGTCGCCCGGCTTCGGCATGAGGCCGACCGTGAAGGGGTAGTAGTTGTTGATCTCCTTCCACTTCGCGAGCTGCCCGTCAGACGTGAAGCGGTGCTTCAGCAGGTTCTCGTCGGAGTCCCACAGGAGCTCGACGACCTTGTCCTTGATGGTCTGCGCGAAGTCGTCCATCTCGTCGGCCTTGGCGGTGTTGCCTGCCAGCCGGTAGGCCTCGGCGGACGCCAGCGCGTTCGAGTAGAGGTAGGCGTTCTCGGTGCGGTCCATGCTGGCGTTGGGCCGTTCGTGGAACGACACGGCGTCGGCATCGTTGCCCGTCATCGCGCCCCAGTTGTAGTCGATCAGGCCGCTGTCGTCGGTGTCGTAGGCGTCGAGCAGGCCCTTCACGTCGTACTCGGCGTATTCGGCGAGGTTGGATGCGATGGGTGCGGGCCCGCCGTGCAGCTGGTAGGCGCGCCACGCGGCCTCGGAGATGTACTGCGTGTAGCTGTTCGACCAGTTGGCGGGGTCGCCGGGGTTGTCGACGAACTTGTAGCTCTTGCTCGTCTCGCCCGCCGACACCCAGGGGCCGTACGAGTAGATCGGGTCGCGGAAGTACTTGAGGTCGTCGATGAACATGCCCGTGGTGAGCACGATCGCGTTGTTGTAGCCGAGCACGCCCTCCATCGAGGTGGGGAACTGGTAGTCGTTGCCCGGGATGTTCGCGTCGAGGAAGTTGAATCGCATGAGCCACCAGCGGTAGAACAGCGTCTTGTCGATGTTGTCTTCCGGGGTGTCGAGGTAGGGCACGTTGTCTGCCCACCACTTGTTGTAGGTGGTCACGCTCGTGGTGAAGGCTGCGGCAGGGGTGGCGGCGCGCACGGCGTCGTACTCCGTACGGCTCTCCTCGATCTCCGGCGTCACGAAGCCGAGCTGCACCTTGGCGCTGGCCGTACCGCCGGCCGGCACATCCAGCGTGCGGGTCAGCTGGCCTGCGTCGACGGTGAAGCCGTCGCCCGAGAACCGGGGGAAGACCGTGGTGAGGTTGTTGGCGGACGAGACCACGCCGGTGAGCTCGTCGCCCTCGACCGTGGTGGCGTAGCCGGAGGCGGCGCGCAGCTCGATGCTGGCCCCGCCGGTGCTCGACACGTCGAGGTTGGTGACGGCCACGTTGCCGTTGGTGATGAACTTGGTCTGAACGACGCGCAGGCCCTGGGCCTCATTGGTGTGCACGCTGCGCCAATAACTCGGCGTCTGCTTGCGCTCGGCGGTGACCTCGGTGAGGGCGACGGGGGTTCCACCGACGCGCAGCACGATGTCGTAGGCGCCGCGGTTGTCGATCGACTCCCAGTAGGCCACCTGGCCGCCGAAGCCGAGAACCTCGGGGCTGTGCTCCTTCATGAACACGGTGCGGCCGCGGGTGAAGAGCCACTGGTTGTTGTCGCCGTTGCTGCCGGCGGTGCCGGTGCGGGCGAGCATCTTGTCGAACCAGAAGTCCTTCGACGGGTCGGTTCCGGCGCCCGCCGCCACATCCGAGTCGAAGATCGACTGCAGCTGGTTGCGGGTGTCGTAGTCGCCCGTCGCGGGAACCGGGTCGGCGTCGCCCGCGAAAGTCGGGTAGCCGATGTCGTCGTTGGCCGCGAAGGCCGGGGCGGCTGTTGTCGCCGCGAAGCCCGTGGCGATCAGGGTGGATGCGGCCAGGACCGCGAGCCCCCTGGTGATTCGCCGACGCGCTGAAGGTCGTTCTTTGTGCATGGATGCCACGGAAATTGTTACCTCTCACCATTGAGACAGACGCTCTTGCTGATGGACGTTACTGCAGGGCTCTTCCGGGCCGCAAGGGCTTTCGGGATCTTTCGGAATGTTTCGGCAGGGTCGAGGGATGCTCGAATTTGCGGGGCTCTTGTGGCGAAAGCCCGCGCAGGCGCCTTTCTGCATCGCCGTGCAGCTCCGAGGGGGCTTCTGCTCGCCCGTTCACAGGAATAACGTCGAGTCCGAGCGGTTTTCGTACGTGCCACCTCGGTTCTTCCTGAGTTGTGGCAGCCGATCCGTGAAGCCACGACAGAAAGAAGCACAGAATGCGCGCAGTCACCTACGACCACACGGGAGATTCCGGCGTCCTCACGCTCACCGAGCGCGAGCCCGTCGACCCGGGCGCCGGCGAGGTTCGCGTGCGCGTGGTGGTCTCGGGGGTCAATCCCACCGACTGGAAGTCCCGCGCGGGCGCCGGAGCGGGCAGCGGCCCGTTCGATGCGCCGAAGGTTCCGAACCAGGATGGCGCGGGCGTCGTCGACGCGGTCGGCGAGGGCGTGACCGAGTTCTCCGTGGGCGACCGCGTCTGGCTGTGGGACGTGGCCTTCGGCACGAGCGCCGGCACTGCCCAGGAGTACGTGACCCTGCCGGCGACCCATGCCGTCGCGCTGCCCGATGACGCGACGTTCGACGACGGCGCGAGCCTCGGCATCCCGGCTCTGACCGCAGCGCTGGCGCTGGCGGCCAACGAGAACCTGCCCGACCGCCTGTCGCCGGGCTCGCTCGAGGGCCGTGTGGTGCTCGTCTCCGGCGGCGCCGGTGCCGTGAGCCACGCGGCGATCCAGCTCGCGACCTGGGCGGGTGCGACGGTCATCACGACGGTCTCGTCGGACGAGAAGGCCGAGCTGGCCCGCCGTGCCGGAGCGGAGCACATCCTGAACTACAAGACCGACGATGTGGCCGCGGCCGTCAAGGAGCTCGCGCCGAAGGGCGTCGACACGATCGTCGAGGTCAACCTGCAGGCCAATGCCGAGCTCGACGAGAAGATCATCGCCCGCGGCGGCACCATCGTGAGCTACGCCTCCGACGGCGACGACCGCGTGTCGCTTCCGATCGGCCCGGCCATGGGCCGCAACGCGCGCCTGCGCTTCCTGCTCACCTACACGGTGAGCGACGACGAGAAGCAGGATGCCATCACCTCGGTCTCCGAGGCGCTGGCCGCGGGCGTGCTGGGCGCCGGCGAGGAGACGGGGCTGCCGTTCACGCGCTTCGCGCTCGCCGAGACCGCGGCGGCGCACGACGCGGTGGAGCAGGGCGTCGTCGGCAAGGTGCTCATCGACATCGCGCCGTAGCGGGCCGTTCCCTGAGCCTGCCGAAAGGCCTCGCACGTCCGTCAACACGCGAATCCCCTAGGTTGATCTCATGCCGACCTTCTCGACCGCCGTCTCCGAATCCGACCTCTCGCACCTGCGCCGGGCGATCTTCGTCTCGATCGAGGCGAAGCAGCACGGCAACCACCCGTTCGGAGCGGTGCTCGTCGACGAGCACGGCACCGAGGTGCTGTCCGCCGAGAACACGGTCGTGACGCACTCCGACGCCACCGGCCACGCCGAGACCAATCTCGTTCGGCTCGCCACGAAGCAGTACTCCCTCGACGAGCTGCGCGGCTTCACCCTCTACACGAGCTGCGAGCCGTGCGCCATGTGCACGGGCGCCATCTACTGGGCGGGCATCGGGCGCATGGTCTACGCGCTCCCCGAGCAGGCGCTCATTCCCCTCACCGGCGACGACCCCGAGAACCCCACCCTCGACCTACCGAGCAGGGAGGTGCTGGCGCGTGGCCAGCGCACCGTCGTGGTCGCGGGCCCCGCCCTCGAGGAGCAGGCCGCCGAACCGCACCGAGGGTTCTGGCGCTAGCCGACGCAGCGGCCCGCGTCGGCGCGGCGGCGACGTCGGCGCCGCTGGCCGCGTCAGCGCGGCGGCGACGTGGATGCTCGGGTCACCAGCCGGGTCTGCAACTCGATGCCGGGCTGCCGGGCCATAGATATTCTGGAGCTTCGTCGGGCCTGCATGAGCATGCCGAACGCCGCCGCGCCCATCTCCCGGATGGGCTGGTGGATCGTCGTCATCGGCGGCGTCGCCCACGCGGGCTCGAGCAGGTCGTCGAAACCCACGACGCTGAGGTCGCCCGGAACCCGAAGCCCCGCCTCGAGGGCGGCGTCGTAGACGCCCAGCCCCATGCCGTCGGAGCACGCGAAGATCGCCGTCGGCCTGTGCCGCTCCGAGGCCAGCATCCGAGCGGATTCGACGCGGGCCGTCTCCCGATCCCAGTCGCCGTGCGCGATCAGCTCCGGCGGCACGGTGATGCCGGCCGAGCGCAGAGCGGTCGTGAAGCCGTCGACTCGTGCGCTGCTGTACAGGTGAGCCGGCCTGCCCGCGATGATGCCGAACCGCGTGTGGCCGAGTGCAAGCAGGTGCTCGGCAGCCATGCGTCCGCCGTCCCAGTTCGTGGCGGCCACGCTCGACACACCATCGGGCGGCCTCTTCCCGGGGTCGACGATCACAACGGGCACAGGAGCGTCGGCGAGGGCGTGCAGCTCGGCGGGCGACATGTCGACCAGCACCACGATCGCCCCGAGTGTCGAACGGCCCAGCAGTCGTCCGATCCAGGATCCATCGGATCGCGCCACCGAGAGGGTCAGGTCGATGCCGGCATCGGAAGCCTCCTCCTCGATGCCCTCCAGCACCCGGGTGATCCAGCTCCCCTCGAGATGCCCCACGACCACATCGATCGAACGCGGACCGGCGACCGCGCCCGCCGGGTCCGTCGGTGCGCTCGAACCGCTAGCGACCTGTCGCCGGGGCGACCGGGTGTACCCCACGGCGTGCACCGCCTCGAGCACACGCGCACGCATCTCGTCCGAGACGTCGGTCTTGCCGTTGAGCACCTTCGACACCGTCGGGATGCTCGTGCCCGCGTGCTCGGCCACCCGCGCGAGGGTCGCGCGGGGCGATGCCGGGCTTCGGGAATCCACACCCTGAGTGTAGCCACGAGTTGCGCAAGTTTAGACGAATATTCGGGACCCCTGAGATCTCGTGACCGCTTGTGCAGTAGGACCGGCACGACCACAATGGAGTCCGCTTCGCATCCAGCGCCGATTTGCGCAACTTTCGATGCGGATGCGACCGGCCCCGAACCGAAGGACGACGATGACCGATCAGCCCCCTCACCCCATGACGAAGACGGCGCTGGTCGTGCGCGGCGGCTGGGACGGCCACCAGCCCGTGGAGGCCACCGAGCTGTTCATCCCGTTCCTCGAACAGAACGGCTTCACCGTGCGCGTCGAGGAGTCGCCGGCCGTCTACGCCGACAGCGACGCCATGGCCGGAGTCGACCTGATCGTTCAGGCCAACACCATGAACACCATCGAGAAAGAGGAGTTCGAGGGCCTCCGCGAGGCGGTCGAGAGCGGAACAGGCCTGGCCGGCTGGCACGGCGGCATCGCCGACTCGTACCGCAACAACTCCGACTACCTGCAGTTGATCGGCGGACAGTTCGCGTCGCATCCGGGCAAGCACCCCGACGAGCGCACCGGCGAGCAGTCCGATAACTACATGCCCCACCGCATCGAGATGACCGCGGCCGCCGCCGAGCACCCGATCACGCAGGGCATCTCCGACTTCGAGCTCGTGACCGAGCAGTACTGGGTTCTGCACGACGACTACAACGACGTTCTCGCGACCACCACCCAGGCCGTGCGTCCGTGGGACCCCTGGAACCGTCCCGTCACCTCGCCGGCCATCTGGACCAGGCAGTGGGGCGCGGGGCGCATCTTCGTCTCGACGCCGGGGCACCGGGTCGAGATCCTGCAGGACACGAACGTGAGAACCATCATCGAGAGGGGGCTGCTGTGGGCAGCACGCTGAATGTCGGCATCGTCGGGGTCGGCAAGATCAGCGAGCAGTATTTCGCGAGCATGCCCGCGCTGCCGGGCCTCACGGTCGTGGCCGTCGCCGATCTCGACATGGATCGCGCGCGCGAGGTCGCTGCGGCCCACGAGGGTGTGCGCGCCCTCACGGTCGACGAGCTGATCGCCGACCCCGGCGTCGACGCCGTGCTCAACCTCACGATTCCTGCGGCGCACGTCGAGGTCGGAACCCGGGCCCTGCGCGCGGGCAAGCACGTGTTCGCCGAGAAGCCGCTCGGCCTGAACCCCGCAGAGGCCGCGCCCATGCTCGACCTGGCCGAGTCGCTCGGACTGCGCTACGGCAGCGCGCCCGACACCGTGCTGGGCACCGGCATCCAGACGGCCAGGCAGACGCTCGACTCCGGGGCGATCGGAGAACCGTTCGCGGCGAACGTCTTCTGGTCGGCCCCCGGTCACGAACGGTGGCACCCGGCCCCGGCCTTCTACTACCAGCCCGGCGGAGGACCGCTCCTCGACATGGGCCCGTACTACCTCACCGCGCTCGTGCACCTCTTCGGCCCCGTCGCTAGCGTCTCCGGGCTCGCCGTGCGCTCGGCTCGCCCTCGAACGATCGAGACCGGTCCCGCCGCGGGCACACCGATCGAGGTGGGCGTCGACACGCACATCACCGCGCTGCTCGACCATGTCGGCGGCGTCACGTCGACCGTGACCGTGAGCTTCGAGGTGTGGAAGACGCGCTCGCCCCTCTTCGAGGTCTTCGGCACCGCGGGAACGCTCGCGGTCCCCGATCCCAACCACTTCTCGAAGCCGGTCGAGATCGCGACCGGCGAGAACGACGAGTGGGTGACGGTTCCGGATGCCGCGGGCTTCGTCGACGCGGGCCGGGGCGTCGGTCTCGCGGATCTCGCCGAGGCGATCGTCGAGGATCGGCCGCACCGCGCATCCGGTCGCCTCGCCCTGCACGTGCTCGAGGTGATGGACGCGATTCTGCGTTCGTCCGCGGGCCGCGAGACCATCACGATCGAGAGCACGACGGAGAGGCCGGCTCTCGTGCCGCTGCGCGACCTGGCCGCGGGCTCCCCCGTCGGCTCAGTAGGCGAGCGCTAGTCGCACGCGACGCCGTCGCCGTCTCTGTCGAGATCGTAGATGTCCGAGCCCACGACGAAGACCGGGCCGGCCACGTAGGCGGGGCCGTTGCCCGATCCGCCCGCGCAGTCCACATCCGACGCGATGGGAACGCACGGTCCGGAGTAGTTCGAGTCGCAGCCGCCGCCATCGGCGACGGGTGCGGGCTCAGGGGCGGGCTCGGGAGCGGGCGGCGGCGGCACACGCGTGCCCACCGAGGTCACCTGGTCGACGGGCGCGACGCTCGTCGTGATCGACACCACCGTGCGGCCGGTCTCCACCCCGTCGACGGTCGTCACGGCCCAGGTCGTGACCTTCGTGCCCTCCGCCCCGGCGGTTGAGATGACGTTCTGGCCGACATCGAGGTTCGCATCGTCGACCGAAACGGCGGCGAACGGGATGGGCTCCGCCACGTCGACGTTGGTCACGACCACGACCGGCTTGGGCGTCGGCTTGGCGCTGGCCGTCGCGGTCGTCTTGGCCACGAGTCCTGCCGGCTGGGCCGTGCCGGCCGTCGGGGCACCGGATGCGCACGACGCCGTCACCAGCACGGTCGCCGCGAGCGCGACACCGATCATCATCGAGCGCGCACGCGAATACGACATGGAGTCCCCCTGACGTTCCGGGCGTTGTCAGCGCTGCACTGCCGAACCGGCGTCCCTGTGACGCTACCGAAAGCGTGACGGTCCGTAACAGTCCCCTCTTCGGGGAGTTTTCCTCAGCTATAAGACGGGGGCATCCTGAACGGGAACCGGCTTCGACGGGTCGCAGAAACGGATGATGATCACGATCAGCCCGGCGATCGGCAGCAGCAGCCAGAACAGCTGGGTCCACCGGTTGCCTCCGTCGCGCAGGCGGCGCACCGCGATGGCGAGCACGGGAACCAGCGTTCCGAGCGCCCAGAGCGTCGCGAAGAGTCCGGCGTCGCCGCTGTCCGCTCCGAGAAGCGTGGAGTCGAGCGCTTTCGCCGCCGAGTTCACCAGCACGATGAACAACATGAACCACCAGAACTCCGCGACGCCGGACCGGCCCGTGAACTCGGCGTACCTGCGGAACCCCGTGCTGATCGCGGTGCCGAAGGACATGCGGGGCTCGGTCGTCGTGTAGCTCATACGTGGCACCCTACCGAACCTGCCCGCTCACCACTCCTCGCGGTGCCGCTCCTGATCGACCACGGCCTCGCGATCGGCGAGGCGGCGCAGGCCGCTGAGCGGCTGGGCCATGCGGTGGTTGTGCCGGATGCGCGGCTCGACCCGGTCGAGGAATGCCCAGTACCCGGCGGTGAACGGGCAGGCGTCCTCGCCCAGCCGCACCTTCGGATTGAACACGCATCCCCCGCAGTAGTCCGACATGCGGTCGATGTACGCCCCGCCCGACGCGTACGGCTTGGTGGCCACGATGCCTCCGTCGGCGTGCTGCGACATGCCGATCACGTTCGCCGGCATCACCCACGGCGTTCCATCGACGAACATGTCGACGAACCAGTCGTTCAGCTCGACCGGGTCGTAGCCGTGCTGCAGTGCCCAGTTCCCGAGCACCATCAGCCGCTGGATGTGATGGGCCCAGCCGTTCCTGCGCATCCCGTCGATCGTCTGGCTCAGACAGTTCGACCGGATGGCCGCCGCGTCGAGAAGCCGGAAGGCCTCGGGCAACGGGGTGTGGGCATCCAATGCGTTGCTGCTCGTGCGATAGCCCTCGCCCAGGTGCCAGTAGAGGTGCCAGACGTAGTCGCGCCACCCCATGATCTGGCGCACGAAGCCCTCGACGCTCGCCAGGGGCGCGCGTCCGGCGTGGTACTCGTCGGCGACGGTCTCGATGGCCTGCATGGGGTCGAGCAGGCCCAGGTTCATGGGAGCGCTGAGCAGGGAGTGCGCCATGGTCCAGTCGCCCGAGAGCATCGCGTCTTCGAAGGGTCCGAAGTCGTTGAGGCGCACCTCGACGAAGTCGGCGAGGGCCCGCTCGGCCTCGGCCGCGGTGGCGGCGAAGCGGCGGGGGCCGTCGTCGCCCACGAGCTGCACGATGCCCTCGCGCTGCCACTGGTCGAGGTCGGCCCGCACCTCGAGATCGATCTCGTCTTCGACAGGCCACCACGGGTCGGGCAGCCCGAGACCCGGGGCGTTCTTGGGCGGAGGATTGCGGTTGTCGTGGTCGAAGTTGAACCGGCCGCCCTCGGGCTGGTCGCCGCGCATCAGGATTCCCGTGCGCTCGCGCACCCCGCGATAGAAGTCCTCGAGCAGCAGGCGTTTGCCCACGCGGGAGTCGGCCCACGCGGCGAAGTCGGCCTCGCTCGTGACGAAGCCGCGGCTCGGCAGCACGTGCACGCCCCGATCGCGCACGAAACGTCGGGCGGCCCAGGAGGTGGGGTCGATGACCTCGAGATCGTCGCGCCCGTCGACCGCCTCGGAATAGCGGTCGACCCTGAGGTACTCGACCCGATCGCCGAGCTCCGCGGCGCGGTGCCTCATCGCCGACAGCAGCAGATGGGCCTTGGCCCGATGCATCGGGCGCCGGCCGAAGACCGAGCGCGCCTCGACGATCATCATCGGGCCGCCGTCGTCGAAGGTCGGACCGAGCTGTCCGGCGAAGATCCATCGGGTGCGCGTCACCAGCCCAGACTAGGCAGGCCGGCCGCACGCCGACGGGGTGTTGACAACGGTCGCGCTGCCGCAACTCAGGAAGAAACGGGTGGCCACGTGCGAGAAGGTCGAACGGGTGCCCTTCCTCCTGCGTTGCAGCGTGGCCCCTTTCACACGACGGTGAGGATGACCCGCTGATATCCCTTCAGCGCGGGAACCCCGTCATCGACCGCCTCGACGATCACATGGATCGTCTGCCCGGCGACGGCGTCGGCGGGCACGGTCACGACGACATCCGCCGAGTCGTCGCCCGAGAGCACCACCGCGCCGTCATAGCTGCCAGCCTCCCGGTACTGCCACCACCGCACGGTCACGGCGTCGCCGTCGGGGTCGGTGACCACGGCCGACAGCTGCACCTGCTCGCCCGGCCGCACATCCCTGTCGACCTGCTCGACCTCGACGACCGGGGCATGGTTCGCCCCCTCGAAAGTGGACTGAACACTCCATTGCAGTCGCGCCGCGAAGTCGTTCTGCGCGTCGGCGAACCACCGCGTCACCGAGTATTCGTCAGGCGCGGTCTCATCAGGCACTGACCCATCGGGGGCGGTATCGGCGGCCCCGCGCGTCTCCCAGGTGTCGGGGCCCTCGTCGACGCGCCGCGCCCGGCCGCCCCATCCGCCGTACGCCGGATGCTCGTGGCCGCGCAACCCGGGAACCAGCAGGTTGAGCATGTTGGTCGTGTCGCCCTCACTGATCCACTCGCCGAGCGGCTGCGGCTCGGTCCACACGCCGTAGCCGAACTCTCGCAGCTCGTCGGCGGTCTTGCCGCTCAGGTGGAAGTAGTCGGTGAGATCGCCCGGCACCATCTGCCGGCCGTCGCCCCAGGTGCGGTAGAGCGCGCCCAGCGGGCCGACGGATGTGACGTGGTCGCGCATCCATTCGGCCCCGAGATACTCGAGCTCGGGCTGCTCGATGACCCGCCGTGCCAGGTAGCCCCAGGCCATGGTCGCGACGTCGGTGACCCGGATGTCGGGCCAGACGGGGCGGATGTAGCTGTCGTAGGTCCCGTCCTGCGACGCGAACTTGGTGATGATCGCCTTGCGCGAGAGGGCGGCGTGGATCTCGGGCCACGCGGGCGTCTGCGAGTACCGCTCCTCGATCAACATGAGCGCGCGGGCGATGGTGCTCGTTCCGGCCCAGACCTGCAGGTGAACGGGCCGCGGGTCGTCGTCGAGCAGCGCCTCGGCGATCAGCTGCGAGCCGGGCGTCGCTTCTGAGACGTCGCCCTCGAACTGCACATTGCCCATGCGCACGACCGCTCGCAGCGCGTCGGCGCTCGGGTACCGCGGGTCATGAACGAGGAGGTTCGGCAGCACCTGTTCGTAGGCGTCGACCGCGTCGTCGATGAACCGCTCGCCCGGGGCCCAGCGCCACGACAGCTGCGGCTCGGTGTACTCGCGCTCGGGCAGGAAGAACGGCGTCGTGCCGTCGCCCGACCAGTGGAACCGGCTGCTCGCGTAGACGAGGCCGACCACATCGACCTCGTTGGAGTAGAGCAGGAACCGGATCATCGAGTTGAGGTCGTCGAGTTCCGGGTCGGCCGTGACGATGGTGCGGGCGCGGGCGGTCGGGGTCGCATCGTTGCGCAGGGTCATAGCCGAAATCCTAGCGGTCGCTCGGTTTTTGGCAAGCCCCCGTTCACGACGCGAGGGCGATCTTCTGCAGCTGCTTCGCCGCCGTGATCGCGCGAGCGTCGGCACCTCCGGGAGGGGGCGTGCGGCGCACGGTGTAGCCGAAGCTGATGCCGGTCTGCGGGTCGTGGAATCCGAGCGCCCCGCCGGCGCCGTCGTGTCCGAAGGCTCGGAAGCCGCCGAACGCCAGGTTGTCGGTGGGCTTCTGGAACACGACGCCGTAGCTGCGGTCGATGCCGATCACGAGGTCGCGTCCGACGACCTGCGGCTGCGCCATCAGCTGCAGCGTGTGCGGCGAGATGAGCGCGGGGCCGGTCAGTCCGACCACGCCCTCGGCGAAGAGCCCCGCTATGCCCCGGGCGCTCACCGTGCTGTACGCGGCGGGCGAGCCCACCGATCGCTGCCAGCGGGCATGGGCGATCGCCTCCTGCTCGGAGCGCGTCCGGGCGATCGACGCGAAGACCTGTCGCCCGATCTGGCCGGGCCGGCGCGTGAACGGGATGTCCGCCGGAGACCCCGAGGTCGGCGCGATCATGGGCTGCAGCTCGAGCACCCGCGACTCCTCTGCCTCGGGCAGTCCCAGGTAGAAGTCGAGCGAGCGCGGCGCGCGGATCTCGGCATCGAAGAACGCCTGCAGGCCGAGACCGGTGACGCGCCGCACGAGCTCCGATGCCAGAACCCCGATGGTGAGGCCGTGGTAGCCGAAGGCCGCACCCGGCCGCCACCACGGCAGCTGGGCGGCGAGCCGCGCGGCGCCGCTGCGGTCGTCGGCGAACTCCTCGTCGGAGAGGGCGGGCAGCGCCTCGGGCAGGCCCGCCTGGTGCGAGAGCAGCTCGCGCACGAGCACGTGCTGCTTCCCCTCGGCGGCGAACTCCGGCCAGTACTCGGCCACCGGCGCGTCGAGATCGAGCAGCCCGCGGTCGACGAGGAGGGCGATCGAGAAGGCGATGGAGTTCTTCGACACCGAGAACGGGATCATCAGAGAATCGCCCGCCATGCCCTCGCCCGCGTGCACGTCGACCACGAGCTCGCTGCCCCGGTAGGCCGTCAGCTGGAACGCGTAGCCCGCGTCGGCGGCGAGCTCGGCCTCGAGGGTCTCGGCGACCTGCTCGTAGCCCTCGGCGACGGAGCCCTTCAGCGTCGAGCCATTCAGCGTCGAGCCCTCCAGGGCGGAGTTCTCGGGGGCGGAGTTCTTAGGGGCGGAGGCGATATCGGTCATCATTGTCCTTCTCTCGTGTCTCGAGTGTGCGATCGGGCGTGCGCGCCCGATGCCGGGTCAGACCCCGGCGCGGAACAGGGGGCTCGTGGTGTCACCGGGCACGTCGGAGCGCGCGGCCACGATCTCGTCGAGACTGCGGGGCACGTCGAACGGCAGCGAGCCCCTGGCCGCGCCCTCGGTGGCCAGCGCCTCGAGAACCGCCGCATCCGACGAGCCGTAGACGGCGAGGATGGCCGCGGAGTGCGGCAGCAGCGGCGCCAGCAGGGCGGGGCGCTCGAGGTGGATCACGACGATCACGGGCGCGTGCTGCGACAGCGTTCGCAGGCGCTCGACGTCGGCGTCGGCGAACTCCAGCGAGCCGGCGTGGAATGCGGGCTCGAGAAGGTACTCGTCGCGGGGATCGAACGGCGCGCTGATGCGGGTGACGATCACCTCGGCCTCATCGAGGGTCGCCGGCGCGAACCCTGCGGCCGAGATCTCGACGTCGGGGATCTCGGGCGAATACATGCGGCTGCCCCGCGCGACGGGGATGCTCGGGCGATCGTCGGAGTCGACGACCACGGTGGCGGAGTGCACCTGGGCGCGGTGCCCCGCAGCCCGGAACTGCGACGAGCCGACGATCTCCACCGCGGCATCCTCGTCGACATAGGGGTCGTCGAAGAGGCCGAGTTCGAACTTCACGGCCAGCAGCCGGCGCACCGACTCGTCGACGCGCTCCTCGCTCAGACGACCCGATTCGACGAGTTCGACGATCCACGAGGGGGTGTCCTCGCCGCCGAACTGGTCGCAGCCCGCCTCGACGGCGCGCTGCACACGGTCGAGCTCGCCGAGGTGCTCGACGCCCCACGCGCGGGCGGGGAGGTGCGCGCCGCCGAAGCGGGACTCGGTGATGAGGCTCCAGTCGGAGCAGATCACGCCCTGGAAGCCCAGCTGCTCGCGCAGCAGCCCCGTGAGGATCTGGCGGTTGAAGCCGAAGGCCACCTCCTCGATGCGCTCGCCGTCGAGGCTGAGGCCGATCGGGATGCCGTAGCTCGGCATGATGGCCGAGACCCCGCGGGCCAGCACGCGGCGGAACGGCGCGAGGTGGTACTCGAACATGTCGCCCACGTAGTCCTGCTCGCGGCCGTAGGGGAAGTGTGGGTCCTCGCCGTCGCGCTGCGGCCCGCCGCCCGGGAAGTGCTTGGCCATGCAGGCGACGCTGCTGCTCGAGAGCCCGTCGACGCCCTCGAAGCCGTCGACGTACGCGACGCCGAACCGCGCGACCTGCTCGGCGCTCTGCCCGAAGGTGCTGTACTGGCGCGCCCAGCGCGGCTCGGTGGCCACATCGAGGGTGGGGTGCAGGGCCGACCGGATGCCGAGGGCCGTGTACTCCTGCCGCGCGATGTCGGCGAACTCGCGCACGGTGTCCTCGTCGG
This sequence comes from Agreia sp. PsM10, assembly GCF_030433855.1. Taxonomy (GTDB): domain Bacteria; phylum Actinomycetota; class Actinomycetes; order Actinomycetales; family Microbacteriaceae; genus Agreia. The sequence goes on along the minus strand of NZ_JARUXC010000022.1, from coordinate 10,872 downwards.
AGAGGGCCCCGAGCCCGATGGGCTCCGGCCACGCCGACAGGTGCTCCGCGCTGAACGACGCTCCCCAGTTCTCGGTGAAGGAGTGCCGCGGGTCGGTGGAGATGGTCACGGGGATTCCGAGCGGCGTCGACTCGGCGAGCTCCTGGATCTGGTTCGACCAGCGCGCCATCGACCGCGGGTCGGGGATGCGGTGCACGTTCAGGTGGGTGACGTGCCGGTTGAGCACGAACTCGTCGGCGGGCACCCGCCCGGCCGACATGAGCGGGCTGTCGAGGTCGCCGGCGGCGTTGACGCTCACGATCGAGTGGATCATCAGCCCGGCCTTCTCGGCGAGCGACATGCGGCCGATCAGGTCGTCGACGCGCTCCGCGACCGACAGGTTCGGGTTCTCATACGCATCCATGACGCCGTTGCCGTTGAGGTCGCGGTAGAGCGTTCCGTCGTGGTGGCGGGAGAGTTTCGGTGTCATTCCTGGGGATCCAAAGGTTGTGTGTACGAGGTGACGAGCTCGACCATGAGACGCACGACGCGCCGCATGTCGACGGAATCGTCGTAGAGCCATTGCAGTTGCAGGCCGTCGAGCACGGCCAGGAAGAGGACGACCAGGTCGCCGCGGTCGAGGTTGGGTGCCACGTCGAACTCGTCGCCGGCGTGCGCGAGCAGACGCTGCTTCATGCGCTCCTTGACCCGCTCGTAGCGCACCCGGATGAGCTCGTGGGCCGGGTTGTTCTCGGTGAGGCCCTCGGCCATGATCACCATCAGGAACTGGACCCAGACGCGGTCGTCGGTGTTGCGCGACATGAGGGTGTCGTAGCCGGCGAACGGCGAGGCATTGCCCAGTCCGAGGCGGTCGACGATCGCGGCGTCCTCGCCGAAGCGGCTCTGCACCACGGCGTCGAGCAGGATGTCCTTCGACGCGAAATGGTGCAGCACGCCCGATTGCGAGATGCCCGCCTTCTCGGCGATCGCGGCGATGGATGCGCCGTGGTACCCGTGGGCGGCGAACTCCTCGGCGGCGGCATCCAGAATCAGCGCCCGACGGCTCTCGCCCCTCGGACTGCGTCGCGTCGCACCCGGCTTGACCGGCTCAGGCTGCTCGTTCGCTGTCGACACGCAGCTTCTCCAATTCCTCGCGACGTTCGCGCTGTGCCCCCGGATCGGGAAGCGGCGCGGACATCATCAGACGTTGAGTGTACGGGTCGTCCGGATCGCTGGTGACCTTCTCGACGCCCCCGGATTCCACGATCTTTCCGCGGTTGAGAACGATCACCCTGTGGCTCACGTGGCGGATCACCGAGAGGTCGTGCGAGACGAACAGGTAGGCGCATCCGGTGTCGCGCTGGATCTCGATGAAGAGGTCGAGAACGCGCTGCTGCGTCGTGAGGTCGAGGGCGGAGACGGGCTCGTCGCACACGATCAGACGCGGGCGCAGGGCGAGCGCCCGGGCGATGGCGACCCGCTGGCGCTGGCCTCCCGAGAACTCTCGCGGCAGGCGACCCGCCGCGTCGCTGGGCAGGCGCACGCGGTCGAGCAGCTCCTTCACCCGCCGGCCCGCTTCGCGTCGGTCGATGCCCTGCGCGCGCAGCGGTTCGGCGAGGATGCCCTCGATCGTGAGCGACGGATTGAGCGACGTGTACGGATCCTGGAACACCACCTGCATATCGCGGCTCAGCTCGCGGCGCTTCGCGCGCGAGGCGTGCGTGATGTCCTCGCCGCGGAAGGTGAGCGTTCCGCGGGTCGGCGGCACCAGCCCGAGGATCGACCGGCCGATGGTGGTCTTGCCCGATCCCGACTCGCCGACGAGACCCACGGTCTCCCCCTCCGCGATCGAGAAGGTGATCTCCTCGAGCGCCGTGAAGGTGGTGCGTCGCCTCGTGAAGTCGACGCCGAGCTTGTCGACCGACAGCAGCTGCTCGCTCATCTGTGTGCTCCTTCTGCTTCGGCCCTGTCGAGGTCGATGCGCGAGGGTCCGCCCTCGAGCGTCGATCCGAGCAGGGTCTGCGTGTAGGGGTGTCGGGGCCGGGCGAACAGCGACTCCACGTCGTTCTGCTCCACGATCGTTCCCTTGTTCATCACGGCCACGCGGTCGCAGATGTCGGCGACCACGCCGAAGTTGTGGGTCACGAGGATCACCGCCATCTCCTGCTCCGACTGCAGCTCGCGCAGCAGGCGAAGCACCTCGGCCTGCACGGTCACGTCGAGGGCCGTGGTGGGCTCGTCGGCGATGAGCAGGCGCGGCCGGCACGACACGGCGCCGGCGATCAGCACGCGCTGCGCCATGCCGCCCGAGATCTCGTGCGGGTACGAATCGTAGGTGCGCTCCGGCTCCCGGATGCCGACACGGTCGAGCAGTTCGAGGGCGCGCGTGCGGGCCGCCCGCTTGTCGAGGCCGAGGCGTCGCATCATGGGCGTCGAGAGCTGCGAACCGACCTTGAACGACGGGTCGAGGTTCGACATCGGCTCCTGCGGGATGTACGCGATTCCGGTTCCGCGCAGCTCGCGCATCGAGGCACGGGAGCGGGTGGTCAGCTCCTCGCCGTCGAACAGCACGCTGCCGTTCGTGACCCGTCCGCCGGTGGGCAGCAGGCCCAGCACCGCGAAGGCGGTCTGGGTCTTGCCCGATCCGGATTCGCCGACGAGGCCGAGCACCTCTCCGGCGTGCACGTCGAGGCTCACGTTGTGCACGACGGTCTTGTCGTGCGGCCCGGAGCCGTAGCCGACGCGCAGGCGACGCACGCTCAGCACGGCGCTCGGGTCGGGCTCGGGCGTCTCGAGCGGCGTCGAGTCGGACCACACAGGTTCCGGCACGAACTCGAGATCGGCGAGCGGGGCGGTGACGATGGTCTCCGACTCGTCGGCGGTGTTCACACCGGGACGCGTCAGCGGGGCAGCCTCGTCGAGAGCGGCCTCGTCGACAGCGGGAAGGGCGGCCATGGCGGCGGTCGCCGTGCCCACGTTCTTGCGTCGGTCGCGGCGAGCCGAGCTCAACCCGCGTTCCTCCAGCGCATCCCTCAGACCGTTGCCGATGATCACGAGGGCCGCGCAGGTCAGGCCGATGGCGAGCGAGGGCCAGAGAAGGGTGATGGGCGCGCGATAGATGCTGCGGAAGCCCTCGTTGAGCATGTTGCCCCAGGAGGGGACCGAGTTGTCGCCGACCCCGAGGAACTCGAGCCCCGACTGGATCGCCAGCGCGATTCCGAGCAGCAGCGACGCCTGGATGATGATCGGTCCGCGCACGACCGTGAGGATGTGCCGGCCGATGATGGCGCTGTCTCGCAGACCGGAGACCTTCGCCGCGTCGACGTACAGCTCGCCGCGCACGTTGATCACGGCGGTGCGCACGACCCGGTAGAAACCGGGCGAGAGGATCACGCCGAAGATCAGCATCGAGATCCAGATCGACGGGCCGAGCACGGCGCGGGCGGCGAGCAGCACGACGATTCCGGGCATCGACTGCACGAGGTTCGCCATCCACACCGAGACCGAGTCGAACCAGCGGCCGTAGTAGCCGGCGAGCAGGCCGGCGGGGATGCCGATCAGCGCGGCGACGACGAGTGCGAGCAGCGCCCCGAGCAGGCTGATCTGGCCGCCGTACAGCAGGCGCGCCCAGATGTCGCGGCCCGCAGAGTCGGTACCCAGCGGATGGCCGGCCGAGAACGGGGCGAGGAACGCGTCGCGGATCGCGGAGAAGGCGGGGTCGGCTCCGGCCAGCACGGGGGCGAGCGCCGAGCAGAGCACGATGACCAGCAGGACGATCGCCGCGCCGAGTGCGAGGGGATTGGCGAGGAAGCGGTGGAGTGTCGTCTCCGGCTTGTCGGAGGTGCTCATGCGACTCTCGCTTTCGGGTTGAGGAAGCCGACGCCGAGGTCGACGAGCAGGTTGACGACGGCGACGATCAGCGAGGTGATGATCAGCAGGCCCATCACGACCGGGATGTCTCCGCGCGAGGTGTACTGGATGGCAACGGTTCCGAGGCCGGGGAGGGCGAAGATCTGCTCGACGACGATCGCGCCGCCGAGGAGTCCGACGAACTGCAGGCCGAGCACGGTGAGGCCGGTGCCGGACGCGTTGCGCAGCACGTGCTTGAAGATGATCTCGCGTTCGCTGAGGCCGCGGCTGCGCAGGGTGCGCACGTAGTCCTGGCGCAGCACGTCGATCACCGCTCCGCGCACCTGCTGCGCCGTGGCCGCGATCACGCCGATCGACAGGGCCGCGATGGGCAGGATCACGGTCTTGAGCCAGCCGAGCGGATCAGTGGTGAGCTGCACGTAGCCGGTGGCGGGCAGCCAGCCGAGGTTGATCGCGAAGACGATCACGAGCAGCAGTGCGAAGAGGAATCCGGGGATCGCGTAGCCCGCGATCGAGAGGATCTGCACGAGTCGGTCGAGCCATCCCCGGTACACCGCGGCGGCGATGCCGAGCGCGAAGGCGATGAGGGCCGCGATGATCGTGGTCGCGATGAGAAGGGAGAGGGTGGTGGGCAGGCGGCTGATGAGCGCATCACTCACGTCCTGCGGTGTGAAGTAGGAGCGGCCGAGGTCGCCCTGGAAGACGCCGAGGAGCCATTCGACGTAGCGCACGGGCAGCGGTCGGTCGAGCCCGAGTTCGGCGGTCTTGGCGGCGACCTGCTCCTCGGTGGCCTGCTCGCCCAGGATCGTGCGGGCGATTCCGCTCGACGACAGGTAGAGGAGGAAGAACGCGACCGCCGAGATGACGAGCATCTGCGAGAGCGCCAGCAGCGTGCGCTTGGCGATGAAGGACAGCACGTGTGGGGCCTTTCGTGGGCGGGGCCCCCGCGACTGGCGCGGGGACCCCATCCGGATCAGTTGGCGGGCGAGTAGTTGTAGATCGACGGCACGGCCTGCTGCGTCTGCAGCTCGACCGACACGGTGTCGTCGTGCCCGTAGGTGCTGAGCACTCGGGAGAACACGCCGAACCAGTTGTTGTCGACGACGTACTCGTTCATGGCCTGGCCGGCCGTGGTGCGCTCGTCGTCGGTCGTGGCGTACTGGTAGGCCTTGATGAGCTCGGCCAGGTCGGCGTCCTCGGTCTTCAGCGAGTTCCAGGGAGCATCCGGAGCCAGGTACTGCCGCACCGTGGTCCAGTCGTTGAACGTCGCGAGCGTGAAGTAGGTGATCGCGAACTGTCCGCCGAGCAGGGCCGGAATCGTCTGGCCGGGGCCGAACTCGACGCGCTCCATGGTGACCCCGATGTCGCTGAAGTTCTGCTCGATCGTGGTGTAGATCGAGGGGTCGAACACGGGGCTGATCGGCATCGTCACGGTGAGGCCGCTGGCGTAGCCGGCGTCGGCGAGCAGCTGCTTGGCGCGGTCGGGGTCGTACGCGAAGCGGTCGTCGGTGTCGAGCGCCTTGTCGTACGAGAAGTCGTCGCTCGGGAAGATCTGGTTGGTGAGCTCGCCTCGGCCCTGGCCCACGTTCTCGAGCAGCGCCTCCTTGTCGATCGAGATGGTGAGCGCCTCCCGCACGCGGGGGTCGGCGAAAGCCGGGTTCAGCTGTCCGGTGCGGTCGAAGAAGACGAAGCCCGAGAAGTCTCCGAGCTGTCCCTCCACCGTGAAGCCCGACGACTCGAGCTCCTGCGCCGTCGACGGCGCCGTGAACACGGCGGCGTTGATCTGGCCGGAGCGCAGGGCGTTGACCCGGGCGGTCTCGTCGGTCAGCAGCACGAACTTGATGGAGTCGTAGGGCAGCGCGTCTCCCCAGTAGTCGGCGTTGCGCACGAAGGTGTACTCCGAGCCGACGATCGTCGATGCACTGTCGAGCGTGTACGGGCCGGAGCCGACGGGGGTCGACGCGATGTCCTCGGAGCCGATCGCATCCGGGCTCGCCATGAAGCCGAGCGAGCTCGCGAGCGAGTACTCGAGCGAGGGGTCCGGCTCGCTGAGGGTGATGACGAGGGTCGTGGCGTCGGTGGCCTCGACCGACGTGATGCTCGCCGCCTGGTTCGCCTGCGGTCCCTTGGTCTCGATGAAGTGCTCGATGTTGGCCTTGGCTCCGTCGGCGTCGAACGCGGCGCCGTCGCTGAACGTCACGTCGTCGCGCAGCGTGAGGGTGAGCGCGGTGCGGTCGTCGTTGTAGGTCCACTCGGTGGCCAGCATCGGTTCGAGGCTGCCGTCGGGCGCCCGCTTGATGAGGGTGTCGTAGACCGCCTGGTAGTAGGGCATCGAGTTGCCCTCCTGCGAGACGGCGGGGTCGAACGAGGTGGGTTCGATGATCTGGCCGAGGGTCAGCAGCGGGGCGGTGGTCGAGCTGCCCGTGGTCAAGCCTGCGTCGTTGGTGCCGGGGCTGCAGGCGGCCAGGCCGAGAGCGAGTGCCCCGGCCGCGAGCGCCGCCACCAGGCGGGAGGTCTTCTTCACTGGTTCCATCCTTTACGTCTTTGTGAGGAGGGGTTGATCGTCGAGGACGAGCGCGAGCACTCGCGAATCGACTTCACCCTTGAACGCCGTTAAACCGAGCGCTCAGTCAGCATAACGGCTTAAACTGACTATGCGCACGGTTTATGAAATTGTTATATTTCTGACGTTCACTCACTACAGACCTCGGCAAAGGAGCCGCAATGCACCGTGACGAATCCCCCGAGCTCACTCTGACCCGGGTCGCGAGCCCCCGAGGAATCCTTCCCGAGGGGCCGGTGTGGAGCGCGGAATCCCGACGCCTGACGTGGGTCGACATCGAACTGGGGCGGCTGCACGTCGCCGCCGTCGACAGAGGCTCGGTACGCCTGCTCAGCGTGCTCGAGCTCGGCGACCAGCTCGGATGCGCCCTGCCCGCCGAGGGCGGCGGCTGGGTGTGCGGGCTCGGCCGGCGCCTCGCCACGGTCAGCCCGCTCGGCGCCGTGACCGAGTCCGAGCCGCTGCTCGACGAGAGCGAGCGGTTCAACGACGGGCACATCGATCCGCAGGGGCGGCTCGTGATCGGAACGCTGAACTCCGACGGGCCCGACGGGCGGCAGCTGCTGCTGCGCCTCGAGCACGACGGCACCCTCACCACCCTGCAGCGAGGCATCGGAATCTCGAACGGCATCGCCTGGTCTCCCGACGGATCGACGCTCTTCCACGCCGACACCGCGGCGCGCACGATCGTCGCGCGCGACTACGGCGACACGGCGACCGATTCGGCGACGGGTGCCCGGCGCCCCTTCGTGACGGTCGACGGCATGCCCGACGGCATCGCGATCGACGCCGAGGGATGCCTGTGGGTCACGGTGTTCGACCAGGGCCGCGTCGACAGATACTCGCCCCAGGGCGAGCCTCTCGTCGACCAGAGCATCCTCGTGCCCGACTCCCACGTGTCGAGCATCGCCTTCGTCGGAGATCGGCTCGACACGCTTCTGATCACGACGGGAATGCCGATCATGCGCCAGTGGCTCCGACGCCGGCGGGCGGACGACGGCTATGCGTTCTCGGCAGCGGCCCCCGTGCGCGGCCTGCCGACCCGAGCGTGGATCCCCGCGCCGCTTCCCCGGGATCTCCCCTTGCGCTGATCGCCGCGCTCTATATAGTTGGGGTACTGACGAATTGACCGACCAACGACGAGACGGCGACGACGCCGATGATGGAGGACCTGCAGTGCAGCAGATGGACGGCTCGGCCGACACCCCGGAACTCGAACAGCTCTACCGCGACTTCGCGGCCAACGACATGGCGCCGCTGTGGACCCAGCGCGATGACCTCATGCCCATGACCCCCTCGCCGCAGGCCGTGCCGCACGTCTGGCGATGGAAGACCCTCTTCGACATCGCGCAGCGCTCCGGCGACCTCGTTCCGGTCGGCCGCGGCGGCGAGCGCCGCGCGGTCGGCCTCACCAACCCGGGCCTGCCGGGCACCGGGTACGCGACCCCCACGCTGTGGTGCGCCATCCAGTATCTGGGCGGCCACGAGACAGCGCCCGAGCACCGGCACTCGCAGAACGCCTTCCGCTTCGTGGTCGAGGGCGAGGGCGTCTGGACCGTGGTGAACGGCGACCCCGTGGCCATGCGCCGGGGCGACCTGCTGCTGACCCCGGGGTGGAACTTCCACGGCCACCACAACGACACCGCGAACCCGATGGCCTGGATCGACGGCCTCGACATCCCGTTCTCGAGCCAGATGGATGTCGGATTCTTCGAGTTCGGCTCGGAGCGGGTGACCGACGAGGCCTCGCCCGCGGTCTCGCGGTCGGAGCGGCTGTGGGCGCACCCCGGCCTCCGGCCCCTGTCGGTTCTCGAGAACACGGTCTCGTCACCGCTCAGCGCGTACCGCTGGGAGCACACCGACGCGGCGCTGCGCGAGCAGCTCGCACTCGAGGACGAGGGCTTCCCGGCGACGCTCGAACAGGGTCACGCTGCCATCCGGTTCACGAACCCCACCACCGGCGGCGACGTGATGTCGACCATCCGCTGCGAGTTCCACCGGCTGCGCGCGGGCATCTCGACCGCCCCCACGCACGAGGTGGGCTCGGCCGTGTGGCAGGTCTTCGAGGGCTCGGGCACCGTGGTGCTCGCCGACACCGAGACGCGCCTCGAGACCGGCGACCTGTTCGTGGTGCCCAGCTGGGTGCCGTGGTCGCTGCACGCCGACACGCAGTTCGACCTCTTCCGCTTCACCGACGGTCCGATCATGGACCGCCTCAACTTCTCCCGCACCTTCGTCCCCTCCGCCTGAACAGGAAGCACCGCCCATGAGACTCGCCACCCTCCGCACCCCCGTCGGCACCGTCGCCGTGCGCATCGACGATGACACCGCCACCGAGATCCCCGGCGTCGCCGACGTGGGCGCCCTGCTCGCGCGCTCCGACTGGCGGCGGGTGGCCGAGACGGCCGACGGCGACACACGCCCGGTCGCCGATATCGCCCCCGCCGACTGGGCGCCCGTGGTTCCCGCGCCCAGCAAGATCGTGTGCGTGGGGCTCAACTACCGCAACCACATCCTCGAGATGGGGCGCGAGCTGCCCGAGTTCCCCACTCTGTTCGCCAAGTACCCCGAGGCGCTCATCGGCGCCCACGACGAGATCGTGCTGCCCGAGTACGCCTCGTACGCCGTCGACTGGGAGTGCGAGCTGGCCGTGGTGATCGGCCGCACCGCCCGCCGCCTCAGCGAAGACGAGGCCGCCGAGGCGATCGCCGGGTACTCGGTGCTCAACGACGTGACCATGCGCGACTTCCAGTACCGCACGCCCGAGTGGTTCCAGGGAAAGACGTTCGAGAACTCCACCCCCTTCGGACCGGTGCTCGTCACCGCCGACGAATACGCGGTCGACACCGAGATCCGCACCGAGGTCGACGGCGAGGTCATGCAGAAGAGCAACACCTCCGACCTCGTGTTCGACCCAGCTGCGCTCGTCTCGTACATCTCGCAGATCGTGACCCTCAATCCGGGCGACGTGATCGCGAGCGGCACCCCCGGCGGAGTCGGTCATGCCCGCAAGCCCGCCCGCTACCTCGGCGACGGAGCCACGCTCACGACCACCGTCGAGGGCATCGGCACGCTCAGCAACCCGGTGCGCGTGGAGGCCTGACGGGTGGCCGCGCGCACCGATCTGGTCACCGATCCGGCGGTCGTCGAGGGTCTTCTCCTCGCCCGTCGAGGCCAGGCGTACTACTCGCGGGCGCTCTCACGGCTGAGCGACGCCGACTTCGACGGCCCGTCGCTGCTTGCCGGTTGGGGTCGACGCCACCTCATCGCCCACGTCGGTCTCAACGCGCGGGCGCTCACTCGGCTGGTGGAGTGGGCGGCGACCGGCGTCGAGACGCCGATGTACGCATCCGCCACCCAGCGCGCCGAGGAGATCGACTTCTCGGCGACGCTGCCGGTGCAGGCGCTGCGCAACCTCTCGGACCACGCGGCCATCCACCTCACCGTCGAGTGGCGCGACCTGCCCGACGAGGCCTGGTCCCGAGAGGTGCGCACGGCGCAGGGTCGCACCGTTCCCGTCTCCGAGACGGTGTGGATGCGCACCCGCGAGGTCTGGATCCACGCCGTCGACCTCGATGCCGGGGCCCGCTTCGAGGACTTTCCGCCCGAGCTGCTCGATCGCATCCTCGTCGATGTCACGGGTTCGTGGGCCAGGCGTCGCGAGGCCGAGGGCCTGCCGCGGTTCGTGCTCGAGCCCACCGATCGCGCGCTGCACACAGTCGCCGGGCCGCACGCCGCGGGTCTGGATGCCGCCGGCTCGATCACGGTGCGCGGATCGAGTGCGGCCCTGGCCCGCTGGGCCACCGGTCGAGGGAGCGCGGGCGTGACCACGGCCGACGGCGAGCCCGCCCCGGCCGCGCCCCGGTGGTTGTAGGCGCCCGGCGCTCGCCTGACATAATCCGAAGCGACATGGAATCGCACGACGTCTCGCAGTACACCGGCTATCTCATCCGCCGCGCCCAGCAGGCGCACGTCGCCGCCTGGCAGCGCGAGGTCTCGTCGGAGATCACGAGCGTGCAGTTCGGCGTGATGAACGTGCTCTCGCAGTCTCCGGGTGCGAGCCAGACCGAGCTGTGCGCCCGCCTCGACCTCGACAGGTCGACCATCGCAGACCTGGTCGCGCGCCTCGAACGCCGTGGAATCCTCGAACGCGTCAGGGATGCATCGGACAAACGGCGCAACGTGCTGCACCTCACGGAGGCCGGCGCCGCGGAGCTCGAGGCCCTGCTGCCGAGGGTGGCGCGCGTCGACCATGTGCTCACCGACGGGCTGGATGCCGAAGACCGGGTCACGCTCAGACGTATTCTTACGGCGATGCTCGAGTCTCCGTCGGTGGAGGCGCTGCGCGGCGAGTGAGGTCGGCGGTCTCGATACGCTCGTTCCTCGCTACTCGACATTGAGAATGGGTGTGTAGCCCGGGAGGGTGTTTGACCTTCTACTCGACGGACCACCCGTGGGTGTGT
>NZ_JARUXC010000021.1 GCF_030433855.1 Agreia sp. PsM10 | reverse complement strand
CGCATCTTCCACGACCTCACCACCGACCTCCGAACACCCCACATCACCACTTGACATCCATAGGACCATCCGGCGCAACCGTGGGCGGCGCAGGGGAGGCCCCGCAGCGCCTAGAGTCGAGGGATGGCTGACTTCAGGGGACCGAACACATCCGCCGGCTGGGATGTCGGCGTCAAGCAGACGGTTCCCGGCAGCCGCAAGGCCGTCTGGGCTTTTCTGATGGGCGAGGGTCTGCCGCTGTGGCTGGGCAGGACGTCGAAGCTTCCGCTCGTGAAGGGCGCGGCCTACGAGACCGACGACGACATCACGGGTCGCGTGCTCAGCGTGCAGCCGGGAGTCGACCTGCGGGTGAGCTGGCGGCCGGGTGAGTGGAACCACGATTCCACCCTGCAGCTGAGCCTCAAAGAGGCCGACGGGGCCACGTTCATCTCATTCCATCAGCAGAAGCTCACCAGTCGCGACGAGCGCAAGATGATGCTCGGCCGTTGGAAGGGCGCCGCGAGCGACCTCGAGAAGGCCCTCAAGCGCCAGACGAAGTAGGAGCGCGCGCGGCTACTTCGCGGTCGTGGAGCCGTCGACGGCCGCGTCTTCGCTGTCTTCGTCGTCGCCCGACGCCGTCGACTGCGAGCGCTTCGTGCTGGCCCTCGCCTCGTAGAGGCTCTTCGCCGCCTCCTCGCGCTGCCTGCGAAGGAAGATGAACGAGAGGCAGAACGCGATGATCGCCGCGAGGAGCGCCGAGATCCATGCGGGCACCCCGCCCGGGGTCAGAAGCAGCAGGAGAATCGCGAGCACGACGGCAAACAGCCCGATTCGGATGAGCGAGAAGAGCAGCCAGGTTCGACGAGGATTCACGGCATTCAGTGTAAGCGCTGCACAGCAGGCAACCCCCGGGCAAACGTACGGTTAGCGCGCCTATCATGGGTGCATGGCCCGCTTGCTGTTCGTCCTCGGTATCGTCGCCGTGACGTTCATGATCTACTCGATCGTCGACGCCGCCCTTCGTCCTGTCCGTCTTATCCGCGGTCTTCCCAAATGGGCCTGGCTGCTCGTCATCATCGTGATCCCGATCATCGGTGGGGTCCTCTGGTTCGTGATCGGTCGCGGGCGCGAGCAGAACGCAGCCGTCTACCGCACCGTCGGGCCCGACGACGACCCCGACTTCCTGGGCAAGCTGGGCTACACCACGCCGCGCGACCCCGAGGCGGAGGCTCGCACCGACGAGCAGATCCGTGACCTCGAGAAGCGACTGGCCGAGCAGGCGGGCGACAAGCCGTCCGACGACCCGAAGTCAGGCCGCGGCGGAAAGCCCGGCCCGGCATAGTGAGTCCGGCAACGGACTTCTCCGTCGCCCTCCTCACGCACCTGGTGGCACGAGGGCTTGGCCACGTCGTACTCACCCCCGGCTCGCGCTCGCAGGCTCTCGCCCTGGCAGCCGCTGAGCTCGATCGTCGCGGCATCCTGAATCTGACCGTGCGCCTCGACGAGCGATCCGCGGCCTTCACCGCGCTCGGAATCGCGCGCGAGACCGGCCTGCCCGTGGCCGTCGTGACCACCTCGGGCACCGCTGTGGGCAACCTTCTCCCCGCTGTGATGGAGGCGCACCACAGTGGTGTTCCCCTCATCGTGCTCTCCGCCGACCGCCCCGCCGAGCTGCGCGGCACCGGCGCGAACCAGACCACCTGGCAGCCCGGCATCTTCGGCGCGTTCGTGCGGCTCGAGGTCGATGTGGATGCTCCGTCGAGCCCGGCAGACGAGCCGGTCGACGAGGTGCTCGGTCTGAGCCCAGACGCCGCAGAGCTGGCGGCGCAGGCGGCGGATGCGTCGCTCGGTGTCGCGGGCACGGACGGCATGCCCGGCCCCGTGCACCTCAACCTCCAGTTCCGAGAGCCCCTGTCAGGAGACGTCCCCGAGATCGCCGTACCGCACCTCGACGTCCCGGCCCCGTCGCATCCACTGCCCGCCCACCTGCTCGAACCCGGACTGCGCACCGTCGTCGTCGCCGGCGACGGTGCGGGCGCCGATGCCGAGGAGCTGGCCCACGCGGGCGGCTGGCCGCTGATCGCCGAGGTCTCGAGCGGCGCCCGATTCGGGCCGAACCTCATCGTGGCGTACCGCGCCCTGCTCGGGGGCGAACTGGCCCGGCACGTCGAGCGCGTGATCGTTTTCGGCCATCCGACGCTCAGCCGCGAGGTGCCCGCGCTGCTCGCGCGAGCAGACGTGCAGATCGTCGTCGTGGCATCCGGGGGCGAGCGCATCACGCCGGGTCACGAGGGCCGGATGCTGGTCGACCGCGTCGAGGTCGGCCCCGAGGCCGTCGCCGCGAGCCGCGAACCGGATGCCCGTGCCTGGCTCGGGCGCTGGGTCGTCGCGAGCCGCGCCCAGCTCGAACTCGACGATCCCGAGCTGCCCGCGCCCGACGTCGAGGCTCCGCGCTCTGGCGACCTGAAGCGTCGGCGCGAGTACGCCAAGGCCGAGCTCGCGGCCGCGCGCGCGTCGATCTCGCGGCCGATCCTCGCGCTGTCGGTGTGGCGCGCCACGTGGCCGCACGACCGGCTGGTGCTCGGTGCATCCCGTCTCATCCGCGAGGCCGACAAGGTCGTTCCGGGCAAGAAGATCACGGTGCACGCCAACCGCGGCCTCGCCGGAATCGACGGCACGATCTCGACCGCGATCGGCGTGGCCCTGGCCAGCCAGTCCGATGCGAAGGGCGGCATCACGCGCGTTCTGCTCGGAGACCTCACCCTGCTGCACGACGTGGGCGGGCTGTTGATCGGCGACGGCGAGACCCGCCCTCGGGTTCAGCTCATCGTGGGCAACGACGGCGGCGGCACGATCTTCGATTCGCTCGAGGTCGCGTTCTCGGCGGATCCGGATGCCTTCGCCCGGGTCATGCGCACCCCGCAGTCGGTCTCGGTCGAGCAGCTCGCCGCCGCCTACGGCTGGAGCTACACGCGGGCCACGACGCGCGCCGAGCTCGACCGTGTGCTCACGAGCCCGGAGGGGCCGCTGAGCATCGTCGAGGTTCCGCTCGTCGACGTGGACTGATCTGACGTCTCTGTCGCCAATTGGCCGAGCTAACGATTGAGACGAATCTCGACGGATGTCGGCAGCCGAGTGTAGAAGTGACTAGGTCACGATCAACGAAATGTCGGGGCGTAGGGGGCAGTCTTAGGCAATACTGAGTTGAATTGTTGAGAGGTATAACCGTGGTGGTACGTATACCTGTTGAGCCCGCTCTACTGGAATGGGCTGTTGATCGAGCTCAAATGAGCCCGGCGGACATTCACCGACGGTTCCCCAAGTTTGATGAATGGAATCGCGGCTCCGAGCAGCCGACGCTGAAGCAGCTTGAAAAGTTCGCCAATGCGACTCACGCGCCTTTGGGTTTCCTCTTCCTCGCTGATCCACCGGTCGAGGTGTTACCGATCCCCGACTATCGAACGATTGGCAACCTGCCGGTCCGCCGACCCAGTCCAGACCTGCTGGACACGATCTACATCTGCCAAGAGCGCCAGGATTGGTATCGCCAGTTCGCAATCAACCGAGGCTATGAGCCCTTGCCCTTTGTGGGTACCGTGCACGTCGGAGACCCGGTCGAAGTCACAGCAGACGAGATTCGTCGTGCGCTTGGCTTCACCATGCCTCAGCGCGGGGGCTTCCAGAATGGCGACGACGCATTTCGACGACTAATCGACATCGTCGAGGGTGTCGGCATCCTCGTGATGATCAGCGGGATTGTGGGCGGGAATACTCACCGAGTGCTTAATCGAGATGAATTCAGGGGGTTTGCGCTCGCAGATAGTGTCGCACCGCTCATTTTTGTGAACGGAAGCGATACTAAAGCCGCGCAGATGTTCACATTGGTCCATGAACTCGTGCATATATGGGTTGGTGAGACAGCTCTGAGCGACGCAGCAATGGCGCTGGATAGCTCGAACGCCAATGAGGTCTGGGCGAATCAAGTGGCTGCAGAAATTCTGGTACCAATCGCCAGCATAAGAACTGACTTCAACGGAACTGTCGACGCTGCTGAGCTTCGCAGGTTGGCCAACCGATATCGGGTTAGCACGCTCGTTATCCTCAAGAGACTTTTCGATGCAGGTTTTCTGCAGTGGGCGGCGTATCAAGATCTCTACGCGGATGAACTTGACCGCCTCACTGCAATTCTTGCGCGGCAGCGGCAAGGGCCCGGGGGCGGCGATTTCTACAACACCCAGCCGTTGCGAGTTAGCCAGCATTTCGCCCGAGCCGTCATCGTTGATGCGCTAGAGGGCGGAACCCTGTTTCGCGATGCGTATGGATTGGTTGGTGCGGCCAAGCATGAAACTTTTATAAAACTCGGCGAACATCTGGGGGTGACCTGATGTACCTCCTCGATGCAAATATTTTTATTCAGTCGAAGAATCTGCATTACGGGTTTGATTTTGTACCCGCGTTCTGGGATTGGATTGATCAAGGGCATGCGTCTGGCGTTCTGTGCAGCATCGACAAGGTCGCAGCAGAGTTGAGGGCGGTCGACGATGACCTAACGACGTGGGCTTCGACGCGCAGGACGCTTTTTCGGGCAGTGGATGCTGCCACTGCGCCCAGCCTCGGTGTCCTGGCAGCCTGGGCGGCGTCGGGTTCATACAGAGCGTCGGCCATCAGTGCCTTCCTCGGAGGTGCTGACTATCAGATCGTCGCGTATGCACATGCTCACGGACACACGGTCGTAACGCACGAGAAGTCGGCGCCTCTGTCTCTCACGAATATCAAAATGCCCGATGCTTGCCTAGCCTTGGGAGTGCCGTGCATGGACCCATTCACGATGCTCCGAAACGAACGCGCCCGGTTCGTTCTCTGACCGCTGCTTTCGGCCCGACCTCGCGCGGTTGCTATATTGCCCCCGTGACGAAACTTCGAGTGCACAACCTGGCCGTCTCGATCGACGGCTTCGCGACCGGTGAGGGCCAATCGTTCGAGACGCCGTTCGGCCATGCCGGGCAGAGGCTCATGAGCTGGTTCTTCCCGACTCACGCTTTCACGAGCATGACCGGGCACGACGCTGAAGCGATGGGCCGCGGAACCCGGGGCGTCGACGACGCGTTCGCTGCGACGACCAATGCGGGCATCGGCGTGGAGGTCATGGGCCGCCGCAAGTTCGGCCCGCAGCAGGGACCGTGGGAGGACGAGTCCTGGCGCGGCTGGTGGGGCGAGGAGCCCCCGTTCCACTCGCCGGTGATCGTTCTGACTCACCACGCGCGTCCTGATCTGCAGGTGGGAGAGACCTCGTTCCTGTTCCGGGATGCGTCCCCGCGCGAGGCCCTCGACCTCGCGACCGAGCTGGCGGGCGGCCTCGACGTGCGCCTCGGCGGCGGGCCGACGGTGGTGCGCGAGTTCCTCGAGGCCGACCTCGTGGATCACCTGCACATCGTCGTCGTGCCGATCGTGCTTGGTCGCGGAGTCCGTCTCTGGGACGGCCTGGAGAGCCTCGAGGAACGCTTCGACGTCGAGGTGACCGCGTCGCCGTCGGGCGCCGTGCACTACGTCTTCACCCGCAGGGCGCTGTAGCGCCGTCTACAGTGGGTTCACGCTCGGCGAAAGGGAACAATGATGGCCAAGAACGACGACTCCTTCTTCTCGGGCAGTGCCCGCGAGCTGCTCGCCGCACGCGAGGGCTTCGTGCTCGCCGATCTCGACCCCGAGAGCACACCCGGGGTCTCGGCCTCGAAGAAGCAGGGTGAGAAGGCGCTCGCCGCCGGCGCCCCGACCCTCGACGACCTGCAGATCAGACTCCACGCCAACAGCCTCTCCGGCGACAACCGCAGCGTGCTGCTCGTGCTGCAGGCCATGGACTCCGCGGGCAAGGGCGGCATCGTCAGTCACGTGATCGGCACCGTCGACCCCGAGGGCGTTGCGCACACCTCGTTCAAGAAGCCGACGCCCGAGGAGCTCAGCCACGACTTCCTCTGGCGCATCCGCAACGCCCTGCCGAAGGCCGGCCAGATCGGCGTGTTCGACCGCTCGCACTACGAGGACGTGCTCATCGCGAGGGTGCGCAACCTCGCCGCCCCCGACGTGATCGAGCACCGCTACGAGCTCATCAACGAATTCGAGCGCCAGGTCACCGAGTCGGGAACGGCCATCGTGAAGGTGATGCTGCACATCAGTTCCGATGAGCAGAAGGCGCGACTCGCTGCACGCCTCGAACGCGAGGACAAGCTGTGGAAGTACAACCCCGGCGACGTCGACGAACGCCTGCTCTGGCCCGCCTACCAGGAGGCGTACCAGCTCGCCATCCAGAACACGTCGACCGACGTCGCTCCGTGGTTCGTGGTGCCGGCCAACCACAAGTGGTACGCCCGGGCCGCCGTGCAGCAGCTCCTGATCGAGACGATGGCGGCGTTCGGCCAGGGCTGGCCCCCTGCCGACTACGACATCGAGGTCGAGAAGGCGCGGCTCGCGGCCAGCTAGGCGTCAGGGCACATCGTCAGACCGGGTCTCGAGGTCGAAGCCGTCCCAGAAGACCGTGAGCGATGTCGTGCCCGTCGTCGTCATCTCCAGTCCGGACGCCGTGAAATCGTCGGGAGTCGCGCAGCTGAAACCACCGACTCCGCTCGTCTCCTCGAACGCCAGCACGCACAGGTTGCCTTTCAGATCCTGTGCCACCCAGACCTTCCACCCTTCGACCGAGGAGCCGACGGCGCGCGTGGACGACAGATCGAGGTCTGGGGCCATCACGATCGCCATGTCCGCGTCGGTCTGTTCGGCGTCGAACCAACGTTGGGCCGACGCGGCGCTGCCCGTGGTCACCACCCCCGCCGGAACGCGGGTCGGCAGGGGAGCGACCTCGCGGTGGCCGAGCTCCATGGTGTCGACGAACGGCTCGCCGTCGCGCGACGCGGGAGGGGAGAGCAGCATTGAGGCGCCCGCCGCGACGAGGCCCAGCGCGGCCAGCACGCCCGACACCCGAACGACGCGAGACCGGATGCGATGGGCCCGGCGCTCGCGGGCATCCTCGGCATCGAGGGCGGCCCGGTAGAGGGCCGCGCGCTCGGCGGCCTCGCGGAGGTCGAGTTCGTGCAGCTCGAGTGCCGCGGCGGCGGCCCGCGTCTCGTCGTCGGGCGTCGACGTGCGCCCGTAGGCGGCACGCGCGAGGGCGAAGCGCTCGGCCGACGTTCCCTGAGCTTGTCGAAGGGATACCTTCGCGCGCGGCCCTTCGACGGGCTCAGGGAACGAGCTGGGAGAGCGACGCACGGTTCATCTCCTAGCCGAAGGCCTCGACGATGGGACGGAACTTCATCTTCGTCTCGATGAGCTCTCGGTCGGGGTCGGACTCGGCGACGATGCCCGCGCCGGCGTAGGCGGTGATGTCGCCGTTCTCGGCGATCTGGGCGCAGCGCAGCGCGACGGCCCACTCGCCGTCGCCATCCGCGCCCACCCACCCGACGGGGCCGGCGTAGCGACCCCGGTCGAACGGCTCGAGCTCGTCGATGACGGCCAGGGCGGTCGCCGTCGGCGCGCCGGCCACGGCGGCCGTCGGATGCAGGGCGGCGATCAGATCGAGCGACGTCGACCCGTCGGAGAGGATGCCCTCGACATCGGTTGCGAGGTGCCAGAGATTGGGCAGCTTCAGGGTGAAGGGGATCTCGGAGGTGATGAGCGTGCGTGTGTGCGGTTGCAGCGACTGCACCACGCTGGCAACGGCGAAGCGGTGCTCGTCGAGGTCTTTCGCGCTCGTGGCCAGCGCGATGGCCGCTTCGTGGTCGGCCTCCGCGTCGCGGCCGCGCGAGACCGTGCCGGCGAGCACTCGTGCGCTGACCGTTCCGTGGTCGACGCGCACCAGGGTCTCCGGGCTCGATCCGATGAGGCCGTCGACGGCGTAGGTCCAGCAGTCGGGGTAGCCCAGGGCGAGGTCGGTGAGGGTGCGGCGCAGATCGCTCTCCGCGGGCAGATGGCCGACCAGGTCACGAGCGAGCACGACCTTGTTCAGCTCGCCCGCCGAGATGCGTACCACGGCGGCCTCGACCGATGCCCGGTAGTCGTCGGGCTTCACCTGGCCGGGCAGCAGCGACAGCCGGTACTCGGCCCCGAGGGGGCGCGCCACCGGGGCGGGCAGGGGCGGCGCGATCGGATCGCCGGACTCGGAGAGCGCGGTGATGCGGGTGATCCAGTAGACGCCCGCGCGCTTGCCGATGACGATCTCGGGAACGATGAGCGTGGAGATGAGGGCCGAGGTGGCGGAGAAGGCGAATGCGCCGAACGCGACGAGTCCTGTGCCCGGCGACTGCAGAGGATCGGTCACCTGCGCGAGCCGGGCGACCTCTCGCCACGTCTGGCAGGCATCCACGAATCGGCTCTCGCCCGAGAACTCGAGCCGCAGCGCCACGCCCGCGCCGGCCATGCCCTCGCCCTTGCGCATCCAGAGCAGCGGATGCCGCGAGTCGAGCAGCGGCACCAGAAGTCGGATGTCGTCGACGCGGGTGGTCTCGACGACCAGACGGGGGAGGGTTCGTGACGTTTCGCTCACCTGTTCAGCCTAGTTCGGCCAGGGGCTGGCTAGGGTCGAGTTGTGAACCGCACCGATCGCCTCTACGCGCTCGTCGAGGAGCTTCGCGCGGTCGCGCCGCGGCCACGCAGCGCCCGGTGGCTCGCCGACCGGTTCGAGGTCAGTTCGCGAACCATCGAGAGAGACCTGTCGGCCCTGCAGCAGAGCGGCGTGCCGATCTGGGCGGAGCCCGGGCGCACCGGTGGCTACTGCCTCGACGCGTCGCACACCCTGTCGCCCCTCGGCTTCACCGTCGACGAGGCGCTCGCGGTCGCGATCTCCCTCGAGATGCTGGCGACCAGCCCGTTCCGGGCGGCGGCGAGCTCGGCGCTGCGGAAGGTGGTCGCGGTCATGGACGACCGGCACCTCGCCGAGACAGTGGAGCTGTCCGCTCGCGTGCACCTCCTGACCGACGGGCCTGTCGCCGAGTCGTCGGCGGAACATGCGCCGGAGCTTGCGCGGGCTCTTCGCACGGGGCAGGTGCTCCGCATCTCGTATGCCGACAAGAACGGGGCGCGCTCGACGCGGGAGATCGAACCCATGGGACGGGTGGGCCGGGGCCAGCACTGGTATCTCGTCGCCTGGTGCCGTGATCGCGAGGCGATTCGCGCATTCCGTGGAGACCGGATCGCCAGCGCGGAGCCCACCGGGGAGACTCCTGCCCGCCGCACTCTCGACGCCTCGGACCTCGACATCTCGTTCGGAGAGCTGCGCAAGGTCACGACGACCGGGACCGCATACTGAAAAGCGCCTGTAAACACCGACAGGACGGTGTCGCCGACGAGCCTCAGCATGGAGACGTCGAGCCGACCGGCCCGACGGAAAGGCCATCGTGAATCTCACATCCATCCGCCTCATCACCGACGACGTCGACCGTCTCGTCGAGTTCTACGAGACCGTCACGGGCGTGGTCGCCGCTCGGCCGGCGCCCGTGTTCGCCGAGTTCCGAACCGAGACGGGCACGTTCGCCATCGCGAGCAGCGCGACCGTCGCGATGCTCGGCGACGCGGCCCCGAAGCCCGGACCCGACGGCTCGATCGTCGTCGAGTTCATGGTCGCCGACGTCGATGCGGAGTTCGACCGGATTCGCCCTGCGATCGACGACGTCGTGCTGGCGCCGACGACGATGCCGTGGGGCAATCGCTCTGCGCTGTTCCGCGATCCGGACGGCACCCTCGTGAACCTGTTCTCGCGGCCGCTGTCCTGAACTCGAGGTGCGCTCTGCACAGCTGGTCAATCCCAGCCGCCATGCGGGCAGCGCAACTACACTGGACGAGTGAATAAGGCAGACCTTACTAAAAAGCCCCAGGCGGTCTCCGCGATGTTCGACCAGGTCTCCACGCACTACGACCGCACGAACGCGGTCCTCTCGGTGGGCAACGACCAGCTGTGGCGCGCGGCCACGGTTCGTGCCGTCGACCCCCGGCCAGGCGATCGCATCCTCGATCTCGCCGCGGGAACGGGAACGTCGAGCGCCGCCCTGGCGGCCAAGGGCGCACACGTGGTCGCAGCCGACTTCTCGCCCGGCATGATCGAGGTCGGCAAGCGGCAGCAGGCGGGCAACCGCAACGTCGAGTTCGTGCAGGCCGACGGCATGGACCTGCCGTTCGCCGACGACGAGTTCGACGCCGTCACCATCTCGTTCGGGCTGCGCAACATCGTCGATCCGCACGTGGCCTTGAAGGAGCTCTATCGGGTGACCAAGCCGGGCGGACGCATCGTCATCTGCGAGTTCTCCAAGCCGCCGGCCAAGCTCGTGCGATCGGGCTACTTCACCTACCTCAACAGGGTCATGCCCACCCTCGTGAAGCTCGCGTCGTCGAACGCCGAGGCCTACGACTACCTGGGCGACTCGATCAAGGCCTGGCCCGACCAGAAGACGCTCGCCGAATGGATGCGTGAGGCCGGGTTCTCGAGGGTCGCGTACAAGAACCTCAGCCTCGGCATCGTCGCCCTGCACCGGGGCATCAAGCCCCGTACGGGTCAGTAGGCTGAACCTGTGACCCCGAAAACACCCGCTGCAGGCACGCGCGCGCCCGCAGGCAAGGCCCGGCGCACCCAGAGTCTCTCGTCGTCGCTCAACCTGCACGACCGACTCTTCTCCACCAGTCGCGACCGCGAGGTGGCCCGTGCGGTCGACGACGGCATCGAGCGCCTCGAGGCCCGGCTGTTCGCCGAGGTCAAATTCAGCGACGAGCTCGCCGACGTGGCGGCCCGCTACCTGCTCGAGGCCGGCGGCAAGCGCGTGCGGCCCATTCTGGCCATGCTCACGGCCCAGCTCGGCGACGGCGTGACCGACCAGGTCATCATGGCCGGCGCATCCATCGAGCTCACCCACCTCGCGTCGCTCTACCACGACGACGTCATGGATTCCGCTCCGGTCAGGCGGGGCGTTCCGACCGCACAGAACGTGTGGGGCAACTCCATCGCCATCCTCGTGGGCGACCTGCTGTTCGCGCGGGCGTCGAAACTGCTGTCCATCCTGGGCGAGCGCGCGATCCAGCTCCAGGCCGACACGTTCGAGCGCCTGTGCCTCGGCCAGCTGCACGAGACGATCGGGCCCAAAGACAACGAGAACCCGATCGAGCACTACCTCCAGGTGCTCAGCGACAAGACCGGCTCCCTCATCTCGGCCTCTGCGCAGATGGGCGTCATCTTCTCGAACGCCCCCGCCGAGTACGAGCAGCCCGTGATCGAGTTCGGCGAGAAGATCGGCGTCGCGTTCCAGCTCATCGACGACGTGCTCGACATGTCGCCGCCCGTCGAAGACGGCAAGGCGCAGCCCACCGGCAAGAAGGCCGGAACCGACGTGCGCGCGGGCGTGGTCACCCTTCCCGTTCTCTATCTGCGCAAGCGCGCGAAGCGCAACCCCGAGGCCGCGGCGCTGCTCAAGCGCATCGACGCCGTCGCCACGGCGAAGCCGGGCGACACGGTCGACGAGGCCGCCGTCGATGCCGTCATCGCCGAGCTGCGCGCGCATCCGGTCACCAAAGCCACCATCGACGAAGCGCACCGCTGGGCCCGCGGCGCTGTCGAGGCCCTCGCTCCTCTTCCCGACGGAACCGTCAAGAAGACCCTCAGCCGATTCGCCGACACCGTGGTGGATCGAACAAATTAAGGAAACACCTCCCTCCATGACCACGTTGCGACTGGCCATCGTCGGAGCCGGCCCCGCCGGCATCTACGCTGCCGACCTTCTGATCAAGGCCGAGCGTCACTTCGACGTCTCGATCGACCTCTTCGAGCACCTGCCTGCTCCGTACGGGCTTGTGCGCTACGGCGTCGCTCCCGACCACCCGCGTATCAAGGGCATCATCACCGCGCTGCGCGAAGTCCTCGACCGCGGAGACATCCGCTTCTTCGGCAACGTGCGCTACGGCGTCGACGTGACGCTCGACGATCTCAAGAAGCACTACAACGCGGTGATCTTCGCCACCGGCGCCATCACCGACGCGCCGCTCGCCATCCCCGGCATCGAGCTCGAGGGTTCCTACGGTGCGGCCGACTTCGTGAGCTGGTTCGACGGCCACCCCGACGTGCCGCGCACCTGGCCGCTCGAGGCCGAGTCGGTGGCCGTGATCGGCAACGGCAACGTCGCTCTCGACGTGTCGCGCATCCTCGCCAAGCACGCCGACGACCTGCTGCCCACCGAGATCCCCGACAACGTCTACGAGATCCTCAACTCGTCGCCCGTCACCGACGTGCACGTCTTCGGCCGCCGCGGCCCCGCTCAGGTCAAGTTCACCCCCCTCGAGCTGCGCGAACTGGGCGAGATGCGCGACGTCGACATGATCGTCTACGACGAGGACTTCGAGCTCGACGAGGCGTCGAAGGCCGCCATCGCCAGCAACAAGCAGGTCTTCGTGATCAACAAGGTGCTCAACCAGTGGCGAGAGCGCCCGGTGGGCGAGGCGTCGCGCAGGCTGCACCTGCACTTCTACGCCAAGCCGCTCGAGATCACGGCGGATGCCGACGGCCGGGTCGCGTCGATCCGGTACGAACGCACGCGGCCCGACGGCGCCGGCAGCGTCGAGGGCACCGGCGAGATCCGCGAGATCGAGATCCAGGCCATCTACCGGGCGGTCGGCTACTTCGGATCGCCGCTCCCCGACATCCCGTTCGACGAGCGCCACGGCGTGATCCCCAACCACGAGGGCCAGGCACTGGCCGACGACAACTCGGTGCTTCCGGGTGTCTACGCCACCGGCTGGATCAAGCGCGGCCCGGTGGGCCTCATCGGCCACACCAAGTCCGACGCCATGGAGACCGTCCAGCACGTCGTGAACGACCAGGCCAGCTGGTGGACGCCGTCGCACCCCGACGAGCAGAGCATCATCGACCTGCTCACCTCGCGCGGCGTGGAGTTCACGACCATCGACGGCTGGCACCAGCTCGACCAGCACGAGCTCGCACTCGGCGAGGCCGAGGGCCGGCTGCGCAAGAAGGTCGTTCCTCGTGACGAGATGATCAGGGTTTCCAACGCCTGACCCAGATCGTTATCGGCCGTACCGATTTCGTGACATAGCATGTGTGGAGCGAGTTCTCTGCGACGGGAGGTGGTGGCATGACTGAGCTGGCTGCTCGACCGAGCGTGCCCGATGTCTCCGCCGACCCCTCCGCAGGCGGCGCAGATGCCCTGCCATCGACGAAGCGGTGGGTCCTCCCTGCGCCGGCGAAGAAGAAGCGTCACCTCGGTCGATGGATCGGCATTCCGGTTGCCGCGCTCGCTGTCTCGCTGGCCGTGGTCGCCTCGCTCGTCTTGATCGCACCGGGTACGACCGTGGCCGGCGTCGACGTCGGGGGAATGACCGAGGGCTCGGCGGCCGACGCCGTGAGCCAGAGACTCGCCGACACCACCGTCATCATCACGGGTGCCGACGGCACTGCGACCATCCGCGGCGGTCAGCTCGGCGCCAGCCTTGCGAGCGCGGCGGCGGATGGCGCCGAAGCCGAACTCAGCGGCGGCGACCTGGGCGCGTCGGTAGACGCGCAGGCGCTCGCAGAGCAGGCGCACGCGCAGAACCCCCTATGGAAGGTGACGGCGTGGAACGCGAAGGCGCCCGTCACGCCGACCGTCGCCCTCGACGAGAAGACGGCGACCGCGGCTCTGCGCTCCGTTGCTCCCGCTCTGTTCGTCGAGCCGGTGAATGCGACCATGGCGTTCGACTCCGGGTCGGGTTCCTACACGGTCACGCCCGCCGTCGACGGCGCCGGTGTCGACCTCGAGTCGATCCGCGATGCGCTGCAGGGCGCCCTCGTCTCGGGTGAGTCCAGCGTCGAGGTCGACGCGACGCCCACCGTGGTCCCCGCATCCGCCTCGACCGAAGCGGTCACCGCCACGGCCACCCAGCTGAACACGATCCTCGACGGTGCCGGCTTCTACGTCGGCGACGAGCGCACCGTGCCTGTCGATCGCGCCGTCGTGGCATCCTGGATCACCCTCTCCACGAACGATGACGGCACCTACAGTTACACCGCAGACAAGGCGGCGATCCAGAAGGTCGTCGACACGCTGCCGGCCGCGGTCAACCGCGACCCGGTCAACGGCGCCGTGATCACCGACACCGGGGGCGAGACGCTCGATACGATCGCAGCGGGCGTCGACGGCCGTGCGCTGGGCGATACCAGCGGAGTCGCCGCCGCCTTCGCGAGCCAGTTGACCGGAGGCGACCCCGCGTTCGTCCTCCCCGTGACCGTCACGCCCGCCCAGGTCACGAAGACGTCGCGCAACATCGTCGTCAACCTCAGCGAACAGCGCGAATACCTCTTCGAGAACGGCCAGGTCGTCGACAGCTTCCTGATCTCATCGGGTGTGTCCGGGCACGATTCGCACACGGGAAGCTTCCGCATCACGGCGAAGCTGACCTCGCAGAACATGGGCAATCCAGACCTCACGCAGGCGCCCAACTACTACACGAAGAACGTGCCCGACGTCATGTACTACAACGGCGACGAGGCTCTGCACGGTGCCTACTGGCACAACAACTTCGGCAACGTCATGAGCCACGGCTGCATCAACATGCCGCTCGACAAGGCCGCGAAGGTCTTCGACTGGGCCCCGATGGGTACCGAAGTCACCGTCACCTACTGACGCGCCGAGCGACCGCGAGGTCGGGGTGGCTGCGCTGTCGAGGTGGCTGTGCTGCCGAGGTGTCTGTGCTGTCGAGGTGGCTGCGCTGCCGAGGTGAATGTGAGGGTGAAAACCACTCTTCGCACCCCCCTCGAAATGAGAATTTCCCACTTCCCGTGAAAACATAACTGAGCTTCAGTTATTTACGTCGTAGAGTGATCTATCCCGACGATGGTGCTGAAAGCATCACCTGGCGTCTATGCGCCGATCCAACTTCGTGGGGAAATCACCATGGCATCGCTCCGTCTTCAGCCCGGCACCAGGCTGGCCGCCATCGCCGCGACTCTCGTCGCCATTCTCATCGGCTCGGTCGTGGTCGCGACTCCCGCCGTCGCCGCCCCGCAGGGCCTGTTGACGATCGCCAAGATCGTCAACGGCGAGCAGGCCGTCGAGCTGGCGCCAGGCGACGAGTTCGACTACACGATCACCGTCGGATGCGACGACAACGACTGCCTCGACGCGACGCTGGTCGACGCCATGCCCGCCCAGTTCGACGGGTTCGGGCTGCGCAGCACCACGGTGCAGCCGAGCTCGCAGGCGAGCTCCATCTCGTGGAACGGCTGCTCGACGGTCGTGACCGCCGCGTGCGAGCTCGACGTCGCGTTCGAGCAGGATCTGGGAGACGGAGCCGTCGGCATCAAGGCGGGCCTGACCTACCAGGTCGTCATCGGGCTCACGGTTCCCGAGAACCTCCAGCCGACCTGGCCGTCGAACGGAGTCGCCGTGACGAACACGGCAGAGGCCTCCTCTACCTCCGCCGACACGGTGAGCGATGGAGCCGACGTGACGGTGGTCATCCCCTCGGTCGTCGATGTCGCCGTCACGAAGACGTGGCAGCCTGGAAGCCAGCTCTTCACCCCGGGCTCGGAGTCGACGATCGTCCTGTCGGTTCAGAACACCTCGAACGTCGCCGCCGGCTCGATCGAACTCCTCGAGCCGAGCTCCGCCTCCGCGTCGTCGGCCGTGCTCGCCGCCGACAACCCGTACTCTCTGGTCGACTTCACCGGCTTCGGCGCGGTCACCCTGCCCGAGGGCGCGGACTCCGTGCGGGTCGACGCCTACGTCTTCGACACGGCATCGGGGAACTACGAGTGGGTTCCGGGATCGCCTCGCGCGCCCGGCGACATCGCCCTGCCCGACACCGTCGCGGCGGCCGACGTCGCCGGCCTGCGGATCGCCTTCCTCTCGGGCGACGGCGACGAGATCGTTCCCTCGGGCACCGCGGGCAGCGTCGCCCTCGCCGTGGCGCAGCGGGCCACCGACCGGCGCGACGATGCGCCGCTGTTCACCGGAGCATCCATCACCAACCAGGCCTCCGCCACGATCACGGTCGACGGAGCGGAGCCGGTCACCAGGCAGGCCTCCGCGCCGTTCGTCATCGATCCGCTCTCGGTCGCGGTGTCGGCAGGCAAGTCGATCACGCCGTCCCGCATCCCGGGAGGCACCAGCGCTGACGCCTCGATCTCCGCGAAGAACGAATCGTCCGGACCGGTGACGACGCTCACCCTCACCGACGACGACTTCTTCACCGAGGAGCTGACCTTCGACGGCTTCTCGTCGCCGATCTCGTACCCGACCGGGGCGACGGGCGCGACGATCACCTGGCTGTTCAGCGGCGGTTCGGGCAGTCCGACGCAGGTGGCCGAGGGCGCGACGCCGTCTGCGCCGACGCCGCCCGCCGGGCAGTTCATCACCGGTTTCGAACTCTCCTTCACGGGCAGCATCGCGTCGGGCGCCGTGGCGAGCGCCGCATTCGGCATCGCCGCGTCGGCCACGATCGTGACCGACGACGCGAGCCCCCTTCGCGTGACCAACACGGTCGACGTCGAGGCGCAGAACGCGCGCGGCTCCGCCACAGCCTCCGCATCGGCTCCGCTCGACATCTTCTACCCGCACATCGACGTCCAGCTCGAGAAGACGATCTCGCCGGCCGGCTCCGTCGCGGCCGGTGCCACCGTGGTGGTGCAGCTGCCGACCTCGACGACCGTCGACTCGGCCTACGTCGATCCGAACAAGGTCGTCGTCACCGACCTGTGGCGTGGCACCGTGAGCGACGATTTCTGGAACGCCTTCGATCCGATCGCCGTCGCGCCGACGCAGGTGCTCGCCGGGTCGACGTTGACCATCGACTACTCCATCGACGGAGGCGCGACCTGGACGCAGTTCCATGTCGTGGATGCGACCGCCAAGACCACGGTGTACTCCGGCAACCTGCCTGCCGGTCTCACCTCGACGATCACGGGCCTGCGGTACACCTTCGAGAATCCTGCCGGTTTCTCGCAGGGAACCGAGGTGACGCCCAACACGGTGTTCCAGGCCCGCGGGCAACTGCGCGACGGCAGCGGACCGACATCCGTCGCCGACGCCGGTGCAAGCACCTACACGAACGTCGGCACCGCTGTCGCCGAGGGTCAGGTCGAGGGCGTTCCCGTCGTTCGCAGCGAGACCGTCGATGCCACGGCCCCGGCGGCCATCCGATCGAACTCGGGTCCCGGCTCGTTGATGGCGTCCAAGGCGTGGCTCACCCCCGACTTCTCGGCCGATCTCTCGCTGCTGAGCTCCCAGTCGGGTGACCGCGCGGGCACCGTGCTCGGCTGGGGTGTGACCTCCACCGGGTACGACTCCGTGACGATCTCCGACCCGTCGAGCGATCCGGGCACCGTCGCCCAGACCGTCTTCCAGGCCTTCGACCTGCTGCAGATCGCCCCCGTGACCTTCGCCCAGGATCCGCTCCTCCGCTGGGACACCGTCTCGCAGGTCGAGCTCTACAGCGATGGCGACTGGCAGGTCGTGACGGCCCCGTCGGGCGGGTGGATGACGGCAGCGGGCTTCGCGGGCCACACCCTGACGCCGGCACAGGTGGCGTCGACGACCGGTGTGAGACTCACCGTCGTTCCCAACGATGCGGCCAGGGCCGCGAGCTCGAACCCCCTCGCGCCGCCGGTCGGCACGGGCGTCGCCAGCAGCGCGAACGATGCGACCCGCTCCATCGGGCTCGTCTGGCAGCTGCGCAACACGGTGCGCGACACGACCTCGAACCCGAACCGGTGGGTCACCGCCACGCACGGGTACAACGACGCGAACCCCAGCACCGTCATCAACACGGTCGACGTCTCGGGAATCCTGAACGGCGAGCCCGTCGGCCCGCGCAGTGCCCAGGACAACATCGCCCTCATCGACCAGCCGCCGGCCGTCACGGTCTCGAAGAAGTCGAGTCGGTCGAGCATCGTGGTTCCCCAGCCGGGCGACGTGCCCGCGACGGGCTACCCGCGCAACGACTTCACCATCACCGCGACGAACCAGTCGAGCTCGCGTGCCTCGTACATCAGGGTCTCCGACCCGATGACCTGCTCCGTCGAATCGATCGGAGACTGCGTCTCGCCCGCAGACGGGTGGGATGCGAACCCCTACGCGTCGGCGAGCTACGACCCGGCCACCAACCCGTTCGAACGCTTCGACCTGACGGGCGTCGCCTTCTCGGCTCCCGACGCCGGTATCGATCCGGTGGCCTCGACGGTCACCCTGTGGAAGCGCACCGACGCCGGTGTCCTCTCGTCGTCGACGGCCACCCTCCTGGCGACGCTCGCGATGCCGTCCTCCGCCCTCGTCGACGTCGTGGGGATCAGCGTGCTCTACCAGGGCGCAGACCCGGAGACGGACGGAGGATCGATCACGGTGGGCGACCCCATCGCGTTGACGCTGAAGACCCAGCTGCGCGTGTCGCTGCGGAGCGATGCGTCCGCCTTCGTCACACCGGTGACGGTCGACAACGACACCTTCACGCAGGGCTATGACCCCGTGCTGTATCCGACGGGCATGCAGAGCACGCCCAACGCCACCGCGCAGGCCGCCGTCGTGCTGCAGCAGGGGGCGCTCGACGTCACCGCCGCCAAGACCTTCTCGCCGAAGACCCTGATCGAGAAGGACCGCGCCAACCCGGTCACCGCGACGCTCCGCGCCACACAGGGCTCGGCCTCCGTCGCCTCCAATGAGGTGAGCATCGAAGACACCGACCAGGACTTCTGGAACGTCTTCCGGCTGACCGGTCTGTCGGCGAGCGACGTCACGCTTCCGGCCGGAGCCGACCGGGTGCGTGTCGATGTGCAGCTGAACGGTACGTCGGACTGGGTTCCGGGCGCGGCGGCAGCGACCGCCGCCCTCCCGGCCGTCGATCCGGCCTCGGTCACGGGCATCCGGTTCGTGTTCAGTCGCGCCGACGGCGCCCTGTTGTCGCGCACCGCGCCGCCGGCCAACTTCACGGCGACCGCCATCCTGCGTCTCGCGCTGCTGGATGCGGCCAGGGCGGACGGCTCGGCCGTCGTGTTCCCGAGCACCGTCTCGAACGACGTGACGACACGGTCGCACCGGACCGACGACCCGGTGATCTATGCGGATGCGACGGCCGTCGCGACCGACAGCATCCAGCTCGGCACCGGCTCGTACACGCTCGACGTGGCGAAGAGCCCGCAGAACGGTGCCCACTCCCTGACCCCGGGCGACCCCAACCAGTGGAGCCTCGTGTTCACGAACACCGGCTCCGGCTTCCTGACCGTGCCGAGCGTCGTGGACGTGCTCGACGACCACCTGAGCTGGGACGGCGAGACCCCGACGTTCACCACGTCGACGGGCGGACTCCTCTCCACCGACGTGCAGACCTCGTTCGACGCCGCCACCGGCACGATCTCGTTCGCGTGGCCCGAAGGCGGACAGCGCATGGCGCCGGGGGAGAAGTTCACGATCTCGCTCGGGATCGTTCTCGAGGCGGGTCTCGTCGGCGGACAGCGAGCGACGAACCGGTTCACCGTCGAGACAGCACAGACATTGACGGCCTGCACCAACACGTCGGGCAACGGGCAGGGCACGCTGTCGGGCCTCGCCGCGAACGAGTGCGGCACGAGCAACTACGTGCAGCCCGTTCTGGGCGCGTCGCTGCTGACCACGAAGGCGGTCAAGGGCGATGTCGTCGACCGCACGGTCTCCGGCGCCCGCAACATCACGACGCCCGGCGGCCCGTGCATCTCGGATGCCGACGGATACTACCGATCGCCGTGCGCCGCCAACACGATGGTGGGTGGCACCGACGAGTGGAAGCTGCGCGCCGTGAACAGCGGAACCGTGGCCTACACGAAGCTCACGTTCGTCGAGCCCCTCCCCGTGGCGGGAGACCGACTGCTCGCAACCGGCGGCAGCCGCGGGTCGACCTACCGGCCCGTGTTCGACGGCACGTTCCCGTTGGCCGTCGACGCTCCGGCCGGCACCACCATCACCTGGCAGTTCACCGCGGCGTCCGACGTCTGCGTCGGTACCGGAGCGACGGCCTGGCCGAGCGACCCGGGCTGCGCTAACCATCCCTCGGCATCCGCCTGGACCGACGGCGCCACCTTCGCCGGCGACTGGTCGACCGTCACGGGAATCCGCGTCGTGCTCGACTTCGCGTCGACGGCGGGTGCGGTCCTGGCGCCGGGCGGATCGGCCCAGGTCCTCTACCGCACGGTCAATGCTCCTGCCACCGAGGCCGAGCCGGATCGCGCGCCGGTGACCGTTCCGGTCGGCGACCCGATCGCCTGGAACCAGTTCGGCGCCCTGGCCTCGCTCAGCACGGGCGGAACCCTGTCGCGTGCGCCGATCAAGGCGGGCGTCGTGCTCGATTCCGGTTCGCTGCAGGTGACGAAGTCCGTCACCGGCGAGGGCGCGGCATTCGCGCCCGACACCTTCGAGGCCACGGTCTCGTGCACGGTGGCCGGTGCCCCGGTGCAGTTCGCCGGCGGTGGGGTCGTCACGCTCGACGCCGCCAACGGATACACGACCCGGGTCGACGGCATCCCCCTCGGCGCCGAATGCGGCATCACCGAGAACGGAGACGAGGGCGCGTACGGCGAGACCACGCGCACCGTCACGCCGTCGACGGTGACGATCGACGTCGCCTCGGATGCAGACGGTGAGGTGCCCGCCGAACAGCGCGTCGCCATCACCAACGACTACGCGGTCGGATCGCTCGTGGTCTCCAAGGCGGTCACGACGCAGGCCACGGTCGGCTCGTTCGGGCCGTTCGACTACACGGCTGTCTGCGCGGCCTACGACGGCGCTCCCGTGGCGCTCGCCGACGGTGACGCCGCCTTCTCGCTGGCCGCCGGAGAGTCGCACGCCATCGCCGGGCTTCCGGTGCGTGCCGACTGCACGATCACCGAGACCGACACCGATGGGGCCGACGCCTCGCCCAACTCGGTCACATCCAGCACCGACGGTGCACCGGCTGTCGCTGGCGCGTCGGTCGACGTCACCGTGGGAACCGACACGACCACCCTCGACTACACCAACGACTACGCCGCGGGCACGCTCTCGGTCACGAAGACGCTGGCCGGAGAGGGGCAGGAGGAGTACGGCGACGGACCGTTCACGATCGCGGTGCTCTGCACCTATGACGGCCAGCAGCTCTTCGACGGCTCGATCGAGCTGACCGGAGGCGAGACGAGGACTCTCGACGACATCTTCCCCGCCGGCACGGAGTGTGCCGTCTCGGAGACCGTCGCAGGGGGCGCCAACGAGACGACGATCGACTCGCCGACCGTCATCGTTCCCGGTCCGGCCGATGGGGCGACCCTCGGAGCGGTGACCGTCGACGTGACGAACACCTTCAACCTCGGCACCGTCGATGTCACCAAGGTGCGCGACGGAGCGGGGGCCGAAACCTACGGTGCCGGGCCCTTCACGGTGCAGGTCACCTGCACCTGGCAGAAGGACGGCGAGACCCTCACGATCCCGCTGCCCGACGGAGGCGTGCTGCAGCTCTCCGAGGAGAACGACTACCGTGCCACGGTGTCGGGCCTCATCGAGGGCGCTCTCTGCGACACCGTCGAGACCATCGACGGCGGAGCATCCTCCTCCGCCGTGACTCCGGCCGGCGGGGTGACGGTGCCGAACGGCGAGGCCGCCGAGGTGACCGTCACCAACACCTTCGATACGGGCGACCTCGTCGTGGTCAAGAACCGCGTCGGCGACGGAGTGGAGGCCTTCGGCACCGGTCCGTTCACGGTGCAGGTCACCTGCACCTGGGTGAAAGACGGAGTGATCACGGGCATCGATCTCGGTGACGACGCGAAGATCGAGCTCTCGGAGGCGAATGACTACACGGCCACGGTCACCGGCATCATCGCCGGCGCCGACTGCGAGGTCGTCGAGACCGACCGCGGCCTCGCCACGGCATCGGAGACCGACCCGGCCGACGGCCGCATCCGGATTCTGGCCGACGGCGACGACGCAGGACCGGCGACGGTCACGGTGACGAACACGTTCGACGTCGGGCAGCTGTCGGTGCACAAGACGGTCGACAAGGCAGCCGCCGTGGTGGGTGACACCGTGCAGTACACCATCGTTGTCCAGAACGTGGGCCAGATCGACGCGCAGGATGTGCTCGTCTCCGATCGACTGCCCGAGGGGCTGTCGTCGGTGGTCGCCGATCCCGCAGCGGATGCCTCGACTCCCGGCTTCCTGACCTGGACGGTCGCATCGTTGCCGGTGGGCGACTCCGCGACGTTCCATGTGAGCGCGATCGTGGATCGTGCGGGAACGATCGTGAACCGCGCCTCGGTCGAGACACCGGACGGGCCGTGGGTCGACCCGGAGGTCATCGGCTCGTGCGTCGACGATCACGACGAGTCCTGCGCGGACACCGTCGTGACCGTGCCCGCGCTGGCCGGCGACTCCCTCGCCTCCACGGGTCTCGGCAGCGTCGAGCGTGTGCTGCTGTTCGCCGTCCTCACCCTGTTGATCGGACTGGGACTCGTGACTCTGGTGCGGAGGGCGCGACGAGCCTAGTCTCGTCGCATGGACGCATCCGTCGCAGAATCCGCAGCAGAACTCGCGCGGTCGTGCCTCGGTCCCGTCTTCGTCTCCGGCGAAGACGGGATCGAGCGTGAGCTCGAGGGCTCGAATCTGATCATCCACCACCGCCCCGACGTGGTGGTCGGTGCCGCATCCGAGGCCGATGTGGCCCTCGCCGTGCGGTTCGCCCGAGATCATGGGCTGCCGATCACTGTGCACGCCACCGGCCACGGCGCCCATGCCTCGGTCGCCGGCGGTCTCATCATCACCACGAAGCGGCTGGATGCGCTGGAGGTCGACGCCGGCGCACGCACGGCGCGCGTGGGCGCCGGGGTGCGCTGGGGAGCGGTCGTCGAGGCCGCGGCGCCGTTCGGCCTCGCGCCGGTCTCCGGCGCATCCCCGAACGTCGGCGTCGTCGGACTGCTGGTGGGCGGCGGCCAGGGGCCCATCGGCCGCACCTTCGGCTACGGTTCCGACTGGCTGAGGAGCGCTCGGGTGGTGACGGCCGACGGCGACATCGTGACCGCGAGTGCGACCAGCGAGCCCGAGCTCTTCTGGGCGCTTCGCGGCGGAAAGTTCGGCCTCGGCATCGTGACCGAGGTCGTGATCGCGATGCCGCACGTGCCGTCTCTCTACGCCGGCTCCCTCTTCTTCGCCGACGACGCGATCGAGCCGGCGTTCCGCGCCTGGCTCAGCTGGCTCGAGACCGTTCCCGATGCGGTCTCCAGCTCTGCGGCGTTCGTCTCGTTCCCCGACATCGACGCGGTGCCCGGCATCTTCCGTGCGCGCTTCGTGCTCGCCATCCGGTTCGCCTTCGTCGGGCCGGCCGAGCAGGGTGAACGCTGGGCCGCCCCGCTGCGCGCGTCGGCGCCCGTGCTGGTGGATGCGATCGGTCCCCTTCCGCTCGACCGTGTCGCGAGCATCCACAACGACCCGACCGACCCGGCGCCGGGCTGGACCCGTGGCGCGTTCCTCGGTGCGGTCGACGCGCACTTCGCCGACGCTCTGCTCTCGGCCGTCGCCGGCGAACGCAGGCCTCCCTTCGTGGCGGTCGAGCTGCGTCACCTCGGCGGACGGCTCGCGCGAGACGTGCCCGAGGGCTCGGCGGTCGGAGGGCGCGGGGCGGAGTTCGCGCTCGTGCTCGTGGGCGTGCCCGATCCCTCGCTCTTCGAGCGCGTGCTGCCCGAGGCGGCCGACGCGCTGATCGGCTCGCTGGCCGCGTGGGTGCATGCCGAGATCAACGTCAACTACGCGGGGGAGCTCACGGCGCAGAGCGTCGAACGGTGCTGGCCCGCCGCCGTGCTCGAACGACTCGAGGCGGTGCGGCAGCAGTACGATCCGACGTCCACGTTCCGCCTGCCCTGATCGGGCAACGCGCCACCGTGTCCGTCCGAGCGCAGCGACGTCGAGGGCGCGCTGGCATACTTAGGTAATGCTTACCTCAACCCGGCGCGCGTCGAAGGCGCTGGGTCTCGTCGCACTCTGCGTGCTGGTGCTGGTCTCGGTGGTGCTGAGTCTGCTGCTGGGCAGCCGCTCCATCGACCTGTCGTCGGTGGTCGACGCCGTGCTGGGGCGAGGCGGCGACGCCGTCGAAGGCATGGTGGTTCTCGACCTTCGGGTGCCTCGAACCGTGCTGGGTCTCGTGGCCGGGGCTGCACTCGGGCTGGCCGGCACGCTGATGCAGGGGCTCACCCGCAACCCGCTCGCCGACCCGGGGCTGCTCGGCGTCAACTCGGGCGCATCGCTCGCGGTCGTCGTCGCGATCTCCGTCTTCGGCGTCACCACCCCAACGGGCTATGTCTGGTTCGCCTTCGTGGGCGCCGCGCTCGCGGCCGTACTGGTCTACATCGTCGCGTCCGGGCGCACGGGTCCGTCGCCCCTGAGCCTCACCCTGGCCGGCGCGGCCACGACGGCCGTGCTCACCTCGCTCATCACGCTGGTTCTTCTGCGCGATCTCGACACGCTCGGTCAATACCGCTTCTGGTCTGTCGGATCTCTCGTGGGCCGCGACCTCGGCACGGCCGCCACGCTCGCACCCTTCCTCGCCGTCGGTGCCGCGACAGCGCTGCTCCTGGGGCGCAGTCTCAACTCCCTGGCCCTCGGCGACGACCTCGCCCGCGGCCTGGGCCAGCGCGTCGGCATCGTGAGGATCACCGCCGGCATCGCCATCATCCTGCTCTGCGGGTCGGCCACCTCGCTCGCCGGTCCGCTGGTCTTCGTGGGTCTCGTCGTGCCCCACATCGCCCGCCGATTCGTGGGAAGCGACTACCGCTGGATCCTCGTCTACTCGATTCCGCTCGGAGCCGTTCTGCTCGTTCTCGCCGACACCGTCGGGCGCCTCATCGCTCCGCCGTCGGAACTCGAGGCGGGTATCGTCGTCGCGATCCTCGGCGCCCCGGTGCTCATCGCGCTCGTTTTACGAGACAGGGCGGTGACCCGATGAGTCGTCGCGAAGCGACCGGTCGTCGCCCCTCGACCGACGATGTCGCCCTCGTCGGTGCCGCCCTGCGGGCCGGGCGCATCCGGTTCATCGTCGTCGCGTCGGTGCTGGTGGTGCTGCTGGTGGTGTTCGCGGTGCTCGCCCTGATGCTGGGCGACCGCATCATCTCGCCCGGCGACGTGCTGGCCACGCTGTTGGGCGGCGGCAGCGGGGGCGATCGTTTCGTCGTTCTCGGCCTGCGTGTGCCGCGGCTCGTACTCGGGCTCATGGTGGGGGCGTCGTTCGGGCTCGCCGGCGCGATCTTCCAGAGCCTTCTCGGCAACCCGCTGGCCAGCCCCGACATCATCGGCATCTCCCAGGGCGCCTCCGCGGCGGCCGTCGGGGCGATTCTGCTCGCCGGGTGGAGCGGCCTCGCCGTGTCGTTCGCGGCGTTCGGCGGTGCCGTCATCGTCGCCGGGCTCATCACGATCCTCGTGGCACGGCACGGCATGGTCGGCTCGCGCTTCGTGCTGATCGGCATCGCGCTGGCGTTTCTCGCGCAGGCCGCCATCAACTTTCTGCTCACCCGGTCGGACGTGCGCGATGCGCAGTCGGCTCTCGTCTGGCTCGTGGGCAGCGTGGGAACAGTGACGACCGAGGAGCTGACCGTCACGGCCGTCGGCCTCGTCGTCTTCGTCGCGGCGCTGGTCGCCCTCGCGCCACGGCTCCGGATGCTGCAGCTCGGCGATGAGACGGCCACCGGCCTGGGCGTGCGGGTGACTCCCGCACGGCTGCTGATCACCCTCGTGGCCGTCGGCCTGGCCGCCGTCGCCACGGCGGCGGCCGGCCCGGTGGCGTTCGTGGCCTTCGTCTCCGCGCCGATCGCCCGGCGCCTGCTCGGGGGCACAGGGCCAGCCCTCGTGGCGAGTGCTCTCGTTGGCGCGGTCGTGGTCTCGGGCGCGGATCTGCTCGCCCAGCACGCCATCGCGGGACTCCAGGTGCCGGTGGGCATCGTCACGGGCATCGTCGGCGCCCCCGTGCTTCTGCTGCTGCTCGCGCGCAGCAATCGATCGAGAGGAACAGCATGACGTCTCATGAACTGCGAGCGGATGCCCTGTCGCTCGGCTACGACGGGCGTCGCGTCGTCGACGGCCTCGACGCCGTCATCCCGGATGGCCGCGTGACGGTCATCGTCGGTCCGAACGCCTGCGGCAAGTCGACCCTGCTGCGTGCGTTCGCCCGGCTGCTGCGCCCGGAGGCGGGCATCGTGACGCTCGACGGCACCGACGTGCACCGCTATCCGAGCAAGCAGCTCGCGACCGTGCTCGGGCTTCTTCCCCAGCAGCCGATCGCGCCCGACGGCATCACGGTGGCCGACCTCGTGGGCCGCGGACGCTTTCCGAGGCAGGGCCTGTTCCGCCAGTGGAGTGCCGACGACTCGGCCGCTGTCGCGGAGGCGCTCCGCTCGACCGACACGGCCGAGCTCGCCGACAGACGCATCGAGGAGCTCTCCGGCGGCCAGAGGCAGCGGGTCTGGATCGCCATGGCGCTCGCCCAGCAGACCGACATCCTGCTGCTCGACGAGCCGACCACGTTCCTCGACGTGACGCACCAGATCGAGGTTCTCGACCTGCTGCACGAGCTCAACCGCGAGCGGGGAACGACCGTGGTCATGGTGCTGCACGACCTCAATCTCGCCGCGCGCTACGCGGATCATCTCGTGGTCATGTCGTCCGGCCGCATCGTGGCGGAGGGCGCGCCCGCAGACGTGATCTCGGCCGATACCGTGGGCGCCGCATTCGGGCTCGAGGCCGTGATCATCGACGATCCGATCAGCCATTCGCCGATGGTCGTGCCGATGGGGCGTTTTCATCACGCGGTGTGATGCATTAACGTGATCTGAGGAAGTGAGCTTAGGCTTGCCTAACCACAAGATCCACAGTCCTTGCCCCCTGCATCATCATTGGAGAATTCCCGTGCCCCGAAGAATGAAGTTCGCCGCGATCACCGCGACGGCGGTCACCGCCGCCCTGCTGCTCGCCGGCTGCAGCACCGCCTCCTCCGACTCGTCGACAGATGCCGCGTCGGCCGACGGCGTGACCATCGAGCACGCGTTCGGAGAGACGACGGTTCCGGCCGACCCGAAGAACGTGGTCACGCTGGGCTGGGGAAGCACCGACGCGTCGATCGCTCTGGGTGTCATCCCCGTCGCGATCCCCTTCGACTCGTACGCCGGCGACGAAGACGGCGTGCTGCCGTGGGTCTCCGACGCCATCGACAAGGCCGGCGCCGAGATGCCCACGATCCTTCCGGAGTCGACTGACGACCCGCCCTACGAGGCGATCGCCGATGCCGACCCCGACGTCATCCTGGCCGTCTACTCCGGCATCACCGAGGAACAGTACGAGAAGCTGTCGGAGATCGCCCCGACCGTGGCCTACCCCGACCAGGCGTGGAGCACCCCGTGGCGCGACGTCGTGACCACCGTGGGCGAGGCCCTCGGCAAGAGCGACGAGGCCACCGCCGTGCTCGCCGACATCGACGAGCAGATCGCCGCGAAGGCCGAGGAGCACCCCGAGTTCGCCGGCAAGACCATCGCCGCCGTCGCCGACAGCGCGGGCACGTTCTACGTCTACAAGAAGAACGATCCGCGGGTGGAGTTCATGTTCGACCTCGGCTTCGTGAACGCGCCCGCCGTCGACGACCTGTCGAGCGGCGATGGCACGTTCTTCTACACGCTCAGCTACGAGCAGCTCGACAAGCTCGAGGCCGACGTGGTGCTGAACTACGCGACCACGCAGCCCGAGGCCGACGCGTTCCTCAGCTCGCCGCAGACGTCGGTCATTCCGGCGGTCGCCGCCGGGCACGCCGCCCAGCTCGTGGGAGCACAGAACATCTCGGCCGTGTCGCCGCCCACCGCGCTGTCGCTTCCGTGGGGCCTCGACAACCTCGTCGACAACCTGGCCGCCGCCACGAAGTAGCGCGTTCCCCGCGCCGCTCCCTGAGCTTGTCGAAGGGCTGTACTGCCCCTTCGACAGGCTCAGGGAACGGGTCTCAAGCTCAGGGAACGCGGCGGAACGGCCCGCTCAGTGCCGCCCACTGCAGCAGCATGACCGTCTTCGCGTCGATGATGTCGACGCCGATGCGCCCGAGCGCCTCGTCGATGTCGATCTCGAGCAGCTCGATCTCCTCGCCTTCGTCGGCGAGCCCGCCACCGGCATCCGCTCGTGTGTCGGGCGAATAGGGCGCAGCGAAGAAGAAGAGCTTCTCGGTGACCGAGCCCGGGCTCATGTAGGCCTCGAAGACGGAGACGACGTCGCCGATCTCGTGCCCGGTCTCTTCGCGGGCCTCGCGCCGGATGGCGGTGAGCGGATCGTCGTCGTCGAGCAGGCCGGCGGCGGTCTCGACGAGGGTGCCGTCGGGATGCCCGTTCACGTACGCCGGGTAGCGGAACTGACGGGTCAGCAGCACCGTGCGCTTCTCGATCGAGTACAGCAGGATGGTGGCCCCGTTGCCCCGGTCGTAGGTCTCGCGGTGCTGGGTCTCCCACACGCCGTCGGCGCGCTGGTACTCGAGCGTGTTCGCCCGGAACACATGCCAGTTCGACGAGAGCAGGCGCACGTCTTTCACGCGCACACGCGGGTTGCCGGTCAGCTCGCGGCCCGTCTGGTCGAGTCCGGTGCGACCGCGGGCGTCGGGGATGTCGACGCCCGGCCGGCCGGGGCGCGTCTGGTCGATCGGGTCGGTCACCGGAAGTTGATGAACTGCAGGGCGACGTCGAGGTCGGCGCCCTTGAGCAGCGCCATGGTGGCCTGCAGGTCGTCGCGGCTCTTCGATGAGACGCGCAGCTCGTCGCCCTGGATCTGGCTCTTGACGCTCTTGGGGGCCTCGTCGCGGATCAGCTTGCTGATCTTCTTCGCGGCGTCCTGCTCGATGCCGTTCTTCATGGATGCCTCGAGCCGGTACTCCTTGCCGGATGCGTAGGGCTCGCCCACGTCGAGGCTGCGCAGCGAGATGCCGCGCTTGATGAGCTTGGCCTCGAACACCTCGAGGATCGCCTTCACGCGCTCGGCGGAGTTGGCCTTCATCAGGACCTTCTCGCCGCTCCACTCGATGGAGGCACCGATGTTCTTGAAGTCGTAGCGCTGCTCCACCTCTTTGTGCGCCTGGTTGAGGGCGTTGTCCGCCTCCATCTTGTCGACCTTGCTGACTACGTCGAAGCTTGAATCTGCCATGCGCACCAGTTTAGCTTCGAGGCCGCTGTCAGAGCCGATCCGTACACTGGGGGCCGTGCGTCGATCCCTTCTTGTTGCCCCGGTTCTCGCCGTCGCGTTCGCCCTCGCCGGGTGCACGACGACGCCCGAGCCCAGCGAGCCCACCACCGCCGAGGCTCCGGCGAAGGCCACACCCGACGCGGCCGTGGCCCCCGTGGTCGAGCCCTGGGCGGGCCTGCCGACGCTGGTCGACGCCGACTGGGCGGCGAAGGCGGCCGCGGCCACGGGCATCCCGCAGCGAGCCATGCTCGCCTACGGCGGCGCGGCCGTCTACTCGGCCAACCAGAACCCGGGCTGCAACCTCGGGTGGAACACGCTCGCGGGCATCGGCGAGATGGAGAGCCACCACGGCACCATCGACGGCTCGTCGATCGGCGCCGACGGCCTCGTCACGCCGCCTATTCTCGGCATCGCCCTCGACGGCGCGACGACGAACGCCATTCCCGACAGCGACCAGGGCACCATCGACGGCGACGCCGAGTGGGACCGCGCGGTCGGCCCGCTGCAGTTCATTCCCGACAGCTGGCGCAACTGGGGCGCCGACGGTTCGGGCGACGGAGCGGTCGATCCGCAGAACTTCGACGACGCCGTTCTGGCCACGGCCAACTACCTGTGCCACGCCGGCGGAGACCTCTCGATCGCCGACAACTGGCGCACGGCCATTGCGGCCTACAACGACGCAGCACCCTATGCGGTGGGCGTCTCGGAGTACGCCATCCGGTATTCGAACGACGTGTCGTCGGGCTGATTTCGCCGAAGCCGGGATGGCGGGTAATGTGTACTCGCGCCTTCGGTTGTGTGTTTCACGTGGTCGGGTGCGCCCTGGCAAGTTACCCAAGCGGCCAAAGGGATCTGACTGTAAATCAGCCGTCTTAGACTTCGGGGGTTCGAATCCCTCACTTGCCACCAGGGAAGCCCTGCAAATCACCGTGTTTGCAGGGCTTTTTGGATTCGGATTCTGGGAGACTGACCGCGTGAACTCACTGATTCCAGCCGCGCCCCGCCCACAGAAGGTCATGTCCTCCGACGGGCTGCAGCTGGCGACGTACGAGTTCGGCGATGCGGATGCGCCGACCGTTCTCGCGGTGCACGGCTTCGCCTCGAGCGCGCTCGTCAATTGGCATGCGACGGGGTGGACCCGCGACCTGACCCGCGCCGGCTACCGGGTGATCGCCCTCGACCAGCGAGGTCATGGCGAGAGCGACAAGCCGCACGACCCCGCCGCCTATTCGATGGAGCAGCTCGTCGCCGATCTCGTGATGGTGATGGACACCTACCTGATCGACGAGGCGGTCTACGCCGGCTACTCGCTCGGTGCCCGGGTCGGCTGGCAGGCCACGCTCGAGCTGCCCGGCCGCATCACGCGAGCAGTTCTGGGCGGAATCCCCGACGGTCAGCCGCTCACGCGACTGCGCACCGACGAGGCCAGGGCGTTCATCGAGACCGGCGCGGCGGTCGAGGATCGGATCACCCGCGCATACGTGACGATGGCATCCGCCATTCCCGGCAACGACCTCGAGGCGCTGATGAGCCTCGTCGACGGCATGCGCGACGGAATCCAGCCCGACCCGGCCAATCCGCCCCGGCAGCCCGTGCTGTTCGCCACGGGCAGCGACGACGCGATCCTCGAGCGCTCGAAGGGCCTGGCCGAGGCCACGCCGAACGGCGTCTTCTACGAGATTCCCGGCCGCAACCACTTCAACGCGCCCACGTCACGCCACTTCCGCGACGCGGCCATCACGTTCCTGCGCGCCTGAGAAGCGCCACGGCGCCGAGCGCGCGACTTCGCGCCGAGCGCGGTGGTGCAGCACGCGCGCGGCACAGCAACGCCCGCGCTCGAGTGGCCCCGATCCAGATGCGGAACAGTCAGGGGCGCGCGGCCGCGGCGAGCACGGCGAGAATGCTCGCTTCGAGCACTGAGCGGTGTCGCCCTGCCGCCCACCCCGTCGACGCTCCGCGCCGGTACTCGAGCAGAGTCAGTGCGTCACTGTTGTTGCCCGCCGAGAGCGCTGTCTGGTGCAGCGACAGGATCTGGACGGTGATGCCGTTCGCGTCGAGCAGCAGAGTGACGGCTTCCACGGGCCCGATGTCGTCGAAGGTCTGCGTGCGTTCCGTGCCATCCATCGCGATCCGCAGTGTGGTGCGGGTCGTGCCCCCTGCCGTGACGACGTCGAGCTCGCGTAATTCGATCGCCGCAGCCGCCGACGTCAGATAGCTGCGCTCGAAGATCGCCCAAAGCGCGGCCGAATCGAGTTCGAGACCTGTGTCGTCGGCGTGCTGCTGTACGCGACGAGAGAAGTCGATCTGCAGTCGACGCGGCATCTCGATGCCGTAGTCGCGCTCGAGCAGATAGGCGATGCCGCCCTTGCCTGACTGCGAATTGACTCGGATGACGGCCTCGTAGCTGCGCCCCAGGTCGGCGGGATCGATGGGGAGGTAGGGAACCCGCCACGGCAGTTCCTCAGGCGGCGTGCCCGTGTCTGCAGCGCGCAGGGCGTGCTCGGCGAAGCCCTTCTTGATCGCGTCTTGGTGGGTTCCGGAGAACGCGGTGTGAACAAGGTCGCCCACGTAGGGGTGCCGAGGGTGGGTGTCGATTCGGTTGCTGTGCTCGACGACCCTCCTGATGTGATCGATGTCTGAGAAGTCGATCATGGGATCGATGCCCTGGGCGTGCAGATTCAGGGCGAGGGTGGCGATGTCGACGTTGCCTGTGCGCTCGCCGTTGCCGAAGATGCAGCCCTCCACACGCTGGGCGCCGGCAAGCACGGCGAGCTCCGCGCACGCGACGCCTGTTCCCCTGTCGTTGTGCGGGTGCACGGACAGGATCACCGAGGAACGCCGATCGAGGTTTCTGTGCATGTATTCGATCTGGTCGGCGTAGACATTGGGGGTCGCGGCCTCGACGGTCGCCGGTAGGTTCAGAATGACGGGTCGATCGGCGGAGGCATCCCACAGTGTCGTGACCGCGTTGCAGAGTTCGAGGGCGTAGTCGGGCTCGGTGAGGTTGAAGACCTCGGGCGAGAACTCGAACCGTACGCGTTCGAGGTCTCCGGCGAATCGCAGCACCTCCCTTCCGCCATCGAGGATCAGTTCGCGCAGCGACGCACGATCGTGGCCCAACACCACCTCACGCCACAGGGGTGCGGTCGCCGTGTACATGTGAATGACGACGTCGTTCCGGATGCCTCGGATCGACTCGACGGTGCGCTCGATGAGATCTCGCCGCGCAGGTGTGAAGACGACGATCGTGACGTCGGACGGAGCCATGTCGGACTCGGCGA
The DNA here is from genome assembly GCF_030433855.1 of Agreia sp. PsM10. GTDB lineage: Bacteria > Actinomycetota > Actinomycetes > Actinomycetales > Microbacteriaceae > Agreia. The sequence goes on along the minus strand of NZ_JARUXC010000021.1, from coordinate 13,325 downwards.
TCAGCCTCACGAATTCGTAGTCCGTCTGCGAAGCGGACGGGTAGCCGACCTCGATCTCCTTATAGCCCATCGTGACCATCAGCTCGAAGAAGCCCCGCTTGCGATCGGGGTCCATGGGCTCGGCGAGTGCCTGGTTGCCGTCGCGCAGGTCGACCGGAACCCACAAAGGTGCGGCGGTGAGGCGACGCGACGGCCACTCGCGATCGAGCAACGGCAGCTCGACTCGAGAGAAGACGTCCTGATAACGCGATGACGGCATCTGGGAGTGGCGTTGCCGATTCCACGTCGGAGAGTGCTCGGGCACCGGACCGCGCGGGGAAGAAAGCTGGGAGTCGGAGGAGATCACCCGGCAACGGTAGCACAACTCCTCAGACAAGCTGAGGAGTATGCTGTGAGTATGGTTTCCGTCCAGCGAGAGTCATTGTCCGAGCAGGCGGCACGTCTGCTTCTCGATCGCATCCAGGCGGGCGAGTGGGAGGTCGGCCAGAAGCTGCCGGGTGAGACCACGCTGGCGCCCCAGCTGGGTGTCGGGCGGTCCACCATGCGAGAGGCCATCCGCCAGCTCGCCGGTCGGGGAATTCTGACGACCCGCCAGGGATCAGGCGTCTTCGTCCACGCAGTCGTCCCCGTCGGCGACTGGGATTCGTTCGTGATCCGGGCGACCATCGCATCCATCCTCGAGGCGCGCATCGCCATCGAGTGCGAGGCGGCGGCACTGGCCGCCGAGCGGCGCACGCGTGACGACCTGCTGGCCATCCGGACCGCCCTTGCGCGCCGAGGCGGCGAGGTCGTCACGATCGATGCCAGGGTCGACGCCGACATGGCCTTTCACCGCAGCATCGTGACCGCCAGTCAGAACGAGTTGCTGACCGAGCTCTTCGACACCTTCGCGGCGAGAAGTCGTGAAGCGATGGTGCAGATGCTCGAACTCAGTGGCGAACCGGCCACACAGGCCGACCAGCTCGTGCACGCCGAGATCGTCGAGGCGGTCGCGGCCCATGACGCCGTGGTCGCACGGGATCTCAGCCGGTCGCACCTCGAAGCTCTTCGCGCTGCGATAGCTCAGCACCGCCCGTGACGACTGTGCCCGTTTGCCTCCGATCGTGCGATCGAGCGCCGACAGAACGGAGGTAAACGGGCACGGTCATCGGCGTCCGCGGCAACACGGAGCCCCGACTCTATGCCACAGGCAGCCTCACCAGGTCGTGAGCCGCGATCGTCACGGTGTCGTCTCCGACCGTGACCGTTGCCTCGGCGCGTCCGAAGTTGAGCACCCAGCGGGTTCCCGCGCGCTCGACGACCTCGACGTCGGGGTTCGAGCCGTCGAGCAGGGGGCGGATGCCGGCGCGACCGAGCGCATCGAGCAGCAGCTCGTACACCGTGGCCGTATCGGGGCGGGTCGCCACGTACCAGGCCGTTCCACCCGCCGCATCCTGCGCATCCGGACCGCCCGCCGCGCGCCGCGTGATCGCGGGCGACCCGTCGGCCAGCCCCTCGGTGAACGTCGCCAGAACCTCGGCGTCGTCGGCGTGCAGAAGCTCGGTCCAGACAGAGGCGGCGCGCACGGTGTCGCCGAACCGGATGGCCGTGGTCGGCACGGGCGCGGTTCCGGTGCCCCGCAGATCGGGGCCTGCGAGGGGCGCGAACTCCTCGACGCGCACGCCGAGTGCGGCCTGCAGCGGGCCGAGGTAACCGCCCTGCTGAACGTGCAGGTTCTCGTCGAGGATGCCGGTCTGGTAGCTCACGATGAGCTGCCCGCCGCGAGCGGGAACCGCGGCCAGCGTCTCGAGCGCTGACCGTGGAACGGCGAAGAGCGCCGGCGCGATGACGAGCGAGTACCCGTCGACAGAAGCGCCCGGCTCGACGAAGTCGACCGTCACGCCGAGCGCGCGCAACGACCAGTGCCACGACATGATCTCGTCGAGATACACCAGCTGCGCGGGTGACGCGGCCTGCTCGAGGGCGTTCCACGAATCCCAGTCGAAGACGATCGCGACAGAGCTCGCAACACGGGAGCCGACGACGTCGCCCATGGTCGACAGCTCGGCGCCGAGGGCGGTCACCTCGCGGAAGATGCGCGTCTCCTCTCCGGCGTGCGGCACCATGGCCGCGTGGAACTTCTCGGCACCGGCGACGGACTGCCTCCACTGGAAGTACAGGATGCCGTCGGCGCCGCGGGCGACCGACTGCATCGAATAGAGCCGGTTCTCTCCCGGCAGCTTCGGGGCGTTTCGCGTGCGCCAGTTGACGGCGCCTGTCGTCTGCTCCATGAGCATCCACGGCTGGCCTCCGCGCAGCGAACGCATGAGGTCGCGGGTCATCGCGGCGAACGCGGGGGAGAGCGGGTCTGCGGGGTCGGGGTAGGAGTCGTCGGAGACGAAGTCGACCTCCTTCGCCCACTTCCAGTAGTCGACCGGCTTGAAGAAGCCCATGAAGTTCGTCGTGACCGGGATGTCCGGCGTCACCTCGCGCAGCACGGCGAGCTCGGCCCTATAGCACTCGAGCAGCGCGTCGGAGGAGAAGCGATGGAAGTCGAGCATCTGCGTCGGATTGGGGAACGACGGCATCGCGCGGGGCGGCCCGACCTCGCTGAACTCGGCGTAGTGCTGCGACCAGAACGCCGTGCCCCACGCGTGGTTCAGGGCCTCGATGCTTCCGTACTTCGCCTCGAGCCAGGCCCTGAACGCGGCCGCCGACTCGTCGTCGAACGACTGCGCCACGTGGCATCCGTATTCGTTGTTGATGTGCCAGGCCGCGATGGCCGGATGCGCGCCGTAGCGCTCGGCGAGGGCGCGCACGAGGCGGGTCGCGTACTGGCGGTACACCTGAGAGCTCGGGCTGTACTGCTGGCGGCTGCCGACACCGAGGCGTACTCCCTCGGCGGTCACGGGCAGGATCTCCGGATGCGCGGCGCTGAGCCACGGCGGGGGAGAGGCGGTGGCCGTGGCCAGGTCGACCTTCACGCCGCCCGCGTGCAGTCCGTCGATGACCCGGTCGAGCCAGGCGAAGTCGAACTCGCCGTCTCGCGGTTCGAGCTTCGCCCACGAGAAGACGCCGACCGTGGCGATGGTGACCCCGGCCCTCTGCATGAGCCGCACATCGTCGGCCCACACCTCCTCGGGCCACTGCTCCGGGTTGTAGTCGCCGCCGAACCACACGGGCGCGTTGTTGCCGATCATCCTTTTACTGCTCCTGTTCCGAGACCTGACTGCCAGTACCGCTGAAGGAAGAGGAAGGCGATGACGAGGGGGATGATCGACACGAGCGAGCCCGTGATGACCGTCGAGAACAACGCCTGCGATCCACTGCCGGCCGCCGCCGTCGCCTGCCACTGTGCGAGCCCCACCGTGAGCGGGTAGAGATCGGAGGTGTTCAGCATGATGAGCGGCAGGAAGTAATTGTTCCAGGTCGCGACGAGCGAGAAGAGGAACACGGTGACCACGCCCGGGCCCAGCTGCCGCAGCGCGACCTGCCAGAAGATGCGCATCTCGCCCGCGCCATCCATTCGTGCGGCCTCGATCAGGCTGTCGGGAACCGACTCGGCCGCGTAGACGCGCATGAGGTAGACGCCGAACGGGCTGACGAGCGACGGGATGATGACGGCGAACGGGGTGTTCGTGAGCCCGGCCGAGCTGAACAGCAGGTAGGTCGGGATCGCCAGGGCGGTGAGCGGGATCATGATCGATCCGAGCACGACGCTGAAGATCGCCCGCGCGCCGGGGAACCGGTACTTCGCGAAGCCGTAGCCGGCCATCGTCGCGAGAAGCGAGGCGCCGAACGCGCTCACTCCGGCATAGACCACGGTGTTCAGAACCCAGCGCAGGTAGACGCCGTCTTTGAACGTGAACACTTGGGCGATGTTCGTGAACAGGTTGAAGTCCTTGCCGAACCAGAACCCGAACGACGAGAACAGGTCGGCGTTGCTCTTGGTCGAGGCGATCAGCAGCCAGAGCAGCGGCAGCAGGAAGTAGGCGGCGCACGCCCAGAGCAGCACGGTGAGCAGGGTGCTGCGGCGACCCTCGCGCATGATCTGGCGGCGGTGCCGCTTCGCGCGGGGTGTGGATGCCCGGGGCGCGTCGAGCGCGGACGGTGTCGGTGCTCCGATGGTCGGGGCGCTCATGAGAGGTTCTCCTTGCGCTGGGTCGAGAGTTGCACGACATACGAGACGATCATGATGACGAGGCCCAGCAGGAAGGCGATCGCCGCGGCGTAGGGCACGTCCTGATTCACGAATGCCACCGTGTAGGCGTACTGGTTGGGGGTGAAGTCGTTGCCGATCACGTTCGGTGCGAGCCGGTACAGCAGGTTCGGCTCGTTGAAGAGCTGGAACGACCCGATGATCGAGAAGATGACGGTGAGCATGATGGCCGGCCGGATGGCGGGGATCTTGATGCTCCACGCGACGCGCCATTCGCTGGCACCGTCGACCTCGGCCGCGTCGAAGAGCTCGGTGGGGATCGTGCGGAGGGCCGCGTACATGATGATCATGTTGTAGCCCACGAACTCCCACGTGACGATGTTCATCATCGACCCGAGGATGGTGTCGTTGGCCAGCAGGTTCGGCGCATCGATACCGAGTGCGCGGAAGGTCTGCGCGATCGGGCCGAAGTCGTTGCCGTAGAGGTAGCCCCACATGAGCGTGGCGACCACGCCGGGAACCGCGTACGGCACGAAGATCGCGAGTCGAGCGGCCTTGCTTCCCCTGACCCGGGAGCTGTCGAGCGCCAGGGCGAAGAACAGGGCGAGAACGAGCATGATCGGCACCTGGATGAGCAGGAAGAGCCCCACCCGCCCGAGGCCGCCGAGGAAGCTCGGGTCGGTGAGCGCCTGCACGTAGTTGGAGAGGCCCACGAACTCCTGTCCGCCGATCAGCTGCGTGGCGAAGAGGCTGAGGTATCCCGAGTAGAAGAGGGGAACGATCAGCATCGCGACGAAGACGACGAGGAACGGGGTGATGAGCAGGTAGGCGGCCCGCGTCTGGCGACGGGTCGACTGCGTCGAGCGCTGCCGGGGCGGGCGTCGGCTTCGGCTGTTCGGTGGTGCGGATGCGGATGCGGCGAGGACGGCCACGGTTCTTCCTTATCTCGTCATTGAAATCTCAGGGGAAGGGGGGGAAGCGGGTGCCGCCCGCGTCGACGGACGGCACCCGCTCGTGGCTACTCGACCGTGAAGCCCTGCTTCTTCGCGTAGGCGGTGACCTCGTCGTCCCAGGCCTGGAGGGCCGTGGAGAGGTCGGTCTTGTCGGCGATCGCCTTGCCGAGCGTCTCGTTGTAGCTCGAGTAGACGTAGTCCATGAAGGGCAGCCACTCGAAGGAGACGTCGACGGTGTCGGAGACTCCGGCGAAGAGCTCGTTGACCTTCTGGCCGCCGTAGAACTCGGACTGCTGGTCGACGAACGCGGGGTCGGCCAGGGTGTCGGTCTTGGTCGGGAACAGGAACTGGTCCGTTGCGAACTTCAGCGTCGACTCCGGGTCGTTGTTGATGAACTTGGCGAGTTCGTACGCGGCGATCGGATTCTCGCTCGTCTTGAGCACGGCATCCGACGACCCGCCCCAGTTGCCCGACACGTCGTCACCCTCGTTCCACTGCGGGATCTTGGCTGCGGTCCACTTACCCGAGGTGTTGGCCGCGGTTCCCTGCAGGAACACGGGAGCCCAGGCGGCGGTCACCCATCCGGCGTACTTGCCCGACGAGAGGCTCTGGTAGAAGCTGTCGTTGAAGTCGGGGTCGACCGAGACGAGGTCCTTCTGGATGAGGTCGTTCCAGTAGTCGACGACCTTCTTCGTCTCGTCGCTGGCGATGTCGACCTTCACGGTCTTGTCGCCGTCGTAGCCGAACGGCTTCGCGCCGGCCTGCCAGAAGAGTCCGACCATCTGGCCGGGGTCGTTGCCGGGCATGTTCGAGATGTAGGAGCCGGTCGCCGCCTTGATCGTCGCGGCGTCCTCGGCGTACTGCGCCCACGTGGTGGGGGCCTCGGTGATGCCGGCCTGCGCCAGGATGTCGCTGCGGTAGAGGTTGCCGAGGGGGCCGGAGTCCTGCGGGATCGCCCAGACCGAGCCGTCCTCCGTCTGAACCTGGTTCCAGACCCACTCCACGTACTCGTCCGACAGGTCCGCCGCGCCGTACGGCGTGAGGTCGGCGAGGCTGTCGGTCAGACGGAACGACGAGAGGTACTGGTATTCGATCTGCGCGACATCCGGGGCGCCCTTGCCCGCCTTCAATGCCGTGCGCAGTTTCGTGTACTCGTCTGCGCCCGAGCCGACGTTCACGACCTCGACGTCGATCTTCGGGTACTTCTTCTCGAAGAGTGCGACTTCGTTCTCGATGTCGGGAACCCAGGTCCAGAAGGTGAGCTTGGTGGGGGTGTCGAGGGCCTTGTCGATGTCGGCCTGCGACACGGTCGCCTTGTCGGTCGTCGAGCTTCCGGGGCTGGTGCAGCCCGTCAGCAGGAGTCCGGCCGTGACGACGATGGTGCCCAGCGACAGTGCTGTGCGGCGTGCTGTGGTTCGCATGTGACCTTTCCTTTTGTGTGAGTGGTTCACGTTCGCCCGGCGGCGAACGATCAGTCCTCGCTGAGAACCCGGACGGACCAGGGGGCGAGGAGAACGTCCGACCCGTGCGCGACGGCGGCGCCGTCGACGAGATCGGTGAGGGATGCCGGGGCCGGCACGGTGACGGCATCGGGCGACCAGTTGTGCACGAACCAGATGGTGTCGTGCGTGTCGCTCGAGCCGGAGACGACCGACACCGCGGCCGGCACCTGCCATCCGGTCTTCGCGGTGTCGCCCTTCACCCAGCGGGCGACGGATGACGAGAGCCCGGCGTCGGGCACCGTGCCCACGTAGGTGATGCGTCCGGCTCCGAACGGGGTGCTCGTGACGGCGGCGAACCGCCCGAGGAAGTGGTGCTCGTAGGTGGCGAGCACCTCGGCCCCGTCGGCGATCACGCCGTCGGCCCAGGCCGTGGCGCTCGCGGAGGGAGCGAGCTCGAGCTGCCCCGTCGAGACGACCGGTACGGGCGCATCGAGGTTCGAGTACTCCTCGTACCAGGCGCCGGCCGCGTCGGCGAGCCGGTCGGGGGCGACGCCGCGGCGGGCCCGGGCGAGCTCGTCTCCGTATGCGGTGCGGGGGCCGAGCACCAGGTGTCCCCCCGCGTCGGCGTAGGCGCGCAGCCGATCGAGCAGCGCATCGTCGGCCACATACACGGCGGGCGCGAACAGAATCGGGATGTCGCGGGCCAGCTCGGCCGGATCGAGTGCGGCGAACTGACGGTCGTGCAGCACCCGCAGTTGCAGTCCGGCGTCGTGCGCGCCCCGGTAGAAGCTGTCGTAGATGCGCTGATACGACTCGGGGTCGCGCTCGCCGTCGGGCTTCGCGAGGGGCGGGTACGACTGGAACGACCACCGTGTGTCGGTCGACCAGATGATCGCGGCATCCGCAGTCGGGGTGTAGCCCTCGAGCTCGGAGCCGAGCGTGCCGAGGATCGATCCGAGTTCGGCGACCTCGCGGTAGATGCGGCCGGGACGCTGGCTGTGCGGAAGCACGCCGCCCCAGTAGGTCTCGACGCCGAAGTGCAGCGTGTGCCAGTGCCAGTACTCGATCATGCGGGCGCCGCGCGAGACCAGGGCGAGCCCCGCCTGCACGATCTGGCCCGGATACGGGGGCTGATTCTGCCAGTGGCCGCCGATGGACTGCGCGTTCGTCTCGGTCACGAGGAACCGGTTCTGCGAGGTCGAGTACATGCGATCGGCCTGCCCGAACAGGGCCCAGGGTCCGGATGTCCACCACGGGGCATCCGCGCGGGTCTCGACCACGTTCGAGAGGCCGTCCTGCATGCGGTAGTAGGGATTGCCCGCCGTGATGTCGAGCCGCTCGACGAGTTCGTCGTCGCTCACCGGAGGGCGGTTGTAGCTGATGCAGGTGGTCACGAACTGCTCGTCGTTCGCGTACTCGCGCACGATGTCGGCCTCCCAGCCGATGAACTCGGTCACGAGCGCCGAATGGTAGCGGCGCCACTCCAGCGCGTACTGAGGCTGCAGATTGCCTTTCGGGGTCCAGAGGTCGGCCCATTCGCTGAGACGGTGGGACCAGTAGACGAGGCCCCACTGCTCGTTGAGGTTCTCCAGGGTGCCGTACTTGGTGCGAAGCCACTCGAGGAAGCCCTGCATGACGTGGTGGTTGTGGGCCAGCTGCTGGCCGGGCTCGTTGTCGACCTGGTATCCGATCACGGCCGGGTGCCCGGCGTAGCGCCCGACGACGGCGCGGATGATGCGCTCGGCGTACCAGCGGAACGTCGGGTGCGAGTAGTCCATCTCCTGGCGCTGGCCCCAGCCGACCGTCGAGCCGTCGGCGTTCTCGGCGGCGATCTCGGGGTGGATGCGTTGCAGCCACGGCGGAGCCGCGTAGGTCGGCGTTCCGAGGATCACCGAGATTCCGCGAGCGTGAGCCCCGTCGAGCACCGGCAGGAGCCACTCGAGGTCGAACTCGCCGTCTCGCGGCTCCCAGGTCGACCACACCGACTCGCCCACGCGGATGACGGTGAATCCGGCTTCGACCATCAGGTCGAGGTCGCGGTCGAGGGTGCCCGAGCGCTGGTACTCGGCGTAGTAGGCAGCGCCGAAGAGGATGCGATCGGTCAGTGCAGGGAAGCGTCGTTGCATGTCTGTCTGTGACTCCGTTGTCGAGGTGAGCGGCCAGATGCTGCAACAAATGTTGTCGACAACATCGAGCTGGTAGAAAGCTACGACACCGAGGCGAGCGGCGCAAGAACTATTTCGGTAACAAAATGAACAGCCTGATCAGAGGGGCTAAAACCGACGAGCCGACTCGCGTGTCACGAGGCGCGGCATCGGTGCCCGCTCTCGCTTCGGGGGCTCGGTCGACTCGATTCGCGACACGAGCCAGTCGATGGCGAATCGGCCTTCGGCCTCGAAATCGATCGCGATCGTCGTGAGGGGCGGCGTGAGGAACCGGGCCTCCGGAATGTCGTCGACGCCGACGACGCTGAGATCGCGCGGAACCTCGCATCCGCGTTCGTGCAGGGCCCGGATCGCGCCGAGGGCCATGTGGTCGTTCTGGGCGAAGACGGCTGTGATGCCCGACTCGAGGTCGAGGTCGAGCGCGATCCTGTAGCCGGACTCGGGACTCCAGTCGCCGTACTCGATGACGGTCTCGACCCCCGCGTCTCTGCACACCGATTCGAATCCCTCGAGTCGCTCCTGGGTCGACAGCCAGTCGCGCGCACCCGCGATGACGAGGATACGGCGGTGGCCCAGTTCGATCAGATGGCGAGCGGCGATGCGTCCCGTGTCGCGTTGCAGGCCGTGCCGGCCGGCCTCGTCGTCGACGTGTGAGCCCACCTGCATCGGGGCCTTGATGGGGATCGAGAGAAAGATCTGGCGCATCTGCTCGGTCTGGGCCGTCACCAGGATGCCCGCGACGCGTTCGCGCTCGAGGACTCCGAGGGCGTCGCGGATCGATCGATCGTCGTAGCCGTCGACGATGACGATGTCGAGAACGTAGCCCGCTTCGTGGGCGCGGCGGCTCGCCCCCTGGATGACGGCGGACGGACCGCTCTTCGTCATCTCGTGCGCCAGTGCGCCGATGCGATTCGACCGGTTGGTGCGCAGCAGTCGGGCGGCCTGATTCGGGCGGTACTCCAGGGCCTGGATGGCCTCCTCGACCCGAGCGCGCGTGGCGGGGCGGATGCCTTCGAAACCGCTCAGAAGGCGCGTGACGGTCTGGTGGGAGACTCCGGCATGGCGCGCGACGTCGTAGATCGTCGCGGGCCTGCTGTCACTTTTCATGAGCCTTCCTCCGGGAACGACACTAGTGTCTACTCCCTCGCCTGCTGGCGTTCGGTTCGCTCTGTGCGCTTCGAAGCTCTCTAGACTCCTGAGCATGCAGAACACCACGATCGACGAGGTGCGTCGACGCATCGACGACATCGACCGCGAGATAGTCGGTCTCATCGGTCGCCGCCAGGCCTGGGTGGTCGAGGCCGGAAGGCTCAAGACCGACACGGCGGCGGTGCGTGCCCCCGATCGCGTGGAGGCGGTGATCGAGAGAGTGCGTTCCCTGGCCGCCGACGCGGCAGCGTCGCCTGAGGTCGTCGAGAGCACCTATCGAGCAATGATCGCGGCCTTCATCGACCTGGAGTTGCACGTTCACGAGGCGCGTATCGAGCAGTGAGGTGGTGCCGCTGATCGGCGCCCCGCTCCGACTGCAACATTTTCTCGATATTTCTTTCACAGTGGCGTAATAGATGCGCGTATGACGTGTCTCACTTCATGAGGGCGTCCGCGTGCGGATGTTCCTTCGGCGGTGGCCGCGACGTAACCCCCAATGTCGTCGCGGTCACCGTTGCCCGTTCCGGGGGCCCGCGCCCGCTGTGTCAGGCTCTAACCATGACGATCGCTGCGAACACCGACCTGCTCACCATCGCCCGCCGAATCGGCCTCGAAGCGGGAGCCCTCGCCGCTCGCCGCCGCGCCGAAGGAGTCGAGGTCGCGGCCACCAAATCCTCGATCGTCGATGTCGTGACACTGGCCGACCGCGAGGTCGAGGCCTACGTGCGCGCCGCCATCGCGGACGTGCGGCCGGACGACGGCTTCCTGGGCGAGGAGTCCACGGGTACGACCGGCGGCTCCGGACTCACCTGGATCGTCGACCCCATCGACGGCACCGTCAACTACCTCTACGGAATCCCGCAGTACGCGGTCAGCATCGCCGTCGTCGAGGGAGGCGCCGACCCTGCCGAGTGGAATACGCTCGCGGGCTGCGTGGTGAATCCCGCGAACGGTGAGGTCTTCACCGCTGCCCAGGGCGGAGGGGCGTACCTCGGTTCGCAGCAGCTGCAGGTCAACTCCGGAGTCTCGCTCGAGCAGACGCTCCTCAGCACGGGGTTCTCGTACAGCGCCGAGACGCGCTCGCGGCAGGGACAGGTGCTGGCAGGAATCCTCGGTCAGGTCCGCGACATCCGTCGTGCGGGGTCGGCCTCGCTCGACCTGTGCTGGGTGGCGGCCGGACGCCTCGACGCCTATGCCGAACGGGGCCTCAATCCCTGGGATCACGCGGCCGGCGCGCTGGTCGTCCGCGAAGCGGGCGGCCATGTCGGTGGCTTCGACGGCGATGCCGAGAGCATCCGCTTCCTCCTCGCCGCCGAGGCGACGCTGGCCGGTGAGCTCGAGCCGATCCTGCGCGATCTCTACGCATCCGCCGGCCTGATCTGACCTCACTCGGGCGCAGACCGTACTGAATCGTCTCACTCTGCGGGAATTTTCAGACTCTGCCGTTAGTGTCGACAGTCGCGTCTTCCGCTTACCCGAGCAGGTAGCGAGGCGCCCATCGACTGAAAACCCGAATCGGTATTGGAATTCTTGCGCCTTGGCTCGTCACAACCCCCGTCCAGATGATCTCTCGTCTGAGGCCGACGGTTCGACGCCAGTGACAGACGCAGCACCGCAGTCGCGCAGGTCGAGAAGGCAGGCTTCGGCCGGCCTGTCGATCGCGTCGCCGCCGATTTCCTCCTCGTCGACACAGACACCGGATGCGCCTGCGGCCGCCGCGCCGCTCACCCGCAGGGCGGCTCGCGCCGCCGGGGCCGCCGCCCCCGTCGTCCTCACCGAGGCCCAGGAGCGCGAAGCGGAGCGCATGGCCTTCGAGAACGCCGTGCGTCCACGCGGGCGCCGCGCCGCAGCGTCGACAGAAGAGCTCGCGTCGACCGTCGCCTTCGCCACCACGGAGCCCGAGCAGGTCGCGGCGGGCGTGGCGCAGGCCGTCGCCGCAGTCTCCGCGGTCGACATCACGGTCGAACGGCCCGATTCCTCTGCAACCGACTCGCCCGTCGACCTTCTCGTTCCGCACGCTGCGGCATCGACGGGCACCGCGGCATCCGGCCCCAAGGTCATCGGCCCGGCCGACGTGCTGGGCGAGGTCCCGGCTCCGCCGCAGAGCCGCCGGCCTGGCCGCCGCGCCGGGTCCGACTCCTCCGACGACGAGAACACCGCGCCCCGCGCCAAGGCCGGTCGCCGAGCAGGCAGCGCCCCGGCCGAGCGGCCGCGCGTCAGCTCGCCCAAGTCGGCCTCCGCCGCTTCCGGTGCCGGAGCCGGCGAGCCCGCTATCCCGCAGCGCCGCCGCCGTCGCCCGTCGACCAAGGCGATGGCCAAGAAGAGCTTCGGCATGTTCGCCTTCCTCGTCGCCGGTGGAATCGCCGTGGCGACATCGCTTCCGGCCGAGGCGTACTTCGCCGCGACACCGGATGCCCCGATCTCGCAGAGCGTGCAGGTGCAGGCCCAGCAGAACATCATCGGCGAGACCGCCAAGCAGCAGCTGAAGACCGACGCCGAGGCATCCGCGTCACAGGTCGATCGCGACTCCTACACGGTCACGAGCGTTCCCAAGGTGTCGATGACCGGCTTCAACACGGCCGACACCTTCTCGAACGACACGAGCGGCACCATCCAGTGGCCGTTCCCCACGGGCGTTCCCATCAGCGACGGATTCGGCTACCGCTCGTCGCCCGGCGGCATCGGCAGCACGAACCACCAGGGAATCGACTTCAACCCGGGAATGGGCGCTCCCATCCAGGTGGTCGCCGACGGCACCGTGCGTCTCGCCCAGAAGAGCGACGCCGGCGGCTACGGCTGCTACGTCATCGTCGATCACAACGTCAACGGCATGAAGTTCGCGAGCCTCTACGGCCACATGCAGTGCGCCTCGGTCGCCATGAGCAAGGGCGAAGACGTGAAGGTCGGCCAGCAGGTCGGCAACGTCGGCAGCACCGGAACCTCCACGGGTGCCCACTTGCACTTCGAGATCCACGACTCCAGCGATACCCCGATCGACCCGATGCCCTGGCTCAACCAATACGCCAACTAGGCGCGCCCTCTCCCGCTGCGCTCTTCTGCGCAGCTCGAGTAGGCCGCCTGCGGCCGTATCGAGGCCACCCGTGATGGTCTCGATACGTCGGCTCCTTCGTCGCGCTACTACTCGACCGGCGCTAACTGAGGACAGGCTGCTTGCGCCGAACAGGCCGCGTGATTCGGCCCTGGATTTGCGCGCCGGGGAGCGAGGTCGAAACAAAATGTCCTCAGTTGGCCGTCGGACTCGTAGGTCACATCGTGCTCATGCGCCCTACAGACGCACAGATAGAGCAACATGCCGCCGTCGAGGCTGGAGTGACGGCGTGTCGACCGATCTGTGCTTCTTTGGCGCCCCGAAAGCGATTATTCGACCCGCGCACTCAGGATGCGCCGGATGGTCCTATGGATGTCAAGTGGTGATGTGGGGTGTTCGGAGGTCGGTGGTGAGGTCGTGGAAGATGCG
>NZ_JARUXC010000020.1 GCF_030433855.1 Agreia sp. PsM10 | reverse complement strand
TACGAGGGACGCTCGGAACGCTGCGGGCGGTCACCGTATGAAGGGCGGTCGTTGCTGCGCTGGGGACGGTCACCGTAGGAGGGACGCTCGGTGCGGTCACCGTACGAGGGACGCTCGTTGCTGCGCTGCGGACGGTCACCGTACGAGGGACGGTCGTTGCTGCGCTGCGGACGGTCACCGTACGAGGGACGCTCGGAACGCTGCGGGCGGTCACCATAAGACGGGCGATCGTTGCTGCGCTGCGGACGGTCACCATATGAGGGACGGTCGTTGCTGCGCTGCGGCCGGTCACCGTACGACGGACGCTCGGAACGCTGCGGACGGTCGCCGTACGACGGGCGCTCGTTGCTGTAGGAGGGACGCTCGGACGCGCGGGCCGCGCGCTCGTCGGCGTTCCAGCGGGCCTTCTTGGGGGCTCCGGATGCGGGTGCCGCCTGGTAGCCGCGGTGGCCGGGCGACTTGCTGCCCGACTTCGAGCCGTTCGGCACGTAGTTCTTGGCGGGCTTGAAGCCGCCGGATTTGTTGGATTTAGGCATGGTACTTTCCGGGTTTTATTAGATTGCATGGCGAAAGAACAACCCGAATTGGCTGTTATCTCGCTAGAACCCGGAATCTCTGCAGTCCGGGGCCGTGTCATACGTTGACAATTTCTTTATGAGCAGCGGGGATATTCGCATACGACACGAATGACCGCTGGCCAGTGCGTCCATACACTGACAAAGAAAAACCGGCCCACCAGACTTACAAACCCTTCCGCGACGAAATCGCGGTGTCTAGAGCCGACCTGTAAACGTTACACGTCGCGCGGCGCTTTGTCACTCGCATCGCCCGAACCGCCCCTTAACGACGAGATGCGAGGCCCGGCGGGCCTCGCATCTCGCAGTGAGATCGTGTTACGCGTCGAAGCGCGCGCCCTCCGGCTTCGAGGGGAGCAGAGCGAGAACGAAGATGATGATCGGTCCGAGGAACGGTATCAGCAGCAGGAAGGCAAAGAAGCCCGAGAAGTTGCCGTCGTGCAGCCGCCGTACGAGCAGCGCGAGCGTGGGAACAAGCACGGCCAGTGAGTAGATGAAGAGAATGATGTTGAAGATCAGGTAGCCCGCGCCGGGGCCCTCATAGGTGGTGCCGTCGGCCGAGACTCCACCCGGGCCGCCGGTGATGAAGGCGAGAGACTGCAGCACTGTGATGACGATGAACGACACCAACGCCCACCACCAGTACTCGCTGCGGCTCGCACGACCGGTGAACGTGGCGTACTTCTTGAAGAAACGACGCACGGCATCGCCGAGCGAGGCTCCGTACAGCGGCTGCGAGAGAGGAACTGCGTTGGAGTATCCGGGCTGGGGCGTTGTCATCATGTGCTCCTTTGGTTCTGACGAGAATTCATCACGATCATAGGAGAACTGCGAGAACTTCCCCAGCACATTTTCAGGTGTTACGCCGTGCGTCTCCGTGGACGGAGCCGCATTCAGGACGTGGCGGGCTCGTCGCTCCGGCGCCGCGGCCCGGGGGTCGAGGCTCCGTCGCCCTCCTCGCGCTCTATGCGGCGCAGCTTCCGCCGTTCGAGCCATCCGTACACGACCGAGTACAGCACGGGCAGTACGACGAGCGTCAGAACGGTCGATGAGACCAGACCTCCGATCACGACGAGGGCCAGCGGCTGCGAGATGAATCCGCCGTGCCCCGTGAGCCCCACGACCATGGGAAGCAGCGCGAAGATCGTGGCCAGCGCCGTCATGAGGATCGGGCGGAGCCTGCGGCTCGCTCCCTCGATCAGAGCCTCTCGCACCGAGCGGCCCTTGTCGCGGTACTGGTTCACCAGGTCGACGAGCACGATCGCGTTGGTCACGACGATGCCGATGAGCATCAGCACACCGATGATCGAGGGCACACCGAGCGGGATGCCCGAGACGAGCTGAAGGATGATCGCACCGGTGGCCGCGAAGGGCACCGAGACGAGGAGCAGCACAGGCTGCAGGAGGCTGCGGAAGGTCGCGACCATCACGACGTAGACGATCAGGATCGCGACGAGCAGGGCGATTCCCAACTGGCTGAACGCGTCCCCCTGGTCGCTCGTCACGCCTCCGAGCGTGGCGGTGGCCCCGGCCGGCAGCGTGGTGTCGTCGACGGCGGCCTGCACCTCGGCGCTGGCCGTGCCGAGGTTGTCCCTGGCCGGCGTCGCCGTGATCGTCGCCGTGCGCACACCCTTGACGGTGGTGATGGATGCCGGTCCGTCGACGGTCGCGACGGTCGCCAATGAGTCGAGTCGGGCGGGCCCGGCCGCGGTCGGCACCTGCAGCGCGGCGAGCTCGTCGACCGTGGCGGGCGACGTCTGCGACTGGATGTAGATCGAGTAGCTCGCGTCGTCGATGAAGATCGTGCCGATCGTCTGCGGCTGCATGGCCTGCGACACGATGCCGCCCACGATGGTCTCGCTGAGCCCCGCCTCGGCGGCCTTGACCCTGTCGACCGTCACGGCGATGTAGGGCCTCGAGTTGCTGAGGTTGCTCTCGCTCTGCGTGATCGCATCGAGCTTCGACACCTTCGCGAGAACGGCGTCGGATGCCGTCTGCAGGTCGGCCGCGCTGGTCGCGGTCACGTCGATGGCGATGTCACTCGAGGTTCCGAATCCGGCCGAGGCGGCCACCTGGATGTCGCCGGCGTCGCTCGTCTTCTCGAGGGTCTTTCGAACCGTCTCGGCGAGGGCGTCTTGATCGGCGCTCTCGTCGGTCGTGATCGAGTAGGTGATCGCGCCGGCGCCGCCGCCCACGAACGCGTCCCGCAGGGCCGAGCCGCTCGATCCGATGCTGAGCTGAACGGTCTTGATGCCCGAGATGCCGAGCAGCGCCTTCTCGACCGACTCCGCGGCCGTGTTCTGCGCATCCAGGCTCGTGCCGACGGGAACCGTCTGCGTGACGGTCAGGGTGTTCTGGCCGGAAGAACCCAGGAAGTTGGTCTTCATGAACGGCGTGAGCCCGAGGGTGAGAATGAGGAGCAACCCTGCCGACACGAGCGTGATCACGGGCCGCTTGAGCGTGCCCTCGAGGATCGGCAGGTAGCGCCTCTGCAGCGCCGTGGGCTTCTCCTCCTCGGCGACCTGCTGCTCCTGTCGGCGAGCGCGCCGTGACTCGAGCCCGGTGGCCGGGTCGACGGGCACCACAGGGGCGGATGCGATGTCGTGCGCGTGGTTCTTCGGCGCACGTGAGCGCAGGAACCAGTAGGCGAGAACGGGCACGATCGTGAGCGCCACCACGAGCGAGGCGAGGAGCGCGATGGTGACCGTGAGAGCGAAGGGCCGGAAGAGCTCCCCGGTGGTGCCCTCGACGAACGAGATCGGCAGGAAGACCGCCACGGTGGTGATGGTCGATGCGGTGATGGCACCGGCCACCTCTCGCACCGCCTCGACGATGATGGCGGCACGTGCGGCGCCGGCGCGGTCGGTGCCGCCCTGCATGCGGGCGACGCCGTCGGGCGACGCGAGATGGCGTCGGATGTTCTCGATCACCACGATCGAGTCGTCGACCACCCGGCCGATCGCGATCGTGAGGGCGCCGAGGGTGAGGATGTTCAACGAGTATCCGGCCGTCTGCAGGCCGATGAAGGTGATGAGCAGCGAGGTCGGGATGGAGATCGCGGTCACGAGCGTCGAACGGATCGAGAGCAGGAACACCAGGATCACGACGACGGCGAAGAACAGGCCGAGCAGGCCCTCCTCGGTGAGCGACTGGATCGACTGCTGGATGTAGGGGGCCTGGTCGAACACCACCGTGAAGGTGGCCCCGTCGAGCGCGGATTCGAGCTTCGGCAGCAGGTCTTGAACCGCGTTCGACACCTCGACCGTGTTCGCCGCGGGCAGCTTGGTGATGGCGATGGTGAGCGCCGGCTTGCCGTCGACCCGCGAGATCGACGTGACCGGGTTGTCGGTGAGCGCGACGGTGGCCACGTCGGCGATCGTGTAGACGCCGCCGCCGGGTTTCACCGCTCCCCCGAGCGGCAGACCCTGGATGTCTGCGACGCTCGTGAGCTTCGTTCCGGCCTGCACCGAGAGGGTCTTGTCGTCTTCGGTGAGCGAGCCCGCCGGAATCAGCAGCCCGTTGTCGCCGACGGCATCCCGGATCGCCTGCGACGACAGGCCCGCCAGGGCCAGCGCCGCCGTGTCGGGCGTGATGGTGACCCGCTGGCCGATGTCGCCCACGAGCTGCGCATCGCGCACCCCGGCGACGTCGGTGATGTCGGGGAGCGTGTTGGCGCGCAGAAGGCCCGCGAGCGCCTTGGTGTCGGTGTCTCCGTCGGCGGGCGTGACAGCGATCTGCACGACGGGGAAGTCGTCGATGCCTCCCGAGAGCACTTGCGGGTCGAGGTCTTCGGGGAGCGTCGACTTGATGCGGTTGATCGCCTGGTTGATCTTCTGCTCGGCGGTGGCGAGATTCGTGCCGTAGGTGAAGGTCGCACTGATGATCGAGAGGTTCGTGCTCGATGTCGCCGTCGTGGTCTCGATGCCGGCGACACCCTGGATGGCCGTCTCGATGGGCACGGAGACGTCGTCGTTGACGACCTCGGGAGACGCACCCGGATAGTTCGTCAGCACCGCGAGCTGCGGGAACTCGATCGAGGGGATGAGCTCCTGCTTCAGGCTCGTCAGCGCGAGACCGCCGAAGACCGCCGCCACGATCGTGACGAGCGCGATGAGCGCGCGGTTCTTCATGCTGAGGATGGCGAGAAAATGCACAGGGCTGCCTTCTGTCGAACGGTGCCGCGCACCGTTTCGCGAGCAGTATCCACTATGACATCCAGAACTCTCCGTCTCGCCATGGTCGACAGCACGCGGTTTCGCGCCTAGGGCGAACACGCCGAACGCGCAAGGAGTTGTGACAGCGGATCATCACCGCGAGGATCGAGAGATGAAAAGGATTCTGTACAGCGGCGGTTCCGTGGTGACCGGTGACCGGGTGGCCGACGCCGTGCTCGAGTACGCCAGTGAACTGGCTCGACAGGAATCCAGTGACACGCTGCAGATTCCGAGTGTGAACGACGTCGGCACCGCGGGTCACACGCAACTGCTTCTCGGCCCGGCGAGCCAGTTCATCGTCGAAGAGGTCGAGTCCTCGGCAGACGACCCGACCGACGCCGAGCTCGTGGAGAGCATCCGCGAGAAGACCGCTCACCTGCAGGCGCCGAAGCCCGTCGCATCGACCGACCTGACCGACTACCCCGATATCGACGACACGACCGAGGTGCCCGACCCGCCCCTCGCCGACGCCTGACGCGTCAGGCGACGTCGCCGAACGCCTGTGCGCCGGGCATCGGGTTGCGCATGATCGCCTGCCACGCGCGGGCCAGCGCATCCATGCCCTGTTCGAGCTGCGCCGTCGGGTAGCCGAGCGGGATGCGCAGAAACCGTTCGAGTGCGCCGTCGAGCCCGAAGCGCGGCCCGGCCGTGATGAGCAGCCCTTCGGCGCGGGCGGCGAGAGCGAGCTGGGATGACACGGCGGAACCCAGCCCCACCCAGCTCGCGATGCCGCCGGCGACCCGGGGCGCACTCCACGCCGGGAAGCGCTCATCGACGATCTGCTCGAGGCGGTCTCTGCCCTCTCGCAGCTGCTCGCGGCGTCCGTCGAGGATCGACGGCATGTCGGGCAGCATGCGTGTGACGATCAGCTGCTCGAGCACGGGTGTGCCCAGGTCGCTCGACGGTCGCGCTGCGGCGAGGGTGCGGATGAGCCCGGGCTCCGCGCGGATCCAGCCCACTCGGAGGCCGTCCCAGATGGTCTTGCCGACCGAGCCGATGGTCACGACAGTGCGTTCGTCACCCGGTGTCGCGTACGACGCGAACGGCAGCAGGCTGTCGACCCGGTCGATATCGAGTTCGCCCGACGTCTCGTCGACGAGCAGCGTCGTGCCCGCCCGCGTCGCCTGATCGATGGTCTGCTCACGAAGCCCGGCCGGCATGGACTCGCCCGTGGGATTGTGGAAATCGGGCATCAGGTAGCCGACCGCGGGGTTCGTGCGGCGTATCAGCTGCTCCAACGCCGACTCGTCCCAGCCCTCGCCCGGGGTCACGCTCACGGGCACGAGCCGCGCTCCCGCCTGTGCGAGGGCCTCGTAGGCGTGCGGATAGCTGGGCAGCTCGACGAGCGCGCGGTCGCCGCGTGCGAGGAGCACGCGCGACAGGAGGGCGATGGCGCTCTGGGCGCCCGTCGTCACCAGGATCTGGTCGGGTGTCGTGGGGAGACCGCGGACCGTGTAGCGCGTGGCGACGGCCTCGCGAAGCTCAGGGATTCCCTCGAAGTTGTACCCCGGCCCCTGCAGGTAGCGCCCGAAGTCGTCCATCGACTGCTGGGTGGCCAGGGCGATTCCGGGGCTCGCGGGCATGATCGCCTTGGTGAAGTCGAGGTATCCGCCGACGGCGTCGACCGCGAGGTTGGCGCGCCCCGGCACCCGGGTCACGCTGCCCGACCCGCGGACGCTCGTGGTGTAGCCGCCCTCGCGCAGCTCGCGGTACGCGCTCGTGACGAGGGTGCGGCTCACCTCGAGCGCCTGTGCGAGCTCGCGTTCAGCCGGGAGCCGCGTGCCCGCGGGGATGCGGCCGTCGAGAACGAGAAGGCGGATGCGGTCGTACAGCGCCTGATACAGGGGCCCGCCGCCGTCCTTCCACTCGCCGAGCAGCGAGCGCAGGGCGCGAGTACCGAGGAACGCATCAGTCATGCAACCACTTTAGCAAGATTGGCTTCTTGATCTAAAGCCAATTCTGCAATTGGATTCAGACATGACTTTCCCGCTCGCCCGACGCATCGCCCGCCTCATCTCCGGTCTGGCGCTGTACGCGTTCGCCGACGCCCTCATGATCAAGGCGGCGCTCGGCGTCGATCCATGGACGGTCTTCGCCCAGGGCCTCATGGCCCAGACCGGACTCGGCATCGGCGTGCTGACCAACATCATCGGCGTGCTGGTGCTGCTGCTCTGGATTCCGCTGCGGCAGAGGCCCGGGCTCGGAACGGTGCTGAACGTGCTGCTGCTCGGGCCCATGATCGAGCTGAGCCTGTGGGTGGTGCCTGCCATGCCGAACATCTGGGCTCAGGCCGCCATGTTCTCCGCCGGGCTCGTTCTGCTGGCTGTGGCCAGCGGCATCTACATCGGGGCCCGGCTGGGGCCGGGCCCGCGCGACGGGCTGATGACCGGCATCCACAATCGTCTCGGATGGCCGATCTGGGTGGGCCGATTCGGGGTCGAGGCCACCGTGCTGCTCGTCGGCTGGATTCTCGGCGGCAACGTGGGACTGGGAACGCTCGCGTTCGCGCTGCTGATCGGCCCCCTCTGCAACATCACGCTCCCGCTGATGGGTGTCGGCTCTGCCAGAATGGCCGCGGCGCTCGATTCCGACCCCGCCCCGTCGCCGAGGAGCCCCGATGACCGCACCGTACTCTCCGACCAGCAGGAGCACGAACCCGCTCGCGATCGTGTCGTTCGTCTCGGCGTTCGTCGTCTCGCTGGTGGCCGTCATCACCGGTCACATCGCGCTGCACCAGATCACACGCACCGGTGACAAGGGGCGCGGACTCGCGATCGCCGGCGTCATCATCGGTTACGCGGGCCTTGTCGCCGGAACGCTCACCCTCGTTCTGCTGGTCACGAACCTCGCGGGAATCCGCGACCAGATCCAGACCCCCGAACTCGGTTCCACCCAGGCGCCGTCGTCGTCAGGCGAGGTCGACGGGGTGCCATCACCGTCTCTTGCACAGGGTCGCGACTGGACCGGCACGATCGAGATCAACGGCCAGGATGTCGGCGTGACGCTCGACGGTGCCGCGGCTCCCCAGGCCGTCGCCTCGTTCCTCGCGCTGGGCGACGCGGGTTTCTTCGACGGAACGTCGTGTCATCGCCTCGTCACCCAGGGCATCTACGTGCTGCAATGCGGCGACCCCACGGGCACCGGTTCCGGCGGCCCCGGCTACTCCTACGGCCCGATCGAGAACGCGCCCACGGACGACGTGTACCCCGCGGGCACCCTCGCGATGGCCAGGATCGGCGGCGACGGCGAGAGCATGGGCAGCCAGTTCTTCATCGTCTACGACGAGTCGACCATCCCCTCGGATGCCGCGGGCGGCTACACCGTGCTGGGCACCGTCACGAGCGGCCTCGATGTGATCACCGGCATAGCCGACGCCGGCACCACGAGTGGCGCCAGCGACGGCCCGCCGGCCGACCCCGCCGTGATCGACGGGGTCAGCTTCGAGTAGCCGCGCTCAGCCCCGCGAGCGCAGCAGCGTGAACGAGCCGCCCGATGCGATGAGTGTCGTGACCGGGCCCTCGACGACCTGACCGGGGTCGCTCGACGCCGCCAGTTCCCACTCGGCACCCGGTGCCGACGGCACCTGGAACTCGACCCCGTTCTCGGCGGCGTTGAGCAGCAGGGCGAACGAGTCCGCGCCCTCGTGGGTGAACACGAGAGTCTCGGTACGCGCGTTCGGGTTGTCCCAGTCGTGGTCGTCGAAGTTCTCGCCGTCGCTTCGCACGATCTCCACGGCGTCGGCGGCGATCGCATCCGGAACCTCTGACTGCACCTCGGGGGCCTGACGGAACCAGGCCGGCCGAAGCGCCGGGTGCTCGCGGCGCAGAGCGATGAGCTCCCGTGTGAACGAGAGCAGGTCGGTGTCTGCGGCGGCCCAGTCGAACCACGAGATCTCGTCGTCCTGGCAGTAGGCGTTGTTGTTGCCTCCCTGGGTGCGACCCATCTCGTCGCCGCCCAGCAGCATCGGCACGCCGGCGGAGAGCAGGAGCGTGGCCAGCAGGTTGCGCCTCTTGCGGTCGCGCCGGGCGTTCACCGACTCGTCGTCGGTCGGCCCCTCCGCTCCGCCGTTCGACGACTTGTTGTCGCTCTCGCCATCGTTGTTGTCCTCGCCGTTCGCCGCATTGTGCTTGTCGTTGTACGACGTGAGGTCGTGCAGGGTGAAGCCGTCGTGTGCGGTGACGAAGTTGACGCTCGACAGGGGCGAGCGTCGCGACGCCTCGTAGACGTCGGGAGACCCGAGGATGCGCTGCGAGACCGTGCCGAGCACCGAGTCGGTGCCGTTCCAGAAGTCGCGCACGTCGTCGCGGAACTTGCCGTTCCACTCCGACCAGTCGGCCGGGAAGCCGCCGACCTGGTATCCGGCCGTGTCCCACGGCTCGGCGATCATCTTCACGGGGGCCAGCACCGGGTCCTGTGCGATGAGGGTGAGGAAGGCGCTGTGGATCTCGGCATCGCCGCCCTGCCGGGTCAGTGTCGTTGCGAGGTCGAAGCGGAATCCGTCGACGTGCATCT
This sequence comes from Agreia sp. PsM10, assembly GCF_030433855.1. GTDB lineage: Bacteria > Actinomycetota > Actinomycetes > Actinomycetales > Microbacteriaceae > Agreia. Next base: position 37,930 of record NZ_JARUXC010000020.1, on the reverse strand, counting down.
CGGTGACCCAGTAGCGCAGGCTGTCCATGATCAGACCCAACGCGGCCGGATGCGAGACGTTCAGGCTGTTGCCGGTGCCCGTGGTGTCGAAGTAGTGCGCCTCGTCGCCCTCGACCAGCCGGTAGTACGACGCATTGTCGATGCCCTTGAAGCCCAGCGTCGGTCCGAGATCGTTGCCCTCGGCGGTGTGGTTGTAGACCACGTCGAGGATCACCTCGAGGCCGGCGGCGTGAATCGCCTTGACCATCTGCTTGAACTCCGTGACCTGACCGCCCGCCTGGCCCGCGGCATCCGACACGTACTCGTTGTGCGGCGCGAAGAACCCGATCGAGTTGTAGCCCCAGTAGTTGCGCAGGCCCTTCTCCGAGAGGTGGCTGTCCTGCACGAACTGGTGCACGGGCATCAGCTCGACGGCGGTGACCCCGAGATCGGTGAGGTGCTTGAGGGCGGCCGGATGGGCCAGGCCCGCGTAGGTGCCCCGGATATCCTCGGGCACGTCGGGGTGCAGCTTCGTGAAGCCCTTCACGTGGGTCTCGTAGATGACGGACTCCGACAACGGGGTGAGAGGGGCCCGGTCGTCCTCCCAGTCGAACGCCGGATCGGTGATGACGCAGCGTGGGCTGTGCGGAGCCGAGTCCGTGTCGTTCCGGGTCTGGGGCTCGTTCATGTCGTGGCCGAAGAACGACTGGTTGTCGGCCTCCCAGTCGTAGCCGCCCTCGATCGCCGTGGCGTGCGGGTCGAGCAGCAGCTTGTTCACGTTGTGCCGCAGGCCGGCCTCGGGATTCCACGCCCCGTCGACCCGGATGCCGTAGCGGGTGCCGACGCCGACCCCGTCGACGAAGCCGTGGAACACGTGCCCGGTGCGCTCGGGCAGCTCGACGCGGGTCTCATCGCCCTTCTCGTCGAAGATGCACACGAACACGGCGTCGGCCGTCTCGGAGTAGAGAGCGAAGTTGTGGCGGCCCTCGATGAGCGAGAAGCCGAGCGGGTAGGGAAGGGAGCGGGCGGAAGCCATCGGTGGTCCTGTCTGGAAAGGGGCGAAACTGTCGCCTTCGCAGGATAGAAGCGCGCGGCCCGCGGCGCCGGATCGTCCGTGGGGGCTAGCGCTCCGCCCGTCTTTGTGGTGGGGATTCCCGCACCTGCTGGTGTGGGCCGCGTGCAAGCCCCCTTTCGAGCGACTCAGACCGTGCCCTATGCTCGGCGACGATCACGTTCATCCTCGTCTAGGAGAAACCATGTCTTATTCGTCGCAGCCCGCCGCCGCCCAGCCCTACTCGCAGGGCGGGGAGCCGCCCCTCGACCAGCCGTACTACGGCGCCCCCATCGGAGCCGCCGCCAAGCGCTTCTTCAAGAAGTACGCCACCTTCTCCGGCCGGGCCAGCCGCAGCGAGTACTGGTGGTGGACGCTCATCGTGATCATCATCAGCTTCGTTCTGAACATGCTGTCCCTCGCCCTCGGCGGCAACGGCGTCGACCAGAACGGTACCATGACGATGTCGGCCGGCGCCTCGGTCATCAACATCATCGCCGGCCTCTGGGCCCTGGCCACGATCATTCCGAGCCTCGCCCTGGCCTGGCGTCGACTTCACGACACCAACCGCAGCGGCGCCTGGTACCTGCTGATCCTCATCCCGCTCGTCGGAGCGATCATCCTCATCGTCTGGTTCGCCAGCCCGGCGAAGCCCGAGGGCGCGCGCTTCGACCGCTGACGCCCAAGAGATCCCGGCGCCTTTGCGGCGCCGGGATCTCGCGTTACCGCCTCGCCGCGTTCTCGGCGTACAACGCGAGCGCATCGCGAACGAATCTCGCCGCATCATTCCCGCCGGCCTCGTAGGTCTTCGCGAATCGCGGGTCTGCGACATAGAGCTCTCCGAGTCCGACGAGGTAGTCCGCCTCGGGGCCATTCGGATAGCCCGGGGTGCCGGGCACCTCGCTCAGCCACGCCACGTGACGTTCGACGATCGCCTGCACCTCGGCACTGTCCGCCCGGTGACCGGCCGCCGCGGCCGACACGAAGTCGGCAGCGATCTCGGCCTGCACCGCCTGGAATTCACGCTTCTCGTCGGCAGACTTGCCGTTCCACCAGTCGGCACCTGATGCGTATGCCGTCGTTCCCCACCGCTCCGAGACCTCCGTCTCGTGCCGCTCGGGCGCGAACCCGTCGAGCATCTCCTCCGCCATCAGTCCTTCTCCTCGTCTCATCTTTCGGATGGTCGTGTCGATCGAGGCGATCTGCCTGTCGATCCTGTTCTTCTCGTGCACCAGGTCATGGCGATGCCGGGTCAGGGCTCCGACCGCGTCGGGCTCCTCATCGAGCACCCTGGCGATCGCCGTCAGGCCGAGCCCGAGGTCACGCAGCAGCAGGATGCGCTGCAACCGCACAAGGGCCGGCTGGTCGTAGCGGCGATAGCCGTTCGAGGCGATACGGGTCGGTGCGAGCAGTCCGATGTCGCCGTAGTGGCGCAGCGTCCTGCTCGTCGTTCCGGTCAGGCGTGCGATCTCCTGGATCGACCAATCCGTGCGGGGTGCCCTCGACATCTCGTCGTCCGCTCCTGCTCTCGTGTTCCGTGTCTCGTACGCCGATAACATCGGCACAGGACCGAGGCTAGAGGTTGACGCCGCGGCAACGTCAAGGCCGGATCTCGCACGAAGGCGGCATTTGCCCGAATGTGCGCACTGGGTACGATGACAAGCACCCCGTCCGCCTCGTGAGGATCGAGCCGAGAGATGCCACCGTTCCCGGGCAAACGTTCCCGCTCGTCGCAGCCTGCGGCATCCGGCACCTTCGCCGGGCCGAACTCACCGTCGAGGCGGGCCTTCCTGCAGAGCGCCGGCATTCTCGCCGCCGGTGCCGTCGCCGGAGGGGCGGGCGGAGCCGCGATCGGCGCGGCGGTCGGCGCCGGCCGTCCTGAGCTCGACTTCGAGGCCGACAAGGCGACGCCCAGGAAGGCGTTCGAGCACGTCGTCGTGGTGATGTACGAGAACAGGTCGTTCGACAATCTGCTCGGGTGGCTGTACCGCGACGACGAGGTTCCGTCCGGCTCGTCGTTCGACGGGCTGCACCAGGGCGACTATTCGAACCCGGCGCCCCACGGGCATCCGGATGTGAAGGCCCACGTCTACACCGGATCGACCGACGTCATCATGTCGAGCCCGCAGCCCGACCCCGGCGAAGCGTACCCCCACGTCAACACGCAGTTCTTCGGCACCGTCGACCCCGAGCTGCACAACACCCCGCCCCTCGGCGCGAAGCCCACGATGAAGGGGTTCGTCACCGACTACATCGCCAACTACGAGCGGCTCTCCGGAGGGAAGAAGAGTCCGAGCAGGGCCGAATACTCCGTGGCGATGGGCGGCTTCTCGCCCGCGATGCTGCCCGTGTTCTCGACCCTCGCCAAGAGCTTCGCCGTCTACGACCACTGGCACTGCGCCGTGCCATCTCAGACGTTCTGCAACCGCTCGTTCTTTCATGCCGGCACCTCGCACGGCTATGTCACCAACCGGGGCGACGGGGGCTACGACAAGTGGCTCGACGATGACCGGGCCGGCTCCCCCACCATCTTCAACCGACTCGAAGACGCCGGCATCCCCTGGCGCGTCTACTACGACGCAGCCCAGCTCGTGTCGATGACCGGCGTGCTGCACGCTCCGGCCACCGAGAAGTACTGGAAGACCAACTTCCGCACCCTCGACCAGTTCTACCTCGACGTCGAGAGCGGCAACCTGCCCGCCTACTCGTTCATCGAGCCGCGAATGGTCTTCAACCACAACGACATGCATCCGCCCTACGGCGAACTGCGCGAGGGGCCCGACGGCTTCGGCGGCATGGTCGAGGATGGCGCTGTCAGCGACGTGCGGGCGGGCGATGCGCTGCTGCACTACATCTACACCGCCATCAAGGATTCGACGAGTCCGACGGGGTCGAACGCCATGAACACCATGTTGTTCGTCACGTTCGACGAACACGGGGGAACGTTCGACCATGCCACTCCCCCGTCCGCGGTTCCCCCGGGAGACGGACGGCCCGGCGAGATGGACTTCGGATTCGACCGGCTCGGCGGTCGCGTTCCTGCGATCGCCATCTCGGCGTACACGGCGAAGAACAGGATCATCAACGACCCGATGCAGCACAGTGCGCTGATCGCCACTTTGTCTCGCCAGCACGGTCTCGAGCCGCTCACCGAACGTGACGCCAAGTCGATGGACATGTTCAACGCCGTCAACCGCACGACACCGAGACCGGTGTCGGACTGGCCGACGACGCTGCCGCACTACGTTCCGCCGAACCCCGACGAGAATCTCGACCCCGAGGCACCGGAGCACCGCGCGAAGAAGATCTCGAGTCCTGCCAAAGGGCTGCTCGGTCTTCTCATGGCCAAGTACGCCGGCGACGGCGAGCAGGCTCCCGAGACCTACCAGGAGGCCTTCGCCGCACTCGTGCTCCACGGGAAGGGCCTCTTCGGCACCCTCGACGGCAATGCGAACGAGGGCGACGAAGACTAGGTCTCGATAGTCGGTTCGTTCCTCGCTACTCGACCGGCGCGGAATGCGCCGATCGAGTAGCCGCGCGAGGAACGAGCCGGCGTATCGAGATCACGCCGATGGTGGCCCCGATGCGGCCGCAGGCGGCCTACTCGACAGCGCAGACAGGCTGGACGGCCGCCCGTTCCCTTCGACAAGCTCAGGGAACGAGAGGGCGGTGGGTGATCTCCTAAGAAACGCGGCCCACGATGCCGACGCCCCCGTGGCTGCCCGGCCCAGAGAGGCCACAGCCTCACTGAAGTGCGGAAAGTGGCCGCGTCATCCGTTGACGAAGCGGCCTCTTTCCGCACTTCAGTGCGCCACGCGACCAGCGCATCAGCGCGAGCGGCCGGATCGAGGCCACCCGTGAGCGGATTTCGATCCGCCGACTCGTTCCTCGCGCGGCTACTCGATCAGCGCAATGGGTGGGGCACGTGTCCTAGGAGATCACATCCGGCTAGGCGCCGATGAGCCTCTCGGCCAGGTAGGCCTGCAGGCGGTCGAGCGACACGCGCTCCTGCGCCATGGAGTCGCGCTCGCGCACGGTCACGGCGTTGTCCTCGAGCGACTCGAAGTCGACCGTGATCGCGAACGGCGTGCCGATCTCGTCTTGACGACGGTAGCGACGACCGATGGCCCCGGCGTCGTCGAAGTCGACGTTCCAGCTCTGGCGGAGGTCCTGCGCCACCTTGCGGGCGAGCGGCGAGAGGGCCTCGTTGCGCGACAGCGGCAGCACGGCGGCCTTGACGGGCGCGATGCGCGGGTCGAGCTTGAGCACCGTGCGCTTGTCGACGCCGCCCTTCGAGTTCGGGGCCTCGTCTTCGTGGTACGAGTCGACCAGGAAGGCCATGAGCGCTCGGGTCAGACCGAACGACGGCTCGATCACGTAGGGGATCCACCGCTCGTTCGACGTCTGGTCGAAGTACGACAGGTCGGTTCCGGATGCCTCGGAGTGCGTCTTGAGGTCGAAGTCGGTGCGGTTGGCGACACCCATGAGCTCACCCCACTGGCTGCCCGGGAACTGGAAGCGGTACTCGATGTCGACGGTGCGCTTCGAGTAGTGCGACAGCTTCTCCTGCGGGTGCTCGAACTGCCGGATGTTCTCGGGATTGATTCCGAGGCCGACGAACCACTCCCAGCTCTGGTCGATCCAGTACTGGTGCGCCTCCTCGTCGGTGCCGGGCTGCACGAAGTACTCCATCTCCATCTGCTCGAACTCGCGGGTGCGGAAGATGAAGTTTCCGGGGGTGATCTCGTTGCGGAACGCCTTGCCGACCTGGGCGATACCGAAGGGCGGCTTCTGCCTCGACGTGTTCAGAACGGTGGCGAAGTCGACGAAGATGCCCTGCGCCGTCTCGGGCCGCAGATACGCCATGCCGCTCTCGTCCTCGAGCACGCCGAGGGTGGTCTTCAGCATTCCCGAGAACTTCTTGACCTCCGACCACTGGCCGACGTTTCCGGTGTCGGGGTCGCGCACGTCGGCGAGGCCGTTGACCGGCGGATGCCCGTGCTTGGCCTCGTAGGCCTCGAGCAGGTGGTCGGCGCGGTAGCGCTTGTTGGTCGCGAGCGACTCGACCATCGGGTCGTTGAAGACCTCGACGTGGCCGGAGGCCTCCCAGACCTGGCGCGGAAGGATCACGGCCGAGTCGAGGCCGACGACGTTGTCACGGCTCTGCACCATGAACTTCCACCACTGCCGCTTGATGTTCTCTTTGAGCTCGACGCCCAGCGGCCCGTAGTCCCAGGCACTGCGCGTGCCGCCATAGATCTCTCCGGTCGGAAAGACGAATCCTCGGCGCTTGGCGAGGGCAATGACAGAATCAAGAGGAGATGTGGGCATAACGGCTTCCGTAAGTCGCCCACCGGCCGGCTGCCAGCGGGTGGATAAGCCACAATCTTATGGGAGGGGCCATGGCGGACCGCGACACCGAGCACTGGCTGCGGCTGCACGGTCTGCCGTATTTCGTGAGACCGGATGCCCGGGCGCGGCATCTCCTGCCCCGCACCGCCCCGTTTCTCGTCTTCGCCGTGGCGGTCGACGTGCTCAGCTCGCTGGTGCTGGAGGTCGACATCGACCCGGAAACCGCGTCGGCGAGTGACTGGGGATACGCCCTCGTGGCGCTGGCCCTCGTCGTCGCGGTTCCCGTCGTTCCGTCGTTGCTCGCCCTGGTGACCGCTCGAGTGCTGCGCTCGCGCACGGGAGCGAAGACCCCCGTTGCACTGGTCGCGCTGGGCCTCTACCTCGTGGTCGATCCGCTCTGGTTCGGTCTCGTCGCACACGAGAACCCTCTCGTCTCGGTCGCGCAGAACACGGCCGTCGTGGTCGCCGCCCTCGCGGCGACCTGGCTGGGCGTCGGCGCTCTCCTCTCGTGGGCCCTGCGCGCCGCCCTGCGTCAGTTCGGGGCCCTGGGGCAGCTCGCGACGCGCGCCCTGCCCATCCTCATGCTCGTGGTGGTGTTCGCCTACTTCGCCCGCGCACTCTGGGAGGTGACCGGCAGCATGAGCGCATCGCGGCTGCTCGGCGTCGCCGTGTTCTTCCTCGTGCTCGGGCTCCTCTTCACCGTTCCGATCATGCGGCGTGAGCTATCGACGCTCGACGGCGGCGACGAGGCGCAGGGACCAGCGCTGAGTCGACTCGAGCGATTCAATCTCGCCGTCGTCATGGTGCTGGCCCAGGCGTTCCAGGTCGCCATCTTCGCCGCACTCGTCTGCGTCTTCCTGGTCGTTCTCGGCCGCCTCGCCTTCAGCGACGAGGTACTGAATCTCTGGCTCGGCGCGAACGCCGGCAATGCCGAGGTGCTCGGCATCGAACTTCCCGTGCGCAGCGGCATGCTCAAGAGGGCGGTCTTCCTGAGCTGCGTCTCCTCGCTCAACTTCCTCGTCTCGGTCTCGACGGCGGCGGCGTACAGGGCGTCCTTCTATGATCCGCTGCTCGACCAGGCTCGCGCGGCCCTGGCGGTGCGAGCCGCCTACAGGGCCGAGCGATGACGTCGCTGCCGGGCCCCGGCATCCAGGGCCTTTCGCCGTAGTGAATCGTGACCCGAGCGCCGTCTCAAGCGCATTGACATGATGATCGCGCGGAGTAGTGTTCTCACTCGTGACTAACGAAGTCAAGTCGGCCAAACGCTGGTTTATCGGCGAACCCCTCCCGACCGACAAACTCGAAGGACAGCTCCTCCCGAAGCGGCTCGCCCTTCCGATCTTCGCCAGCGACCCGCTCTCCTCCGTGGCGTACGCGCCGCAGGAACTCCTGATGATCCTGCTCATCGGCGGTCTCGCCTTCTTGAGCTTCGCGCCCTGGGTCGCCGCCGCCGTCGTGCTGCTGCTCGTGGTGGTCGTGGCGTCGTATCGCCAGCTGGTCAAGGCCTACCCCTCGGGCGGCGGAGACTACGAGGTCGCCCACAAGAACCTCGGAGAGAAGGCCGGGCTCGTCGTCGCGTCGGCGCTGCTCGTCGACTACGTGCTGACCGTCGCCGTGTCGGTGGCGTCGGGAGTCGACAACATCATCTCGGCCCTGCCGTTCCTCAACGCCTACCGCGTCGAGATCGCCGTCTTCTTCGTGATCGTGCTGGCCGCCGTCAACCTGCGTGGCGTCGCCGAGTCGAGCAAGGCGTTCGCCATCCCCACCTACCTGTTCGTCGGCAGCGTCGCGCTGATGATCATCGTGGGCCTCGGTCAGGCTGTGCTCGGCCACGCCCCCGTCGCCGAATCGGCCGACTACGGCGTGAAGGCCGAGGGACTCACCCAGGCCGCCGTCATCCTGCTTCTCCTCCGCGCGTTCTCGAGCGGCTGCAGCGCCCTCACCGGCGTCGAGGCGATCTCGAACGGCGTGCCCGCGTTCCGCACCCCCAAGGTCAGGAACGCCCAGCGCACGCTGGTGCTCATGGGCACCATCGCGATCGTGCTGTTCGCGGGCCTCGTCGCTCTCGCCCTGATCGCACGCGTGCACTACGCCGAGAACGCGTGCCATCTCATCGGCTTCGAGAACTGCGAAGGCCAGCCGCAACGCAGCCTGATCGCGCAGATCGCCTCGGCCGTCTTCGGCAACAACTCGGTGCTGTTCTACGTCATCCAGGCCGCCACCGCCGCGGTGCTGCTGCTCGCGGCCAACACGGCGTTCAACGGTTTTCCCCTGCTCGGGTCGGTGCTCGCCAAGGACTCCTACGCCCCGAAGTCGCTGCTCACCCGCGGCGACCGGCTCGTCTTCTCGAACGGCGTGCTCATTCTGGGCCTGTTCGCGACGCTCATCCTCGTGGTCTACCAGGCCAGCCTCACCCAGTTGATCCAGCTGTACATCATCGGCGTCTTCGTCTCGTTCACGCTCGGGCAGACGGGCATGGTCAAGCACTGGTGGGGCATGCTCAAGGCCGGATGCTCGAACCGCGGCGCCGTCTGGCGCGGCCTGGCCATCAACGCGTTCGGTGCGTTCCTCACCGCTGTGGTGCTCATCGTCGTGACCATCACGAAGTTCACCCACGGAGCCTGGCTCGTGTTCGCGATCATGCCCGTGCTCTACACGCTGATGCTGGGCGTCAACCGCTACTACCGCGACGTGAACAAGGAGATCGAGGTCGACGCGACCACGACCTTCGGCTCCGAAGGCGACCACGCCATCGTTCTCGTCGGCCGCATGCAGAAGCCGGTGCTCAAGGCGCTCGACTATGCGATCGCGGCTCAGCACGACAGCATCGAGGCCGTTCACCTCTCGATCGACGACGAGTCGACGAATGCCCTCGAAAAGGCCTGGAGGGAGATGAACATCTCCGTTCCCCTCAAGATCATCGTCTCGCCCTACCGGGACGTGGCCGAGCCGCTCTGCCAGTACATCGAGAAGCGACGCGCCCTGCACGGCTCCGAGGTCGTGACCGTCTACACGCCCATCTACATCGTCGGCCACTGGTGGGAGACGCTCCTGCACAACCACAAGGCGCGCCGCATCCGCAAGCGCCTGATGCTGGTGCACGGCGTCACGATCGCCCTTGTTCCCTGGCTTCTCGACTCCTCCGAGGTCATCTACGGGCGCAGGTCGCGCCCGCTGCCCGGATCGGAACGTCGCGGCGAGCCGGTGCGACCGGTCGCTCGCACGCCGCGGCAGGAACGGCGACACGCGAAGGCGCAGCAGCAGTAGGTGCTAAACTGACGCAAGTTTTGTAAGTTATTCGACTCCCGGGTGGCGTTCTCATCCCCCGGCCCGAAAGGTGAGGGGGTCTCGCATGGGGCGCGGCCGTCAAAAAGCTAAGCACACCAAGGTTGCTCGCGAGCTGAAGTACTTCAGTCCCGACACCAACTACTCCGCGCTCGAGCGCGAATTGAGCCACCCCTCCGACGGTGAGCCCGACTACTCCAAGTGGATCGACGAGGACGACGACGAGTCCGACACAGACGACGTCATCATCGTGAATCCCGAACTCCTCGACTCCGACGAGCGGCAGCAGAAGCGCGCTTAGTCCTCGCGAGTCTCCTCGACAGGAGCGTTCTGGTCAACAGGAGCTTTCTGGTCGACGGCAGCGTTCTGGTCGACAGGCGCCTCGACCCGTTCGCTGGTGGTCATGACGATCGTTCGGGCGCGCCTGCTCGAGAGGCGGTCGACGACCACGGCGATGGCGGCGGCGAGCCCGACGAACACCGTCACGAGGATGATCCCGACGAAGCCGAAGACCTGTGCCCGCGAGTAGTTGGGCTGCTCGGGGAACACGAACGTCAGAACCAGAGTGGCGAGGATGGCCACGACGGCTCCCACCACGATGAAACGCACGTACCGCGGCGAGCGCCGCACCACCACGTCATGGGTCGAGGAGGCGGAAGCGGGAGAAGTCGAGTCGTCGGGAAGAGCCACACCCTATTGTCTCGCACATTGCCGGGTGCTCCCCGTGCACCGACGGTCATAATCGTGTGATGGACTCCGACCGCCCGCTGGACTTCGACGGCACCGTGCTCGCCCTGCGCGCGGCCGGATGCGTGTTCGCCGAAGACGAGGCGCGCCTGCTCCTCGACGCGGCACCGGATGCGACCGCCCTCGACGCCCTTCTGGCCAGACGAGTGTCTGGGGTTCCGCTGGAGCACGTGCTGGGCTGGGCCGAGTTCGCCGGTATCCGGGTTCTCGTCGACGATGGGGTCTTCGTGCCCCGACGCCGAACCGAGTTCCTCGTGTCGCGCGCCATCGACCTCGCACGCGAGCACGAGCATCCGGTGATTCTCGACCTGTGCTGCGGGTCGGGCGCTCTGGCGCTGGCGATCGGTTCTGCCGTGCCGGGCTCCCAGCTCTACGCGGCCGACATCGATTCTGCGGCCGTGGCCACCGCACGACGCAATCTCCCCTCAGCTGCCCTGGTCGTCTGCGGCGACCTGTTCGAGCCCCTGCCCGACGACCTCCGCAGCCGCGTCGATGTGCTCGTGTGCAACACCCCCTATGTTCCGACGCACGCGATCGGATCGATGCCTCCGGAGGCCCGGCTCTTCGAGGCTCGACTCGCGCTCGACGGAGGCGGGGACGGCCTCGATGTGCAGCGACTCGTCGCGGCTCAGGCGCGCGAGTGGCTGGCGCCCGGCGGCCGGGTTCTCGTCGAGGCGAGCGAGGACCAGGCGCCGGAGTCAGCGCTGCTCTTCGAGAGCGCGGGGCTCGTGAGCCGGGTCGAGTACTCCGAGGAGTACGACACGTCGATCGTGCTGTCGACGGGACCCGGCTAGGTCCCGCCGAATTCGCGCAACGATGCCCTCGCGCCCGCTCGCACGGCATCGGTGACCGCGTCGAGGAGCGGGGACGTGAGATTCCACCGCTGCCAGAACAGCCTCACCTCGGTGTACCGCCCGGGCGCGATCTCGATCAGCCGTCCCGTCTCGAGCTCGACACTGCACTGCTGATCGGGCAGCATCCCCCAGCCGAAACCGAGCAGCACTGCGCGGGCGAAGTCGCTCGATGTGGGAATGAAGTGGCGAGCCTGCATCGCGGCCGCGTCGGAGTCCCCGACCCCGCGCACGATGGTCGCCTGCAGGTCGTCGCGCCTGTCGAAGTCGATGCGCGGCACCCTGGCCAAGGCCGCACGGTCCCCTGACGCGATCGCATGATCAGACTGGAATCCCGGGGTGCACACCGCGCGGTAGCGCATCGCACCCAGGGGCTCGACCGAGCAGCCCTGAACGGCGTCGGCGGTCGACGTGACCGCGGCCATCACCGTTCCCGATCGCAGCAACGACGTCGTGTGCTCCTGATCCTCACGATGGATGTCGAAGACGACGTCGCCTGATCGGGCCAGCGGGGCGACGGCCTCGAGGAACCAGGTCGCCAGGCTGTCCGCGTTGACGGCGAGCGCCATCGGGAACGCGGAGCCCTCGGCGCCACGGACGTGCAGTGCACTGCGAGCGTCGGCGTCGAGCAGCGATGCCTGCCTCGCCAGTCGCAGGAGCACGGTGCCCGCGTCGGTGGGGAGTACGGGATTGTACCGCTGCACCAGAACCTGACCCGCCGACTGCTCGAGGGCCTTGATGCGCTGGGAGACCGCGGATTGGGTCAGACGCAGCCGACGGGCCGCCGCATCGAACGTGCCCTCCTCCGCCAGCGCGAGCAGAGTCTCAAGGTGGTCGTACTGGAACCCCGTCATAAGCTCTCCTTATCCGTAGTTAGAAACATTAGCTGTACGAATCCGGCGTGCGCTCGTACGGTCGAGGAATGCCCCTCGACTCGACCCTTCTGCCCGCACTCCTCGGTCTCGGCACGGGTCTCGCCCTGATCATCGCCATCGGCGCGCAGAACGCGTACGTGCTGCGGCTCGGAATCGCGGCGCGCCTGAAGATCGTCACCGTCATCGTGACGATCTGCGCAGTGTCCGACGCGGTGCTCATCGCGGCCGGGGTTCTGGGAATCGGCGTGGTGATCGAGAAGGCGCCGATCGCCCTTGTGGTGATCCGCGTCCTCGGCTCGGGATTCCTCATCGTCTACGGGCTCATGGCGGCGCGCCGGGTCTTCCGACCGCAGACCCTCGAGCCCGCTGGGCAGACCGGGTCGATCTCACTGAAGACCGCGGCGCTCACGACCCTCGCCCTCACCTGGCTCAATCCGCATGTCTACCTCGACACGATCATCTTCCTCGGATCCGTGGCGAATCAACAGGGCGCCGACGAGCGCTGGTGGTGGGCCGCCGGGGCGATGACCGGCAGCCTGCTCTGGTTCAGCGCACTCGGCTTCGGCGCCCGCCTCCTCCGCCCGTTCTTCGCGCGTCCGAATTCGTGGCGCATTCTGGATGCCGTGATCGCCGTCGTCATGCTGGCCCTCGGCATCCGCATGGCCGTCGGGTTCTGACCTCGCCGCGCGGCACCGTCGTTAGGCTGGCGGAATGACCGTCGTCTCGCTCATACGTTCCGATTCGCTGGCCCCGACCGCTCCGTACGCCTACGCGTCGACCGCCCCGGCCGATGCACGCCTCGTCTTTCTGGCGGGCGCGTGTCCCCTCGATGCCCACGGTCAGGTCGCCGCGCCTGGCGACATCGCCGCTCAGGCGCGGCTGTGCGTCGAGAACCTGCACGCCGCCCTCGACGCGGCAGGCGCCACGCTCGGAGACGTGCTGTCGACGCGCGTTCTGGTCGCGACGACGCGGCAGCCCGATCTGGTGACCGCGTGGGATGTCGTGCGCGCAGCCTTCGGCGAGCATGACGCGCCCAGCACCCTGGTCGGTGTGACGGTGCTCGGCTATCCCGACCAGCTGGTCGAGGTCGAGGCGATCGCGGCCGTGCGCGACTGACCGCGGCGGGCTTCCCGCCCGCGGTGCGCTCGACGCTACGGGCGCTCGACGGGCACGTAGCCGGTGAGGTCCGCCCGCTGGCCGGAGGCGTGGATGCGCGCGGCGGCGATCCCCGCCGCCCACGTGAGGCGGCCGGTCGCCAGTTCGAGCCAGGTCGCGGCATCCATCTCCACCACGTTCGGCGGGGTTCCGCGGGTGTGGCCGGGGCCTTCGATGCACTGCACCGCACCGAATGGCGGCACCCGAACCTCGACCGTGTTTCCCTGGGCGGTGTCGGCCAGACACTGGAGGAGGTAGCGCGTGGCCGTGGCCGTCGCGTCGCGGGAGGCGGCGACCCCGTCTGCAGTGGCGGCGGCGATGGCCGCTTCGCCGTCGAGGGGGCGGATGCGAGTCTTTGCCATGACTCCAGCGTAGGACGCCGGGTCGGCACAGGGTTGTCATGCAGCACAGGGTTGTCGTGCGGCAGACCGGCCTCGGGGGGGGGATGAGTGGTCTGCCGCACGAACATGGTTCGTGCGGCGGCGCTGCTTGGGGGGACAGTCGGGCCGCCGCACGAAGTGCTTCCGCACGGAGCACCGAGTCGGGGGGGATGAAGGGTGCTCCGTGCGAAAAAGGCTTCGTACGGCGGCGCGAGATGGGGGAAAATCGGGCCGCCGTACGAAGTGTTCTCGTACGACGGCAGGCCGAGGGGGGATGGGCTGCCGCCGTACGAAGCTCTGTGAAGTTGTCTCGCCGACGGTGTCATCGACCGCCTTCATAGATAAGAGAGTCGACCTGTCTGCATCTATTACGTCGATCGGGAGAAAAGTTTTCGACGAGTTGCGGGCGACGCGAAACGACCGACGGGGCGCGCGAGCGGCCCGAGACGATCACGGTCGATCGGGGCACGGACGCAGCCGAAAGCTAAGCTGTGGGCTGTGAAGATTCTTGTCCTCGGATCCGGCGCGCGAGAGCATGCCATCATCACCGCGCTTCTTTCGGAGCCCGGGCAGCACGATGTCGTCGCGGCGCCGGGAAACGCGGGCATCGCCCTCGTGGTCCCGGTCGTCGGCATCGACGCGAACGATCCCGATGCCGTGGTGGAGTTCGCGCAGGACGGAGACATCGATCTGGTCGTCGTCGGGCCCGAGGCTCCCCTGGTGGCCGGCGTGGCCGACGCAGTGAGAAGCAGGGGAATCCCCGTCTTCGGCCCCGGTCGCGAGGCCGCTGCGCTCGAAGGCAGCAAGACGTTCGCGAAGCACATCATGGCCGAGGCAGGCGTTCCGACCGGTCGTGCCGAGCGCGCCGGCACTCTCGCCGACGCCGAGCGCATCCTCGACGAGTTCGGTGCGCCGTACGTGGTCAAGGCCGACGGTCTCGCGGCAGGCAAAGGGGTTCTCGTCACCGAGAACCGCGACGAGGCGATCGAGCACTCGAGGCACTGGCTGGGTCACGGAGAGGTGCTCATCGAGGAGTTCCTCGACGGGCAGGAGGTCTCGCTGTTCCTCCTCAGCGACGGGCACACCGTGCGTCCTATGTCTCCCGCGCAGGACTACAAGCGGCTGTCCGACGGCGACGCGGGTCCGAACACCGGGGGCATGGGCGCGTACTCGCCACTCCCCTGGCTCGACGAGCGGTTCGGCAGCGAGGAGGCCTTCGTCGACGAGGTCATCGAGACGATCGCCCTTCCCACGATCCGGCAGCTCGCGGCCGAGGAGAAGCCGTTCATCGGCCTGCTCTACTGCGGCCTGATCCTCACCGACGACGGCATCCGCGTCATCGAGTTCAACGCGCGCTTCGGCGATCCCGAGACGCAGGTCGTTCTTCCTCGCCTCGAGACGCCTCTGAGCGACCTGCTGTTCGCCGCGGCGAGCGGCACGCTCGTCGACCAGCCTCGCCCCGCCTTCTCGAGCGACGTCGCGGTCACGGTGGTCGTGGCGAGCGAGAACTATCCGGGCACGCCCGTCACGGGCCGCGTGCTGTCGGGCCTCGTCGAGGCTGAGGCCGTGCCCGGCACCCATATCGCCCACGCGGCGACCGCCGTGCGCGACGGCGAACTCGTCGCCACGGGGGGCCGCGTGCTGAGTGTCGTGTCCACCGCATCCGATTTCTCCGAGGCTCGGCGTCGCGCCTACGAGGCCATCGACCTGATCGGGCTTGAAGGCTCGCAGCACCGAACCGACATCGCTGCGAAGGTGGCCACCTCGTGACCATCGAGATCGAGGGCTTCACCGACGTCTACAGCGGCAAGGTGCGCGACCTCTACATTCCGACCGACGCCGTGAGCGTCGACGATGCCGACACGCTGCTCGTCGTGGCGAGCGATCGGGTCAGCGCCTTCGATCACGTGCTCGAACCGGGGATTCCGAGCAAAGGCGAGCTGCTCACGAGCCTGAGCCTCTGGTGGTTCGACCAGCTGTCGGGAATAGCGAACCACCTGGTCGGCGACCAGGCCGACGTGCCGGTCGAGGTCGCGGGGCGCGCCATGCTGGTGAAGCCCCTCGACATGTTCCCCATCGAGTGCGTCGTGCGCGGCTATCTCTCCGGCTCCGGCTGGAAGGAGTATCAGCAGTCGCAGTCGGTCTGCGGCGTCGCGCTGCCGGCCGGACTCGAGAACGGCGACAGACTGCCCGAGCCCATCTACACCCCGGCGTTCAAGGCCGAGCTGGGCGAGCACGACGAGAACATCACGTTCGAGCGAACGATCGAGCTGGTCGGCGCCCAGGTGGCCGAGCGCCTGCGCGACCTCTCGCTCGAGATCTATTCACGGGCATCCGCCATCGCCGAGGCACGCGGCGTCATCCTCGCCGACACCAAGTTCGAGTTCGGCGCCGATCGCGTCTCCGGCGAGATCACCCTCGCCGACGAGGTGCTCACAAGCGATTCCAGTCGGTACTGGGATGCCGAGGCCTACGCGTCGGGCGATCGCCTCGCCAGCTTCGACAAGCAGATCGTTCGCAACTGGCTGGCGGCAAACTGGGACACGACGGATGAGTCCGCCGGCCCTCCGCCCGCCCTGCCCGAGAACATCGTCGAGCAGACCGCGGCCCGGTACCGCGAACTCCTGGCACGGCTCACGGCCTGACCCGGCTCGGCCGCGCACGTCGACCGTGCGCGTGCCCGGCAGCGACGGATGCTGCCGGTCGCCCGGCACCATCCGTCGCCTCGGGTCACAGCCGCCTCGTCGACGCCAGGGCGTAACGCGGAACGTGAGCCGCCTCGGGCAGCAGGGGCGACCCCGCCTCGGCGAAGGCCCTGATGGCCGAACGCACGAGCGCCCCGCTCCAGACCTCCGGATGCGGCAGGCTGCGGTCGACCAGAAGGCAGTCGAGCCGTGTCGGGTAGGCGGACGACGCCGGACCCCACCAGATGGCACGAGCGAGCGGACGGCCATCGAGGAAAGCCAGCCAGGTCCACTCGTCACGGTAGGTGCCGGCGTCCTGACCTGCGAGGAAGTGCAGGGCGTCGACCCACGGCTCAGGGCCGGGCGACGAGAAGGAGAGAACGGCGCCGAGGTCGGCACCGGTTGTTGAACGAAACACGAGAGTGTCCTCCGAGAGAAGTGGAGGCGCTGGTCGTCTTCGGGATCAGTCGATGAGAACCGAAGGGAGGAGCGCCGGGATAAGGGATACCGTGCGGGAATCGCGTGTCGCGATCGCATCGTTCTTGTCCATTGCCATCAACTCCCTTCCTGATCAGGCACGCCCGGTTTGGCGTGCTTCTCGAAGGTAGCGCCGCCCCGTTACTCGGCGCAAGACGCCGTTACCGATCCGTTACTCCTCGCTATAACGTGCTGGTTTTATGATTCATATCGTGACATAGTCTCAACTATGGCGCCGTGGGGAGCGGAACGGTATCGACCCTCATGGCCACTGTGTGCCTCTCAGCAAAGGACTGATGATGAACTGTCTCGCCCAAACAGGACTCGAAATCTGGGGTCCGCTCGGCGGTGCCGCCGCGGTGATCGCGATCGGAACCATTGCTCTTCTCGCCTTCCGGCGTCGAGGCCGATCGGCAGGAGCAGCCCTGGGCCTCGTCGTCGCGCTCGTGCTGGGAGGCGGACTCCTCGCCACGAGCGGAACGACGTCGGCACAAGCCGCGACTCCGTGCCCCGCCTCGGCGACTCCGCCGCCCGTAACGGATCCGGCGATTCCCTCGGCCCCTCCTACGACTCCTCCGACGACCGCGCCGCCCGCGATCCCCTCGACGATCGACCTGACGCCCAGGATCACCGTCAGCCCGAGTATCCTCCAGTCCGGCGATACCACGACCTTGGCGCTGCAGGTCTACAACCTGTCGGACGACCAGGAGGCGGTCGGCCCCATCGTCGCCCGAATCCCCAAGTCGCCGTTCATCACCCCCATTGTCGCGACGACCGCGAACTGGTCGGTGGACACAACGTCAGACCCCGCCAACTACGTCTTCACCTACACGGGGAGCGTTGCTGCGGCCAGCGGCTCGATCGAGGGCGAGTTCGACACCACCTGGGTATCCAACTCCAACGGGAACTACCAGTTCATCGTGACCCTCGACCAGGGGACGGCAGGCGATATCGACGCGTCGAACGACTCCGACAGCGAGACGATCACCTACTTCGGCAGCCCCGCCTGACGAGCGTGATCTAACCAGTACGGACCTCGCACTGCGAGGTCCG
Source organism: Agreia sp. PsM10 (assembly GCF_030433855.1). Lineage (GTDB taxonomy): Bacteria > Actinomycetota > Actinomycetes > Actinomycetales > Microbacteriaceae > Agreia. Next base: position 20,041 of record NZ_JARUXC010000020.1, on the reverse strand, counting down.
TACTGTAGGAGGGCGGTCGATCAGTCGGCGAACGCGCCGGTGAGACGCACGGCGCCGCCGTCTACGCCCTTCGCGCCCTGCTCGAAGCCGGCGAGGTCCCGGGTGCCGATCGCGACGACGCCGGCCCGCCAGGTGGGGATGCCGTCGGCCGTCAGTGCCGCAGCGACGGCAGCAGCCGCATCCGCTCGCACCACGGCGAACATTCCGATGCCGAGGTTCCACGTGCCCTCGGAACTCTCGAGAGTGGAGCCGGCCAGGTCGGAGAGGACCCGGAAGACGGGGGCCGGCGACCAGGTCGAGCGTTCGAGCTCGACCCACGATCCTCGCGGCAGCACGCGGGCGAGGTTCGCCGCGATGCCGCCGCCGGTGACGTGCGACAGGGAGTGCACGGCGCCCGCGAGCGCAGGCTCGCCGAGCACGCGCAGCAGCGGCGACGTGTAGAGGCGAGTGGGCTCGAGGAGGACCTCGCCGACGACTCCGCCGAACTCTGCAGAGGTATCGGAGTAGTCGATGCCGCGCGACGAGAGGATGTGGCGAACGAGCGAGAATCCGTTCGAGTGGAGCCCCGACGACTCGAGCGCGAGCACGACGTCGCCGTCTTCGACGAGGTGCGCACCGAGGAGCGCGTCGGCCTCGACGGCGCCCACTGCCGCACCCGCGACGTCGTAGTCATCGGGGCCCAACAGGCCCGGATGCTCGGCCGTCTCGCCGCCGACCAGTGCCGTTCCCGTGTCGGAGCACGCCCGGGCGATCCCTGCCACTATGTCGGCGATCCGCTCGGGCACGACCTTTCCGCACGCGATGTAGTCCGTCATGAAGAGCGGCCTGGCTCCCACGACGATGATGTCGTCGACGACCATGCCCACGAGGTCTTGCCCGATGGTGTCGTGCTTGTCGATCGCCTGCGCGATGGCGACCTTCGTGCCGACGCCGTCGGTCGATGTCGCCAGCAGGGGGCGCTCGAACTGCTTGAGCGCGGACACGTCGAACAGACCGGCGAAACCGCCGAAGCCGCCGACGACCTGGGGGCCATGAGTGTTCGACACGGCCGCCTTCATCAATTCGACGGCGAGGTCTCCGGCGTGGGTGTCGACGCCGGCCTGGGCATAGCTGTTGCTCATGCCGTTCATTCTTCCCTACTTGCGCCGCATACAACTGTCGTAGCAACATCTGTCCACCCCTCCCCCGCTGTCGGTCGACGGGAGTAGCGTGATGCTCGAAGGTGGCCAGACATCCACCGTGGGAGGAGAACCGATGGGTATCAACGACGAGGACATCACATCAGGAACCGATAACGCAGGCGAAGGCCCCGCCGATGGCGGAGCCAACGTAGGCGGTCACGATGGTGGCGCGGACGGCGCGGCTTCTGCGGGCGAAGGCCCTGCAGACGGCGGCGCGAACCCCGACGGCCACGACGGCGGAGCCGACGGATCGGCCGACGAGGGAGAGGGCACCGCTGACGGCGGAGCCAACCCCGACGGCCACGACGGCGGAGCCGACGGATCGGCGTGATGAACCCTAGCCCTCACGAAGCGAGGGCCGAGCGCGGGTCGGGAAACCGGCCCGCGCTTTCTCGCTGCATCAGCATCGACGCCCACGAGTTCGCCGACGACTACTGGGGCCGACGCCCCCTGCTCTCCCGCACCGACAGCCTCGTGAGCGACTTCTCCGACCTCTTCTCCGCCGAGGCCGTCGACGAGCTCGTCTCGGAGCGCGGCCTCCGCACTCCGTTCATGCGCATGGCCGTCGAAGGCCAGGTGCTCGCGAAAGACCGGTTCACCGCATCGGGCGGTTTCGGAGCCGAGATCTCCGATCAGGTCTCCTCCGACAAGGTGCTCGCCGAGTTCGCGGGCGGAGCCACCATCGTTCTGCAGGGCCTGCATCGCACCTGGCCCCCGATCATCGACTTCACCACGCGTCTGGTCGACGACCTGGGGCATCCCGTGCAGGTCAACGCCTACATCACCCCGGCGTCGTCGCGCGGCTTCGACCCCCACTACGACGTGCACGACGTGTTCGTTCTGCAGATCTCCGGCGAGAAGCGCTGGAGGATCCACTCCCCCGTTCATCCCGATCCGCTCGCCGACCAGCCGTGGTCGCAGCATTCGAAGGCCGTCGCCGACGAGGCGAAGAACGCACCCGTCATCGACGAGGTGCTTCGGCCGGGCGATGCGCTCTATCTTCCGAGGGGGTGGATCCACTCGGCCGAGGCCCTGGGCGACACGTCCGTGCACCTCACGATCGGCATGAGCGCCTTCACGCGCGCCGACCTCGTGGCCCAGGTGATATCGAAGACGCGCGCCGACGCATCCCTTCGTTCGTCGCTGCCGCTCGGTCTCGACCTCGGCGACCCGGATGCGTTGGCCGACGTGCTCGCCGAGACGCTGGCCGACCTCGTGGCCGCCATCCAGAGCGACCCGGTCACGCCCGCCGCGGCCGCGGCATCCCTCGCCCGCCGGCTCACGAACATCACCCGCCCCGAGCCGGTGAGGCCGCTCGCGACCGTGGCCGGTCTGGCCCGACTCGACACGGCATCCGTTGTCCGCTGGCGGCTCGGACTTGCGGGCTCGGTCACGTCTCGCGGCGACACCGTGAGCCTCGTCGCCGGCACCCGAACACTCACGCTGCCCGCCACGACCCTGGGCGCGCTCGAACACCTGCTGCTCGGCGAATCCACCTCCGTGGGCTCGCTGCCCGGGCTCGACGACGAGGATTCGATCGTCGTGTGCCGCCGCCTGGTGCGCGAGGGTGTTCTGGTGCTCGAGGCGTGACCGACCTCAGCGCTCGGGCCGTGCTGCCCGACTGGCGGCCCTGCAGCGATCGTTCCCGCGAGCGCGGCGATCCGCTGCCGGGCACGGGATCGCGCGGAACCGAGTGGTTCCTCGTGGAGATCTCGGGCGCCTGGGGCCAGCACGCCTTTCTCGAATCGACGCTGCCCGCCGAAGTGGGTCGGGCGCTCGTGAAGAAGGTCGAGGGCGCAGGCATGCGACCGCTCGCGATACGGAGGACGGGCAGACGGGCGCCGCAAGACGGCTACCGCTGGGCCTACGTCGACTCCCGGCCCGGATCCGAGGGCGTGCGCTGGGGATGGGTCGAGACGGCCGAAGAGCTGCTCGACGTTCCGCTCGACGGGTCGACCGGCGTCGTCTCGCACAAGCCGATCGTCGCGGTATGCGCCCACGCGCGCCACGACCAGTGCTGCGCCGTGCGCGGTCGGCAGGTCGTGAAGACCCTCGCCGAGGCCTTTCCCCAGGAGACGTGGGAGTGCTCGCACCTCGGCGGCGACCGCTTCGCGGGCACCCTGGTGCTTCTGCCGCACGGCCTCTACTACGGCCGGGCAGACGGGGCGGATGCGGTCGGCCTGGTCACCCGCTACCTCGAGGGCCGGGTCGACGAGCGCTTCTTCCGCGGCCGCAGCTCGCTGCCGAACGCCGTGCAGGCCGCCCAGCACCACGCGCGAGCCACCCTCGACGACGAGCGCATCGACATCCTCGGCCCGACCTCGGCGCAGTTCGCCGACGGCGTCTGGCGCATCGAGCTGGAATACCCGGCCGCGACGATCAAGGTCATGCTCGCCGAAACACTGTCGGAGCCGCTGCTGTCGACCTGTTCGGCCACCCGACCGGGCCGCAGCCGCGAGTACCGACTGCTCTCCGTCGAGATCGCAGACGCCCCACTGGCCGAGGGACAGGTGTCGCCGACGCTCCCGTAGACTGGAGCACGGCCTATTTCTCTACAGTGTCTGGAGTCCGCCCGGTATGTGCGGCATCGTCGGTATCGTCTCGTCCGGTCCGGTCAATCAACAGGTGTACGACAGCCTTCTCCTGCTTCAGCACCGCGGGCAGGACTCGACCGGTATCGCCACGGCCGACGGCTCGACCTTCCACATCACGAAGGCCAAGGGGCAGGTCCGTGAGGCGTTCCGCACACGAGACATGCGCTCCCTTCTCGGAAACGTGGGACTCGGACACGTGCGCTACGCCACGAAGGGCGTCGCGGGCAATGAGCAGGAGGCCCAGCCGTTCTACGTGAACGCGCCCTACGGCATCGTGCTGATCCACAACGGCAACCTCACGAACACGCGCGAGCTCAACCAGGAGCTCTTCCACATCGACCGCCGGCACCTCAACACCTCGAGCGACACGGAGCTGCTGCTCAACGTTCTCGCCACCGAGCTGCAGGGCCAGGTCTCGGGCCTCGACCTCGAACCCGACCAGGTCTTCGACGCGGTCGCCAACGTGCACGAGCGCATCGAGGGCTCCTATGCCGTGATCTCGATCATCGCCGGACACGGGCTCCTCGCATTCCGCGACCCCTTCGGCATCCGCCCGCTCGTTCTGGGCAAGCGCAGCGACGCGAACGCTCTCGTCGGCGTGCAGCGCGACGAGTGGATCGTGGCCAGCGAGTCGCTCGTGCTCGAGGCCTCCGGCTACGAGGTCGTGCGCGAGGTCGCTCCGGGCGAGGCGATCTTCATCACGCAGAACGGCGAGATGTACTCGCGCCAGTGCGCGAAGAACCCCGTGCTCGTGCCCTGTTCGTTCGAGTACGTCTACCTCGCCCGCCCCGACAGCGTGATGAACGGCATCTCGGTCTACGAGGCCCGCCTCCGGCTCGGCAACCGCCTGGCCACGACCATCGCCGACCTCACGCCGATGGGCGACATCGACGTGGTCATGCCCATTCCCGACTCGTCGAGGCCCGCCGCGATGCAGGTCGCCCAGAAACTCGGCGTCGAGTACCGCGAGGGCTTCTACAAGAACCGCTACGTGGGCCGCACCTTCATCATGCCCGGGCAGGCCGAGCGCAAGAAGAGCGTGCGGCAGAAGCTCAACGCCATGTCGACCGAGTTCAAGGGCAAGAACATCCTGATCGTCGACGACTCGATCGTGCGCGGCACGACCTCGAAGGAGATCGTCGAGATGGCCCGCGCCGCCGGCGCCAACAAGGTCACCTTCACCTCGGCCGCTCCCCCGGTGCGCTTCCCGCACGTCTACGGCATCAACATGCCGTCGCGTGAAGAGCTCGTGGCCCACGGCCGCAGCTTCCCCGAGATCGCCCGCGAGCTCGGCGCAGACCACCTCATCTACCAGGAGATCTCCGACATGGAGAGCGCCATCCTCGAGGGCAGCCAGGTGAAGAACCTCGAGATGAGCTGCTTCACGGGCGAGTACGTCACCGGCACCGTGAGCCCCGAGTACCTCGCCTGGGTCGAGGCCACGCAGCGCTCCTAGCGCCCCGCTCCCTGAGCCCGTCGAAGGACCCGTTCCCTGAGCCTGTCGAAGGGCACTACGAGATCAGGCCCGAGGCATTCGCCCCGGGCCTGATCTCTGTTGTTCTCAGATCGCGCTAGCTGTTCAGCGCTCCGCGGCGACGGCGCACGACCAGCAGCGCGCCCAGGGCGAGAAGCAGGCCGGCCCCGAGAAGCGGAACCGTCGCATCCAGGCCCGTGGCGGCCAGCTTCGCCGGCGAGGCAGGCGTATCGGAGCCCGGGGTGCCGGCGCCTGTCGACGGCGAAGTGGGATCGACGATCGGGTCGTCGAAACCGCCCGTGATGACGACAGGGAACGGAGCTGGAACAGTTGCACCTCCGACGCGGAACGAGATCGTATGGTCGCCGTTTCGCAGTGACGCCGGCAGCGTGAACGCGACGTTTGCCTTGCCCTGCTCGTCGTACTTGTCGACGACCGCCGGATCGATGTCGGCGCTCCCGATCTGCACGTCGTCGAAGAACACCTGCACCTCGGTGGCGGGCGTCGGGATGCCGCCCAGCAGCAGCGAGCTGAGAGTGAACTCGTACGACGTGCCGGGCTCCGTGGTGCCGAAGTCGACGGGCGTGCCGGCCGGGTCGGCCAGGTTCGCGATGCCGACGGAGCGCGTCGAGTAGTCGGGCGTCAGAGGCTCGTTCGCGCCGATGTAGTTCACGAAGGCGTCGAGGTCGACGCGACCGGTGTCGGCCTTGCCCTGGCCGTTCGCGAGCTCGAGGAACCCGTCTCCGCCGGCGGCGAGGAAGCTGTTCGTGACGATCTTGAACGTGTCCTCCGCAGCGATGGGTGCGCCGTTGTAGAAGATCTGCGTCACATGCGAGCCGTCAGCCGCAGCAGGGTCGTAGGTGTAGGTGAGCTCGGCGTTGATGCCGAGCTTCAGGAACGGACGGGTCTGGCCGGTCTGCCACTGCTGCTCGAGCACCGTCTTGACCTGTGCACCCGTGATGGTCTGCGTGATCAGCGTGTTCGCGAAAGGCTGCACGGTCGCGGCCTCCTCGTAGGTCACGTTGCCGTCGCTGTCCTCCGGGTTGGAAGCGTTGGCTGCGAAGTCGATGTTCGTGCGGAGTCCGCCCGGGTTCATGAACGCGAGCTGGGTTCCGAGATCCCTCGTCGCCCACAGCTGGCCGTCGGCGACCTCGTTCCCGAGGTCGGACTCGCCACCGCGGTTCTCCGTCGTGCCGTCGCTCTGCAGCGCTCGCGTGAACGATGCGGCGATCGTGCCGATGGACACGCGTCCGAGTTCGCTGGACTTCACCTTGGCCGCCGCCACGAGCGCCGCGACCTCCGGATCCTGCGGGTACACCGCCGCGGCCGCAGCTCCGCCGGGTACAGCCGGCGTCACCAGCCGGATGGTCTCGCCGGTGGCCGACGAGATCTCTTTCGTTGTGGGGTTCACCTGGAAGTTGAAGTGGCCCAGGTTCGACCCGTAGCTTCCGGTCTGCAGCACGGGCAGCGACTTGCCGCCGACCGTGACGGTCTGCGAATACAGGTTGTGCGTATGGCCGGATGCGATGGCGTCGACGTACGGCGCGGTTCCGGTGACGATCTTGCCGAAGACGGTGCTGACGTCGGTCATGTTCGCGGTCGGGCTCGCGGCGCCCTCGTGGATGAGGAGGACGAGCACGTCGGCCTCGGCGTTCGTGCCGTCGTCGACGCCATCGGTGAGCTCCTGCGCGACAGCGTTGACGCTGTCGACGATTCCGCCCACGGCGAGCGTGTCGATGCCCGTCGGGCTCACGAGAGAGGGCAGGTCTTCGGTGACCGCACCGATGAAGCCGACCTTGACGCCGTCGAAGGTCTGGATGTCATAGGGGGCGAAGGCGTGGTCGCCCGTGGCCTTGTCGAACAGGTTCGCCGAGATGAGATCGAAATCGGCCAGATTCTCGACTCGCACTGCGAGGTCCTCACGGCCATGGTCGAGCTCGTGGTTTCCGATGGCCGAGACGCTCAGGCCGATGTCGTTCAGCGCTTTGATCGTGGGCTCGTCGTTCTGTGCCTGGGAGATGAACGGCGAGCCGCTGATGTTATCGCCGGCCGACACGAGGGTGCTGTTGGGGTTCGCGGTCTTGAACGTGTCGAAGGCGGTCGCGATGCTGGCCGCGCCGGCCTCTCCGCTCGGCAGGTTCTGCTCGAGGTGACCGTGGAAGTCGTTCATCGTGTAGACGTCGATCGACACGTCTCCGGGTGCGGCCGCGGCGGGAAGAGCCGCGAACCCAACGAGGGCGATGGTGGACGACACGAGAAGCGCGGCGGCGCGCACGGGGCGCCGCCGTGGTGAGGATGGCTGCATGGGGTGTGATTCTCCAGGAATTGATTCAGGGGCGACTCCCAGCAAACGCGACCCGATCGACGCAGTCAACGAACACCCCGAAACGAAATCTGTTGTTCACAAACGATAAAAGCTCAGCCCGCGCAACCTCCAGTTGTGGGGGTGCGCGGGCTGAGCGTTCGCTATGCGGAGGCTACGAGCGAGCGGCGGCCTTCCGTCGTGCGAGCAGCAGCACGAGGCCTCCTGCCAGCAGCATTCCCGAGAGCGCGATCCAACCGCCGACCTCGAGTCCGGTGTTCGGCAGAGTCGACGATCCGTTCTTCGGGGTCGTCGTGCCCGCCACCGCGGTGTCCGTCACTATTGCACCGCCGTCGGTGCCCGGCGTCGTCGGAGCCGCCGTCACGGTGACCGCAGCCCACCCGACCAGCCCGCCGTCGACATCCTGAACCGCCAGGTGGTGATCGCCGGGAACCACGCCGGCCAGAGCCACGGTGATCTCTCCGTCGGCGTCGGCCCTGAACCAGCCGAGCTGCACAGGCTCGGAGAAGGCGGTGACGAAGTACCACTCGCCGGCCTTCAGTCCGCTGACGACCACGGTGCCGTCCTGCCCCACCGTTCCCGGATCGACGGACAGGCCGTTGCGCGTGTCGTCGGTGAGCTCATCGATCGAGACCGTCGTGGCGGGCGCCGCGGTGGGGCCGCCGGTGACGACCGAGCCCGACGGCTCGGAGAGCGCAGACGAGCCGACGGCATTCGTCGCGAGGACCGTCGCCGAGTACGACGCGGAGTAGCCGAGCCCCGAGAACGTGGTGGAGAGCGCGTCTCCGGCCACATCGATCGTGTCGACCACCTCGCCGTTGCTCGAAAGTGCGACGGTGTAGCCGGTGATCGCAGATCCGCCGGTCGCGGGTGCGACCCACGTGACGGTCACGTCGGTGCCCGACACGGATGCCTGCGGCGCGGCAGGCGTCGAGGGTGCGACGGCCGGAATGGTCACCTCTGCCGATGCGGCCGATGCATCCGACGCCCCGACGCTGTTGTTCGCCGTGACCTGTGCCGTGTACGACTGGCCGGGCAGGAGTCCCGGGAACGCGGCCGTGAGCGTGTCGGCCGAGACCGTCTGGCTGCCGACTGCAGAACCGTTGCTCGAGAGAGCGACCGTATACCCGGTGATCGGGGTTCCCCCCGTCTCGTCGGGAGCAACCCACGAGACGTCGATGCCGGTGGAGCCCGAAAGCACCGCCGTGGGGGTCTTCGGGGCGTCGGCGACATCGAACGTCGTGACCGGGGTCGATTCGGCGGAGGCCGAACCGGTTCCCTCAGCGTTCGTCGCGGCGACGGTGAAGGTGTACTCCGTGCCCGGGGTCAGGCCGTCGACCAGCACCGAGGTGCCGGTCGCCGGAACGGTCTTGACGACCGAACCGCCCTGCAGAACGACCACCGAGTAGCCGGTGACTGCGGAGCCTCCGTCTGCGGGGGCCGTCCAGCCGAGGTTCACCGAGGTGGCGCCGGCGACCGTGGCGACGGGAGTGCCGACCTCGGCCGGAGCCTCGGCGGGCGTGCGAACCGTCGCGGCCTCCGAGGCGTCGGACGTGCCGACGGTGTTCGTGGCCGTGACCGTGACGCTGTAATCCGTGGCCCGGGTCAGTCCGGTGATGACCGCGGTCGTGGTGTCCGCACCGATCGGGGTCGTGGAGACGACCGATCCTCCGGTGCTGACGACGACCGAGTAGCCGGTGATCGCCGAACCGTTGGCGGCTGGAGCCGCCCAGGCGACCGACACAGAGGTCGTGCTGGCGGCGGTCGCCGTCGGCGTTGCCGGGGCATCCGGGGCCAGCGCCGCGATCGTGGCCGATGCGGATGCGGCGGATGCGGTCGACGAGCCGACCGCGTTGGTGCCGACGACGGTGGCCGTGTAGCTCTCACCGCGAACGAGGTTCGCGAACGAGGCGGTCAGCGTAGAGCCGGAGACCGTCTGCGAGGTGACGACGCCCGAGCCCGAGGTCAGCTCCACCGTGTAGCCGGTGATCGCCGATCCGCCGTCGGCGGGCGCGGCCCAGTCGACGGTCACACCGGTGCCGTCTGCGGTCGCCGTCGGCGCCGCCGGAGCGGTAGGAACCACCGCGGCGAAGGAGAGCGGCGTGTAGGTCTCGAACGCCGCATACGTGGCGCCGCCACCCGGGTAGGTGTAGATGCCGTAGTTGCCCGTGGCCGGAGCGCCGGTGTAGTCCTTCTTCACGGTGATCGTGGTCTCGAAGGTTCCGTCGGCCTTCAACTCGATCGCTCCCGCGTTCGCGCCGCCGATCGTGGCGATGCTCGATGCGGGCACGGCCCACTTGGTGACGTTGTTGTTGCGCGCAGAAGCTGCGGCGCCCGCAGTGGGCTTCCACACGTCGGCGTACTTGCCGAAGGTCACGTACGATCCCGTGAACGCGTTCGCGAGCGGGGGACGCGTGCCGTTCGTCGCGGTGCCGTTCGGGAAGAAGCCCGTTCCGGTCACCGTGACGGTCTCGCCTGCTGGGTCGATGCCGCTCGTCTTCGACACGGTCACCGTGGGGGTGGCGGCCGTGATGGTGTGCGCTGCAGCGTTCGAGGTCACCGATCCGTTGTCGTCGGTCACGACCACGCGGTAGCTCGTGGCCGATCCGACGGTGGTGCCCGTCGCCTCATACGACGACGCTGTCGCGCCGGAGATGTCGGCGAACGCCGCACCCGAGGTCGACGACTGCCACTGGTACGACAGGATTCCGGTTCCGCTGGCCGCGACGGTGAAGGTCGCCGATGCGCCCTGGGCGCTGGATGCAGCGGTCGGCTGGGTCTGGATGCTCACCACGGGCGTCGCGAAAGTGATGGGCGTGTAGGTCTCGAACGCGGCATACTTCGCGCCGCCGCCCGGGTAGGTGTAGACGCCGTAGTTCCCGGTCGCCGGAGCGCCCGCGTAGTCCTTCGCGAGAACGAGTGTGGTCTCGAAGGTGCCGTCGGGCTTGACCTCGATCGCACCGGAGGATGCGCCGCCGATCGTCGCGATGTCGGCGGCCGAGACGGCCCACTTCACGTCGGAGTTGCTTCGAGCCGCGGTCGCGGCGTTCTCGGTCGGCTTCCACACGTCGGCGTACTTGCCGAAGGTCACGTACACGCCGGTGAACTTGCCACTGAGGGGCGGCCGGGTGCCGAGGGTCGAGGCGCCGTTGAGCAGGAAGCCCGAGCCGGTGACGGTGACCGTCTCGCCGGCGGGATCGAGGTTGCTCGTCTTCGACACGACGACGGTCGGTGTGGGCACGGTGACGGCGAGCGCCGCAGCCTCGGAGGTCACGGACTCACCGTTCGCGGTGACGATCACGCGGTACTGGCCGACGGCAGACGAGGTGCCGGCCACGCTGTAGGTGGCGTTCGTGGCGCCGACGATGCTGGTCCAGCCGATACCGTCTGTCGACTTCTGCCACTGGTAGCTCAGCTCGGCCGGGCTGGTCGCCGCGACCGTGAAGGTCGCGGTCTCACCGAGGGCGATACCGGATGCCGCGGGCTGGGTCGTGATGGAGGGCGTCAGCACCGGGGGCTCCTCGGCCGTGTAGCTGACCTCGATCGGCAGGGGCTTCTTGAAGGCGTCGGTGCTGCCGCCCGACGAGTACCAGTACGAGGACTGGCCCGTCAGCAGCTGGTAGTCAACGAAGGTCTGCGGGAACGAGCCCCAGTTCGCCCCGGTTCGCACCTGAGGTGACGCCGCATTCGGATCGATGGCGACCTCGACACCTGCATAGTCGGGGGTCACGACAACACCCGTCTCGGTTACATCGACGTTGCTCAGGCTCGCGAGAGTGACCTCGCGCGTCGGCAGCTGCTCGAAGAGGTCGGGGTTGTCCATGCTCGTCCCGAAGCCGCTGAGGGTACCCGTGAGGGTTCCGACGCCACCATCGACCACGAGATGCGGGTCTGAGACGTAGAACTGGGCCATGCCGCTGTAGTACGCGACCGTGAACGATCCGTTCCACGAGATGTCCGCGTCGTCGGTGGTCGGCTCAAGCGTGCCCGTGCCCTGCGAGATCGCGACGCGGTGTCCGGTGAAGGTCCCGGCCGACGGCTGACCGAGCGTTGCACCGGAGGCGGTGGTCTTCAGCCCGGCCCACGTTGCGGTGGCATAGGAACCGTCGGCCTGCTTCTTCTGAATCGTGACGTCGCCCGAAGTCGCCGACCACTCGGATTCGGAGATCGTGTCGGAGGCGCTCGTCTTGGGCGCCTGGCCCGCGCTCATGAAGTTGAACGTGCCGGGCGCGAACGCGCGGTTGTTGGCCTCGTTGCTGATGCCCCATGTGAAGACGGCGTCATCCACCGTCAGGTCGGCGGCCGCGGCGGGAAGCGCGGCGAAGGTCGAGAGGCCGACAGCGACTGCAGCCGCCATGGCCATCGCCGCGAGTGGGCGGCGAGAGGTTCTGATTTTCAAGACAACTCCGGGGATCGTGACGGGTCGGCGCGGACAGGCGCAGGTTCGACGAGGCCCGCCATCAGGCGTGGCTCTCGAGCGGAGTTAGCTTAGCCTTAATTAGGTTAGGTATTCCTAATTAACTTTCGTAGACTGCTTACCGGCCCCTCTCTCCGCCCTCGCTCGAAATGACGCTCTGCCATGTCCTCCACCGAACGCTCCCGGCGCATCCCCCGACTCCTTCTCGGGTCGGTGATCGTGCTCGCCGTCGCGCTGACCGGATGCTCGGCCGGCGCATCCGGGTCGGAATCGGGCGAGGCATCCTGCGCGGCATCGACCACCCCGCTGGCAGAACTCGCCGTCGATGACACACCGCGCGAGACGGTCGGCGCATCCACGGCCTGCCTGACCGACACGGGCATCGACCCGGTCGCCGACGACGTCGTCTCGCAGCTGCCCGTGACCGTCACCGACAACCAGGGCACTCCTGTCACGATCACCGACACCTCGCGCATCCTCGCGCTCGACCTGTACGGATCGCTCGCCGCCACGGTCTACGGCCTCGGCCTCGGCGACAACGTGGTGGGGCGCGACACGTCGACCGGCTTCGACGAGGCGAAGGACCTGCCGCTCGTCACGCAGAACGGCCACGAGCTCAACGGCGAGGCGATTCTCGCGCTCGAGCCCACGGTCATCCTCACCGACTCGTCGATCGGGCCGTGGGACGTGGTGCTGCAGATGCGCGAGTCCGGCATCCCCGTCGTGGTGATGACCCCCACCCGAAGCCTCGAGAACACGGGCGAGATCGTCACGGCCGTCGCCGCAGCGCTCGGCGTGCCCGAACAGGGCCGGATGCTCGCGGACCGCCTGCAGGACGAGACGGCTCAGACCGTGGCCGACATCGCAGCGATAGCCCCGAAAAACGAGACCGACAAGCTGCGCATCATGTTCCTCTATGTGCGCGGCAACGCGGGCATCTACTACATCTTCGGCACGGGCTCGGGCACCGATTCGTTGATCACCAGCCTCGGCGGCGTCGATGTGGCCGCCGAGATCGGCTGGCAGGGCATGAGACCGATGACGGCGGAAGCGATGGTGGACGCGTCGCCCGACCTCATCCTCATGATGACCAAGGGCCTCGAGTCCGTCGACGGCGTCGACGGCCTGCTCGAACGCATCCCGGCCGTGGCCGAGACCCCCGCCGGCCAGCACCGACGCATCGTCGACATGAGCGACACCGAGGTTCTGAGCTTCGGACCGCGCAGCCCGGCGGTTCTCGACGCGCTCGCTCGCGCCATCTACGCTCCGGCAGAGGCGGAGTAGCGTGACCGCCGTCGACGACCGGTCGCGCACAGACGCCCCCGAGTCCTCCGCCGATCCTCTGCCCCGCACCGTCACCGCACGACGCCGGCTGCTGCTGATCGCGGGGCTCGCCATCGCCCTCACGGCCATGGCGCTCGTGTCGGCGGGAACGGGACAGCTCTACGTGTCGCCGGCCGAGGTGTTCGGCTCTATCATGCACGCCATCGGGCTCGACCTCGGGCCCCTCCCCGCGCATCCGAACGGCGAGAGCGCGCTCTGGACCATCCGCTTCCCCCGCGTCGCCATGTCCATCGTGATCGGCGCAGCCCTGGCCGCCGCCGGGCTGCTGATGCAGGCCGTGTTCGGCAATCCGCTGGCCGACCCCGGCGTGATCGGCGTCTCCTCGGGGGCCGCGCTCGGCGCATCCGCCACGATCGTGTTCGGATGGGCGTTCTTCGGCGAGTGGACCATCGCCGTCGCCGCCTTCATCACGGGCCTCGCGGCCACCTTCGTCGTCTACTTCATGAGCCGGTCGGGGGGAAAGACGGAGGTCGTGACGCTCGTGCTCACGGGCATCGCGGTCAACGCGTTCACCGGAGCGGGCCTCGCCCTCATGACGTTTCTGGGCGATCAGGCGGCTCGCGAGCAGATCGTGTTCTGGCAGCTCGGCAGCCTCAACGGATCGCGCTGGCAGCAGTTCTGGATCGTGCTGCCGCTCATCGTCGTCGGAGTGGTCGTCGCGTTCGTCATCTCGCGCCGGCTCGACCTGCTCTCGCTCGGTGAGCGCAGCGCCCGGCACCTCGGGGTCAATGTCGAGGGGCTGCGCATCGTGGCCATCGTCGTGACCGCGCTGCTGGTGGCCGCCGCCGTCTCGTTCGCGGGCATCATCGCGTTCGTCGGTCTCGTGATCCCCCACCTCATGCGCATGATCATCGGCCCGGCGCACCGCCCCCTGCTCGTGGCCAGCGTGCTCGGCGGCGCACTGCTGCTGCTCACGGCCGATCTCGTGGCCCGCACCGCCGTTCCCATGGCCGACCTGCCGATCGGCATGCTCACCTCGCTGGTCGGCGGCCCCTTCTTCTTCTGGCTGCTGCGACGCGCGCGCCGCAGCGCGGGCGGGTGGGGCTGATGCGCGCCGCAGTGGATGCCCGGGGCGTGTCGGTCGAGATCGACGGCAGGCAGATCCTCGCCGACGCATCGATCCGGGTCTCCTCGGGCGAGATCGTGGCACTCATCGGCCCCAACGGAGCCGGCAAGTCGACACTTCTCGCCGCCCTGACAGGAGACCAGGCGCGAACGCGCGGAACGATCGAGATCGCGGGCCGCCCCCTCGAGGACTGGAAGCTGAAGGAGCTGTCGCAGCAGCGCGCCGTGCTGCTGCAGGAGAACGGCGTGTTCTTCCCGTTCACGGTCGAGCAGGTCGTCGAGATGGGCCGTGCTCCGTGGCAGCGCACACCCCTTGACCACGACGACGAGGAGGCCGTCGACGAGGCGATCCGACTCACCGACATCGAGCGGTTCCGGCACCGCCAGGTTCCCTCGCTGTCAGGCGGCGAGAGGGCCCGCAGCGCGTTCGCGCGCGTGCTGGCGCAGCGCACCGGCATCCTGCTGCTCGACGAACCGACGGCCGCGCTCGACCTGCGGCATCAGGAGGACGTGCTGCGTCTCGCCCGGCAGCGCGCCCACGCGGGCGATGCCGTGATCGTGGTGCTGCACGACCTCAACCTCGCCGCCGCATACGCCGACCGCATCGCGCTGCTCAGCTCGGGCCGCATCGTGGCGCAGGGCTCGCCCCGCGAGGTGCTCACCGTCGAGCGCATCTCCGACGTCTACGCGCAGCCGGTCGAGGTCATCACCCACCCCGAGACAGGGGCCACCATCATCCTTCCCGTGCGCGAGGCCATGTCCGTCGGCCGCGCGAACGATGACTCCCTTCCCCGCACAACCGCGCGCTCCCGCATCGCGCTCCCCCGAAAGGCCTCCTCATGACCCTCCGTTCCCGAATTCGAGCGACCGGACTGATCGCGACCGCGGTCATCGCGGCAGGTCTCGTCGCGGCGCCGCTGGCCTCGCTCGCGCCGGCCGAACCCGCGCGGGCGGCGGGCGCATCCGTGTCTGTCAGCGTCGTGGGTCGACCCGACCTCACGGGGGTCGCCGATCCGACATATCTCACCGAGCTGCAGCTGACCGGGTCGGGCTTCCAGTCGATCGTCAACGGCTTCGGCGGGGTCTACGTGTTGTTCGGCTGGGTGGATGGCGACGGCTGGCAGCCCAGCCGGGGCGGCTCGACGGGAACCGACTACCGCTACGTTCCCGACGACGAGTCGAACCCCGTGGGCTACGCCTCGTTCGTGTCGTTCCCCGGAAGCTCGACCGAATACGCGGCGAACGGAGGCATCCTGGCGGCCGACGGCACGTTCTCGGCGACACTTCAGGTCCCCGGGGCCACGTTCACCTCGCTCGACCGCTCGGGGGCGGCATCCGAGGTGGACTGCACGCAGGTGCAGTGCGGCATCATCACGATCGGCGCCCACGGCGTGCCGAACGCGAACAACGAGACCTTCACGCCGATCACGTTCACCGATCTCTACGGATCGGATCCGGCGGCCGCGGTGGAAGCCCCCGTTGCCGAGGCGCCCGCAGCGGCCGAGGCGGCGACCCCGGCACCCACCACCACGAGCTACGTGACCCAGCCCGCTGTGGTGGCGGCCGCGGACTCGACCGCGCAGCTCATCCCGCTGATCACCGGTGTCATCATCGGCGTGGGAGTGCTCGTCGTGCTGTCGATCGCGTTCCTGGTGTGGGCGGTGCTCTCGGGACGCAGGCGCCAGCGCGCACTGCTGGCGGCTGGCGCCGGCGCCTCTCCGGAGGCGAAGTGATGGGCATCCGCGCCCGTTCGGGCGATGCGCGCCCCGACGACCGGCAGCGGATGCGCCCGGCGGGCGCGGATGACCGGCGACGCGCGGCGCGTGCGGTCGCGGGGGGCGCCATCGCGAGCCTCGCCGCCGGCACGATGCTCGCGTTCGGGGCACTGCCCGCGAGCGCCGACGACACCGGCGCTGCCGACACGATCCCCGGCGAGCCGGCCGCGGCATCCACGTCGTTCACGGTCGACGACGCCGTGTTCGCCTGGGGCATCAGCAACGAGGCGAACAACCGCGCCTTCGCTCCGGGAACCTACAACCTCATGTCTGCGGGCGTGACCCCCAAGACGAGCGGCGCCGACACGATCTCCGAGTCCGAGTGGGCCGCGAACTCCGGCGACGTCACGATACAGAAGAAGAGCGCCGACGGCACCTACGCCACGGCGGCGTGGGCTGGGCTCACGACCACGCCGTCGGGCGAGCCGATCCCGAGCCCCACGAGCGGCCGTTTCAGCGACCACCGCGTGGCGATCTCGAACGGCGGCGGAACCCTCGACGCCGCATCGGACGACGCGGACATCGCCTGGAGCGGCACCTTCACGGTCGCGTTCTACAGCGGCATGACCCAGTTCTCCGTATCCGATCCGCACCTCTCGGTCACGGCGGGTGTCGGCGCCGTCACCGCAACGCTCAGCGGCTACGGCACCAGCATGGACGACCCCGACGTCTTCGAACAGCTGCCCACCCGCGAGGTGACGATCGCGACCCTCACCGGCGTCGACGTCACCGAGAGCGGACTGATTGCGACTCCGGACTATGACGGCGTGGCGGTCGAGCTGCCCGAGTCGGCATCGCCGCAGGTGCGCTCCGGCTCGGCCTGGGGGTCGTTTCCGCAGAGCTACGTCGACTACCAGCTGCTCACGGGTCAGTCGTCGTACTGGTACTCGAGCGGCCTGAGCACCGACGGCTTCAAGAAGCCGCTGCCCATCGAGGTGACGTTCGACTCCGTCGTGCCCGTGGTCACGGCCCCGACAGTGCAGACCCAGCCGGTGGATGCGCGAACAAGCGCGCGCCTCGGCACCTCCTTCGCGATCGAGGCCCGCGGCAGCGCTCCCCTCACGTACCAGTGGGAGCGCAGCGACGACGAGGGCGCGACCTGGACTCCGGTCGGAGACGGCGCCGCGACGCTGTCGCTCGCATCCGTCTCCCTCTCCGACAGTGGAGCGCTCTTCCGGGCCACGGTGACCAACCCGGCCGGCTCCGCGGTCTCCGACGCGGCGCGACTCACGGTCGATCCCTACGTACTCGGGTCGGTGGCACCGGCCTTCGACGGAGTCGCCGCCATCCGCGCCGCGGTGAAAGCCGGCCATGCGAGCGACGAAACGTCGTCGGCGACCGGCCTGCCGGCATCCGTCGCCTCGAACGAGACGATCGATCTCGGGCTGCCCTGGGCCGGCCCCTCGCGCACCGGGGAGGTCTGGCTCTTCCCGGGCGCCGTCTACCTGGGCTCGTTCAGCGCGGCCGGTGGAACCGCATCGTCCGAGGTGACGCTTCCGGCACTCGGGCCGGGCGATTACTCCCTTCTGTTCGTCGGCGACGACGGTGCGTCGAAGCCCGCCGCGGTGTTCTTCTCGATCACGCCCGACCAGCAGGGCCTGCACGACGTCAGCTACGCCACCTTCCGCTGGGGCGTCAACAACGAGAGCAACAACTCCGCCTTCGCGCCCGGAACCGTCAACTTCTTCTCGGCCGGCAAGGTCGCCGACACCGGCGGGCACGGCACGACGCTCCCCGAGTCGTCGTGGAAGCAGTCGGAGGGCAACGTCGCCATAGAGAAGCAGCAGGCCGACGGGTCGTTCGCTCCCGCGACCTGGGCCGGGCTCAAGACCTCGCCCTCCGGGGCTCCCCTGGGCTCCCCCACCACGAAGACGTTCAGCAACCATCAGGTCGTGCTGAGCCAGGGCGTGGGGCGGGTCGATCCCGGCTCCGACAACGCCGATATCCAGTGGGATGGCGACTTCACCGTGGCGTACTACAGCGGCATGACCTTCTTCTATGTGAGCGACCCGCGACTGGTCGTGGCGAACGGCGTCGGCACGCTCACGGCCACCCTCGGCGGTTACGGCACGGACATGGACGACATGTCGAAGTGGGTTCCGCTCGACGACACGGTGGTGACGCTGGCGACGCTGCCCTCGGTGGATGTGAAAGCCGCCGGTTTCGTGGTGACGCCGGCATACGACGGGGTGCGGGTGAGCATTCCCGCCGGCGGTGTGGCGCAGAAGACCGACGAGGCCGGATGGGGATCGTTCCCCCAGGACTTCGTCGACTTCCAGGCCCTCACCGGCCAGGCCGCCTACTGGTACAGCTCGGGCGGAAGCGTCGACGCGAACAAGACCGCGCTGCCGATGACCGTGTGCTTCGACAGCCCCGAGTGCTCGCCTCCCGCATCGGCGATCCAGCCCGAGTCGACGGCCGCGTCGGTCGCCCAGACGGCGCTGACGGCTCCGCGCGCCCTGCGTGCGCCGTCGCTGCCGCCCGTGGCCGAGGCCGTTCCCGCCTCGATGGCGCAGGCGGCCGGTTCCTCCCAGGTCGTCGTCGTGCAGCAGCAGGCCGGGAGCACCTCGGATCCCGGGCCCCTCGTCCTGCTGCTGGTCATCCTGCTCGCCGCCGCCGGGGTGCTGCTCGTCGTGACGGTTCCTGCGGGCGGCCTGATCGCATCCGGTCATCTGCTGCGCTCTCGATAGTCTCTGCGTGGCACATTACTTGTAGCTACAAGGAATATCGTGCCCGATGGTGTAGTTGTAGAGGGCATGAGCACACGCAGCGATCTCTTGTCGGCCCAGACCGGAATGGGAGCCGTCACCCTTCGCGTCGGCGACCTCGACGGGATGATCGCGTACTACCGTGACGCGGTCACGCTCGATCTGCAGAGCCAGGAGGGCGACGTGGCCGTGCTCGGGCGGGGCGGCGTTCCCGCCGTCATCCTGCAGCACGCGCCCGAGCTGAAGCATGCCGCGCCCCGGTCGGCGGGGCTGTACCACACGGCCATCCTGTTCGAGACGGAGGCGGCGCTGGCTGCCGCCCTGTATTCGGTGGCCCGCCACGCACCCGGAACGTTCACCGGAAGCGCCGACCACCTCGTGTCGAAGGCCTTCTACTTCACCGACCCGGAGGGCAACGGCGTGGAGCTCTACTGGGACCGCGCGCGCACCGAGTGGAGCTGGGCGCATGGGCAGATCGAGATGGGCACCGTGTATCTCGACCCGAACGCTTATCTGCAGCAGCACGTGACCCCCGCGCTGGTCGAGGATCCTCGCGTCGGGGGCGCTCTCGTGGGGCATGTGCACCTGTCGGTGGGCGATGTCGCCTCGGCCAAGGAGTTCTACGTCGACAAGCTCGGTTTCGAGACGACGACGGCCTTCGGCGACTCGGCGCTGTTCGTCTCGGCGGGCGGCTACCACCACCACATGGCGATGAACGTGTGGGAGTCGAAGGGGGCCGGCCGGCGACCGCTCGCGCTCGGGCTGGGGCTCGTGGAGATCGTGGTTCCGACGCCTGACGAGGT
Organism: Agreia sp. PsM10; assembly: GCF_030433855.1. Taxonomy (GTDB): domain Bacteria; phylum Actinomycetota; class Actinomycetes; order Actinomycetales; family Microbacteriaceae; genus Agreia. The sequence continues at coordinate 357 of NZ_JARUXC010000020.1, read as the reverse complement.
CGGGCAGGTCGGCGAGCGGCTCGGGCACTACGGACTGCAGACCCGCGATGACGGACGGTCGCTCATGGTCGCCGATCCGTGGGACAACCAGATCAGGATCGTGCCGGCGCCCGCGGTGTAGCCGCGTCACCTCGTTCTTAGAGCTTGTCGTGACGTGGTCCGTTCCCTGAGCCTGTCGAAGGGCCCCCGGCCCACCACGCCCCATGCGCCGGTCGAGGAGCGCTGCGGGCTGCGCCGGTCGAGTAGCGCTCGTGAGGAACGAGCAGCGCGTATCGAGGCCAGCCGTTCCCTGAGCGAGCCGTTCCCTGAGCGAGCCGTTCCCTGAGCGAGCCGTTCCCTGAGCGAGCCGTTCCCTGA